>NZ_JACRST010000001.1 GCF_014384885.1 Ligaoa zhengdingensis
GCTCCAGAGAGAAGAGAGGGCATTTAGTGGAATAAACTAGATGCCCTTTTGAATAATATAGGGTGTGGCGCCGTAGCCAAGCGGTAAGGCACGAGTCTGCAAAACTCTGATTCACCGGTTCGATTCCGGTCGGCGCCTCCAAAAGAAAAACATCCCGCACGAAAATTCGTGCGGGATGTTTTTTGTAAGGAATAGACTTCAGCTTTCCTCCAGTTTTCGATCCGCATGTCGGATGCTCGGCCAGAACTGGCAAAGCAGCCCCGAAATCAGGATGATGACGCCACACCAGAAAAAGCTGCGCATCACACCGGAAAATTCTGCAAATGCGCTTGCAACAGCCAAGCCCACCGGGGTTGCAAGCACCATGATGCTTGTGGAAATCGACATCACCCGGCCGAGATATTCCGGTTCTACATGAGCTTGAAAGAGCGCTATAGCGGGGCCGGAATAGAAGGGGCGGATACCCCCATAAGCGCGGAAAGCGCTACAAAGGCCAAAAATGCGGTGGTGGGCAACAGACCGCTGACCACCAGCGCCGCACCCATCAAGTAGATGGAGAGCACGATGGTGTTGATTCGGTTGCGAAAGCCGCCCCAGATGCCGAGCCCCAAGGACCCCACCAGCATTCCCACGGAAAAAGCGACCTCCACCACGCTGGCAGCGGCGGCGTCAAGGCCGAAATACTCCATCGTTACCAGGGGAAACAATGCGTTGACCGGCATGAAAGCGAAGAAATAAAGGCCGCTCACCAGGGTCAACGGGAGCAATCCGGGGTGGCGCCGGAGAACTCGCAGGCCGTCCTTGGTGTCGCTCCACATGCTGCGCACAGAGACCTTTTCAGAGCGTTCCTGCTTGATGCTCGGGATGTAGACAAAAGCCAGCGTCAAAACGCCGATTGCCGCGCCGATCACATCCAGAAAGATAATATCGGAGATGCGCCACGCGGCATACAGCACCGCCGCAATCGGCGGGGAGAGGATTAGGGACACCGACTGCAAGGTCTGGGAATAACCAGCGCAGCGGTTGAGCTGGTCGGCAGGCACCAGCAAGGGCGTGACGGCTGCCAGGGAAGGGGAGTGAAAGGCGGTGCCAATCGAACGAATAAGCAGCACTCCCATGACCAGCCAGAGCGGAATTTCTCCAAACCGTCCCGCTAGAACGATGGCCAGGCTTGCTATGGCAATGCAACCGTCGGAAACCATCATGATCCGTTTGCGGTTGTGCCGGTCGATGAATGCGCCGATAAAGGGGCCGAGAATCCCCTGCGGCAGGAACCCAATCAGCGATGCGATGGAGAGTACTGCTGCGGATTTGGTGACATCGGTGAGATACCAGATGATAGCGAATTGAATGATTGCGCTGGTGAGCAGGGAAACTGCCTGCCCAATCCAGATGGTGAAAAACGGGATACGCCAGTTGTCGGATTGGATTAATTTCATACCGTTCTCCTTCACATTTATATTGTAAGATATTTGGACACAAAAAGCGCTGAGTCCAAGCGACCCGTGTAAAACTACACAACAAAAACAGCAGCAGCCGGCCTGAGATGCGCCGTCGCCCGGCATCATGTTTTTATTATGGTTTTCCAGGATGCTGTGGTCTACAGCGCTGGCCCCGTAAAAAATCTCCTTTTCAACGGGTTGCATCAAGTGAATGGATTGAGAGGTGTTTTTTTATTCTACCTGGAAAGTAAAGGGGTGTCAATCGGCATTTTGGAATTCATGGAGTTCTCCGTTGGGATAACACCCCGGTCGCACACGGCATAAAATGATAGGGCAACAGATGTATCATTTCGGCGCCGCCCCGAAATTGCGGGGACAAACAGCGCCTGACAATAGACAGGAGGTCATGAATCCGATGGAAAAAAGCATCATTGTTGTAAAATCCATCACTTATGCCATGCGAGCTCAACAGATACTCAACAATTTGGGCATCAGCGCCTATATAGAACGCGACATCGGCGCTGCCAGTAAATATGGATGCGGTTACAGTGTCCGGGTGAAAACATCTGAGGCGCAGCGCGCCGCCGAGATCATCAAAGCATACGGCATCCGGGTGGTGGATATTCTGCCGGCGGGAGGTGCTCCCGCATGATCTATTTTGATAATGCTGCGACCACCTATCCCAAGCCGCCGCAGTTGATCGGGGCTTTTTCGGATTATTTGAAAATGTATGGGGCCAATCCGGGGCGAAGCGGACACGAAATGTCCCTGGCGACCGCAAAACAGGTCTATGAGACCAGGGAGCTGATCGGATCACTCTTTCATGCGGAGAATCCCGAGGCCATTCTTTTTACGCAAAACTGTACCCATTCCCTCAACCTTGTCCTCAAAGGCGTGCTCAAATGGGGCGATCACGTGGTCATCTCCGCCCTCGAACACAATTCTGTTCTGCGCCCAGTCTATCAGCTGTGGCGGGAACACGGGGTGCAGTACAGTGTGGCGCAGGTGGTGGAGGGCGACGATGATGCGACGGTGGAGAATTTTCGCCGCTGCCTGCACCGGAATACCAGGCTGATCGCCTGTACACACGGCTCCAATGTGTTCGGCATTAAACTGCCGATTGAGCGCCTGGCGCGTCTGGCGCACGAGAACAATGCGCTATTTCTAGCCGATTGCGCCCAGACAGCGGGTGTGGAGGAGATCGATTTTCAGGCGATGGGCTTGGATTTTTTGGCCGCTCCGGGCCACAAGGGTCTATACGGCCCCACTGGGACTGGAGTGCTGTTGCTGCGCGACAGCGAGTTTCCATTGGATACTCTGATGGAGGGGGGGACGGGCAGCAATTCCCTCGATTATGCACAGCCTGACTTCCTCCCAGACAGACTGGAGAGCGGTACGGTCAACACCGCAGGAATTCTCGCCCTGCGCGCCGGCGTCGCCGAAGTGATCAACCGGAGCACCGCCCGGATCAAGGCCCACGAGATGGCGCTGGCGCAGGCACTTTACGACGGCCTGACCGAAATCCCAGGTGTGCGGTTGTATACGGCGCGTCCCACCGAACAACATCATCTCCCGGTGATTTCCTTCACTGTCGAGGGGGAGCACTCCGAAACCACTGCGCAAAAGCTCAACCAGTACGGAGCTGCTACACGCGGAGGATATCATTGCGCCCCGCTGCCGCATCAAAAAATGGGCACCCTACAGACGGGCACTGTGCGCGCCAGCCTGGGAATGTATAACACCGAAGAGGAGGTCAGGGAGTTTTTAACAATTTTAAAAATGTTGCAAAATCAAAAGAGGAAGGATTGAAATACAGCGCAGATGTGATAGAATATAACAATAAGGTTCCTTTCTTATTTCCATCAATTCTGCGCCGCCTTCGGGCGTTTTAACCGCAAACGTCAGACGCAATTCTGAAAGATAGAGGAAGTTGAAGCATGGATACAGTCTCTACATTGGATGATTTCTGGGGGAAATTCGCCGGTACAGTCAAAGGAATTGGCCCGGTAGACATCATCGATATGCTCGTAGTGGCATATATCGTTTACAAATTAATCCATCATTTGAAGGAAACGCGCGCGGCCCAGTTGGTCAAGGGTCTGGTAATTTATTTCGGCGCGTTCCTGCTTGTGTCGGTCGCACAGATGCAGACGGTCCAGTTCATTATGCAGTACCTGCTGGATAATGCGCTGATTTTGTTGGTGGTTGTGTTTCAGCCGGAGCTGCGGCGCGCACTGGAACAGATCGGCCGCAGCAAGCTGCCGGTCGGCCTGTTTTCGGGTCATCCTGACAGCGAGGAGGCGATGCGCCTCAAGTGGCAGAATGCCATTGCATCCATCTGTGAAGCGGCGTCCTCCCTCAGCCGGACTCAGACCGGCGCGCTGATGGTGATTGAGCAGCAGGTGAAGCTGGGCGATATCATCAAGACCGGCACCATCATCGATTCCGATCCGAGCATGGAGCTGATCGGTAATATCTTCTTTCCCAATTCTCCGCTGCACGACGGCGCCATGATTATCCGCGACGGCAGGCTTTATGCGGCAGGCTGCTTCCTTCCGTTGTCCACCAACTACGAAATCAGCAAACAGCTCGGCACCCGCCACCGCGCGGCGCTTGGCATGAGTGAAAACTCCGACTCCCTTGTGATTGTGGTTTCGGAGGAGACGGGTTATATCACCGTGGCCCGCAATGGGGCGCTTAACATCAATCTTTCGATCGACCAACTGCGTAAGATTCTGGAAGACCTGCTTTTGAAAGAGGACAAGGAGGAAAAGGGCGACAAAAAGTCCGGCTTTTGGAAGGGGAAAAATAACAAATGAAGAAAAATGTGATCAAGGATTTTTTTCTGAAAAACGGAATGCTCAAGCTCATTTCCATTGCACTCGCGTTTGTGGCCTGGGTCATCATCGCGATGTATGTCAACCCCAACAAGGATGTCACCATTAAGAATGTCCCCATCAATATCGACTTGAAGAGCCAGATCATCGTCAAGCAGGAACTCAATCTTCTCAGTTCTGATATTGTGGTGGCCAATGTCAGCGTGTCGGGTGAAAGCTATATCGTCAACAACCTCTCGGAGAAGGACATCACCTTGACCGCGTCGCTGAGCAGCGTTTCAGGCGCGGGGACCTACGACCTGCCGCTGCAAGCGGAGGCGAAAAGCGGTGGCAAGGTGTTTACCATTACAGGTGTTTCTCCGCAGACAGTGCGAGTCAAATTTGATAAACTGCTCAGCCGCAAGTATACGGTGCAGCCGGAAATCGCGAATCTGACCGTCCCAGAGGGGTACACCCGTCTGGAGGAGCCGCAGGTGACCCCCGGTGAGATCACCATCACCGGCCCTGAGGCGGAATTGGACAAGGTCGCTAAGGTCAAGGTGGTGACCGACCTGGAAAACGAACCCATCAGCAAGACGCAGACCCTCACGCTGCCCATCCAATTGTTCGATAAGGACGACCAATTGGTGGAATCGGACGAACTTAAGCTGGAATATGAGATGGCGGATGTGAAACTGACCGTATATAAAAATAAGCAGGTCCCGCTTACCATCGATTTCATCAATGTGCCAGCCAACTTCCCCATCGACGACCTAGAGTACGAGATTTCCAACCCCGAAATTTGGGTGGCCGGGCCGACCGACCAGGTTGACAGTATGACCAGTGTGAATGTGGGGTATGTGGATATCACCGCCATCACCCCGGATAACAACAGCTTCAACTTTGACGTCAAGCTGCCGACCGACTTCAGCAACATAGAGCGCATCGAGAGCGTCACGGTGGAATTCAACACCGAAGGCATGATCGAAAAGAACTTCTATGTCAACAACATCAAGGCGGTCAATACGCCGGCGGGTTACGATGTGAGCCTGATTACCAAACAGCTCAACAATGTGACCATTGTCGGCCCCAAGGATGTGGTCAGCCGGCTTTCCAATAAGGACATCGTGGCGGAGATCGACCTCTCCGACCGCAAGGTTGTGTCCGGCCAGGTGGAGATGCCGGTCAATGTGATTGTGCCGGGCAAGGGGTTGGTTTGGGCGACCGGCGACTATTCGGCGGTGGTCAACATCAAAGAGAAATAGAATCCAGTGCGGGGAGGGTGTCTCGGTCCGAGGCGCCCTCTTTCCCGCTATATCGGGATAAGGAGGGTGTCGAATGATCGTCATCAGCGGGATTAGGACAGGAATCATGGAGGGATTTCCGCATGCGGTTGAAAGGGCAGCGGCCGAACTGGGGGTTTCCCGGGAAAAAGTGAAGGGCAGCCACATTGTCAAAACCTCGGTGGATGCGCGCCGACGGGGTAATATCAGCCTTGTTTGGTCGGTCGGGCTGGAACTGGGAAGCAGAGAGGAAGAGGCCGCCGCGGTTGCAAATTGCAAAAAACAGACGGTTACACTGCGCGATCCGCAGCCCTACCGCGTTCCACATGGGACGGAGCCGCTCGAGCACCGGCCGGTGATCGCCGGTTTTGGCCCCGCCGGGATGTTTGCGGGCTTGCTTTTGGCGCGAGAGGGCTACCGCCCCCTGATCTTGGAGCGAGGCGGACCGGTGGAGCGCCGGGTTGTGGCGGTGGAACGCTTTTGGCGCGAGGGGGTGTTGGATACCGACACCAACGTGCAGTTTGGAGAGGGCGGCGCAGGCACCTTCTCCGACGGAAAGCTGACCACCCGCATCCACGACCCGCGCTGCGAATTTGTGCTGCGGGAATTCGTGCGGTTCGGCGCCCCGGATGAGATTCGGTATAAGGCGAAGCCGCACATCGGCACCGACCTGCTGCGCGGCATTGTCCGGTCGATCCGCCAGGAGATTCTGGCGCTCGGCGGGGAAATCCGCTTTGACACCCGCCTGGATAACATCCTCTGTTCCACCGGGCGCCTGTGTGGCGTCTCAGCGGCTGGCGCGGAAATTCCGGTGGAAGTGCTGGTTTTGGCTGTCGGACACAGCGCGCGCGATACCTTTGCCCTGTTGATGCAAAAACAGATGGATCTGGTGGTCAAGCCGTTTTCAGTCGGGGTGCGCATTGAGCATCTGCAGAGCGTGATCGACCGGGGGTTATTCGGCGAATTTGCGGGCCATCCCGCCTTGGGCAAGGGGGAATACCAGCTTTCCCACCGGCAGGGCGACCGCGCGGCCTACACCTTCTGTATGTGTCCGGGCGGAGTGGTAGTTCCAGCCGCTTCGGAGGAATCCGCGGTGGTGGTCAATGGAATGAGCGAGTATGCGCGCGACGGAAGAAACGCCAATTCGGCGCTGGTGGTCTCGGTGGATGGCCGCGATTTTGGCGGTCATCCAGAGGATGCCATCGCGTTTCAACGAGCGCTGGAACAGGCAGCCTATCGGATGGGTGGCGGCGGTTACCGTGCACCCGCGCAGACGGTGGGAGGGTTCATCGATGGCCGTGCGGAGCTCCGTCTGGGGCGGGTGGAGCCCACCTATGCCGCCGGGGTGGAGCCCGCCGGGCTGCACACCCTGTTCCCGCCGCAAATCACCGAGATGCTCCGCACCGGCCTGCTCACCTTTGACCGAAAGCTGCGCGGGTTTGCCTCCAAAGATGCGGTGCTCACCGGCGTGGAGACGCGGACCTCGTCGCCGGTGCGCATCCTGCGCGGGGAGGACGGACAGGCGGTCTCGCTGCCTGGGGTCTATCCCTGTGGGGAGGGGGCCGGTTATGCGGGCGGCATCATGAGCGCCGCCGTCGACGGGCTGCGCATCGCGGAAAGCGTCATCGCAAGATATCGCCCAGGGAAGGGATAAACAGTGCCGGATGAAAAGGACAGGCGTTCGCTTGTCCTTTTCTGATGCTTGGGTCGCAACCTTCACTATTGAAATTGCACAGATAAAATGATAAAATATTAAGATATGAACCAAAATAATTTTGACGGAAGCTTCGGGGGATTGTCAGCTTGAGTATGAAAAAGTGGGAAATCTTAAAAACAGACCGGCAGAAATCGGCAGAACTGGCCGCGGCGACCGGGCTGGACGCCTTTGTGTGCGACATTTTGCAGGCGCGAGGAATCGACACGCCGCAGCGCGCGGATGTTTTTTTTGCCGAGCAGATGTTCGACCCCTATCTGCTTCCGGACATGGATGCCGCGGTGGAGCGTATACAGCGCGCGATCGATGAACAGGAATTGATCTGCGTCTATGGGGATTACGACTGCGATGGCATCACCAGCACGGTACTGTTGTACACCTACCTGCAAACGATGGGCGCGCAGGTCTCCTATTATATCCCCGACCGTGACCGCGAAGGCTACGGCCTCAACCGAGAGGCGGTGGCCTCCCTGGCTGGGCAGGGGGTGCGGCTGCTGGTAACCGTCGACAACGGGGTGGCTGCGTTGGATGAGATTGCATACGCCAATTCGCTGGATATGGAGGTGGTGGTCACCGACCACCACAAGCCCCGCGAGACCCTGCCGGATGCGGTGGCCGTGGTAGACCCGCACCGGGAAGATTCCAAAGCACCGTTCCGGCATCTCGCCGGGGTGGGCGTGGTGTTCAAGCTGATTTGCGCCCTCGAAGGGGCGGACGGCCTTGAAATGCTCGAATATTACGGCGACCTGGTGTGCATCGGCACCATTGCGGATGTCGTTCCGCTCACGGGGGAGAACCGCACGATTGTGAGGTACGGGCTGGAGCGCCTGCCCTTTACTGACAACACCGGATTGCGCGCGCTGTTACAGGTCTCCGGCTTGTTGGAAAAACCGCGTATCACCTGTGAAAACGTAGGTTTCATTCTCGCGCCCCGTATCAACGCAGCTGGGCGGTTGGGATTTACTCAGAAGGCGGTCGATCTGCTGCTGTCTGAAGACGAGGAGGAGGCGCTGGCCCTCGCCGGACAGATCACGGAACAGAACCGCGCGCGCCGGGGGCTGGAGGCGAAAATCCTCAAGGACATTTCCGCGGAGCTGGCAAGACGGCCGCAGATTCTCTATGAGCGCCTGATGGTGCTCGCGGGGGAGGGGTGGCACCACGGTATCATCGGCATTGTCTGTTCCAAGCTGGTGGAGCGCTATGCCAAGCCATGCCTGTTGATCTCGATCGACGGTGAGGAGGCGCGCGGTTCGGGACGGAGCGTCGAGGGTTTCTCCCTGGTGGACGCGGTGGCCCAGTGTGCTGGGCACCTCACGCGTTACGGCGGACATCCGCTGGCGGCGGGCTTTTCGATGGAGGCCGCACAATTCCCCGCATTTTGTGAACAGTTGCTGGCTGATGCAAAGCGCGACCACGACCGTATGCCGGTGATGGCGGTAAGGATCGACCGGATCATCACGCCGGCTGAACTCAGTGTGGACCGTCTGAAAAAGTTGAGCATCCTGGAGCCGTTCGGAACGGGGAATGAAGCGCCGGTTTTCGCTCTGTTGGGCGTCAAAATAGAAGGGATTTATCCGATGGGAAGCGACGGCGGCCACCTGAGGCTGCGACTTGTGCAAAACGGACGCTCATTTTTTGCGGTTTATTTCGGTATGGCACGGGAACGCTTTCCATATGAGGTGGGCGATACCGTCGATGTCGCAGCCAATTGCGATGTGGATATATATAACGGCGAGGAGCGCATCTCCGTCAAGGTCAGGTCGATCCGGCCGTCCGGTCTGGAGGAGGATATCCTGTTTGACGGCGTGCAGCAGTACGACCGCTATCAGCGCGGCGAGGGCTGGACGGAGGAGACGCGGCGCAGACATACGCCCAGCCGCGACGATATCGCGCTGATCTACCGGTGGCTGCGCGGCCACAACGGATTTTGTGGCGACCTGGAGATTTTGAGCTGCCGCTTGCCCAGACAAATTGGCTACTGCAAGCTACGTCTGGCTCTGGATGTGATGAACGAGATGGGGTTGGCGAGCTGCCGCCCGGCAAAATCTGGTGTCGCCGTTACGCTGTGCGCAGTGGACGGCAAGGTAGACTTGAGCCAATCCAAGATTTTGCAGAGCCTTTGACGGAAAGTTTGATGAGGTTGGGGGAGAAGAGATGAGCGATCGGGATAAAACGGAGGCAGAGGTATTTGAGGGGCTGCTTTCCACCATAAAAAACACGGGAAAACAATATGACGTGGACGCCATCACGCGCGCCTATCAGACGGCCCTTACCGCGCATGAGGGACAGAAGCGCGTCTCGGGTGAACCGTATGTGATGCACCCCATTCACGTGGCGGAAATCCTGGTGCAGCTCGGGATGGATACCGATACCATCGTAGCGGCGCTGCTGCACGACGTGGTGGAGGATACCCCCACGACGCTCGACATCGTCGAAAAACAGTTTGGCAAGGATGTCGCCCTGTTGGTCGACGGCGTGACCAAGCTCGGTAAAATCCCGTTTTCCTCGCGGGAGGAGCAGCAGGCGGAGAATGTGCGCAAGATGTTGCTGGCGATGGCAAAGGATGTGCGCGTCATCATCATCAAGCTGGCCGACCGGCTGCACAATATGCGAACCCTCTCGGTGATGCGCCCCCAGAAACAGCGCGATAAGGCGCTGGAGACGATGGAGGTCTATGCCCCCCTGGCGCACCGGCTCGGTATCCGGGCGGTCAAGGAGGAGCTGGAGGATCTGGCCCTGCGCTACCTCGACCCGGTCGCTTACGAGGAGATCGAGCACATGCTCGAGCTCAAACGCGACGAGCGCAACCAGTTTATCGACCACATTAAGGAGCGCATCATCCAACGGATCGTGGTGCAGGACGGCAAGAAAATCCACCTGGAGGGCCGCGTCAAAAGCGTCTATGGCATCTACCGCAAGGTGTATATGAACGGCAGAAGTTTCGATGAAATCTACGACATCTATGCGGTGCGCATCATTGTGGACAGCGTCATCGAATGCTACAACATTTTGGGCATCGTCCACGATATGTTCCGGCCGATTCCCAACCGCTTTAAGGATTATATCTCCACGCCGAAACCGAACATGTATCAGTCGTTGCACACCACGGTGATCGACAAGGAGGGCATCCCCTTCGAGATCCAAATTCGCACCTGGGATATGCACTACACTGCGGAATACGGTATTGCGGCGCACTGGAAATACAAGGCGGGCATCCAGGGCAAGGATAAACTGGAGGAGCGCCTCGCGTGGGTGCGCCAGTTGCTCGAGGTGCAGCAGGAGAGCGAGGACGTGGAGGACATCGTCCGCTCGATCAAGACCGACCTCGCGCCCGAAGAGGTGTTTGTATTCACCCCCAGAGGGGATGTCATCAGCCTGCCCGTGGGAGCCACCATCATCGATTTCGCTTACGCCATCCACACGGCTGTGGGCAACCGCATGGTGGGGGCCAAGGTGGATGGGAGAATGGTGTCGATCGATTATCAGGTGAAGACTGGAAACATCGTGGAGATCATCACCACCAAAAACCCCACGCAGGGGCCCAGCCGCGACTGGCTAAAAATAGTTAAGACCAGCGAGGCGCGCAATAAAATCCGCTCCTGGTTTAAAAAGGAGCGGCGCGAGGAAAACATCGCCGAGGGCCGAAGCGAGCTGGAGCGTGAATTTAAACGCAACTACATCAATCTGCCCGAGCCGGAGATGAGGGAGTTTCTCACCAACATCGCCAAGCGCCAGCACTTCGCCAGCATCGAGGATTTTCTCGCCGCCATCGGCTACGGCGGTATCTCCCTCTCCCGCATTATGCCGCGCATCAAGGACGACTATCAGCGCACCTACCGCACCCCCGAACCCGATCCGACCAAGCTGGTGCCCAAGCCCAAGAAGGAGCGCAAGGGGCAAAGCGGCGTGATTGTGGAAGGGCTGGACAGCTGCCTCGTCAAATTTGCGCGCTGTTGTAACCCGCTGCCGGGCGACGACATCATCGGTTTTGTGACGCGCGGCTTCGGGGTATCGATCCACAAGCGCGACTGTGTCAACGTGCTCGCGGCCATGCAGGATGAGACCCAGCGGGACCGCTGGGTGCGCACCCACTGGGCTGCGTCTGTCAAGGAGACATTTAAATCCACCATCGAAATCTACGCGACTGACCGCCAGGGCATGATCGCGGATATCTCGATCGCGCTGGCCAATATGCACATCCAGATGCATTCCCTCAACGCGCGCGAGGCCAAGGACAAACACGTGGTTATCCAGATCACGCTGGGCATCACCGGTTTGGATCAGCTGGGCAATATCATCAACATCTTCAGCAAGATTCCGGGCGTGATCTCGGTGGAACGCGCCACACAATAACCATACCGGAGGTGGACAAATGAAAGCGGTGTTGCAGCGGGTGCGCCGCGCATCCGTCACAATTGCGGGCGAGACGGTCGGCTCGATCGGCGCGGGCCTGATGGTTCTGCTCGGCGTGACCGAGGAGGACGACGAGCGCACCTGTGATTATCTGGCTGAGAAAGCTGCGAACCTGCGCATCTTTGAGGACGACGCGGGCAAGATGAACCGCAGCCTGTTGGACACCGGCGGGGAGATGCTGGTGGTATCCCAGTTCACTTTGTGCGCCGACTGCAAAAAGGGGAGGCGCCCCGCGTTTGTGCACGCGGCCCGGCCAGAGCGCGCGATCCCGCTCTATGAGCGGTTTCTGGCCCAGGTGCGCGGGATGGGAATTCCTACCGCTGAGGGCCGGTTCGGCGCGGATATGCTGGTATCTCTGGAGAACGACGGCCCGGTGACCATCCTGCTGGACACCGACGAGATTATGCCGGGCAAAACTTTACATTGAGGAGCGGACTGCTATGAAAATTGAAAGCCTCGTCCTGTGCGAGCTGGAGACCAACTGTTATATCGTATCCAGCGAAAAAAACAGCTGTGCCATCATCGACCCCGCGTCGGATGCGCCGGAGATCATCCGGTTTATCGACGAACGCGGTTACACACCGCGCTATATCCTGGTCACCCATCCGCACCACGACCATATCGGTGCGGTGAAAGAGCTACAGGCACATTATGGCGCGCAGGTGGTCATCAGCCGCATCGACAATGCGATCATCCTCGACCCGATGCCCATGTACGGTACCAAATACCTCTGGAAGGTGAAGGATAAGCTGTTTACCGCGGACCGGTTGGTGGAGGACGGCGACGAGATCGTGATGGATGAGTTGACCTTCCGTGTGCTGATCACACCGGGGCACACCGCGGGCGGCGCCTGTTACCTCTGCGGCGATAAGCTCTTTTCGGGGGACACGTTGTTTGAAGGCACTGTAGGCCGCTGCGACCTGTACAGCGGCGATTTCAATGCGATGCTGCGCTCGGTGGACCGCCTGGCGGCGCTGCCCGGCGACTACGATGTCTATCCCGGCCACGGCCCTGCCACCACCATGGAGCGCGAGCGGGCCCACAACGAATACATTGGGATGTTAGAAAATGAAGGTTTATATTGACGGCCACGACTGCCACTACGAGGTGGAGTCGCTGGTTCGGATGTTTTTTCCCGGGAAAAGATTGCAGGTGCTGCAAGGCGCGCCGGAAAACCCTGAGGAGGACGCGGTTTATACTCGAATGGCCTGTGAGGGGCGGCGGGCGCTGCTCTCTGTGGCAGTGCGTCTGGATGGACACAGTAAAACTGCCGAGGAGGCGGTGGACGCCGCCCGTGCCAATCTGGATGCGGAGTGCGAACGCGTGTTCGCAGTGATGCTCTATCGCATTCTGGCGCCGCTCACCGGTATCCATCCCGGCTGGGGAGTGCTCACCGGCATCCGTCCGGTCAAATTTGTGCACCGTTACCACGCGCAGGGGATGGAGGATAGCGAGATCCGGCGCATCCTGTCCGGGCAATATTTGGTCACGCCGCAAAAGATCGACCTGATGCTTGAGACGGCGCGGCAGGAGGCAAAGGTGCTCGCCCGCTCGCAGCCGAACTCCTACAGCCTCTACCTCTCCATCCCGTTCTGCCCGACCCGCTGCCATTATTGCTCGTTTGTGTCGCATTCGATCGAAAAGACGCATAAACTGCTGCCGGAATACGTCGAACTGCTGATTCGTGAGATCGAGGACGCGGCAGAGCGGATTCATTCGGTGGGAGGGCTGCGCCTGGAGACGATCTATTTCGGCGGCGGCACGCCAACAACCCTCTCCGCTGAGCAACTCCGACGGGTGATGGACGCGGTGAACCGCTGTTTTGGCTCACCCTGTCAGGGGGAGTACACGGTGGAGGCCGGCCGGCCGGACACCATCACCGAAGAGAAGCTTCGGGTACTCAGGGCCTGCGGCGCGACTCGCATCAGCATCAATCCCCAGACGATGAACGACCGCGTACTCGAGGAGATCGGGCGGCGGCATACGGTGCGGCAGACGGTTGAGGCTTACGAGTTGGCACGCAGGGTGGGGCACGACAACATCAACATGGATTTGATCGCGGGGCTTCCCACCGATACACCGGAGAGCTTCGCATCCAGCCTCGACCAGGTGATCGGGCTTGGGCCGGAGAATATCACGCTGCACACCCTGTCGGTCAAGCGCGCGGCCGCTCTGGCGGAGGATGCCGAACAGGTTCATCGCGCACAGAGCAGGGCGGTTCACGCCATGCTGGATTACGCCTCCGGACGCTTTGCGGCAGAGGGATATCTGCCCTACTACCTCTATCGCCAGAAGAACACGGTGGACAACATGGAGAACGTGGGGTATTGCCGCAGGGGGCACGAGGGGCTTTACAACGTCTACATCATGGATGAGACCCACTCGATCGTGGCGCTGGGCGCAGGCGGCGTCACCAAGCTGCGCGAGCCGGGCGGAGGGCTGATTCAGCGGGTGTTCAACTACAAATACCCCTATGAATACATCAGCCGTTTCGACGAGGTGCTGCGGCGCAAGAAGCAGATTCCTGCGTTTTATGCATCGCACCCTTTTAGAGAAGGAATTCAGCAGAATCTGTGAATAATTCCGGAATATTTCGGGAATTTGCTTGCAACAATTGTTACATCGACATATAATAGGGGCGAGAGTCAACCTTGAACGATGAATGGAGGAGAACCAAGTGGATACGTTTGACGAATTCCTCGGCAAAGCCAAAAATTTGGTGGATATCGCGGGCAAAAAGACTGGCCAGGCGGTGGAGCTTGCGAAGCTCAAGATGAACCGCATGCAGATCAACAGTGAAATTCAGAAGACATATGAAAAATTGGGCGCATTTGTGTATAAATTTCATAAGAGCGGCGAGGAGAATCAGGATTTGATCGACATCTGTGTGGATGAGATCGATAGCCTGATCGCCAAGCTCAATGAGATCAGCGACAAGATCAACGAGCTCAAGAGCGCTATCCGTTGTCCTGAGTGCGGCGCGATCAACGACGAAGAGGCGATCTACTGCGCAAAATGCGGGGCGAAGATGTCCCCAGAGCCGAAGGAACCGGAGGCGGCCTCGATCGGAATTATCGTCGCGGAGCAGCCTTCGGGGGAGCAGCCGGAGCAAAGCGAACAGGGATAAGCACAGCAGAACCGTTATAATCTGGGCGTCAATGGGTGAATCCCCGTTCGGCGCCCTTTTTCTTTTCCCAGGCGGCAAAGGGTATATTTTTTTGCGTAAAACAGTATCATAGATGGAGAAAATGATGCAGGGGGAGTGCCCGCGTGACAACCAGAAAAAAGCAGACCTTTTTACAGAGCGCCATGATTCTGATGGGTGCGACCCTGATCGTCAAGGTGATCGGCGTTTTTTTCAAGATGCCGCTCACCAACATTATCGGCGCGGCCGGCATGGGTTATTTCAACATCGCCTACGGCTTGTTTAACACCCTGTATGCGCTGTCTGTAGCAGGGCTGCCGGTGGCGGTATCCAAGATGGTGGCGGAAAATGCCGCGCTCTGCCGTTATCGGGATGTACGGCGCATCCGCAGGCTATCCACATTTGCATTTTTGGTCACTGGAACAGCGGGCAGCCTGCTGATGTATTTCGGTGCGCGCCCCTACGTGCAGTTCAACCGCAACGAGGAGGCCTATTACGCCGTCGCCGTGATGGCTCCGGCCATTTTATTCGTCTGCCTCACGTCCTCCTTCCGCGGTTACTATGAGGGTCTGCGCAACATGTACCCCACCGCTGTTTCCCAGGTGGTGGAAGCGCTGGCCAAGTTGGTTTTCGGCATGTGGTTTGCCACCGATATGATGGAGAGGGGACTGGAGGAATACAAACGGCTGGGCACCGTATTTGGCCGGCCAAGCCCCAGCTTGGAGCGGGCACAGTTGGATGTACTGCCCTATGCGGCGGCAGGCGCGATTGCGGGTATTGTCGTAAGCACTCTGCTCGGTACCCTCTATCTGTGGTTGCGCCACCGCCTGGCTGGGGATGGGATCACCCGGGAGGACCTCCAGGCGGCCCCCCAGCCGGCGGGCCGTCGCGTGCTGATGCGCCGTCTGGTGCGGTTGGCAATCCCGGTCTGCCTGGGATCGCTGGTGCTCAACATCACCACCCTCATCGACATCAGCTCGATCACCAACCGCCTGTCCACCGCGATTGCGCGCGACTCCGCCGCCATTCTCGGCATGTACCAGAACGCTGTGCCGCCCGCGATGGAGTTGGAGGACATCCCCAACTTTTTATACGGAGCTTACACCATGGCGGTCACGGTGTTTAACCTGGTGCCCGCCATCACCACCACCTTTGGCGTAAGTGCTTTACCGATGATCGCGGCGGCCTGGGGAACCAAAAACCGCGGGGAGCTCACCCGCGGCATCGGTTCGGTGCTGCGCATCACCTCGATCGTCGCTTTCCCAGCGGGGCTGGGGCTCTGTGCGCTGTCCGGTCCGATTTTACAGTTGCTTTATCCGGGCGACACAGCGGCGGTGCAGATCGCCGCGCCGATGCTGCGCACCTTGGGGATCGCGGTGCTGTTCGTCTCGCTGGCCACACCGGTGAACAGCATGTTGCAGGCCATCGGCCGCGTGGACGTTCCTGTAAAGCTGATGTTGGGAGGAGGGCTGTTGAAGCTCGCCACCAACTACCTGTTTATCGCGGATCCGCAGATCAATATTCAAGTGGCGCCCTATGGCACCCTGATCTGCTACGCTTTCATCATTCTATTCTCGGTTCCCATCCTTTGCCGCTGCGCGCGCATCTCGATCCCTGTGGTGCAGACGTTTGGCAAGCCGCTGTTGGCCGCTGTCGGCTGTGGTTTGGGCGCCTGGGCGGCGCAGGGCCTGCTGGCCCGCAGGCTGCCAGCAACCCTCGCGACATTCGCCGCAATTGCCATTGCAGGTATCATTTACATGCTTTTCCTGTTTTTGTTACGAGCCATCACAAAAGATGATATTTTTATGCTGCCAGGGGGCGAAAAAATTGCAAAAGCTCTTGAAAAAAGAGGGATGATAAGGTAATATAAGTAGAGTTCTCCAAAAAAAGCAGGAAGTTCAGGTGAAGGCTGTGCCGGTTGATTTTACGATAAAAGATCGCTATACCATCGAGGATCTTCGGCAGATCATGCGGATTCTGCGTTCGGAAGAGGGCTGCCCCTGGGATCGGGAGCAGGATCACCATTCTATCCGGAAAAATTTTATCGAGGAGACCTACGAGGTGTGCGAGGCGATCGACACTGAGGACACCGCACTTCTGCGGGAAGAGCTGGGCGACGTACTCCTTCAAGTGGTGTTTCATACCCAGATGGAGGAGGAGCGCGGGACCTTCAATTTTGAGGATGTCTGCACCGAGATTTGTAAAAAGCTGGTAGTCCGGCATCCGCACATTTTCGCGGATGTTTGTGTGAATAATTCCAGTGAGGTGCTCCGCAATTGGGATGCCATCAAAAAGCGCGAGAAGGGGCAGCAGAGCGATACTCAAACCTTGCAGAGCGTCTCCAAGGCGCTGCCTGGTTTGATGCGGTCCGCAAAGGTTCAGCAGCGCGCGGCGCGCGCCGGGTTCGATTATCCCGACGAGAAGTGGGCGATGAGCGATTTGCGCAGCGAGGTGGACGAACTCGACGAGGCGATGAAGCAGGGCGACGGCGCACACGTCGATGAGGAGCTGGGCGACCTGTTGTTTGCTGCGGTGAACGTATCGCGCTTTGTGCATGTCGATGCGGAGGAAGCGCTCGGCCGCGCCTGTGAGAAGTTTATCGCGCGCTTTTCCAAGGTGGAGCAGCTCGCGGCAGAGCAGGGCGTGGATATGAAGAATGCCCCGATCGAGAAGTTGGACGAGCTTTGGCGGCAGGCTAAGAAGGTAAGCAACAGATAGCACTGATCTGTTTCTAAATATTGAGAAAAACAATGGAGGCTATGGAAAATGACAAAGACCGATCTGATTAGCATGGTGGCACAGAAAGCTGATTTGACAAAAAAAGACAGCGAGAAAGCTGTTTCTGCGGTGATTGACGCAATTACAGAGGCACTGGTGAGCGGCGATAAGGTACAGCTGGTTGGTTTTGGCACCTTCGAGGTCAAAGAGCGCGGTGAAAGAATGGGCATCAACCCCAGAACCAAGGAGAAAATGCCGATCGCGGCGTCCAAACTGCCTGCGTTCAAAGCGGGCAAGGCGCTCAAAGACGCGGTTGCGAAATAAATTTTTGCATCGAAAAAACGGGATGCGTTTGGGATTCTGGCGGCCGGATGGCCCGGCGTCAGGCGTTTGGTTTTGCTGGGGGAGCGGCTGCGGCCGCACAGGGCAAAGGCGAGCGGTTCCCCGGCGCATCCTTTTTGCATTGGTTTGATGTAAAGGAGAAAAAAGCATGAGGCTGGATAAATATCTTAAAATTACGCGGCTGATCAAGCGCCGTACCATCGCCAACGAGGCGTGCGACGCCGGCAGGGTTTCGGTCAACGGGCGGCCACAGCGCGCTTCCTACGATGTCAAGGAGAATGATATCATCGAGATCAATCTCGGCACACACCCGCTCAAGGTGCGGGTGGTTAAGGTGGATGAGTACGCCACCAAGGAGACTGCGTCCCAGGGCTACCTGGTGCTGGAGGACTGAGGCTGGTTCTGCATATCTTTTTGCCGGTTCGCATATCCTCTAACAATGAGGCAGAATTGCGAGGGGAGGCAGAAAATATGGCAGAAGAAAAAAAGCTGGTGAAGATGCCGCACAACCTGATTCTGGAGGACCGTCATACCCTCACGGTTTCGGGCGTAGAGGACATCGACAGCTTCGATGAAGAGACTGTGGTGTTGTTTACCGATATGGGAGAACTGACCATCAAAGGGGAAAGCCTGCACATCAATAAGCTGAATGTGGATACGGGGGAGCTGAATGTGGAGGGGCAGATCCATTCCCTGGTTTATACCAACGATGACGCCCGGCGGGGCGGCGGCCTGTTTGCGCGCCTGTTCCGCTGATCGAAGCGAATCATCCGTGGGAGGGCAGGGAAATGATCGAGGTAAACACCCAAACCACCGTCTTTTTACAGTCCCTGGCGCTTGGCTTTGCGCTGGGGCTGTTTTATGATGTGTTCCGCATCTTTCGACTTGCTATCCGTCACAGCAGTGCTATCATCTTTCTGGAGGACATCACCTATTTTGTGGTGTGCGCCATTGTGACATTCCTATTCTCCCTTTCCGCCATCAATGGACATGTGCGCGTCTTCTTGGTGATTGGGGAGCTGCTGGGGGCGACCGTCTATTATTTCTCGCTCGGCGCGTTGGTGATGCGCGTGTCCAAAGCGATCATCCGGTTTGTCAAGGCGCTGTTCCGGTTGCTCTACCGCATCTTTATACGTCCGTTTGTGGTGCTCTTTTGCTGGTTGGCGCACAAATTTGAGCGGTTGAGCGGCAAAATAGCGGTCAGGGCAAAAAAAGTTCAGGCAAAAGCGAAATATAGCTTGAAACAACGCGGCGTTTTAGTGTATAATTTATGTGTTAAGGGGCATCACCGAAACACCAAAAACGTCAACGAAAAAAGAGGTGGTACACCCAATGCGCGGGGCAAAAAAAGAAAAAAGAAACGACAAGGCCAGGTTGCTTAAATTTGCTGTCTGTGTATTTGTGGTGTACGTCGTGTACATGCTGGTTCAACAACAATTTGACATCAAAAGCCGCGAGCAGGAATTGATCGCCGTGCAGCAACAGGTGGAGGATAAACGCCTGGAAAACAAGGAGATCGAGCGCCTGTTGGAGAGCGACAACGAACAGTATGTGGAACGCCTCGCGAAGGACGAATACGGTTATGCTTACCCAGACGAGACTGTTTACATCGATACATCCGGTAACTGACTCCGCAGAGGACATCGAAATTTTAAGGAGGACTGTAGTTTCTTATGCAGCTTGAAGTGGGAAAAATCGTGGAAGGCAAAGTAACCGGGATTACAAAATTCGGCGCCTTTGTGGAACTGCCGGGCGGAAAGACCGGTATGGTTCATATCTCAGAGGTTGCGACCACCTATGTCAATGAGATCTCCGATTTTGTAAAAGAAGGCCAGATGGTCAAGGTGAAAATCCTTTCGATCACACCGGAAGGAAAGGTGAGCCTCTCCATCAAACGCGCCTTGCCGCCTCCGCCCAAACGCGAAGGTCCCCGCCAGGATAGCTTCGATTGGTCCTCCTCCCGCAAGACCGACGGCATGTCGTTCGAGGATATGATGAGTAAGTTCAAGCAGACCAGCGACGACAAGATGTCCGACCTGCGCCGTTACAGTGATGTCAAGCGCGGCACCGGCAACGGCCGCAGCCGCGGCGGTCGGGGATAAGGAAAAATACGGAAGCGCTCCCGCAGAGGGGCGCTTTCTTTTATTAAGGAGTAAATCTATGGTCATTATCAACGGTAAAATCGTCACGATGGCGGGCCCGACGATAGAAAAGGGCTATATCCGCACACAGGGAACCAAAATCGCTGAGGTCGGCCCGATGGAGGAATACCAGCCGGCGCAGGGCGAAGAGGTAATCGAAGCGGCAGGAGCTGGGGTCTACCCCGGTTTTGTCGATGCACACTGCCACATCGGCATGTGGGAGGATTCTATGGGCTTTGAGGGGGATGACGGCAACGAGGATACCGACCCCTGTACCCCACATCTGCGGGCACTCGATGCGATAAACCCGACCGAGCGCTGCTTCTCCGAGGCGCTCGCGGGCGGCGTCACCACGGTGGTGGTCGCCCCTGGCAGCGCCAATCCCATCGCTGGGCAGGTGTGCGCGATGAAGACCAGGGGATGCTGCGTGGACGACATGCTTCTGCGTGAGAACATCGCCGTCAAGCTGGCGCTGGGCGAGAACCCCAAGATTACCTACCACGCCAAGGGGCAGGCGCCCACCACCCGCATGGCCACTGCGGCCCTGATTCGCGAGCAGCTCGCTAAGACCCGCCGCTATTTGGAGGACAAGGAGGCGGCTGCGGAGGATGAGGAGCTCGACGAGCCGGAGCTGGATTTTAAATGTGAGGCGCTGATCCCGCTGCTGAAACGGGAGGTCAAGGCCCATATCCATGCCCATCGGGCGGACGACATCTGCACCGCCGTCCGCATCTGCGAGGAGTTCGATTTGGATTACCTGCTGATCCACTGCACCGACGGCTACAAGCTGACTGAGCGGCTGGCGGCGCGTGGTGCGGGTGCGGTCACCGGTCCGCTGATCGGGTCGCGTACCAAGCCGGAGCTCGCCGGCCAGGCGCTGGAGAATCCCGGCCTCCTGTCCAAAGCTGGGGTCAAAACCGCTATCTGTACCGATCACCCCGAGGTGCCGATTCAATATTTGGCGCTCTCGGCTGGCATCGCGGTGCGCGGCGGCATGGATTACGACGAAGCGCTCAAAGCGATCACCATTTATCCGGCTGAGTTGTGCGGCATTGCAGACCGCGTGGGCAGCATCGAACCAGGTAAGGACGCGGATCTCGTCTTCTTCTTCGGCGATCCTCTCTCGGTATATGCCAAACCGAAGCTGGTGATTGTCAACGGTGAGTGCAAATAGATTTTAGTTTTTACTTGTACATTTTAGTGAATTGTGGTATAATGAATACAAGATATTTATGCAAGTTCCATATTTCGCTTGTGTGATGTCTTATTTTACAAGAAGGGGTTGAATTTATGAACATTACCATCACTGCCCGAAAGACCACCGTAAAAGATTCGTTCCGGGAACGCTGCGAAAAAAAGCTTCGCAAGCTGGATAAGTTCTTTACGGACGACGCCAAGGTCACCGTTGTTGTGACCAACGAGCGTGAGCGCGAAACCGTGGAGGTAACGATCCAATCGCAAGGTATGTTCTATCGCTCTGAAAAGACTACCGCTGACCGTCTCGATTCTCTTGATGCGGTTGTGGACAACCTGTTCCGCCAGATTGTCAAGAATAAGCAAAAGCTGGGCAAGCGCGTGCGGGACGAGGCGTTCCTGCCCTCTGAAATGGAGCTGTTGGAGCAGGATTCCACCGAGTATCAGGTGGTCAAGACCAAGAAATTCCCCATCAAGCCCATGGCGGTGGAAGAAGCGATCCTGCAAATGAATATGCTGGGCCATAGCTTTTATATGTTCCGCAATGCGGAAAACAGTGCGATCAATGTGGTATATAAGCGGAAAAACGGAGACTACGGTTTGATCGAACCGATTGACGATTAATCTATTCCGCAAGCCCAATCAACAGTGTGGTGATGCGGTTTCCGTCGCTTATGCGGCGGAAACCGTTCTCTTTCTAGTAGGTTGCAAATGAAACAGCAGAAACAGTGCCGGTGGGGATGGAGGCCGGCTGGAATTGAATGGAGAAGAAGATGAGTAAAATTAAAGTTGCATGCCCCTGCATTTTTGGCCTGGAAAGTGTGCTTTCCGCGGAGGTGAAGAAGCTTGGGGTTCAAAACATTGAGGTCACGGACGGGCGCGTCACCTTTATGGGAGATTTAGAGGATGTCGCGAAGGCAAACATCTGGCTGCGTACCGCCGAACGCGTGCTGATTGTTTTGGGCTCCTTCCGCGCGGAGACTTTTGAGGAGCTGTTCCAAGGGGTAAAGGCGCTGGAATTTGAAAATTTTATTCGCAAGGAGGACGCCTTCCCAGTAAAGGGCTGGTCGCTCAACTCCAAGCTGCACAGCGTGCCAGATTGCCAGTCGATCGTCAAAAGGGCGATCGTCAAGCGGCTGTCGGAGAAATACGGCCAGAACTGGTTTGAAGAGACCGGATGCAGGGTACAGGTGCAATTTTCCATCCTCAAAAACATCGTGACGGTGATGCTGGATACCAGCGGCGCTGGGCTGCACAAGCGCGGTTACCGCCAGAACGCTAACATCGCCCCAATCAAGGAGACCCTCGCGGCTGGCATTGTGGATTTGGCACGGATTCGCAACGACAGCTTGGTGTACGACCCGTTTTGCGGCTCGGGGACGCTACTGATCGAAGCGGCTCTCTATGCGCTGAACATCGCGCCCGGCATCAACCGGCGCTTTTCCGCTGAGCGGTGGAGTATCTTTTCAGACGACACCTTCAAACGGGTGCGCAGGGAGGCCTTGGAACAGATCGACCGCAAGGCCAGCTTCCGCGGCTATGGCTATGATATCGATCCCGCCGCGGTGGAGCTCACCCAGGAAAATGCGCGCAAGGCGGGGGTCGCCAACCGGTTTCAGATCGCGCAGCGGGACATCGCGGATTTTCACACCGACGAGCTTCGCGCACTGATATTAACCAACCCGCCCTACGGGGAACGGATGCTTGAGGTCAAGGAGGCGCAAAAGATTTACCGCACGATGGGCCGGGTGTTTGAGCGGCGCAAGTATTTGAGCTACTACATCATCAGCCCGGATGAACAGTTTGAAGACTTGTTCGGTTCAGGCGCGGATCGCCGGCGCAAGCTGTACAACGGCATGATCAAGTGCCAGCTTTATATGTATTTTAAAGGCGAGCCGGAAAAACCGGCAGCCGCACGCCAAGAAAATAGAAATGAGTGACAGGACGGAGCTTGCCTCGGAAGCGAGGTAGGCTCCTTTTTGTATATTTGGGCCCTGCCGCCGAAAACTAAGAGGAGAATTTTAATGGAAAAGACTTGACAAAACTGCACGAAATGAGTATGCTATGGACATAGATACTACACCCCCTGGGGGGTGTGTGCGAGGTGATTACATGAACCAAAAGTTTGATGTGACCGGTATGACCTGTTCGGCCTGCTCGGCGCATGTGGAGAAAGCTGTGTCCAAGGTGCAGGGCGTGCGGTCAGTTCAGGTGAATCTGCTGGCCAACAACATGTCGGTGGATTACGACGACACAGTCACAGGCACGGCAGAGATCGAGCAGGCAGTGGAACAGGCGGGCTATGGCGCGCGGGTACACAGCTTCAAACGGGAAACGAAGCAGACGGAGAGCCCGGCGGATTTGATGGCGAAGGAACTCGCTGCAATGAAGCGGCGGCTGGTCGTTTCGTTTGTATTTTTGATTCCGCTGTTTTATCTATCGATGGGGCATATGATGGGTTGGCCGCTCCCAAGCGTTTTTCTGGGGATGGAAAATGCGCTGACCTTTGCGTTTACCCAGTTCCTGCTCCTTCTGCCGATCGTCTATGTCAACCAAAAGTATTTCCGAAACGGGTTTTTGACCCTTTGGCGCCGCTCTCCCAACATGGATTCACTCATTGCGATCGGCTCAGCCGCGGCGATCGTCTACGGAATCTATGCCATCTATAAAATCGGGTGGGGGTTGGGACACGGCGATATGCACCTGGTGCATGAGTACTCGATGGATCTCTACTTTGAAACCTCCGGCATGATTTTGGCCCTGATCACGCTGGGCAAATATCTGGAGACCCGTTCCAAGGGTAAGACCTCCGAGGCGATCACCAAGCTGGTTAACCTCGCGCCCAAGACAGCCTTGGTCGAGCGCGACGGACAGGAGCTTGAAATCCCGGTGGAAGAGGTCGTGATCGGGGACGTGGTCGTCGTAAAGCCGGGACAGAGCATCCCGGTGGACGGCGTGGTGCTGGAAGGGGCAAGCGCAGTGGACGAATCCGCGCTGACGGGCGAGAGCATTCCGGTGGAGAAACGGGCGGGCGACCCAGTCACCGGAGCTTCCGTCAACAAGTCGGGATGGCTGAAATTCCGCGCGACCAAGGTGGGCGACGACACCGCATTGGCGCAGATCATCCGTCTGGTGGAGGAGGCGGGCGCTTCCAAAGCGCCGATCGCCAAGCTCGCAGACCGGGTGAGCGGCGTGTTTGTCCCCATTGTGATCGGCATCGCGCTGCTGTCAGTCGCTGTCTGGCTGCTGGTGGGGGAGAGCTTTGAATTCGCGATGTCCATCGGCATCGCTGTGCTGGTCATTTCCTGCCCCTGTGCACTCGGCCTTGCTACCCCAACCGCCATCATGGTGGGAACCGGCAAGGGGGCGGAAAACGGCATCCTCATCAAATCCGCAGAGGCCCTGGAGACAGCGCACAGCATCGATACAGTGGTTCTGGATAAGACCGGCACCATTACCGAGGGCAAGCCCCGTGTCACCGATCTGCTCCCCGCGGACGGGGTCACAGAGGAGGAACTGATCCAGGTGGCCGCGTCATTGGAAAAGCCCTCTGAGCACCCCTTGGCCGAAGCGATTGTGGAAGAGGCCGCCCATCGCAACCTTACTCTGTTCAAAGTGGAAAGTTTCACCACGCTGGAGGGGCGCGGGCTTGAGGTCGAGATGGATGGTGCGTGCTGCTACGCGGGCAACCGCAAGCTGATGGAGGAACAGAAGGTGGCGCTTGGCCGCTTTGCCTCCGAATCAGACCGTCTCGCAGAGGACGGCAAGACCCCACTCTACTTCTCACGCGGCGACCGGTTGCTGGGTATCATCGCGGTTGCGGATGTCATCAAGCCGACCAGCCGGGACGCGGTGGCCGAGTTCGGAGCCATGGGCATCGATGTGGTGATGTTGACCGGCGACAATGCGCGCACGGCCCAGGCGATCCAACGGCAGGTCGGGATCGGCCGGGTGGTCGCTGAGGTGCTCCCCCAGGATAAGGAGCGCGAGGTGCGGCGCTTGCAGGAGGCGGGCAAAAAGGTGGCGATGATCGGCGACGGCGTCAACGACGCCCCGGCCTTGGCGCGCGCGGATGTCGGTGTGGCGATCGGCGCGGGAACCGATGTGGCGATCGAATCGGCCGATATCGTTCTGATGCGGAGCGACCTGTTGGATGCGGTGTCCGCAATTCAGCTTTCCAAGGCAACCATCCGCAACATCAAGCAAAACCTGTTTTGGGCGCTGTGCTACAACAGCATCGGCATCCCGCTTGCCGCAGGCGTCTTTTACAGCGTGCTGGGGTGGAAGCTCAATCCCATGTTTGGCGCGGCCGCTATGAGCCTCTCTTCGGTTTGCGTGGTGTCCAATGCATTGCGTCTGAAGCTGTTCCGCCCCCGCTATCACGCGCGGCGCGGCGATATGCAGCTGGTAGAAGCAGAAACCAATTCAAAAGATCATGATAATCAAGGAGGAAACACAAAGATGACAAAGACCATTTCGATCGAAGGTATGTCCTGTTCCCACTGCTCCGCCCATGTCAAGCAGGCGCTCAGCGTCCTGCCCGGCGTGGAGGATGTGGTAGTTAGCTTGGAGGCTAAAAATGCGCTGGTGACCATGGATGCGGAGGTCTCGGATGCTGAGCTCACCAAGACGGTGACCGACGCGGGCTATACCGTGACCGGCGTGCGCTGAGGTGGCGGCGATGAAAGCGGACAGAGAAAAGGTGACCCGGCTGTTAAAGACGGCGCGCGGTCAGCTCGACGGAATTCTAAAGATGGTGGATGACGACCGCTACTGCATCGATATTGCAAACCAGATCTTGGCGACCGAATCGATTCTCCACAAGGTCAGCCGTGAGGTGTTGCGGGCGCATATGCAGAGCTGTGTACGCGACGCTGTGAGCGCTGGGGATGACGGAGATAAGATTGATGAAATCCTCGACCTGGTGGATAAAATATCGCGCTGATCGTTCCCTTACCACAATCGAGAAGGGCTTTCGCATTTTCTGGAATTTTTCTGGAAAACTGCGGAAGCCCTTCGGTTGTATTCGCGCAGATTTGTGCATATTATACGGTAATTGCCCTCAAAAGCGGCCGCGATTAAGTTTATTCGCGATTGGCAAAGGTGGCGCAGGAATGGTATACTAATAGAATCGGTAGGTATGCCTACCGTTCCAATTGTGTCAGAAAACGTTTCGGATACAACTCCAAAAGTGGGAGCGTGAACTGGTTTGACCAACAACGAAAAGCGAAGACTTTGTATGGGGTGTATGTCGTTATTGGACGGGGAAGCGGAAAAATGTCCGCACTGCGGATATATGCGTGGAAGCCAGACGTTCAGCAGGGAGTACCTGCCGCCGCGCACCGAGCTGGCGGAACGGTATCTGGTGGGAAATCTAGTCATGCAAAACGGCGAGGGCGCTCTCTATATCGGATATGACCTGGAAGAGGAGCGCAAGCTGCTCATTGGGGAGTATTTTCCGCGCACTTTGTGCAGCCGCAACGAGTCGGACGGCCGGGTGTTGCCCAGATATGGGCGCGAGGCGCAATACAAGGCGCTGATGTACGATTATCTCGAGATTGCGCAGCTATTACAGAAACTTACCGAGAGCGGCAGCAGCGGTTTGGTGCCGGTTTTAGACCTCTTAGAAGCGGGCGGCACGGTTTATGTGGTGTATCGGTACATACAGGCGGTCCCCCTTTCGACTTATCTGCTGGAAAATGGCGGGGAACTCAGCTGGTCGCAGGCTAAACCGATGCTGATGCCCCTGCTTAAGTCGCTGTCGGCGGTACATAAGGCCGGCGCAGTCCACGGGGGAATCTCGCCGGACACTATTTTGGTGGATGCCAAAGGGCAGCTGTGGCTGCGGGGCTTCTCGGTACCTGCTTTACGCACGGCTGAGAGTGAGCTCAATTGCGAATTATTCGAAGGATATGCGGCGCCCGAACAGTATGCAGCCAGCGGATGGCAGGGAACTTGGACAGACGTCTATGGTATTGCAGCGGTGATCTATCGGATTCTCACCGGTACGATGCCGGTATCCGGCGACCTGCGCCGGGAAAAGGATACCCTGTACCCGGCCAATCTGCTCAACAGTTCGGTTCCGCCGGCCATCTCCGAGGCGTTAGATACCGCTATGACGGTTTCGGTTGAGAAACGGATTCAAAGCGTCGATCAGTTGATTGCGCGCCTGTTGGAAACTGCCGCTTCCAACACCACCATATTCGATTCCAAAAAAGCGGGAACGCATACCGAATCTGGCAGTTCGGGCAGCCGCAACCCTTTTTCTAAGCTGCCGTTCCCGTTCCGCGTGATGATTTTGACGATGATCCCGCTGCTTGCGGTGATGCTGCTTCTCTACTTTCTGGTTGTGGAACCGACGCTCAATCCGTCCTCATCGTCCGAACCCGCCAGCCTGTCCGAGAGCTCGTCGGCGAGCGAGCCGTCGTCCGAACAGGATTCGACGCCACAGGACGTCGGCGTGCCTGATTTTACTGGGCAGTTTGCAGATCGGGTGATCAACAATGGTGAATATACCCAAAAGTATGAATTTATTCTCAAGGAGGAGTACAACGACGAGACGCCGAGCGGCGTAGTCTACGATCAGTCCCCCAAGAAGGGGACGCCCATGCTCAACAAGGGCTCCATTATTTTGTATGTCAGCAAGGGCTCGCAGAAGACCAAAATGCCTTATTTGATCGGAAGCACGCTGGAATTGGCGGCTCGTACTTTGGATTCCATGAATATCTACTATGATGTGGTGATTGAGGAGGACGAGAATGCAGTTGATCCGCCGTTGATTAACCGCACCAGCTTGGAGCCCGGCTCCGAAGTGCTCAAGGAACAGGATGTCGTCTATCTGTACATTGCACAGAAGCCGGAGCATTCCTCAGAAGAGGACGAAGAAAACTAGCCAAAAGACACCGGTAGATGACGCCGCACAGTCGTGTAAAACGGCTGTGCGGCGTTTCTGCCTTTAAAAAATTCAGCAAAAAAAGCGCCCCTCATATGAGGGGCGCTTTGATAGGACTGGATCAGAATCAGTCGCTCACATAGGGCAGCATCGCCAGATGACGGGCGCGTTTGATGGCCACGGTGAGCATCCGCTGGTGGCGGGCGCAGGTGCCAGTCACACGGCGGGGGATGATCTTCGCACGCTCAGAGAGATATTTTCTCAGCTCGGCGACATCTTTATAGCTGATGGTCTCAGCCTTTCTCTGACAGAACGCGCAGACCTTTTTGCGGCCTTTTCTGACGCGGTTCGGTCTTTCCGGTCTTTCATTTCTTTCCACGGTACAAACCTCCTTTAAAATAGGTTAGTTGCCAAAATCACAGATTAAAAGGGGAGATCGTCGTATCCGTCGACCTCTTGGAAGTCTCCGACATCGCCGTTGGAATAGGCCACGCCGGTATCCGCAGCGGGGGCCGGTGCGGCAGGCGCAGCGGGAGCGGCATAGGTGCCGGACGGACCGTCGGGACGCGTGCCCTCCACAAAACTGACATTGTCGCAGACCACTTCATAAGCTCTGCGTTTGTTGCCTTGCTTGTCCTCGTAGCTGCGCACCTGCAAACGCCCTTCCACCAGGATGGGTTTACCCTTGGTGAAATAGCGCGAAACAAACTCAGCGGAGTTCCTCCATGCGACACAGTCGATAAAATCGGCCTGCCGTTCCGCACCCTTGGTGAAGGGGCGGTTTACCGCGACGGTAAAGGAGGTCACGGAGATATTGTTTGGGGTCTGACGGAGTTCGGGATCAGCGGTCAATCTACCCAGCAAAATGACCTTATTCACCAGTTATACACCGTCCTTCCCTTACTGCTCGTTCTCTACAATCAGGGAACGGAGCACGCCGTCTGTGATTTTGTACACACGATCGAGCTCAGCGGGGAACTCAGGGACGGATGTGAAGTTGATGACGTAGTAATAACCCTCGGTCTCATCCTCGATGGGGTAGGCCAGTTTGCGCTTGCCCCAATCCGCCTCGTTGTCGATCGTACCGTTTTCGCTGATCAGCGCTTTGAACTTTTCGATGAGAGCGGCAACAGCCTCCTCACCATCCTTCGTGTTGAAGATTGCAACGGTCTCATAGCTTCTTTTGATCTCTGCCATTTCAATACACCTCCTTATGGACATTAGGCCCCGTTAAGACGGAGCAAGGATCGTCGTTATCCCGTTCCGAAGCGCAGAACAGGACAATAACAGATTAATGATAGCACATTTTATTGGATAAGTCAATTACAGATGCCATATTTTGTGCAAACTTCCGCCAAATATCGCCGGAAATCCTCTCCGACCTCGGGATGCTGCAACCCGACCTCGACGATTGCCTGCAAGATGCCCAGCTTGTTGCCCATGTCGTAGCGCACGCCTTCATATTCCACACCGACCATGCCCTCGATGACCGCAAGCTCGCGCATGGCGTCGGTGAGTTGGATTTCACCGCCCGCGCCGGGGCGCAACTGCTCCAGGATTGGGAAGATTTTTGCCGGA
Organism: Ligaoa zhengdingensis; assembly: GCF_014384885.1. Taxonomy (GTDB): domain Bacteria; phylum Bacillota; class Clostridia; order Oscillospirales; family Ruminococcaceae; genus Ligaoa; species Ligaoa zhengdingensis. Next base: position 29,679 of record NZ_JACRST010000001.1, read on the forward strand.
AGCACGCAGCGGCCCAATATGGCGTAGTTGGAAAAGAGTTGGTCGATCCGGGGCTTCTCCACCATATCGGTGACGCTATAACAGTTCCCGTCCAGGTGTTGGGTCTTGAGGGAACAATACTTCAAAATTTGGTCGGTAGGCACTTCTTTGATCCCCACGATGCCGAGCCCATATTTTTCGTAGGCCTCGCAGAGCTGGCCACAGGCCGGGCGCTCGCCGATGATGACGTCGTCGCCGTAGAGCACCGCGAAGGGATCGCTGCCGACAAACGCCTTGGCACAGTAGATCGCGTGCCCCAGGCCCTTGGTTTCCTTTTGGCGGATATACTGGATGTTGGCCAAATTGGAGATTTCCACCATCTCCCGGTAAACCTTTTCCTTTCCGGAGGAGAGCAGTTTTTGTTCCAGCTCCGGGGCGCGGTCGAAGTGGTCCTCCACCGTGGTCTTGCCGCGGCTGGTGATAATCAGGATGTCCTCAATGCCCGACTTGACCGCTTCCTCCACAATGTATTGGATCGCAGGCTTGTCCACAATGGGCAGCATCTCTTTGGGCATCGCCTTGGATGCGGGCAGCACACGGGTGCCCAGACCGGCTGCCGGGATGACAGCTTTTTTAATTTTCATCGGTTGCGTTCCTCCTGTCAGCTTTAATTGATGCCGAATCGATAACGGGTACGCGTCAGATGGTATAACCGTAACGGTTTATAAGGAACAGAACATAAAAAGAAAACACCAGGAACAGGACGGCGATCAAGGCGATGACTGCGATGCGGTTGGTGCGTCCGCCCGCGGCGAGGGCCTTCACGTAATCGCTTTCGGGGAGATCCTGACAACGTTTTTTGATCTCATGGACGCGATCCACCACAAAACGAAAATAAAATTTGTTGGCAAATACGCCGGCGACGAGGCACAGGGCCATATAGACGTAGTGGAAAATTTGCGAAAGCATCAACAGGTTGTCGTAACCGGAATTGATGACCGGCACACTGCCGTACAAAAAGCTTTGCATCCAATCGGGAAAGATGTAATAGAGCAGCAAAAGGCGGGGCAGCATATTCAACAGGAAGAACACAAGCAGGATGGCCCCCACCTTATACATTTTGCGGTGGAAAAAATAGAGGAAATTGAAGATCACCGCCGAAAGGTTGATGTTGAGGAACGGCTGCTGCATGTCGATCAGTTTGAAGCGCGGCAGATAATACATCGAGTTCTCCCCGACAAACTGGGAGATTTCCTTAACGGTCACCCCGCCGAGCTCATCGTCGGGGGCGATACCGAATTCCTTCGCCTGCTCGCGGTGCTCTGCATCCACAACCGGCTGATAACCGCCGGAGGGGCGCTCAAAGTTTTTGCGGTAATCGGGCGGGGCGGTTCCAGTGTCCGGCATTTGCACTGGGGGAGCTACTTGCGGCCGCACATCCGTCGACGCATCCGATCCAGCCGGCCGCTGCCAGACCATGCCTGAGGCGTGCTGTTCCGCAAAGGCGCAGCTCCCGTGTGCAAGATAACACTCCCGGTGGTGCGGTGCGCCGCAGTCGGGGCAGACGACAATGTCGTCGTCCGAAGTTAGAGGCTTGCCACAGACCGGGCAGGGCGCACCCCTGTATTGATCCATCAAAATAGATTACCTCCCATGTATACCAATATCCCTATTATAGTATATTCCCATGAAAAAACCAATAACAAAAATAAATCAGTTTACAAATCTTCCCGGATAAGATAGAATAAATAGGTAAGTGCCCGCACATCTTTGTGTGTGGAAATATGCGGTATTTTGCACCGCATCTGAAATTTTGAAACCACTGGAGGATAGAACATTCATGCTGGAATATGATGAACTCCGCTTGAAACTGGAGGGCTTGCAGCCGCAGATCGAGGAGCTCGCGGCTGCGATTGGCCTGGAGGGCCTGCAGCAGGAGCTGGATGAGCTGCAGCAGCGGGCGAGCGCGCCCAATTTTTGGAACGATATGGAGAACTCTTCCAAGGTGTTACAGCGGACCCGCCAGATTGAAAACAAGATCGGCGCCTATACTGCGCTCAAAGATCAGTGCGAGGATGCGCTGACTATGGTGGAGATCGCAAACGAAGAGGGGGACCTCTCGGTGTTGGACGAGGTCAAGGCTTCGGTGGAAAAGATCGAGACCGACTTGGAAAATGAAAAGCTCTCCACGCTGCTCACCGGCGAGTACGACGCGAACAACGCGATTCTCACGTTCCACGCGGGTGCGGGCGGCACCGAGAGCCAGGATTGGGCGCAGATGCTTTACCGCATGTACACCCGCTGGAGCGACCGGCATGGCTTCAAATACCGCATCCTCGATTACCTGGAAGGGGATGAGGCGGGGCTCAAAAGCGCCTCCATCATGGTGGAGGGCTTGAATGCTTACGGATTTTTGAAATCTGAAGCGGGGGTGCATCGCTTGGTGCGCGTTTCCCCGTTCGATGCGGCCGGCCGCCGCCACACCTCTTTTTCCTCGCTCGACGTCATGCCTGAGCTTTCGGACGACGTTGAGGTTGAGATTAATGAAGAGGATATCCGCATGGAGGTCTACCGTTCCTCCGGCGCGGGCGGCCAGAAGGTCAACAAGACTTCGTCAGCGGTGCGCTTGATCCACATCCCCACTGGGATCGTGGTGTCCTGCCAGAACGAACGCAGCCAATTCCAGAACCGCGATATGTGTATGAAAATGCTGCGCGCCAAGCTGGTCGAGATCAAGGAGCGCGAACACCTCGAGAAAATTTCGGATATCCGCGGGGATCACAGCGCGATCGCATGGGGCAGCCAGATTCGTTCCTATGTGTTCATGCCCTACACCATGGTGAAGGATCACCGCACCAGTTTTGAGACGGGCAACATCCAGGCGGTCATGGACGGGGATCTCGACGGCTTCATCAACGCCTACCTCAAAGCCTCCAGCCTGGGGGAACTCAATAAGCAGTAACGAAGGGCGCGATACAAAATTCTTATCAATGGCGCTGCTTTCTGAATTTTTTCAGAATATTTGACAGAATGCGTTCTCCTGAGTATTATGGAATTAATCCTACAATTAAAATAGGAAATAAAACGCCGCCGGCGGTATCACCCCAGATTCCGGTGGCATAGAATAAGCTGGAGGAGAATTGAATGATGAAGATTGCACAACATCTATATGATCTGATTGGAAATACCCCGCTGCTGGAGTTGAGCGCTTATGAAAAGACCTGCGACGCAGGGGCAAAAATTGTAGCAAAGCTGGAATCGTTCAATCCGCTTTCCTCCGCGAAGGATCGCATCGCCCTCGCGATGATCGAGGATGCGGAGCAGCGCGGCCTCCTCAAGGAGGGCAGCGCGATCATCGAGCCAACCAGCGGCAACACCGGCATCGGGCTGGCCTATGTGGGTGCGGCAAAGGGGTACCGCGTCATCATCGTTATGCCCGACACCATGAGCGTGGAACGCCGGATGCTGATGCAGGCGCTGGGGGCTGAATTGGTGCTCACCGAGGGCGCCAAGGGGATGAGCGGCGCGATTGCCAAGGCCAAGGAGCTGTCAGACCGGCTTCCGGGTTCCTTTATTCCCGGCCAGTTTGTCAATCCGGCTAACCCGGCTGTCCACTGCAAAACCACAGCGGAGGAAATCTGGCAGGATACTGACGGCAAAGTGGATATCTTCGTGGCGGGCGTGGGCACCGGAGGCACGGTCAGCGGCGTCGGCCAGGGGCTCAAAGCGCACAATCCTGCGGTTCATGTTGTGGCGGTTGAGCCGTCCGATTCCCCGGTACTGTCCGGTGGAAAGGCCGGTCCGCACAAGATTCAAGGCATCGGCGCAGGCTTTGTGCCGGATATCTATGACGGCGGCGTCGTGGATGAGATTTTACAGGTGACCGGCGACGAGGCGTTTGCTGCTGCGCGTGCGGTTGCCAAACAGGAGGGCTTGTTGGCGGGGATTTCGTCCGGAGCGGCGCTCCATGCGGCCGCTGTATTGGCGAAGCGTCCGGAGAACGCCGGGAAATTGATTGTGGCCTTGCTGCCGGACACCGGTGAGCGGTATCTCTCCACCGGGCTGTTCACATCAAAGGCCGACAACGCTTGATCTTTTTAGTTTTATATGGTAAAGTAAATGTTAGATTGCTAAATTGCGGCGAGCAGGAAGAGTAGCCCGTATGCGGTGCAGCAGAGAGGGGACATGATCCGCTGAAAGTGTCCCTGGCGCGGCGGCGGGGGAAGTGCACCTGGGAGCAGCCGCGCCGAACGGCAAAGGCCCGGTAGGCGCGGACGTAGGCCGGCGTTAACGGCAAAAATGAGTCCCAATCAGAGTGGAACCGTGGCAGAAATTGTCGCCTCTGTGTCCGTGCCGGTCGCGCGGATGCAGGGGCGTATTGTTTTAGAGAGGAGATTTTGACATGTTTCGAGGGTTACGTAAAGATATCCGAGCGATTCGGGAACGCGACCCGGCGGCTCGCAGCAGCATAGAGGTGCTTCTTCTCTATTCGGGGCTGCACGCCTTGATGTTCTACCGCGTATCGCATTGGTGTTATACCCATAAGTTGTTTTTTCTTGCGCGCTTGATCTCGCAATTCGCACGTTTTCTCACTGGTATCGAGATCCATCCCGGAGCAAAGATTGCGCGCGGTGTGCTCATCGATCACGGCGCGGGCGTGGTGATCGGAGAGACTGCCGAGGTGGGCGAGGGATGCACCATTTATCAGGGGGTTACCCTGGGCGGTACAGGCAAGGACAAGGGAAAGCGACACCCGACGTTGGGGAAAAATGTGATGGTCGGCAGCGGCGCCAAAATTTTGGGGCCGTTTACAGTGGGGGACAACGCCAAGATCGCTGCGGGCGCGGTGGTGCTTGAGCCCATCCCTGAGGACGCCACCGCTGTGGGCGTGCCGGCGCGTGTGGTGCGGCGGGGCAACAAGAAGGTCACCGCCGACCTGGATCAGGTGCATATCCCCGATCCAGTGGCGCAGGAGCTCTGCAAAATGCGCTTCCAGATGGAACAGATGGAAAGACGTATCCGCGAGTTGGAACAGGAAAAGGAACAAACGGCCGGCGCGGCTGTATCCGCGCAGCCGTAAAACTGAAAACGGCCGGTGCAACAAAAACTGCACCGGCCGTTTTCAGTTGGAAAAATTCACAGAAGGATTATTCGAGATCGACAAGGAAGTCCGCCAGGATATCAGAGATGTGATCCGGAGAGAGCTGAAGCCTGTGGCAGCGCTGCACCAAATCTACGACTGTGGCCTCTTCGGTGGAGATGTCGGAGACAAAGAAGAGCAGTCGTTCCGGTACGAGATTGCCTGACCACGCCTGAATCCCGAAACTTTCGTATTCTCCAAGTTCCGGGGAAACAAGCTGCTCTTTACGGGCAAGGTAATGGTAGTACATGCACTTATACCTCGCTTTTTAGAGAATCCAAGCCAACATCCAAGACGGCAGCAATTCTAATAGCAACTGACAAGGACGGATTGACGCGCCCCATTTCTACATCTTGATAATGCCTGGTGCTGATATCTGACAGCTCAGCGACTGTCTTTTGCGTCATTTGAATACTGATTCGTTTTTGATAGATGATATCTGAAAACTTACCAGGAATAGACATATTCATATCACCTCTTCAATAGCGTTTAAACCAAGACAAGAGGCGAAAAAACGAAGTATAGTTCATGTTGTAAGATATTACCAAACATTTTTGCCGTATTTGTCATATAATTTATCTGTATTTTGGCGAAAATTAGAAAATAATACAGAAAAATGTCGAGTCAATAAAACGAAAAAATAGCTAGCTTCAATCATGACCATTCCAATGTTGCGGGTCGTAAACACACCGATGAAGATCCCATATACTGGAATAAATCACTGATTAGGAGGATTTCTGGATATGAATTATCTTCGATCCACAGACGGGACAAAGATTGCGGTCTATGAATGGAATCCCTGGGGGAAAGAAACGGTATTTTTGGTGCACGGCTGGCCGCTATCGCATAAAATTTACGAGTACCAGGTGGAGCTGCTGGTGAATTTTGGATATCACATGGTGGCAATCGATTTACGCGGCTTCGGCCGATCGGATGCCCCCGCTTTTGGCTATGGATATGACCAGATGGCGGAGGATATTTATCAGGTGGTCTGCGCGCTGCGGCTACAGAACTTCACTTTGGTCGGATTTTCCATGGGCGGTGCGATTGCTCTCCGCTACATGCGGATCTTCCGCGGCTATGGCGTGAAAAAGCTGATCCTATTGGCGGCTGCGGCGCCCAGTTGGACACAAAGGCCGGGGTATCCATACGGGCTGACCAGGGAATCTGTGGATCAATTGATCGAATTGGCCTCCACCGACCGGCCGCAGCTATGCGAAAATTTTAGCCGCCAGCTCTTTGCCAGCCCACAGACTGAGGCTGCGATCGACTGGTTTCGGCAGATTGCGCTCTCTGCCTCCGGGATCGGGACGATTCAAGCTGCAATTTCTTTGCGTGACGAGGACGGCAGAGCGGATTTGTGCGCGGTCCATGTGCCCACAGCGATCATTCACGGGGCGAAGGACGAGGTGGTTTCCAATGATCTCGTGCGGATTCAGCACGAGGAAATCGCGGATTCTCAACTTTATACGCTCGAAAACAGCGGACACGGCATTATGTACGATGAGCTCGAAGCGTTCAACCGATGCTTTTTACATGCGATGTGTAGCTGAGTCAGAAAAGAAAAGAAAAGGGCGCTGTCCGCGGCAGTATGCGGCAGCGCCTTGTTGTTTTTAGAGGTGTTGTAGGATAACCTGATAGGCCTGCGCCAGTTCCTCAAAGGGCATCCGGCAGTTGGCTGGACTTGGAGAGGGCAGGTAGATGGGCGGGTGTGAAGAAGAAAAAGCGGAGAGCTTGGTGTAAAGTTTGGTTGCGGCAGCGCCGGTGGTATAAACTTGCTCGATCCTTGCGACTTCAAAGATGGGGGAGAAGTCGTTGGGCAGCGGATTGCGGATGCTGCTGTCGCTCGCACCCACGATGTCACAGCGTGCGAGCACATCCCAGAGTGCGATTTTCCGTTCGAGCAGAAAGGCGCGCTTTTCCTCGGTCGTGGTGGGAAGCGGCGAGCCGAATACAGCGGCCAGCACCCGCCAAAACCGGTTTTGTGGGTGTCCGTAGTAAAAGCCCACCTGTCGGGACTGCGGAGAAGGCATGGAGCCAAGAATCAGGACGCGGGAATGCCGGTTGTAAACCGGCGGTAGGGTGTGAAAGATTGTTTCCATCAGAATTCGATTTTCTTCGGTTGTCCAAGGCTGATTCCGCTGAATACGATCGCAGCAGCTCCCGCCAGTACAGCGACAATTCCAAGGATCAAGCCAGCAACTGAGAATCCTTTTTTCATCCTGATCACCTCACATCCAAAGCAATAAAGTTAGTATACACCGCTCTTCCCCTTTGGGCAAGGTGGAATTTGTCGTGCAAACAGAACGCGCCCGCTGCACCGTCGCAGCGAGCGCCTCTTTGCAAAGATAAGTTTAGAACATCGGTACGACAGCACCCTGGAAGGTCTCCTCTATGTAAGCCCGCACTTCGTCGCTCTGCAGCGCTGCAACCAGCGCTTTGAGATCTTCGCGGTTCTCGTCCCCGTTGCGCACGGCGAGGACGTTGGCGAAGGTCGCGCCGAGCGAGTCCTTACCTTCGATAGCAATCGCGTCGCTGGCGGCATTCAGGCCGGCCTGGATCGCATAGTTGCCATTGATGACAGCGAGATCCACATCCTGAAGGGAGCGGGCCAATTGCGCCGCTTCAATCTCCTGGATCTTCAGGCCGTGGGGATTGTCGATGATATCCTGAACCGTGGCCTTCAAACCGGCGTCGGGGTCGATGGTAATGAGGCCTTGGTCCTCCAGCAGCGCCAGCGCACGCGCTTCATTGGTGGTATCGTTGGGCACCGAGATGGTCGCGCCGTCGCGCAGCTTGGCGAGCGAGGTGGTTTTGCCGGGGTAGATGCCGAACGGCTCATAGTGGATCGCGGCCATTGAGATCAGATCGGTGCCGTTCTCCGCGTTGTAGTCCTCCAGATAGGGAAAATGCTGGAAGTAGTTGGCGTCCAAAGTTCCGTCTGCCAGCGCGACGTTGGGCTGAATGTAGTCGGAGAATTCTTTGATCTCCATTTTATAGCCTTGCTTTTCCAAAACGCCCTGGGCGACCTTGAGAATCTCCGCATGGGGTGTCGGAGAAGCGCCGACCACAATTGTATTTTTGGATTTTCCGCAGCCGGCCAGCAGCGAGAGGGACAGTGTGGCAACCAAAAGAATGGATAAGAGCTTTTTCATAGTCTTCTAACCTCCAGTTTTTTGTGGAACCAGTGGATCTGCCCACCGGCTCCCAGTTTAAAGTCGTTTATCGGTAGTGCGGGCAATTTTCATGCCCACCTCCTGGAACAGCTGCACAATGATGACCAAGAGTACAACTGTAACAAGCATGATATCGTCCTCATAGCGGTAGTAGCCGTAGTTGACCGCAATGCTGCCCAGTCCGCCGCCGCCTGTAAAGCCGGCCATCGCTGAGTAACTGAGGATGGTGGTGATGGCGATTGCGCCGTTGATAATCAGGGTGGGCTTCGCTTCGGGGAGCATCACCTTCCAGATGATGTCCATCGTTGAAGCGCCCATCGACTGCGCGGCCTCGATTACTCCGCGATCCACCTCCTTGATGGAGGACTCGACCAGGCGCGCGATGAAAGGGGCGGCCCCGATAACCAGCGGCACAATGGTGGCGGTGGAACCGATTGTGGTGCCCACCACAGCGCGTGTAAACGGCATGACGAAAACCAAAAGGATCAAAAAGGGAACCGAACGAAATACATTGATGACAAAACCGAGGATGCTGTTGAACACGGGGATGGGATGGATTCCGTCCTTATCGGTGACCACCAGCGCAACCCCCATGGGCAAGCCGAGTATGTAGGCGAGCAGGGTGGAGCACAGGATCATATACAGCGACTCCAACAAACCGACGCCGATCATCTGCCAGGTGCTGGCCTCAAACAACATAATTGTCCACCTCCTCTACAGTGATGCTTTCGCGTGAGCGCAGATAGGACAGAATCCGTTTGGCGGCAAGAGGGTCGTCGGGGAGCTGGATGACGATCTGACCGAATGCGCGCCCATCGATATTTTTAGTATCGGCAAACAGGATGTTGACCGGCTCCCGACACTCCAGAATCATGCTCGCGACCACAGGCTCAAAGGAGGAGTTGCCGTCGAACACGATGCGGCAGCAGTGCTTATGGTCCACAAAGTCGTCGATCGGCTTGCCCTCCTCGGGATAGACCAGCTTTTTCGCCGCCTGCGACTGGGGATTGGTGAAGATATCCTCCACATTGCCCACCTCGGCGACGTGGCTGTCCGCGATGATTGCCACCCGCTGGCAGATCTCCTCGATCACCGCCATCTCGTGGGTGATCACCACAATGGTGATGCCCAGCCGTTGGTTGATATCCTTGAGCAGAGCGAGAATGGAGCGCGTGGTGGTGGGATCAAGCGCACTGGTGGCCTCGTCGCACAGCAGCACCTTGGGGTTGGTGGCGAGGGCGCGCGCAATGGCGACGCGCTGTTTTTGTCCACCTGAGAGCTGCGCCGGGTAAGCGTTGGCCTTGTCGGATAGCCCAACCAGCTCCAAAAGCTCCAGCGCGCGCTGCCGCGCCTGCGCCTTGGGAACGCCGCACAGCTCCATGGGGAAACAGATATTGCCGACGGCGGTGCGCTGCATCAGCAGATTGAACTGCTGAAAGATCATCCCCATCTGTTGGCGGGTTTTGTTTAGAGCCGCACCGCTGAGAGTGGAGAGATCCACGCCCGCAAAAAGCACCTTGCCGCTTGTGGGCCGCTCCAACAGGTTGATGCAGCGCACCAAGGTGCTTTTGCCCGCCCCGCTCATACCGATGATTCCAAAGATTTCGCCGCTGTTGATCTCCAGATCGATATGATCCAGAGCTGTGACGGCGCTGTCCTTGCTCTGAAAAGTTTTCCCCAACCCCTTCAATTGGATCAGGGGAGTAGTCACGCTCATAACATCCCTGCTTTCTCGCTTAATGGTTCCATAGAACGTTTTCTATCATACCATATTTTTATATTCAGGTACAGGGGAGAGGAGGAGCCCCCGAACATTTTGTCGAAGTTGTATGAAAAAAGGCAACAAAAAATCCGGGGGCCGCATCGACAGCAACTCCCGGACACCATTGTGACAGAATAATAATTGTTATGCATCTACAGGCCGAAAAGGCATGGAGGCACGACAAATAGTCCCGCACAAAAGATGTGTCCGGGAGTAGAACATTCGGCCGCAACGGAAATTGTTGCGCAGCAACTGCGTAAAGTAGTTCTTCATATCGAGTGCCTCCTTTCCTGGGCGGTTTTATTTTATAGAGAGTATAGACCTCCGAATCCAGTTTGTCAATAAATTTTTAAAAAATTTTCCTTCGTGACGAGCAATTACCGGCAATATCGGGTGAAATGAAACCGCTCATTGTAGGTTTTTTACAAACTGTTCATTGAATGATTGTACAGAATGTGGTAGACTGTATCATATGTTTCAGCCGAGGTGAGTCCCTCGTTTTTTCAGTAGATACTGGTTTGTTTCAAGTGTGCGCTTGATTGTCGCGCCCGGATGGCAGGGGCGCGCGTCTCAAATCGGTATTCCGGCGGCCCTCAGCGCCGCGCGGCGGAGAAAAGCCGATGATGCGCATGCCGGTGACGAAACAAATCTATCAGTGAAAAGAGGAACCCAATGAATCCAACCCCATTTATACAGCTCCATATTCGTCCTGAAATCATGCGTGCCATCGAAGCCATGGGCTTTGAGAACGCGACCGACATCCAGGCGCAGAGCATCCCACTCATTCAAAACGGTTACGATGTGATCGGCCGTTCCCAGACAGGCACCGGAAAAACTCTGGCGTTCGGCATCCCGGCAATCGAGAAGGTCGAGACCGGGGAAGGGAAGCCCCAGGTGCAGGTGCTCATCCTGTGCCCCACCCGTGAGCTCGCCATGCAAGCATGTGAGGAGATCAAAAAACTCGCACAGTTCTTACCGGGCATCCGCACCGCCGACGTCTACGGCGGCGCGCCGATGGACCGCCAAATTCTCAAACTCAAACGAGCCAACGTTGTGGTCGGCACACCCGGCCGTGTGATGGATCACATGAGACGGCGGACGCTCAAGCTCGACCACCTCAAGATGATCGTGCTTGACGAGGCGGACGAGATGCTCTCGATGGGCTTTCGCGAGGATATCGAGACCATTTTGCAGGACACGCCGGACGACCGGCAGACCATCCTGTTTTCGGCCACCATGCCGCCCGCGATTCTGGCGCTCACCAAGGAGTACCAGAAGAACCCGCAACTTGTGGAGATCGACAAGAAGCAGGTGACGGTTGAAAACATCGAGCAGTATTTTTACGATGTTCCGATGGGGCGCAAGATGGACGCGCTCAACCTGATTTTGCGCTATTACAACCCCAGCCTCGCTATGATCTTCTGCAACACCAAATCGATGGTGGATGAGATCGCCGCATTTTTGACGAAGCAGGGCTTCAACGTGGAAGGGCTGCACGGCGACATGAAGCAGAGCCAACGCACCAAGGTGATGGAATCCTTCAAATATGGAAAGACCAGCATTTTGGTTGCCACTGATGTGGCCGCGCGCGGCATCGATGTGAACGATATCGATTACGTCATCAACTACGACATCCCGCAGAATGCGGAATATTATGTTCACCGCATCGGGCGCACCGGCCGCGCGGGCAAGTCGGGCGCCGCCATCACCCTGTGCAGCGGACGGCGGCAGGTGGAACAACTGATGTTCACCGCCCGCGTCACCAAGTCGAAGATCGTGCGCTGCGAGATCCCCAATGCCGGGCAGATCCGGCAGAAGATGGCCGAACAGCAGATGCAGCAGATCGAAAACCTGCTGCACGAAAAGGGCGAACTGGCCTACAGCGACCTGGTGGAACGGCTCAACGAGAAGGGCTTTGCGCCTGAACTGGTTGCCGCCGCGCTGATGGAGCTGCACTTCGGCCGGCCTGACCTCGAGCTCAGGGAGATCAAGGCGAACAAGGCGCGCATCCGCACCGATGGTGCCCCTTCGGGTTATTCCAAAATTGTGCTGGGGATCGGCCGCTCCAGCCGGGTCGCCCCCAACCATATCGTGGGCGCCCTCACCGAGCGCACCGAACTTGCGGGGCGTGACATCGGCAAAATCGAAATTTACGACGACCGCAGCATCGTGGGCATCCCCACGGATGCGCTCGAATCGACGATAAGCGCGATGCATAACAGCAAGATCTGCGGACGGCCGATCACCGCCGCAGCTTACGAAAACAGGGGGCGCGGCGACCGCGCCCCGCAGCAGCGCCGCGATATCCGCAGTCCGCGCACCGCGGAAAAGGATTACCGCAAGCTGCCGAGCAAAAAGCGATACCACAAGCCGCGCGGATGAGTGCGGAGCAAAAGAGCCGCCCCACGGAATTGTTCCGTGGGGCGGCTCTTTTCAGCGGTTGCGCACACTGGAGGTCCCATGCTCGCGCAGGTAGGTCGCTTCCAAATCCGAGAGATGGAGTTTGACCGCCAGCGGGTATTTGTCGTAAGCCTGGCTGATCGCAAATCCGCCCGCCTTGGCGGTGTCGTCAAACCCGCCCATATGCCAGCGGACAGCCATCGCTTCGCTGGTCGAGAGGCGCACGAAGCGCTCGATCAAAAAGACGCTCTTTTCGCCGTGGCCGTAGGGAAACACATCCTCGATGCTGTAATAGGGCTGTTTTTCCCATTGGCCGGTCTTTTCATTTTTGACGTTTCGGCTGGACACCTTGTAAAACTGCGCCTTGCACAGATCGTGCAGCAGGGCACAGAGCGCAAAGCTTTCGGCGCTGTCCTCCTCCGGGTCAAAATGCTTTTCCATCATCACCTCGTAGACGTTGACGCTGTGCTGCACCAGGCCGCCCTCGCAGGCGCAGTGGAACTTGGTGCTGGCGGGTGCGGTGAAGAAGTCTGTCTTCAACAGCCACTCCAGAAGGCGGTCGCTGCCCTCGCGGTGGATATTTTCTTTATAGTAGGCGAGAAATTTGTCCTTGTAGCTGATTTCTTCCATGTTGACACCTCATTATTTTGTTGTAACCGGTCGCACCGGTCTGAATTTCTCCTGTCATTATATCATATCCCGCGAAAAAATGCGAATTTTGGAAAAAAGGGAACTTTCTCCTGCTTGACAGCGGAGGAGCTTAATGTTAAACTATATTTAGAAAATTTTCTAAATATCTAATACGAAGGAGGGGTCCCATTGAATGACATCTGGAGGGCGCTGTCCGATCCGACGCGCCGCCAAATTTTAACCCTGCTGCGGCGTGAGAACCTCACGGCGGGGCAGATCGCGGACCACTTCGATATGACAAAGCCTTCGATCAGCCACCATTTGAATGTGCTCAAGCAGGCCGGCCTGGTCGACGCCGAAAAGCAGGGCCAGCGGATCGTCTACTCGATCAACACCACCATCCTTCAAGATTTGATGGGGTTTTTGGCCGGCTTAACCCGTCCGGGGGGAGATTCGACCGGAGCGTAACTTCTTATTTTTGCTGCCCGCTTGCCGGGCGAGGGAGGCGTTTTTGATGAAATTTAACCGGATTTTTTGGCCGGTTGTGCTCTGCAACCTTTTGGCCCTATTTGCGGTGATGTTCACTCTGCCCGAGCAGGTGCCGGTTCATGGCAATGCTGCCGGCGTGATCGACGGCTGGGGGCCGCGCTGGACAACGCCGCTTCTGGGCTTTCTTCCGGTGCTTCTGCTGGGAGGAACGATGCTTTACCGTCACCTGACGCGTGACAATCCCAGGATTGCGCGCAACCGCAGGGTGGAACAGATCGTATTTTCTGTCCTCATCCTGTTTTTCCTCGTGATTTCGTGGTTCCCGATGGTTATGGCGCGGATGGGTGCGGACGACCGGCTGTCAGTCGAACTGCTGGTGGGCCTGCCGTTGGGCGTTTTGATGATTGTGATCAGTAACTTTATGGGGGTCATCAAGCAGAACCGCTTTTTGGGTGTCCGCACCAAATGGACGTTATCCAACGAAGAGGTGTGGCGGCGCACCCACCGCCGGGCGGCGTATTGGGGGCTCGCAGCCGGTGTGACGGTGATTGCGCTCTGTCTGACCGCTTATTTTACAGGGCGGATGGTTGTTGCCCACGCCGGGTTGATTGCTTCTGTCCTGATGATCGCGCTCGTGCCGACTGTGGACTCCTGGCTGATCTACCGGAACGTGATAGGGGAGGAAAGACGCAAATCTTGAGACGAAAACGGGAGTTTGAAAGTGAAAGAGGTTTTAATGCCGATATTTTCGCGGAAATTTGGTAAAATAAACTTGACTGGGAAAAAACTCTGTGGTATTATAAATAGGCCGCATGTCACAGGCTAGAAGTATGCCCTTTTTCAGAGATGGGGGATGGCGTCGCCTGTTATCAGCGAGACTGAAAGAAAGAGGCTTGTTTCATTATGTACGCAATCATTGAAACCGGTGGCAAGCAGTATCGCGTCCAAGAGGGCGATGTTGTTTTCATCGAAAAACTGAATGTCGAAGCCGAAGAAAAGATTAACTTTGAAAAAGTAATCGCCGTCGGCAAGGAAGACGGCCTGGTTGTCGGTTCCCCTTATGTCGCGGGCGCCACAGTCGCCGCGAAGGTTGTAAAGAACGGCAAAGGCAAGAAGATCACTGTTCTCACCTACAAACCTAAGAAGGACTCCAAGAGAAAGATCGGTCACAGACAACCTTATACCAAGGTTGAGATCGAAGCAATCTCGCTGTAAGGGGACAAACCCGACATGATAACGGCGAAGTTTCGTTTTGAAAAGGGGCGTTGTAGCGCATTTGCGGTTTCGGGTCACGCGATGTTTGCTGACTTTGGACAGGATATCGTGTGTGCAAGCGTGTCATCGGCCCTTCAGCTCACTGTCAACGGGATCACCGAGGTGTTGAAGCTCCCCGCGGATATCTGGGTAGCGGAAAACGAAATTTCTCTCAGCCTTTCCGGGCAGCGGCATCCGGCGGCCGACCCGATGTTGTCCGCTTTTTATCTTCAGATGCAATTGCTCGCGGAGGATTACCCGAATCATATTCAATTGATTACTTCGGAGGTGTAACGATATGTTAAGAATCAGTATGCAGTTTTTCGCTCATAAAAAGGGCGTTGGTTCCACCAAGAACGGCCGTGACTCCGAGTCCAAGCGGCTTGGTGTGAAGCGTGCCGACGGTCAGTTCGTTCTGGCTGGCAACATTCTCGTTCGTCAGCGCGGTACCCACATTCATCCGGGTGTGAATGTCCGCCGCGGTTCCGACGACACCCTGTTTGCCACGGTGGACGGCAAGGTGAAGTTCGAGCGCTGGGGCAAAGACCGCAAAAAGGTCAGCGTCTACGCGGAACAGTAATTGAATCAGAATAAAAAATCCCGAGTGTAAACTCGGGATTTTTTACTTGATGGGCCGGGTAGAGAGCTGCGTGGATGAAGCCGCAGCTTTCGGGAAATGCTAAAGAAGTATTCACTCGCGCATGGCGTGTCCGGCAGAGCATGGGGGAGATATTCCCAGGAAGGTGAATGGTCATGGCAGCATTTGTAGATACCGCAAAAATCAGGATCAAAGCGGGCGACGGCGGAGCTGGAGCTGTGTCGTTTCATCGGGAAAAATATGTTGCGGCGGGCGGCCCGGACGGAGGCGACGGAGGACGCGGCGGCAATGTGGTGTTTCAGGTGGACACCAATCTCTCCACATTGGTGGAGTTTCGTTATAAAAAGCGTTATTTCGCACAAAACGGGGCGCCCGGTGCGGGCAAACGCTGTTCGGGTAAATCTGCGCCCGATCTCGTCATCAAGGTGCCGATGGGCACGTTGGTCAAGGAGGCGGAGACCGGCCGTATCCTTGCGGATCTTTCTTCCCACGAGCCCCAAGTTGTGGCGCGCGGCGGCAAGGGCGGATGGGGAAACACCCACTTCGCCACTCCGACCCGACAGGTGCCACGCTTTGCAAAACCGGGCCTGCCCGGCGAGGAGTTTGAGGTCACGCTGGAACTCAAGCTGTTGGCCGATGTGGGGCTGGTGGGCTTCCCGAATGTGGGCAAGTCCAGCCTGATCTCGGTGTGCAGCGAGGCGAAACCGGCCATCGCGAACTACCATTTTACCACGTTAACCCCGGTGCTGGGCGTGGTGCGGGTGGATGAGACCAAATCCTTTGTGATGGCCGATATCCCAGGCCTCATCGAAGGTGCATCTGAGGGAGTCGGGTTGGGACACGAGTTTTTGCGCCATGTCGAGCGCTGCCGGCTGAATGTGCATGTGGTGGACGTTTCAGGCATTGAGGGACGCGACCCGGTTGAGGACTTTGAAAAGATCAACCTGGAGCTGAGCAGCTTCAACGAGGAGTTGGCGGGCCGCCCTCAGATTGTCGCCGGCAACAAGTGCGACCTCGCCACTGAGGAGCAGATCGTGCGCTTCCGGGATTATGTGGAGGGCAAGGGACTGCGCTTCTTCCCGATCTCCGCCGCGACGCGGCAGGGGGTAGATGCGCTGATCTATGCGGTTGCGCAGTTGCTGGACACCCTGCCTCCGATCAAGGTATATGAGAAAGAGGAGCTTCCGCTCTCCGCGTTGGAGCCCAAGGACAAGCGTGCCTTCACAGTGACGGTGCAGGATGGCGTCTATCTGGTGGATGCCGATTGGCTTGCGCCTGTGCTCGGTTCGGTCAACATGGATGACTACGAGAGCCTGCAATATTTTCAGCGGGTGCTGCGCAACAGCGGTATCATCGATAAGCTGGATGAAATGGGGATACAGGACGGCGACACGGTGAGCATCCTCGACTTTGAATTTGATTATGTAAGGTGATGACATGCTGGAATGTGCAAAACCCTCCTGTCCCCCCAAACAGATGAGCCCGTTGACGCTCGCCTTTTTGGGCGACGCGGTCTATGAGTTGCTGATGCGAGAGCGCATTGTCGCCTCGGGCAGCATGCCGCCAAATAAGCTGCACCGCAAAACGGTGGAACTGGTCAACGCTTCCTTTCAGGCACGGGCCTGTGATGTCATCGCCGGAACCCTTTCCGAGGAGGAAGCGGATATCCTGCGGCGCGGGCGCAACAGCAGCGGCGTGCATCCGCCAAAAAATGCCGATGTGCAGGATTACCGCAAGGCGACCGGATTGGAAGCGTTGATCGGATATCTGTATCTGGCAGGGGATCTGGAGCGGATTCACACGCTTTTGGGACTGATTTTAAAGGAATTATCTCCAGCGGAATAGAGAAGAGGAAGAGGGGGAGAAGCTGTGCAGAAACGGATGAGCAGCCAGTTCAGAGTCCTGCTGATCGACCTGCTGTTCGATCTCATGGGGTCGGCCGTCTATGCGGTAGGGGTGCACATGTTCACCGCGCCTAACCACATTGCTCCGGGCGGGGTCACCGGTATCGCCACGCTGGTCAATTATCTGAGCGGCGCGCCGATCGGCACAGTATCCCTTCTCATCAATATCCCGCTGGTTGGCCTGTCTTACTATTTTTTAGGCCGGTCCACCACAGTAAAAACCCTCAAAAGTGTCCTGGTTATGTCGGTGGTGCTGGATATTATGGTGTTCTTTTTGCCGCCGTACACAGAAAATCCACTGTTGGCCGCGCTGTTCGGCGGCGTCGGCATCGGGGCCGGACTGGCGCTCATTTTTATGCGCGGTGCGACCACCGGCGGTACCGACATCGTAGCCCGGCTGCTCCAACTCAAATTTCCGTACCTGCCGATCGGCCGCGCGATGCTGTTTGTAGATGTCGTGGTGCTGGCGGCATCCTCGTTGGTGTACCGCCAGTTGGAGTCCGCACTTTACGGACTGATTGCGATTTTTGCTTGTTCGCGTGTGCTGGATTCGCTGCTTTACGGACTGGATGTGGGCAAGATGGTGCTGGTGATCTCGGAAAAGAGCGAGGAGATTTCCAAACTTATCATCAGCGACCTGGATCGCGGGGCGACGCTGCTGGCAGGACGCGGGGCATATTCGGGACAGGACAGATTTGTGGTGCTCTCTGCGGTACGAAAGAATCAGTTTTACCGGTTGAAACAGCTGGTCCATGAGGCCGACCCCAAGGCATTTGTCATTGTGGCGGAGGCGGGCGAGATCATGGGCGAGGGGTTCAAACCGATCCACGACAATACCAAATAACAGTAGAAAAAGGCCGCTGCAGAATTTCTGCGGCGGCCTTTTTTACCGGCAGCATCGACACTGCAGGCAAAAATGAATCCAAATGAAAGGCGAAAGGGCTTTTAGTAGTTGGAGTTTTCAGCTTTGTTGGAGTTACGGTTGGAAGTCTTGTTGGAGGAATTGTTGGTGTTGTTGTTAGTATTGTTATTAGAGGAGTTCTGGTTATTGTTCTGAGAATTCTGACTGTTCGAGTAGTTGCTGTTCTGGTTTTTCTTATTATCAAAATTTTTAGCCATTTTTATCACCTCGCTTCACAAATAGTATCTGTTGAGTGTCAGTGCTTTATGCGAGGCAGCATGGAAATTTGAACTACAAATATTTTGAAATTTTACATTTTAATAGGCGGCAATAAATTTTTACTGGTTGGGCAATGAAAGAAAAAAGGATGGAACAAAGCAGAGTTATCCGCTTTGTTCCATCCTTCTATAACGGAGCAATTTTATTTGCTAAAATAGCGGGTGAGCAGACCCTGAAAGCCGCAGCCGTGGCGGGCTTCGTCCTTGCACATCTCATGTACCGTGTCGTGGATGGCATCCAAGCCGAGCTCCTTTGCGCGAGTAGCCAGCTGTTTTTTACCCTCGCAGGCGCCGTTTTCAGCCGCAACGCGGAGCTCCAGGTTTTTCTTGGTGTCCGCAAAGACCACTTCACCCAGCAGTTCAGCGAATTTCGCGGCATGTTCGGCCTCTTCGTAAGCGGCCTTTTCGTAGTACAGACCCACTTCAGGATACCCTTCACGATGGGCCTGGCGCGCCATGGCGAGATACATACCGACTTCGGTGCACTCACCGGTGAAGTTCATTCTCAGACCTTCGACGATCTCGGGATCAACGCCGGCTGCCACGCCGATGCGGTGCTCATCCGCCCAACTCATACCGGTGCCGCTTTTCTCTTCAAACTTAGAAGCAGGAGCGTGGCATTGAGGGCAAGACTCCGGGGGTTCGTTGCCGACATGGACATATCCACAGATGGTGCATACATAAGTTTTCATAATTAAATTCCTCCACAAATTGAATTTACTTTACCAATAATAATAGGAACTGTTCTTGTTATTAATATACCATATTAGTACACGAATTGCAAGAGCTAATTTCAATTTTTTTGATTTTTTCTTTCAGATTTAAAATAATGATATCGTAAAAAAGCAGTAAAATAAGAGATTCTGGAAAAAATCGTGGAAATATAGTAGAATAATAAGCAGGAAGAGGTGAGAGGATGGGTACAACCAATAAAATTTATCTCGATCATGCGAGCACTTCCTATCCCAAGGCGCCCGGAGTAGCCCCGCGGATGTGCGAATATTTGGAGCAGGTAGGCTGTAATGTCAGCCGAGGGGAATATGAAACCGCCTACGACGCAGCTGAGGTGGTGTTTAACGCGCGCGAGCGCTTGGCGCGGCTCTTTAACTTTCCAGAGCCTCACAATGTGATCTTTACCTCAAATGTCACGACCGCGCTGAACCTGGTCATCAAAGGTGGATTCCATGCGGGGGATCACTTGCTGGTCAGCGCAATGGAACACAATGCGGTGATGCGCCCGCTCACTCAGATGTTGGAAGCGGGCGTCACATTCGACCGCATTCCTTGCGACGAATCTGGCGAGCTGCAATTGGAGTGCATCGAGTCCCTGATCCACCCCAACACCCGTGCCGTTGTGATGTTGCATGCCTCCAATGTCAGCGGCACCCTCTATCCTGTCGAGCAGGTGGGGCGAATCTGTCACAAACATTCCCTGCGGTTTGTGGTGGACAGCGCACAGACTGCAGGTGTTTTTCCCATTGATATGGAGGGCATGTACATCGACGCACTGTGCTTCACCGGCCACAAAGGGTTGCTTGGTCCACAGGGGATCGGCGGGCTGCTTATCCGCGAGGAGTTCGCGCGGGAAATAACCCCGCTGATCTCTGGCGGGACCGGCAGTTTTTCCCATCTGGAGACGGTGCCTGAGCTGCTGCCTGACCGCTTTGAGGCGGGCACGCTGAACCTGCCGGGCATCTACGGACTGAACGCGGCGTTGGAATATTTGGAGCGGATCGGAATCGATTCGATTCGCACCAGGGAGCAGGAGTTGGCTGCCCGTTTTACGGCGGGAATGGAGCGATTGCCGGGCGTAAGGGTGGTCGGTTCGCATGACGCACATCAAAAGGCGGGTATCGTGTCGCTCGATTTTGGGGGACGAGACAATGCAGAGCTCTCTTTTCTATTAGATAGCGAATACGGCATCATGACGCGCTGCGGGCTCCACTGCGCACCCAATGCGCACAAAACTTTGGGCACCTATCCCCAAGGGACAGTGCGATTTTCGGTGGGATACAGCAACACCGAGGCGGAGATCGACTTTGCGGTGGAAGCCCTGCACAAACTGCTGAAGGATTGAGTGAGAACGATGGGTGTACCTCACGGCTTTCCAAACCGGTGCAGGCCGTACAGAGCGGCATGGGTAGGTTTGATTCCCGCGTACCTTCTCCATTATAAAATTTTTGTCACCTTGCCGAAGATATTTCTTCGGTTGGTCCATCCGTTGACGTGCCCGTGGTTGTTGCTGATTTGATATTGATTATTCTTGATGGCTGAGATCTTGTGCAGATAAAAGTGGCCGCTCACCTTGACAAAAACGATATCGTTCTTTTTGAGTACGGTGGCGTCGTTGACCGGCGTAACCTCGCAGACCTGGCCCGATTTTAAAATCGGGGTCATCGATTGGCCGAAGCCCTGCACCAGGCAGACCAGCCCGGATTGCAGCTTCTGTGCGGTGTAGATATTTTCCTTGTCGAATCCCAACTGATTCGCCTCCTTCTGCCTTTATCCTATCAAAAAGCGGTGCAAAAGGCAATGGATGCAAAAAACGTTCTGAGAAACCACGCGCGGAGTATTTGGCAGCGTCATCCGGGTGCTGCTGGCCCCAATTTGGAGGATGATTGGGTAAAGCGGGGGTATGGCCTGTGTGTCATGCCCCTGTTTTTTCTCTGCGCCTGTTTCTTTGAACGGGTTCTCCGGACATTTCTAGTTGCATATAGATAGGGGGACGTTGTATAATAAAGGGGAAATTCTTGACGGTTCATCAGAAAGGTCGGGATACACCCTTTACAAGAAGTCAAAGGGAATAGGGGGTAACGCGAGATGATAGGCGATTTGCACTGTCACACGAAGCTGTCTGACGGCTCCATGGGGCTGGAGGACGTCATTTATTTTGCCAAGCGCGCAGGATTGGATTTTGTATCGATCACCGACCATGATACCATGGCTGGGGTGACGCGTGCGGTTATTTTGGGCAAGCGCTACGGCATCAACGTCATACCGGGCGTGGAGTTTTCCTGTTGCGATGCCAAGCGCGGACGAAAGGTTCATATGCTCTGTTACTTGCCTCAGAAGCCCGATCGGCTGGAGGGCTTGTGCAATAAGATTCTCGATGCGCGCACAAAGGCGGGACAGGAGATGATACGGCGCACTGCGCGGTTTTATCCGATCACCGCGGATTTTGTGTCGCGTTACTATGCGGGGAGCAAGTCGATCTATAAGCAGCACATCATGAATGCGCTGATGGATCTCGGTTACACAGACCGCATCTTTGGGCCGATCTTTCAGCAGTTGTTCGACAGCAAACGTGGACTGGCCTATGTAGGAATTGATTATCCCGATCCGTTTGAGGTCATCGACCTGATCCATCAGGCGGGCGGCCTTGCGGTACTGGCGCACCCTCGCGAATACGATTCCTTCGACCTGCTCGATGAGATGCTGGAGCGGGAGGTTCTCGACGGCATCGAAGTTTATCACCCACGCAACACTGCGGAGGATGTGCAGAGGCTGGAGCAACTGGCCCGGGAGCACCGGGTGCTCAAGTTCGGCGGCACTGATTTTCACGGTTTTTACACCAAGTCGTACAGTCCGCTTGCGACCTGCATCACCCCACATGAAACCCTCAACCAGATCTTTCGGCAGAAAAGGGGCGTGTGATTCGCCATCGACAAATAAAATAATGGAGCGAAAAAGGCAATGGACATAAAAGAAAAGGCACTCAAAAAGCATTATGACTGGAATGGGAAAATTGAAGTCATCTCCCGTGCGCCGCTCAGGACGCGCGAGGATCTCTCACTGGCGTATACCCCAGGCGTCGCGGAACCCTGCCTGGTGATCGCGCAGGACGAAAACAAGGCGTATGAGCTCACCCGCAAAAACAACCTGGTGGCGGTGATCACCGACGGCACGGCGGTGTTGGGGCTCGGCGATATCGGGCCTTCGGCGGCTATGCCGGTGATGGAGGGCAAATGCGCGCTGTTCAAGGCGTTTGCGGATGTGGACGCGTTTCCCATCTGTGTGGACAGCAAGGATACTGACACGATCGTGGAGACGATCGCAAATATTTCCAAGAGCTTTGGCGGCATCAATCTGGAAGATATTGCCGCGCCGCGCTGCTTCGAGATCGAGGCCAAGCTAAAGCAGCGCTGCGACATCCCAGTGTTCCACGACGACCAGCACGGCACTGCAATTGTGGTGGCCGCCGCGCTGATCAACGCCCTCAAGGTGACGGGCAAAAAGGCGAGCGAGATCAAGGTGGTGGTCAACGGCGCGGGCGCGGCCGGCATCGCCATTTCTAAGCTGCTGCTTCAGTTGCAGCTCGGCGAGTTGATCCTATGCGACAAGGAAGGCGCAATCTACGAGGGAGCGCCTTGGCTCAACCCCGCGCAGGCTGAAATGGCGTTGGTGACCAATCCCGAAAGGAGACAGGGCGCTTTGCAGGAGGTCATCCGCGGTGCGGATGTCTTTGTGGGAGTATCCCGTCCGGGACTGCTCACGGCGGAGATGGTGGCAAGCATGAACTGTGGGATCGTCTTTGCGATGGCCAACCCCACGCCGGAGATCATGCCGGACGAGGCCAAGCGCGGCGGCGCGGCCGTGGTGGGGACAGGCCGGTCCGATTTTCCCAACCAGATCAACAATGTGCTCGCCTTCCCTGGCATTTTCAAAGGGGCTCTACAGGTGCGCGCCAGGGACATCACCGAGGGGATGAAGGTGGCGGCTGCTTACGCCATCGCGGCCATGGTGCCGTCTGAGCAGTTGAATGCGGAGATGATCCTGCCCAACCCGCTCGATCCCAAGGTTGCACAGGGCGTCGCGGAAGCTGTCGCGCAGCAGGCTGTGCGCGAGGGAATCGCCAGAGTTTCTCAACCCCAGAAAGGATTATAATTCATGTTGGTTACATATTATCCCAAGGATGTTTGCAGCAAATTGATCAAGTTGGATGTGGAGGGCGGCGTCATCCGTTCGGTGGAGTTTTTGGGCGGATGCGCCGGAAATGCAAAGGGAATTTCCGCATTGGTCAAAGACCGGCCGGTCAACGAGGTGATTGAGACTTTGCGGGGAATCCGTTGCGGATTGAAGCGGACCTCATGCCCCGATCAACTGGCGCTCGCATTGAAGGAGATTCAGGACAAAGCGGAATAAAAATAAAAGGGAGTAGGCAGGTGTTTGCGGTGTCGGAAGAGAAAAGAGCGTTTGTGGAAGATAGCGATATGAAGATTGCGGGCTCCGCGCCCCGTCAGCAGCCCGACGACGGCGAAGTAGCCGCCATGGAGTTTCAGCATCAAAAACAAAACGGCAATATCGAGCGGGCCTATCGTTTGGGGCAGCGGCTCTCCGATCGATTTTTTGTGATCGATGAGATCCTGGTGAAGTACGCAAGCCCACGGTTATTGGGCAACCCAGTGATTGAAAGCAATGCTCAGGTGTTGTTTGCCTTTATCGTGGATACTATCCTGGAGCACGGTTGCCCTGATTCGATTATCGCGCAGACGGCGCTCAACTATTTCCATGAGCAGGTGCGCGAGCGCTCGCCAAGAACCTACGACACCATTGTAGAGAGCGGCGCATTTTCCCTGTATCTGTTGTGCAGCCGGGACGAGCGGATGTCGCGTTCCTGCATCGGGGACGCGTTTGCGGATAGCTGCGATATGGAGGACGACCCGGATGTGGTCAGGTTGGGGGATCAGCTATACCGGGAATATTTCGATGTTTGTAAAGAAGAACTGGGGCGGGCAGAGTTTGTCCGATAAAACGAAGGGTAAAAACGGAGGGCGTTTGCCCTCCGTTTTTTTGTTGGCGCTATCCTCTGACGATTAGTCGCAGCAGCAGGGCTGAGGACCGCAGCCACAGCCGTTATTGCCGCAGCCGCAACCGTTATTGCCACAACCACAGCCGCAGTTGTTGCCACAGCCGCCATCGTTGCCACAGCAGCAGCAAAGGATAAGTACCAGGATGATGATCCACCAGCAGCTATTACCGGAACCGAAAAAACAGTTTGACATAAGAGAAACCTCCTAAATTTGATTTCATCACATACTATGCCATGCCCGAAAAAGGTGTTACAGCCAGGATGAAAATGTTGATTTGCCAAACGGATAAACCAGGTAAATAGGTAAATATTAAAAGAGGAATGCGCGGCATAAAATGGACGGAGGGGATTCCCGGAAGGTGCAGCCATCCGGGAGCGATTTCCCGATCGATCGGCCATCCGATGTGCGCATGCAACACGGCGGCGATACAGGGGGAAGAACATGGGGTTTAAATTCAACAACTTTACGCAAAAGGCGAACAATGCGGTTAATCTGGCGATGATGCAGGCGGCGGCGCTGGGACACACCTACATCGGCAGTGAGCATCTGCTGTTGGGATTGCTCAAAGAGGGGAACGGCGTCGCATATACCGTGCTCAAACAGCGCGGTATCACCGAGGATATGGTCAAGACAAAACTGATCCAGGCGGTGGGGAAGGGGATCAAATCCAATCTGACCCCCAGCGACTTCACTCCGCGCTGCAAACGGATTTTGGAAGCGGCCGCGCAGGAAGCCAAGGGGCTAATGCGGACCTCGGTGGGTACGGAACATATTTTGATGGCGATGCTCAAGGAACCCGAATGTTATGCGGTGCGGTTCCTCACCAGCCTGGGGTTCGACTGCGACACCCTTTACCGCGAGGTAATCGAGGGGATCGGCAGCGAAATCGCTGAGACGATCTACTGGAAGGCCACCCGCAAGCCGGCTTCCAAGGCGGGAAAACCGGCCGCAGTCAAGACGCCGAACCTCGATAAATTCAGCAAAGACCTGACGGTCGCGGCCTGTGAAGGCTCCCTCGACCCGCTCATTGGCCGTGATAAGGAGGTACTCCGGGTTATCCAGATTCTGTCCCGCCGCACCAAAAATAACCCCTGCCTGATCGGCGAGGCGGGCGTGGGCAAAACCGCGATTGTGGAGGGGCTGGCACAGCGCATCGTGCGGGGCGAGGTGCCGGAAAACTTATCTGGGAAGCGGGTCGTTTCAATCGATCTCTCCAACATGATAGCGGGGACAAAGTTCCGCGGTGAATTTGAGGAACGGCTGCGCAATTGCCTAAACGAGGTGCGAGATGCAGGGAACGTCATCCTGTTTGTGGATGAGATGCATACGCTGGTGGGAGCGGGCTCAGCGGAGGGCGCGATTGATGCGGCAAACATCCTCAAGCCTCAGCTCGCCCGCGGCCAGCTTCAGATGATCGGCGCGACCACCATCGACGAATACCGGCGTCACATCGAAAAAGACAGCGCGCTCACCCGGCGTTTTCAGAGTGTGTTGGTGGCGGAGCCCACAGCGGACGACACCGTGATGATCCTGGAGGGACTCAAATCGAAGTATGAGGAGCACCACCACATTCGGATCACCGAGGAAGCGATCCGCGCGTCGGTGGATTTTTCGGTGCGCTACCTCACGGAAAAATTTCTGCCTGACAAGGCGATCGACCTGTTGGACGAATCTTTATCCCTCGTGAAGCTGAAGATATTCACCCAGCCCGAGCGCACCGCCGATCTCCAAGACCGGCTCAGCGAACTGACCCGCCAAAAGGAGGAGGCCATCCTCGCGCAGGACTTTGAATTGGCGGCCAAGCTGCGGGACAGCGAACGGCAGCTCCAGGAAAAGCTCCCCCCGCAGAATGAGAGCGGCATGCCCGGTGATGAACGTGTGCTCGCATCGGACGTGGCTGAAGTGGTCGCGTCTCAGACAGGGATCGATGTCAAGCGGGTCACGGAGGAGCAGTCCCAGCGTTTGCTCCATCTGGAGGACCGTCTGCACCAGCGTGTGATCGGCCAGGATGAGGCGGTCGCTTCGGTGGCGCGGGCGGTGCGCAGAAACCGCGTTGGCCTCGGGGACCCCAACCGGCCGATCGGCTCGTTCCTCTTCCTAGGACCTACGGGCGTGGGCAAAACCGAGCTGTCCAAGGCGCTGGCAGAAGCGTTGTTCGCGGACGAAAAGGCGCTCATCCGCGTGGATATGTCGGAGTTTATGGAGAAGCACACGGTGTCGCGTCTGATCGGTTCGCCGCCCGGCTATGTCGGATACGACGAGGGCGGCCAACTCACTGAGAAGGTGCGCCGCAAGCCCTATTCGGTCCTGCTGTTTGACGAGATTGAGAAGGCGCATACCGATATCTTCAATATCATGTTGCAAATTCTCGATGATGGGATGCTCAACGACGCGCAGGGGCGCACCGTCAACTTCAAAAATTGCGTCGTCATCATGACCTCCAATATCGGCGCGCAGCTCATTACGGAGCATCAGTCGCTCGGATTCAGCCACAGCTCGGCGGTGCCCGACGACGCAGCGGTGAAAGTGCGCGTCCTGGGCGAACTGAAGAAGAGCTTCCGTCCAGAATTTCTCAACCGTATCGATGAAACAATCGTCTTCCACCGTCTCACCCAGGCTGAGACCGAACAGATCGCGGTGCATCTATTGGAGACCGTCCGGCAGCGCGCGCTCACCCGCGGGGTGAGCCTCCAATTTTCCGACGGACTGCTGCATCACCTGGTTCAAACCGGGTTCGATAGCAAATACGGCGCCCGTCCACTCAAACGTGCAATTCAGAACATCGTGGAGGACCGTCTCGCCGAAGAAATCCTGAGCGGCAGGGTGCGGGAAGGAGATCACCTGCTCTGCGACTTCCGCGATCAGATCATTTTTGCCAAAGCGCCGTGCGAAATCGCGGCAAAATGAGGTTGATCGATATAAAGTTTGCCTGTATAATGGAAATGCCTCAGTGAAGAGGAGACGGATCGATACAGGAGGTAACTTTTTATGGAAGAATGGATCAACCGGGAAGCAACCCTCAGTTGGGTGGTGAGCGAAGACCGGACCGCAGCCGAGGTTGGCAGCGGGGATGTCGGCGTGTTCGCAACCCCTATGATGATCGCTCTGATGGAGGGCGCCGCGGTGGCCTGCCTCAAGCCGCTGCTGTCCGAGGGGCAGACCTCGGTCGGAGCGTCGATTTCCACCAGCCACAGCGCGGCAACGCCGGTCGGCATGAAGGTGACCGCAACCGCCAGGATCACAGCGGTGGACGGCAAAAAAGTGGACTTCGTTGTGTTCGCAAGCGACGAATGCGGACCGATCGGGGAGGGGACGCACACGCGCTTTATTCTCAATAAGGAACGCTTTGAGCAGAAGGCCCTGGCTAAGCTGGAGCAAACCCGGTAAAGGATATTTTTCATCGAGCGACCCATATCATCGTGTTTTTAGATGATATGGGTCGCTTTTGTCATAATTTACCGATTCATTGTTTACAATTTCCACATACTTTCCTGTCGAATTCTATGTTAAAATAAGGGTAATGTTAACTATTTCTTTTGTCTTTTTATGGAAAGGGGAGAGCAAAAATGATAAAAATCGTCCAAAAAACGGTATCTGTGCTGGTGGCTGTCGGCCTGTTGACGGGAGGTTTTGTCGTCCCTGCCTATGCGGCTAACTACAACGATTTCGATTACATAACCAGCCATGTTTCAACCTCGATGCCCCGCAAGCTGAGTGTCACGAGGCCATCCCAGGATGTGAAAACCAGTGCGACCGCTTATTATATCACCGGTTCTTCCAACCCCGATTTGCCCCTTTATTTAAACGGGGAGAAGGTAACCGACCGCGGCATCAGCGGAAGTTTCGGCGTTTATGTGTCCCTTTCGTCCGGCGAGAACCGCTTCAAGTTCACCCAGGATGACGGTTCCGCAAAGACCGTCACCATCACGCAGGGGGCCGGTTATGGGGCCAGCTTGGCCACCACCAATCGGGTGTCTTCGATGTATCCCTCCTGCGATGTGGGTGAACTGGCTGGCACTGAGGTGACGCTTCAGTGTATCGCGCCGGCCGGCGCGTCTGTCACTGCAACCGTGAACGGCCAGAGCTACACGATGCGCCAGGTTGCGGCCGCGCAATCCGGCATTCCAGCTACCTTTAAGGCCACCTATACGGTGCCCGCCTACGGAAAAACCACCGATCTCGGCAAGGTGACCTACACCATGAACTGGAATGGCGCCACCAAGACCTACACCTCAAACGGCAAGCTGTTTGCAGGCGGCGAGACCCTTTTGGTGCAGGTGACCGAGACTTCTTCGAGCATCTTTCAACAGGGCAACACCGACAGTGGCTTTGTCACCACCGCCAAGGCCGGGGCAATCGATTATGTGGTCGATTCCAACGCAGGCATGTACAAGCTCGGGATGGGCGGCTGGATCAACAAGGATACCACCAAGCCGTTGACCAGCGGCCGGGCGACCAACAAGGTCAGCAATGTATCCTTCAGCTCCACCGCATATGGGGAGCGCTTTATCATTACCGGAACTTCTCAGCCGGTGGCGACCACCTCGCGTAGCGACGGCCAGTTGGTGGTAACGCTGCATCACACCACCGGAATCGGGAGCATCCCGACCGGCGACAGCAAGCTGTTTACCGGGGCGAGCGTCACCGAGTCCAATGGGGACTCCACCATCACCTTCACCCGCAACCCCAATCGCACCCTCTGGGGTTATGTAGTGGAATATAAGGACAATGTCACCACCATCTACTGCAAATACCGCCCGTCCCTTTCCGGGGACAGCAGCCGGCCGCTCGCGGGAATCATCGTGGCGCTGGATGCGGGACACGGCGGCACCGATCCAGGGGCGCTCGGCATTATGAACGGCCTCGGCGTGGATGAAAGCGATATCACCGCGGATACCGCGATCGCTGTGAAGAAACGTCTGGAGTCCCTGGGCGCGCAGGTGTTGCTCTCGGGCAGTGGGACAAGCGACCAGAAGATCGAGTTCGGGCCGCGCATGAATCCGGCCTATGAGGGCAAGGCGGATTTCTTCCTTTCGCTGCATTGCAACAGCATCGGCACCAACCAAAATGGTCTCAAGCCCAAAGGCGTGGAAATTTATTACTATGAGAGCAACGCGAAAGCCTTTTCCAACACGCTGCTCAATCATATCGTCGCCGAAACCGGGCGGGCTTCCCGCGGCGCGAAGTTCAGCAACTACCGTGTGACCCTCAACAGCTGCGCGCCCTCTGTGCTGGTGGAAATGGGATTCGTCACCAATCCCTCGGAGCTCGACGATATGGCGAGCCGCCGCGGTATGTTCAACATGGCCAATGCAATTGGCGATGCGATCGTCGCCTACCTCTCTTAACAGAAAAATAGCTCGAGGCCATCCGGATAGATCTATCCGGGTGGCCTTTTTATGCAAAACTGCAATTTTCACAGCAAACCCCTGCATTTTTGCCGTTTATTCCCGCATTTTACTTGATTTCGCTGGGAGAAAAGGATAGAATAGAGAACGAGGTGATTCATTTTGAATAAAGACCTGATCACTTTGATTGGTGAAATGATGGGCGGTTTTTCCAAAGGGCAGCGGATGATCGCCGATTATATCATCAATCATTACGATAAAGCGGCCTTTATGACCGCATCTCGTCTGGGCAGCACGGTGGGGGTCAGCGAATCCACCGTAGTGCGGTTTGCATCTGAGGTGGGCTACGAGGGATATCCTCAGTTGCAGCGCGCCTTGCAGGAATTGATCCGCAACCGGCTCACGGCGGTACAGCGCATGGAGGTGACCACCGAACAGATCGGCGGTTCAGACGTGCTCTCGAAGGTGCTCGGCTCGGATATTGAAAATATCCGCCGGACGTTGGAGGAGTCCTCCACCCAGACCTTCAACAACGCGGTGGATGCGCTCTGCAATGCGCGCACCATTTACATCCTGGGCATCCGCAGTTCCTCTGCGCTCTCCCGGTTTCTTTACTTTTATTTTAACCACATCCTCGACGATGTGCGTCTGATCAATACCAACAGCTCGAGCGAAATGTTTGAACAGATTCTGCGCATCGGGCCGCAGGATGTCTTTATCGGCATCACCTTTCCGCGCTATTCCCAGCGCACCTACAACGGTGCAAAATTCGCCACCGACAGCGGAGCCAAGGTGATTGCAATCACTGACAGCCCGCAGTCGCCCATTGCAAGCATTTCCGACACGGTGCTGCTGGCGCGCAGCGATATGGCTTCGTTTGTGGATTCGCTCGTCGCACCTCTCAGCTTGATCAATGCGCTGATCGTGGCGGTTGGGCTGCGAAAAAAGAATGAAATTTCGGCGACCTTCTCCCGCCTGGAACGGATTTGGGACGAATACAACGTCTACGAAAAAATAGAGGGGACACACGATATCGATGTCACAAAAATATGATCTGGTCGTGGCGGGCGCGGGCGCGGCTGGCTGTATGGCGGCTGGAACAGCGGCAAAGCGCGGGCTTTCCGTTGCGCTGCTCGAGCGCAATCCGCGCATCTGCCGCAAGGTGATGATCACCGGCAAGGGCCGCTGCAATGTCACCAATAATTGCGACAATACAGCGTTTATCCAGGCGGTCAAAGGCAACGGACGCTTTCTTTACAGTGCGATCAACCGCTTTAGCTGCCGCGACACCATAGAGTTTTTTGAAGCGCTGGGCGTCCCCTTAAAGACAGAACGAGGAAACCGCGTCTTTCCGGTGTCCGACCGATCGGTTGATATCGTGGACGCGCTGTCCAGGTACCTGCGGGACGGCGGCGTGGAGCTGCTGTCGGGTCGCTGTACGGCGCTCCAGCTCCGGGACGGCGCGATATGCGGCATAAAACTGGAAAACGGCAACGTGATTTCGACCGGTCAGGTGATCGTTGCGACGGGCGGCATGAGCTATCCAACCACCGGCTCCACCGGAGATGGCTATCTGCTGGCCAAACAGGCGGGGCATACGGTTTGCCCTCCAACCCCATCCCTGATTCCCGTTATTACAAACGAGCCCTGGTGCAAAGATTTGATGGGCCTTTCGCTTAAAAATGTCACGTTGACGCTCACCAACCGCGCGGGTAAAGTGCTGTTTCACGAGTTGGGCGAGATGCTGTTCACCCATTTCGGTGTTTCTGGCCCCCTGGTGTTGAGCGCGAGCTGCCACATGGACGCCGCCCACCTGGACGACTATACCTTGGCGATCGATCTCAAGCCGGGACTTTCTCCAGAGCAGCTCGATGCGCGCCTGCTCCGCGACTTTGGAAAAAATCTCAACCGCGATTTTCTCAACAGCTTGTCGGAGCTGCTGCCCCGCAAGCTGATTCCGGTGGCGGTTCAGCTCTCCGGCATCCCGGGCGACCGCAAGGTCAACCAGATCACCAGGGAACAGCGCCGCGCCTTGGTGGAGCTGCTGAAACATTTATGCATCACACCGAAGGCCTTCCGTCCGATTGAGGAGGCGATCGTCACCTCAGGCGGGGTTTCAGTCAAGGAAATTAACCCCAAAACGATGGAATCGAAACTTGTAAAGGGATTATACTTTGCAGGTGAAGTGCTGGATGTAGACGCCTATACGGGCGGATTTAATCTACAGATTGCGTTTTCTACCGGCGTGTTGGCTGGGGAGAGCGCAAAAAGTCAGACAGATGGGGGTTGGGAGAATTCATGATTGCCATTGCAATCGACGGGCCGGCCGGCGCGGGGAAGAGCACCATCGCGCGGGCGCTGGCGCGGCACCTGGGTTATATCTATGTGGACACCGGGGCGCTCTACCGGGCTGTGGGCTATTACATGCTGCAACATGGCGTCGATCCGTCCAAGGAGAAGGAGGTCGTTCCGCAGCTGCCGAAGATCGACGTTACCATCCGCTTTGTGGATGGGGAACAGCGCGTGTTTTTAAACGGCGAGGATGTCTCCGACAGGATTCGCACGCCGGAGCTCTCGATGGCGGCGTCCGATGTGTCCGCGTTGCCGCCGGTGCGGGCATTTCTGCTCGATCAGCAGCGCAATCTCGCCGCAGCCAGCCATGTGGTGATGGACGGCCGCGACATCGGCACGGTGGTGCTGCCTCAGGCGCAGGTGAAGATTTTCCTCACCGCATCGCCGGAGGACCGCGCGGAGCGGCGGAGGCAGGAGCTGATGGGGAAAGGGATTCACACCGACTTTGCCGAGGTGTTGGAGGATGTGCGCAAACGGGATTACAACGACAGCCATCGTGCCATCGCACCGCTGTGCCAAGCGCCGGACGCAATCCTGGTGGACACTACCGGCAACACCTGTGAACAATCGATCGCGCAGTTGATCGCTGTTGTAGAAGCGGCGCTGCTCAAAACATCATAAGGACAGGGGATTAAATCGCTATTATGAGCTTGCTATTTCGTTTAGGAAGAATCCTGTTGGGGACCGCTATGCGCATCTGGCATCGTATCTCAGTGGAGGGGGTCGAGAATCTGCCGGATCACGGCGGATATATCATCTGCTCCAACCATCGCACCAACCTGGATCCGCTTTATATCGCTTGGAAAGGCCAATTCCAGCTCTACTTTATGGCAAAGGCTGAGCTGTTTCATGTGCCTGTGTTGGGCTTCCTCATCAAAAGGCTGGGCGCGTTTCCGGTGGAACGCGGAAAAGGGGACACCAGCGCAATCGACCACGCGATTGAAATTTTGCAGAGCGGCAGGGTGCTGGCGATCTTTCCAGAGGGGACGCGCTCCAAGGACGGCAAGCTGCTGCGCGGCAAGTCTGGGATTTCTCTGATCGCCTCCCGGTCCGGTGCCGACGTGCTGCCGGTCGGCATCAAATACACCGAACCGGTCAAGTTCCGCTCGAAAATTGTCATCCGCTATGGAAAGCTGATTCCCAACTCCGAGCTGACGATCGTCGACAACAAGCCCTCGGATATCAAAGCGGCCACAACCCGCATTATGTCGGCCATCGGCGCGCTGTTGGAGGATTAATAGATGGAGATTACCGTTGCAAAGACCGCGGGCTTTTGTTTTGGCGTCAACCGCGCAGTCGATCTGGCGTTTGAATGCGCGCGGAGCTCACCCAAGGTGTGCACCCTTGGCCCGATCATCCACAATCCCCAGCTGGTGGCCCAATTGGAGGCGCAGGGGGTACGGGCGGTGGACGATCTTTCGGATGTGCCGGACGATGCGGTGGTGATTATCCGCTCACACGGCGTAACGCGGCAAATTTACGATGAGATTGCGGCGCGTAAGCTTTCTTGTGTGGACGCCACCTGCCCCTTTGTGGCAAAAATTCATCGGATCGTCCAAGAGAAAAGCGCAGCAGGTTCCACCATTCTGATCGCGGGAGACCGGGAACATCCGGAGGTGCAGGGAATCTTTGGACATTGTACCGGTCCGGTATATTTTTTCAAAACAGCCGATGAATTGTTGCAGATTTGTTATAATACACCAAATATTTGCGAAAAATCGTGTTGTATGGTGGCACAAACTACATTTCATACACAGGAATGGGAAAATTGCGTAGAATCTGCAAAAAAAGTGTGTACAAATCTCGAAATATTTGATACAATATGTATTGCTACCGTGAAACGTCAGGAAGAGGCGCGGGAGCTCGCCCAAAAATCCGACCTGATGATTGTGGTCGGCGGGCGCACAAGCTCCAATACTGCAAAGCTGTTTCAAATTTGCAGGGAATTTACCCGCTCCATTCTTGTGGAGCGCGCGCAGGAGTTGTATGATTACAATTTTGCGCAGGTCGCCAAGGTTGGTGTTACAGCTGGGGCTTCCACCCCGGCTTGCATAATTAAGGAGGTACGAAATACGATGAGTGAGATTTTGAAGAACCAAGAGGAAGAGGCTAGCTTTGAGGAATTGTTGGATCAATCCTTCAAAAGTACATATAACGGGAAGAAGGAGACAGGCGTTGTCGTTGGGATTGCCCCCAATGAACTGCAGGTAGATATCGGTACCAAACATGCCGGTTACGTTCCGATCTCGGAATTTACAGACGATCCGAATGCGAAGCTCGAAGACCTGGTGAAAAAGGGCGATGAGATCGAGCTGCTGGTGGTTCGTGTCAATGATGTTGAGGGCACGGTTATGTTGTCGAAGAAACGTCTTGACCAGATCGCCGGTCAGGAGAAGATCGAAAATGCCTATGAGACCGGCGAGGTTCTCGACGGCGTTGTGGTCGAAGTGGTCAAGGGCGGCGTGATTGTCCAGTCCAACGGGGCAAGAATCTTTGTTCCTGCCTCGAAAGCGACCCTGTCCCGCAATGAAGAGCTCGAGTCTCTGCTGAAAAAAGAGGTTCAGTTTAAGGTGATCGATCTGAAGAAGGAGAGAGGCCGCAAACGCGCGATCGGTTCGATCAAGGATGTGGTGCTCAAAGCCAGAGCGGAAGCTGCGGAGAAGTTCTGGGCGGATGTCGAAGTGGGTAAAACCTACACTGGCGAGGTCAAATCGCTCACCTCTTACGGCGCGTTTGTCGACTTGGGCGGCGTGGACGGCATGGTTCACATCTCCGAGCTCTCTTGGTCCAGAATCAAACATCCCTCCGAGGTCGTCAAGGTCGGCGATATGCTGGAGGTCTATGTGAAGGATATTGACCGTGAGAATAAAAAGATCAGCCTGGGCTTCAAAAAGGCTGAGGACAACCCCTGGGAGATCATCAAACGGGATTATCCGGTTGGTTCGGTTGCCACGGTCAAGATCGTTTCGATCACCACCTTTGGCGCCTTTGCACAGATCATTCCCGGTGTGGACGGCCTGATCCATATTTCTCAGATCTCCTTCGACCGCGTCAACAAGGTTTCCGATGTGCTGTCGGTAGGCGACGAGGTGCAGGTCAAGATCACTGAGATTGACTTTGAGAAGAAACGCATCAGCCTGTCGATGAAGGCCCTGCTTGAGCCTGAGGCTGAGGAGGCTGCCGCGGAAGAGGCTCCGGCGGAAGCTGAGGAAGCTGCTCCTGTAGAGGAATAATTCCCAACAAAATAGCAAGGGGACATGTGCGAAAAAGCGCATGTCCCTTTTTTGCAGAGGACAGGAAAAATATTTTGTAAAACTGCGTCAGAAAGAGAATCTGAGAGAAAAAGCAAGGAAAAAGCGATTAATCATCGATTGCGCCGTATTCTTCTGCTACCACATTAGCACGCTAAATTGATATAATGTTTTTATTCA
Source organism: Ligaoa zhengdingensis (assembly GCF_014384885.1). Lineage (GTDB taxonomy): Bacteria > Bacillota > Clostridia > Oscillospirales > Ruminococcaceae > Ligaoa > Ligaoa zhengdingensis. The sequence continues at coordinate 65,131 of NZ_JACRST010000001.1, forward strand.
AACCCCTTATTTTAAATGGAAATGGAGATTGACGGGATGAAAAAGATTCTTGTTTGCCTGATGGCGCTCACCATGTCCGTCGGCTTGCTCGCCGGCTGCGGATCGAAAGCAAATGCAAAGATTGAGAGTAAGGCCGACCTCGAGGGCAAGGTCGTTGCGCTGCAAGCTGACTCCTCAGCAGAAGCGGCTTTGGCGGGAGATGAGATCGCCTCCAAGGTGAAGGAAGTGGTCAAGTTCCCCGACAACATCGCAGCGCTCAACGACCTCACAGCGGGCCGTGTGGATGCGGTGATTCTCGACGAGGTGGTCGCCAACTATTATGCGGCCAAAGACCCCGAGGGCTTCAAGGTGCTGGACGATTCCTTGGCGGCTGAGGATTACGGCATCGGCTTTAAAAAGGACAACACCGAGCTGCACGACAAAGTCGTCGCCGCGTTAGGTGCGATGCAGGCGGACGGCACCACCGCGCAAATCTCGGAAAAATGGTTTGGCAAGGATATCTTTGTCAACAATTTTGAGGCTCCTGCGGAGCCGATTGTCCCCGACACAACCGGTAAGAAATTGGTTGTCGGCCTGGATGACAGCTTCCCGCCGATGGGCTTCCGCGATGAAAACAACGAGATCGTCGGTTTCGATATCGACCTCGCCAAAGAGGTAGGCAAGCGCATCGGTTACGAGGTAGTTTTGCAGCCGATCGATTGGGCCTCCAAAGAGCTGGAGCTGGATACTGGCAACATCGATTGCATCTGGAACGCGTTCACCATCACCCCTGAGCGCCAGGAAACGATGCTGATGACCGCGCCGTATCTCGCCAACAATCAGGTGATCGTGGTAAAACCCTAAATAAGAACCAGACAACCGGATGATAAATCCGGTTTTGTCTGTTTTAGCAAGTTTTGGGACGGACACCACTGTTAATTTGAAGGAGCAAACCGGATGGATTTTCAGAACATATGGAACACCACCTTGAACATACTGACCGGCGCAGGCACGACGATCTCCCTGTTTTTGGTCACGATCCTGTTGTCGCTGCCGCTGGGCTTCTGTTTTACCCTGATTGCCCGGTCCAAAATTGGACCGGTGCGCTGGGTGATGAACGGGATCATCTACATAGTGCGCGGCACACCGCTGTTGTTACAGCTCTTGTTTGTCTATTTCGGTCTGCCGTATCTGCCGTTGATCGGAGATTTTTTGCGGATGGAACGCTTCACGGCGTCCTGCGTCACCTTTGTGGTTAACTACGCATGCTATTTCGCCGAGATCTTCCGCGGCGGCCTGCTGGCAGTCAATAAGGGGCAGTATGAGGCGGCCAAGGTGTTGGGCATGTCCAAGGTGCAGACGATGATGCGCGTAATCTGCCCACAGATGGTGCGCGTGGCCTTGCCGTCGATCGGCAACGAGGCCGTCACGCTGGTCAAAGACACCGCGTTGGTGTTCACCATTGGCGTTACAGAAATTCTGCATCTCACAAAGACGGCAGTCAGCCGCGACAAAAACACCTTCTTTTTTGTCATCGCCGCGGTCATCTATCTGGTGATGAATACCGTGCTGACCTACGCCTTCAAAAAGGTGGAAGCGAAGATCAACTACGAAAAGGAGGGATGACCGATGCCGTTTATTTCTGTTAAAAATCTGCAAAAATCCTATGGCGCACTCGATGTGCTCAAGGATGTGAGCTTTGACGTGGAGAAAGGGGACGTAATCGCGGTCATCGGCTCCTCAGGTTCCGGCAAGAGCACCATGCTGCGATGCCTGATCGGGTTGGAGCAGATCGGCGGCGGTACCGTCTCGGTGGATGGGGACGATATGATCCGGGATGGAAAGTATTCCTCCAAGGAGCAGGTCAAATCAATCACCGCAAAGATGGGGATGGTCTTTCAAAATTTCAACCTGTTTCCGCATCTGACCGTGCGCAAAAACCTCGAGATGCCCTATCGCCTGATGCACCGAGAGGTGGACGAGGCGCAGACACATGCCCTGTGCGACAGCCTGCTGCAAAAGGTTGGGATGCTGCCAAAGGCCGATGCGATGCCCGCTCAGCTCTCCGGTGGGCAGCAACAGCGCGTTGCGATTGCACGCGCCATGATGCTCAGCCCGGAGATCATGCTGTTCGACGAGCCGACGTCGGCGCTCGACCCGGAGCTCACCGGCGAGGTGCTTGGGGTGATCCGGCAGCTCGCCAAAGAGCACATGACGATGATTGTGGTCACGCATGAGATGTCCTTTGCACGCGATGTGGCGACCCGGGTGCTGTTTATGGACGACGGTTTGATTCTGGAGGAGGGCTCCCCGGAGGAAATCTTCCAACAGCCAAAGAACCAGCGTACACGTGAGTTTTTGAGCAATTTTATTGCACCATAACAATTAATGTTCACAGCGGGGAGGGCGATCTCCCCGCTTTCTTGTCAGAAACGGCTTTTGGTATAACCTCCCTTGTTTTGGAAAGAATAATGCCAGCTTTCGTTCGTGTAGCGAGTGAAAAAGGGGAGGAAAGATCAAATGAAGAGACCACTGGCCATGTTTCTGGCCATGACCGCGCTGTTGGGCATTGCGGCGGGGTGTACGGAGAAAAAGACCGGACTGAAGGACAACGATACCACCTTGCAGCAGATCGTAGATGCGGTGGCGGAGGAGATGGGGGATTTTTATGTCCAGATGCCCTCCAAGTTGGACGACGAGACATTGGAAAATCTGTACAGCATCGAGCCGGACAGCGTGGAGGAGTATGCCGGGGATTTCGCCGTTACCATGACCTCGGCTGATAACTTCGTCGCTGTCAAGGCAAAGGAGGGCAAGGCTGAATCGGTGCGGCAAGCGCTGGAGAACCGGCGCGCCCAGTTGCAGCAGACCTTTGAGCAGTATCTCCCCGGGCCGCTGGAGATAGCCAAAGCGGGCAAGGTCTTGGTAAAGGGCGACTATGTTTTTTTAATCATGCTGGGCGACCCGGAAAAGGGTGCGTCCAATGAAATTGCGCGGGCTGAGGCGGTCGTCAACCGTTATTTTAACGAATAATTAACAGGGGCATGGTTGCTTTTTGCGGCAAAATTTGCTAAAGTGATACCGTGCCCCATACAAGGCCGTCGGTTGAAGAGATGGCCTTGTTTCTTTTCGGCTGTTTTTCCAGGCAGCCGTTTTCCGGCGCTTTGGAATTAAACACAGACAGGAGATTGAACCAATGGTATTCAGCAGCCTTTTGTTCCTATTCCGTTTTATGCCAGTGGCATTTTTGCTCTACTACATCACCCCGCGCAGGTTCAAAAATCTGATGATTTTGTTGCTGAGCTTGGTGTTCTACTCGTGGGGCGAGCCCAAATATTTTCCCATCATGATTGCCTCCATCCTGTGCGACTACTTCTGCGGACGCTTGATCGAGGCCAATCGCTCCAAAAAGTGGGTCTGTAAGCTGGGGCTCATTATCTCCGTTGTTTTTAACATCGGTATGCTGATGTTTTTCAAGTACAGCAACTTCTTCATCGAGAATTTTAATGCGGCAACTGGGCTTTCGATCGGCCTGCTTAAATTGACGCTTCCCCTGGGTATCAGCTTTTACACCTTCCAGACCCTATCCTACACCATCGACGTTTACCGCGGCGATGTGAAGGCGGAGACCAACATCATCGATTTTGGCGCCTTCGTCTGCCTCTTTCCGCAGTTGATCGCGGGCCCGATTGTCAAGTATACCGACATCAACCGCGAGCTCAAAACCCGCACCATCAATCTGCCCCAGATTCAGGAGGGAATCCGGTGGTTTATCTTTGGTCTGGGAAAAAAGGTGCTCATTGCCAACAACATCGGTTCCCTGTGGGACGAAGTGCAACGCCTTGGGTTCACCAACGTTTCAACCCCGCTCGCCTGGATGGGAATCCTGGCGTTTTCTCTCCAGATCTATTTCGATTTCAGCGGCTATTCCCTGATGGCCATCGGTCTGGGTAAGATGCTAGGTTTCGACTTTCCTCAAAACTTCAATCTGCCCTACATCTCCAAAAGCATGACGGAATTTTGGCGGCGCTGGCACATGACGTTGGGCTCCTGGTTCCGCGAATATGTCTATATCCCCCTGGGTGGCAACCGCAAGGGTAAGGCGCGCATGTATTTGAACCTGTTTATCGTCTGGGCCGCCACCGGCTTTTGGCACGGAGCAAGTTGGAACTTCCTGCTGTGGGGCGTATTCTTTGCAGTCCTGCTGATCGTCGAAAAGGCGTGGCTGCTTCCGCATCTCAACCGAGGCAAGGTTTGGCCGCACGTCTACGCCGTCGCGCTGCTGCTCATCAGTTGGGCGATCTTTGCCATCACCGACCTCTCTCAGCTAGGCGTCTTTTTGCAGAAGCTGTTCGCCTTTGACGGCGGTGTGGATTGGGTTTATTATCTGCGCGGTTACCTCATCACCATTGTGGTGGCGATCTTCTGTTCCACGCCGGCGGTGGAAAAGCTCTATCAAAAATTTAAGGATGTGGAATGGATTGACATCTGCGTGTTGGCGCTGATCCTTGTGCTGTCGGTGGCCTATCTGGTGGATGCCACCTACAATCCGTTCCTCTACTTCCGATTCTGATGAAAGGAGACAGCGACATGAAACAGATCACAAAATATCCGCTGGTGCTCCTTTTCGCGGCGTTTATCGCCGTCCTTTCGGTGCTCGATATGTTCGTCAGCCGGCGGGAGTTTTCCGAGATGGAAAATCGCTACTTGCAGCTTAAGCCGACCTTTACAGTCAAATCTTTGATGAACGGCAAGTACACCAGCACCTACGAGACCTATATCAACGACCAGTTTGTGCTGCGTGACAACTGGATCAGCCTCAAATCCAGAACCGAATATTTGATCGGCAAGCAGGAAAACAACTCGGTGGTCTATGGGAAGGACCACTATATGTTCGACAAGCTCGACCGCCTGGATGAGGAGCGCATTAAACAGAATCTGTCAAATGTGAAGGAGTTTTTTACCCGTTACAGCGATACGCCCGCCACCTTCGCCGTCATTCCCAATTCCTATGCGGTGTTATCTGATAAGCTGCCCTACGGCTTGGCGCTGGTGGACCAGTTCGCCTACATCGACAAGTGGTATGCTGAGGTGGGGGGCACAGGGGCCGCGACCCTGTCGCTGAAAGAATCGCTTTTGGAACACAAGGACAACTATATTTACTATATGACCGACCATCACTGGACTACCTACGGGGCGTACCTCGCCTATAGCGACTACGTCCGTTCGCGCGGAATGGAGCCAGTGGAGTACGACAGCCTGACCGCTAACGAGGTCAAAGGGTTCTACGGGACCTATTTTTCCAAATCCAAACTGTTTAACGCGGTGCCAGATATCATCACCTGGATGGACATTCCCACCACCAGCGTCACCATCGATGGAGGAACCACGATTTTCGACAGCAACAAACAGGAGGTCCCAGTGACCGGACTGTATTGGCAGGATAAGTTTGAAACGCGAGATAAGTACGCGGCGTTCCTCTATGGCAACAACGGTGTCACGGTGATCCAAAGCGAAAACAACCGCTATCACAGCGAGGGCAAAACCAGTCGCATCCTGGTCATCAAGGATTCCTACGGCAACTCGATGGTGCCCTACCTCACCTACAATTACGACGAAGTGGTGGTGTTGGACCTGCGCGCCATTCCTTTCAATATGAGCGAATTTATGGCGGAGAATGAGTTCGATGAAATCCTCCTGCTTTACAATTTCAAAAACTTTTCCGAGGACATCAACTTTACACGTCTGAAGTATTAATTGCCGCTGGGCCGCCTATCTGGGCGGCCCTTTTTGTCTCGCAGCCCGGCGTTTTTGGAAGTGTGCCGCTTGAATAAAAGGTCAAAAAATGATATAATTTGATGATACATTAAATACCCGGGAGGATGCGATTTGTCCACACAGATGAAAACGGAACTGTCTCAGGCGGAGCTCAGCCTCCAGTTTGAATATATGAAGCGGGTGCGGGAGCTTCTCGCCCAACGATACGATCATCCGCCGCTTGCGCATGTGCATTCCTACGGGTGCCAGGCCAACGTGGCGGAGGGGGAGCGCATCCAGGGAATGCTTGCCCAGATGGGCTATGGATTCACCGATTCCCCAGACGATGCGGATTTTATCCTTTATAACACCTGCGCCATCCGAAAGGGTGCTGAGGATCGCGTGTTCGGCAATGTCGGAGCACTGCAGCACAACAAGCGCCGCCGCCCCGATATGATTATTGCCCTGTGCGGCTGTATGACTCAGCAGGAACAGGTGGCGGCCCGGATGAAACGGAGCTACCCCCATGTGGATCTGGTGTTCGGCACTCATGCAATCCACCGCTTTCCGCAAATGGTTCACGAGGTACTGTCGAGCCAAAAGCGGGTATTCCACATAGAGGAAACCGAAAATATCATCGCAGAGGGACTGCCGATCCGGCGCGACGGCGACTTCAAGGCGTGGATTCCGATTATGTACGGCTGCGACAACTTCTGCACCTACTGCATCGTCCCCTATGTGAAGGGGCGGGAACGCAGCCGGCGGCCTGGTCCGATTCTGAACGAGGTGCGGGAGCTGGCGGCAAAGGGCTACCGGGAGTTCACTCTGCTCGGGCAGAACGTCAACTCCTATGGAAAAGGGTTGGACGAGCCGGTATCTTTTGCCTCACTTTTGCGAAAAATAAATGAGATCGAAGGTGACTTCCGCGTTCGGTTTATGACCAGCCACCCCAAGGACTGTACCCATGAGCTGATCGACGCCATTGCGGAGTGCGACAAGCTGTGTAAGCATATCCATCTGCCTGTGCAGTGCGGTAGCGACCGCATCCTAAAGCAGATGAATCGCCACTATACCTTACAGCAGTACCGCGAGCTGATCGACTATGCGCGAAAAAAAATTCCCGGTGTGAGCTTTACCAGCGACATCATCGTGGGCTTTCCCGGGGAGACCTACAAGGACTTTTGCGAGACCCTGGCGCTGATCCGTGAGGTGGAATACGATTCGCTTTACACCTTTATTTATTCCCCCAGGGAGGGAACCCGTGCAGCGCAGATGGAGGATCCGATGCCGGGCGAGGAGAAGTCACGCTGGTTCCAGGAGCTGCTCGAAACGCAGGAGCAGATCGGCATCCGGCACAACGAAGCCCGCGTGGGCAAGGTTCTGCGGGTATTGGCCGAAGGGGAAGCCAAGAACAAGTCTGGCTGGCTGACCGGCCACGCCGACAATAGCTCCATCGTCAATTTCCCGGCGGATCAGGACTTGATCGGCAGTTTCGTACCGGTGCGCATTACCCGTGCGCTCAACTGGGCTGTGGAGGGCGAGCCGGTGCTTTAGTTTTTTTGTTTGATTTTCGTGTCGGCCGCCGCGCGGGGCGGATGCGGATGCTCATATAAAATCAATAAAGTTTATCATACGCGCGGAAGAAAGGATTCATACCATGGATGTAATTAAACTCACCCGGGAACTGGGAAAAGCCATTCAGGAGGACGACGGGTATAAGCTGTTTGCCGCCGCCAAGGAGAAAGCTGACAACGACACCGAGCTGCAGGATTTGATCGGCAAGTTTAATCTGAAGCGCATGGATTTGAGCAACGCGGTGACCGCCTCCGAACCTGATCAGGCCAAGCTGGAGCAGTTGGACAAGGAACTCAAGGAGCTCTACGACACCGTGATGAGCAATCCCACCATGATTGAGTTTAACGCCACCAAACAGGCTGTGGACAGCATGATGAGCTTTATCAATCAGATTTTGACGGCCAGCGTCAACGGCGAGGATCCGTTCCTGGTGGAGGAAGCCCACGATTGCGGCGGCAACTGCGGTTCCTGCGGCGGCTGCCACTGAGAGATAGACAGAACTTGATATGACAACATAATCGCCCAGGAGGTAAAGATTTATGGCCAAACTTTCGCCGATGATGCATCAGTATTTTGAACTCAAGGAGAACCACAAGGACCATATTTTGTTTTTCCGCCTGGGCGATTTCTATGAGATGTTCTACGACGACGCCCTGCTGGCCTCCAAGGAATTGGAGCTGACGCTGACCGGCCGCGACTGCGGCCAGGAGGAGCGCGCGCCGATGTGTGGCGTCCCTTACCACAGTGCGGAGGCGTACATCGCGCGCCTGATCAAGAAGGGCTATAAGGTCGCCATCTGCGAGCAGATGGAGGACCCAGCGCTCGCCAAAGGCTTGGTACAGCGGGACGTGATCCGCGTGATCACGCCCGGCACCATCGTCGAGACCAGTATGCTGGACGAGGGGACCAACAATTTTATCGCCAGCATCTTCTGCGATATCCGCGGCTTTGGTGTGTGCTTCACCGACATCTCCACCGGCGAGATCAAGGCCACCCAGTATCAGGGCCGCGATCATCAGCAAAAGCTGATCTCCGAGCTGGGCCGCTTTATGCCCAGCGAAATCATCTTCAATCAGAGCTTTCTCGACTATAAAGTTGTGACTTCTTTTATCAAAGAGAAGCTGGGTTGTTCAACCAATCTGGCGGATGACGACGAGACCGTCATCGCGATGGCGCAGGATTCGATTTGCAGGCACTTCCAAGTGGGCGAGCTTTCTCAGCTCGGATTAGATGACAAGCCCTACTGCACTTATGCGGTGGGGATGTTGCTTCACTATCTGGAAAACACCCAAAAGACCGGCCTGGAACGTCTGCTTGCCATCGATTATTACAACGACAAGCAGTATATGAATTTGGATATGACCGCCCGCAGGAACCTGGAGCTCACCGAAACGATGCGTTCGGGCGAGAAGCGCGGCTCACTTCTGTGGGTATTGGATAGAACCAAAACGGCGATGGGTAAGCGGCTGCTGCGCTCCTATCTCGAGCAGCCGCTCGTCAATCCGACTGTGATCAATAAGCGCCTCAATGCGGTGGAGGAGCTGTTTCGATGCAGTATGCAGCGGGGGGAACTCATCGAAATGCTTGCGGGCATCTTCGACCTTGAGCGGCTGATGACCAAGGTGGTGTTCGGAAATTGCTCTCCCCGCGACCTCAAGTCGCTGGAATTTACCGCCTCCAAGCTGCCGCCGCTCAAAGAGGCGGTGAGCGGGTTCCAATCGGCTTATTTGACACAGATACATAATGAAATCGACCTGCTGGAGGATATCCACAGCCGGATTCACAGCGCGGTTAAAGATGAGCCCCCGATCAATACCAAGGAGGGGGGCGTGATCGAAAAGGGGTACAACGAGGAGCTCGACGGCCTGCGGGACATCGTGTACAACACGAAGGAGTATCTCGCCAAAATCGAGGCGGACGAGCGGGAAAAGATCGGTATCTCCAAGCTGAAAATCGGGTACAACCGCGTATTCGGCTATTACATCGAGGTGTCGCGCTCCAATTCCGAGCTTGTGCCCGCTCATTACATCCGCAAGCAGACGCTCGCCAACTGCGAGCGCTACATCACGGAGGAGCTCAAGGAGCTCGAGGAGAAGATCCTCGGCGCCAACGAAAAGATCATCCGTCTGGAGCAGCAGTTGTTCGACGAGCTGCGCACCTTTGTAGCAAGCCAGCTCCACCGGGTGCAGGCCACGGCTTCAGCCATTGCACGGCTGGATGTGTTCGCCGCCTTTGCGGAGGTTTCCTCCCTGCGCGGCTATGTGCGCCCGGATATCACCGTTTCGGACGAGCTGATTATCAGAGACGGCCGCCACCCGGTGGTGGAGGCGCTGCTCACCGGCGCGCCGTTTGTGTCCAACGACTGTTACCTCGACTGTAAAGAGAACCAGATCAACATCATCACCGGCCCCAATATGGCCGGTAAATCCACCTACATGCGGCAGGTCGCACTGATCGTCCTGATGGCACAGATCGGGTGCTTTGTCCCCGCATCAAGCGCCAAGATCGGCATCGTGGATGGCATTTACACCCGCGTTGGCGCATCGGACGACCTGGCTTCCGGTCAGTCCACCTTTATGGTGGAGATGAACGAGGTCGCCCAGATTTTAAAATCCGCGACCGCTAAGAGCCTGTTGATCCTCGACGAGATCGGCCGCGGCACCTCCACTTTCGACGGCATGAGCATCGCGCGGGCCGTGATCGAATTCATCGCGGACAAGAAGAAGGTGGGGGCCAAAACCCTGTTCGCCACCCACTACCACGAGCTGACCGAGCTGGAGGAGGAACTGTCCTCGGTGAAAAACTACAATATCGCCGTGAAGAAGCGCGGAGATGACATCACCTTCCTGCGGCGCATTGTGCGGGGCGGAGCGGACGACAGCTACGGCATCGAGGTTTCCAAGCTGGCCGGCATCCCCGATGCGATTATCGAGCGCGCGCACGAGATTCTCACCGACCTGGAAAACGGCAACCCTGTGGCGGCACGTATCAGGGAGGGAAAACCGAAGCTGGAGGAGGCGGACGACGGGCAAATTTCCCTGCTGCCGCTCGCGGAAAGCCCGGTTGTGGAGCGCCTGCGCCAGATGGATGTCAATACCTTGACGCCGATAGAGGCGCTCAACACCCTATATGAACTGAAAAAGCTGCTCACTTAATCGATACAGCGAAGGGAGGGACGCCCCATGGGCGTGATACATCGTTTGGACCGGCATGTCGCGGAGCTGATCGCGGCGGGCGAGGTGGTGGAGCGCCCCGCCTCAGTGGTCAAAGAGGTGGTGGAAAATGCCATCGATGCGTGCGCCACCGCCATCACAGTGGAGATCAAGAACGGCGGCATGACCTTTATCCGGGTTACTGACAACGGCAGCGGTATCTACCGCGAGGATCTGTCCGAGGCGTTTCAAAGCCATGCCACCAGCAAGATTCAGGACGAATCCGACCTGGACGGCATTTTGACCATGGGGTTTCGCGGCGAGGCGCTCGCTTCAATCGCCGCGGTGGCGCGGGTGGAGCTGCTTACTCGCCGTGCGGAGGAGTTGGAGGGTTCGCGCTATGTGATCGAGGGCTCCGAGGAGCGGGAGAATCAGCCCGCCGGTTGCCCCAAGGGCACGACCATTATCATCCGCGACCTGTTTTACAACACGCCGGCGCGCCTCAAATTTGTCAAAAAAGACGTGAGCGAGGCGAACGCTGTGGCCGGAGTGCTCGATAAAATCGCAGTCTCACACCCCAATATTGCATTTCAACTGATTAAGGATGGGGAGCTCAAGCTCAATACGCCAGGCAACGGCGACCTGTTGTCGGCAGTCTACGCTGTCTACGGCCGCGAGTTTACTAAGGGGCTCACCGAGGTGCACTATCAAAACGGAGGTTTTGCTGTCGATGGCTTGGTATCCAAGCCGGAATTCAGCCGGCCCAACCGCTCGATGCAGAACTTTTTTATCAACAAGCGCTTCGTCAAAAGCCGCACGGCCGCGGCTGCGCTGGAGGAGGCCTACAAGGGGGCGTTGATGGTCGGACGTTTCCCGGCCTGTATCCTCAACTTGACGGTGGAGCCTCACACTGTGGATGTCAATGTACACCCAGCGAAGATCGAGGTTCGCTTTCAGAATGAAAAGCCGATCTTCGATCTGGTCTATTTTGGGGTAAAAAATTCCCTGGCTGGGTTGAATGCGCCGGAGATACGGCTCAAAAATCAACCTGCGGCTCACCAGCCTAAGCGAGAGAGCGAACCGCAGCGCATGAGCGCACAAGAATTTCAAAGAGCTTTTGGGCAGCAAAAATGCGAACCAGGCGGCACAATCCGCGCGGTTTCGCCCAAAGAGCGCGCTACAATGGAGGGAGCGCTGGACAAGCCGTTAACCCTGCACAAGCGGGATGACCTGTTCCGCGTGACGCCCCCTTCTGCGCCTCTCTATCAGGAAAAGACAGATGTGACAAGCTCTAAACCTTTACAGAAAGAAACGCTGCTGCCGCAGAAGAAACTGTTCAACGATCCACCTCCGGAAGAACAGTTCGGCCTTTCAGCATTCAGCGAGACGGCGCCGGTTGTGAGCCAGTACGCCAACGCGCGCCTGGTGGGCGAGTTGTGGGACACCTACATCCTGCTGCAAAACGGGGACAAAATGCTGGTGGTGGATAAGCACGCGGCGCATGAGCGCATCTTGTTCAACCGCCTAAAGGCGGAGGAGCGGGACCAGTTTTGCCAGACGCTGCTCGCCCCAAAGGCGGTTGCCCTCGCGCGCGAGGAATATGACGCCGCGGTGGAGCACCTCGATTTATTGGCCCGCTGCGGCTTTGACGCGGAGGATTTTGGCGACGGCTCCCTGTTGGTGCGCACCGCGCCCATGTGGTTGTCGGATGGCGACGTGGCGCCAGTGGTGTCCGAGCTGTGTGCAAATCTCAAAGAAAATCGACGCGATATCACGCCGGAGGTGCTCGACAGCCTGTACCATTCGGTCGCCTGCCGCACGGCGGTGAAAGGCGGAAACAGGAGCACACCGCTTGAGCTCTCCGCTATTGTGGCGGTTCTGGAGGAGGACGGTACGATTCAGCATTGTCCGCACGGCCGCCCGGTCTGTGTCACCATGACCCGCCACGAGCTGGAAAAGCAATTCGGCCGGGTGTAAGGTGAGGATCGGTATGGAAAGAAAAATCCCATTGTTGTGTGTGGTCGGACCCACCGCGTCGGGCAAAACAAAGCTCGCGATCGAACTCGCGAAGCGATATGACGGCGAGGTTGTATCGGCCGATTCGATGCAGGTATACCGCCATATGGATATCGGCACTGCGAAGCCCACCCCTGCAGAGAAGGAGGGCATTCCGCACCACTGCCTGGATTTCGTCGAGCCAGGGGAATCGTTCAGCGTGGCTGAGTATGTGGAGCACGCCCGCGCGGCGATTCGACAGATCGACGGTCGCGGTAAGCTGCCCATTCTGGCGGGGGGCACCGGCTTATATGTCAGCAGTTTGGTGGACAACATCGCTTTCACCCCCACCCCAAGCAGTGAAGCGGTGCGCATGGAGCTGCAACAACTGGCCGGGGAACGGGGCAACCAATACCTTTGGGAAATGCTGCGTGAGATCGATCCTGCACTTGCGGACAAGCTCCACCCAAACAACCAGGGCAGGATAATCCGCGCCATCGAGATTTATCGGCTCACCGGAATCCCCATGAGTGAGCACCAACGGCTTTCACGCGCGGAGCCGTCTCCCTACCGGGTTTGTATGCTGGGTCTCAACTTTGCCGACCGGCGGACGCTCTACGCGCGCATCGACCGGCGGGTGGATCAGATGGTGCAGAGCGGACTGCTGGAGGAGATTCGCGCTTTGCAGAGGATGGGTTATTCCAAAACCTCGATGCAGGCGATTGGTTACAAGGAGTTTTTCTCTTATCTGGATGGAAACGGAACGCTGGAAGAAGCGGTCGAACGGGTAAAACAGGAAACGCGGCGCTATGCCAAGCGGCAGTTGACCTGGTTTCGCCGGGACGATCGTATCCGCTGGCTGAATGTGGATGAATATGACGGATTTGCGCCGCTGCTGGATGCGGCGGCGCAGCGGTACGAACAGGAAAAGGGGGAAGCGGTTTTATGAAAAATGGGGCATTACAGGACATCTTTTTGGATGAGGTTCGCAGACAGAAAACTCCGGTGACAGTATACCTCACCAACGGATTCCAGCTCAAAGGGCTGGTGCGCGGGTTTGACAGCTTCACACTGATTTTGGACTGCGAGGACAAACAGAATTTAGTCTATAAACACGCCATTTCTACCATCATTCCGGCTAGGGTGATCGAAATGACTATCTCCGAACCGGAAGTATAAGCAAGGAGTGCACCTATGGAAACCCTGTCCGGAAAAATATTGACTGCGCTGATGGCGCTGTTCCTGCTGATCTATGTGGGTTACCAGGGATATCGCTACTATTATTCCCCCATCAAGACAGAAACGGTGCTTGGCTACACTGTGCAGGACACATTGCGGGTCAAAGGTCTGCTTGTTCGCGATGAGCAACCGGTAGAGGGGGGAAGCTCGGGCGTGGTGGCTTATTTCGGCGAGGATGGCATGAAGGTCACCTATGGCACCCCGATCGCTGAAATTTATGCCACCAAGGAGGATGTGACCAACAAGCGCCGCATCCAAAGCCTAGAGGAAGAATTAAACCAGTTGGAGGCAATTCAAAAGCCGGGCAACAACTACTTTCTTAATTCCGAGGCGATCTCCAAGCAGATCAACGAGAACCTCTATGCGATTATCGACTGCAACGAATCGCGCGACCTGCTGGAAAGCGCCGAGGACAAGGCCGAGCTGCTGACCAATCTCAATAAGAGGCAGCTCGCAACCGGTGCGGTATCCAATTTTTCCAGCAAGATTGACCGGCTGGAGCGGGAAAAATCGCAGTTGGAGCAGTCGGTCTCGGGCGGATCTCAGGTGATCACCTCAGACCGGGTCGGCTACTTTTCCAGTTATGTGGACGGAATGGAGCAGGAGCTCACGGTGGACGAGCTGGATGTGCTCACTGTAGACCAGGTTCAGGGCTACATCGATGGTAAATACGAACAGGAGAGCTCCGAACTCGGTAAAATTATCAGCTTTAATGCCTGGTATTTTGTGGCGCTGATCCCGGAGGACGAGGCGGTTACATGGAAGGAGGGGGAGAAACTCAGCATCGATTTCTCGATCCCCGATTTTCGTGAGGTTCCCGCAGTCATCCAATCCATCCGGGTGCCGGAGGGGGAAAAGCAGGCGATTGTGACGTTCCAATGCAGCTATATGTGCCCGCAGCTCACCCGTTTGCGCAATCCTTCGGTACAGCTCAACTTTGGGATGTATACCGGCCTGAAAATCCCCGATCAGGCGGTACGCTTTGTGGATGGCGAACGCGGCGTGTACGTCAACACCGGCAGCGAAATCAAATTCAAGACCATCGATGTGATTTATGAGGGTGCGGGTTTTGTTCTCAGCGCTATCGATGAATACAACCAGAATCAGGTTCAATGGTTTGACGACATTGTTGTGAAAGGAACTGATTTGCAAGATGGAAAACCAGTCGATCAGGGATGAGCAGTTAAAGCGGAACATCGAAGATGTGCAGGAGCGGGTCAGGCTGGCCGCCCAACGCAGCGGGCGGAGCTATGAAGATATCACCATCCTGGCGGCGACCAAAACGCAGGATGTGGCGACCATCAACTGGGCGATCGCATGCGGCATCCGCTGCATCGGGGAAAACCGCGTTCAGGAACTGACTGCAAAATACGACGGCTACGACAGGGAACATGCCGCCGTCCAGTTTATCGGCCACCTTCAGGTCAACAAGGTGAAGTATATTGTAGACAAAGTGGAGCTGATACAGTCGGTGGATAGCTTGAAGCTGGCTGCTGAGATCGACCGGCAGTGCGCCAAGATTGGCCACGTAATGGACGTGCTGGTGGAGGTCAACATCGGCGGGGAGGTGAGCAAAAGTGGGGTGGCACCCCACGAACTGGAGCCTCTGCTGCTGGGTTTGGCTGGATTAGAGCATATAAAAGTGCGCGGTTTGATGACCATTCCGCCGATTTGTGAAAATAGAAAACAAAGCGAGCAATATTTTAGCATTCTACACAAAGAGTTTCTTGACATCAGGGCCAAAACATTAGATAATATCGATATGGATATTCTTTCAATGGGAATGTCCGGCGATTATGAAACTGCAATAGAATGTGGGGCGAATATGATACGGGTTGGGACCGCGCTGTTCGGTCCCCGTAAACAATTGGAGGGCTGAATCGATGGGACTGATGGACAAATTCAAAGACTTCATGGGATTTCCGGAGGACGACTACGACGACTATGAAGAAGAGGAATATGATGTGGGCCCCGACAACGAGCCTTACGCCACCTCCTCCCCGAACACAAATACCGCGCCTGCCTACACCGCCGACATACCGAAACGGAACAACAACAAGGTTGTCAATATCCATGCCACCACACAGCTTCAGGTTGTGCTGGTGAAACCAGAGCGCTTTGAGGATGCAAGCGCGGTGGCCGACCATCTCAATGAGAAACGCACGGTGGTGCTCAACCTGGAGTCCACCAACAAGGACGTTTCCCGCCGGTTGATCGACTTTTTGAGCGGTGTGGCCTATGCCAACAACGGCCAGATCAAACGGGTGGCGAGCAGCACCTATATCATCACGCCGTATAATGTCGACATCATGGGCGATCTGCTCGACGAACTGGAGAACAACGGAGTCTATTTTTGATGATGAATCTGCAAAATCTCACACAGGATGACCGCTACCTTTTGGCGCGTGTGGCGGATGCCTTTCGAACGGCGGATAGCAATGGGCGCCCAAAATATACCGGCTTTCTGGATGAGCGGCAGCAGGAGCTGGTCAAAGCATTTGCCGCTCAACAACATTTTCATCAGTATCTCTTTTTTGGGGGATTTGAAAGCGCCGCGCGCAAAGTGCTCGGCGCATTTCCCGATTATACCGATCTGATGCAGGAACCGGCTGCACTCTTCGATTGCATCCAGCCGGTCACTCTGCGCTATCGCGCGCAGGACAAGCTCTCCCATCGCGACTTCTTAGGGTCGCTGATGGGCCTCAACATTACCCGTGAATCGGTGGGGGATATCTTGGTTGGGGAGGGGATTGCGGTTCTGTTTGTCCTGCGCCCTGTTCTTCCGATTATTCTGGAAGAGCTCGCCAAGGTGGGGCGGGTCGGCGTGCGCTGTGAAAACGCGTTGCCCAGCGAACTGCCCTTGGAGGAGCATTTTCTTGAAATAAAGGATACGGTCAGCAGTCTTCGCCTCGACTGCATCGTGTCCGTCCTGACGAAATTGAGCAGAGAAAAATCGGCCGCACTCATCGCGCAGGGCTTGGTGACGCAGAATTATGAAATCATCCAGAGCAACTCCCGCGCGGTCCAAGCGGGCGATACGGTCAGCATCCGGGGATATGGTAAATTTTCTGTGGCCGAGGCGGGAAACGTCACCCGAAAGGGGCGTATCCAGGTGCTTTGCAAAAAATATTTATAGGGGGATATCTAAATGCTGACTTCGAATGACATCGCCAAACAGAGGTTTGACCATGCCGCATTCGGCGGATATAAGAGCGACGAGGTGGACGCCTTTTTGAATGAGGTCGCCAACAGCTTTGAGGAACTGGAGGAGCAAAACGCGGTGCTGCTCAAAAAACTGGAGGTGCTCGCAGAAAAATTGGAGGAGTACCGCAGCGATGAAGAGAGCCTGCGTTCCGCCCTGTTGGGCGCGCAAAAGCTCGGCGACAGCGTCGTCCGGGAATCCAAAGCCAAGGCGGAGCTGATTATCCGTGAGGCCAATGTCAAGGCAGAGCGTCTAATCGCCGGTGCGCACGACCAGGTGGAGAAGGAAAAGCTGGTATATGTGCGCCTGCAGAAGGATGTTGCATCCTTTAAAAGCAAACTGCTCGCTACCTATAAGCAGCATTTGGAGTTGATCAGCAGCCTGCCTGATCAGATCAATAAGGAGAAAGCGCAGGCGGCGGCTGAAAAAGCCAGCGAGAGTGCAACAGCTAAAGAGCCCGAACCGACGGAAGAGAAACAGGAGGCGGTTAGCGAGGAGGAAGCACAGGCCACCGATTTTACCGCGCGTCCCGAACCGAAGGAAGGGGACTATGCGGAGCATGACTACGAAGAGCCCGCCCCCAAGGCGGCGAAGGATTCCCTCCCGCACCGCGATACCGAGGAGATTGTGAAAAAATCCCCCTACGCAGACGAATATTATGAGGACTTCAGCGATGATGAAGAGGGGCACGGCGACGGCGCCCCCTCTTCTTCAAATAAAAAGAAGTCGAAGTTTGGCACCCTCAAGTTTGGCGCCGGTTACGACTTAAAGCGCGAATAATTTTGTTGCTTGGTTCGACAAAAATGTTAAGGAGAGATTAGATCAAATGGCTCAGGACTACAATCAGACCTTAAACCTGCCGAAAACAGATTTTGCCATGAGGGCGGCGCTCCCGCAGCGCGAGCCCGGCATGCTCAAAACCTGGGAGGAGACCCGCCGTTACGACAAGATGATCGAGAAGAACGCCGATCGTCCGCTGTATGTGCTGCACGATGGCCCGCCGTATGCCAACGGCGATATCCACTTGGGCACAGCGCTCAACAAGGTGCTCAAGGACATCATCGTCCGCAGCAAGAACATGACCGGCTATAAGGCGCCGTATATTCCCGGTTGGGATACCCACGGCCTGCCGATCGAGCTCAAAGCGCGCAAAAAAATCGGCGGCGATCAGACTAAACTTTCGGCCGTCGAGTTGCGCAAGGGGTGCAAGGAGTTTGCTCTGAGCTATGTCGATTTGCAGAAGCAATCGTTCCAGCGGCTCGGTTCGCTGGGCGATTACGATCATCCCTACCTCACCCTTCAGCCGGAACTGGAGGCCAAACAGATCGAAATCTTTGGCGAGATGGCCAAAAAGGGATACATCTACAAGGGCCTGAAGCCGGTCTACTGGTGCCCCACCTGCAACACCGCGCTAGCGGAGGCGGAAATCGAGTATGAGGAGGATCCCTGCCATTCGATCTATGTCAAGTTCCGCTGCGTGGACGACAAGGGCAAGTTTTCCGCTCTGGGTCTCGACCCCTCCAAAGTTTTCTTTGTGATCTGGACCACAACCACGTGGACGCTTCCCGGCAACCTTGCGATCTGCTTGGGTGGAGCCTACGAATACAGCGTCGTCATGGCGAACGGGGAATACTATGTGATGGCGACCGATCTGGTGCCCTCCGCGATGCAGGCGGCCAAGATCGATTCCTATGAGATCGTGGCCTCAATGCCCGGCACCGAGTTGGAATATTTGACCTACCAGCATCCCTTCTTGGATCGTGTATCTCCGATCATCCTGGGCGATCATGTCACCCTGGAGAGCGGCACCGGATGCGTTCACACCGCGCCCGGCCACGGCGTGGAGGATTTCGAGGTCTGTGTCAACCACTATCCCGAAATCCCCATCATCGTGCCGGTGGACAGCGAGGGCCGTCTCACCGAGGAGGCAGGCCAGTTCGCAGGCCTCAGCACCGACGAAGCCAACAAGGCCATTGCCAAATATCTGGATGCCAACGGCGCGCTATTCGCGCTGCAAAAGATCATCCACCAGTATCCTCATTGTTGGCGCTGCCACAGCCCCATCCTGTTCCGCGCCACCGAGCAGTGGTTTTGCTCGGTAGAAGATTTTAAAGATCAGACGGTCAACGCCATCGAAAAGGTTCAGTGGATTCCCGATTGGGGCGAGGGGCGCATCACCAATATGGTGCGTGACCGCAGCGACTGGTGCATCTCGCGCCAGCGCGTCTGGGGTGTGCCCATCCCCATCTTCTACTGCGACGACTGCGGCAAATATGTGGTCAACGACGAAAGCATCCATGCGGTTTCCGCATTGTTCCACGAGCAAGGGTCGGATGCCTGGTATCTGAAATCGGCGGAGGAGATTTTGCCCGAGGGCTTCACCTGCCCGCACTGCGGCGGCAAGCACTTTACCAAAGAAAAGGACATCATGGATGTGTGGTTCGACTCGGGATGTACGCACGCTTCGGTTCTCACTGAACGCGGCGATGATGTGCACTGGCCGGCCGACCTTTATTTGGAGGGCGCTGACCAGTACCGCGGCTGGTTCCAGTCCTCGTTGCTCACCGCTGTCGCTTGGAAGGGAACAGCGCCTTACAAGGCGGTGTGCACCCACGGCTGGGTGGTCGACGGCGAGGGCAAGAAGATGTCCAAATCGTTGGGCAATGGCATCCTGCCGGAGGATATCATCAAGGAGTACGGTGCGGATATCCTGCGCCTGTGGGTGGCCTCCTCCGATTATCATGCGGACATCCGTATTTCCAAGGAAATCCTCAAGCAGCTCTCCGAGCAGTACCGCAAAATTCGCAATACCGCCCGCTACATCCTGGGCAACGTCTACGACTACAACCCCGACACCGACGCGGTGCCGTTTGCAGATATGATGGAGCTGGATAAATGGGCGATTGTGCAGCTCAACGCCTTGACGGAAAAGGTGAAAGAGGCATATGAGACCTTTGATTTCCATGTGGCGTTCCACGCGGTGCACAATTTCTGCACCATCGATATGTCCAACTTCTACCTCGATGTCATCAAGGATCGCCTCTACTGCGAAAAGACAGAAGGGAAGGAGCGCCGCAGCGCCCAGACTGCGATCCATACAATCCTTAGTGGATTGACCCGCCTGATTGCCCCGATCATCCCGTTTACTGCGGAGGAAATTTGGGCCTCGATGCGTCACGGCAAGGGCGAGGATGCGGAATCGGTGATGTTTAACCAGATGCCTGATCACTTCGATGTCAGCGTGTCGGATGAATTTATAGCCAAATGGGATCGCATTCATGCGGTTCGTGACGATGTCAACAAGGCGCTGGAGCAGAAGCGCAACGCCAAACAAATCGGAAAATCGCTGGAAGCCAAAGTTGTGCTCCACTGCGCGGACACCGATCTCTACCATTTCCTTATTTCGGTGCAGCAGGAGCTGGCCAGCGCATTCATCGTTTCTTCAGTTTCGGTGGAGCAGGGCGGAGACGGCGAATTCACAGGGGAAACCGAGGCGCTTACCATTTCGGTTCTGCCCGCTGACGGCCAGAAGTGCGAGCGTTGCTGGATTTACAGCGAAACAGTCGGCCAGTGTGAGGATCATCCCACGCTGTGCGCCCGCTGCGCTTCGGTGCTCAAATAATAATATTCTGAAATTTGCGGTGGGTCGCTGGGCACACCGCAAATTTCGGTGCATCGATTTTTCGGTGTGATTGGAGGAACTGTATTTGGTTATCATCGCTTTGATCTCTGCGTTGATTTTGATCGGCGTAGATCAGGCAATCAAGTTTTGGGCGCTCGACACCCTCACTGCGGTGGATACTATCCCGCTGATTCAGGATGTGCTGCATCTGACCTATGTGGAAAACAGAGGAGCTGCTTTCAGTATGCTTCAAGGACAGACCTGGTTTTTGGTCGGAATCACTGCAGTGGTGGCGATTGCAGCTATCGTTGTTCTGTTGTCCGGAAAAGTCAAGGAAAAAATGGCAATTTGGTCGATCGCACTGATTATTGCGGGAGGCGTCGGCAATCTGATTGATCGCATTGGCCGCGGCTTTGTGGTGGACTACATCGATTTCCGGTTGATTCATTTTCCGGTGTTCAACTTTGCCGACTGCTGTGTTGTAGTGGGTACCATCCTCTTGGCGTTTTATATCCTCTTTTGGGAAGAAAAGAAGCACAAAAAAACAATACAAGAAAGTGGAGACGGCAATGCCAACGAATCTGCTGTTTGAGATTGAGCCTCAGGATGCTTCGATGCGCATCGACCGTTGGTTGGCCGACCACAGCGACGGTCGGGTCACCCGCACGATGGCGCAGCGCTTGTGCGATGATGGGGCGGTTCTGGCTGCCGGCAAGCCGGTTAACAAAAACTACAAGCTGCGTGCAGGGGATCGTTTGGAGGTTACTGTGCCTGACCCACAGCAATTGGACGTTGCCGCACAGAAAATCCCGTTGGATATTGTATATGAGGACGGCGAGTTGCTGGTGGTCAATAAACCCAAAGGAATGGTGGTGCATCCAGCTGCCGGGAATCCCGACGGAACTTTGGTCAATGCGCTTTTGCACCATTGTGCGGGACAGCTTTCCGGGATCAACGGGGTGATCCGCCCGGGAATCGTCCACCGCATCGACAAAAACACCAGTGGATTACTGATTGTGGCCAAGACAGATCGCGCGCATCTTTCGCTTGCCGAACAAATAAAGGCTCATACCTTTACACGTGTTTACGAGGCCGTTGTCTATGGAACTGTTAAACAGGATGCTGGAACGGTGGACGCCCCGATCGGCCGCCATGCGGTGGATCGCAAAAAGATGTGCGTGACCGAGCACAGCTCTCGCCATGCCGTGACCCATTACGAAGTGATTCAACGATATCAGGGATTCACCCACATTCGTTGCAGGTTGGAGACCGGGCGTACCCATCAAATTCGTGTTCATATGGCGTATATCGGTCATCCAGTGGCGGGTGACGACGTCTATGGTCCCCAAAAAGTGATCGCTGCCCTCAATGGGCAATGCCTACATGCAAGGATAATCGGTTTTCAGCATCCTGTAACCGGAGAATACTTGGAATTTACCTCTCCGCTGCCCGACTATTTCACCAAATTTCTGGCGACCTTAAAGGAATGAGGTGAAGCATATGAAATTTGAAAATTGGCTGTTGGTATCCGACATCGACGGTACCATTTGCCCCGAATACAATGTGATTCCCCAGCGCAACCTGGACGCAGTTCGCCGCTTTCAACAGGAAGGCGGACGTTTCACCCTGGCGACAGGCCGCCATCTTCAAATCGTCCGTCATCTGGTGAAAGCGTTTGAAATCCGCACACCGCTGATTTTGGTGAATGGCGGCTGCATCTACGATCCGGTGGCGGAACGATTCACTTACGAGCAATATTTAAATGAGACTGCAATCCGTTATGTCAAAGAGCTGCAGTGTCGCCGCGAACTTCTGAGCGTCCGTCTGATGACCGAAGATAACGGCGTCTATGAGGTCTACCGGCGGGAGGATATGGAACTGTCCGATCCGCGTTATTCCAAATATGCTGTGCCCTGGGCCGAGCTGGAACAGATTGCAGCGATGCGTTGGCGAAAGGCGCTGTTTGTCACCTCCGTGGAGGACGCGCCTGCCTTTCGCGCGTTCGCACAGGCACAGCGATACCCCGATGTTTCGTTTTTGGCCTCCAGCGGGAGTTTTTATGAGATGGTGCCCAGAGGCGTATCCAAAGGGGAGGGGCTGTTGCGTGTTGCGCAGCAGTTGGGCATTCCGGTGGAACACACCATCGGTATCGGCGATTATGAGAATGACCTCTCCCTGTTGCAGGCGGCTGGTTTCTCGGCTGCCCCTGAAAATGCGATCGGAGCGGCAAAACGGCTCGCAGATCGAATCGTCTGCGACAGCAGCGAAGGCGCAGTGGGCGACCTCATCGATTATTTGATAACCCATGGCAACAGTTAAAATAAAAAATTATTGGAGGAAGGAAAATGGATGACCTGAAAAGAAAGCAACTGCAAATCGCGGCCTGTAAAATCCGTATGGGCGCGATCGAAGGCGTCTTCAACGCCAAATCCGGACATCCGGGCGGTTCTCTTTCCGCTGCGGATATTTACGCTTATTTGTATTTTGCGGAAATGAATGTGGATCCCACCGATCCCAAGATGGAAGGGCGCGATCGTTTTGTCCTCTCCAAGGGCCATTGTGCTCCGGGCCTGTATGCAGCCTTGGCGCTCAAGGGTTATTTTGCGACGGATGAGCTCAAAAAGTTGCGTCACATCGGAGCGATGCTGCAAGGGCACCCCGATATGAAGGGGACGCCGGGTGTAGACATGAGCTCCGGCTCGTTGGGCCAGGGGATTTCCGCGGCCTGCGGCATGGCCAAAGCGGCCAAGTTGGACGGCAAGAGCTACCGTGTCTACACATTGCTGGGCGACGGTGAGTGCGAGGAAGGGCAGGTCTGGGAGGCGGCGATGTTCGCAGCGTTCAACCACCTGGACAACCTCTGCGTGATTGTAGATAACAACGGACTCCAGATCGATGGACCGGTCAGCGAAGTGGTCGGACCCGAGCCGCTGGACAGCAAGTTTGCGGCATTTGGCTTTGAGACGATTGTGATAGACGGCCACAACTTTGACGAGTTGGAAGCCGCTTTTGTAAAGGCCAGGGAAACAAAGGGAAAACCAACGGCCATCATCGCCAAAACGGTGAAGGGCAAAGGGGTGTCGTTCATGGAAAATAAAGTGAATTGGCACGGTGCAGCCCCGAATGCAGAGCAGTATGAGATCGCAATGAACGATCTGAAGCAGATTCTGAGCGGATTGGAGGGCAAATAACAATGGCTGATATGATGAAAAAAGCAACCCGCGAAAGTTTTGGAATGGCAGTCACTGAATTGGCGGAACAGAATCCGAATGTGGTCGTGCTGGATGCGGACCTGGCGGAGGCGACCAAAACCGTCATCTTTAAAAAGAAATTCCCGGAGCGGTTTATCGACTGCGGCATTGCAGAATGCAATATGATCGGTATTGCGGCCGGTCTGGCCACCTGCGGTAAGATTCCCTTTGCAGCATCCTTTGCGATGTTTTCGGCCGGACGTGCTTTCGAGCAGGTTCGCAACTCGGTTGGTTATCCCAAGTTGAACGTCAAAATTGTAGGTTCCCACGCGGGAATTTCTGTGGGTGAGGATGGTGCAACCCATCAGTGCTGCGAGGATATTGCTCTGATGCGCACGATCCCCGGCATGGTGGTGCTGAACCCGTCGGATCATTACGAGATGCTGGCTGCTGTCAAAGCGGCGGCGGATCATTATGGGCCGGTGTACATCCGTCTGGGGCGCTTGGCAGTCGAGAGCTTCAACGATCCAGATAACGGCTACCAGTTTGAATTGGGCAAAGGGATTACGCTGCGCGACGGCAAGGATATAACCATTGTCGCCACCGGCCTGATGGTTTCGGAGGCCCTCAAAGCGGTCAAGGCGTTGGAAGAGGAGGGGATCGACGCCCGACTCATCAACATCCACACTGTCAAGCCGCTGGACACCGACCTGATCGTGAAGGCTGCGAAGGAAACCGGCAAGATCCTTACGGTGGAGGAACACAATGTGATCGGCGGCTTGGGCGATGCGGTGTGCGCAGCGCTGGCGCAGGAGTGCCCGACCCCCGTTGTAAAGCTCGGCGTCAACGACTGCTACGGCCATTCGGGTCCCGCGGTCGATTTGCTCAAAGAGTTTGGGCTGTGCGCAGACGGTATCGTCGCTGCGGTTAAAAAGATGCTGTAAAAAGAACATAATTGTAAATAAAAAGACGCTGAGGGTTATTCCTCGGCGTCTTTCTTTTTACCGCGCGGCTTCACGCTGGAGAGAGGATTTTTGACCGCGGCCTCCTCGAGCTGCTTGTTGGAGACATGGGTGTAGATCTCCGTAGTCCCCAAATTTGAGTGCCCCAGAATGTCCTGGAGCAGGCGGACATCCACGCCGCCGTGTTGGTACATCAATGTTGCGGCGGTGTGACGGAGCTTGTGGACAGAATAACCCTTTCCGCTGAGTCCGGCGCGTTTGAGGCAATCGTTTACAATTTGTTCGACCCGCCGGTTGCTGATGCGCCGCCCTTGCTTTGAAAGAAATAGGGCGTTTTTATCCGATGTTTGCACCACCGGACGCACCCGCCGATAGTCCTCGAGCGCATCTAAGCAGGCGCGATTGAGGTAGATCACACGCTCTTTGTTTCCTTTGCCGACCACTCGCAGCGTGTGATCTTCCTTGATATCCGAGAGGTTGATCCCGACCAGTTCAGAGAGGCGCATTCCACAGTTTAAAAAGAGGGTTACAATGCAGTAGTCGCGTTCCTTGTCCTTGCCGTCGATGCTGGTGAGCAGCTCTAAACTTTCCTCCAGCGAGAGATATTTCGGCAGGGTCTTTCGAGTTGCCGGTACCTCCAAATTGAGCACGGGGTTTTCCTCCAGCAGGTTTGCCTTAGTGGTCAGATAGTGAAAAAAAGAGCGCAGGGAAGAGACCTTGCGGGAACGGGTCTTCGCGCCATTTTTCCGATCGGACAAGGTGTAGTTGAGAAATTCATAGACATCCGACAGAGTAACCGATCGGATCGCATCGATTGAGATATCCGCAATTCTGATTTCGGAAAATTCGAGATTCGACGGCGCAAGACCCCTGAATCGCTTTAAGAACCGCAAGAAAGTGCGCAGGTCGATATAATAGGCCTCAACCGTTTTGGTAGAGCGGCCCTTGATGGTTTCCATATAAAATAAAAAATCTCGCAGGTAGGAGGGGCAGTCATCCAGCAGGTTTTGATTCATAGAGTGTCATCATCCTTTATTTGTGTGGAACTTTTTTACGCACTAATTTCGCTAAATAAAAATTTAGAGAAATTATAGGGGAGAACTTTTTCAATTTCTTTTAGTATACCACACAAATTGCCCGCTGTTAAGGAGACTTACTCATAGCGAAGCGCATCCACCGGCTTGAGCTTGGCTGCAATCCAGGATGGATACGCACCGAATATGACGCCTGAGATTACCGCAAACAGAACCGAAAATAATATCATTTTATAGTTTAGTAAAAATTCTATTTTGAACATCCAACAGCCAGCCGCTGCCAACGCTACACCTGCTGCGGTTCCAATTAGGCTACCGAGTAATGATATGGCCGCAGCTTCGATTAAAAATTCCCATAGGATTACGGAACGGCTGGCACCGATAGATTTTTTGATGCCGATTTCCCGCGTGCGCTCGTTTACATTGACCAACATCAGCGTCATAATACCAAGCCCTGCGACCACCATGGAAATTCCGGCGATCGCAGAGAGAATTCCAGCGATCAGCTCCATCATGTGGTCGAGCTTCTCCTTTTGTTTGGCAATATTTTCCGCTTTAAACGCGCCGAGATGCTCGTTGCGTATTTCCAAACCGCGCACAATTTTCTCTGCGGCGACCTCGGTATCGATTTCATCCCTCACTTTCACCGCGATCTGTTCGAACCCATCCAGGCCAGCATAGGTTTGCATCGTTGTATAAGGCACATAAACAAACATCGGCAGGTATTCACCGATCAAGCTCTGCATCGCATTGCCGCCTGAATTCACCACACCGATGATTTCAAATTCTTCATATCCTCCGCCGATGGAGAGTTTCAATTTTTTGCCCACAATATTCTCGCGGCCGTAAAAGCCGACAGCGGTATTGGTGTCCACCAGACACACCGCTTTTTGCTCCACGATATCCCCGCGGCGAAACAGGTTGCCATAGAGCGGTTCTAATTGCATGATCTGATTGGCTCCAGCGTCCACACCCCAGATGGCGACATTGGCAACCAATCCGCGCATCGAAAGGCTGGAATACTCCATCATGATCGGAACCGCGCTCTCCACATCCTCCAGCTGTTCGATCGCCTTGAGATCGCCTTCCTGGAGTTTCATATCGGTGCGCTGCTTGTCGACACTTACAGCGAGGGAGCCGATGCCAAGGCTGTTAAACTCCTGGTTCACTGCGTTTTTGCCCACCGCACCGATGGTCGAGATCAACACCACAGAGGTCACGCCGATGGCGATGCTGGTGATGGTGAGCGCAGTGCGGGACTTTTGGCGGCCCAGATTGCGCAGAGCGCATTTGACTGTATCCCTCATACCGCTCCCGCCTTTCCTGTTAAAGTATAGGCAAAGCGGCTTTCATCTTTGATATCGCCCGGATTGGTCACCACGGCTTCCCCCAGCTTCACACCCGACACCACTTCAACGGAATCAGCCAGTTCAATCCCGGTTTCAATATAACGCTTTTGCAGATGGTTGTTTTGAAAGACATAGAGATATTCGCGGTTATCATTCCCCTGGCAGACCGCCGTGTATGGCACGGTGAGCCGCTCCCCTGCGTCCTCAGTCGCAATCACCGCTTTGGCGGAGAATCCAGGTTTGATCCGCTCATCTGCCTTCTGGATTTGCAGTTCCACGTCCACCACGACCTGTTGCGTGGTTCCGCTGATCGATTTGCGGGCGGTGGGATAGATCTTGCTGACAACTGCGGAATATTTATGATCCCCAAAGCCTGTGCCGGTGATGACCGCAGAATTGCCGACCCTCAACTTCGCCACATCGGCTTCGTTGACCGAGACCCGGGCAGCGTACGCGCTGTCATCGCTGACCACCAGCACGGGTTTACTGGTCCGGGTAAGAACGTCGGTTTGTAGATTAATCGCAGTGACGATGCCGTTCATTGGAGCTGTGATTTCATTGGGAATAAAGGTGGATTTCGATGATTGTGTTTCTGCGGTTGTCGCTTCCTGATATTGATTCAAAGCGCTTTGGATATCTGTTCCACTGAGCCCGACCTGGGCCGCCAATGTCGCTACATCGGCGGAGAGCTCAGCGGTTTCCGGGTAGTCCAGTTCAGTGGCATTCACGCCGTTGGCGAGGGCGGTCTGGGTCAGCTTGGTGTCAATCGAAGCCAGCCTCTGCCCTTTCCAAACCCGATCCCCCACCTCAACGCTGATCTGTTCTGCAATCACCGGCGTATCCAGATAGATTTCTTTGACACGTTTTTCGATAATTTCGCCGTTGCAGTACACCGTGTCCTGATAGTTTTGCTTCCTAACCGGAGTGACCTCCACTCTCGTCGCCGTGGAGAGGATCATCGAAGGTATAAATGCGATGGACAGAACAAAAAATAGGGTCAATGCGGACAGTAGGACTTTCACTCTCATAGGCGGCATTCCTTTCAGCTTTCTTCACAAGACTTATTTTGTCTTGCAAGCGCCGGTTTATGAGAACAAAAGAAAGTTTTCGAGCCGCTGCTGGAAAGGGGCGAAAGATTCCTGATGTCGATGATTCCCTGCGATCGAAACTGCCAAAATCAGCGGGATGGATATTGCTGCTTGGAAGGCATCACCCGTGTCACCGATCCCCAGAAAGTCAAAGAGAACGGTTGCCTCTATTATGTTCAGCCCGGCTCTGAACCAGTTCAAATCCTTGGCTCGACAGAAACAACAACCTAAAAATAGCCCGGCAGACAGTTACTTTTGTCTACCGGGTTATTTTTATAATTTAACATAGGAGAATGCTTCCCCGATCGACCGAATCCCTACAATTTCCATGCCAAACTGTTCCCGTTTGAGCCCCTTGAGGCAGGATTGGGGCAGGATACAGCGCTCGAAACCCATTCGTTCGGCCTCCCTCAGCCGCTGCTCCACGGCGGTGACAGAGCGCAGCTCACCCGCCAAACCGATCTCACCGAAAGCGATTATTTTGTCGTCGATCGGCCGATCCAACAGGCTGGAAATGAGAGCCAGCGCGACCGGCAGATCGACGGCGGGCTCGTCCAACCGCAGGCCGCCCACCACATTGATATAGGCGTCCAGGTTGCCGAAGAAAAAGCCGCCCCGCTTCTCAAGCACCGCGATGATCAGCGCCGCACGGTTGTAGTCAAAGCCAGTGGACATTCTGCGCGGGACACCGAAGTTGGATTTGGCCACCAGCGCCTGAATTTCCGCCAGGATCGGGCGGGAGCCCTCCATTACACAGGCGACACAGGTGCCTGAAACGCCGCTTGGCTTTCCGGAAAGCAACATCATGGAGGGATTCTCAACCTCGCACAGACCGGAACCACTCATTTCAAAGACGCCGATTTCATTGGTAGAGCCGTAACGGTTTTTTGCCGCACGCAGAATACGGTAAAAGAGGTTGCGTTCCCCTTCAAAGTAAAGCACCGTATCCACAATATGCTCCAACACTTTAGGTCCAGCGATCGCCCCATCCTTGTTGACATGCCCCACAATAAAAATCGAGACATTGTAATCCTTGGCAAGCCGCGCCAGAATCTGTGTGCACTCCTTGACCTGAGAGACGCTGCCGCAGGAGGAATTGATGTGGGAAGCGCTCATGGTCTGGATCGAATCGACAATGACGACCTCCGGCTTGTTTGCTTGGATCGCGCTGACCACATATTCGATATCGGTGTGAGCCATCAACAGCAGATTGGGGGTGACGACGCCCAGCCGGTTGGCGCGCAGCTTCACCTGTGCCCTGCTCTCTTCACCAGACACATACAGCACCTTCAAGTCCTGTCCGAGCTGCTGACAGATTTGCAGCAGCAGGGTGGATTTTCCAATACCGGGGTCGCCGCCCAGCAACACCAGGCTGCCGCGCACCAGTCCACCGCCCAGCACACGGTCAAATTCATGCAGGCCAGTTCGATAGCGCTGATCCTCGCTGGAATCCACAGCGGCGAGCTGTGAGACACTGCCCGCATCGTAGGAAACGGTCGGAAGCGCTTGCCGCGCGCTGGCGAGACTGGATGATTTCACCGGCGCGGCCGACCGCGTCTCCTCCACAAAACTGTTCCATTCGCCGCATTCGGGGCATTTGCCATACCATTTTGGTGTCTCAAAGCCGCACTGATTGCACACAAACACGGTTTTAATTTTTCCTGCCATCGATACATCCTCCTGCGGTCCATGCCGCTGTGCCTAATCAACGTCCTCATCATCTTGCATAAGGCCAGCAGCACCATTTTGTTGATAATTTAGAAGTCCGGTGTAGATGGTAAACGCAACCTGCCGCTGATAATCCTCTGTGGCGAGCAGCGAGGCTTCATCGGGGTTGGACAAAAAGCCGCATTCCACCAGAACGGCTGGACAGGTCGCATGGTGCAGTATATATAAGTTCTTTTGAGCGGGCTTGGTCTCCCTCTCATTTTCCGGTTGTAGCAGGGTTTTAAACTGCATACGCAGCGTCTCCGCCAAGATCTGGCTTTCGGGGTTGTTGACACTGTAGAACATCTGCGCCCCATGATATTGACTCTGTTCAAATTGATTCTGATGGATGCTGATGTAAATCGCGTTAGGGGTCTCCTCCGCGAGCTTCAGTCTATTTTTGATGTCTGAAACCTTCTGCTGGCGCACGGAGGTATACTGCGGGTCGTGAATCGAAATATCGGAATTCCGCACCATCACGGTGGGGTATCCCCCCGCCTGCAGCATGGTGTTCAGAGTTGTGGCGATCGCCAGGTTAATGTCTTTTTCGATCTCCTTGTGCACTCCCACAGCGCCGCCGTCGATACCGCCATGGCCCGCATCGATCACGATAGTGGGGAGCGATTCCGGCGTGGTCATCAGAACCGGTTGCGTTTGGTTCATCTCCAACATCACGCCATAGGCTACAGAAAGCCCCAAGAAGGATAACACCGTTGCAGTGAGCAAAAACTTTTTTTGTATCAAATTCATCCCGTATCACCCCAAATTAAGGCTATGCGGGACAACTTAGCGGTTATGTCTACTGGGTTCGCTTCTTTTCCTATTATAACCGATTAAATTAATGCTGTAAAGGGATTCCGCTTTGCAGATGTTCAGGCGTTGATTAAACCCTTAGTTCTCCATTTTCCACTTTTCCAGCGGATCAGGAAGATTACGCCGCGCGTGCATTCATCGAGCGCCATCGCCGCCCAGATACCGACGAGACCCCATTGGAACACGATACCGAACAGGAAGGAACCGCCCACCGCAATCCCCCACTGGCATAAAACGCCGATCAGCGTAGGAAATTTGATGTCCCCTGTCCCCTGCAATGCGCGCACCAATACGATATTCATTGCACGGCCGAACTCGAGAACCACTTCAATCCCCATAATGATCCGACCGAGGGCGATCACCTGCGGGTCACTGGTAAAGATGCCGAAGATCAGGTTGCTGCCAGCGAACAACAGCAAGGAGATGCACAATGAAACGCCCACCGCAGAACGCAGGGTTCGGCGTACCCCATGGTAAGCGTCGTCATACATTTTAGCGCCGATAAAATATCCCACCACGATCTGCTGCGCTTGCCCGATAGCGGAAGCGTACAGAAAAGAGAGCATAGCGAACATGCTCGCATATACCTTGGTGTTGATAGTCACGGTACCGAAGGTGTTGGCAAAGCTCATGATGACGATCTGCGTCATGTTGTAGGACAACGACTCCCCGCCCGACGGCAGACCGATGGCCAGCAGGGATTTGAGCTGGCGCCGGGGAAAGGGCTTGAGATACCGCAGGGAGATATGGATAGAAGATTTGCGGACAAAGATGAAAACGATCAGCACCACGCCGAGCAATCGGCTGATATTGCTGGAGATCGCCGCGCCCACTACGCCGATGCGCGGGATCAGGATAGCGTTGCCGGCGATGTTGAGCAGATTGATGGCGACCGAGACATACATCGATTCTTTCATCCAGGCATTGCTGCGAAAGAATGCGGAAAAGGTCAGAAAGATCGCCTGCAACGAAATGCAGGAACCGATGGTGCTGATATATTGGCTGGATTCCTCCATCAACGCATCCGGCACCTGCATCAAACGGTAGATCGGCTCATGAAAACCGACCAAAATGACGCTGACAATCAGGCTGAAGGCGAGGTTCACCACGATAGCGATGGTATAGGTTTCGGCCACACGGCGTTGATTACCCGAGCCAAGATATTGCGATACCAAAATGGTAGATGCCATACTGATGACACTGAAAGTGAGCAGCAGCACATTTAAAATTTGATTTGCATTGCCGATCGCTCCGACTGAATTCTGCGAATATTGGCTTACCATCATCTGGTCCATGTTGCCCACCAACATTTGCAGGGTCAATTCAATGAAGATCGGCCAAGTCAGGTGAAACATCGCTCCGCGTCGGTTGTAGGCTTCCAAATCATTCATGTAAATTTCTCCAATTGAAAATGGAATTCTTTGTTTAGCTTATCTAAAATATATCATTTCCTGTGCGATGTCAATATCCATTGCTTGGGAAATAAAAATTGCAACCAGCTACCTCTTTGCGATAGCTGATTGCAGTCGTAATCAATCGTCTTCCACATTGGCCCATTCCGGCAGGTCGCTGCGAGTTGTTCCCTCATCATGTTTGAAATTTTGCATCGGTTGATGTTCAGACGGCGTGTACTGCATGGTGACGACATGCGGATAGGGAAATTCTATCCCGCAACGGTCGAATTCCTCCTTGACCGCCAGACGCATCCCGCGTTCCACCTGCCATTGTTTCATGGTATTCACTTTGCAGATGACGCCGATATCCACGCTGGATGCAGCAAAAGCGGTGATGCCCTGTACAATCGGAGGCTCCTTCACCAGATCGGGATTCTCACGCGCATACCGGCTGACCGCCCGCTCGATCACCTCGAGTACCGCGCGGGTGTCGGCCTCATAAGCGGTGGAGATGGTGATAACAGCTACATTATCCCCGCGTGAATAGTTGACCACCCGCGAGATCGAGCCGTTGGGGATGATTACCTGTTCCCCTTCAAAGGTGCGCAGATAGGTGACGCGCATCGCAGTGGCCTCCACTGTCCCTTCTGCATCCTCAGTTTTGATGTAGTCGCCTACCGAGAACTGGTTTTCAAACATCATAAAGAAGCCGGTCACCACGTCCTTGACCAGGCTTTGCGCACCAAAACCGATCGCCAGGCTGCCGATACCGGCGGTGACTACGAGGCCCTTCATGCTCTCAAACAGATTGAACTCCCGTAGAATGAGCAGAATGGCGATGAAATAGATGGCGTAGCGCGCCGCGCTGCGCAGCAGCGTCATCATGGTATTCACCCGTTTGCCCTGCTCGGGGGTGCGGTGATATTTTTCCTTCTGCATAGCCGATTTGGTCATAGTAGAAACCAACGCCAGCGCCAGCTTGGCCAGCATCAGAATTGCAACTACCATAATCAGGTTCCATAAGAACTCGCCGAATCCATTTTTAAAATAAGAGAGGAGCTCGTCCAGCTTCTGCATGAGCTGGCCGCTGATTGTGGCTGGAGTTTCCAGCATATCGTTGGGAATGGCAGGCATCAAGCGTCCCCCTTTCTATAGATTGATTTCCATCTGCTGGTAACCGTGCCCGTTGTAATAGGCGAGCAGCACCGTTTCTTCATCCACCCATTCCAGGTGGTATTGCCCCTGTGCAAACGGCTGATAGCTGTCAAACGCTGAGATATTCCCTTCCAACCGGCGCAGGAAGATGCCCTCTTTGCGGTAGAGCTCGGCTTGTCCAGAGCTCACCAACGCGCTCTTTTCCCGGATTACCAATGTGTTGCTGCCCTGCGGGGAGATAAAACGATATTCCGCGCCGTCATTGGAGACCAGAAAAAAGGCGAGGTTGCCCAACAGCACCAAAATTAGCAGCGCACGCAACCAGAAACGCTTGCCGCGCAGCGCTAGAAATGCTGCAAGCAATACGACAAAATTGATGAGCGGCAGGGTCCATCGGCCGACAATGGTCAAACCACCCAACAGTTGCAATCCCATCAGCACAATCAGCAGAACCAGCGCACACCAAAACACCACTGCGGCGATTCGATGCCGCGAAGGCCGCGATTTTACTTCCACTAATTTCATACCAAACCCCCGATATCGAACGCAAAATAGCTTGTGCGGAGCGGGTTCGACCTCGTACAAAGTATATCCCATCTTCTGCGGAGCGTCAACCGAAAGGCAAAAGTTCCTTCCAAATCCATTTTTAGAATTTTTCGTTGACATTTTTGTTCGACAGTTGTAAAATAAAAACAAGATATTCTACACTTGTCGAAAGAAGGAGATGCTATGACCAAACTACAGTCGCAAAACCAGCGCCTGCCCGATGCTGAGCTGGAACTGATGAAATTGATCTGGCACGCCGACGGCCCGGTGACCTCGGCCGACCTCATGGAACGCCTCAAGGGTCACAAGACCTGGGGGATAACAACCGTGCTGAATCTACTCAGCCGATTATGCGACCGCGGCTTTTTATGTTGTGAGAAGCGCGGCCGGTTCAATGAATATCACCCGCTTGTGGAGGAGCAGACCTATCTGCAAAGCGAAAGCCGTTCCTTTCTAGAGCGCTTGCACGGCAATTCCTTCCGCAGTCTGGTGGCATCTCTGTACGAGGGTCACACTATCTCCGAGGAAGATTTGGAGGAGCTCGCGCAATTTATTGAAGAAAATACCAAGGAGGGGTAGCAATGCTGAACAATTTATTCCGCACGATACTGGAAGTCACAATGACCACCTCGGCGGTCGGATTGTTGTTGCTGCTGCTCACTCCTCTGTTGCGCAGGATCTATTCGGTGAAATGGCGCTATTGGGCCTGGCTCATTCTCGCGGTGCGCTTGTTGGTTCCATTGAATATCACCCTGCCCAGTCCGCCGGTGACCCTACACACCCCGACGCAGGCCCTGCCCTATCACGTGCAATCACCTGCTCAGCCGGTTGACAGCCCCGTCCCGGCACAACAAATCCCGCAGCAGGGAGCGATGCCCGAGCCTTATGTACCGCAACCATCCAGCCGTGCGGCGCTGGATACCACCGATCTGCTGGCGATTTTGTGGTTGACCGGATCCGTCTGTGTGTTGGGATGGCAGGTTTGCTCCTATGGAATATTCCGCCGAACCGTACGGCGCCATAGCAAAGCGGCGGCGCGGCCCGAAGTCTCAGCGGCATTCGATCAATTGAAGCAGGAGCTCAGCATCGCCGGCCCTATCCAGCTCGCCGTGTGCAGTCGCATCACCAGCCCGATGATGACCGGGTTTATCAAACCGGTGATTCTGCTGCCCAACGAGAATTACACCTCGGAGGAGTTGGATGCCATTCTGCGGCATGAGATGATTCACTGCCGCAGGGGGGATCTATGGTACAAGCTGATCCTGTTGTGCGCAAATGCGATTCATTGGTTCAATCCCGTGGTATGGGCGATGACGCGCGCTGCCAACCGCGACTTAGAGATCGCTTGCGACGAAGAGGCGGTGCGGGATGGGGATATTACCTACCGTAAGCAGTATAGCCAAACGATCCTGGCGGTGGTGCGCAAGGAACAGGTCAAGATCACCGCGCTTTCCACCTCTTTTTATGGGGGAAAACGCATCTTGCGGGCGCGTTTGGCTGGAATTTTGGATCAATCGGCGAAACGGCGCGGTATCGTCGCTATTTCACTTTTGCTGGCCTGTTCACTGTTGGTGGGGGGACTGGTCGCCTGCTCAGAACCCCGTTCGCAAAACTGGCTGAAGCCAATAGAGATGTCCGCTGAAGAAAAGCAGCTGCTCCAACTGACCGGAGGCTATTCCGAAATGGATCTGTTTTCCTATTCGGTAGACGACCCCATTCAAAGCGTGGAATTTTGGCTGGAGCGCTACGACAACGGGGTTGCACAGGAGGACACCAACGGGTTTCTCGCGGATGGAGTCGGCGGGACCGAGGGGAAAATCTCGGTTTCCTGCGTCAAAACCGATCAACAGGTGAATTGGAGGATCGCATTACAGGATGACGGCGGAACGTCTTCCTCTCAATTCACCACCGATTTGTCCGGTCAGTTTTCAGGCTATTCACAGGTGTCGCTACAAACAGAGATGGAGATCCTTCCCGATCAGGAGCTCCTGTTGTCCGTGCTGTATTGCGACTTGGACGGCAATCTCACCGCGTATACGGCGGAAGAGATCGCGGAACACCCAGAACAACTGGCTGTAGCGGATTGCGCATACCTGGTTAAGTGCCGCTTTGCGACCGATTCCAATTCCATCAGGCAAAAGAATAAAACCGATTGGAGCACTTTAACAGCCGATCAAGTGCGTTTTATCCAGATTGTAACAGAGGATGGAACCACCATCGATGTACTTCACCAGGAAGACGTCGAGCATCTGATCGATGTAGTCGGTCAACTGTCCCTAAATGACCCATTCACAGTGCAGGATATTCCGGAGGCTGAGTCCTATTCAACCGGCAATACCATCTGGATTCACCCCATGGAGGGGGACCGAATCACAATTGCGGTTGCTACAAACAACAATCATGCCTATTTAAAGATAGAAGATACCTTCTATTCTTGTGAACAGGCGTTCGCCTTTGACAACGAACTGCGTGCGATGCAATATATTTATGCACCGGCCGCGACCGAGGAATCCCCCAGTGTGCTGGTTACAAAGGAGACCGACCCGGTTGAGATCGCGAAGCAGCTATTTCGGCAGCAACAGGACCGTTACATCGGGGAGAACGTCGTGGACTACTACCGGATTTTGAGCTATCAAATCGACGACGCCCGGTTGTTCGCAGGCGACCTCTCAGAATTCGCGGTTCGCATCAAATACCGCTATACCTTGCCCGACAGTTGGCAAACCATCGGCACTGGGCATATCAGCGCCAACGGGCTACAGGTGGGAAACGAATGGAGCGACTGCACCTTGGAACTCCGTGTAAGACAGTATGATGCCGGCCATTTTATCGTTGAGGATATCGGCACCGGAGGCGGTGGGCAGGGGCTACAGCCGGTCGGGAATCCCGGAATCCAGATTTTTCAGCCGATTCAGGAAGATGGCCTGAAGGAGATCACCGGCGTATCCGTCGCTTTCAACGGCACAGGAGCGGTGCAGCAACTGCCCAACGATGCTGCCCGCGCCGCTTTTTGGGAGCAGCTCTGCGGCTTTACGGCGCTGGAGCACTATGACAGTCTGGAGGACGCCTTCCCTGACGGCAACGTCATTTAGAAATTCAATGCTTCCATATGGCATCTTGTCTCTCGGTTCAATCTGATACCATCAATGGAATCTATACTTATGAGGAGAGCTGGATGGATAGCCTGCTCCTGGCCTTTGAAACGGCATAAAACAACAAATCGAAGCCGGATTCCAGGGGATTCACCGCGGAGACGAGCGCCTATATCCTGCCGCTGACCGAGGAATGGCAAGGCTTGCTGGATTTTTCTTGGAAAGCAGAGGATCCGATCAACCTTCCAGATATCAAACATAGCGCCAATACCGTTCTTCCGCAGGACTTTCCCTATGCGGTATCTTCCTATGTGATCGGCACCGATATCACTCTGATTTTGGATCATTACGAAACGATCGAGGCGCTTCGCACTGGAGGCGATCCGATCGAGCTGGTCACTCTGGTGATGTCTGGGACAGCGCAAGATTTTGTCTACCAATCCTGCACTGTTGAAAAGCTATCGTGATGCGAAACAGATGAAAAGCTCACTGCTTTGTGCTATAATAATTGCAAGCCAAAAGACACAGTTTTTTGGCCGCCGGGCTTCGCGCAAGTGCGGCAGCAAAAATGGGCCCCGCCCACGAAATGGGCACGCGCTTGAATATTTTTCCTTTAAAATTTTGACAAAGCAGGTGCTACCGATGAGAAACAGCTCAAAACCGCCGGTCTATTCCCAAGTTGCATTTGATATTGCCACAAAAATCGCCTCCGGAGAGTTGGAGGAAAACACCAAATTCACCGGTCGTTCCCTGATGTCGACTGAATACGGCGTTTCGCAGGAGACCATCCGCCGCGCGTTTAAACAGCTTTCGGATATGGGAATCATCAGCGTGCAGCAGAACATCGGCGCCACAGTGCTATCTAAGCAGAAGGCAACCGAATACATCGAGAAATTTCAGACGGGTAAGGATATCCGCTCGCTGAAAGCGGAGCTGAGGCGCTTACTCGACGAGCGGGAGGCGGTCAATGCGCGCATTGTCACGCTGGTGGATCAGATCACCGATCTGGGCGATCGATTTAAAAGCAGCGACCCGTTGCGCAACTATGAATTTGAAATTTCCCCCGATTCGGGCATCATCGGAAAAAGTGTGCGGGAACTCGAGTTCTGGCAGAACACCGAGGCCACCATCGTGGCCATCAAAAGTGGCGGCCGCATCAATCTTTCGCCCGGTCCCAACGCGGTTTTTCATCCATACGATATCTTGGTGGTAGCGGGAAACCCCAATTCAGTGGATAAGGTCAAACAATTGATCAAATAAAGAAACAGGTGCATTTTGAGAGATGATTTCTTCTCAGGATGCGCCTGTTTTATTCGGATAAGTCGGAGAAGTGGGTGGAATAATAAAAGAAAAAAGGAGGAACACCCAAGGATGGATGTTAAGAAAAAGATTATTGCCGAGTTGGACGACCGGATTCGCCGCCTGGATGAACATCGGAGCTGCTGCACCGAACCCACCGAGAACCAGTACGATGAGCTCAATCAGGCGCTCTCCCGCGTGATTGGCGCGTCGCTCTACCATGAGCTGGAGGACATTCGGGGTTTTGTCGAGAAGCTGTAACAAAGAGAAGAGGCCTCAGCAGGATGTCTGCCGAGACCTCTTTTTTGAATTTTACTTTATTTTTGCGGGGTGGTGAACTGCACACCGGTTTCGCCCTGGAACTCGTAGTCCTTGCCGGGCAGAACAGCGTTCAACACGATACCGAGGATCGCTGCAATCGCCAGGCTGGTGAGGGTGATGGTGGTACCGCCGATTGTAAAGGAGAGCCCGTTGGTGAAGCCGAGAGCGCTCACCAGGATCACCGCTGCGATGATGACATTGCGGCTCTTCGAGAGATCAACGCGATTTTCCACGACGTTGCGCACACCGATCGCGGAGATCATACCGTACAGAATGAAGCTGACGCCGCCGATGATCGCAGTCGGGATCGAATGGATGATCTGCGCGAATGCGGGGCTGAACGAGAGGACGATCGCAAACAGCGCCGCGATGCGCACCACCGCCGGATCGTAGACGCGGGAAAGCGCCAACACGCCGGTGTTTTCACCATAGGTGGTATTGGCCGGGCCGCCGATCAGCGCAGAGAGGCTGGTCGCCAGACCGTCGCCTAAGAGCGTGCGGTGCAGGCCGGGATCCTCCACAAAATTCTTGCCGGTTGTTGCAGAGATCGCGGAGATATCGCCCACATGCTCCATCATGGTTGCAATCGCGATCGGAGCCATCACCAGGATCGCGCTGATGTTGAATTTGGGCAGAACAAATTGCTGCAAACCAACCACCTGTGCTGCGCGCACCCCTTCAAAGCTGACATACGCACCGCTGGTCGGATCGATGACACCGAGCAGCGAAAGGATCAGAGCGACCACATACGGCACCAGGACGCCGAGCAGGATGGGGATGATCTTAACCATGCCCTTGCCCCAGATGTTCGCCACAATGATGGTGAGCAGCGCGAGCCCAGCGAGCCACCAGCAGTTGGATGCGTCCACGATGGTGTTGGGCGCGAGGATCAGGCCGATTGAAATGATGATGGGGCCGGTCACCACCGGAGGAAGAAACGCCATCACCCGTCTGACGCCGACCAGCTTGATGATAAGGGCCATCACCAGGTAGAATAAACCGGCGATCACAACGCCGCCCAACGCGTACGGGAGCTTCTCTTCACCGGTCATATTGGCAAAGATGCCGCTATCCAAATTGGAAACCGCAGAAAATCCGCCGAGAAATGCGAAACTGGAACCCAAAAATGCCGGAACCTTCATTTTGGTCAGGAAATGGAACAGCAGGGTTCCCAAACCCGCGCACAGCAGCGTCGTTTGGATACTCATCGGCAACCCATACTGATTGACCAGGATCAGCGGAACCAGCACGGTAGCGCCAAACATAGCAAACATATGCTGGAGTCCCAGCACCAACATGCGGGGAATACCGAGTTGACGCGCGTCTCGAATCCCCTCTTCTGGAATGTGCAGTTTTTCCCTCTTTTCGCCTTTTGAGCTCATTTTGGCTCTCCTCCTGTCTTTCAAATTGATCACACACCCGTCCATCGGACAAAAAAATAGACACTCCCTCGCTGAATCAGCAGAAGTGCCAACATCCCTTGGAATAGAAAAATGGCCGTCCCAACATACTGCGGCGCAAAGCAACATACAACATTGGACGATCTTCCCTTCCCTATTTTTATCTATGGACACAATTTTATTCAGTATATCATAAGATATCATTTTTTTCAACAAATTTTTTAAAAAATCCCCGGCGGCAGCCCCAAAAGGTCGCTCGCCGGGGTCGCGCTATTTACAGGGACATGCCTAGGTTGATCGCTTCGATATTCTTTGCCTTCAGATGTTCCTTGCGGGCGGAAACGCACTTATCGATCGCTTTCAGCACCGATTCATAGGCTGAAAAGGAAGTCTCCTTGAGCAGTTTGCCTACCAAAATGATGTTTGCCAAGCCGTCCAACCCCTTTTCGGAGGCGAGCTCGGTTGCGGGCACATAAAAAACATTGACATCGCTGCGTTCGCATTTCTTTGCGATCAGCGTGCTGTCGATAATCACAGTGCCGCCGGGCACCACAGCATCGATGAATTTATCGTAGGAAGGTTCGTTCATCGCGATGAGCACATTCGGCGTAACCACCAACGGGGAGCAAATCGGTTCATCCGAAACACAGACGGAGCAGTTTGCCGTGCCGCCGCGCATCTCCGGACCGTAGGACGGCAGCCAAGAGACATTTTTCTCCTCCATCAGACCGGCATAGGCGGTCACCTTACCGGAAAACAGGATGCCCTGCCCGCCGAAGCCGGCCATAACCATGTTGTAATCAGCCATTGTTGTCCGCCTCCTTGTCTTTGTCCTTGTAGACACCGAGAGGATAATA
Source organism: Ligaoa zhengdingensis (assembly GCF_014384885.1). Taxonomy (GTDB): domain Bacteria; phylum Bacillota; class Clostridia; order Oscillospirales; family Ruminococcaceae; genus Ligaoa; species Ligaoa zhengdingensis. The sequence continues at coordinate 105,860 of NZ_JACRST010000001.1, forward strand.
CGGGATCATATTGTCGCGCAGCCACTGGAGCGCCTCCACCGGGGTGAGGCCCCAGTTGGTCGGGCAGGAGGACAGCACTTCCACAATTGAAAATCCTTTGCCATCAATCTGGTTCTGAAACGCCTTTTTAATCGCCGCCTTCGCCTTGCGGATGTTCGGCACGCAATCCACCGAGACGCGCTCAGCGTAGTAGGTGCCGTCCAGGGTGGAAAGCATCTCGCAGACACGGATCGGATAGCCGGCCAGCTTGACGTCGCGGCCGTAAGGGGTGGTCTGCGTCACCTGACCGGGCAACGTGGTAGGCGCCATCTGGCCGCCGGTCATGCCATAGATGCAGTTGTTGACAAAGATTATGGTGATATTCTCACCGCGGGTGGCCGCATGGACGGTCTCTGCGGTGCCGATGGCGGCCAGATCGCCGTCGCCCTGATAGGTGAAGATCACCCGATCAGGCAGGCTGCGTTTCAAGCCGGTGGCAACCGCAGGCGCTCTGCCGTGGGCCGCTTCAAGCATATCACAGCGGAAATAGTCGTAAGCCATGACCGCGCAGCCGACCGGGGCGACGCCAACCGTCTTTCCCTCGCAACCGAGCTCGTCAATCGCTTCAGCCACCAATTTATGAATGATACCGTGGGTACAGCCGGGGCAATAGTGCAGCACGGCATCGGTGAGTGCATGGGGTTTTTCATAGACCACTGCCATTATTTCGCACCTCCCGCGATTTTCTTGATCTGTTCCAGTACCTCAGCCGGAGTGGGGATGATACCGCCGGTACGGCCGTAGAACTCAACCGGCACCTTGCCGTTGACCGCCAGGCGGACATCTTCCACCATCTGGCCCAGGCTCATCTCCACGCACAGCATCCTGCTGGCGGTTTCGGCGGCTTTTGCCACCGCTTTGGCCGGGAACGGCCACACGGTGATCGGACGCACCATGCCTGCCTTGATCCCCTGTTCGCGCGCAGCCTTGACTGCGGCGCGGACGATACGGGAAGTCGCGCCATAGGCAACTACGATAATATCAGCATCCTCGGTGAGGTACTCCTCCACACGCGCCTCTTTTTCCTTGATGATCTCATAACGCGCAAAGCGTTCGCGGTTGGTCCGCTCCAGCTCATCAGGCTTGAGGTAGAGGGAATTGATGATATTGTGCTCGCGTTTTCCCTGATGGCCGTTGGCTGCCCAGGGTTTTTCATGCTCGACAACCTCTTTTTCCGGGAAAACGACGGGCTCCATCATTTGGCCCAACATGCCGTCCGCCAAAATCATCGCGGGCATACGATAGGTCTCCGCGAGATCAAATGCATCAAATACGAGGTCCACCATCTCCTGAATGGTGGAGGGAGCGAACACCAGTATATGGCCGTCGCCGTGACCGGGCGCTTTGGTCGCCTGCCAGTAATCCGACTGGGAGGGTTGAATGCCGCCCAAGCCGGGGCCGCCGCGCATCACATTGATGATCAGACAGGGCAGATCGCTGCCGATCAGATAGGAAATCCCCTCTGTTTTCAGGGAGATACCCGGCGAGGACGAGGATGTCATAGCGCGCACACCGGCGGAAGCCGCACCGTAAACCATATTGATCGCACTGATTTCCGATTCCGCCTGCATATATGTACCGCCAATTTTGGGGAGACGCTTCGCCATATATGCCGCGACTTCGGTCTGCGGGGTGATCGGGTATCCGAAAAAGCGCTTGCATCCACAGCGGATGGCAGCTTCCGCGAGGGCTTCGTTGCCCTTCATCAAAACTTTTTCAGCCATTTCTGCACAACCTTCTTTCTACTTTTCTACTTTAATCGCGCTGTCTGGGCAGATGATTGCGCACATCGCACAAGCAATACAATTTGCGGGATCGAATACCCGCGCCGGATGATAACCCTTCGGGTTTAGTCTGCCTTTATCCAGTTCAATAATTTTTTTGGGGCAGGTACTGACACACAGCCCGCATCCCTTACAGATAACCTCGCTGATGGTTACCTTTGCCATAAGAACACCTCCACTTTCATTATAGCTCAACTTTTGTCTTCTCTTCCCAAGGGGGGTTGACAAAAATCTCCACCGGATAGCCATTGGACACCAGACCCGCTGCTTCCAGTTGCTTGCCCAGGCGTCTGTCGTAAGCGGTCGCAACCAATGGAAGATTGAGCCTCTGGGCGACCTCCTCTGCATACGCTATGGAAGAGATTATAGTATCAGATGTTGTCTGATAAGATACATTGGAGTTATTGACCACACCAGTAGCTTTCAGCCGGGAGGTGAATTCGATCTCGCGCAGAATCTCCGCAGCTTCTTCGGGTGTGCGGGTGAGATAACGGCAACGGTTGATCACGTAGAAATAGGCATAATCGCCGTCCTCCAAAATCTGTTGTGCATATCGGCCCAACGCGGCCGCCCCAGCGTCATCCCCGCCGACATCTATCACCGCAGTGCGGTCTTTTTGCTCCAGCACGGATGCGACCTCCGGGCCGATCGCTGGGATGTCCAGATTGGTATTGGCGTACATCGGGTTGATGGTATGGATTCCGTTCGACTCGAGGGCTTCGGTGAAGTCCGCCGAACGAAAATAAGGATTGACAATATCCAGATCAACCAAAGTGACGTCTTTCCCCTGGCGCTTCAAGTCGAGCACAAGGTTTACGGCCAGATTGGTTTTGCCACTGCCATAGTGGCCGCAGATGATATTGAGGCGTTTACAATATTGAATCACAGGGAATAACACCTTTCTCACGAGCCGGTTGTCCGGCTTTTTTGCATGGTATGCCCGGCATACCGTATATTGTAGAAACAAGGGGACTTACGATGTAACTATCATGTACTTTTTATCCGTTTCATCCTGTTAAAATCCCCTATCGAATATTGTACTATAGAACCGTCTTATGTTTCAAGCACGCGTTTTTTGGTAAATCCAGATTAACCTTTATTATAGCATCTTTTAGCGCTTCACACAACGAAAGCAGACGAAAAATAAGTGATAAGAATTCAATCACGAAAAAATTTAAAACTGTATTGATTGCACATTTTTTCACAAACCCTGTTTTTTCAAAAAAAGCGGGATTGCAAACTAATTGCAATCCCGCTTTAGATATTTATTTTCAGCGAACAGCACCGGCTGCTTCCGAATCGTTTTTCATGCCTTTGAGGCGCAAAGTGAGCTTATCCGAAATCAAAGCGATGAACTCGCTGTTGGTCGGTTTTCCGCGCTGATTGTGAATGGTATAGCCGAAATAGCTGTTAAGGGTATCCACATCACCGCGGTCCCACGCGACCTCAATCGCATGGCGAATAGCGCGCTCGACACGGGAGGATGTTGTATTAAACCGCTTCGCAACGGTTGGATAAAGCTGCTTGGTCACCGAATTGATGATATCGTGATCCTCGATACAGAGCATGATCGATTCCCGAAGATAATGATAACCCTTGATGTGGGCCGGAACGCCGATCTGATGGATGATCTCGGTCACCATCATCTCGATATCCGGTTCGGATTTCACAAACGGAAGCACTGGTGCGTTTCCAGAGGCGCCTTGGCGGCGCGCCCCTGTGATTTGAATCATCCGCTCCGCGAGCACTTCTATGTCAAACGGCTTGAGGAAGAAATAAGATGCGCCGGAATCCATGACCTCTTTTTGCAGGGTGGGATTGTCAAAAGTTGACATCACCATAAACAGGGGCTTTGCCACTCCGTTGGCTTTGACCTGTTTCATGACAGAAATTGCATCGAAATACGGCATAAAAATGTCGCATAGGACAACATCAGGCTTGATCTCCTCAATCTTTTCTAACAGTGCGGCTCCATCCTTCTCAAGGACACAAGTTTCAAATCCGTAGGTTTTCAGTAAGTTGGAACAGGGCACCGAAAAATCTTTGTTGTCATCCGCAATAATTACTTTAAGCCTGCTTTCCATAATAAACCTCCAAAAATTCTCTGTTATTTCCGTCCCCTACAGATTACCATAAATTACCAAATTTGGCAACATATTTTTCAAAATTTCTTATCATCATTATTTATAACATTCACATAAAAATTTGTCAAATATCACGATGCGGCGGACATGGCATTTTCAACATTGTCGATGGAATAGTACATATTTTCTGCAAATATGCCGAATCCGCGTGTCGGATCATTGACAAACACATGCGTTACAGCACCAATCAGCTTGCCATCCTGCAATATCGGGCTGCCGCTCATTCCCTGTACGATACCGCCGGTTTTTGCCAAAAGTTCGGGGTCTGTGATGCGGATTACCATATTTTTTGTCGGGTTGTTATCGCCAAAATTCACCTTTTCAATTAAGATGTCATACTCCTGCGGCGTGCTTCCATTCAATGTGGTCAATATGGTGGCTGGAGCGGCCTTAACTTCCTGACGGAAGGCAATGGGCATCAGCACGGGGGGCGTAATCTTGTTATTGAGTGTGCCATAAATACCTGTTTCCGTATTCAAATACAGGTTACCCATCTTTCCGTTTTGATAAAAGTTTCCCTGTAGTTCGCCAGGTGCGCCGCATTCCCCTTTGATACAGCCGGTAATGGTCACCTGTACCGCTTCGCCGCTCATCAACGGCAGGATTTCGCCAGTGTCCACATCGCATACAGCGTGACCCAATCCGCCAAAAACGCCCGACACAGGGTCATAGAAGGTCATGGTGCCAATTCCCGCAGAGGAGTCGCGCACCCACATGCCGGCCTTGTAGCCGCCGTCCACGGTGCTTTTGCAGGGGGTTAGGGTCACTGTCATCGGTTCATTTTTTCGCTTGAGGCTGATCTTGAGCGGTTTTCCTCCGCTCGCCTCTACTATTTCGCCAACTTGCTCATTAGAGTAGACCTCTTTTCCATCGATACGCATCACCACATCACCAATTTTTATACCGGCATTTCGCGCCGGATTGACGCTCCCAGATTCGGTGTCCATATCGCTGAGTCCGACAACCATAACCCCTTCTGTAAACATTTTAATGCCAAACGGGTTACCACAGGCAGCCACCATCTGTTTTTCTACAACCTCGACTGTCACCTGCTTGAGGGGAACCACGCCAAAAAGTTTGAGCTGCGCCTGATAGATATTACCTGATTGCGTTAACACCTGTCGGGAAGACTTCGTCTGCTCTACAGTTGCAGTAATCTCAGCCTTGGCCGGGATGGAGAAGATTCCACCCTCAGACACCATATACTTATCGGGCAGATTGCTGTTCATATAAAATAGAAAACCCAACAACAGGGCGGCGCAGCACGCCAAAATGCCTGTTGCGGCGTGAATTACCTTTCTCATTTCATTTCATCCTCACATCGTTAAAAGTATGGTTCGACAAAACTATTCTTAACGAGGCTCAGATTTTTATGAAAGGCAAAAAGTAATCAAATTGGTTAGCAATTTTGAAAAACGAAAATGTTTCTTTGACAGGGCGGTGCTAGCAAGTTAAAATGAATTTGATTTCATCTTTCTGAGGAGGGAATTGGATGAGAGTCGCAGTGATTGGGTCCCGCGATATCTGTGGATTGACCCCTGACTTTATTATACCATATCTTCCGAAAAATACCACACAATTGATCAGCGGAGGAGCGAAAGGCGTCGATTTTTTAGCACAAAAGGTCGCAGAAGCGCGATCTTTGCCCCTACTGTGTTTGCGCCCGAACTACAATCGGTACGGACGGCGCGCACCAATTTTACGCAATTATGAAATCTGCCGCCATGCGGAATTGGTGCTTGCGTTCTGGAACATGAACTCCCCGGGAACGCGTTCCGCCATTCTATATTGCATCCGCCACGGGATCCCGGTGCGGGTGATCCCAGTCGAAAAATGATGAATTGCCTCCTTAAAAATGTACAAAAGCGGAAATAATCGTCTTAAAAAATTACCAAAAAAGCAAGATAAGTGTAAGAATGCTGTTCAACTGCTGTGCTAAACTGAAGGAAAAGGAAGGTGCTCCTATGCCGCAGATCTTTGAGGAACCAGTCGGCAACTTTAATCTCAAACTTGCGACCGAATGCGCCGACGCCTTTTGTGCCTCCACCGGAATTGGTTGTGCAGTATCCGATTTATCGGGCAATGTTTTACATAATGTCGGCTACAGTTGTGCCCAATGTGGAATCTGTTCCGTTATCAAGGAAGGACGGGACCCCAAGCTGGCCTGCCGGGATGCACACCTCTACGGTATGATGCAAGCCGAGCGGTTCGGTGGAAAGTACATCTATTACTGTCCGATGGGCCTCACCTGCTTTGTGTCGCCGATTCTCAGCGAAAATGAAGGGGTGGCATTGGTCACGGCCGGTCCGTTGCTGATGGTGGAAGTGGACGACTACATCAATTTTGACCTGATGGGAAAGTTTGACCTCTCCCCTGTTCAGACAAAACAAATATTGGAGGTCGTCCAACAGATTCCATATGTCAGCCCGGAACGGGTCACCCGGATGTCCGATCTGCTCTTTTTCTCAGTGGGATTTCTCAACAATGTGGCAGCCTGCAACCAGATGCTGCAAACGCAAAACTCCGATGCGATCCAAGGTCAGATCGGAGAATTCATCCATCAGCTCAAGTTGGAAAACCAGGACGCCATTCCCCCTTACCCCTTAAAGAAGGAAAATGAGTTGATGCAGGCGATCGCAGATTCCGATCAGACAAATGCACAGAGGTTGCTCAACGAGTTACTCGGGCACATTTTCTTTTCCTCTGGCGGCGATTTTCGGATCATTAAAACGCGCGTCTACGAGTTGATCGTACTGCTTTCCCGCGCTGCCATAGAAGGCGGAGCTGAAACTACCCATGTTTTGCGGCTCAATCACCGTTATATGGGGCAGATTGAGCAGATCAGATCGGTGGATGAGCTCTGCTATTGGTTGTCAGGCGTGATGAACAGCTATACTGATCTTGTCTTTAAGTTTATTGATGTCAAACACGTGGATGTGATCCGCAAGGCGGCCGAATATATTCGAAAAAACTATGCAGCCAAAATTACGTTGGAGGAGGTCGCCTCCTATGTCTACCTCTCTCCTTCCTATTTCAGCAAGGTTTTTAAAGAGGAAATGGACTGCAATTTTAACACCTATTTGAATCGGATTCGCATCGAAAAGAGCAAAAAAATGCTGCTTTCCGATAAAATTAAAATGGTAGACATCTCTGGCTTGGTCGGTTTTGAAGATCAGAGCTATTTTTCCAAGGTCTTTAAAAAGCTGACCGGAGTCACACCGGGCAAATATCGCGAGTCGCGCGGGCGTATCAGTCCGCTGAATCAAAACAAAGAGAAAATTTAGAAAAAGGGAGTCAGTCTATATGAGTATTTTAACCGAAATCTCTGAGAATCTGCAAAGGGGTAAGGCCAAAATCGTCAAACAGCTTGTGGAGGACGCCATCGCACAGGGCATTTCTGCAAAGGAAATCCTGGAGGACGGCCTGCTGTCCGGCATGGGTATTATCGGCGAAAAGTTTAAAAACAACGAAGTCTATGTCCCCGAGGTTTTGATCGCAGCGCGCGCTATGAACGCTGGCGCCACCCTGCTGAAGCCCCTGTTGACGGAGGCTGGCGTTGAGGCGAGCGGAAAGGTGTGCATCGGCACGGTCAAGGGCGACCTGCATGATATCGGCAAAAACTTGGTCAAAATGATGATGGAGGGCAAGGGTCTCGAAGTGATCGATCTCGGCACCGATGTCGAGCCCGAAAAATATATCGAGACAGCTATCAACGAAGGATGTACTGTCATCTGTTGCTCTGCACTGCTCACCACGACCATGGGCGTTATGAAGGACGTTGTGGCCGCGGCTGAAACCGCCGGAGTGCGTGACAAAGTCAAAATCATGGTCGGCGGCGCGCCGGTAACCGACGCATTCTGCCAGCAGATCGGCGCAGACAGATACACCCCGGACGCTTCCACCGCGGCAGAAGTTGCAGTTGAACTTTGCCGCGCATAATCCGAAGCAATAGAATTTTGAAAGAGAGGATGCGTCCCATCCTCTCTTTTTCTTTGCAACAAGCGCCCCCGCGGACCTTTTGGTTCTGCGGGGGCGCTGTAATTTATGGGGTATTATTTTTTGCTGTCCTGCTTTTTCTTGATGATAGCCAGCGACACTGCGCCGGTGATCGCCGCAACACCGATTGCTGCAACGATCCAGACAAACAGCATATTGCTCTGAGCCACCGGTTCGGGCTCAACCTGCGCTGAGGGGGCCTCAGGCGCTGCAGGAACCACAGGCTCAATCACGGCAGGAGCCTCGGGGAGAACGGGCTCCGCCGGTACAGCCGCTTCTGGGGCCACCGGAGCAGCCTCCGCAGGCGCTTCGCCGCCCGTCTCCGGGTTGACGGCAGCACTGATCTTGCCGCCGGTCGTGGGCTCTGTCTGTGCGGATGCCGCCATAGCGATGATCTCATCCGCTGTATAATAGACCGCCGCCGCACTGTAGCCCTGAAGGCCGGTTCCATTGAGGGTTACATCCTTGCCCTTCACAGCGATGACAAGGTTGATATTTTTGCCTTTGAGCGCGTCGATCACATTTGCAGGCAACATCGCACCGTCTTCCAGCTCCGCGTTCACAGAACCCCCCTCAACGATAGATTCGATCTTTTCCTTGACGCCAGCCCAATATTCGCTGTTGTCCACCTTTGCAACCGAGCCCTTCGACGGTTTGCTCGGCGTGGGCTGGGGCTTCACATCCGGTTTTTCATCGGGATCGTCCGCATTCAGGACGAGGCCGTTCAGCCCTGCCCACAGTTTGCTTTGGAGGATCGTTTCATCTGCTTCGGTATAATCCTCGGATTCGATCGCAGCTTCCGCCTCTTCAATCGCGTCCAACAAAGTATTGACGCTCTCCTCAGTATATTCCGTCAGATCGATCATTTCCATTTCGGCTTTGACCGCCTTGATTTCCTTGGCCAGGCGGACCTTCGACACACCGATGGTCAGGTCTTTTGCCATTTGATCAACAGCCTCCTGCTCGGCTTCAGGATCGTCCATCAAGCTGTTTGCGCTCTCCAGCAGCGCGTTCAGCGCGGCCAGGGTTTCCTCGTCGTATTTGCCGCTCGAGATGATATCGTTTGCCAGATTGAGGGATGCTTCCAGCAGGTCCTTATTGGCCAGCTTCTGCAAGCCGTTCACGGCATCGGCGAGCTGATCGTATGCATCCTGGATGTCCTCGTCGGTCGCGTCGGTATCAGCTTCCACCTCTTGGGCTTTGAGCAACGCCTCCTCCAGAAGGGCCAGCGTACTCGGTTTGTAATCGTCGCCCAGCGCCTCCACCGCACGGATGAGTGCCGTGAGGTAATCGCGGTTCGCGCGGTCAACCACCGACGTGATGGTTGTCATCACATCGGTATACATCGCATTGACCTGCTCTTGGGTGGCGGAATCATCTTCCAGGAGCTTGTTCGCCGCCTTAATCACCGCCTCCAGAGCTTCGACCGAAGATCCGGTCAATTCGGAGCTAAATTCGTCGATCGTCTGCTGCGCCAGGTCCACAGCGAGCTGCAAAAGGCTCTTGTCCACAGCAAAGGTCAACCCGTCGCGTGCCTTCACCAACGCGAGATATGCCTCGTAGACCTCCTGCTGAGTCGCAGATTCGCTGTCCACTACAGACTGCGCAGCATTCAGTGCGTCAATCAACGCATCGTAACTTTCTTTAGTAAAGCGATTCTGCTCATATTTGCCGTCGATCGCTGTAATCAAGGCCTCGAGGAAGCTCTTGTCCACATCCGGGACATCGGGATCAGCCGCAATCAGGCCGGATGCCGCTTCTTCCAAGTCGGCTTTCGCCTGTTCCAATTCCGCAGCGGTGTTGCTCAGTTTGTCCAGCGCATCCTTGGCGGCCTGTAATTTTTCTGCAAACGGAGCCCAAGTGTCCGCTGTATAATCCTTCTCCAGGCGATCTTTATTCTGGTCGTAAACAGCCTGGAGGGCATTGTACGCTTCCACAACAGCCAATTCGTTCGCGATGGTGGAGCTTTCCAGCTCAGGATACTGCCCATCCTCCAGCGACCAAACGGAAGAATCATAACCGCTGAGAGCGCCGCCCGCACGATAGGTCGCTGCGGAGCTCAGGTCGGGAAGGCTCACTTCAACAACAGAATGTACGCTGTTGCCGATTGAAACGATCCCCTGAGCGCCCGCGCTGCCGGAGAAGGAGCCGAAGTTACGCCCAAACAGGGAGCCGGCCATCTCACCGCCATCGACGGAACCGGTAGCGAAGCTGCTCTTTACATTGGCTTTGTTGTTGTTGCGTCCAACGAATCCGCCCACACTGGTTTCACCAGAAACCGCACCGGTGGCGAAGCACTGGGTCAATGCGCCGTCATTGTGACCGGCAAAGCCGCCGATATCCACACGGCCGGTGACATCGCCAGTGGCAAAGCATTGATTCATCGGAGAGGTGGAGTTGTTGCCGTAGTTGCGCCCGATATGGCCGGCAAAACCGCCCACATAGGAGACGCCTTCGACTGTGCCGCTGGCCATACTGTTGCTGACCGTAGCGCAGTCGTTCTGACCCACGAGACCGCCCACATTGGTAAAGCCTGTCACCACAACCTGTGCGGAGCATCCATCGATGATCCCTTTGTTGTTGAGATCGATTGTTCCAACGTTGCCGCTGTTGACACCGACCAAGCCGCCGACGCTGTCGCCGCCAACAGAGGCAACAGTGCCGATCGCATGGCTGTCGCTGATTTTTCCGGTGTTCTGGCCAATCAGAGCGCCGCCCGCCGCATAGGTAGTGACATCGCCGCTGACAGTGCAATCGGTGACGACGCCCTCGTTGCGCCCAGCAAGGATGCCGGTGTAGATGCGGCCGGAGACCTCAGCGCCGCGCACCGTCAGGTTGGAAACACTCGCCCCAGCGCCGATCACGCCGAACAGGCCCACATCCAGCGCGTCAGGACGTTCAGAGGTCAGGTTTGCGATCACATGGCCGTTGCCGTTGAAGCTGCCGGTAAACGGCGCTTCTTTGGTGCCGATGGGCACCCAGTTCTCCACTTCGGAGAGGTCAATATCCGCTTCCAGCGTGTAGTTGCCGGAGAGATCGTTGCGAATCTGCATGACCTGCTGCGCCGAGGTGATCTTGCCATCCATGATCGGCTCGAGCTCCTCGACCTCAGCGTCAGGTTCCACCGCCGGGAGTCCAACCGCCTCCTCCGCCTCGTACAAATAGATGTTGCCGTAGGAGTGCGGGCCTCCATGTGTGTCGCGGTCAAACGAAAGCATGTAATACCGCATGACGCCCGTATCCTCATCCTCGAGCGGAATAATGACCGGCCACACATTGTAGGAACGCGGGGAACTCTGGATTTTCAGGGTCGCTGCCTTGGTCATTTCGGGGTAGTAGAGCGCCTCACAGTTGTCGGTGTTGCGCCCGAAGAACACATAATACTGGCCGTCCAGCTTTTGCAGTTGGATACCGGTGCAGGGGATTTCCGCGTAGCGGGCAATCTCGGTGTATTCGCCGTCCCAACTGTCTGCCTCGAACAGGGGAAGCTGGTAGCCGCCGTCGCGCGCATGGCACATCACCAGCCGCCATTTACCCACCTCTTCATCGAAGATGAGGGAGGCGTCCTCCTCATTGCCAACCGAACCGGGATAATTAACCTTCTGCACATCGACGAACTGGAAGCCAGCGGTCCGTGGATCCTCCGGAATCAGTCCCGAGCAGACCTGGTGATTGTTGATATGGCTGGTGGTCATCACAATCCAATTGCCACTCGTCTCATCGTAGATGATATCTGAAGCGTGATACGGGCCGTAGCGCCGCACGCCACCCTGGCAGAGGTTAAATGCCATCGTTCCCACCAGCTCCAGCTCGTTGGTGGCGAGGTCCAGGCTGTAGATACCCTGGTAGCTGGAATTGATACTGTAGCCCCGGGTGGTCATGGCGATCCAGATTTTGCTGCCTTCGCGCAAGATTTCACCCTTTTGGTTGTGCAGCGGTTTGGGGTCAGCCTGCGCTGCACCGCCGGTGAGGTAATGGTTCGCCCCGCCGATCTTCGCGCTGCTGCCAGGCTGCGCGTTGTAACCCAGATAAGCCTTATAGCCGGACAACACATCCGGATTAGAAAAATCTATTTTGAGGTCAATGTCATAACCGCCCCCATTGGTGAGCGTGGCCTTGCCGTCCTGTACGAGCCACACGTTGAGGTAGCCCGTACCAGTGCCCGCGTTGATTCCGCTCACCGCTGATTTCGCCGCGAAATCAGCGCGGATGGTGTACGGCAGGGAGAATTCGCCGCTTGCCAACACGCGGCTGGAAACCAGTTCTCCACCGGAATACGCCTCCATTTTGAGTTCGCCGCTATGTACGTCGGGGTCATCTACCGGCTCCTGATACCAAATCTTTGCGTCAGAGAAGCGGATGGCGCCATTGTTGACAAAGCGTGCGCCCACCGCAAATTCGAGGCTGTTCATTACGGCCGTATTGGTGAGATCGAATTTACTGCTCACGTCGTAGGTCACGGAGCCTTCCACCGTGCCGTCCATCGACACACGGGAGAGGATCACGTTTTTCCCCCGTACCTCCATGCGCAGCTTGTAAGGATAAGACGCGGTGGGAAGGGACAGGCTGCCCCCGTTTTGCGCGCCGTTGAAACCGGTTTTGTACATCTCGTAGTTGCAGTTCCCGTTGATGCGGGAAACAAACAGGATGCGGTTGTTGGCGTCCTGCCGCAACTCCGCCAGCACATAGGCGTTATTACTCACACCGCCGTTGTCCTGGCCGGAGATGGTCACCTCGTGAACCAACCCCTGACGAGCCTTGCCGACCGCGACAAAGCTCTCGCAGGCGCTGGTGCTGGTCTCATCCCACTGCATCACCAGCTCGCCGTCAGCGTTGTTGCTCATCAGTACGGTTTTGTCGTTCTTGCTGATCATATCGTCGTACCGGGTCAGCTTGGAGACATCGCTCAAATCGAGATCCACCTGGCCGTCGGTCTTTTCGCCATAGACGCGGGCAGCCGAGTATTCCACCGATTGATTCGGTTGAATCCGCCCGCCGATAACAAATTCAAAATCTTTAATCACATCAGGATCGGAGAGATCGAACACACCGCTGACATCCACCGACTGGGAGAAATCCGTTTCTCCTGCACTGTCGCGGCTGAAAACGATATTTTTGTCCTGAATCTCCAGACGCATGACATACGGCTCGCCGATGGTGAGCTTTTTGGCGGGGGAAAACGTACCGCTCGCCATACTTGTGCCGTCCTTAAAAATTTCGTAGCTGACACTGCCGTTGTTGGAGCGCTGCACAAAGAAAATGCCGTTTTTGGCGTCCTTGCGCAGTTTGACGATCAGGTTGGCATAACCGGTGGTCTGCCCAGATACGGTTGCCTCGTAGATTGCGCCCTGTTTTGCACCGCTGACCGGCACAAAGCTTTCGCCTACCGCTGAACCGCCGGTAAACTTGATCCCGCCTTCCGTCTTATCCACCGTCAGCGGAACGCCAACATCATCGTAAACACCGGTGATGCCCAACAGGTCTGGATTGGACATATCAAGCTCGGTGCGGGCATCGAACACCTGCGCGGAGGAGAACTCCACCGACTGATTGGGGTCGATGCGCCCGCCGATGACAAATTCAAAATCCTTGATAACATCGGGATCGGAGAAATCGAACACATCGCTGACGTCCACCGACTTCGACATGTCGATATTTTCACCGGAGATGCGGCTGAACACCAGGTTCTCGCCCTGAATTTCAATTCGCATCGTGTAGGGGCTCACGGGATGCGCCGTGGAGGCCGCCAGGAAGGTTCCCCTGGCCTTGCTGGAACCGTCCTTAAAAATCTCGTAGGAGCATTCGCCGCTATCCGCTTTCTGTACAAAGAAGATGCCGTTTTTGGCATCCTTGCGCAGTTTGACAATCAGGTTGGCGTAGCCGGTGGTCTGCGATGAAACGGTCGCCTCATACGCATAGCCCTGGCGCGCTGCGCCGACCGGCACAAAGCTTTCGCCGCGGCCGGTATCCCCTGCAAACTTAATGCCGCTTTCTGTCTTAGTGACGCTCAAATAGGGGGCATTGTCGTCGTAAACGCCAGTTTTAGAGAGAAGGTCGGCGTCGGACATGTCCAATTCTGAGACCAAACTTTCCGCAATTTCGCCAAACTCCGGCTTTTCGGTGTTGACTGCGGTGTTGGTTTGTGTGATGATAACCTTGTTGTTTTCATCCTTGACCAGCTCGAGGCTGACATCAGTGCCCCGGGCCTGCTCGGTCACCTCGATATCGTACGCGCCGTAAGGGGTATGGTCACCGATCAGCAGACGGCCGGATGTCTCCTCTTCCGTTTCGTTTTGCAGCACCAGTTGTCCATCCTGTACGCTGATGCCCTCCGTGCCCGCCGCTGTGTCAAAGTCCAACTCGTCCAGCGTGAGCTGTGTGTTGAACATATTGCGGTGGGTCCAAACCTTGCGGAAGTTTAAGTCTCCCGGCGTAAGCCTGCCGTCGCCGTCTGTGGCATAAGCCGGTGCAGATATTGTTGGCAACGCCAATGCAACCGCCAGTAACAGTGCGATTTTCCTTTTCATTCCTCTTCCTCCTGTTGTTTTTGGGATATATTGCATTATTGTTCATTATATCACGTTGCTCTTTGGGAATCTTTATGATTTTTTAATCATTTTTTGCGATATTGTAAGAATACAGGAGGAATGAAAAAACAATCGACGCGGCGCCAAAAATATATTTGGGATAAATCTTTCGTTTTTTGAAGTCGATCAAATTATAGCCTCGTTGTATGGGATGTACAGCGATGAAAGGCGGTGAGCACAAGCGGATCATGACAAATGAACAGTTTTCACAATTGGTCGAGCGCTATGAAAAGCTGGTGTTTACCATCTGCTATCAAATGATCCATGATTATCAGGAAGCGCAGAACCTGGCGCAGGAAACCTTTCTTTCCGCGTACAAGCATCGGGACAGCTGTCCACCCGAGAATATGAAGCCCTGGTTGGCCCGCATCGCCACCAACAAGGCCAAGGATCACCTCAAAAGCGCATACATGCGCCGGGTGGTGGTCAGCGGCGACGACACCTTTGAGGGTATTCCCGCCACAGATACACCGGATCAGATCTATGTTTCCAATGAAGCGATAGAATTGGTCCGTGACAAAATTGAAGCGCTGAAGGAACCTTATCACATGGTCTCCGTCCTCTATTTTCTTCGGGAAAAGAATGTGGACGAAATTGCACTGGCATTGGGTCGGCCGAGAAAAACCGTGCAAACCCAAATTTACCGCGCAAAACTATTGTTGCAGCAGCAACTGGGAAAGGAGGGAAAACAGACATGAAGGAATACTTTACTCCCGACGGGCATCTCACAGACCAGGCCCTGCGGGATTTGATCGCCGAACTGCCCGAGGAGCTGGAACGGCTGGAAATCGCGGAACATCTATCGTTTTGCGACCGCTGTACCGAGCGATACACCGATTTACTGTGTGAAGATTGTCTGCTCGAACCTCCAGAGCCGTTACGCCCTGGTGTGATGAAACGCATCCGCCAGCGGGCGCGCGTAATTTTTTTAAATCGTTACGTGGCGGCCGGGTTCGCCGCCTGCTTCACCATGATTCTCTGGCTGAGCGGTGCATTTCAGATGAAGCTGCCGGCAACAGACACCCCGGCGATTATGGGGATTCCGCAGAGTTTCACCGGAAAAACCGCCGAACTGAGCCAACAGTTCACCGACGGCGTCAACAAATTTTTCATCAGCTTTGATTTGAAGGGAGTTTTCCAGAATGAGAAAAAGTAGCTTTTTAACCTTTTGCTTCGCGTTTATCCCCGGCGCCGGCCAGATGTATTTGGGCATGATGAAAAAGGGTGTGTCAATTATGTTGACTTTCTCCGTCATCGTGGCGCTCGCCGGATTTCTGAATCTTGGTTTTCTGACGGTTTTGCTGCCGGTCCTGTGGTTTTACTCGTTCTTCGATACTTTTAATATCAAGAGCATGACTTATGAAGAGCGTATGTCCTGTGAAGACCGCTTCTTATTTGATCTGGATCGGATGTTCCGCAAGGATTGGATGGGTATTATGAAAAAACGTCATGCCCTTGCGGGTGGCATCTGCATCTTTCTCGGTATCTATATGATCTACAATTCCTTCTTGCGCTCCTTCCTGTGGGAGCTCGAGGATTATTTCCCCTGGGTCGCCCACCTGATGCGCAGTTTGCCCACCCTGATTGTGGCCATTGCGGTGATCATCCTCGGCTTCTGGCTGGTTGCAGGCGGCCGCAAAAAGGCGGCTTCCCCGGACGCGCAGGAGGATGACTTTGTTGAATACGGAGGAGACAACCATGAGACTTAACGAATATGAAAACACCGCAGCAGAACAGGAGCAGCAGTCCGCAGCGACAGCGCCCTCTTCCCCCACTTATTCGGAAGCGTACCACAGTTCTGTATCTCAACCGCCCAAAAAGGTCCGACGGGTGGGAACCATGACCATGGGCATCGCCCTGATCGCGGCCGGCATCTGTGCAATCGTCAGCCTGTTCTGTCCCCAGTTCGATATCATCGCTGTGTTAAAGCTCGCACCCGCCGTGCTGATCTTTTTGGGTCTGGAAATTCTCATCAACTACTTTTTTCATCGGGAAGATACCCTCAAATATGATTTTCTCAGCGGTTTTGTCTGCTTCCTGCTGATCTGCGCCAGCGTGGGTGCGGTGGCGATTCCACCGATCTGGAAACAGTATGGCCCTGTGCGTTACCACCTGGAAAACGATCTCCAAGCGGATGCGGAAGCCCTCTGCTATCAGGCGCTCCAAGACTCCCCTGTGGCCTCGATCCACACCTGGTTGGAACTGCGTCAACAGATCCCTGAGGATGGAAATTTGACCCTCGCAGAGTTAAAGGCGTCCGACCGCATCGGCATCGACATCTCCCTTACCGGGACATACAAGGACAAAGCCGAATTTGCCGCGGCCTGCCAACGGGTTCTCACTGAGCTGCAAACCACCGGTTTGCGCTTCCGTTCGATCGACCTGAGCACTGCTGAGGAGCAGGAAGATTACTATTCCTATTACTTGAATCTGGGCAATGCGGTGCAGATCAACCAAAGTGTCGAATCGCTGACGCAGAGGGTTCGCGGTGACCAGCGCGATGCCGAGGAGCTCTCCCCCGAGGAGCGCATCGCGCAGGCTGAGGAGGAAATCCGCCTGGCCCGCGAAGAGCTTGGCATGGAGAAAGAAAGCGAACCGGATGAAGAACCCTCCAGCGATACTTCCAACGAGGAGGGAGCTGAATCCCTCCCACAGGACACGTCCTCCGCAGAAAGTTATGACGCATCCTCTTCTGCCCCATTGGAGACGAGCGGCGTCTATCTGCGCGACGACCAAACGGTAATCCGGCTGGAAATGGCCTGATTATAAATATCATACAATAACCCTAAACGCAAAAACACCGTTGGTCTTTCGATCAACGGTGTTTTTGTTTCTGCCCGGCCGCAGCGGTCAGGCGATATTGTTGGAAGCGAACTGGCTGTTGTAGAGCTGCGCGTAAAATCCGTTCTGTGCAAGCAATTCCTGATGGGTACCGGTCTCGACGATGTCGCCGTCCCTCAGCACCATGATGATGTCCGCATCCTTGATGGTGGATAGGCGGTGCGCGATCACAAAGCTGGTTCTGCCCTTCATCAGGTTGTGCATACCGCGCTGGATGCGCTGTTCGGTGCGGGTGTCGACCGAACTGGTCGCCTCATCCAGAATCAAAATCTTGGGCTCGGAGAGGATTGCTCGGGCGATGGTGAGCAACTGACGCTGTCCCTGCGAGATATTGGATGCATCCTCATTGAGCACAAAGTCATAACCACCCGGAAGCTGCATAATAAACTTGTGGGCGTGGGCCGACTTCGCGGCGGCCTGTACCTCCTCAAAGCTGGCGCCCAACCGGCCGTATTCGATATTTTCGCGGATCGTACCCTTGAACAGCCAGGTATCCTGCAACACCATGCCGAACTGATCGCGAAGGTCGGCGCGCCTGAGATCGCGGATATCCACCCCGTCGATGGCGATGCTTCCTCCATTGATCTCATAGAACCGCATCAACAAATTGACAATGGTGGTCTTGCCAGCGCCGGTGGGCCCGACGATCGCCACCTGTTCCCCGTTGTGTACATGGATGTTGAGGTCGTGAATGAGCGTGCGCTCCTGGTTATAGCCGAACGAGACATGGGTAAAATCGACGTTGCCCTGCACATTCTCCAGCTTCGCCGCCGGTTCCTTGTCGGGCAGCTCCTCCTCCTCGTCGAGCAGTTCGAAGATGCGCTCAGCCGCCGCGCCCGTGGACTGCAACAGATTCATAATTTGAGAGGTCTGCACAATCGGTTGGGTGAATTGGCGCATATACTGGATGAACGACTGAATGCTGCCCACATAGATGCGGCCGCTGATGACCCCGAGGCCGCCGAGGATCGCAATCAGGGCATAGCCGATGTTGCCGATCAGACTGATAAACGGCATCATAATACTGGAAAGAAACTGCGCCTTCCAGCCGTAATTGTAGAGGCGATCGTTGATCTGGTCAAAGGTCTCGATCACCTGCTCCTCGCGGTTGAACACCTTGATGACATTGTGGCCGGTGTACATCTCCTCCACATGCCCGTTGATGTCGCCGATGGCCTTCTGCTGCCCACGGAACAGTCCCTGGGATTTCCGCACCACGCCGATCGAAACCAGGAAGGAGAACGGCAGGGTACACAGAGCCACCGCGGTCAGGATAGGGCTGATGCTTATCATCATGATGAGGATGCCGACGATGGTGGTCGCCGAGGTGATAATCTGGGTGATACCCTGCTGCAGCGATTGCTGTACTGTATCCACATCGTTGGTGACGCGGCTGAGCACATCGCCAAAGGTGCGGGTATCAAAATAGTTGAGCGGCAGACGGCTGATCTTTTCATCCACCGCTTTACGCAGCGTATACATCGTCTTTTGCGATACCCCGGCCATCAGATATTGCTCGAGATATTTGAACAGCGCCGAAAACAGGTAAAGTGCGCCCAACCCGAGCAGAATCTTGCCGATCAGGGCGAGATCAACTCCCGTTCCACCGTTCGCAGCATCGACGATGCCGCGGTGCAGCTCGTTGGTTGTGAGACCCAGCACCAATGGCGCCAATACAGTGGCCACAGTAGCCAGAATAGCGAAGATGACGACCAATGTAAAACCAACTTTGTATTGGCCGATGTAGCGGAACAGGCGCTTATAGGTCCCCTTCAGGTCCTTGGCCCGTTCGTCGGTAAACTCAATACCTCTGTGCTTTGCCATTACGCCTTGCCCCCTTTCGTGAGTTCTTCCTCTGAAAATTGCGACGACACGATCTCCTGATAAACCTCGCAATTTTCCAGCAGCTGCTGGTGGGTGCCCTCGCCGGCCACACGGCCCTCGTCCAGCACCAGAATACGGTCGGAATCCATGATAGTGCTCACGCGCTGTGCCACAATGATTACAGTGGCGTCCTTTGTTACGGGCTTGAGGGCCTTGCGCAACTGAGCATCGGTTTTGAAGTCGAGCGCGGAGAAGCTATCGTCAAAAATATAGATTTCGGGGCGTTTTGCCAATGCGCGGGCGATCGAAAGGCGCTGTTTCTGGCCGCCTGAGACATTGGTGCCGCCCTGTGCGATATGTTCGCCCAACTGTTTTGGTTTTTCCTCGATGAAATCCCACGCCTGAGCGAGCTGTGCCGCCCGTTTGAGGTCCTCGTCTCCTGCGGTTTCGTCGCCATATCGGATGTTGTCTGCGATGGTTCCGCTGAACAGAACTGCCTTTTGCGGCACATAACCGATCTTATCGCGCAGGGTCTTGGTGTCGTACTCCCGCACGTCCACTCTGTCCACCAAAACCTGACCCTCAGTTGCGTCGTACAACCGCGGAATCAAATTGACCAGCGTAGTTTTGCCGCTGCCGGTGCTGCCGATGATCGCGGTGGTCTCACCCGGCTTAGCAGAAAAGGAGATATGGGAGAGCGCTGCCTCCTCAGCATTGTCAAAGCTGAAGCTGACATCGCGAAACTCGACATATCCGCGGCTTTGGCCAATTTCGACTGGGGTTTCCGGCTCGGTGATGGAAAGCTCGGTCGAGAGCACCTCGTTGATGCGCTCCGCCGAAGCGGTCGCGCGGGGCATCATCACAAAGATCATCGAAAGCATGGTCAGCGACATCATAATCTGCATAACATACTGGATCACCGCGACTACGTCGCCATCGAGCAGAGAACCTGCGGCCACCCAGCGGGAACCGACTGCCACAATTGCAATGGTGGTGGCGTTCATTACCAGCATGACGGTGGGCATCAGCAATGTCATCATCCTCTGCATCTTGAGTGTGGTCTTGGTGAGATCGATGTTAGCGGCATCGAACCGTTTTTTCTCATGCTCATCGGTGTTGAATGCACGGATCACGCGGATACCGGTGAGCTTCTCACGCATGACGCGGTTGACGTTATCCAGCTTCTTCTGCATGGTCTGAGACAACGGCATGGCCTTGCGGGCGATCAAGAAGACAACCGTTATCAAAACAGCCATAGAGGCGAAGATGATCGCGGAGAGGCCCGCATTTTTACTCACCGCCATGATAATGCCGCCTACCGCCATGATCGGCGCTTGCAGCACCACGCGCATAAACATCATCATAAACTGCTGCACCTGATTGATGTCGTTGGTGGTGCGTGTGATGAGCGATGCGGTGCCGAATTGGTCGAATTCGTGCAGTGAAAAGCTCTCCACCTTTATAAACACCTTGCGGCGCAGATTGCGCCCAATCCCAGTGGACATGCGAGAAGACAGAAAGCCGTTGAACATGTTGCATATCGCGCTGAACAGTGCAAATGCGATCATCAACAGGCCAATCTCCACAATGTAAGCGGTGTTTTCCTCCACAATACCTTTATTGATGATATTAGAAAGGAGATTGGGCAGCTGCAAATCCGCCAACACACTGCAAAAAGTGAAAATTACAATTCCAAGCACCGTCCAACCGAACGGCTTCATTTCTTTCAAGATGGTACGCATAGGATTCCCCCTTTAACGTTTGTAGACTCTGCTATAATAATCCTTGACCTTTTCCATAATTCTCAGGAGGTTTTGCGCTTCCTGTTCGCCCAAATAGTCGACCAACCCGCGAACCTCCCCGCGATGGTGTTCCATGCACTGGTGCAGCACCTCTTCGCCACGCTCCGTCAACGAGACCATGATGATACGGCGATCCCGCTCATCGTTTCCCCGTGAGACGAAGCCTTTGGCCTGTAGCCGATTGAGCACCGGCGTAATTGTGGGAGCAGCTACATTGAGCGCTTGGGCGATGTCGGTCGCACGCATCCCGGCAGGACCAGCAGAATGTACACAGAACATTACCGCGCGCTCCCCTTCCCACAGGCACTGCTCCCGGCTGGCGTGCCTACTCATATGCTGGCGGCGCATATCGCTAAAATTGATAATCAGATCCTCCACCAGTTTTTCTGTCTGGTCTTGCACTTTTTCACCTCATTTATTTAGTCTACCTAAATATTAGCATCTCTAATTATATTTTAATATTCACAAAAATGCAATGAACGAATTGTTAAAATTAAATAAAGAAGCGAGATGAAATCCCACTCTTTCAGGATTCCATCCCGCTCTGTTGTCATGATTCAATTATCATCCGTCCGCCCTTTGCCGCCGAGCCGTTTGGCCAACAACTTTTGCAGCGTCATGACGATGCCCCCGAGATTGGTGACGATCATCAGCAGCGTCAACCCGATCTCCCATGCGATCCAATAGGGCAGCTCCAGAATCATCACAGCGCACTGCGCCCCCAGCACAGCGGTGTTGAAGATCATCTTTGTGACATTCATCCGGATGCGGATATAGCGGCGCGTATCGATCGCGCGCAGAACGAACACACAGAGATATCCGACGAGGGTCGCAAAGGTCGCGCCATTCACACCATATTGGGGAATCAACAGCAGATTTAGCCCTACATTGAGGATTGCGCCCACCGCTGTTGTGACCAAAGTGAATACGCTTTTCTTCTCCGCGATATAGACCGTACCCAAAAAGGTGCCCATACAGGAGAACACCGTCGCCATCACCAGGAGTGGGATAAACTGCCAAGAAGGATAATAGGACGGGTTGGAAGTCAGCAGACGGGTGAGCAGTTTGGAAATCAGAATCAAGCCGGACGCGGCAGAAAAAAGAAGGGACTGGTAGGTGCGAAATACCTTGGTGAAAAAACGCTCCCGCGCAAGCGTCCCCTTTTCTGTCACCGCGGAAATCTGCCAAGCGTCCATAAAGATGGTGGACACCAGATTAACGATGGTCGGCACCTTGTAGGCGACGGCGAGCAGGCCGTTGGCCTGCGCCCCCATCATTTCCGTCACAATATAGCGGTCAGCCGCATTCATGATCCACCAGAAAACAGTATTGGGGATGAGCGGGATGCAGTATCGCAGCATGGCCGTAGAGGTATCCCTCCGGATGCCGCGAAACCGGATATAGCGGTAGAGCTTAGCGGTGAAAAACAAAAAGATCGAGGAAAGCAGGTCAGCGCTGAAAATCGCCATGATATAACCGTTGATGCCCCAACGGAACACGACCAGATAGAGCACATTGAACAGAATCGTGGCGATGGTACTGAGCACGCCGTCGAAAGCGTAGAGCCGCACATAACCCTTGGCGCGGACGAACTGTGAACAAAGGGAACGTGTACAGGACATCAGTACAAAGACATAGACCAATACGGTGTGCCCAGCGATACTGGGAATCATATCCAACAGCGGATAACAAGCCACCAACAGGGCAAAACCGCCGAGAATAGTAAAGATACCTGTGGAAAAGACATCGCTTTTGCGTACCGCATCATCCAGGCCAAAGCGGACCACCGCATTGATGACACCGATCGATACGATCGGAATGAGCAGGTTGCCGGTCTGCACAATCAAATCCACCACGCCGTACGATTCCGGATCCAGCACACTGGTGTAAAGCGGCATCAAAAAGAAGACAAGCACCTTGGAGCTAAAGGTGCCGATCGCAAAAATTACCGTATTGGAAATCAACTTTCTATACTTGTCCACGAAAAATCCCCTTGTCAAAAGCTGTTCGTATTATTATACCTCCTTTCGGCGAAAAATGGTATCCTTGCGAGGAAAATGTTTGAATTTTTTATAGCTTTTCGCAGCAAAGCTATAAAAAAACCGGCTCGCGGCCTTAGAATCTAAAGCGCACAGGCACGGAGTGCCCGGATGCGCGTAAAAAATAGTAGCCTTGCTACTATTTTTTATAAACTTTTCAAATCGTGCGGCCCGCATTCCAGAACGTGTTGCTGTATGCTATAATAATGATAGTCATTATATTAGGGGGAAGCTGTATGGCAAAATTGATTTGGCACCATTCAGAATCAGACCTTCGAATTGGTGCACTGGTGGGATACGCGGACAAAGTAGATCAGACGAAGATACTTCTGGTGCATCATGGATAAGAACGAGATCGCCCAGCGACTTCGCGCCCTCGCTGAGCCGGATTATCAGCGATTTGCCAGCTCCCTGATTCCCACCATCGATCCCACCACCCTGCTGGGGGTTCGGCTGCCCGCACTGCGCAAGATCGCCGCGGAGCTTGTGCGAGAGGACTGGCAGTCCTATCTGCAAACGGCATCGGATAACACCTTTGAAGAGATCATGTTGCAGGGCATGGTGATCGGCACAGTTCAACTCCCACCGGAGAGGATATTTCCGTTGATCGAAGCGTTCCTGCCGAAAATCGACAACTGGTCGGTCTGCGACAGCTTTTGCAGCGGGCTCAAGATAGCGCGCGAGTATCCCGGCCAGGTGTGGAATTTTTTGCAGCCTTTTCTGAGCGACCAGCGGGAATACTATCTGCGTTTCGGCGTGGTGATGCTGTTGTTTTACTACATTGACGAATCGCACCTTGACGCGGTGCTCGCCCTCTTGGACGCTGCACAGTCCGATGGATACTACGCCAAAATGGCGGTAGCCTGGGCCGTATGTTCTTGCTATACCGCATTCCCCGCACGCACCCTCTCCTATCTGCGCACCTGCCGCCTCGACGTGGTCACCTATCAAAAGGCGCTGCAAAAGATACTCGAGTCCAACAAGGTGAGCCGCGGGGATAAAGCCGTAATCCGCGCTATGAAGCGGGAGATAATTTCTCCAAGATAAAGTGAGAGGCCCGAAGGAAAGTTCCTTCGGGCCCCTTTTGCTGTTTTACGGTTCGGCGGCAGTCTCCTCCTGGGTGATAAAATTCTTTGGCCTGCGTTTACTCAAAATGAGGATGGAGGACAAGATGGGGGCAAACATGATATAGACGGCCATGGTCGCCAGATGGTGCCAACCGAGTGGAACTGTACGGAAGATACCGTTCAGGAACGGCAGATAGATCGCTGCCCATAGCACGCCAGCCGATACCAGCACCGCCAGAATCAGTTTTTTGTTGTTCAGCGGATTGATGCCGAACAGGCCGTGTTCCTCGCTCTTGCACTCGAACACATGGATCAACTGGGTAATCACCAGGGTGGCAAACGCACCGGTACGCGCGAGATCCAAGTCGCCGAACTCCCGCATAAAGTTGCTGAACACCGCGACGGTGGTCAAACCGATCAGACATCCGCGGAACAGGATGGTGGACAACAGGCCGCCAGAGAAGATGCTTTCGTTCTTGCTGCGCGGCTTCACATCCATCACGTCCTTGTCGGCCGGTTCCAGGCCCAGGGCGATGGCGGGGAGGCCGTCGGTGGCGAGATTGATGAGCAAAATCTGGATGGGAAGCAGGATCACCGGCATCCCCATCAACATCCCGGCGAACATCGTAATCACCTCGCCGATGTTGCAGGAGAGGAGATAGCGGATGAACTTACGGATGTTGCGGTAGATCACCCGCCCCTCTTCGATCGCCGCAACCAGCGTGGCGAAGTTATCGTCCAGCAGAATCACCGAGGACGCCTCCTTGGTGACATCGGTTCCGCCCTCACCCATGGCGACACCGATATCCGCCTCTTTAACAGCCGGAGCGTCGTTCACCCCGTCGCCTGTCATCGCGACGATGTTGCCTTGCTTTTTCAATGCACGCACAATCCGCAACTTGTGTTCGGGTGAGACGCGGGCGAACACCGCGGTCTTCCCCACCGCCGCTTCAAACTCCCCGTCGCTCATGCGGTCGATCTCCTTGCCGGTGAGCACCTGATCGTTGTGCCGCAGAATACCTAGCTCGGAGGCGATCGCCGATGCGGTCAGCTTGTGATCGCCCGTAATCATCACCGTGCGGATGCCCGCCCTGCGGCATTTGCGAACCGCCTCATAGGCCTCTTTGCGTGGCGGATCGATCATACCGGCCAGCCCTACGAAGGTAAGCCCCTCCTCCCGCGGTTCTTCACCTGGACCGAGCTCCCGGTAAGCGAATGCCAGCACGCGCAGCGCCTTCTTTGCCATCCGCTCGTTGGCGTCCTCCACCGAGGAGCGCACCGTGGAGAGCAGCGGCTTCTGTTCCCGGTCGTCCTGATACTGCGAACATTTTTCCAGAATAATATCTGGAGCTCCTTTTGTCAGCAGATAGCGCGAACCTCCTCGATCTTGCACAACGACCGACATACACTTGCGGGAGGAATCGAATGGAAGCTCCTCCACGCGGGTGTAGCTGACCGCGGCGCTCTTCTGTGTGACGTTGGCTTTGGCTGCCATGATGAGTAGCGCAGCTTCAGTGGGTTCCCCCGCCACCTTCCATTGCGCTTTGCTTTTGTGCAGCGCGAACAGATCCTCCGATTCCTGTTCCAGGCTCGCGTTGTTGCACATCACTGCGATATCCAACAGCAGCCGGATGTCCGGCTGTGCGGCTACGCCCACGCTGCTCCCCTTGCAGATCAGCTCGCCCGCTTTTTCCGCTCCGTTGCCGGTGATATTTACCTGGCGCTGGGCTGTATAAAGTTCCTTCACTGTCATCCGGTTTTCAGTTAGGGTTCCCGTCTTGTCCGAACAGATGACCCCCGCGCACCCCATCGTCTCGACAGCATGGAGCTTTCGGATCAAAGCGTTGCGACCGAGCATCCGCTTGACCGCAAGCGCGAGCGCAATGGTCACCACCGCCGGGAGTCCCTCCGGAATCGCAGCGACTGCCAACGAAATTCCGGTCAGGATCATGTCGAAAATCGGCTCGCCCCGCAAAATGCCTGTGACTGCGACGATCGCGCAGATCGCGAGGCAGCCGAACGCGAGATATTTGCTCATGCCGTCCAGCTTTTGTTGTAATGGCGTGGGTTCCTCTTCAATGCCGGTGAGCAGTCCAGCAATCTTGCCCATCTCGGTGCGCATCCCCGTGTCCAGGACAATCGCTTTGCAGCGTCCCTTGACGATGTTGGTGCCCATGAATACCATGGTATCATGTTCCCGCGACGGATGCTCAAAATTTTGATCCGCCTTTTTCTCCACCGGCAGAGACTCGCCGCTGAGCATCGCTTCATCAGCTTGCAAGGCGCTCTGTTCAATCACCTGCGCATCGGCGGGCACCCGGTCCCCGGCCTCCAACAGGATGAGGTCACCCGGCACCAGCTCAATCGCCGGGAGCTCGGTCTTTTTGCCGTCGCGTATCACCTTTGCGTGGGGTGCAGCCATCTCTTTGAGCGCATCCAGCGTCTTTTCTGTGCGGTATTCCTGCAGAAAGCCCAGGATTGCGTTGACCAGTACGATTAAAACGATGGTGAGCGCCTCGACCGCTTCGCCCATGAAAACTGAAAGAACGGTTGCGATCAACAGGATAATCACCATCAAATCTTTGAATTGCCCCAGGAACATCTTCATCGCGCTGTGTCGCTTGCCCGACTCCAGTACGTTCTCCCCGAACTCAAACAGGCGTTTGCTCGCCTGCTGAGTGGTAAGCCCGCCGTAGCCGCCGCCCTTCGCTTCACGTCTTGCCATCTTCCAGCCTCCCTCGTTATTCTCGCCGTTTCCAGGCGTGTTTCGGGACACGCCTCACCCTAACTATATGTGGACAGGCGGCAAAATAGACTGTGATTTTTCACATCCCATTTGGGGATATCTGGGATTTTTCTTTTGACTATTCTCGACAAATACGGTACAATTGTTTTAAAACATATCTTCATCTTTTGACGGGGGTTTTGTCGATATGAGAATAGTACACACCTCGGACTGGCACATCGGGAAGCTGGTCAACGGGGTTTCTATGTTGGAGGACCAGCGGTATATTCTCAACCAGATCATCGATTTTCTGGTAACGCAGCAGGCCGAGCTGCTGTTGGTCGCGGGCGATCTCTACGATCGGTCGATTCCATCCACCGACGCGGTCTCTCTGCTTGACGAGGCGTTTTACCGCATCACCGCTGAAGCGGGTATCCCGATCGTTGCAGTGAGCGGCAACCACGACAGCCCGCAGCGTCTGGCGTTTGCCAGCCGGCTGTACGAGCGGTCCGGCCTCTATCTGGAGGGCGTCTACTGCAAAGAGATTCGCCGCGTCACCCTGCGGGACACGTTCGGCGACATACATTTTTATTGCCTGCCCTACCTGGAGCCTGCACTGGTGCGGGCCGACTTTCCCGAGAGAAAAATTCACAGCTGTGACGACGCGCTGCGCGTGGTGATGGAACAAAACCTGCCCGCCCTCGACCGGGATGCGCGCAACATCCTGGTGACTCACGGCTTTTATTCGATGCTGCGCGACCCGGATGCGGTGGAGCGCAGCGACTCGGAAATTCAGTTGGGCGGCAGTGACCTGATCGACGCGGGCTATTTAGATGCCTTCGACTATGTCGCGCTCGGCCATCTGCACCGCCCGCAGAAGGTCGGCCGCGACTCCATCCGGTACAGCGGTTCACCGCTCAAATATTCGGTGCAGGAAAGCGGCTGCGCCAAGTCGATTACAACGCTGGACTTCCACGAGAAAGGAAATACCAGCATCAAGCAGTTCCCGCTGACCCCAAGACGCGATCTGCGCATTGTCGCCGGGAGCTTCGAGGAACTGACCGAACCGGGGCACGACAAAGCCAACCGTGAAGATTATATCTTTGCAGAGCTATCCGATGATAGCCTCATCCCCAACGCGATGGACCGGCTGCGCGCGGTCTACCCCAATCTGATCGGCCTTGATCTGGCTGGGCGGCGTAGGGAGTACGACGCGGCGGCAGGCGCGGCGGCAGCTGTCAAAAACAAGACACCGCAGGAGCTGTTTGAGATGTTTTACAACAGTGTCAAACAGGAGCCCATCACCGAGACGCGCCGCGAGATTGCCGCAGGTATTTTTCAGGATTTGCAGGGAGGTGACGTCGAATGAAGCCGCTGAAGCTGACGATGACCGCTTTCGGCCCATTTGCCGGCAGCGAGACGATCGATTTTTCCTCTCTGACAGAAAATGGCATCTTTTTGGTGACTGGGCCGACCGGTGCCGGCAAGACCATGATTTTCGATGCTATCTGCTTCGCCTTGTACGGCAGGGCCAGCGGCGACAGCAGGCAGAATGAAAACTTTAAGAGCGATTTCGCCCCAGCGGGCGTGCTATGTGCGGTCGCTTTCGACTTTGAACTGCGCGGAAAGCGGTTTTCTATCTTTCGGCAGCCGCAGCAGCAAAAACTCAATACCAAGGGGCAAATGACCACCGTGCCGGCCAAAGCGGAATTGACCCTGCCCGATGGCAGCGTGGTCACAGGGACAGCCGAAGTCAATCTGCGCATCGGCGAGATCCTGGGGCTTACCCTTGCGCAGTTTAAACAGATCGTGATGCTGGCACAGGGGGAGTTTAAACGCCTGCTGGAGGCGTCCTCCGACGACAAGCAGGAGATTTTCCGCCGCATCTTCTCCACCCAACTGTTTGACCGCTTCTCTCAGGCGCTCGGCGAACGGTCGCGCAAGCTGGACGACACCATCCATAAGCAATTGGATGCAATTAAAGTGCTGGCAGGCGGCATCGACTGTGCAGGCGACGCGGAATTATATGCGATGACGCAGGCGGCGAGCATCGATGCGCCCACCCTGTTGGAAGCGCTCAAGCGTCTGATCGGACAGGACTGCAATGCGCTGGAGCAGTTGGAGCAGAGCATCACACAGATCACTGAGGAACGCGATCGTCTCAATCCCGAGCAGGCAGCGGCTATCAACAAAAAGCTGGAACAGCGCGAGGATCTGCGAAAAAAGCTGGCGGTACTGCAAAAGAAGAGCGGCTATGTCGATCAGCAAAAAATCCGACTGGACCGCATCCGCGGCGCGCAACAGGCCAGCCGGTCGGAGCAGTTGATGGAGCAGCTCGGTAGTCAGATCAGGCAATACCGGCAGGAGCTGCGCGGCTGCCAGAGCAGACAACCGGTCTATTCGATCGCCATGCAGAAGGCAAAAAATGCGATGGAGGAAGCCAAGGCGTGCGAGGGGGCGAAGCAGGCGTTGATCGAACAGCGCGCAGCCCTCGATTCCGCCTACTCCTCGCTGCAAAAAAGGGAGCGTTGCGAGGCGGAACTCGTCGAATTGCGCCAAAAGCTGGCTCAGGCTCTTTGCAAGGAACAGACTCTGCAAAAGCTCAAAGCCCGGTCGGAATTGCTCGTCCAATTGGATGAGGCGGAAAAAAGGCTGGGCTATGCGCAGCGGCTCTCCGAATTATGTCTGCAACTGATGGAAGAAAACCAGGCGTTTCTTTCGTTAAAAAATGAATATATCCAGCAGTACGACCGCTTCCTCAGCGCACAGGCCGGTCTGCTGGCGCGCACCCTGGAGGATCATCTCCCTTGCCCGGTCTGTGGCTCGGTCAGCCATCCCGATCCGGCGCGCCTGGAAAAGGATATGCCCACACAAAATGACCTGGATCAAACAAAGGGCAGGCTGGACGAACAGTCCGCCAAAATATCCTCCCTAGAAACCGAACTCAAGACAACCTTCCGGCAGCTCAACTACATGGACGATGTCTTCTCATTCGACGAGGCGGACATTTTAAACCGTATGGATGAGGTCGGCAAAACCGTGGAGCGTTTTCAGGCGCAAAAATCCACGCTGCAAAAGCAGAAAAAACAATTGGAATGGGAAATCGCGGAGGAAAAGGCATTTGAGGAGCGGTCCGATCCTCGCTACAACGATGAAATCTTCGTTTTGGAGGAGATTGCCCGCTTGACCAGCCGGATTCAGCGCACCAAAGCGGAGATCGATGCCAAAAAGGCGCAGATTGATGAGCTGGAAGCTCAGCTCTCCGAAGGGATGAAAAACGCGCGCCAGATCGAGGCTCTGTCTGCTTCGCTGCGAACACAGATCGAACAGATCGACGGCCAGATCGCCGCCACGACCCAACAGTATATCAGCGCAAAATCCGAGTTTGAAGAGATTCGCAAAACCATCGAGCTGGCGCAGGAGAAGCTGACGCCGCTGAATGAGCAGTACCTCGCGGCACAGATAAAATTCCATGCAGAGCTACAGTCCCACTGTTTTGTTTCACGTGAAATGTATGAAGAGTACCGCGATGCGCAGGAGGAGATTCCCAAGCTGGAGGAGATCGTCCAAAACTATGGAAACGCCACTGCGGCTATTTCGGCTGAGTTGGGTGTGTTGGAAACGGAACTCGGGAAGCAACAGCCAATCGATCTCGCAGCGCTTCAACAGCGCCATCGCGCTCTCACCGAGGAACTGGCGCAGCGCAGCAGCGACAAGGTAAAGTTTTCTGCGCGTCTACAGATCAACACGCAGGCGTGCAACGCGATCGCACAGCGGTTCGACGGCATGGAGGCGCTTTTTGACGAGTACAAGAATGTCAATGAATTGTACCGGCTCTCGAGCGGAAACAACGCACAGCGCATCTCCTTTGAAAGCTATGTGTTGGCCGCCTATTTTGACGACATCATCGCTCTCGCCAATCTGCGGCTCGACCAAATGACCAACGGCCGCTATGAACTGCGCCGTCGGACCGACCGTGAAAAGTTCGGCCGCTCCTCCGGACTAAACCTCGAAATTCTCGACCATTTCAGCGGCAAGGCGCGCCACATCACCACGCTTTCGGGCGGCGAGAGCTTCAAAACTTCCCTTGCTTTGGCCCTCGGTCTGGCGGATATCGTGCAGATCTATTCGGGAGGCGTGGTGATCGACACCATGTTCATCGACGAGGGGTTCGGTACGCTCGACGAGGAATCCTTGGGTTCGGCGGTGCAAACCTTAATGTCTTTAAAGAACGGCGGCCGGGTGGTGGGGATCATCTCGCACGTCGCTGAGCTCAAAGAGTGTATTCCCGCCCGCATCAATGTTTTGCCTGGGAAAACCGGAAGCAGCTGCCGCATCGCAACATAAATAAAATGGCGGCTGGATCGTCTTCTCCAGCCGCCGGCATATAATTGTTCATCAAAATGTCCAGATGAGAAATTGTATCACCAGTGGACAATCGGATTCTTATAATCAAAAATCACCAGACCGCACTCTTTGCAAATAAATCCGCTAAAATCGGTTGCTGTAAATGCCTTTCGGGCAATCATGGTATCTTCTGGATCCTTTGGATTTAAAGAGAGTTTGTGCCGCTTTTTATTGAAAGCAAGCAAATTTCCAGCCTGCAAAAAACCTTCTTGCATTTCCTTTCCACAGTTTGGACAGTTCACAAAGATACCTCCCTAAGTTCAAACTTGTCATGTCAATCATATCATTGATAACGTCCAGATTCAATATGCAGTTAGATCAATTGCCAGAGCACAACTCCATCGACGCTAAAAGTAAAAATCCCCCTATGACGGCTCCGTCCGCCACGGGCAATGAAATGATCGTGCCCAGCCGGATGCGCGTAAAAAATAGCCTGTGGCTATTTTTTATAAATATTAAACCGCATTAATGTCTGACCATTCAAGGATTTTTTGACTACATTTAATTTTTTATCTACTATTTTAGCATTTATAAATTAATCGTATAAAAAATGTAAATTAATTTTATGAATTATATATATTTACTTTGCAAGTTCGCAGTGGTATCATTAAGATTAAAAGGAAATCTCTTCCACATTTTTGTGCACGAGCACATAATTGTTCCCTATTAAAACTAAATATTGTTAAAAAAATAAAATATAGCTTGATTATAAAAATTTTAAGCCGTTTTGTGCACGGGCACGAATCAAAATATGAGACAATCATCTCAAAAATAGCGTTGTTATACAATTCCGATTAAACGTGTATATACAACCTATTCCTTAGCTCCAACTCGTGCCCGTGCACACTACAATAAATATAATCGCTTCTGTGCAGGCTGGCGTGTACTTGATATCCGGATATGTCGTATGATCCATCTGCACGAGGTGGTAAAAAGGAGAGATGTCCAAAACAACAATTGTCAGGCACTGGAACAATTTCGACCCTAAATTTAAGGAGGAGAAAACTGTGAAAAAAAGGATTCTAGCATTGGTTCTCGCGTTGGTTCTCGCTGTATCGTGCTTCCCCACCACTGCTCTGGCGGTGGACTACACCCTTCCCTCCCTGTGGGAAGAGTATGAAGATTACTGGATGATGGGCACCTTTGGCAACTGGAACAACCAGCAGCAGCTCTACCATTATAAGAGCAACAGCCCCAGCAACGCCCTCAAATTGGATAGCCAGATCGGCAACAACAATACAAACAGCCTTTCCCGTCAGGCTTATGTGAAAGCTGTTGAAGAGATCAACGCCAATACAGCTCTCTCCGAGGAAGAGAAGGCCGCTGCGATCGAAGAGGCGAACCGCAATGTCGTCCTCGTCGAGCGCCCGAGCGTTATGAATACTCTGGATCAGGTCCGTGCTTACAACGCGACCGTTCCCGAGCGCGAGCAGAAGCACGTCCGCGCGCACGTGCTGGTTTGGCACGGCGGCCAACAGCCGATGTACTTCTTCATGAACGGCTTCTACTATGACAAAGAGAACCCCGATTGGGCTAGCCCCGAAACCATGTTGGCCCGTCTGGAAAACTACATCCAGCAGATGATGGAGAAATACGCTCCGTACAACGACGTCATCTACTCCTGGGATGTTGTCAACGAAGCGCTGGACGACTACACCGGCCAGGTTCGCAACATGGACGACCCCCTGAAGCAGAACGGCCAGTGGGGCAAAATCTTCCGTCGTCCCGATCTGGACGATGATCCGGATGCGAGACTGGAAGCGGAGTCCATTTATATCCGCAAGGCGTTCGAGTTCGCCCGTAAATACTCCAATATGTACGGCGCCGACTGGACCCTGTACTTCAACGATTTCCAGGATAGTAACAAGCCCTACGAGCCCAAGATGAGCCAGACCATCAAGATGCTCAAACCCATCTATGAGGCCGGCAACATCGACGGTTACGGCATGCAGGGCCGTCTGTCCTCTGTGTATCCCTCCATCGATACCCTGCGCAAGCAGATCGAGATGGGTCTGACCGTGGCGGACGAGTTCGGCTTCACCGAGGCTGACATCCGCAGCGATTTCATGCTGAACCCCGACTACGACCCCAGCAAGCCCTCCACCCCCAACGGCAACACCGCTGAGACCAACACCTACGACGTTGACAACGCCCCCGCGATCCGCAAAGAGGGCTGGGGCCAGTTGAATGTCGATGGTTGGAACAGAGATAAGGCCAATGAGATGGCCATGCGCGAAGACATCCAGAAGGAGCAGGCTGACTACGCCGCCGACCTGATGGATCTGCTCATCGAGTACAAAGATCAGATGTCCTTCCTGCAGTGGGATGGCACCAATGACAGAAGCACTTTCAACAGCAGCAAAGGCGCCCACCTGTGGAGCGGTCTCACCGGTAACGTCGAAAAGATGTCCTTCTTTGCGGTCATCGGCGCGCCCAACCGTGACAAGATGAGACAGGCGATTGCGAATGCTCCCGAGGATTACAGGGAAGGCCTGTACACCGCTGAGACTTGGGCTGCTTATCAGGAAGCGAAAGCTGCCGCTGAGGCTCTGGTTGACGTGAGAATCTACGACATCGACGGCGTAAACGCTGTGAAGGATGCGACTAAAGCTCTGAATGAGGCTGTTGAGGCCCTCGAGTTTACTCCCTCCGCGATCAGCCTGACCACTGATGCGCACAATGTCAAAGTTGACGAGCACTTTGTGCTGGATGCCACCTTCAACGAAGTGACCGGCACCAACGCTGCTGTTCTCACCTACAATTTCGACGGCAAGCTGTTCGACTTTGCGAACTTCACCCCCGCTGAGGGCGTCACTGTTGTGGATCGCCAGTACGGCGAAGGCTTTGCGAAGATCACCGTCATGGCTCCCGATTACGAGACCAAAGAGCTCGGTTCGATCATGCTGCACGCCAAAGCTGACGCCGCGCTTGTGAAAGAGGAGCAGGATGTCGTTCTTAACGCCGAGTATGTCGTAAAGAACGGCGACGACAAGACAATTGAGACCGCTACCGCTGTCGCAGCTTTCACCACCCTGGGCAATGGCTCCGGCGAGCCTGCGATCCCTGGTGACACCGATGACAACGGCGAGCTCGACCTGATCGACCTTTCCAATATGATCGATTGGTTCGGCACCACCGACGAGGATGCCGACTGGGACGAAATCTACACCTTCTTTGACTTCAACGACAACGGTGAGATCGATATTTATGATATCTCTTACGTTGCCAGAGCTCTGTAACATCAATTCCGCCTGAGACAGAATTGATCCAGCCGGGGCGGCGGACAACTTCCGCCGCCCCGGCAAACAAAGATCGGAGGGACAACAGATGTCTGAACAGCTAACTAAGAAAAGAATTATCGCAATCATCGTGGGGGTAGTCGCAGTTCTAGCAGTGGCCGCAGTAGCCTTTGGATTCCTGCGCAGCGGCAGTGATCCGGCATCGTCAGGTCCAAAGGCGGTTGTAGCCGGCCAAAAAGTGGCCGTGACAGTGGCTGCACCGTCGGTAGAAGACCTCTATGGATATCAGTTTCGGCTGAACTTTGACGAAAGTAAGTTTGAGTACAAAGAAGAATTGACCTCCGAAATCGATGAAATCAGCAGCATATTTGCCAAACCATTTGACGGTTATCAGCTCGTGGGAGCAACCATGATCGGCGAGACACCAGGTTTTTCCGGGAAGAAAGTGGACATCTGCAAGATGGTATTCGAGGCAAAAGTGGATACGCCATTGTCCGAAGCTACCTTCTCGATCAGCGATGTTAATATTGTAAAGTCCAATCTGGATTACGAAGAAAATGTAGACGGCTGGCAGATGGAAACTGCGGTCGTCGATGGATGATACTCCAAAATTGAAATCCCATGCAGTTTTCGATTATTGTCGTGCCGGTGGAGTTATCCTCCTATTCCTTCACCGGCGATATCTCTGTTTCCGACCCAGGAGACAAAAAAGCAGACGGGCGGCCAAATCCTTTTCGGACTGGTCGCTCGTCTTACTTTTTAGGGCCGGCTCTTGTTTTAACTCCCCATACTCCATCTGGCGGATTGATCAGGCTTTACTTCTGGCCTTGCCAAGATAAGCCGCCTTTACCTGCTCGTTGGCCAACAGCTCCGCGCCGGTACCGGTCAAGGCGATATTGCCGGTTTCCAGCACGTATCCATAATCGGCCGCCTTGAGGGCCAGGTTCGCGTTCTGTTCAATCAAAAGGATGGTGACGCCCTGCTTGTTGATCTCCTGAATAATTTCAAAGATGCCCTGCACCACCAGCGGCGCGAGGCCCAACGACGGTTCATCCATCATCATCAGCTTGGGTTTGGACATCAATGCCCTGCCCACCGCCAACATCTGCTGTTCACCGCCCGAAAGTGTGCCCGCCATCTGCCAGGAACGCTCCTTGAGGCGCGGAAACAGGTCGTAAATCCAGTTGATATCCTCAGTGAAGTCATCCTTGCGCAGATATGCACCGATTTTAAGGTTTTCATACACCGAAAGGTTTGGGAAGACCCGCCGCCCTTCAGGCACCAAGGTGATCCCCTTCGCCACGATCTGGTCGGAGGGCTGGCCGGTGATATCTTCATCTAAAAAGGAAACGGTGCCCGACTTCGCCTTGACCAGGCCGACAATGGTGCGCAGGATGGTGCTCTTGCCCGCGCCATTTGCTCCAATAAGTGTGACGATGCTCTTTTCAGGCACTTCCAAACTGATGCCCTTGACCGCCTCGATGCCGCCGTAGGATACCCGCAGATCGTTGAGTTTAAGCATTCTCCTGCACCCCCAAATACGCATCGATCACCCGCTGGTTGTTCTGAATCTCCTCGGGCGTCCCCTTGGCGATCGTCTCGCCGAAATCCAACACATAGATGCGGTCGGAAATCTCCATGACCAGATCCATGTGATGTTCAATCATAAACACCGTGAGTCCAAAGCTGTCCTTCACACTGCGAATAAATTCAGTCAGCTCGTCGGTCTCCTGCGGGTTCATACCGGCCGCCGGTTCATCGAGCAGGAGCAGCTTGGGCTCGGTGGCCAGGGCGCGTGCAATCTCCAAATGGCGCTGCTGCCCATAGGGCAGGCTGCTCGCAATCTCATCTTTGACGCCGCTGAGTCCGACGATCTCCAGCAGCTCCTCCGCAGAACGGCGCATCTCCCGTTCCTCCTTGAGGTTGGCTCGCACCATCGCGCTGAGCACTCCAGCTCTGGAACGGCAATGCTTGGCAATCAATACGTTTTCAAAGACGGTGAGATCCTTAAAGAGCCGGATATTCTGGAAAGTCCGCGCAATCCCCAGCTTGGTGATGCGGTCGGGTGTCATGTGCAGATTGGGCTGGCGCTCCTTGAGCTCTCTGCCCTCCCCGGACTGCCCTTGGCTCGCTGCCTCCAGAATCATCTTTTCATCCTGGCCGTTTCCCCGGTCGATAGCGGCCTTGAGCGCAGCGCGCTCCTCGCGGGTGGGCTTGGGCGTGCTGCGGACATAGGGTTTTCCCTCATAATACACGGTACCGGAGGTGGGCACATAGACGCCGGTGATCACATTGAATGCGGTGGTCTTGCCTGCACCATTCGGCCCAATCAAGGCGACGATCTCCCCCTCGTTGACTTCAATTGAGAGGTCGTTGACTGCGGTGACACCGCCGAATTTCATCACAACATGTTCCGTTTTGAGAATATTCTTGCTCATTTGGAGACCTCCTTGGGCGCGCCTTTTTTGCTGAACTTCGTCTTCAACTTCTCCAGCTTTTCAAAGATGAAGTCCCATGTGAGTTCATTGGTGCCCATGAGGCCCCTGCGATAGAACAGCACCACGACCATCAACAGTACCGAAAAGATGACCATACGGAAACCTGGGCGGAAGATGGGAACCTCCCAACCGCCAATCATCACCGTTTCGTCGAGAAAACGCAGCCACTCCTTACCGGCCGTGACCACGAACGCCGCGATCACTGTCCCGGAAATGCTGCCCATACCGCCGAGTACAATGATCAGCAGGATATCATAGGAAAGGGTGAAGCGGAACTGCAAGGGGTCCACCGTACCGAGCAGCGCTGCCATCAGGCCGCCGCCGATACCGGCGAAAAAGCCGCTGGTGACAAAAGAGATTACCTTATGCTTAAACAGGTTGATTCCCATCGCCTCTGCCGCGATCTCATCCTCGCGGATCGCCTTAAATGCACGGCCATAGCTCGAATGGATGAGCAGCACCATCAGCACCACAACGATAATCATGATGCCGATCGTCCACCAAAGGCTGTTGATGGTGGGTATGTATTTGATGCCCAAGGCGCCGTTGGTCACCGTCTGCATGTTGGTGAACACAATGCGGATGATCTCGGAGAAACCGAGGGTCGCAATGGCGAGGTAATCGCCCTTCAGGCGCAGCACGGGGGCGCCGATTAAAAAGGCGAGGATAGCCGACAACAGGCCGCCCAACAGAAGTGCGGCCACAAAGGGTAACTCGATGTCCGCGATCAAGGGGTTCATCGGCTCCAGATAGAACACCGCTGCACGCTGCTCCACCGGCACAGTGAACACCGCCACCGTGAAAGCGCCGACCGCCATAAAGCCCGCCTGCCCCAGAGAGAACATCCCGGTGAAGCCGTTGACCAGGTTCATCGAAAGGCCCACAATCGCGTAGATCGCGCAGAGGCTGAGAACCCTGCGCACATAGGAATCCACCGTATTATCCATGAAAAAGACGCCTGCGACAAGAATCACAACGAATACGGCGGAAAGAATTCGATTCCGTTTCTTTTTATCCATATTCATCACACCTTCTCCGTCACTTTCTCGCCCAGAATACCGGTGGGCTTGGCCAACAATACGATAATCAGGAAAATAAAGGCAAACGCGTCGCGGTATCCGGTCAGGTCAGGCGCAATCGCCACCAGCAGAATTTCGCCCAAACCCAGGATGAATCCGCCGAGCATAGCGCCTCCGATATTTCCGATGCCGCCGATAACCGCGGCGATAAAGCACTTGAGGCCCGGCATGACGCCCATCATCGGCTGCACCTGCGGATATTTTGCCCCCCACAGGATAGCGCCGATTGCCGCAAGGCCGGAACCGATCATAAACGTATAGGAAATAACGTTATCGATCTTGATGCCCATGACGCGAGCGATCTCATAGTCCTTGGAGACGGCGCGCATCGCCATGCCCAGCTTGGTCTTGTTGATGATAAACATCAGGCCGAGCACCAACAGCACCACGATCACAGGGGTGAGCAGAGAAACCATCTGCACTGACACGCCGCCGATGACGATGTTGTCCGCCAGCCCGCCGATTGCCGGGAAAGCCTTGGGAACGCCGGAAAACAGGTAGTTGGCCAGATTTTCCAACAGGTAGGACACACCGATTGCGGAGATCAAAATGGATGTTTTCGGCGCATCGCGCAGCGGGCGGTAAGCCACCTTCTCGATGCCCGCGCCCATCAGAGCGGTGAGTGCGACTACAACCACCACCGTAATGTACCACGGCACATGGAACGCCGCGATGCCAAAATATGCAAAATAGGCCGCCATCATCACGATATCGCCGTGGGCAAAGTTGATGAGGCGCAGGATTCCGTACACCATGGTATAGCCTATGGCAATCAGGGCATAGAGGCTGCCCAGTGAAATGCCATTGACCAGATGCTGCATAACTATCGCCATATGCAATTACCTCGAATTCAAGTGAAATATAGAACAGGGTAAGCGCACCGTTGTGAGATGCGCTTACCCGCAGCGTGTTTATTCTGTCAAGCGGCAGGAATTATTTGAGTTTTACAGTGTCTTTGTAGACAAATTTGCCGTCCTGAACGGTCTTGATGATGGCAACGTCCTTGTCGGCATCGCCATTTTCATTCAGCGTGATGCCGCCGGTCGCACCTTGGAAATCGACCGTTGCCGCAAGAGCATCGCGGATGGCGACGGTGTCGGTGGTGCCCGCGCGCTCAATCGCGTCGAGCGCCAGCATGTAGGCGTCGTAGCCCAGCGCCGCGACCGAGTCGATATTGCCATTCTTCTCGGGATATTTCTTATTGTACTCCTCTACAAATTTCTTACCAGCGTCGTTGACGGGGTTCTTGTCGTCAAAGAAGGTGGTCATAATCGCGCCTTCAACATCCGCGCCGCCGACCTCGATGAACGGGCCGGTCTCCCAAGTGTCGCACCCGATGAACGGAGCGGTAATGCCGAGCTGACGGGCCTGTTTGATGATCAGTGCGGACTCGGTGTAGTTGCCAGGCGCAAAGATCGCATCGGGGTTGGCCTGCTTGATATTGGTGAGAATGCCGGTGAAATCCTGGTCGCCGGTGTTGTAGTTGCCGGTGGCCACGATGCAATTTTCATCGCCGGTGAGCGCTTTGAAGTTTTCCGTGAAGATCTTTACCAGACCCACAGAGTAGTCATTGGAAACCTCTTGGATCGTGGCGACCTTCTTCGCGCCGAAGTTGTTCGCGCAGTAGTTTGCCACAATGCGGCCTTGATCGGTGTCGATAAAGCACGCGCGGAAGTAGTAGTCGTTGCCCAGAGTCACCTGCGGGTTGGTGCAGGAGCAGCCGATGGCGGGAACCTGATTCTTTTTGACCAGGTCGCCGGCTGCAATCGAATAAGAGGAACCCCACGAACCGAGGATCACGCTGACCTTTTCCTTTTCGATCAGGCGGGCGACGGCCGCAGTGGCCTCATTTTTATCGGATTTGTTGTCGGCCTTTACCAAAACGACCTTTTTGCCCAGTACAGTGGGCCGCAATTCGTTGGCCAGCTCCATCCCCTCGACCTCGAGCTGCCCACCAGCGGCATTCGCGCCCGAAAGAGGTTCAAAGATACCGATTTTGATGACATCTTCATTCTTTTGTCCACAACCGGAGAATACCGTCGCGGCCAGCACAGCACTGAGCATTACAGCTAACACTCGTTTCATGTTCAAGACCCCCATCTTTCATAATAAATATGGTTTGGGACATACTTTCTAAATAATTTATACTTAGAATGTTAATATTATATCACAGACCATCTTGGTTTGCAAGAAAAAGTGCACCAAAATCCAAAAATATTGGAAGCTGTTTCCTAGCCGTTTTTGACGGCCTCCCCTCTCTATTCAAAGTCCCAATGTTTATTCACAAATCAAACAAAAAGTATTGTTTTTATATGAAAAAATTATATTTTTCGCCTTGTTTTTGAGGCAAATACACTGTCTCCCAATATGTCTTTATATCAAATACAACTGTATGTATTTAAAAATCAAATAAAATGCAAGATTTAAAATAAAATCCTGCAAAAATGAAATTGAGGCGGAGAAAATCTCCGCCTCTGTTTTTTATTCAAAATTGTACTGGGAAAGCATCTCGTTTTTGATCTTCCAGAGTTTGTCGGAGAGGTCGACGTAATACCGGTGCGGATACTCGAAGCGTTTGACTTCATCCCAGAGCAGATCGACCTGTTTTTCGCAGTAGTCGCGAACCTCCTGCAACGGCGGGCACTGATAGACCAATTTGCCTTTTGTAAAGATCGGCACCATCAACTTGCGCACCGTGTAATTTTTAAGGGTCTTTTTCTTCCAGGTTGCCACCGGGTCGAAGATGGTGTAGGGTTCGTTTTCGTCGATCTCTTCATCATACAGGGCGACGCAATCGGCAATGGCTTGTCCATTTGCCTTGTTATAAAAGCGGTAAAGGGTCTTGAAATCCGGGTTGGTGATCTTCTCAATGCTCTCGCTCACCTTAATTTTGGGAATGTAGCCGCCGTCTTTATCCTGAATCGCTACCAGCTTGTATACCCCGCCAAACACCGGATCGCTTTTGGAGGTGATCAGATTTTCGCCCACGCCGAAGGAATCGACCTTTGCCCCCTGCAAAAGCAGGTCGCGGATGATGTACTCATCCAGGGAGTTGGACGCGCAGATGGTCACATCGGGGTAGCCAGCCTCATCCAACATGATCCGCGCCTTTTTTGAAAGATACGCGATGTCGCCGCTGTCGATACGGATCCCTTTGGGCCGGAAGCCCTTGGGAGTCAGTACCTCGTCGAACATCTTAATCGCATTGGGCACGCCGGATTTGAGCACATTGTATGTGTCCACCAGAACAACGCAGTTGTCGGGATAGATCTCCGCATATTTTTTGAACGCCTCATATTCGGTGTCGAACATCTGTACCCAGCTGTGCGCCATCGTGCCCACCGCAGGTACGCCGAACAGCCGGTCGCTGATGACACAGGCGGTTCCGGTGCATCCGCCGATGTAGGACGCGCGCGCTCCGAGGATCGCCGCATCAAAACTCTGGGCGCGGCGGGAGCCGAACTCAGAGATGCCGCGCCCCTGGGCAGCGCGCACGATGCGGTTGGCCTTGGTGGCGATGAGAGACTGATGATTGATGGTGAGCAGGGTCATGGTCTCGATCAATTGGGCCTGGATGATCGGCCCACGCACGATGACCACCGGCTCGTTGGGGAAAATCGGCGTGCCCTCCGGGATCGACCACACGTCGCACTCAAAATGAAAATCTTCGAGGTAACGCAGGAACTCTTCGCAGAAGATACCGCGGCCACGCAGATATTCGATATCCTCCGCGGTGAATTTTAAGTTGTTCAGGTAGTCAATCAACTGCTCCAAACCTGCCAGCAGCGCAAAACCGGCCCCATCCGGAATTTTGCGGAAGAACATATCGAACACCGCGATGCGGTCTCCCACACCCTGTTCCAAATATCCGTTCGCCATGGTGATCTCATAGAAATCCACCAACATGGTTAAATTTCTCTCGCCGAAATCCTGTGACTTCATTTCTGCCCACCATCTTTCTGTTATTTTACACAAAACTTACCTGTTTTTATTATAACCGAACCCCGGTGGAAAGCAACCTTTCTCCGCCCTTTTTGTCGGATTGACGAGGTCGAGGCGCATCCGGTGGAATACTTTCGTCCGTTTATGCGTGCGGCTCCCGGCCGCGGGCTGGGTTGCCAAAATCGAAACCGGGTAGCCCTGTAAATGCCTGCGGCAGCGCATCCCGCGCGGCCTCCCCGGGATAGCAAAGGCGAAGCCACACCGCTTCGATCAGCCGGACTGCCAATGATCGCGCCAGATCCTCCAGCACCAGATAGGATGCGGTGGAGAGCTCCCCGGTCTGTAAGTTGCGCCACTCCTTTTCCTCCCGGTTGAGCACCTCGCGCCGCGCCTTCGCGAGGCGCACATGGGCCGCAAGCCGGTTGTGCTGGAAGCCCACCGCATCCAACGCGCGCGCAGCCACCAGCGCACCGGGCCGGTTGAGCACCAGATGCAGAACGCGGTAACAGCTCCCAAAACAGCGCATCACCTGCTTTTCCGTCACCGGCGCGCCGTAAACCTGCCGGGATAAAGCCTGATAGAGCCGGGCGATGGCGCGCAGCAC
The DNA here is from genome assembly GCF_014384885.1 of Ligaoa zhengdingensis. GTDB lineage: Bacteria > Bacillota > Clostridia > Oscillospirales > Ruminococcaceae > Ligaoa > Ligaoa zhengdingensis. The sequence goes on from NZ_JACRST010000001.1 coordinate 148,477, forward strand.
CGAAGTGTCCGCGAGGAGCGCTGTTGACACAGAAAAGCTGTCGATCGTGGCGCCCGTCCTGAGCAGATAGAGGTCGCTGTCGATGTCACTTTCCAATTGGTTATGCAGCCCCCGACGGTCCGATGGAGGCAATTCCAGCGCGACCTGCTCCTGAAGCCAATAGATATAAGGATGCGCGGTGCAATCAAGGCTGTAATGGCAGCAAAAACCCATCAGATAAGCTGCGACAGCTTCCTGTCCCCCGCACGCTCCATCCAGAAGCTGGAGCATCGCGTGAAACAGCGGCTCCACCGCCTCGCGGTGCATACGGCTCCCCAAGCGGTTGACGCGATGATCGAGGCGTGGCGGCAAAATTCCGTAAAAAAACAGCAGGTCGGGTCCCTGTAAGCCCCATTCAAACGCTGCGGCGTTTCGCTCCAGAAGGCGCTGCAGCTGCGGTTCCGCCAGCGCTGCGCGCACCCACTCGCCAAACAGCGAATGGGATACATAAGCGGGCATCCCTCATTCCTCCTTTCTGTGCGAAAAAGGCCGCTGCTCGCGGCGTGGGGATGATCCCAAGCCGGACTGCGGCCTTTTCATCTGTGCGATCTGGAAGCTATTTCCCGACTGTCAAGGTGATTTCCTTCTTGATTTCCCCCAGTTTTTCCAGCGTGTCCATGTCATACGCCTCAATGTAGGCTTTGCAGGGATAGGTTCCATCCTCCAGCTCCACATCGAGCGGCGCGGATGGAATATGCATATCCGGCGCAAGAAAACCGGAGTAATAGACGATATCCCCATCCTCCGTTTCAACGCGCACCCGCATGAAGTGCTGGTTATCCCCGTTGTTTTCAATCAATAGATTGCCTTCGGCCTTCCCATTTTTAAATTGCGGGGACGGATTGATCTTGTAAGAGATTTCGCCATACGGCTTTTTCACCCCAGTCTTTTCGCTCGGGTCGGTCATACCGTTGACCGCATGGGGATCGAGTTCGACGCCCAAATCCGCATATGAGCTGGAGGGGTCGTCCGAGCTCGACGACGCAGGTCCCCACTGGATGGAAAAGTCGTCGACAAATGCATAGGCGCAGATAATCTCCACCAGGAAGATCGAAAGCAACAGCAGAATACAGATCGCCAGGCTCTTGATATTGAGCCTTTTTACCGGTTCACGCATGTCGGAAACCCCTCTCAGTCGTCGGTCGATGTCTCTATTATTATACTCAATCCAGCCGTGAAAAGCAATCGTTTACGATCGCGGTATGGTATGTTACAATAAAAATAATTGTCTAGGAAAAGAGGGGCTTTGCATGAAAACCTTTGTGTTGGCTGCGGTCAACGCCAAATTCATCCACTCCAGTCTGGCGGCCCGGTCTCTCGCGCGCTTTGCGCATAACCTGGAGCGCCATCACCTGATCACCGCTGAGTTCACGATCAACCAGACGCAGGATTACATTTTGGACGAATTGTTCCGGATGCAACCGGAAGTCCTGTTCTTCTCCGCCTATATCTGGAATATCGAGGTCATCCGCCAACTCTGCCCCGACCTTAAAAAGATTCTGCCGGATTGTCTCATCGCCCTGGGAGGCCCCGAGGTGAGCTACGAAAGCCGCACATTTCTCCGGGACAACCCTGCTGTAGACCTGATCCTGCGCGGCGAAGGGGAGCTCACCTTCACCGAGCTTCTCGACCGGCTCGAGGGGGAGGCTCTCCCCGCTTTTGAGGGCATCAAGGGGATCGCTTACCGCAACGGCGATGAAATCGAAGTGACCCCCAACCGTGACCCGCTCGACCTGGCATTGCTCCCCTTCCCTTACGACGAGGGCTGCAAGGACGCAGGCCACCAGATCCTCTATTATGAATCCTCGCGCGGATGCCCCTACCGCTGCGCGTACTGCCTCTCTTCAGTGGAAAAAGCAGTGCGGTTTGCACCGTTGGATAAGGTATTCGCCGACCTGCAGCGTTTCCTGGACGCGCGGGTGCCCCAGGTTAAGTTTGTGGATCGCACCTTCAACTGTGACCGCAACCACACCCTGGCGATCTGGCGCTATCTGGCGGAGCACGACAACGGGATCACCAATTTCCATTTCGAGTTGACAGCCGACCTGCTGGACGACGAGATGATCGCCTTCCTCCGCTCGCTGAGGCCGGGGCTGTTCCAGTTTGAAATCGGGGTACAATCGACCAATCCGCAGACGCTGCTCTCCATCAACCGCAATGTGAGCTTCGACCGGCTGGCGCGGGTGGTGCGCGCAGTGAAATCCGGCGGCAATATCCATCAGCACCTCGACCTCATCGCCGGGTTGCCGCAGGAGGATTACCGCTCCTTTGGGCGGTCGTTCGACGACGTGTATGCGCTCCAGCCTGAACAGCTCCAACTCGGATTTCTCAAGGTGCTCAAAGGGTCGCCCCTGCACGCGCGCCGGGAGGAATTCGGCATCGTCTACCGGGACTGCGCACCCTATGAGGTGTTGGCCACCCGCTGGCTTCCCCACGAGGATATGATGCGGCTCTCCGCGATCGAGGAAATGGTGGAGCTGTTCTACAACAGCGGTAAGTTTATCAGCAGCATCGCCTACCTGACGGGATGTTTTCCCTCCCCCTTCGCCTGCTACGAATCGCTCGCGCAGTTCTGGGTGGAAAGCGGCTGTCACCGCACCAGCCACAGCCGGTTGGAGCTGTGCGAGCTGCTGCGCCGGTTCGTTCTGAGCCAACCGCAGATCGACGAACAGGCTTGGATGTGGCGGCTCAAATTCGACCTCTGCCGACACGAACGGCCCAAAAAGCTGCCCGATTGGCTGCACCCGGACCAATTTCTCGTCTATCGCGAGCGTATCCTCGCCTTTTTCTCGCAGGAGAGCAACCTGGAGCGGTATCTGCCGCAATACCGCAACTGCGACTGCCGGTACATCGCAAAGGTGGCGCATATCGAAGTGTTCGGCAATGAGGGAGAGAATTGCCAGGCGGTGCTGTTCGACTACGACCGCCGCGACCTGCTGGGCAATGCCGCTTACTACCTCATCGAGCTCTGATACAAAAGACGCGGGTCGGAAAACAAATCCGGCCCGCGTCGTTTAGTTGGTCTCGATTCAAATTACATCTCGTAGATATCCTCAGCAGAGAGGATGGGGACATCCTTTTCGCGCAAAACGTCCTCTGCGCGCGCGTTATCCTCCACACGGATAATCACATAGGCGGATTTCTCCTCCTTGCTGATGAACGCATACATATACTCCACGCCGATCTCCGCATCGGAGAGATAGCGCATCACGCGCGCCAGTCCACCCGGCCGGTCGTCCACACCGATGGCGATAACATTGGTCAGCGAAACGGTAAAGCCCGCGTCCTTAAGAACATTTTGCGCCTGATCCGGGTGATCCACAATGATGCGCAAAATGCCGAAATTGGTGGTGTCCGCAATGGAAAGCGCGCGAATATCAATGTTGTTGCGCTCTAATATCTCGGTGATCTCCGACATTCTGCCCGGTTTGTTCTCTACAAAGATCGATAACTGCTTGATTGTCATAGTCTCGCCCTCCCGAGGCGGCAACAAGCGCCGCGTATTCGCTTCCGGTTTATCTGTATTTTTATTATATCACATTTTAACTCACAATACCAATGCCAATCAACCGTGCAGGTTGCGCCGGTCGATGACGCGGCGGGATTTGCCCTCGCTGCGTTCGATGCTCTTGGGGGACACTAGGTGCACCTTTGCGGAGATGCCCAACGTGGAATCGAGGGCCGCCTTGATCTTCGCCTCGGTCTTTTCCACCAGGCGCACCGCATCGAACTCCATGCTCTCATCCATCTCCACCAAGACCTCCATCGTGTCGAGCGTACCCACGCGATCGACGATGATCTGGTAGTGCGGCGGCATCTTGAGCTCTAGCAGCACGCTTTCCACCTGGGACGGGAACACATTGACGCCGCGGATGATGAGCATATCGTCGGTGCGGCCAGCGGGTTTCAGCATCTTGATAAGGGTTCTGCCGCAGCTGCATGGCTTGCGAGTCAAGGTGGCGATATCGCGCGTGCGGTAGCGGATGAGCGGCAGCGCCTCTTTGCTGACGCAGGTGAACACCAGCTCGCCCTGTTCCCCCTCCGACAGCACTTCGCCGGTATCCGGGTTTATGATCTCCGGGATAAAGTGATCCTCATTGATGTGCATTCCGGTCTGCTCCGGGCACTCGAACGAGACGCCCGGGCCTGCGATCTCGGAAAGGCCGTAGATATCGTACGCCTTGATATTGAGCAGCGATTCGATCTTTTGGCGCATCTCCTCGGTCCAGGGTTCCGCGCCGAAAAAGCCCGCGCGCAGCTTCAATTTGGAGGTATCAATCCCCATGTCCCGCATGGTCTCGCCCAGCAGCACCGCATAGGACGGGGTGCAGCAGATCAGGGTCGAACCGAAGTCCTGGATGATCTGAATCTGGCGCTTGGTGTTCCCCACCGAAGCCGGAATTACCGTCGCGTGGATTTTTTCCGCGCCGTAGTGCATCCCCATGCCGCCGGTGAACAGGCCGTAGCCGTAGGAAACATGGATGTAGGACTTTTCGTCCTCGCCCGCAGCGGTCAGGGCGCGGGCGCAGCACTCGCTCCACATATCGATATCATTCTGGGTATATCCCACCACCGTCTGCTTGCCAGTGGTGCCGCTGGAGGCGTGAATGCGCACAATCTGGTCGTGCGGCACCGCGAACAGACCGTAGGGGTAGTTGTCGCGCAAATCCTGTTTGTAGGTAAACGGCAGCTTGGAGAGATCGTCCACCGAACGGATATCGTCCGGCGCGACGCCCAGTTCGTCCAGCTTCCGCTTATAGAAGGGGACATTTTCGTAGGCGTGCCGCACCATCTTGGACAGGCGGTAGGATTGCAGGGCTTTGATTTCATGCAGCGGAGCGGTCTCGATGCTGCTCCAATACTTGTTCGCCATGGCCTTATTCCTCCATTTTCAGCTCGCGTCCGAGCCGGAATGCTTTCAGATTGACCTCCAGGAACTTCTCAGGCACCAGCTGAGCGATGGTCTTTTCCCAGAGGGCCTCGTCAAAATCGGTCAGTGTAGAGATCGCGCCCATCAACACCACATTGGTGGCTTTGGCGTTTCCCGCCTGTTCGGCCAGAGACAGCGCATCCAGCGGGATGACGTGGCACCCCAGCGCTTTGATCTTCTCCACAATCCCCTCGGGGTATGCCGCCGCACCGGTGATCACCGGCATCGGGGCGATCTTCTGGGTGTTGACGATCAGCTTGCCATCCTCTTTGAGGTAACTCACCCAACGCGCGGCCTCGCACAGCTCAAACGCAATGATGATGTCCGCTTCCCCGCGCTCAATGGTGGGGGAATAGACCTTCTCCCCATATTTCACATAGGTGACCACCGAGCCGCCGCGCTGCGCCATGCCGTGAACCTCGGAAACCTTGACATCGTAGCCCTGGCTCACCAGCATATGGCCGAGGATGCGGCTGGCGAGCAAAGTGCCCTGTCCGCCCACGCCGACGATCATAATATTGGTGCTCTTGTTCATGCTTCGTCCCCTCCCTGCTTTTCAATCGCGCCGAACGGGCAAAGCGGCCGGCACAGGTCGCAGCCCACACACAGCGTATTGTCGATGGCAGCCTTTCCGTCCAGCATACGGATGGCCGGGCAGCCCACCTTCAGGCAGGCCTTACAGGAACGGCATTTCTCCAAATCGACATGGTAAGAGGGATTGTGTTTGACATATTTGAGCAGGGCGCAGGGGCGGCGGGTGATGACAACCGATGGCTCTTTGACCGCGAGCTCCTCCTTGAGCACCGCCTCCAGCTCCTTGACGTTGTTCGGATCCACCACGCGGATGCGTTTGACCCCGGCGGCCTCGCAGATTTTCTCGATGCTGACCTTTTCCACGATGTCGCCCCGGAGGGTTTTGCCGGTGGTGGGGTTCTGCTGATGGCCGGTCATGCCGGTGATCGAGTTGTCCGCCACGATCACGGTGGAATAACCCTGATTGTAGGTGATGTTGATGAGACCTGTCACGCCCGAGTGCATAAAAGTACTGTCGCCGATCACCGCCACCGAGCGGTCCTCCGCGCCGCGCGCCTTGTTGAAGCCGTGCAGGGCCGAAATCGATGCGCCCATGCAGATGGTGGTGTCGATCGCGTTGAGGGGCGGGGTGGCGCCCAGCGTATAGCAGCCGATATCGCCGCTTACCATCAGCTTCATCTTGCCCAAAGTGTAGAACATACCGCGGTGCGGACAGCCCGGGCACATCACCGGCGGGCGGACGGGGACCGCCTCGCTGTACTCGGTGAACGCCGCCGATTCGCCCAAAATTTTGCGGGCGACCAGCTCCTGCGAGTACTCGCCTGTGGTGGGGAATATCTCCTTGCCGGTCACTGAGATTCCATGTTTTTTGCAGTGGGTCTCGATGATATCGTCCAGCTCCTCAATGACATAGAGGGTCTTGACCCCCGCGGCAAAGCGTTTGATCAACTCCACCGGAAGCGGGTTGACCATCCCCAGCTTGAGGTAGCTGACGCGATCGCCCAGCGCTTCCCTCGCATATTGGTAGGTGATGCCCGCGGTGATCACGCCGATCTCACTGCCCTCCGACCACTCGATGCGGTTGAGCGGTGTGGTTTCGGCGAGCTCGGCCGCCTTGCGGCACCGCTCCTCCACCACCACGTGGCGCGGGCGGGCGTTGCCGGGCATCATCACATATTTTTTCGCATTCTTTTCGTACTCCTTGAGCGGCAGCTCGATCCGCTCCCCTTCCTCCACGATGCTCTGGGAATGGGAGACGCGGGTGCACAGGCGCAGAAACACCGGGGTATCCAGGCTCTCAGAAAGCTCATAGGCCGCCTTGACATAATCGCGGCATTCGCTCGAATCGGAGGGCTCCACCATCGGGATTTTGGCCGCGATGGCGTGGTGGCGCGAATCCTGCTCGTTCTGAGAGGAGTGCATCCCTTGGTCGTCCGCAACTGCGATCACCATGCCGCCGTTCACACCGGTGTAGCTCGCAGTGAACACCGGGTCGGCCGCCACATTGAGGCCCACATGCTTCATCGCGCAGAAGGAGCGCGCGCCCGCAATCGACGCGCCGAGCGCCACCTCGGTGGCGACCTTTTCGTTGGGCGCCCATTCGGCGTACACCTCGGGATATTGGCTGACGTACTCGGTGATCTCGGTGCTGGGCGTGCCCGGATAGCTGGAAACCACCCTGCAGCCCGCTTCATAAAGTCCTCTGGCAACCGCCTCGTTGCCAAGCATCAATCGTTTCAAAATTTCGGGTCCTCCTTTTGATTTCTCAAGTCCACAATGCGCCGCGCCTTGCCGGCGAACCGCTCCATCGATTTGGGCTCCACCAGGCTGACCTTGACATCGATGCCGAGCACCGTCCTCATCTTGAAGCGGATGCTCTGCTGCAGCTTCTCCAGCTCGCTGTAGATCTCCAGCAGACTGCCGTCGGTGGGCTCCACGCGGATCTCCATCGTGTCGGTGAAATCCTCGCGGCGCAGCACCAGCTGGTAGTTGGGGCTGATCTGCGGGAACAGCAGCAGCACGCTTTCCACCTGGGACGGGAACACGTTTACACCGCGGATTTTGAGCATATCGTCGGTGCGGCCCGTGACCTTATCCATGCGGACATGGGTACGTCCGCATGGGCACACCTCGTAATTGAGGCGCGTGATATCCTTGGTGCGGTAACGGAGCAGCGGGATCGCCTCCTTGGAGAGGGTGGTGACCACCAGCTCCCCGGTCTCACCGCGGGGCAACACATCGCCGCTCTGGGCGTCGATGATCTCGGGCAGGAAGTGATCCTCCGCAAAATGCAGACCCTCGCGCACATGGCACTCGCCCGATACGCCCGGGCCGACCAGCTCGCTCATGCCGTAGTTGTCGGTGGCGAACAGCCCCCAGGCGGCTTCGATCTGCTCGCGCATCTCCACAGTGGAGCCCTCGGAGCCGAACAGCCCGATGCGCAGCTTGAAGTCCTCCTTGGTGTAACCCATCTCCCGGGCGACCTCCGCCATGTACAGCGCATAACTCGGTGTGCTGATGATGGTGGTGACGCCGAAGTCCTTGAGCAGCATGATCTGCTTTTCGGTATTGCCGCTCGACGCCGGCACCACCGCGACCCCCATATTCTCCAGGCCGTAGTGCAGCCCGAGCGCGCCGGTAAACAGACCGTAGCCAAACGAAATCTGCGCCACATCCTCGTCGGTCACACCGACGGAAACACAAAAGCGCGTGACCATATCCGCCCAATTTTTCAAATCCTGACGGGTATAGCCCACCACTGTGGGCTTGCCCGTGGTGCCGCTGGACGCATGAATCCGCACGACTTTTTTCATGGGCACCGCGAACAAACCGTACGGATAGTGGTCGCGGATATCATCCTTGGTGGTGTAGGGTATGTACTGCAAATCGGACAATGCCTTGATTTTATCCGGATTGACGCCGGCCTGGTCAAGCCTGTCGTGATAAAACTTCACATTGTCATAGCAATGCTTGACCACCCATTGCAGCTTCTTGAGCTGCAGCTTTTCCAGCTCCTGCCGGGGCATGGTCTCGATATCTTTCTGCCAAAACATCCCGCAATCCTCCTACAAATTTTGTGCTTTATCGATTAAAATTGTTAAAATATATCATACCTCTTTTGCGCGACCCCGTCAAGGGTTGTCAGCAATTGTTTCCAATTATAAACGGGCAAAGCCGCCTGAGTCGCGGATAGAGATCGCGTCGCTGCCGGAGACGATGATGTGATCCAGCAGGCGGATGTTAACCCGCTGCAAGGTCTCATACAACTCAAAGGTGGTGTCCAGGTCCGCACGGGAGGGCAGGGCGTCGTTCATCGGATGGTTGTGCGAGAGCACCACGTTGGTGGCGCGGTATTTGATGGCGGTCTCGACCACACGGCGCGGGGTGAAGTTCGCCGATACCACATCGCCGCGGCAGATCATGGGGCAGCCGGCCACCCGGTTGCGGTTATCCAGGCACAGCAGCATCACCTTCTCTTCGGTCTCGCCCACAAACTTGGGGATCAGGAATTTTACAATATCCTCTGTGCTTTGCAGCAGGGTGCCCAGTGTATTTTTGTCGTCAAAATAGAACCGGCAGACACCCGGAATCAGCTTGAGGAGGGTGGCGGCGCCATCTCCGATCCCCTTTACCTTAACCAGCTCCTCGATCGGCGCATCCATCACCCCCGCCAGGGAACCGAACTCCTCCAACAACATATGGGCGATTTCGTTGGTGTCCTTCCGCGGGATGGCATAAAACAGGAGCAGCTCCAACACCTGGTGCTGTTGGAAGTCATCCAGACCGTTTGCCCTGAAGCGTTCCCGCAGCCGCATTCGATGTTTGTCATGGACATTTGCCAATCCTGTTCCCTCCTCGTTGTCAGATGTGCATGTCTGCCGCCGGGCTTCGCCGCGTTTTCGATCGATCAACCCATAATACGACAAAAATTACGCCTTACGATACCATGAGCGCAACGCACATGGCATCGTTGCGCTGTAGGCCGAAGCGTTAGAAAGGCGCGGATGGCCTGCGCATAACCGGTATTATAACTTCTTTGCAATTATTATACCATTCGTCGGCGCAGCATACAAGAAAAGAACGAGGAAAGATCGCCGGCTTTCTTGCCGATGGGATCAAATCGTGCTATACTTTTTCTGCCGTATCGAGGAAGCGACATCCCGCGGCAAGGAGGTGCCTATGCGCAGTTTTCAAATCAACGCCAACGACAGCGGGCAGCGGGTGGACAAGTTTATTACCAAGGCTGTGCCTCTGCTGCCGCAGCCGCTGCTCTACAAATCGATCCGCCTCAAACGGATTAAACTCAACGGCAAGCGCTGCGAAATTTCCACGCGGCTAGCCGAAGGCGACCTGCTGGAACTCTACCTCAACGATGAGTTTTTTGACGTTCCTTCACCTGAACTCATCTTTCTGCGCGCCCCCACTGCGTTGGATATCCTCTATGAGGATGAAAACCTGCTGTTGGTGGATAAAAAACCCGGGCTGGTGGTACACGAGGATGAAAGTGGCCGGCCGGATACCCTGATCAATCGCATCCAGCACTACCTCTATGACAAAGGGGAGTATCTGCCCGAACAGGAACACTCCTTTGCACCGGCCCTGTGCAACCGGATCGACCGGAACACCGGCGGCATTGTGATCGCGGCCAAAAACGCTCCCACCCTGCGAGTGCTCAATCAAAAGATCAAAGACCGCGAGCTGCAAAAGCTCTATCTCGCGGTGATCCACGGCCAGTTAAAACAAAAATCTGGGGTGCTCAAAGCGTTTCTAACAAAAGCTGGCGACGAAAATCGCGTCACGGTTACAAACACCCCCTCGCCTGGTGGGCGCACCATCCTCACAAAATACCGTATACTGGCGGAAAATGGCCGCTTTTCTCTGATCGAAGTCGATCTCCTGACCGGCAGGACCCATCAAATCCGGGCGCATTTTGCGTTTTTGGGGCATCCATTGCTGGGGGATACAAAGTATGGTTTTGCGCGCGACAACCGGGGAACCTCCTACAAATATCAGGCGCTGTACGCTTACCAGCTGGTCTTTCGCTTTCAAGGCGGTGCAGAACATTTGGAATATCTCAACGGGCAGACATTTGCTGTGCCCCATGTCTGGTTTGCAGAAGACTTCAAAAACGGAAAAATTCGATGACGCGACGCCCTTCGAGCTCTTTTTGCCCGAGGGGTGTCGCATTTATTTTCCTTTAGGTCACAAAATATGTTTTATTAGTATAAATTTTTTATAAAGAATGCCAAACGCTTCATTTACAATATCTGTAATTTATGGTAATGTTTCATTGCAACATCTAGTAAAGGAGTTGGTCCTAGTGTGTCAATACTGCACAATCTGTGCGACAACCGATGCCCCAGAGTTTAACCATCAGAAACTTTACAACATTGAAGCAGTAGATTCGAGCAAAACTAAAATTTTTGCAGCCCTCACTCCACGAAAAGATAAAGTGGATGCGCTGGTTCAGCTTCTCAACAAATTTGAGGTGTCGCTTATCCATATGGAGGACATCCTAGACGATTTTACTGGAACCGAATATCTCAGCCAATTCTTCCCCGATTTATTGTGAGGGCAGGACAGCCCTCTGCCCTATTTCGGGTCTTCAATTGCAAGGCGCTGTGTATAACGACGGCTTTTTTCTTTTGCCGTCATGCAGTTGCACTAATTTATTAATCTCCTTACAATTTCTCTACCACCGCTACCAAATTCGCAACCAATCGTGATTATTCTATTCATTATGTCCATCCTCCTCATTTATTCGCAATATATTGTTTTTTGCTTTTCATCAGCAGAACACAGGCAACACAGGCAGTTATTGTCTCGCTGAGGGAATGACAGAACCAGACGATATTGCTGCCAAAAATGTGTGGCAAAATCAGAACCAGAAGTGGCAGGCAAACTACACTCCGGCTCAAGGAAATAGCCAAAGCCTTTGCAGTGTATCTTGTCGATTGCCAGAACGAAATCATCAAAATATTATATCCAGCGAGGAAAAAGGCGCAGAAGTACGACAGACTTTTATCCGCAGTAAAGGTGATCAGTTCTGTATCTCCCGGATTGAAAATTGAGAAAAAGTATTGGGAGAAAAGAACGATCAAAATGTAGCAGACAACGCCCATTGCCAAAAATACCTTTGTTGCAAATCGACGCATATCATTGCAACGAGCAACCTCACCAGAACCCGTGAAGTAACTGAAAACAGGTTGTAGGCCCTCAGCCATTCCAAGGAACAGTGTAAGAATAATGAGCATTAAATATCCAATAAGTAGATAGGCCGCCAATCCAATTTCCCCGTATCCGTGTTTTACAATGGCGATGTTATACACAAAGGTAATAATCCCAATGGTGAATTCCATAATAAACGATGGAAAACCAAGTGTAAAAATATTTCGCACAGTCGGAATCTGGAGCTTTGGAACGGCAAAATACAAATTCCCCTTCTTCAATAAAAAGTGAGGAAGCATAATCAGCACACTAAACACCGGCCCAATGGCAGTTGCAAGCGCCGCACCACCAATCCCCATATTCAGAGGGCACATAAAGACATAGTCCAATACAATGTTAGACACAGATCCAAAGGCTAAAGCAAACATCGCCAATTTCGGACTACCGTCATTTCTCACAAGACCACTTAACAAGAAGCTAAATATGAGGAACGGAGAAAAGGAAACGATATAGCGGATATATTCTGTTGCCTCGTCGTGAATCTGCGGTGTCGACCCCAAAAGTTCCGTTAGTGGATGGATAAACAAATTGCCGAATACAGCAATAAAAACACTAATAACACCTGCACATATAAGAGCGGTATCAAACACTTGTAATGCTTTTTCTTTCTCTTTTCGTGCCAGTTGCCCGGAAATTATAATACCGGCTCCTGAAGCAACCGCCATAGAAATGGCAATCAGAATTTCAATCAAGGGAACAGCGACAGCCGCCGCAGCCATAGAATCACGGCCCAGTACATTGCCGATAAAAACGCCATCTACGATCATATAGACGGAATTGAATACCAGACCTATCATTTGTGGAATTGCATATTTCGCAAATAAAGTGTGCGATTTACCTTCGTACATGGTAATGACCTCCTTATTAAAAACAAAAAAGGCCTGTGTTGTGTAACACAGGCCTACTACACAATAAAATGAAACCCCGGCGGGCTGATTTTATCTATTATCTTTAGTTGTTTTTTCTTGTTTCTTTTTTATAAGTTCAATTGCTTCTTTTCCGCTTATATGTTCGATATTCATTTCCAACATACATAGCGGTTTCCATCCCTGTTCAATGGCTTTTTTGCGGTTTCCCTCCGTGTCATCTGGCGCATATTTCAATGCCAGTTTTTCAATAGCAGTCCGTTTTTCGCTATCATCTTCTAATACTCGTATGGTGCCAAATACGATTACGCTACGGAAATAGGAAGTATATTTTTCCGGCACAATCTGATCTTGATCAATCACACAAAAAGATGCCTTTGCGTTTCTACCGATAGCGTCCAACTTGTGTCCGCTTTGGGCACAATGGAAATAGAGCTTTTTTCCGTCATAGGCGTAGCTAATAGGGACAGCATAAGGATAGCCACCATCTCCATATAAAGCAAGCACTCCTGATGTTCCCTTATGTAGCACAGCAGATATTTCATCTGCGCATAGAGCTTGTCGCTTTCTCCGCATTTCCCGAAACATAGCCTTACACCTCCTACATAAAAATAAAACGCCATATTCTCCATCCCTTCTTTGGCCTACGGAATGAAGAAAAGGCGTAACCCGGCGGTTTTTATATAGTATAGCACCCTTTCTCCGAAAGTCAAGTACTAAATTGTTTTTCGAGGCGAAGTTAAATGCATCTCCATTTTTGCGTTAATTTGGGGGCCTGCACGACCGGAATAGATACGAAAAATGCCTTGGGGCAAAGTGTATCAAAGCGTTGTAGCAATAAAAAATGCTGGACTTAGCCGCCTAGACTAAATCCAGCATTTTTCTTTTTCAGCCAATCCCGTCTGATAGTTGCATTTCATGATTTTTTATCATTTCTGCTTGTACTGTCTTATGGAGGCTCCACCGAATAGCTCCTTTTTATTTCTCTTGACATTTTTCCAGCAGCCTGATATTATTTAGTAAATTACTAATTTACTAAAGGATTGAGGGCTTGCGATGAAAATACCGACCAATCTCAAACACAAACCGGTGATCGTCTCGGAGAACTATGAAAATGTGGACGGGCGCAGCTCCTACCAGTCGGACGCCAAAGGGCTTTCGTTGGGGCTCGCCCAGTGGAACGACCGCGGCCGGGTGGATATCTCTGCGAAGGTCTGGCGCTACACCGGCGAAAAGTGGTCGCGCCAGTCGGAGGAGCTGCCGCTCCACCGCGTGCTTGATCTAGCCATCCTGGTGTGCCGTGCACAGCAGTACTTCCGCGACGAGGCATACCGCTTTCCTAAGCTCTACTGTGAGGACGACCCCATGATCGACCGGGTGGGGATGCAGGGCGATGCGATGACCGTCGCCATCTGTAAGGAAAACGAACATATCGACGAGGATATCCAGCTGTTCTGTAATGCCTTGGGCAGCGACGGAGAACTGCTGGGCGAGCGATTTGCCGTTCTGGCGCGTATTTTGAAGGAGATGGGATACTGATGGACAATCGAAAGAAGGAATTGATCCGCGCCTATAAAGAAAAACCTGCCACCGGCGGCGCATATGTGATCGAAAACACCGTCACCGGCAGGAAGTTGCTGCTCTGCGAAACCGACCTGAAGGGGTCAAAAAACAAGTTCGATTTTATGTCCCGGATGGGCAGTTGCCCCAACAGCCGCCTGCAAAGGGATTGGCAGCAGTACGGGCCCGCCTGCTTTGCCTTCACCGTTTTGGAGGAGATCGAACAGAAGGAGACCCAAACCCTGGAAGAATTCAGGGAGGATCTCGTAGTGCTCGAAGCAATCTGGCGGGAAAAGCTGGGGGAAGATAATCTCTATTGAGGAGAAAAAGCGCCGGAAATCCGCTGGGATCTCCGGCGCTTTTATTTTGTTCGATTACAGGGTCACCTTATGGAACACCTTTTTGCCCTTGCGGATCACTTTATGGCCCGCCTCCAGCTTGGTGAGCGGCAGAACCGCCATCACGTCGGTCACCTTCTGGTCGTCGATGCTGACGCCGCCCTGTTGGATCAGACGGCGCGCCTCGCCCTTGGAGGGAGCCAGCCCAGTCTTGACCAGCAGGTCGAGCACCGCAATCTGCCCATCGGTGAAATCTGCTGCGGCAAGCTGTGTAGTGGGCATGTTCGCGCTGGCCGCGCCCGCGCCGAACACCGAGCGCGCTGCCTCCAGCGCCTTGTCGGCCTCCTTCTCGCTGTGCACCATCTTGGTGAGCTCATAGGCCAAAATCTCCTTGGCCTTGTTAAGCTCGCTGCCCTGCCAGCTCTCCATCGCCTCGATCTCCTCGATCGGCAGGAATGTGAGCAGTTTGAGGCAATGGATGACATCCGCGTCGTCCACATTGCGCCAGTACTGGAAGAAATCGTAGGGGCTGGTCTTTTCGGGGTTGAGCCAGATAGCGCCATTCTCGGTCTTGCCCATCTTTTTGCCCTCTTTGGTGGTCAGCAGCGTAAAGGTCATGCCGCAGACCTCCTCCTGCTCCTTGCGGCGAACCAAATCCACACCGCCGAGGATGTTGCTCCACTGATCGTCGCCGCCGAGCTCCATCCGGCAGTTGTGGGCGCGGAACAGGTGCAAAAAGTCGTAGCTCTGCATAATCATATAGTTGAATTCCAGGAAGGAGAGGCCGCGCTCCAGACGGGTTTTAAAGCACTCCGCAGTCAGCATCTTGTTGACCGAGAAGCAGGCGCCCACGTCGCGCAGCAGCTGCAAATAGTTGAGCTCGCACAGCCAATCGCCGTTGTGCTCGACGATCGCATGGTCCATGTCCACAAACTGGGACATCTGCTGCACAAAACAATCGGCGTTGTGGTTGATCGCCTCGCGGGTGAGCATCGGACGCATATCGGTCTTACCAGTGGGGTCGCCCACCATGGTGGTGCCGGTGCCCAGCAGCAGGATGGGGGTATGCCCCGCCTTCTGCATATGCCGGATCACAATCAATTGCAGAAAATGCCCGACATGCAGGCTGTCCGCAGTGGCGTCAAAGCCGATGTAGAAGGTCACCTTCTCGTTTTCAAGCATCTCCTTGATCTTGTCCTCATTGGTCATCTGGGCGATCAGCCCGCGGCGCTTGAGTTCTTCAAATACGGTCATCCATCTTTCTCCTTTTTATTTTCTTTACTTTGAAAGGACCCGGCGGACGGCAGGGTGCAAAAAAGCCCTCCACCCGCCTGATGCGGATAGAGGGCGTCCATAAAACGCTGTACCACCTCTAATTCGCCGCGACCTCACGGGCGCAGCCTCATCGGGTACCAACATACCCAAGCACGATAACGGGTGCCCCCGGCAAAGCCTACTACCTGTTTCAGCCCGCGGCTCCGAGATGTATTCACCGCACTTCCGCGCTTTTTTGCACCGGCCAAAAGCTCTCTGAAGCGGAGGGGATGCGGCTACTCGTTCTCTTCTCTGCCATTATATATTGCACTATAGCACATCGGTTTTTATTTGTCAACCTGCCGCTCGGCGAAGCGCAGCATCTCGTCGGCGCTGCTCAAAATGGTGTCTGTGACCTCGTTCCCGCCGATGATGCGCGCGATCTCCGACACCCTTCCGCTGCGGTCGAGCGGACGCACATCGGTAAAGGTGCGCCCGTCGCGCACCGATTTTTCGATCAAATAGTGCCGGTCCGCGTAGGCGGCCACCTGCGCGAGGTGGGTGACGCATATGATCTGCCTGCCATGGGAAGCCTGTTTGAGCTTGAGCCCCACCTTTTGTGCGGCGCGCCCGCTCACACCGGTATCGACCTCATCGAAGATGAGGGTACCCACACGGTCCCGGTCGGCCAGCACGTTTTTCAGGCTGAGCATCACGCGGGAGAGCTCGCCGCCCGACGCGATCTTGGAGAGCGACTTGAGCGGCTCGCCCGGGTTGGTCGAGATCAGAAATTCCATATCGTCGATCCCGTCCGCGGACAGAGCGCCGATCTCGCTTTTGACCTCGAGCCGGACAAACGGCATGTCCAAAAAGCGCAGCTCCTCCCCTACCGCCTCAGTGAGGCGCTTGGCGGCCTCGCGGCGCTTTTCCGAAAGGGCCTCCGCCAGCTTCTGCGCGCTGTAGGCGGTCTGCGCAAGCTGCGCCTCCAGCTTCGCCTGCATCTCTTCGGAGCGGTTGATCGATTGCAGCTCCTGGGTAGATTTTCCGAGGTAGTCCAACACCGCCTCCACGCTCGCGCCATATTTGCGCTTGAGCTTGTAGATGGTATCCAGCCGCGCCTCAATCGCATCGAGATCTCCTTCATTGAAGTCCATCTCGGACGCGCAGCGGCGCAGGTCGCTGGCGTACTCGCGCAGTTCATAATACATTTCATCGACGCGGGACGCCATCCCCTCGAGGTCCGCATAATACCGGCCGGCGGTAGAGAGCGCGTCGCGCGCGCTGTCCAGCATCGCCACCAGGCCCTCGTTCTCGTCGTCGCCGGAGAACGCTAGGTCTGCCTGCCCCACCGCCTCGATGATCTTGGCGGAGTTACTGATCTGTTTCTTCTGTTCGAGCAGCTCCTCCTCCTCGCCGGCCTTCAGGTTGGCTGAGGAGATCTCGTCGATCTGATAGGTGAGCAGATCGATGCGGTAAGCCTTTTCCACCTCATCCATGTTGAGCTTTTCCAGCTCCTGCTTGATCGAGCAGAGCTTGGCATACTCCTGGCGGTACTGCGCGAGCAGCTCACCGTCCCCCGCGTAGCTGTCGATGAAGCGGATGTGCCTCTCGGGCGAAATGAGCGCCTGATTGTCGTGCTGCCCGTGGATATTGATGAGGGTATCCGCCACCTCCCGCAGAATCGACACGGTGGCCGGACGGCCGCCGATCTTGCAGCTACTTTTGCCCTCGGCGGAAAACTCCCGCGACAGCAGCAGCGTGCCGTCCTCCTCCGGCTCGTAGCCGAGCGCGGAGAGCGCCGAGCAGGTCTCGTCGGACAGCCGTTCAAACAACGCGGTCACCATGGCCTTTTCGGCCCCGGTGCGGATTAAATCCCGCGAGACGCGAAATCCCAACACCGCACCGATCGCGCCGATGAGGATCGATTTGCCCGCTCCGGTCTCGCCGGTGAAAACGTGGAACCCTTCGCCAAAATCGATCGAGGCCCGCTCGATCACAGCGATATTTTGAATATAAAGCTGGGTCAGCATGATGTCGTCACCTACCTTGCAAGATACGTCTGAAGCTCCTGTGACAACTTGCGTGCAATCTCTTCGGTGCGCGCAAGGATAAAAAAGGTGTTGTCACCGGCTAGCGTGCCCACAATGCTTTCAAAGTTCATCTGATCGAGCGCCTCGCAGGCGGCGTTCGCCATGCCGGTGTGGCACTTGACCACCACCATATGCCCGGCGTAATCGACCGAATCCACAACCTGGCCAAAGATTGTGCGAAAGCGGGTGGTGATGTCGGAAGCCGGCGCGCGCTCCGCCGCAGCGAAGGTGTAGCGGTAGCGCCCGTCCGGAGACAGGGTCTTGGTCAAGCGCAGCTCCTTGATATCCCGCGAGACGGTGGCCTGCGTGATGGGATAGCCGGCCTCCCTGAGCAGGCGCATCAGGTCCTCCTGCGTCTCCACCACATTCTCCAGGATCAGTTCCAATATTTTTTCATGCCGTTTCGATTTCATTCCTTTGACCTCTCCCCAGTATCTTTAAATTCAAAATCTCATAAAAGTCGCGGTCGCCGAAGTCGATCAGCCGGGCGGCCAGGTCGGATTTGCGAATCACAATCTGGCTGTCGCGCCGAATCTTGATCGGGCGCTCGCCGTCCGCCGACAGATACAGGTCGTTGTGGTTGTTTATGTACTTTGCACGCACCACCAGCTCCTTTTCCGGTGAAAAGAGCACCGTGCGTGAAAACAGCGAATGGGGGCAGATCGGGGTCATCCCAATCGAAGCGATGCTGGGGTCGACAACCGGGCCGCCCGCCGACATCGCGTACGCGGTGGAACCCACCGGTGTGGAGAAGATCACGCCGTCCGCGTGGTACTCGCTGACCAGCTTGCCGTTACAGGTGACGTCCACATCGATGATTCGGGAGAGATCCCCTTTGGTGATGGCGATATCGTTGAGCGCCACGCAGACCATCTGTTCGCTATCCGTCTGAATCTTGGCCTCGATCATCATGTGCTTTCGCACCGTGTAGCGGCCCTGTACCAAGCGTGAAAGCTGGTGCAGCTCATTCGACTCCAACTGGGCAAGGAACCCCAGCCGCCCCACGTTGATCCCCAGTACGGGGAGGTTGTGCTTCACCGCATGTTTCGCGCTGTGGATGATGGTGCCGTCACCGCCGATGGCGATGACCAGGTCCATCCTCCCCATCGCGTCGATAAATTCGCAGAAGTGAACCCTCGCCCCATCGCGCACATACGGCCGGCTGGCCCTATCCAGGTACGCTTCGATTCCGAGGCGTTCCAGCACATCCAGCAGCCCGTTGAGGCAGTGCTCCGTCTGTTCCTTTTTAAAATTGGGGATCAAAATTGCCTTCATGGCTGTTATCCTTCCCGCCGGTGATCACTCCAGCTGTTGATGGGAAGCCTCGACCACCGCCCGGATGGCCGTTTCCTCCACCAACTGCGCACCGGCGCCGTCATTTTTAAGATAAAGCAGGTATTCGATATTGCCCTCCGGTCCCTTGATAGGGGAATAATCGATCCCCAGCACCGAAAAGCCGATAGAATGGGCGAAATCAGCCACCTTTGCGATGACCTCCCGGTGAATTTCCGGCTCACGCACCACGCCTTTCTTGCCGACCCTACCCTTGCCAGCCTCAAACTGCGGCTTGACCAGGCAGACCATCTCTCCGCCCAGCCGCAGCAGATTGATCGCCACGGGGAGGATCAGCGTGAGGGAGATGAATGAAACATCCACACTCGCAAAGTCGATCGGGTCGGGAACCTCCTTTTGCGTGACATAGCGGAAATTGGTGCGTTCCAGGTTGACCACCCGCTCGTCGCAGCGCAGCTTCCAGGCGAGCTGGCCGTACCCCACGTCGATCGAATATACCTTGGACGCGCCGTTTTGCAGCATACAGTCGGTGAAGCCACCGGTGGACGCACCGATATCCATGCAGACCGCACCCTCCAGGTTGAGGCCGTATCGCGGGATCGATTTTTCCAGCTTGAGGCCGCCCCGGCTGACATAGCGCAAGGTCTCGCCGCGCAGCTCAATCTGGTCGGCGTCGGAAACGGTCATCCCCGGTTTATCCGCCTTTTGATTGTTGACATACACGCGCCCCAGCATAATCATGGTCTTCGCCTTCTCGCGGCTCTCGGTCAGTCCCAGCTCGGTCACCGCAAGGTCCAATCTCTTCTTTATCTGCATCGCTTCTCGTCCTCATATCATCCAGTTGTTGCAGCCGCTTTTCCAGGCTGCCGGCATCCAGGCCCAGGCGTGCCAGCGACGATGCGACCGTTGCCTGCGGGACAAACACCCCATCCACCGCAGTCACCCGGTAACAGCCCTGCCAGCCGCGGCGCTGAAGCCGCAGGCCAAAGTGTTCCGCGACGCCCCCTTGGAGAATGCCCTCCTCGGCGAACAGGATCGCGTCATACTGTGCGGCCAGCTTCACACAGGTCTCATCGATTGGATTGATGCGGCCCAGCTTGAGCAGCGCCACCGGCGTGCCCCGGCGGTTCAGCCGTTCCGCCGCCTCATATGCCTGGGCAAACTCCCTGCCGTAGGAGATCACGAGCGTCTTCGCCCGATAGTCATCGATCAAAAGGAAATCCTCCCCGGTGCTGCACCGCTGCGGAAGCCGCGGCTCCTTACCGCGCGGATAGCGCAGCGCCACCGGTCCGTTGTGCTCATACAGGGCCTTGTGGAGATGCAGGCGCAGCTCCTGATAGGTGGCCGGGGAATAGATCACCACATTGGGGATGGAGGAAAGAAAGGCCACATCGAACAGTCCCTGATGGGTTTCGCCGTCCTCCCCCACGATTCCGGCGCGGTCCACGCCAAACACAACATGCTGCTGCTCGATCGCGGTGTCATGCAGCACCTGGTCGTAACCGCGCTGCAAAAAGGTGGAATACACCGCAAACACCGGCTTCATCCCGTTGCGGGCAAGCCCCGCGGCAAAGATGACGCCGTGTTCCTCGGCGATACCCACGTCGAAAAAGCGCTCAGGATAACCGGCGGCGAAGGGGAACAGGCCGGTGCCGTACTTCATGGCAGCGGTGATCGCGCAGATCGAGCTGTCCTCCCCCGCGAGCCTGGTCAGCTCCTCGCCGAACACGCCGGAAAAGTGATCGGTCGAAGGGGCTTCCTCCGACCCGTTTTTTACGTCAAATTTGGAGACCCCGTGGTAGGCGCCCGGGTTCTTTTCCGCAAAGGGATACCCTTTGCCCTTTTGGGTCTCAATGTGCAGCAGCACCGGCCGGTTGAGGCTCTTTGCGCGCCGCAGCACCTCACACAGGCTTTGAAGGTCGTGTCCATTGACCGGGCCGAGGTAGTCAAAGCCGAAATCTTCAAACAGGTTGCTGTTGTAAAGCATGTTCTTTACTGCTGCTTTGGAAGAGTAAATCGCCTTGTAGAGCGAATCCCCCACCAGCGGGATCGACCGCACGCCGTGTTCAATCATATCTTTCGCTTTAAAATACTCGTGTTTGGAACGGATCTTGGCCAGATACCGCGCCAACGCGCCCACATTGCGCGAGATTGACATCTCGTTGTCGTTGAGAATGACGATGATCCGGTCGCGGTAGCGCGCCACATTGTTCATCGCCTCGTAGACCATGCCGTTGGTGAACGCTCCGTCGCCGATCACGGCGATCACATAGCCGTCCTCCTGCCGCAGACTTTTTGCGCGAGCCAAACCGCAAGCCACAGAAAGGGAGGTACTGCTGTGGCCGGCCAGAAAGACGTCGTGCACGCTCTCGCGCGCCTTGGGAAAACCGGAGATCCCGTCCTCCTGCCGCAGGGTGTCAAACCGCCTTTCCCGCCCGGTGAGCAGCTTGTGGGCGTATGCCTGATGGCCCACATCCCACATGATCTGGTCGATGGGCGAACGGAACACCTTATGCAACGCGACGGTGAGCTCCACCACCCCCAAGCTGGAGGCAAGATGCCCCCCTGTCTGCGAAACTGTCTGGATCAGCCGTTCGCGTATCTCCGCACAGAGCTGTTCAAGCTGGCCGTCGTTGAGTTTTTTCACATCCCGCGGGGAGCGTATCCCCTCAAGCAGGGTTTTGCGTTCCAAGGCGACGTCTCCTTTCCCGGTGCGATACCGGCCGCCACGATCAAGCCGGATACAGCATGGCAATTAAAATACCCAGCAGCGCGCCGCCAAGCACCTCGAGCG
The DNA here is from genome assembly GCF_014384885.1 of Ligaoa zhengdingensis. Taxonomy (GTDB): domain Bacteria; phylum Bacillota; class Clostridia; order Oscillospirales; family Ruminococcaceae; genus Ligaoa; species Ligaoa zhengdingensis. Next base: position 170,403 of record NZ_JACRST010000001.1, read on the forward strand.
GCGTATGCCCGATGAATTCCTTGAGCGCCTTGTCCGGCATCCCGTCCGCGATGTCCGCCGCGCTCTGTGCGAGCTCGTCTTCGTGCTCCTCCTCGTTGCCCTGGTTCCAGGATTTGAAGCCAAACACAATTTTGTTGAGCACCTTGGCCTGTTCACCCGCCGCGCGGCGCACCCCCATGGCGTCATACATCACAATGCCGGCCAGCGCCAGCGAGAGCGCAAACACCGGGGATGCAAACCCCAAACGCCGGGCAAAGGCGATGGTCAGGGAGCAGACCAATGCGGAATGGGAGCTGGGCATACCGCCCGCGCCCACCAGGCGCTCGAGCACCAGCTTCTTGGTCGTAATCAATGTGAATACGGTTTTGAGCACCTGCGCCGAGACCCACGCCAAAAACGCCACGTTGATGTAATCATTTCCGGTCAACTGTCGAAGTACACCCATATCATTTCATCCATTCCTATCAGTTCTTTCTGACAGCCAGACGGTCGGTCAGTGTGCATAAAAACTCGTCTTCCCATGCAAATTTGTCCAACAGCCGCCGCGCCTCATCGGTGAGGGCTTCCACCTGTTTTTGGGCTTCTTCCAGGCTGTACAGCGTCACGAAGGTGGTTTTTCCGCTCTCCTGGTCGCTGCCAATGGGCTTTCCTAACGCCTGTTCGTCCCCCGTAACATCCAGTATATCATCAACAATCTGAAATGCCAACCCAATTTTTTGCGCATATTGATCCGCAAAAAAAATTTTATTTTCATCCGCGCCCGCAAGCACGCAGCCGATTTTTACGGCGGCCCGCAGCAGCGCCCCGGTCTTTTGACCGTACATCCGCACAAGAAGTTCCTCCGGCATCGGGCGGTTCTCATATTCCAAATCGATCACCTGCCCGCCCAGCATCCCCGTGTCTCCCGCGCTTTGAGCCAGTATTTGCAGTGCAGCGAGCGCCCGATCCGGGGGCGCGGTACTGCCTGAGGCCGTTTCAAACGCCTTAGTGAGCAGGCCGTCTCCGGCCAGCAGCGCGGTAGTTTCGCCAAACGCCTTCCAGCAGGAGGGCTTGCCCCGCCGCAGCGGGTCGTTATCCATACAGGGCAGATCGTCGTGGATCAGGGAATAGGCGTGCACCATCTCAATGGCGCAGGCGAAGGGCATCGCCAGCTCCCAGCTTCCGCCGCACGCCCTGCAAAACTCGAGCAGCAGGATGGCCCGCACCCGCTTACCCGCGCCCAACACCCCGTAACGCATGGCCTGCACCACGCTCCGGTAGGGTGCGTCTGATTCGGGCAGAGCGCGTTCCAACGCCCGTTCGATATCCTCGACGTAAACCCGATATTTTTCTTCGTACTGCAATTCCGCTTCCCCCTACGCTTCCGAAACTTCCTGCGGCTTAGGTTCCAGCCCCTGCGAGAGGGTTTCTACCTTCAGCCTCGCATCGCGCAGCTTCCCGTCGCACAGCCGCACCAGGCCGGTTCCCTCCTCAAACAGCTTGAGGGCGTCCTCCAGCGGCAACCCGCCGTCGTCCATCTGCTTTACAATTTCATCCAGCCGTTGCATCGCCTGCTCCAGCGTCGGTTGTTTTTTCATCAGACTTCTCCTTTGCTGCTTCGATGACTTTTACTGCCAGCTCCCCGCGGGCGAACCGGATGTGCAGCCGGTCGCCCGGCTGTACCGCCGCACTGTCGGTCACCGTCTTCTCATTTTGATCGAATGCGATCGCATAGCCCCGCGCGAGCACATTGAGCGGGCTGAGACTACCGAGCAGCCGCGCCCGTCCCGCGAGCTGCTGTTCCCGGGTGCGCAGCACAGCGCGCCCCGCCGCTGCAAGGCCAGAGCGTCCGTTTTGCAGCCGGCGTTCCCCCTCCCGCAACCGGATGTCCAGCGCCGAAACCAGCCGGCGCCTGTTGCGCTGCAAACGCTGCTCGTATCCAGCCACAACTGCGACCGGGCTTTGCAACGCCCTGTGGCTGCGGTAAAGCTCCAGCTGCTGGGACAGCCGCGCCAACCGCCGCTCGAGCAGCTCCTCCATCCGCACTTGCAGGCCGGACAACTCCTCCCGCAGATCGGACAGGTCGGGGGAAACCAGCTCAGCGGCCGCTGACGGCGTGGGGGCGCGCAGATCTGCTACAAAGTCCGCGATGGTAAAGTCGGTCTCGTGCCCCACCGCGGAGATGACCGGGACAGCGGAACTGTAGATCGCACGGGCCAGCGCCTCGCTGTTGAACGCCCAGAGATCCTCGGCCGAACCGCCGCCACGGCCCAAAATGATGACGTCGCAATCCGCTTGCTCATTGAGGGCGCAAAGCGCGGCGATCAAGCTGTCTGACGCACCCTCCCCTTGCACCAGCGCCGGGGCCAGCACCACCCGTGCCAGCGGATACCGCCGCCCGAGGATGTTTAGGATGTCCTGCAAAGCCGCGCCGCTCGCCGATGTGACGACGCCGACCGTCTGCGGCAGGGGCGGAATCGGTTTCTTATGTTCCGGGGCAAAGAGTCCCTCGCCCGCCAGCTTCTCCTTGAGCTGCTGGAAGGCGAGCGCCAGCGCCCCGGCCCCGTCCGGCTGCAAATCGTAGACGTAGAGCTGGTAGGTTCCATCCCGCTCGTAGAGCGACACCGAACAGGAAACAATCACCGTCTGCCCATTGCGGAGGCGGAAGCGAAGCTGCTGGGCGTAGCTCTTAAACATCACCGCGCGCACCGAAGCCCCCGCGTCCTTCAGCGAAAAATAGAGGTGGCCCGAGCTGTAGTGGTCGGAGAGGTTTGAAATCTCTCCCTTCACCAGCAGCCGGGTCAACAATTTATTTTCGTCCAACAACGCCTTGACATATCGGTTGAGCTGAGACACGCTCAGCATTGAATTGGTCATAGCAGCGGCCTCCGGCAGCGCAGATAACCCAGCAGCGCCACGCCGACCGCGTTGTCGGACGACAGCTCTGGCGTTGCAAACACGCCGCCCAGCCATTCAGAAATCTCTGCGCGCAGCAGGCCGTTGCTGGTGACGCCGCCCGCATAAACCCGCGGAAGGTCGCCGTACTCCAAAATGACCGCCTCGCTCATCGCCTTCACAGTGGCGCAGATGTAGTCGAGGCAATATCTCGCCACAGCGTTCTTTGGCGTTCCCTTGGCGAGCAGGTCGCGGCACTGGTTTTCCACCCCGGAGAGGCAGCAGTCCAGCCCCTTGAGCTTGACACGGACAGGGAACTCCTCGTCGCAGGTGAGCGCGAGCTGTTCCAGCTCCTTGCCGGCTGGGAACTTGAGCCCCAGCATGCCGCCCACCCGGTCGATCACCTGGCCGGCGTTGAGGTCGAGCGTCCCTGATATCTGCTGGATCGCGAGCACCCGTTCGCGGTCGGGCCGCACCAGCAGGCCCTCGGTCGTCCCACCCGAAAAGTGAAACGCCACAAACTCCTTCTGCATCAGGTCGAGCCGCCCGGCGGAATAGAGCGCCGCCGCGATGTGACCCGCCTGATGAGAAAAACCGCACAGGGGTGCGCCCGACTGGTTGGCAAGCACCCTGGCGAGCATCTCCCCCACCAGGAAGCAGGGCATGTAGGAACCCTCAACATCCCTCGGGCGGGCCGAATAGCCCACCCCGTCGAATTTATATTGTTTATCTCCCAAGAGGCCGTTGATTACCTCGGGGAGCTGTTTGACATGTGCGAACACCGCGTCGCTTTGACGCAGCCCCAGCTCGCCCTCCCGCACCGGAAGCAGCTTGCGGCTGTGGATCACCGTCTGGTTGGAGCTGTCGTAAAGTGCGGTGGATGTGGTGTAGTTGCTCGTGTCGATACCCAAAAACAGACCCATCTGGTCCACCTCCTGTTTCAGTGGTCCGGCCTTATTTTATTTTTGCGGTTCCGCGGCTTTGGTACGCACCACCGCGCCCATCACACCGTTGACAAACGACGAATCGTCCTCGCTGCCGAACTTTTTGGCGAGCTCAACCGCCTCGTTGATCGAGACGCGGTCAGGGATTTCTTCGTTGAAAAGCACCTCAAAAATAGAAAGACGCAGTATCGAAAGCGCCACGCGGGAGATGCGGTTCATCTTCCACCTGGTCGAATGCGCTTCAATCTGCCTGTCAATCTCGTCCGCATGGGACATCCAACCGGAGGCGAGCGAAAACGCAAACGGGTCAACCTCCACATCCCGGCCCTCGGCCGCCTTTTCGATGATCTCCTGCAAGCTGTCGCCCTGATTGAACGACTTTTCAAAAATGAGTACAAATGCCTGTTCCCTGGCTTCCCTGCGTGTCATAACTCTACCTCCGCAATTTTCATTTTTTAAGGTACAGATGCTTTTTTGCCGCAGCCTGTCCACTTTTTTAAGGTCAGCGCGCGCCCGCGCCGACCGCAATAAAGCAAAACATACCCTCCCGAATCAGGAGGGTTTGTTCTGTCACAGATTCTCTTTGTCATCAAACGTGATGCCCGACACAAACACGTTCACCTTGGATACCACGATGCCGGTCATGTTTTGCACGGCTTCCTTCACGCTTTTTTGAATATTCTCGGAAACTTCGGGAATTTTTGCACCGTATTTCAGGTTCACATAGACATCGATCACCGCAATATCGTCATTAAGCGCGATGTTGATCGACTTGGCGCTGGGGCTCTTCACCAAAAATTTCTTCAGGTTGGCGGGGCAGGCCGCCATACCCGCAACGCCGTCGATCTCCTTTGTTGCGACGCTCGCGATGGTTGCAATGACCTCCTGTGAAATTTTCAGACTGCCGATGGTTTCACTCATCTTTTTCTGTTCCACAACCTTGGCCTCCTTTGTATCGTAAGAAGCATATTTCAACGGATTCAAAAGGTATTACTCCTTCATATTATACCATAAATTGTTGCGGACACAACCAAAACCATCGATTATTTTGTTTCGGTAATGGAAATATTTTCGACCGGAACGTCGGTCTGCGCCAAAACGATGTCTTTGATCTTCGCGACATCCTCCTTTTGCAGCCCCTCGGACTTTACTACGATATCCACCTTGTTGTCGGCCATATAGACCAGGCAATCCTCATATCCCTTGGCTTTAATCAGGTTTTCCATCGTGCCCTCAGTCTCGATCGCCTGCGCGATGTCGGTTGCCTGTACCGCCAGAGCGGATTTCTCCTCGTCGGTCAGCGAGGCGTCCTTGAACATCTTCTTAATGCTGTCCACCGCCTCGTCGCGCGATTTGGTGCGGTTGAGGCGCGCTTCTTTAAAATAAGCGGAGTTGGCAACCACCTGGACCTCCTCGCCGTCGAGGCTCACATACTTGCTGTCGCCGTAGTTCTTGCTCTCCCCTGTGGCTGCCGTCTCCGTCGCGACAAAATCTCCGCCGCTGGTGGAATAGACCCAATTGAGATAGACCGCAATGCCCAAGCTGAGCACCAACGCCGCTAGGATGATGTGCCGTTTTCCTAAAATCATGTTCATAGTGGTTCCTCCTCCATGAAAATCTAAAAAATTTGAGACATTATTTTGCAGACGCCATTTTGGTGATACATACCTGGGTGGATGAAAGATCCAGTGCGGTTTTCACCGCTTCGATCACGCGCTCCTGCACCGCTGGATGCTCCGCTCCCTCGCAAACCACCACCACGCCCTTTACCTTTGGTTCTATTTGTGTTTTCACCAGAGCCTCCTTGCCGTTCCCGCCGTCCACCAGGATAAAGCTGCTTTCGCTGTTGTCCTTCTCGTGGAGCTTTTTGACCCCCTCGTCAGAAAAATCCTGGGTGACGTCGGTATTCTTCTTTTCCGCGCTGGCGTAGACATATTCTATGCCGCTTTCCAGCGTGACCATCACCTTCGCCTTACCCACCCCCTCGATGCTGGTGACCAGCGTGTAGATTTTATCCTCCAGCGCGGCCGCATAGCTCTCGCTGGTAAAAACCTCGTTGGAAGGCTGCGCCTGTTTGGCGTCGGCCTTTGGCCCGATCTCCGACAAAAGGATCAAGACGATGCCGCAGATGCCGAGCAGGACGATCAGCTTGATCTTGCCGTCTCCCTGCACCAATTTTACAAACGCTTCCTTAATCCGTTCCATCCGAAACTTTTCCACCATCTTGTGTCTTCACCTCCTGCCGGTATTCGATGACCGGCTCGATCCCCAGTTTTTCTTTGATCCCGCTTATAAGACCGGCTTGTTTGTTTTGATCCTCCGCCTTCAATAGAAGGACGATCTCCCTAATAGATATGCCGCCATCCTCGCCGGTATTAATGTTTATCGAAATTTCCTCGGCCCGTACCCCCTGCTCCTCCAATTCATCCTCCACCAGCCTGCGCAGCGAGGCGGTAAAGCTGTCGGTGATCTGCTGCTCCATGGTGCTCTGCATCTCATCGGTATTGGAGCTCGTCTGCGGGGTCAGCTCCACATCGAACTGAAAATCGCCGCTGAGCGCGCCGGACAGGATTGGGGACAGCATACAGCAAAGGAAGAACACGCTGACGGTGATGCGGAATATCTTCTGGGTGGCCCCTGCGGGCGAAGCGAGGTGGGCGATGCTGCCCGCCACTGCTGCCACGCATACCGCCAGCGCCCAATCTCGGATCGCTCCCATCACGTCCCCCCCGTTCCCACCACCAGCATAACAGCGGTGGATACAATAAATAGCAGCGCCACAAATGCGATGATGCCGATGAGCAGGCTGAGCGCAGTGGCGCAGGCCTTGAGCACCTTGCTCACCTGGGACGCGCCCAGCACGTCGCTGATGCCCGCCCCGAGGTTGACCGCGAAATACCAGACGACGGTTTGTAACAGCGTGGGCAGAAAGGTCATGGCCGAAACCACCACTGCGTAGGCGCCTACCGTAGTTTTGAGCAGGCGCACACAGCCCTGTGCAGTGGTCAGCGCATCCGAGAGCGCCTTGCCCACCACCGGCACAAAGCTGCCCACCAGGAACTTGCCCGCCTTCATCGCGACATTGTCAGCCCCCACCGCCACCAGACTCTGCACCCCGAGCAGCCCCACAAAGGTGGTTGTGAGCAGGCCGAGCGCCCACACCACCACCGTCTTAGCGCTCGAAGCAGCCCCGGACAGGTTCATCGACGGGGTGAGCGCGCCGACAATGCAAAAGGCGAGGTAGATGGTGATCAGCGGCACCAGCTGATTCGCGGTGATTTTGGAGAGCACCTCGGAAATCATCAGCAAAAAGGCGTTGTAGGTGGTGGCCGACACCGGCTGTCCGCCCACCGCCACCAGGCTGATAAAGGTGGGGACAAACGACAGGATGAAATCGGAGCAGCTCTGGATAGCGTTTGCGGCGGAGCGTACACAATCCACAATCGGCCCCACCACGGCGGTGCAGACGCAGAGCACGCAGACCGCATTGAACACGGTGTCCAGGCTGCGCTCGCCGATGCTGACGTTAAGCCCCTCCACCAAAGTGCAGAGGATCGCCACCCCCGCGATGGAGGCGAGGATCACCAGCGGCTTGCGCAGCTGCACCTTCAATAGCCCCCACAGCGCCCGAAAAAACTCGGTAGGAGACAGTGTGAGCAGCTTCTGGTAGTCGAGCTCATCCACCCCCATCTCACCGAGCAGGTCCTTCGCATCCTCGGGGGTGCGGTCGTAGAGCTCCCCCGCCCCGCTGGCGTCCATCTGCTGCTGAATCTGCTCCTCCGGCAGTACAGCTTCCGCCGCATAGCAGGGCGTCATGAGGAACAACAGCCCCACAAGCAGCGCCGCAAAGCGCAGCAGCCGTCCCGGCAGTCTCATCCGTTTCACCGTCCTTTGTCTTTTGCTTTCCAAGCAGGCAGTCTCAGGCCGAGAGCAACTCGGCCACAATGGTCAGCAGGGATTGGAACAGCGGCAGGCTCAGCACCAGGATGGAGAGCTTGCCCGCGATCTCCAGCTTGGTGGCGATCGCCCCCTGCCCCGCGTCCTTGCAGGTGTCGCAGGCGATTTGGGTGATGAAACAGATGCCCAGCGACTTGATCAGAATTTCGATATATTCGCGCGGCATCTGGGTGCTGTCGAGCAGGACGCCCAACTGGTCGATGACCGGGGTAAGGCCTTCGGCCGCCGCCGCAAAGATGAGCACCCCCACGATCAGGGAGATGGCCAGACTGTATTCGGGCTTGTACTGTTTGAGCAGTACCGCCAGGCTCACGCCGACAATGCCGATGCCGATAATCGTCCCGATCTCCATGGCTAAAACCCGAATACCGACTTGGCGGTGTCGAAGAGATAACTGATCTCATTGATGATAATCATCAGCACCACGATCAGCCCCGCCAGCGTGGTCAACATCGCCTGTTCCTCCCGCCCCGACCGGATCAGCACCTGGTTAAGCACCGCGACGATGATGCCGATCGCCGCCACCTTAAAGATCAAATCCACATCCACCTGTTTTTCCTCCCTGCTTTTCGGGGGTTGTCCGTACAGCCCCCCTCTTTCTGAAATTTTAGCCCCGCTTCAAAACAGGACGATCACAATCGCAAAGCCAGCCAGCACCCCCAACGTGCGGTAGAGGCCGCCCAGCTTGCGCTGGCGTTCCCGCGCCTCCTCATAACGCTTGCCCAGCGCAAACTTGGCGTAGTCCAGCTCGCTGAGCGCGCCGTCGAGATCCACCGCCCCCAAGGTGAGCCCCAGCTTGCGCAAAATTTTTACATCCTCCTCGTCCAAGCCGGAGGGCGCCTCCTTGAGCGCCTGCCGCCACGCGTTGGGAAACGGTTCCCCCTTTTGGGTGTACTCCGCGCAGGCCGTCAAAAAGGGGAGCGCGTCGGATACCGAGGTCAGCCGCCGCACGATGTTTTCCATCGGCGCGCAGGTGTAGCGCAGGTCACTCGCTATCATCCCCACCAGGCCGATCGTCTCCTCCAACCGGGTCGTCCTTACCCTCAAGCGCGCCGCCTGAAACAGCCCCACCATCGAACAACACGCGATAATCAGCATGAATCCCGCCAGTTTCATCGGTTTCTCCCCCCAGATCGATTACTTTTTGAATCCTCCCCACATGCCGCCTTCCGTCGAGCAACACCACGCGGTCGAACGCGCCCAGCGCCGCCAGCTCGTGCACAAACGGCTTATGTAAAACTTCCGCTTCCGTGGCCGCGTGGATCGAAGCCACCAACCGCACCCCACAAACTGCGCCGGTCTTGAGCGCATCCACATCCTCCTCGCGCCCGATCTCGTCGCAGACGATCACATCGGGTGACAGCGCCCGAACCGCCATCAAGATGCCGTCCCGTTTTCCGTACCCGCTGAGCACATCGGTGCACACCCCCACGTCGTTCTGCGGCACCCCCTGCCACATCGCCGCCAGCTCGCCGCGCTCATCCACCAGCGCCACCTTTTGCACCGGCCCCTTTTCGCCGCTGGCGAGTTGCCGCGTCAGGTCGCGCAGCAGGGTAGTCTTGCCCGAGCCGGGCGGCCCGGCGAGCAGCAGACCCTTTTCGCCGTAGTTACAGTGGAACAGCAGGTCATCCGCACAACCCAGCACCTGCTTGGCGATGCGGATATTGAGCGAGGAGATGTCGCGCATCCCCGTGAGCGCGCCGTCCGCCGAAACGGCCGAACCGCCCAGCCCGACGCGGTGGCCGCCCACATAGGAGATGTACCCCTGCACAATCTCGTTCTGATGGCTGTGCACCGAATAGCCGCACACCGCACGGAACACCTCGTAAATCTCATCCGCAGTGGCGCAGAGGCAGTCGCGGCCGGGCCGGCGGGCGGTCCTCCCCTTGCCGCACAAAAACAGGTTGTCCGCCCCGGAACAGACCTGCACCGGCCGCCCGGTGCGCAGGCGGATTTCCTGTGCCGCAAGCTGAACCGGCCGCTCCAACCCCAGCAGCTCCCGCCGGATGCGCTCGGGGAAAATTTGACACAGGCGCTCAAAGCGCTCCATCACCTCTTGGATATCCATTGGTCTTCACTCCCTTGCTTCAATGGATATGGAGCTTTGTCCACTTTTAGAACCGCCTTTGACGGACAAACCCGCAAAAAAATACCCGGCGGCGAATGTGGCTTCGCTGCCGGGTACTGAAATATTCTATTTTATTCCGCCGCGATGAGCTTGAGAATGATCTCTTTGAGCACGGCGGGGTTGCCCTGCCCCTTGGACTGGCGCATACATTGGCCAACCAAGAAGCCGATGACGTTGGTCTTGCCGCCTTTATAATCCTCCACCGCCTTGGCGTTGGCCGCAAGCACCGATTTCGCGATCTCCTCAAGCACCGAGGTGTCGGACACCTGCGCGAGCCCCTTCTCCTGAACCACATCCTCAGGCAGCTTGTCCGAGAAGATGATCTCCTCAAGCACCGTTTTGCCCGCGGTGTTGGAGATGGTTCCTTTCGTGATGAGAGCAATCATATCGGTGAGCTTCTCGGGGGTCAGGCTGGTTTCGGTGATCTCGATGTTCTTTTCGTGCAGGATGCGTGTGACATCGCCCAACAGCCAGTTGGCAATCGCCTTGGGCGGGCAGACACCCAGCGCGATGCATTGCTCGAAGAAACGGTCGGTCGCGATGTTCTCCACCAGCAGGTTGGAATCGAAATGCGGCAGGCCGTATTCCTCCATGTAACGCTTGATTTTTTTGTTGGGCAGCTCAGGCAGCTCCGCCTTCAGCCGGTCAACCGTCTCCTGTTCCACCACGATGGTGAGCAGGTCGGGCTCGGGAAAATAGCGGTAGTCCTGGGCGTCCTCCTTGCTGCGCAGCAGGAAGTTGCAGCCCTTCATATCGTCCCAGCGGCGGGTCTCCTGCGTGATCTCGCCGCCCTGCTCGAGAATCTCGATCTGGCGGTTGGCCTCGTACTCGATGGCGCGGCAGGCGCCGGAGAACGAGTTGACGTTTTTCATCTCCACGCGGGTGCCGAACGGCTCGCCGGGCTTGTGCACCGACACGTTGACATCGCAGCGGATCGAGCCCTCCTGCATCTTGCAGTCGGACACGTCGATGTATTGCAAAATCGATTTGATGGTGTCGAGGTAGGCCTTGGCCTCCACCACGCTGCGGATGTCCGGCTCAGATACGATCTCAATGAGCGGCACGCCGCAGCGGTTGAAGTCCACCAGGCTGCCCGCGAAGCTGTCGTCGTGAATCAGCTTGCCCGCGTCCTCCTCGATGTGGATGCGGGTGATACCGATGCGCTTGGTGTCGCCGTTCTCATTGACGATGCAGTCGAGATAGCCGTGCTCGCACAGCGGGATATCGAACTGCGAAATCTGGTACGCCTTGGGCAGGTCGGGGTAGAAGTAGTTTTTGCGGTCCTGCTTACAGATGCGGTTGATCGAGCAGTTGGTGGCGTGCCCCATCTTGATCGCGTACTCCACCACCTTTTCATTGAGGGTGGGCAGGGTGCCGGGCATACCGGTGCAGATGGGGCAGCAGTTGGTGTTGACCTCCGCGCCGAACTCGTTTTTACAGCCGCAGTATATCTTTGTCTTGGTCTTGAGCTCCGCGTGGACCTCGAGGCCGACAATCATCTCATAATCCATGGTGTCACCTCCAATTACAGTGTGGGAATGGCGTTGAAGCCCCCGCAGAGCTTCTCCCAGGTGTGCGCCGTCTGGAACAGGCGCCCCTCCGAGAACTTCGGCCCGATCAGCTGCATACCGATCGGCAGGTTGTTCTCATCCTTGCCGCAGGGCACCGACAGGGCCGGAAGCCCCGCGATGTTCACCGTGACGGTGCAGATGTCGCCCGCGTACATCTTGAGGATGTCGCCCACCCGCTCGCCCAGCTTGTATGCGGTGGAGGGTGCGGTCGGGGTGATGACGACATCGCAGTCCGCAAAGGCGTCCTCATATTCGCCCATGATGCGCTGGCGCAGGCGCTTGGCGCGCTTATAGTAGGCGTCGTAGTAACCGGAGCTGAGCACAAACGTCCCCAGCATGATGCGGCGCTTGACCTCCGCGCCGAAGCCCTCACTGCGGGTGCGCTCGTACAGCTCGGTGAGGCCCTCGCAGTTCGGCGCGCGGTAGCCATATTTCACGCCGTCGAAGCGCGCCAGGTTGGACGACGCCTCGGCGGAGGAGATGATGTAGTAAGCGGAGACCGCGTAATCGGCTGAGCCGAGCGAAATCTCTTTGACCTCAGCCCCGGCTTTTTTGAGCTCCTCGACCGCGCGATAGACCGCCGCTTTGACCGGTTCCTCCACACCCTCGCCGAAATATTCCCAGGGCAGGCCGATGCGCAGGCCGCGCACACCGCCCTCCAAATCCCAAGAAGCAGCCGCCTGCGGCAGCGCCGCCGAGGTCGCGTCCATCGGGTCGCGGCCACAGATGGCGCGATAAAGCATCGCAACATCCTCCACCGAGCGGCCGAGCGGGCCGATCTGGTCGAGGGAAGACGCGAACGCCACGAGGCCGTAGCGCGAAACCGCGCCGTAGGTGGGCTTGAGGCCGACCAACCCGCAGAAGGAGGAGGGCTGACGGATCGACCCGCCGGTGTCCGATCCGAGCGAAAGGATCGCCTCGCCCGCCGCGACCGCGGCTGCCGAACCGCCGGAAGAGCCGCCCGGCACACGGGCGAGGTCGTGCGGGTTCGCGGTCTTTTGGAACGCGGAGTTTTCGCATGAGCCGCCCATGGCGAATTCATCGAGGTTGACCTTGCCGGTCATCACAAAGTCCTGCTCCTTCAACCGCTCGACCACCGTGGCGTTGTAGGGCGGGACGAAGTTTTCGAGGATTTTGGAGGCGCAGGTCGTGCGCACCCCTTTGGTGCAGATGTTGTCTTTGACGGCGACCGGGATGCCCGCAAGCGGCGGCAGCTCCTCCCCGGCGGCCAGCTTTTCATCCACCCGCGCGGCCTGCGCCAGAGCGGATTCCTTTTCCACAGTCAGATATGCCTTCACCCTGTCCTCGACGGCGTCCATCCTGTCGAACACAGAGTTGGCGATTTCCACCGCGCTGCACTGCTTCTGACGAAGCATCCCTGCGAGATCGGTTGCAGTTTTGCTGTAAAGCTCCATTTGTCAGTTCTCTCCTATTCAACAGTCTTGGGTACCACCACGCAGCCCGCCTGCATCTGGGGGGCGTTGGCGAACAGCTCCTCGCGGCGGAAGGACGGCCGAATGTCGTCCGCGCGCAGCTCCATCGGGTGGTTCGGGTCGACATCCTGGTAGTCGTCGGCGAGCTCGGGGATCTGCTCCACCATCTCAATGATGTCCTGCATCTCCTGTTCAAACTTGGCCGCCTCCGATTCATCGATACGCAGACGCGCCAGCTTGGCCAGGTGCATAATGTCTATTTTCATCCGGATTCACTCTCCTTTACTTTGTCATCTCTAAAAATTCAGCCTCTGTCAGGATCGGGACGTCCAGGCTCTGCGCCTTGGTCAGTTTGCTGCCCGCGTCCTCGCCCGCCAGAAGATAGCTTGTTTTTTTGGATATCGAGGAGGAGGTCTTGCCGCCCAGCTTCTCGATGATCGCCTGGACCTCGCTGCGCGTCATGGTGGACAGGGTGCCGGTGAGCACAAAAGTGAGCCCCGCCAGGCGCGCATCCTCCGGTTCGGTTTCTTCGGCCTGCATATTGAGTCCCGCCGCCTTCAACCGCTCGATGAGGTGCAGCGACTGCGGCTGGTCAAAAAAGTCGCGCACATACTGCGCCATCAGGTCTCCCATGCCGTCGATCGCGGAAATCTCCTCCCGGGACGCGCCAATCAGCCCGTCCATGCTGCCGAACCGGCGCGCCAACAGCTTGGCCGCCTTTTGCCCGATATTTTTGATGCCGAAGGCAAACACCAGCCGACTCAAATCGTTGGCCTTGGATTTTTCGAGCGCAGCGATCAAATTGGCCGCGCTCTTCTCTCCCATGCGGTCGAGTGCAGCGATCTGCTCCGCCTTCAGATCATAAAGGTCCGCCGCCGAGTGTACCAAATCATGCTCTACCAGCGCCTCTATCACAGCCGGCCCCAATCCCTCGATGTCCATCGCGTCGCGCGAGGCGAAATGGATCAGATTGCGCAGCAATTGCGCCGGGCAGTCGGGGTTGACGCAGACCACAGCGGCCGCGTCCTCCTCGCGCACCGTGTGGGAACCGCACGCCGGGCAGACCGACGGGATGCGGTAGACCTCGCCGCCGCCGTGCTCCACCACCGCACGCACCTCGGGGATGATCTCCCCCGCCTTGCGCACCAGGATGGTATCGCCCACAGCGATCCCCTTTTCGTCGATGAAATCCTGGTTGTGCAGCGTCGCGCGGCTGACGGTGGTGCCCGCCAGCGTGATCGGTTCAAACAGCGCGGTTGGGGTGAGCACACCGGTGCGGCCGACGTTGATTTCGATGGAGAGCAGCTTGGACGCCTTCTCTTCAGGCGGATATTTGAACGCGACCGCCCATTTGGGGTATTTTGCGGTGGCGCCGAGCAGTTCCCGCTGGGCAAAATCGTCCACCTTGACCACCGCACCGTCGATCTCATATCCGTAGCCATCCCGGTGCTCCCCGATCTCGCGGATGCGGGCGATCACATCGCCGATCTCCCGGTAACATTGGTAACCGGGGATCACATGAAATCCCAGCGACTTCATGTAGTCGAGGCTCTCCCTATGGCCGGTCAGCGCGCGGCCCTCGAGCTGTTGCAGGTTGAACACAAAAATATCCAGCTTGCGGGTGGCGGTAACCTTGGGATTCTTCTGCCGCAGGCTGCCCGCCGCGGCGTTGCGCGGGTTTTTAAACGGCTTCTCCTCCCGCTCCTCCTGCGCCTTGACCAGCTCGTCGAAGCTCCTGCGCGGCATGTATACCTCGCCGCGCACCTCGATAAATGCGGGTGCATCCGTAAGCTTGAGCGGGATCGAACGGACGGTGCGCAGGTTGGCGGTCACGTCCTCCCCCACCAAGCCGTCGCCCCGAGTGGAGCCGCGAACAAACACGCCGTCGCGATACTCCAGGGAGACCGATAGTCCGTCGATCTTGGGTTCCACAACATACACCGGGTCGGGCACAGTCTCCCGCACCCGGCGGTCGAATTCCTCGATCTCCTCCTCGCTGAACACATCCTGTAGGCTGCCCATCTGCACTGTGTGCACCACGCTCTCAAACTGGTTGAGCGCCTGCCCCCCCACGCGCGAAGTGGGGGAATTTTCCGCGTGCAGCTCGGGGTACTGCTCCTCGAGCGCAATCAGCTCATGCATCATGCGGTCGTATTCCTCGTCGTCGATCTCGGGATCATCCAGAACATAGTACCGATTGCTATGATATTCCAGCGCGGCGGTCAGCTCGGCCACCCGCCGCTTGGCTTGCTCAAAGTCCATCTTTGAAACCTCCTGTGGGCCTTCCGCTGCGCGCTTCAGCCCATACTTGATTATTATACCATATTCTTGGCGGAAACGGTAGAACTAATTCGGAGAAACAGCGCCGGAACCGAGGGAGGCTCTCGCCCCATAGTCGTTGATTTTATGGAGAGTGCTGTCGTCGTCCCCCGTCACCTTGGTGTACGCGTCTGGTACCATGCCCACGATGATCGTCTCAGCCAAACAAATATTGGTGGTGACGTCGGTATCGGCTGTGTAGCCTGGCACCAGCGCCGTGATATGGATGGTGACGCTGAGCATGATCTGGTGGCGTGTCTGGTTGATGCCCGCTGCATCAAAGCGGTTCTGAATTTCGGTCTCGACGTAGCCCGCATGTACAATTCGAAAGTCCACCAGCGGGCCGCGGCCGGAAAACATCTGCCCGCCGAACAGGGTGCCCAGCGGCACCTTTAAGTTGGCGGTCTCCAACTCGCCCAGTTCCTTCACAACCTCCTCAGTGACCCCCACCTTGATTCGGTTGAGGCGCAGCATATCGGTTTCGACAGCGGTCACCAGGCCGTCCTCCCCGGTGCTCACCTTCACCAGCGTATCGTAGGTGACGTTTTCCTCCGCCAGCTCCTGTGCGATCGCGTCGTTGATGGCGCGCACCGCATACAGCCGCGCCTGATAGGCCGCCATCGTCTCGACCGAAGGGCGCATCTGCATATCGATAAGCACGACCGCCAACAGAAAGGCGGTGATCCAAATCATCGCCTTGACCATGCAAATCTTCCTCTTTCTGCGACGTGCGTCCATCCCCCGCCCTCCCCATTGCAATCATTTCCCCTAGCATCCTATTCAAAAACGGGGAAAAAAGTGCTGAAATCGCCAGATTGAGCGCAAAGGGGCGGCGTCCGCTCCGGATCGTCTCCGGATGCGAGCGCCGCCTCATAAGGGAACTTCTGATTTTTTATTTCCGGCTGTCACGGTCGCGGATTTCCGTCCTGCGGATTTTGCCGCTGATCGTCTTGGGCAGCTCCGTGACAAACTCCACGATGCGGGGGTATTTATAAGGTGCGGTTTGTTTTTTGACGTAGGTCTGCAGCTCCTTCACCAGCTCGTCGGAGGGCTGATACGCTTTGGTGAGCACAATGGTGGCCTTGACCACCTGGCCGCGGATGGGGTCGGGCGCGCCGGTGACCGCGCATTCCAGCACGGCGGGGTGCTCCATCAGCACGCTCTCGATCTCAAAGGGGCCGATGCGGTAGCCGGACGCTTTGATGACGTCGTCGGTACGGCCGACATACCAGAAGAAGCCGTCCTCGTCCCGCCAAGCGGTGTCGCCGGTGTGGTAAAGCCCGTCGTGCCACGCCTCATCGGTCAACGGCTGGTTGCGGTAGTACTGCATAAACAGTCCGGGCTGCTTCACTCCAGGCTTGGTGCGGATGACGATTTCACCGGTGACGCCGGGCGCGACGGTATTGCCGTCCTCGTCCACCAAATCCACATCGTAGAGGGGAGAGGGTTTGCCCATCGAACCCACCTTGGGGGTGGTGCCGACCAGGTTGGTGAGCACAAGTGTGGTCTCGGTCTGACCAAAGCCCTCCATCAGCTTGAGGCCGGTGTACTCCAGGAAGCGGTTATAGACCTCGGGGTTGAGCGCCTCGCCGGCCGTTGTTGCATATTTGAGGCCGGACAGGTCGTACCCCTCCATCCCCTCTTTGATAAAGAAGCGGTACATGGTGGGCGGCGCGCAGAAGGTGGTGATGCGGTACTTCTGAATCATCGCCAGCATATCCGCCGGGACGAACTTATCGAAATCGTAAACAAACACCGTGGTGCCGCAGATCCACTGGCCGTAGAGCTTGCCCCAGGCCGCCTTCCCCCAGCCGGTGTCCGAGATGGAAAGGTGGATGCCGTTGGGATCGACGTTGTGCCAATATTTCGCGGTGATGATGTGGGCGAGCGAATAGGTGTGGTCATGGATGACCATCTTGGGGTAGCCTGTGGTGCCGGACGTAAAATAAAGCAGCATCGGCTCCAACGCCTTGGTGGGCACCCGCTCAAACTCCTCCGGTGCGGCCGCAACCGCCTCGTCAAAGCTCAACCAGCCGTCGCGCTTGCCGCGCACGATGATCTTGGAGCAGAGCCCGTGGTACTCCTCGCAGGCCGCGTCCACATGCTCGGCCACCTCGCCGTCCGCTGTGCAGAGGATCGCCTTCACATCCGCCGCCTCAAAGCGGTAGACGAAATCCTTTTTGGTCAACAGGTTGGTCGCGGGGATCGCCACCGCGCCCAGCTTGTGCAGCGCCAGGATCGAGAACCAGAACTCGTAGTGGCGCTTGAGCACCAGCATGACCATGTCGCCCTTTTGAACCCCCTGCGCACGCAGCATGTTGGCGGTCTTGTCGCTCATCCGCTTGAGGTCGCCGAACGAATAGGTGTGCTCCTCCCCCGCGGGGTTGCACCAGATCATGGCGCGGCGGTTGGGCTCGAGACGGGCGATCTCGTCCATTACATCGTATGCAAAATTGTAGTCGTCACTGTATTTCAGCGTGAAGTCGCACAGAACGCCGCGTTTGGTAAATTTCTCCTCACAAAAACGCTCGTAAAAGTTCTCCATGTCCATCGGTTATTCCTCCTCGTCTTTCAGTACCACGGCCAAAAACACACACTCTTCGCCGCCGGTGGCGATCATGCCGTGGCCCTTGCCCGAATCGTAGTAGATCGCGTCGCCCGCGTGGAGCACCTCGACATGATCCTCCATGGCGCATTTGAGCGAACCGCTCAGAACATAATCAAATTCCTGACCCGCGTGATGCGAGAGATGGATCGGCTTGTTTTGCTCCTCCTCGCGGTAGGGCGCCGTCACCAAGAACGGCTCGGCGATCTTCTCCTTAAAGAGATAGGCGAGGTGCTGGTAGGTGAAACCCTCACGCCGCTTGATGGGGAGGCCGGTCCCCTTGCGCACAATCGAATAGAACGAGAGCTTTGGTTGTTCGCCGGTTACGATTTCCATCAGATCCACGCCGAACACCTTGGCGCACTCATACAGAAATGTGAAGGAAAAATCGCTCTCGCCGCTCTCCATACGGGTATATTCTTCCACCGTTACATTGGTTTTAGCAGCCATTTCTTCCACAGGAATCTCGAGAATCTCCCGGAGTGTGCGAATTCGCTGCGCAATTTCCACCAAACGTGCTTCCATTGTGATTCCTCCTAAAGTTTAATCTTTCTCAGAGCTGATAAAAATAAAAACAGCCCATCCCAAACTTGGGACGAGCTGTCTCTTAACAAACCCGCGTTACCACCCAATTTGCGCGATGAACACCGCGCCGCTCAGCAGAATTCCATCAAATTCCCGACCTTAACGCAGTCCTACGGGATCACCTTACTCGCACTCTTTCAGGCTCCAGCTCAGGAGTGATGCGCTTTTTCTGGCTGCTGCCGGGCTTGCACCAACCGCCGGCTCTCTGAAAACAACACGTTGGAAAAAGCAATCTCCATCGTCGCTTTTTGTGGCGTATGAAGTTATTGACATTTAGTTTACAACGGAACCCCAGGAAAGTCAACCCTTATTTTTCCGGTTGATCCAATAAATCTTCAACTTTATCCAAAACCGCATAAGCGCCCGCGCTTTGCAGCTCCTCTTTTGTGCGGTATCCCCATAAAACGCCGATTCCTTTCACCCCGGCGTTGTGCGCTGTCTGCATATCCACATCGGAATCGCCGAAGTAGAGCACCTCAGCCTTTGAGACGCCCGCCTCCGCGATCACCAGGTTCACCATCGTCGGGTCTGGCTTATGAGGGATGCCGTCGCGTTGGCCGCAGATATGTTCAAAGCGGATTTCGGGGAAAAAGTCGCGTATCATCTGCTGCACCGCCTCGTCCACCTTGTTGCTGACCACCGCCAGCTTGATACCGCGCCCCTGCAGCGCGGCGAGCACCTGCTGCATACCGGGGAATGGGCGGGTATGATCGTACATATGCTCATGGTAGTAAGCCACCTGCTCCTCCTTAAACTGTTCGATCCGCTCGGGGGTGCGCGCCTGCTCAGGCAGCGAGCGGGAGATCAGTGTGCGCACGCCGTTGCCCACAAAATAGTGGTACGCCTCGGTTGAGTGGGTCGGATACCCGTGGGCGGCCAACACATGGTTGGTCGCTTCCGCCAGATCGCGGATGGTATCCAACAGCGTACCGTCCAGGTCGAAGATCATCAGCTTGGTCATAACGGTTCCTCCAGTGTCAAAATTTTTCTTAATCCACCAAATACACTACCCCTTTTTTGTTTGATTTGCAAGAGAAAAGCAAAAAATTCCCTCTGGAATCGCGGATATTATTTTTGTCGAATCCATGACATTTTCCTGCTGATTTGATATAATGAAAACCGATATCGCATAAGGATTAGGAGGCTGTCATATGAAAACAAAGCTCTTTTCCGACCAGATCGAGCCAGCCTGCGCCTATTGCAGGCATGGGGACCTCTCCAAGGACGGAAAAATGATTCTGTGCCCTAAGAAAGGGATCGTCCCGGGGTACTATAAATGCCGCATGTTTGTCTATTCGCCGCTCAAGCGGATTCCCAAGAAGCCGAGCCGGATCCCCAGCTATGATCAGAGCGACTTTGAACTATAATAATTGAGATGGAGAACACGATGAAACAGATTTCCAAACGGCTTTGCGCCTTATTTTTAACGATGACGCTGTTGCTGTCTGCGTTGCCCGTATCCGCCTGGGCCGCGCCGCCGCAGCCGCTCGATTTCACCGCCGATGGCCAGGTCAACGGCCTCTATGTCTCCACCGCACACGGACGCGACTTTCCATCGCGCCCCGGTCTCTCGCATAAGGAGCAAAAACGCGAGCTGGATGAGATTGTCGCTTTCGCCGCGCAGTACGGCTTTAGCCACATCTTTTTCGAGGCCGTTTCCAACGCCGGCGCGTTCTATCGTTCCAAGCATTACGCCAAAAGCGAGGTCTTGGGACACAGCGGATTTTCGCTGTTTGGCTGGGGGGAGTTTGATCCGCTCGCCTACCTGACCGAGCAGGCGGAAAAGCTGAACCTCTCTGTCGTAGCGGTGATCGATCCGTTTGTGGTGAGCGACACAGGGATGCTGCCGGACAACAAAAAAAACGTCGCGGTAAAGAACAGCGAGCATCTGCGTTCAGTTGGCGGCAAGCTGTATTTCAATCCAACAGAACCGTTTACCCGGGAGCTTACGGTGGCCGCAGCGACGGAACTGGCAAAGAACTACCCGCTCAGCGGCATCGCGCTTCAAAATTTCAACTATCCCACTGAAGATTTCGAGCTCACCACCACGCCGGAGGAAAAAAAGCAGCTTCTCACCGGCCTGCTCACCGATCTGCGCACCGCGATGAGCGCCCAGGCACCGACACTGAAGTTGGGGTTGTTCCCACAGGGTCTGCCCGGCAGCGCCGCCTTTGACGGTTGCGCGGACCTCGCCGGCTGGGCCGACCAAAAACTGGTGGATTTCATCGTCCCCTCCCTGTCCGCCCAGGTGGACGGGGGCGACTACGCGGAAGAACTAACCGGTTGGTCGGAGTTTGCCACAAATCACGGGGTTGCTTTGTACACCGGCAACGCGGCGGAGCGCGTCCTTTCCCCACTCGCTGACCTCGCTTATTACGACAACCCGCAGGAGCTCAATCTCCAGCTCTATGTCAACAATCAGATCGGTGCGGACGGCTGCGTCATCAGCCGTTACGGTGCAATTAAGGACAATTTTTTCGATGTGGCGACCAACCTTGCAGCCGCTTTCACCCCCGGCCTGACGGAGGAGGACACCTCCTACCCTGTCTTTGAATTGAGCATCCCGCAGGAGTTTAACATCACCCGGCCGACCCAGGAGATCAGCACCAGCTATCAGACCTACTACATCATGGGGACCTCTGATCCTGCCGGGCCGGTGACGCTGGACGGCGAACCTGTGGCGCAGGCCCCAGGTGGCGCCTTCGGCACACTGGTGAGCCTGAAGCTGGGCGCCAACTCGTTCACCTTCCGGCAGGGTGACCAAGTGCAGACCGTCGTCATCAACCGCTACGACCCCAACGCGGTCGCGCCCTCCCGCATCGGCGATCTCCGCAGCATCTATCCCCAGTGGGAGCAGGGGGTGCGCGTGGGCGAGGAGCTCACCCTCTCCTGCGTCGCCCCGTCGGGAGCGTCGGTTTCGGTGCAGCTCGAGGGGCGCACCATCTTCCTGACCCAGGCCGCAGCCGCCTCGCCGGGTGTGCCGGCCACCTTCACCGCTGATGCGACCCTTACCGGGGACTACCCGGCCGATGAGACAACCCGCCTGGGCCCCCTGACCTACGCGATGAGCTACAACGGGCAGAACAGCTCCTACACCTCGAACGGCGAGCTCTCCGCCGTGGGTAAAAACGCCAACTTCGCCATCGAAGTGACCGATATGCGCGGCGATACCAGCTCGGTCAATCTGACGAGCGATTTCCGCGACAATATGATTACCTCGGTGGAGCAGGGCGCGACCGACTATGTGGTCGGCCAAAGCTCCAGCTACTATCAGCTGAGCTGTGGGGGCTACATCCACAAGGAGGATGTGCGCGTGCTGGACGGCAAAGCGGACATCGACGTGACCGTGGGCGGCGTCGCCTTTGAGACGGACGGCATCGGCGAAACCTTTGTTCTGGCCGCCGAGGGCAAGCCCTATTACATCTCTCAGTACAACGAAAACACCGTGGACATCACCTTTTACAACACCGCTTGGCAGCCCGCTCAGGAGATCGGTTCCCTGCCCACCGAACTGTTTGACAAGGTCACCGCGGAGTATGATAGTGCGGCGAACACCACCACCCTGCACTTTGAAACTGCCGGTGGAAAACGGCTGTGGGGCTACAACGTGGAATTCGGCGACGGTAAAATCCTGGTGCGCGCCAAGCGCACCCCCAAACTCTCGCAGAATCCTGCCAAACCGCTGGAGGGCGTCACCATTGTGGTGGACGCGGGCCACGGCGGCAACGACCCCGGTGCACTGGGCGTGGCTGGACTCACCGGACCGGACGAACGCAATCTCAACTACATGAACGCCTACGCGGCCTATTTGCAGCTGCGCGCGCTGGGGGCGACCGTCTATATGACCCAGACCAACGACGAACGGCTGAGCTACGAACAACGCATGGATATCGCGCGCGACACCCGCGCGGACTTCTATCTCTCGTTCCACCTCAATTCCACCGCCGAAAGTACCGACAGCACCAATGCCAAGGGGATCGAAATCTATTACAACGAGGAATTGGCGATTCCGCTGGGCGAGGCGATCCTCAGCGAGGTCTGCCGCTCCACCGGGCGGCGCAGCCGCGGGGTGTTCGCTGCGACCTTCCGCGTGACGCAGATGACCCACACCCCCTCGCTACTGTGCGAGATGGGCTACATGGTGAGCCCCGAGGAATACGAGCAGCTCTGCGACCCGCAGTACATCTACCGGGTGGCGCTCGGGGTTTCAAGCGGCATCCTGAAAGCGATCCGGAATGCGGATGCTTCGACGGCACAGCCGCAGGCAGCGGAGTAAATGCAAAAGGACTGATTCGACCAGGCCCGGTCGAATCAGTCCTTCTTTATTGCTCTGATAACATGATTTTGCCATGCTTATTTTCAAAATTTGTAATTCGGTAGGGATTTTTTAGCGTCCCTTCCGAATCCAGTTCATCAGGCCGCCGGCCCGCATGATCTCCTGGATAAAGCGCGGGAACGGCTGACTTCGGTAGGTTTCGCCCCTGGTGTGGTTGATGATCTCGCCAGTGTTAAAATCCACCGTCACCTCATCCCCAGCCTTGATCCGCTCTGCGGCCTCTTGGCACTCCAGAATGGGCAGGCCGATGTTAATTGCGTTGCGGTAAAAGATGCGCGCAAAGCTGCTGGCAATCACGCAGGA
The DNA here is from genome assembly GCF_014384885.1 of Ligaoa zhengdingensis. GTDB lineage: Bacteria > Bacillota > Clostridia > Oscillospirales > Ruminococcaceae > Ligaoa > Ligaoa zhengdingensis. The sequence continues at coordinate 193,458 of NZ_JACRST010000001.1, forward strand.
TACGCCGCTCACCTTGATGACCAGCGGCGCGTGCTCGCGCGAGGAGCCGCAGCCAAAGTTTGCCCCGGCCACAATGATGTCGCCCAGTTGAACCTGCTGCGCAAACTCCTTGTCGATGTCCTCCATGCAGTGGGAGGCCAGCTCCTTCTGATCCATAATATTGAGACACCGGGCCGGAATGATCACATCGGTGTCGATGTTGTCGCCATATCGAAAAACCTTTCCCATGCGTGTTTCCTCCTATTCCAAAGTGTCCGGCGCGCAGATGCTGCCGCGCACAGCTGACGCCGCGGCGACCGCGGGGGAGGCCAGATAAACTTCCGATTGCACATGTCCCATGCGGCCCACAAAGTTGCGGTTGGTGGTGGCCACCGTGCGCTCCCCCGCCGCCATGATGCCCATATGCCCGCCGAGGCAGGGGCCGCAGGTGGGGGTGGACACCGCGCAGCCCGCCTGAATAAAGGTCTCGAGATATCCCGCCTTCATCGCCTCCAGGTAGATCTGCTGGGTGGCCGGAATGACAATGGCACGAACCCCTTTGGCGACATGGCGGCCGTGCAGCACCTCAGCCGCAGCCGCAAGGTCGCTGATGCGCCCGTTGGTACAGGAACCGATGATCACCTGGTCGATCCTGATCCCCTGCGCTTCGCTCACCGGATGCGCATTTTCCGGCAGGTGCGGGAAAGCGACAGTCGGCTCCAGCGCGGAGAGATCAATGGTATAGGTCTTTTCATACGCCGCATCCGGGTCGGCCTGGTACTCCTTGTATGGACGACTGACGCGGCCCTTCAGGTAGGCGCGGGTTCGGCCGTCCACGGGGAAGATGCCATTTTTTGCGCCCGCCTCGATCGCCATATTCGCGATGGTGAAGCGGTCGTCCATCGAAAGGTGCTGTATCCCATCGCCGGTGAACTCCATCGAGCGGTAAAGCGCGCCATCCACCCCGATCCTGCCGATGATGTGTAAAATCACATCCTTGCCGCTCACCCACTTTTTCGGCGCGCCGGTCAGCTCAAACCGGAGCGCGGCCGGCACCTTGAACCAACACTTGCCGGTGGCCATAGCCGCCGCCATGTCGGTGGAGCCAAAGCCGGTAGAGAACGCTCCCAGCGCTCCATAGGTACAGGTGTGGCTATCCGCCCCCACCACCAGCTCGCCCGCAGCCACCAGGCCCTGTTCGGGCAGCAGCGCGTGTTCGATGCCCATACTGCCCACATCGTAGAAGTGGGTGATTCCCTTGGCGCTGGCAAAGTCGCGGCAGCTTACGCACAGTTCCGCCGCCTTGATATCCTTGTTGGGGGTAAAGTGGTCGAGCACAATCGCAATTTTGTCGCGGTCGAACACCTCACCGCAGCCTGCGTTTTTATACTCACGGATCGCCACCGGCGTGGTGATATCGTTGCCGAGCACCAAATCCACGCCGGCATAGACCAACTCGCCCGGTGAAACCCGCTCGAGGCCCGCCTTATCGGCCAATATTTTCTGGCTCATGGTCATTCCCATGTGAGATCCTCCCTTTCTCCGCTGTTAAGCGTTCCTCTGCTGAATCAGCCCAGCGCGGTTGATCGCGCTGACCAGCGCGTTGACCGAGGCCGCCATGATATCGTCGTGCACGCCCGATCCCCAGCAAATTTTATTGTCTCTGCCGCAGCTGATACTGACATAGGCCACCGCACGGGAGTTGGTGCCACGTTCGAGCGCGTGCTCCTCGTAGGTGAGCAGCGAGAAGTCCAGCTTCAGGCTATTTTTCAGCGCATTTGCCACCGCATCCAGGCGGCCGTTGCCGGTGCCGGTAAATTCATACACCTCGTCGCCGATCTTGGCGGTCACCATAACAAAGATTCCATTTTTCTGGATGAAGTGCACCTCGGTGACATCCAGCGGCTGGAAGAAGTTGACATAATAATCCTTGAAGATGTGGTGCACCTCGCTGGGAGTGAGCTCCTTGTGCTGGTGGTCAGAAATCGATTTGACGGTGTAGCCAAAGTCCTCGCGCATCTTGGCGGGCAGGCGGTAGCCGTACCGCTGCTCCAGCAGATAACCGATGCCGCCTTTGCCCGACTGGCTGTTGATGCGGATGACATCCCCCTCGTATTCCCGCCCGATGTCCTTGGGATCGATTGGCAGGTAGGGCACCGTCCAGTGGGGGCAGTCGTGCCCCTCGCGCCACTTCATCCCCTTAGCGATCGCATCCTGGTGCGAGCCGGAGAAGGCCGCAAACACCAACGCGCCCGAATAGGGCTGGCGGTCGTATACCGGCATTCGGGTGACCCGCTCGTACAGCTCGGTAATGGCGGGGATATTTTCAAAGTTGAGCTCAGGGTCCACCCCTTGCGAATAGAGATTAAGCGCCAGGGTGATGATGTCCACATTACCGGTGCGCTCGCCGTTGCCGAACAGGGTACCCTCCACCCGCTGGGCTCCAGCAAGCATTCCCATCTCGGTGTCCGCGATGGCGCAGCCGCGGTCGTTGTGCGGATGCTGCGACAGCACCACCGCGTCGCGGTATTTGAGGTGCTTGTGCATATATTCGATCTGGCTGGCGTAGACGTGCGGCATCGAGAGGGACACCGTCACCGGCAGATTGATGATCACCTTTTTATCCGGCGCCGGTCGCCATACATCCAACACCGCGTTGCAGATTTCCAGCGCAAATTCCATCTCGGTCCCGGTGAAGCTCTCAGGGGAATACTCGAACCGGTAAGGATCGCCAACCCGCTCAGAGTACTCCTGCAAAAGTTTCGCGCCGCTCACCGCGATCTCGATGATCTCCTCCTTAGACTTTTGGAATACCTGCTCCCGCTGCGCCACTGAGGTGGAATTATACAGGTGTACAATGGCATTTTTTGCCCCGTCCAGCGCAGCGAATGTTTTCTCGATGATGTGCGGGCGCGACTGAGTGAGCACTTGAATGGTCACGTCGTCGGGGATCAAATCCTGTTCGATCAGGGCGCGGCAGAACTCGTATTCCGTTTCGGACGCCGCTGGAAAGCCGATTTCAATCTCCTTAAATCCAATTTTAACAAGCAGATTGAAAAAATCAAGTTTTTCTTCCAGGCTCATGGGCACAATCAGCGATTGGTTTCCGTCGCGCAGATCGACACTGCACCAGACCGGCGCTTTCTCGACATAATCCCGCCGCGTCCAGTCGATACAGGATTCGGGCGGCATAAAATAATTGCGGGTATACTTTTGATAATTTTTCATAGTCGCTTTCCCTCCATCGTTTGCTTGTTCGCGCCGATGTGCAGCGGCCCCAAAGGCCGGGCGGCAAATAAAAAAGCCCTCGTCTCTCCCCTATTGTGAAAAGAGACGAAAGCTGTTCTTCTTCCGCGGTACCACTCTTGTTGGCGCATCCTTTGCGCCCGCCTTGTTCACATCGCGCGGCAGTTGTCCCGCCGTTTTAATGCTATCCCCTGTAACGGTGGGAACCTCCGTCCGCTCCTACTGGGCAGTACCGTTCGGGCGGCAGCTCCGAGGCCAGTTGTACGCGCGCCTCGCATCGTTTCACAGCAAACCAACGACTCTCTGCAGCGGGACTTGCGCGCCGTTTTCCCCATCATCGCCTTTGGCAATTTGGATGTTTCCAATAATATACCTCCGATCTCCTGCTTTGTCAACACCTATTTGTAAAATGGCGGTAAGCCTGAAACAGCACCTTGCAAAAAAGCGACATTTGCGGTACAATTTTAAGGCTGGTTCGACCCATTATGAGGGGAAAGCGAGGGATTTGCATGGAGACGGACGGCCTATGGCAGCGTTGCCGCACCCTGTTTCTGACTTTTTTAAAGATCGGCGCATTCACCTTCGGCGGAGGCTATGCCATGATCCCGCTCATCCAACGCGAGACGGTGGAGACCCACCACTGGATGACCGATCAGGACATCCTGGACATGTTGGCCATCGCGGAAAGTACACCCGGCGTCATCGCAGTGAACAGCGCGACCTTTGTGGGCTACCGCGTGGCCGGTTTTTGGGGCGCGCTGTGCGCTACAGTGGGGGTTGTCCTCCCGTCGTTTCTCGTCATCCTGGTTCTCTCGATGTTTTTAGCGCAGTTCAAGGCGCTCAAGCTGGTGGAATACGCGTTTGTAGGCATTCGTTCTGGCGTGATCGTGCTGATCATCAGTGCGGTTATCAAGCTCTCCAAGCAATGCCCCCAAAACGTATTCTCGTATACAATAACCGCGGTCGCCTTTCTACTGGCAGCTTTCCTCAAGGTGGACGTTATCCTGATCATCCTGTGCGCGGCCGCCGTCGGCATCGTGTACCAATTGGCGGCCTTCAAAGGCGGTGATTCCGGCCAATGATCTATCTGCACCTGTTTGTCACCTTCTTCCAGATCGGCCTGTTCACCATCGGCGGCGGTTACGCCATGATCCCGATGATTCAGGACGAGGTTGTAAAAAACGGCTGGCTCACCATGGGCGAGCTGGTGGACTTCATCGCCGTTGGGGAGAGTACCCCCGGCCCGTTCGCCGTCAACATCGCCACCTACATCGGTTCGGTCACCGGCGGCTTTTTTGGGGCGCTCTGCGCCACAGTCGGCGTGGTGCTGCCGTCCTTCCTCATCATCCTGCTGATTGCCAAGTGGTTCACCGCCTTTGGGGACAACCGTCTGGTGCGCGGGGCGCTGACCGGTCTGCGGCCCGCAGTGGTGGGACTCATTGCAGCGGCGGCATTCTCCATCGCCTGCTCCAATCTGATTTCGCTGGAGCACGTGGCAGGCCCCGCGGATCTGCCCAACTCGATCAATCGTATCGGGCTGCTCGTGTTTGTCCCGCTGCTGATCTTTACTCTGAAGAAAAAGCCGCACCCCATTTTATTAATTTTGATCTCCGCAGGAGCAGGCATCGCGCTATGCTGCCTGCGGGATCTTCTGATCTAAATTTGTTTCACAAAGGAGGAACCCGCCATGACCCCGTTACAAAACCGCGCCCGCATGATTGTGGAGCGCCTCAAGCAAGAATACCCCGACGCGGTCTGCTCTCTCGATTACATCGACCCGCTGCAGCTGCTCATTTCGGTGCGTCTGGCCGCCCAATGCACCGACGCGCGTGTCAACATGGTCACCCCCACCCTGTTCCAGCGGTTTCCCGACGCTCAGGCCTTTGCGGATGCGGATGTCACCGAAGTGGAAGAGATCATCAAATCCTGCGGCCTTTACAAGACCAAGGCCCGCGACCTGGTGGCCCTGGGCAAAATGCTGGTGGAGCAGTACGACGGAAAGGTACCCGACAATATGGACGACCTGCTGAAGCTGCCGGGCATCGGGCGCAAAACCGCCAACCTGGTGTTGGGCGACGTATTCGGACAGCCCGCCGTAGTCTGCGACACCCACTGCATCCGCCTGACCAACCTGATGGGTCTCACCGTCGGGAAGGACCCCTACAAGGTGGAGATGCAGCTGCGCGATATCCTGCCAATGGAGGAGGCGAACGACTTCTGCCACCGGTTGGTGCACCATGGCCGCGCTGTGTGTGTGGCGCGCCGCCCGCAGTGCGACCAATGCTGCGTCAAGGACCTTTGCGATTACGCCTGTCAAAATAACGCTTGACAAAATCCGCCATTATCTGTATACTTATGGACGAAAAGAATACGGGGGCGCTGAGTACTCTCGGCTGAGATGGAAACGGGTTGACGTTTCGGTCCCTTATACCGCCAAAAGCGGTGTAGAACCTGATCCAGGTAATGCTGGCGTAGGTAGTAATTATAGTATTAATTGCTAAACACCATTTGGCATTCGCCGGATGGTGTTTTTCTTGTGTTCTTTTTGCGCGGCCGCACAACCTGCGGCGCGGATCTCACTAAAAACACAGGAGGACAGAAGACAATGCAAACCAACAGAACCAAAACCCAAATCATGGTGGAATGCGCCCTGATGATCGCCCTGGCGACTGTGCTGGGCTACATTCCGATCTTTGAAATGCCGCAGGGCGGTTCCATCACCCTGTGCAGCATGGCGCCGATCATCCTGGCGGCACACCGCAACGGCCTCAAATGGGGCCTGTTCACAGGCTTTGTACACAGCCTGATCCAGATGCTGCTGGGATTTAAAAATGTGCTTTACTGCACAACCTTCCCGGCCATGGTCGGCTGCATTCTGCTCGACTATGTCATCGCTTTCACCGCACTCGGCCTGGCTGCGGCAGTTGAGAAGCCCTTCAAAAATAAGCTGGTCGGCATCGGCGTGGGTTCGGTCGTCGTAGGCCTGATCCGTTATCTGTGCAGCTTCCTCTCGGGCATCCTTATCTGGGGCGGTTATGCTCCGGAAGATATGCCTGTCTGGCTGTACTCCCTCACCTACAACGGCAGCTACATGATTCCGGAAATCATCATCACCGCCGTTGCAGTGGTCCTTCTGGTGAAGCTCCTCGATGTCCGCCAGAAGAAAAAACAGGCTGCTTAACTCACAATTTTCATATTCCCTTGGGAAAGGCCTTCTGGAGATCGAAACTTCAGCAGGGCCTTTCCTTTTTTGTTGCAATTGAGATCCTTTTCCATAGCATTTTTTACATCTTTTTTACAGACAAAAACTTGTATGAATTTTACAAATCCGGTATAATAATAAAATAATTTGTATGACTGAAGGGTGGCTTTCCTATTGAATTGGGGACAATATCTGACGCTTTTTGTGGTTGCCATGCTTCCCATTGTAGAACTGCGCGGCGCCATTCCCATCGGGGCTGGATTCGATCTTCCGTTTTGGACAAACTACGCCATTGCGGTGGCTGGCAACATCCTTCCAGTCCCTTTTTTGATTTTGTTTGCCACCAAAATTTTGAGATGGTTGACGAAATTTCGCAAGATCGGCCCCTTTTTCCAGAAGATTTTGGACAAAGGAGAAGAGAAAGCAGCCAAAATCGGCAATGTGGAACTATTGGGTCTGTTCTGTTTTGTCGCGGTTCCGTTGCCGGGCACCGGCGCTTGGACCGGCTCCCTGATCGCCGCCACCTTGAGCCTCAAATTCTGGCCGTCAGTCGCCACAATCGCGGCTGGCGTCGCCGCCAGTGGTATCATCATGGGCATCCTTTCCTATGGGCTGTTCTCCCTTTTCTAAAGATGAAACGTCAAAACGGGCCGTCCCTATTCGGGACGGCCCGTTTTTGCGCCCTTTGTCCAATCAAGTACAGACGGTGGCGGGTTGCAGCTGGTGGATGATGTGGACCGGGCAGGCCTCAGCACAGGCACCGCAGCCGGTACATTTACTCTGATCAATTTCGGCCAGGTTGTCAGTGACAGTAACCGCCTGAACCGGGCAGGCCTTTTCACATTTTTTGCAGCCGATACATCCGGCCGAACAGACCTTGCGGGTGTGCGCGCCCTTGTCGTGGCTGGAGCAGGCGACAAATACGGTCGCCGCCTTGGGCTCCAGCTTGATCAAATGGTTCGGACACTTCGCAACACATTTTCCGCATGCAGTGCACAGGTCGCGATCCACCACTGCAACGCCGTTGCAGATGTGCAGCGCGCCGAACTGGCAGGCGTCCACACAGTCGCCAAAACCCAGGCAGGCATGGCTGCACGCCCTTCTGCCCTGGTAAAAGATATTGCAAGCCTCGCAGGTGGGGATGCCTTCATAGTCCATAATGTAGCTGGTGCATTCAGAGGAACCGCTGCACGCCACCACAGCCGCGCGTTCGATCATCTCGCCAGCCTCTACGCCCAAAATCGCGCTGATCTTGCGGGCGCATTCGGGGCCGCCCACCGGACACAGGGTGGTCGGGGTGGTATGATCGCTGGCCAGTTTTTTGGCGTAGTCGTCGCAACCCGCAAAACCGCAGCCGCCGCAGTTGGCGCCGGGCAGCTCAGCGCGGATCTCCTCAAAGCCCTCCACCTCGGGGACGGACATATATTTTGCGGCGATGGCAAGGATCACCGCGCACACAAATCCGGCCAGAGCGATGATGATGACCGGCAGTGCATATGCTTCAAACATAAGCGTCTATCTCCTAACTCTATTATTTGAAAATGCCTTCCACAATGCCGGAAAATCCCATAAACGACAGGGATACGATGGCCGCGGCGGTGAGGGTAATCGGCAAGCCCTGATAACTTTCAGGGACATCGGCTGCCTCCAGGCGGCTGCGGACGCCCGCGAACAGCACCATGGCCAGCATAAAGCCGAGCCCCGCGCCCAGCGCATTGACCAGCGACTCACCGAAACCGTAGGCCTCATCGATGTTCAGCACAGTGACGCCCAACACGGCACAGTTGGTGGTGATGAGCGGCAGATAGACGCCCAGCGCGCGGTGCAGCGCGGGGACAAACCGCTTCATAACCACCTCGACCAACTGAACCAGAGCCGCGATGATCAGAATGAACGCCACTGTCTGCATATAGCCGTAGTTGGGCAGCAGTAGGTAATGGTAGATCGGCCAGGTTGCGGCCGTAGCCATCACCATGACAAAGATGACCGCCGCGCTCATCGCCAGGGCGGAATCCAGTTTTTTGGAAACGCCGAGGAACGGACAGATGCCGAGGAATTTGGACAGGACAAAGTTATCCACCAAAATGGCGCTGAGCAAAATGGTCAGCATATTCTTTGCAAGCTCCATTTATTTGCACTCCCCTTCCTTTTTCTCGCCCTCATGTCCGCAGGCGCTCGCCATCGGGCAGCCGGCGCAGCCGACCTTCTTGGCGGGCTTTTTGCTGCTGAATTTATTGACAATTGCAATCAGCAAGCCGAACACAAAGAAGCCGCCGGGGGCCATCTTGAGAATCGCCATCGGCTCAATCAGGTCAGCCGTGAGGTTGATGCCCATCCAGGTGCCATTGCCGATGATCTCACGAATAGAGCTCATCACAAGCAGCGCACCGGTAAAACCGAGCCCCATGCCGATCGCATCGCAGGCGGACGCGGCCACGGTGTTCTTGTTGGCGAACATCTCCGCACGGCCCAAAATAATGCAGTTGACAGTGATAAGCGGCAGGAAGATACCGAGCGACTGGAAGATGTCGCGCTGATACGCCTCCAGCACAAAGCTGACAACAGTGACAAAACTTGCGATGATGACGATGTAGCAGGGGATGCGCACCGTGTTGGGAATCACCTTTTTGAGCAGGGAGATCACCACGTTGGAACCGAGCAGCACCGCAGTGACCGAAAGGCCCATACCAAAAGCGTTGCTGGCCGTAGTGGTGGTTGCCAGGAACGGACAGGTGCCCAGCACCAGAACAAGGATGGGGTTTTCCCGGATCAGGCCGTTGAGCAGGACCTGAAGGTTGCTCATCTTTTTCTCAGCCATTAGTTCGCACCTCCCGAAAGCTGCTGCGGCATCTGCGTCATCTCCTGCATCAGCGTTTTGAACGCCGAGGAGGAGATGGTCGAGCCCGCGATGGTATCGACGTTGTCCACATTGTTTTGGCCGATGTATTTCGCCTTATAGTCGTCGTTGTCGATTTGGGTACCGAGGCCGGAGGTCTCGGACATCGAAAGGATCTTGACGCCAGTGATGGTGCCGTCGGCCTTGACGCCGGTCATCACCTCAATCGGGCCGCCGAAGCCCTTGGTGACGGCAGTGATGACATATCCCTCTCCCCCGTTGACCACATAGATCTCGGTGGCGGAGCCGGGCAACTCCCCGGTGTACTCCTGCAGATCGGCGGCGCCTTCATAAACGATGGCCCGCGCCGCGGTTGCCTCTGCGGCGGCGGCGGCCTCAATGACCGGCTTGGTGGTCTGATAGGTGGCTGCCAATGCGGCGGAGCAGATGAGGCAGATCGCGGTCAGCACCGCGATGGGCATGATGATATCTTTCATTTTGCGGCACCTCCCAACGGCTTGGATTTGGTATAGCGGTCGATGAGCGGCGTGACAATGTTCATCAGCAGGATGGCAAACGAGACGCCCTCCGCATAAGCGCCGAACAAGCGGATGGTGATCGTGATGGCGCCGCACCCGAAGGCAAAGATCACCTTACCCAGAGTGGTGGTGGGCGAAGTGGCATAATCGGTCGCCATAAAGATCGCACCCAGCAATAGGCCTCCACTCAACAGGTGGAACAGGACATCCTGCCCCCCCAGCGCCGCGCCCACAGCCACGGTAGCGAGGTACACCACTGGAATCACTGGACTGATGACCCCACGGATAATCAGATACAGGCCGCCGATGATCAGCGCTATCGCGCAGGTCTCACCCAAGCAGCCGCCGATGTTCCCGAGCAACAGGTCGGCATACTCGGTCCAGCGCCCACTGCGCATCAGCGCCAGCGGGGTGGCGGTGGTCATGACATTTGCGGTGTGATACTGGTAGGAGAGCGGTTTGACCCAGTTGGTCATCGCAGAGGAGAAGGAGATGAACAGCACAATGCGCCCCACGATTGCAGGGTTGGCAAAGTTCTGCCCGATGCCGCCGAACAGCTGTTTGACGATCACAATGGCGACAAACGAACCGATCACCGCCATCCAGGGCGGCAGGGTGGCGGGCAGGTTGAAAGCCAAAAGCAGGCCGGTGACCACGGCGGAAAGGTCGCCGATGGTATTGGAGCGCTTCAAAATCTTGCGGAACAGATATTCAAAGACCACACAGGACACCACGCAGACGACGCACAGCAGCAACGCATCGAAGCCAAATATGTAAGTAGCCGCGATCAATGCGGGAATCAACGCGATGATGACGTCCAGCATGATGGTTCTCGTGGTCGCCCTGCCCCGCAAATGGGGAGACGGGACAATCTTCAAGTTGTTACTCAAACTTCTACACCTCTATTTTTTACTGCTTTCCCGCAGCAATTTTTTACTCAGTTTGTTGGTCTGCACCAGGTTTCGTTTTGCGGGGCAAACAAACGCGCAGCACCCGCATTCCATGCACAAATTGACCTTCAAATCTTTCAGCGATTCTACGTCCTTGAGCTTGTATGCGCGCTCGATCGCCGCCGGCATCAGGTTGATGGGGCAGGCGTTCACGCAGCGGCCGCAGCGGATGCAGGCGGTCTCCTGGATATCCGGCGCGTCCTTTTTATCAAAGGCCAGGATCGCGTTATTGTTTTTGATCACCGAGTAGGTGTCGTCATAGATTGCGGTACCCATCATCGGGCCGCCCATGAGCAGCAGGCGCGGTTCGCTCTTATACCCGCCGCAGAAATTGATCACGTCGATCATACGGGTCCCGATGGGAACCAGCACGTTTTTGGGCTCCTTTACCGCAGAACCGTCAACCGTCAACCGCTTGTTGATGAGCGGCATACCGGTTTTGAGGTACTGCGCCACAAATGCCACCGAAGAGACGTTCATCACCAGGACGCCCGCGTCCGCAGGCAGCTTGCCCTCGGGCACCACACGGCCGGTGCACTCGTAGATGATGACCTTCTCCGCGCCCTGCGGGTAGCGCGCGCGCAGAGCCTTCACTTCGTAGCCGGGGCGGCCTGCGATCAACTGTTTCATGTGTGCGATCGCCTCGGGCTTGTTGTCCTCGATGCCGATGCGCACCGCTTTGATATCGAGGTATTTGCAGACCTGGTCGATGCCCTCGAGCACCCCTTCGCCGTTTTCCAGCAGTTCCCGGTTATCCGCTGTTATGTAGGGCTCACACTCCGCGCCATTGACGACCAGCGTATCCACCTCGTCGAGATTTTTGGGATTGAGCTTGATGTGCGCTGGGAAACCCGCGCCACCGAGTCCCACCAGGCCTGAGCGCTGGATCGCGCTGATAAACTCCTGGCGGTTGGTCACATGGGGCGGAGCCACCGTTTCGCTCACCGTCTGCAGCTTATCTGCCTCGATGATGATCGATTGGGTGCGTTGGCCGGTCGGGGTGATATAATCTTCAAACCCCTTGACCACGCCGGACACGCTGGAATGGATCGGCGCGCTGAGAAACGCGTCGCTGTCCGCGATGAGCTGTCCGACCTTCACCTCGTCGCCGGCCTTCACCAGCGGCTTGTCGGGCGCCCCCATGTGCTGCAACAAGGAAATTGCAACGCTGTCGGGAACGGGCATAGTCACTGTGGCGCAATCACTGGTGTTCTTGTGATGCGGCACATGGATGCCGTTCAAGTGTTTTCTTAACAACTTCTTTACCTCCTATTCCAGACCGGGAAGAAACCTTTCCGGCCCTCTCTATTCTAAAAAAGCTGCACAGCAGTCAGGGTTCCGCCTTGGGGCGGGGCTTTTCGGGACTGAGACGCTTGAGATAGGGCAGCACCATTTTCAGCACTGTCCCGGTCACCGCACCCATGCCGATGCCGGCGACCAGAATCACCGGCATATAGTAAAGCGACAGAGCTGTTTGCAACAAAAAAGCAGCCGCCGCTAGCTGCCCCAGGTTATGCGCCACCGCGCCTGCCACGCTGATGGTGAAATAAGATAGCGAAGACCTTTTGGGGAGCAGAAGCAGCGCCATCACCGCCACTGAGACGAGCCCGCCCGTGAGGCTCAGCAGGCCCGCCGTGACGCCCCGCGTCAATAACACAAAGCTGCTCTTGAGTACCGCCATCAGCAGCGCTTTCCGCCGCCCCCAAAAGAACAGGCAGTACATGGTGACGATGTTGGACAGCCCCAGCTTGAAGCCGGGCGGCAGACCAGGCAGCACCGGCAGCAGGCCCTCCAGGAAGGAGAGCGCCATCGCCAGCGCGAACAGCATCCCCATCTGTGCAATTGTTCTGATTTTTGCACTCATAAGCCCTCGCGCCGCTGCGAATGGTTTCCGCAGCGATCTTCAAAACAGAATTATGGATGTTGTGAAACTGTTCACAAAATTTTCCGCTTACAAATAGTGCGGTGACGTCTCAAAAACGTCACCGCACTGTTGTATCCACAAAATTATGACGCCAACCGGATCTGCGGCTTATTTGTCGCAGTCGCAGCCGCTGTCGTGTCCGCAACCGCAGTCACAACCATCCTCGGTTTCAAAATCGAACTCCAACAGCTCACCGCAGTTAGGGCACTCAATCGATCCATCATCGAGGATATCCTCTGTGACATACACCTCGTCGCCGCACTTCGGGCAGGTCACCTCATAGAGGTCGCCGTCGTCGAATTCATCGTCGTCGCAGCAGCAGTCGCATTCATCATCGTCGTCCTCGTCGTAGACGATCTCCTCCAGACCCTCCAGATCCTCGTCGATCGCATCGACCTGCTCGGAGAGCTCCGCCATGTTGTCCTCGAGATCGGTCACAGTCAGGGCGATATCGTCCAGAACCTCCAGCATCTCTTTGATCACGCGGCCCTCTTTGCTGCTATCGTCAATGCCCAGGCCCTCGGTCAGGCCTCTCAGGTACGCAACTCTTTCCGTCACTGTCATCGTAATATCCTCCCTTACCAGTCATTGATTTGGATGCCATTTCCTAAAAATAGTATACTGTTTTTTCCAGCGCCTATGCGCTTACCCATGCAAAATTTGCACAACGGGATCAAGCGCGCTCCATATATTCGCCGGTACGGGTGTCAACGCGGATCATATCGCCCTCGTTGATGAACAGCGGCACGCTGATCTCCGCGCCGGTTTCCAGCTTCGCGGGCTTGGTCGCGTTGGTGGCGGTGTTGCCCTTAAAGCCGGGATCGGTTTCAGTGACCTGGAGCTCGATGAAATACGGGGGCTCCACACCGAACACGTTGCCCTTGTAGGACAGAACCTTCACCGTGGTGTTCTCTTTGACAAATTTGAAGTTGTCGCCCAAAACCTCGCCGTTGATGGGCAGGTTCTCATAGGTTTCGTTATCCATGAAATAATACAGGCCGCCGTCCTCATAGAGGTACTCCATCTCTTTGCGCTCGATGTAAGCGGTGGGGAACTTCTCGGTGGGGCTGAAGGTTTTTTCAGTCACGGAACCGGTAATCACATTTTTGATTTTAGTGCGAACAAAAGCAGCGCCTTTGCCGGGTTTTACATGCTGAAACTCGACGATCTGAACCACGTTGCCGTCCATCTCAAATGTAATACCATTCCGAAAATCGCCTGCTGATACCATGTATTTTACCTCCAAAAATATAGTAAGATTCTGAACTGCTCTTAACGTTATAATTCTATATTAAAACCGTTCATTTGGCAAGTGATTTTTGCGAATATTTGTGATTTTCCGCATCAAAATGCCAAAATTCAACGATTCTCCCGGCACAAACTACAACACGATCAAATCTTTGGGGCTCTCTGTCAAGTTTTCGATCCCCGCTTCAGTCACATAGACCATATCCTCGATGCGGCAGCCGAATTCCCCCTGCAAATAGATCCCGGGCTCCACCGTCATCACAAGGCCCGGCTCCACCGTGTCGTCGCAGGCCGGGGAAAAACGCGGTTCCTCGTGGATTTCGATGCCGACCGCATGTCCCAAACCATGCCCAAAGCAGCCCGCAAAACCCGCGCCGTCGATGATCGAACGCGCAACCGCGTCGATCTCGCGGCAGCTCCTGCCCGCCGCGATGCTCTCAAGCGCTGCGAGCTGCGCCTTGAGCACCGTGTCATACACCAGGCGCTGGCGTTCACTGGGCTCCCCGACCGCGACCGTGCGGGTCATGTCGGAATGGTAGCCGCCGACCACAGCGCCGAAATCCATCGTGACAAAATCGCCGCGCTTGATGACCCCGTCGCCGGGTACCCCGTGAGGCAGCGCGCTGTTTTTCCCCGCCACCACGATGAAGTCGAAGGAGACCGCCTCCGCCCCCCGGCGCCGCATATCAAACTCCATCTCCAGCGCGATCTCCCGCTCGGTCCGGCCGGGCTGAATGGCGTTCAGTATATTGCGGAAGGTTTCGTCGGTCAACGCCTGCGCGCGGCGAATCTGTTCCACCTCATCCGGCGTTTTGATGCGCCGTTGCGACAGGATCAACCGGTCGAGCTGGTCGCCCTCCTCCAATACAGCGGGCTCCAAGAGGGCGCGGTACCGCTGAAAGTCAGCTACCGTCAAATAACTCAATTCGGCGCCCACCGCCCTGACCGCATGCTTTTGGCAGAGGGCGTGCAGCGCGCGGCGGGTATTCTCCAACAGCAGCACCTCGCAGCCGCGGATCGCCTTTTGCGCCGCCTCGATATAACGAAAATCGATGAGAAAATACGCCTGATCGCGCGTCACAAAAAGAATCCCCGCGCTGGAGGGAAAACCGGTGTAATAGCGGCGGTTCTCCTTCGACAGGATCAGCGCCGCATCCAGCCCATCGGGGAGACTCTGCATCAACCGTTCGATTCGATTCATCCTCTGTCCCTCGCCTCAAACCAGATTTTTCATCCCGTCGATCGCAAGCAGATAGCTGTATTTTCCGAAGCCGCAGATCTGCCCCGCGCAGACAGGAGCTAACACCGAGGTGTGGCGGAATTCGTCGCGCGCATGGATATTGGAAAAATGCACCTCGATCACCGGGATGAGGATGGTGGTGATCGCATCCCGAATCGCATAGCTGTAGTGGGTATAGGCTCCCGCATTGAGCACCACGCCGTCGAACTCGGTGCGCGCCGCGTGCAGCCGGTCGATGATGTCCCCCTCGTGGTTGGACTGGTAGATTTCGCATTCAAAGCCTGCGGCCGCTGCATGGCTGAGGATCTCGGCGTTGATGTCCTCGAGGGTTTCCTTGCCGTAGATGCCTGTTTCGCGCAGGCCTGTGAGGTTGATATTGGGGCCATGGATCACCAACAGACGTTTTTTCATCTTGTCATTCTCCTTCTCTTTCGCTGTCCACCTTCCAGCCGGATTCGCATACGGCCTGATAAAGCGCCCGCATCCTGGCTGCGTCTTCGGCCTGGGTTCCGGCCGATTCACAAATGATGGTGGGTTCGCAGTTTTTGCGCGCAATCAGTTCCGCCACCGGCTCAAAATCCGGGCCATACTCGGTATCCTCAAAGGTGAGGTGGCGCTTTTCCCCACCCGGAGTGGTGTATTCAATTTTGGAAAAATGGGCGTGGAACTCCCGCAGCCGGGAATAGCCCAGCCGGTTTTCCACTGCGTCAAAAATCCGTTCAAAGTCGGCAAAAGTTGTGAGGCCGCCGAAGGTGCGCGCGTTGAGATGTCCGAAATCGATGCAGGGGAGCATCCGCTCGTCGATGGTGCACAGCTCCAGCACCTCTTCCAGGGTGCCGAGCTGGTTGACCTTGCCCATCGTTTCCGGGCAGATGCGCACCCGATCGAGGCCCTCCGCATCCAGAGCAGCCACCGCCTCGCGCATGGTATCCATCGCGAGCGCGAGCGCCTCCTCCCGGCTCATCTTGGAGCAGGAACCGGAATGGACCACAATGCGCTCCCCGCCCATGGCATGCACCGCCCGGGCGCTTTGCAAAATATAGTTGACGCTGCCGCGCCGCTTCTCCTCCTCGACACTGGAGAGGGAGATAAAATAAGGGGCGTGCAGCGAGAGCTGAATCCCTTTTTCAGCCGCCGCTGCGCCGAACGCCGCCGCTGACGCCTCGGATATCTTGACCCCGCGGCCACACTGGTATTCAAAGGCGTTGAGGCCGAACTGTTCTAAATACTGCGGAACCTGCGTGTTCTTTTTGAAGCCCTGCGCGGCAAAGCTCAGGCTGTTGCCCGCCGGGCCGAAGTGGATGCTCATGGGTTCTCTCCTTTTCGGGCGCATTTTTTCCGGTAGGCCCTCAAAAAGGGGCGCTCCAGCAGGCGCTTCAGGCCAAACAACACCCCTCGCTCCGGTTCGATCGGATCGACCAGGATACTTTTGATCCCCGACCAGTTAGCGCCGGCCACGTCGGTGAAGATCTGATCGCCCACCACCGCAACCTGATCCCGCGCCAAGCCCAGACGCTCACAGCATCGCCGAAAGCCCCGCGGCAGCGGCTTCGCGCCCGAGGATTCAAAATCCAGACCCAGGCGCTGTGCAAACGGGCGCACCCGCTCCCCGTTATTATTGGACAAAATCATCAGCGCAATACCATCGCGCTTCATCTGCTCCAGCCAGACCAAAATCTTTTCGTCCGGCTCAGGGTTGCCGTGCGTCGTCAGCGTGTTATCGACATCCAGAATCAGCGCCTTTACCTCCAGCTCATCGAGCAGCCGCGGGGTGATCTCATAGGCGCGGTGGACGCTTACCGTGGGGAAAAATATGGACATTCTCTTCTCCTCATATTTACCTGTTTCTATCGCAGCAATGAAAAAGCGAGCATTTGCATGCTCGCTTTCATCACTTTGTTAACGATAAGAATTACTTGAATTTGCGCTTGCGAGCAGCCTCAGACTTCTTCTTACGTCTAACAGACGGCTTCTCATAATGCTCTCTCTTCCGAACCTCGGCGAGAACACCAGATCTTGCGCAGGATCTCTTAAATCTTCTAAGAGCGCTATCAAGAGATTCATTATCTTTGATATGAATTTCTGCCATTACTAATTCCCTCCCCACACCAGGAGATTACGTTAGCTATTTTACGTCTGTAAACCAACTCGTAAAATATAACAAAACTGATTATACAATAAAATGTATACTTTTGTCAAGTGGTTTCGGCTGAGATACCAGAAGTTGAATTTAGCGCACGACAATGTTAATGAGTTTGCCGGGCACATAGAGCTCCTTGACGACCGTTTTGCCCTCGATCATCGCTTTTACCGCATCGGCCTGCTTGGCTGCGGCGATGGCGTCCTCAGCGGTGATGTCCGCCGCGACCTGCAAACGAGCCTTGATTTTGCCGTTAACCTGCGCCACGACCTCGATGGTGGCCTCCTTACACTTGGCCTCATCGTAGGACACCCACTTCTGCTCGTTGAGCATACCGCCGAAGCCGAGCACCTGCCACATCTCCTCGGTGATGTGCGGCGCAAACGGATTGAGCAGGATGAGCAGCGCCTTGAGCTCGGCGTGGTTGATCGCGCCGGTGTCGGTGATGTCGTTGAGCAGCGCCATCATCGCCGCGATGGCGGTATTGAACTTGAGCTCCTCGATATCGCGCGTGACCTTCTGAATGGTCTTGTGCATCGCAGTTTCCAGCTCGGGGCGGTATTCGGCCCCTGCAATCAGGATATCCTGGAGATTCCAAATGCGGTCCAAAAAGCGCTTGCAGCCCTTGATGGAATCGGAATTCCACGGCGCGCTCTTCTCGAAGTCGCCGATGAACATCTCGTAGAGGCGCATGGTGTCCGCGCCGTACTCCTTGACGATGTCGTCGGGGTTGACCACGTTGCCGCGCGACTTGCTCATCTTTTCGTGGTTCTCACCCAGGATCATGCCGTGACTGGTGCGCTTCGCATACGGCTCGGGGGTGCTCACCACGCCGATGTCATAAAGGAACTTGTGCCAGAAGCGGGAATAGAGCAGGTGCAGGGTGGTGTGCTCCATACCGCCGTTGTACCAATCCACCGGCAGCCAGTAGTCGAGGGCCTCCTTGGAGGCGAGCGCCTCGTTATTGTGCGGGTCGCAGTAGCGCATGAAATACCAGGACGAGCCCGCCCACTGGGGCATGGTGTCGGTCTCGCGCTTGGCAGGACCGCCGCAATGCGGGCAGGTGGTGTTCACCCAGCTGTCGATCTTGGCGAGCGGAGATTCACCCGTCTCGGTCTGCTCGTAGCTGTCCACATGCGGCAAGGTCAGTGGGAGCTGATCCTCAGGCAGCGGGACATAGCCGCACTTGGGGCAGACGACGATGGGAATCGGCTCGCCCCAATAGCGCTGGCGGGAGAACACCCAGTCGCGCAGCTTGAAGTTGACCTTCTTCTCACCCTTGCCGTGCTCGGTCAGCCAATCGATAATCTTGGCCTTGGCGTCTTCCACCGAGAGGCCGGTGAGAAAATCGGAGTTGACCATCACACCGGTGGCGCAGTCGGTGAACGCCTCCTGCTCCACGTCTCCGCCTTTGACCACCTCGATGATCGGCAGGCCGAACTTTTTCGCAAATTCCCAGTCGCGGGTATCGTGGGCAGGCACCGCCATAATCGCGCCGGTGCCGTAGGTGGTGAGGACATAATCCGCTACAAAGATGGGGATCTCTCTGCCGTTGACCGGATTGACGCCACGCACCCCCTGTAGCTCCACGCCGGTTTTTTCTTTGACCAGCTCGGTGCGTTCAAACTCGGATTTGCGCGCCGCCTCTTGCTGGTAGGTGCGGATCGCATCGATGTTTGTGATCCGATCCGCCCATTTTTCGATGTATGGGTGTTCGGGCGAGATGACCATGTAGGTCGCGCCAAACAGGGTATCCGGGCGGGTGGTGTAGACCTCCAGCTCATCCCCGGCAGTGGTACCGAACCGCACGTTTGCGCCGGTGGAGCGGCCGATCCAGTTGACCTGCGAAACCTTGACCCTGTCTATGTAGTTCACCAGGTCGAGATCGTCGATCAGCCGCTGCGCATATTGGGTGATTCCCAGCATCCACTGGCTTTTCACCTTGCGCACCACTTCACCGCCGCAGCGCTCACAGACGCCATTGACGACCTCCTCGTTTGCAAGCACCACCTTGCAGCTGGTGCACCAGTTGACCGCCATCTCCTTTTTGTAGGCGAGTCCCTTTTTGAAGAGCTGCAGGAAGATCCACTGGGTCCATTTGTAGTAGTTGGGGTCGGTGGTATTGATCTCACGGCTCCAATCGAAGCTCAGGCCCAGCGATTTAAGCTGCTGTTTGAAGTGGGCGACATTATTTTTGGTGACAATTTCGGGGTGGATGTGGTTCTTGATGGCGAAGTTTTCAGTCGGCAGGCCGAACGCGTCCCAGCCCATGGGATAGAGCACGTTGTAGCCCTCGAGGCGGCGTTTGCGCGAGACGATATCGAGCGCGGTGTAGGAGCGCGGATGGCCCACGTGCAGCCCCTGCCCAGACGGATAGGGAAACTCCACCAGCGCGTAATACTTGGGTTTGGAATAGTCGTTGGTGGCGGCAAAAACCTGCTTATCATCCCAGATATCCTGCCACTTCTTTTCAACCTCTGCAAAATTATACTTCATTGTCTCTTCCTCCTGCCCGCCCGCGTGAGGCGGGATTCTATCTTAGAGCCGCAAGCTCTCAATCCGCCGTCAGCACATCCGCCAGATCGACCGGCTGGCCGTCCGACCATAGGCGCTCCAGCGAATAGAAACTTCTCGTTTCACCGCAAAAAATGTGCACGATCACGTCGTAGTAATCCAGGACAATCCACGAAGCGGAGACATAGCCCTCCACGCACTTCGGCTCATAGCCCAGCTTGGTCATCTGGTCCTCCACCTCGTCCGCGAGCGCTTTGACCAGCGTGGTGTTGTTCGCCGAAGCGATCAGGAAATAATCCGCGATCGAAGTCACATCCGCGATGCGGATGGCCTTGATATCCTGCGCCTTTTTGGCGTCCAGCACCGACGCGATCTTTTTTGTCATTTCAAGTGATGTCATTAACAGTATCCCTCCTCGCTCTCAGGAATTAGTCAATCGGAAATTCCTCCAATCCCCCTTCCCCGCTGCTCTCCGGTTCCTCCACGAGGCCGTCCGGGTTGGGCGGCGTCTCCGTCTCCTCTTGATAAGGCGGCGGGGCGGGCACACTCGGGATGGGGAGGTAATCCACCGCCTGTCCATAGGGGCGAAAATAGGTGTTGAGCAGCTCGGTTAGCTGCGCACGGTTGGCCTCGTAGACAGCAAAACCGTTGTGCATCTTCCCGCTTCCCTCGACGGTGAATATCTGGATATTCTGATTTTCGACCGAGAACGCCTCGTTGGCGAGCGAAAGCGCCCGCGTCAGCGGCAGGTCGGTCGTGATTTTATCAAAATTCTGGGTG
This sequence comes from Ligaoa zhengdingensis, assembly GCF_014384885.1. GTDB lineage: Bacteria > Bacillota > Clostridia > Oscillospirales > Ruminococcaceae > Ligaoa > Ligaoa zhengdingensis. Next base: position 214,056 of record NZ_JACRST010000001.1, read on the forward strand.
GCAAGCAACAGCATCTTGGTGCGGCCCTTGTCCCGCACCGCCTGCACCAGCGCGTCGATCATCAGCTTTTGCGCGTTGATGCGGCCGATATCGCCGGTTGGATAGCCCGCGCGGTAGCGGACAAACCATTCGGCCTGCTCGCCGTTCAGATGTTGTTTTCCCGGTTCGATGACTTTGCCCGGCAAAAATTCGATGCGCTGGGGCACGTCGATCTCCACCCCGCCCAGCGCGTCCACCATGTCGCGAAAGCCCTGCAGCGTGATGGTGACATAGTGATCGATCGGCAGGCGCAACTGCTCCTCGACCACCCCGATCAGGCCGCGGATCGGCTCGTCGTCATTCCGATGGGTAAAGTAGACCTGATTGATCTTTCCAGTCTTGTAGTCGTCCCCGATGTAGGTGTCGCGCGGAATCTGGAGGGCGTTGATCTTCCCCGCCCGCACGTCGAAGTTCACCACCACGATGACGTCGGTGAGCCCCGCTGCGTCGTCCAAGCCGCACACCAGGATATTGAGCGCGTCGTCCGAAACCGGCTCGAGCTCGATCTGTGACTCCTCCCTGGAGACATCCGAGGACGAGGGAGAACTGTCCTCAGACGGCGGCGGCTCGCGGTCGCGGAGCCCTACGGCAATCCCCCAAGCCAACAGCGGAACCACCGCCAACGCGGCGATGCCTCCGGCCAAAATCCAACGCTTGGAGGTTGGGGAAAGACGTGACACCAGAAATTCCTCCTAGGCGACGTACTCATTATACGCTTCCACGGTGTCGTCTACAATGGGTGATTTATGCGCAACAAGGTCGCTGATAATGTATTGCAGGCCGTAGAGCATCGCCTTTTCAAGCGAAGCCCGCGCCAGCGCGCGCACGGTTTCCACATCGCTGTATTCCCGATCCGCCGAAGTGAGGTCGGCCAGATAGACAATCTTTTCCAACCGGCTCATACCGGCGCGGGCGGTGGTATGGTAACGTACTGCATTTATAATATCCTCATCCTGCACGTTTAATTCCTCGCGGATGAAAATGCTCCCCGCCATGGCGTGCCAGAGCGATGGCTGTCCCAGCGCCTTATCGTCCCAAATTATAGCAGAGTTGCGGATTCTTTGCAACTGTTCCTCCTTGGGCTCGTCCTTACAGATATCATGCACCAAGCCCGCAAAATAGGCCTTTTCCGGGTCCTCACCAAAAATTTCAGCCAAGCGGCGCGCCTCATCCGCCACATTCAGGCTGTGGCGATAGCGCTTTTCGCACAGGCGCTCGCTGAGCAACTGTTTGATCGCTTTCAGATTATCATTCATCGGCATTGATATAACCCATTCCTTTTGATGTAATCGATGACCGCGGGCGGCAGCCACGGGGTCAAATCCGTGTGTTCTTTGATCTTACGCCGCAGCTCGGTGGAGGAAATTTCCAGGATGTCCGCTTGGTCAACCCGGTATGTCCCGCCGAAACGCCGCTCGAGCTCCTCCTTTTTGTGCTGCATCAGCTCGTATTCGCCTGGCCGCCGCGCCAGCGCGCAGATGACGGCCAGTTGGACGATCCGTTCGCGGCGCCACCATTTGTCCAGGGTCAAAAGCATGTCCGAGCCAACCGCGAGGTACAGCTCCGCACCGGGATACCGGGCGTGAAGTTCCTCCAGGGTATCCACCGTATAGCTCGGCCCCGCCCGCCGCAGCTCCAGGTCGCTGACTTCGGCGCGCGGGTCGTCCTGCGCCGCCAAACGGCACATCTCCAGGCGGTCGGCCCCGCTGGCCAACTCATGCGGCTGCTTGTGGGGCGGCTGCTTGGTCGGGATAATGAGCACGCGATCCACCGCGAGCGCGTCTGCAAAATGGCGGTAAAGGTGGAGATGTCCCCGGTGGATGGGATTGAAAGTACCGCCAAAAATCAGCATCCGGCGCATAAGCGCTCCCTCCCCGATCAGTTTTTCTAAATTGAGTCCTATTTATCCGGGTCGTAGATCGGTTTTTTCGGGTTGCGCCGGTAGAGGATGAACCGCGTGCCGATCACCTGCACCACCTCCGCGCCGACCTGCCCAGCCATCTGTTCGGCTGTATCTCGCGCGGTGTCGGGTGCGGTCTCCAGCACCCGCAGCTTAATCATCTCGCGCGCGGTGAGCGCATCGTCCACCTGCTTGATAAGCGCATCGGCGATGCCGCCCTTGCCCACCTGTAATATGGTCTCCATCTGGTTCGCCTGTGAGCGAAGATTCGCCCTCTGTTTACTTGTCAGCAAAATTGCATCCCCTTTTCTGTTATCGTGGTGTTCCGCCGCTTGTCAAACCGGCAAAGCGGTTTTTAAACTGCTCGTAAAAATCGCGCAGCGCCCTGCCACGGTGGCTGATCGCATCCTTCTGCTCCGCTGTCAATTCGGAGAAGCTGCCCTGCTCGGTGTAAAAGACAGGGTCGTAACCGAAGCCGTTTTCGCCCCGCTTCTCATGCCCGATGACCCCGTTGCAGACTCCCTCGGCGCAGAGCTCCGAGCCGTCTGGAAACGCGCAGCAGATCGCGCTGACAAAATGCGCGCCGCGCCGGCCCTCGGGCACATCCTGCAACTCGCTCAGCAGCTTTGCAATGCGGTCGTCGTCGGTGGCGTTCTCCCCGGCGTAACGTGCGGAGTAGACCCCGGGCGCGCCGCCCAGTGCGTCCACACACAGACCGGAATCGTCCGCAATGGCTGGCAGGCCGGACAGCTCCATGACCGCACGCGCCTTGATGCGCGCGTTTTCTGCAAACGTCTCACCCGTCTCCTCCACATCGGTGTGGATACCGGCCTCCCCGGCCGAGAGCACAGTGACCCCCAGCGGTTCCAAAATGCGCTTAAACTCGCGCATCTTGCCGTTATTTTGGGTTGCAATGATGAGTTTCATTCCTCCGCCTCCGTTTCGTCGCGCAGCGGCTCGTTGCCGTCGAACAGCGCTTCGACAAAATCTCGGGCGACAAACGGCTGCAAATCGTCGATCTTTTCCCCCACGCCGATGTATTTGATCGGCACGCCGAGCTCCTCTTTGACCGCAATCACCACGCCGCCGCGCGCGGTGCCGTCCAGCTTGGTGAGCACGATGCCCGTAAGCCCGGCCGCCTCCTTGAACTGCTTGGCCTGGTTGAGCGCATTCTGCCCGGTGGTGGCGTCGAGCACCAGCAGCACCTCCTTGGCCGAGCCGGGCGCCTCGCGTTCGATGACGCGGGAAATCTTTGCGAGCTCGTCCATCAAGTGCTTTTTATTGTGCAGACGCCCGGCCGTGTCGCAGATCACCACATCCGCGCCGCGTGCCTTGCCCGCCGTGATGCTGTCGAACACCACGGCCGCCGGGTCGGACCCTTCGGCGTGGTGCACCATTTCGCACCCCGCGCGTTCAGCCCAGATACCGAGCTGATCGATTGCGGCCGCGCGGAAGGTGTCGGCCGCGCCGAGCAGAACCTTTTTGCCCCGGCGGCGCAGCTCCGCCGCCATCTTGCCGATCGTGGTCGTCTTGCCCACGCCGTTGACGCCGATCACCAGGATGATCGAGGGCTTCGTCGAGAGGTCGAGCTCTTCGCCGCCCTCCATCATCTCGGTGATGATTTCTTTCAGCAGGCCCTTTACTTCGGAAGGATCGGTGGTTCCTGTCTCCTTGACCCTGACACGCAGCCGCTCACAGATCTTTCCTGCGGTGTGCACCCCGACGTCGCTCATAATTAAAATCTCTTCCAGCTCTTCAAACAGCTCTTCGTCGATCTTGGTAAAGGAGTTGAGCATCCCCTCAAAGCTCTTTACCATCGAATTGCGGGTCTTGGTCAGCCCTTCTTTGATCTTTTGAAAAAATCCCATGCAATCGCTCCTCTATGCAATCAATCTATCGCTTTCACCGGCAGATGCGGTCACTGTCCGCCGTCCTGCTTGCCCCCAGTCATGCCGAGCTTGCTTTCCAGCTCGGACACCGAGAGCTCCAACAGCTTGGACACGCCCTCCTCCTGCATGGTCACGCCGTACAGCATGTCCGCTTCCTCCATGGTGCCGCGGCGGTGGGTAATGATGACAAACTGGGTCCTGTTGCTCAGCCGGCGCAGGTACTGCGCGTATTTTGTGACGTTCACATCATCCAACGCCGCCTCAATCTCATCGAGCAGGCAGAACGGCGCGGGGCGCACCTTGAGGATGGCGAAATAGATCGCGATCGCCACAAACGCCTGCTCGCCGCCCGATAGGGACGCGAGGTTTTTGATCAGCTTGCCCGGCGGCTGCACATGGATTTCGATGCCCGATTCCAGCACATCGCCCTCGTCGGTGAGGCTGAGCTCCCCCTTGCCGCCGCCGAACAGCTCGGTAAAAATCTGGCCGAAGTGGCGGTTGATCTGTTGGAAACTGCTGGTGAACATCTCGCGCATCTGCGCGGTGAGGTCGTGGATGATTTGGCCCAACTGTTCCCGGCTGTTCTCGACATCCTCGATCTGCGCTTTCAAGAATTTATAGCGCTGCGATACCTGCTCGTATTCGTCGATCGCCTCGAGGTTGACCGAGCCCAACGCCTTGATGCGGCCCTTGACCTCGGACAGCTCGCGCTGTGCCTTGGGCATGTCCTCCACCGGCTGCGCTTCGGCCTGCGCCTCGCTGCGGGTGAGCTCGTATTCATCCCACATGCGCGCGATGATCGCGTCGTAATCCGCCTGAAGGCTGAACTTTTTCTCCTCCACGCGCGCAAGGTCGCGCGCAAGCTGTTCCCGGCGCGCCATGATCTCGCGTTCCCGCGCGCGCACCTCGGTGGAATGCTGCTCGCAGCCCTGCCGCTTCTGTTGGAGCTCCGCAATCTGCTGCTGCGCCTGCGCGGCCTGTTCCGCAAAGGCTCCATTCGCCCGGCGCAGGGCTTCGATCTGTTCGGTGATCTGCGTATTTTGAGCCTGGAGCTCCGCGATCTGCGCCTGATACTGGCTGATACGCTGGCTCTGGCCCTCCCTGCGGGCGTCCATCTCCCCGATGGAAGCGCGCGCCGCCTCGATATCCTTGGTCTGTGCGACCAGTTCCATCTCCAAACCGGAGCGCTGGGTCGCCAGCGTCGCACGCTCGGCCTGCACCTGTTCCTGACGCGCCGCCTGCTCGCGGATCGCCGCTTCCGCAGCCTGCTGCTCCGCCTGCAAACTTTCCACCCGTTCCGCCGCACCGCCGATTTCCTGTTCCAATGCGGCAAGGCGGCGTTCCAACTGGGTCAGCTGGGTCTGTGCGTCCTCCTGGTTCTGATCGAGATCTCTCAGCGCCAATTCGATCCGTTTTTGTTCGGATTGGTAGCGGATGCTGTCCTCATTGGCCGCCTTGATCTCGCTTTCCACAGCGAGTAGCTGTGCCTCCAGCGCCGAGGACTCCTCGACGAGCGACTTGAGCTTTCCGCGCATCGCTTCACCCGACTGTAAAATCGCCTGTGCATCCGCGCGCAGGCGGTCGATCTCCGGCTGGCGGCTGAGCAGGCCCGCACTCTTGGCCACCGATCCGCCCGTCATCGAGCCGCCCACGTTCACCAACTGGCCGTCCAGCGTGACGACGCGGAAACGGTTGTGAAATGTGCGCGCGATGGCGACCGCATCGTTCAGATCCTCCGCCACCACAATGCGGCCGAGCAGATTTTCCACAATCGCACGGTATTCCCGCTTGCACCGCACCAGGTCGGACGCAATGGCGACAAAGCCGCGCTGCTGCTGCAGCCCGTTCTCGTTCAGGCGGTTGCCGCGGATGGTGGAAATCGGCAAAAAGGTTGCCCGGCCGCTGCGCGACTCCTTGAGCATCCCGATGGCGCGCTTGGCCACCTCGTCGTTGTCCACCACGATATTTTGCAGCGCACCGCCCAGCGCGGTCTCCACCGCTGTGGTATAGGCCGCGTCCACCTCGATCAGCTTGGAAACCGCCGAGTGAACCCCCTGAATCGCGCCGCGCTTCTGCTGCCCAATGATATATTTGACGCTGCCCGCAAAGCCCTCCATGTTCTGTTCCAGGCTTTCGAGCAGCCTCGCCTTCTGTTGCTTCTCGCCCGCCTTCTGTTCGACGGCGCGCAGCTCCCGCTCCAGCTCCTGGCGCTTGGTCTCGCGGCCCGACCGCTTGATGCGCAGGCCGCCGGCTGTGTTTTCCAGCCCTTGCAGGTTTTCCTGGATGCTCTCAATCAGCTCCCGGCAGTCGCTCAGCTCCACCGTGAGGTCCTTGCGCTTCTGTTCCTTTTCCGCCTGCGACTGGCGCAGCAGCTCGATGCGGTTTTGCGTCTCGTTGCGGGCTGATTGGGAGGTGACTGCGGCCACCTTCGCCTCGGACAGCGACATGGTCACCGCAGCGAGAGTCAAGCGGCGATTCTCTGTTTCCTGCGCGGCCTGCCTCTCCCGATCGGACAGCTCGCTGTGCTGCCCTGCCAGCTTGTCAAGCTCCTCGCGGGTCTGCTCCATCTCCGCTTCCAGACCGGTCAATTCCTCCTGTTTTTGTGCGATCTGCTGCTCGATGCCTTTCCCGGTGGAATCCTGCTCGGAAATTTCCTGGGAAATGCGGTCCATCAATCCGTTGTTGTGGAAAATGTCGTTTTCATACACCGCGATCTGCGACTGCGATTCAGCCGCTTGTTCCTCCAGGGCACGGATTGCCGAACGCAGCCCATCGATCTCGACCGTGCATTGGGAAATCTGCGCGAAGGCCTCTTCGGCCGCGCACTCCACCTCGGCGAGCTCCTCCTCGACCTCGGCATGATTCGCCTGCGCAGCGGCGACCTTGTCCTCCTGTACGCGCAGCAGCCCGCGGGTCTGCTCAAGCTGCGCTGTCCAAATGGACAGCTCGAGCGTCCTGCGCTCGGCCGCATACTGCACAAACCTGGCCGCTTTCTCCGCCTGGACGCGCAGCGGCTCCACACGGCCCTCCAGCTCCACCAGGATGTCCTTGAGCCGCAGCAGGTTCTCCTGCGCCGCCACCAGCTTGCGCTCCGCCTCGTTCTTGCGGTAGCGGAATTTGCTGATGCCCGCCGCTTCCTCAAAGATTTCACGCCGGTTGGCGCTCTTGGCGCTGACGATCTCAGCGATCTTGCCCTGGCCGATCATCGAATAGCCGTCGCGGCCCAGGCCGGTATCCATAAACAGCTCCACAATGTCCTTGAGGCGGACATTCTGGTCGTTGATCTTGTATTCGCTCTCCCCAGAGCGGTAGAGCTTGCGGGTGATCGAAACCTCATCCAGGTCCATCGGCATGCTTCGATCGAGGTTGTCTATGTAGAGGGTGACCTGCGCGAACCCCATCGCCTTGCGCAGCTGGGTTCCGCCGAAGATCACATCCTCCATTCTCGCGCCGCGCAGGGTTTTGGTGGACTGTTCGCCCAACACCCAACGCAGGGCGTCGCTGATGTTGCTCTTTCCGCTGCCGTTCGGCCCGACTACCGCCGTGAGCCCCCCCTTGAAGTTCAGCCGCGTGCGGTCGGGGAACGATTTGAACCCGTAGATTTCAAGTGCTTTGAGGTACAAGGTTTCACTTCCTTTGTTTGCTTAATGGCCATCTGAACCGGCATTGGTAGCCGGTCAGCGATCGATTCGGGCAGAATTTGGGTTGATAACCGCGCTGTTCCAGCATCAGTGCGTTCGAGCGGCGCTGCCCCACCGCCTGGGAGACCCTACCCGGCGCAACCTCCACCACCAGCTTGCCCAGCGGCGGATTGCACTGTTCCAGCTCCCGCAAAATTCTCTGCCGAAACAGCTCGTTCGCACAGAGCTCGCCCAACGCGGCATGATATCCGCCCGCGATCATATTCTCTTCCAATTCGCGCGAGGCGTGCAGCCCCAGCCGGATGACAGAAACCCCGTGGGTCTCAAAATAATTCAGCAGCCACGCCGACATTCGCACAGCTTCAGGGACCGTGAGCGGCCGATACCGCCCTTGTTCATAAAGCTCTGCAAGCATCGTATTTTTAAGCACCACCGTCGGATAGACGCGCATGGTGTCCGGCTTGAGCGCGGCCAGACGGCGCGCCGTCGCAATCGTCTTTTCTGCGGTATCGCCATAGAGCCCAAACATCATCTGATGCCCGAGCGAAAAACCGCCTGCACGGATCATGCGGGAGGCGTTTTCCACATCGCGGGCAGTGTGGCCCCTACGATTGAGCCGCAGGACCTCATCGTCCATGCTCTGTGCCCCCAGCTCGATGGCAGTGACGCCGTAAACGCGCAGCAGCCCCAAAACCTCGGGGTCGATCGCATCCGGCCGGGTGGAAATGCGGATGCCATGAAATGCATGTTCCCATACAAAGGGGCGCGCCGCCTCCAACAGCTCGATCATATACTCCCTGGGGATTGCGGTGAAGCTGCCGCCGAAAAACGCGACCTCGGCGTTCCGCGCCCGTTCCTCGCCCATCTGTTGGAGCGCTTGTTCGCAGGCCGCGCGCACCGCGCCGCCGTCCGGCGGGGCTTGTACGCCGGTAATCCGCCGCTGATCGCAGAAGCTGCACCGATTGGGGCAGCCCACATGCGGCACAAAGATGGCGATATTGGCGTGCTTCACTCCCCCATCAGCTCCAGCGCTTCCTTTGCCGCCATCTGCTCGGCGGTCTTTTTGGAGCGGCCGCGCCCGGTGCCGATCACGTTGCTGTTGAGGTGCACCTCCACCACAAATTCCTTGTTGTGGTCGGGCCCCGATTCGTCCACCAACACGTAGGTGATCTTCTCCTCGGGGTTCTGTTGAATGATCTCCTGCAAAATGGTTTTATAGTCCTTAAAGGAAGGGCTGCGGTGGTTTTCCACCACATTGGCCACAAACCGCAGCACAAACTCCGTCGCTGCGGGCATCCCGCCGTCCAAATAGATGGCGGCGATCACCGACTCGAACGCATCCGCCAGGATGGACGGACGCTCCCGACCGCCGGTGATCTCCTCCCCCTTCCCCAATTGCAGATAGGCGCCCAGGTCGATCTCCTTGGCAAACTGGCAGAGGGATTTCTCACACACCAACGAGGCGCGCAGCTTGGTGAGCTCCCCCTCGGGCAGATGGGCATAGTGGTGGAACAGGTAGTCGGATACGACGATGGAAAGAACCGCGTCGCCCAAAAACTCCTGCCGCTCGTTGCACTCTAGGCCCCGCTTGGTCTCGTTTGCGTAGGAGGAATGGGTGAGCGCAATCTCCAGATATTTGCGATTGCGGAAGGTATATTGTAGCTTCTGTTCAAGATTTTTCATACTTCCAGCTCCTGTCCGCGTTGTTTGAGCTCCGCGAGCCCAAGCTCAATTTCACCGATCACATCCTGTTCTGCGAACAGCTTCGCCTGCCGGATCGCATTTTTAAACGCTTTGGCATTGGAGCTGCCGTGCGCCTTGATGGTGGGGCGCGCCGTGCCCAACAGGGCGGCTCCCCCGTGCTCGGTGTAATCCATCTGTTTTTTAAACTCGCTCATGCCGCCCTTAACCGCTGCTGCGGCCAGCTTGGTGCCGAGGTTTTTCATAAAGACGCCCTTGATCTGTTTGGTGAATGCGGACGCCACACCTTCGGTGAGCTTGAGGACGATATTGCCCGAAAAGCCGTCGCACACCGCCACATCGCACGCGCCAAACGGCAGTTCACGCGGCTCGACATTGCCGACAAAGTTGACCGGCGCCTTCTGCAGCAGTTTGTAGGCGGCCAACTGAAGCTCGCCGCCCTTGCTCTCCTCCACGCCCACGTTGATGAGCCCCACACGCGGGCGCTCGATCCCCATGATCTTGTTCATATAAGCGGACCCCATCACGCCGAACTGCATGAGCATCTCCGGACGGCATTCGACGTTCGCGCCCGAGTCCATCAGCATATAATTGCCGCTTCCGCCGACGCACGGGATGGTGGGCGCGAATGCCGCGCGCTTAATCCCTTTGATGCGCTTGACCATCAGGGAGGCCCCCACCACCAACGCGCCGCTGCTGCCGGCCGTGACGAAGGCGTCGCCTTCCCCCTCAGCCAACAGACGCAGGCCGACCGCAAGAGAGCTGTCGGCATATTCTTTCATAATTGAGGTGGGCTCGGCGCAAACCGGTATCACCTGAGGCGCATGTACCAACTCGATGCCGTCGAGCGGCACCCCCTGCTCCCCGGCGACGCAGCGGATCTCCTGCTCATCGCCTGTGAGGATCATCTTGACTCCATACTCCGCCACCGCCATGGCGGCGCCTTTTATCGTTTCAACGGGGGCGTTGTCCCCGCCGAACGCATCCAGAATAATTTTCAAAGGATCACCTGTTCTTTCCTGTATCACGTTATTCCTATCCCATTGCATTGGCTTTGTTCCCGCAGCAGCGCGTCCAAGGCATCCAGCCCGCGCTCCGCCAGCGCCCGGTAACGCGCAGCCTTGTCGCGGATGCGCGCCTCGAGCGGAGGCAAAATTCCCATGTTGCAGCCCATCGGCTGGAACTGTGTCACCGTCGGGTCGCTGATGTACGCGGTGAGCGCGCCGAGCATCGTCTCGCGCGGCAGTATCAGGGGTGCGCGGCCCTGGAGCTGATTGGCCAGGTTGTACCCCGCCAGAATGCCGGAGGCGGCCGACTCGATGTACCCCTCCACGCCGGTGATCTGGCCGGCAAAGCGGATGCGCGGTTCCCGCTTCAAGCGATAGGCCGCATCCAAGAGGCGCGGGCTGTCGATGAAGGTGTTGCGGTGCATCACGCCGTAGCGCACAAACTCCGCGTTCTCCAAGCCCGGGATCATCGAGAACACCCGCTTTTGCTCGGGGAATTTCAGGTTGGTTTGAAAGCCGACCAGGTTGTAAAGGCTGCCCTCTGCGTTCTCCCGCCGCAGCTGCACCACCGCCCAGGGCCGGCGCCCGGTATTCGGGTCGCGCAGGCCAACCGGCTTGAGCGGCCCGTAGCGGATTGCGTCGGCGCCGCGCTTGGCGAGCACCTCCACCGGCATACAGCCCTCGTAGACCGACATCTGCTCGAACTGCTTGAGCTCCACCGCCTCTGCTGAGACGAGCGCGGCGTGAAACGCCTCGTACTCCTCGCGGTTCATCGGGCAGTTGATGTAGTCCGCCTCGCCCCGGTCGTAGCGCGCGGCGAAAAACACCCGGCTTTGATCGATGCTTTCAAAGCTCACGATCGGAGCGGCGGCGTCGTAAAAGCTCAGGTAATCGCCGCCGATCAGGCGCTTGATCGCTGCGGACAGGCCGTCCGAGGTGAGCGGCCCGGTGGCGACGATCACCTCGCCGTCCGGGATCTCAGTCACCTCGCCGGGGACGACCTCGATCATAGGGTGCGCAGTGATGCGGGCGGTAACCTGGTCGGAAAACTTCTCGCGGTCCACCGCGAGCGCGCCGCCCGCCGAAACCGCTGTCTCAGCGGCGCATTCGGTGATGAGCGAACCAAGGCGGCGCATCTCCTCCTTGAGCATCCCAGCGGCGGATTCGATGCGCATCGCTTTGAGTGAATTGGAACAGACCAGCTCTGCAAATCCGCTGTAATGGTGGGCGGGGGAATATTTCTGCGGCTTCATTTCATAGAGGCGCACCGGGATGCCGCGGTTCGCGAGCTGCCAAGCGGCCTCGCAGCCAGCCAGCCCCGCTCCGATAACCGATACCGACATCAATCCTTCAGACCCCTTTCGTAGCCGCAGCCCTCCTTGGCACAATAGATTCTGCCCATCTTGCCGCCCTTCTTAAACAGGGTGGCGCCGCAGTCGGGGCAATTTTCCGCCAGCGGCGTGTCCCAGGTCATAAAGTCGCACTTAGGGTTATTCTCACAGCCGAAGTAGGTCTTGCCCGTCTTGGACTTCTTGGCCAGCACCTTGCTGCCGCATTTGGGGCAGAGGCCGCCGGTTTCCTGCACGATCTTCTTGGTGTTTTTGCACTCGGGGAAGCCCGGACAGGCCAAAAACTTGCCGTACCGCCCCGACTTAATCACCATCTTGCGGCCGCACAGCTCGCACACCACGTCGGTCTCCTCGTCGGGAACCTTCAGGCGCGTGCCGTCCATATTCTTTTCCGCGGTCTCCAGTGTGGCGGAAAAACCTTCGTAAAATTTGTGCAGCGTCTTGACCCAATCGGTGTCGCCCGTCTCCACGGAGTCGAGGTCGTGCTCCATGTTCGCGGTGAAGGTGACGTCCACGATATCTTTAAACTGCTCCTCCATCAACTGGGTGGTCACCTCGCCCAGCGGCGTGGGTTTGAGAACCTTGGCGTCGCGCTCCACATAGCCGCGCGTCAGGATGGTGGTGATGGTGGGCGCATAAGTGGAGGGGCGGCCGATGCCGTTTTCTTCCAGCGATTTGATGAGCGACGCCTCGGTGAAGCGCGCCGGAGGCTGGGTGAAGTGCTGGTTGGGCGCAAGCTCCTTGAGGGTCAGTTCATCGCCCTTTTCCACCGGCGGCAGCGCGCCGCCCTCTTCGGTCTCCTCATCCTTGCCCTCTTCGTACAACACCGTAAAGCCGTCGAATTTGACCGAGTAGCCCGACGCCTTAAACAGGTATTCCCCGGCGCGGATGTCCACCGCCACGGTGTCCAACAGCGCGGTCGCCATCTGGCTGGCGATAAAGCGCTCCCAGATCAGCCGGTACAGCTTATACTGGTCGCTCGTGAGGCTGTCCTTCACCTGGTCGGGTGTGAGCGACGGCATGGTGGGACGCACCGCCTCATGCGCGTCCTGCGCGTTATTTTTGGATTTATACTGGCGGCGGGTCTGCGGCAGGTATTCCTTGCCATAGCGGCCCAGGATGAAATCCTCCGCCATCTGCTGCGCCTCCTCGGAGATGCGCAGCGAGTCGGTTCTCATGTAGGTGATGAGACCCACCGCGCCGAGGTCGCTGACATCCACGCCCTCGTAGAGCTCCTGTGCTGCCTTCATGGTGCGGCGCGCCTGGAAGCCCAGCTTGCGCGAAGCCTCCTGCTGCATGGTGGAGGTGGTGAACGGCGGCGCGGGGGATTTTTTGCGCACGCTCTTTTTGACATTCTCCACCAGGTAGCGGACGTTCTCCAGCTCCTTGACGATGGCGGCGGCCTCTTCGCCGGTCTTGATTTCAATCTTTTTATCCTTGCCGTAGAGTTTCGCAAGGATCAGCTTTTTACTCTCGTTGCCCAGCAGCTTGGCGTCGATCGACCAATACTCCTCGCTTTTGAAGGCGCGGATCTCATTCTCCCGATCGACGATCAGCCGCACCGCGACGCTCTGTACCCTGCCTGCGGAGAGGCCGCGCTTGATCTTTCGCCACAAAAACGGGCTGATCTGATAGCCCACGATGCGGTCCAGGATGCGGCGCGCCTGCTGGGCGTTCACCAGATCGAGGTCGATGGTGCGGGGATGGTCCATCCCGAAGCGCACGCCGCTCTTGGTGATCTCATTGAAGGTCACGCGGTCGGGTGCCGCCAGATCGAGATCGAGCAGATGAGCCAGATGCCAGGAGATCGCTTCCCCTTCGCGGTCCGGGTCGGTCGCGAGGTAAACGGCATCGCTGGCTTTGGCCTTTTTCTTCAGGGTGCGGATCAATTCCTCTTTGCCCTTGATCGGGATATACTGCGGCTCGAAGTCGTGCTCCACGTCCACGCCCAGCTTGCTTTTGGGCAGGTCGCGAATGTGCCCCATCGACGCGACAACATCGTAACCGGGGCCCAAATATTTCATAATGGTTTTTGCTTTGGCCGGCGATTCCACGATCACCAGGTTGCCGCCCTTGGGCAGATCGTCCTCTTCCTTGGCCTTTTTGCTCCGGGTCGAGGTCTTGGCAGCCTTCGTCTTGCCCGCCGCAGCCTTGGTCGTTTTAGAGGCCGTCTTTTTTGTGGCCTTGGATTGTGCCGCCGTCTTTTTGGCGGTCGTCTTTGTCTTGGCCGCCGCCTTTTTGGCGGCCGGCTTCTTCTTTGCCGCGGGCTCCGCCTCTATCTCAACAGGCGCCGCAAGCTCTGGGGCCTCGGTCGCCTGTGCGGTCTTTTTTGTCGCCATTCTGTTCACCTTGCTTTAAGCCTTTCCTAATTTTCAAACGTTTGCGGATTGTCATTCCTGTAGGTACTCCGGGCGAGCACCGAAAGAATACGCACAGAAATAACAACCACCCCGTCAGGTCGCTCCCTATCGAATCGGAGTCCGCCGGTATCTGCCGCCCGAAAGCGCAGAGACCAAGCCCATTATTTCAAGTTCTGTCAGCGCTGTCAAGACCTCGTTGACCGGTTTTTGCAGATGGAGCGTCATTTCTTCCATCGTCACTGGCTGTCCGGCCAGCATCCGATAGACGGCGAGGGCGCTCTCGGAGAGGCCCGCCGGCTCCTGTTCCACCGCTGAAATCCCCTCTGCCGGTCCCTGTTCCGGCACGTCTTCTTCCGTCCGTTCCTCCAACCGCACAATCCCCCCAAAGCGGTCGAGATAGCCCTCCAAAATATCTTCAGCGCAGCTCGCGGGCGCCGCCCCCTGTTGAAGCAGACGAAACGTCCCCTTGGAGGAAGGGCTGAAGATGCTGCCGGGCACGGCAAAAATGTCCTTCCCCTGTTCGAGCGCCAGATGCGCGGTGATCAGCGAACCGCTGTGCTCCCCCGCTTCCACCACCACGACGCCCAGTGCAAGCCCGGAGATGATGCGGTTGCGCAACGGGAAATTGCCCGGATAGGGCTGCGTGCCGGGCGCGAACTCAGTGATAACCGCGCCGTTTTCCACAATTTGCTCCCTCAAGGCTTTATTCTGTGCCGGGTAGGTTTTATCTATACCATTTCCCAGCACCGCGATGGTGCGCCCATCGTTGCGCACCGCCGCACTGTGGGAGAAGGAATCGATGCCCTCGGCCAGGCCGCTGACGATCACCGCACCCGCCCGCGCCAGGTCGGAACCAAGTTGAACCGCCGCGCGGCTGCCGTAATCGGAGCACCGCCGCGCACCCACCATCGCGATGGCGAGCTGATCGTCGATCCCATCCAGGCTGCCCTCGACATACAGTACGCATGGAGATGCGTAAATATGCCGCAAGCGGTCGGGATATCGCGGGTTCTCGGGCGACAAAACATCGACCTTTTCGCGCGCCATCCGTTCCACAATCCTCCTGGCTTGATCCATCAGCCCGGGACGGCGCAGCCGCCGGTTGTCCCCTGCGGCAAGCCAGGCCGCGCCGCGTTCGTTGTAAAGCTGTTCGGGATCGGCGCCGCGCCGCAGAATCTCGTCGGTGACGCCGTTTGCCTTCTCAAATGCGAGGCTCAGCCATACCCAATATTCCAGATCCGCCATCGCGCACACCTCCCCACTCTGTCATCGTTTTCCCGAAAGTTCCCACAGGATGACCGTCGCCGCCATCGCCGCGTTGAGTGACTCCGCGCCACCGCGCATATCGATGATAAGGTTATGCGCACAGGCGTCGATCGCCGCGCGGGATAGGCCGTTCCCCTCATTTCCCACTGCGACCACCGAAGGGCCGGAAAAATCGCAGGAGCGGATTGATACCGCGTCGTCGCTCAGCGTCGCCGCGTAGGTCGCGTAGGTGGCGCCCAGCTGGACAAGCAGCGCGGGGAGATCCCCGGTGACGCACACCGGCACCCGGAAGGCGCTGCCCATGGTGGAGCGCAGCACCTTCGGCGAAAACAGGTCCGGGCAGTCGGCCGTGAGAATCACCCCATCCGCACCGAATGCGTCGGCTGCACGCAAAATTGTCCCCACGTTTCCAGGGTCTTGGAGCGACTCGAGAGCCAGATACCGCCCAAACGGCAGGCTGCACTCATCCAAAACCGGCTGCGGGCGCCGGCAGACCGCGTACACCCCCTGCGGGGAATTGGTATCCGCCAGTTTGCGCGCCAGATCACCGGAAATCTCGCAGCAGACGGATGCTTTTGGATACAACAAAGCAAGCCGTTGCGAGTATTTTTCCCGCGCTTCAGCGGTGCAGTAGAGCTCGTCCAGGACGATCCCTGCCGACGCGGCCTCCGCGCAGAGCTTAGGGCCCTCAGCGACAAACCGCCCGGACTCCATCCGCTCCTTCCTACTCTTCATCAGCTTGACCATTCGCTTAATATTCTGATTTTCCCGGCTGGTGATGCGTTCCATGAACCGTTCGTTCGACACGATCTTTCTCCCTTGCAAAATTGAAAATGCGCCCGTGCCAGATGAGACACGGGCGGCAGGTTTCCATATTACAGAGCGGCTTTCGCTTTCTCCACCAGCGCGGTGAAAGCGGCGGCGTCGTTGATCGCAATCTCAGACAGCATCTTTCTGTTGAGGGTAACACCCGCCTTTTTCAGCCCGTTCATGAAGGTGGAATAGTTCATCCCATTCATGCGGCAGCCAGCGGAAATTCTGGTGATCCACAGCTTGCGGAAATCTCTTTTCTTCTGTTTTCTGCCGATGTACGCATAGTTACCGGATTTCATAACCGCCTGTTTTGCGGTTTTAAACAATCTGCTCTTGCCGCCGAAGTAGCCCTTGGCAAGTTTGAGTACCTTTTTTCTTCTCTTGCGAGTCATCATTGCGCCCTTTACACGAGCCATATCGATATACCTCCGTTTTCGGTCATTCTGTTTTTATGAAATGGTACGAACCGCCGCCGATTATTTGTAGGGCATCAGCAATTTGATGGCCTTGACGTTGGTCTGATCGGCATAGGTGGCCTGACGCAGGCCTCTCTTACGCTTGGTGTCCTTCTTGTTCAGGATATGGGATTTGAAAGCGTGGGCGCGTTTTACTTTGCCGGTCGCGGACATCTTAAAGCGTTTTTTCGCACCGGTATGTGTTTTCAGTTTCGGCATGAGATTTGTATCCTCCCTTATATTACTTGGCGGGCTTAGACGCAGGCTTCGCCGAGACGAACATGACCATACTGCGGCCCTCCATCTTCGGCAGCTTATCAACGGTTCCCACTTCGGCACAGGCCTCGGCAAATTTCTTCATCAGACCCTCGCCCAACTGCCAATGCGCCATTTCGCGGCCGCGAAAACGGATAGAAACCTTCACCTTGTTGCCCGCTTTCAAAAATTTGAGCGCGTTATTCAGCTTGGTTTCAAAATCATGCGTATCGATGTTGAGCGACAGGCGCACCTCTTTGGTTTCGATGACCTTCTGATTCTTTTTTGCCTCTTTTTCCCGTTTCGCCTGTTCAAAGCGATATTTGCCGTAGTCCATGATGCGGCAGACGGGCGGCGTTGCCTGAGGAGCGATCTTCACCAGATCGAGATTTTTTTCCATCGCCATGTTCATGGCATCACGGGTCTGCATAATGCCCAGCTGTTCGCCGGTAGCACCGATCACCCGGATCTCCTTATCGCGAATCTCCTCATTGATCAGTAGTTCCTTGTTGCTAATGTTAAGCACCTCCATTATAAGCCCTTAATAAAATAACAAAGCGCGGACTAAAATTCGTCCGCGCACCCGCAATACGGCCTCCCCCGCTGTTCTGCGGGATTCGGCAGGTATTGACCATGTGACACGGCTGTGCACAGGTGAGAACGAATTGATGTTCTACTTTGTTTTCCTATTTAGTTTATCAGACCGATTGCGGTTTGTCAACAGAATCATCAATATATTTTTCATCTCATTCGATGAGAACTTCCCGGTCGAGCGCAAAGGAATACAAAACGCACTGCTTCACCGGCAGGCTGAGGCTCTCCTCGATGATGCGCCGGTAAAGGACAAGCTGCGCCCGGTAGCGGTCGGCGAGCTCCTGCGGCGTTTTGACGCGGTCGGTCTTGTAATCCACAATGATACAGGCGTTATCCTCCCAAAACACGCAATCGGCCACCCCCTGCACGGTGACAAGGTCCTCTTCGGCAGCGTCCGCAAAGCCGATCTCGCGCGCGGGCAGGCGGGAGAGGAACCGCAGCTCCCGCCGCACCTCCTTAGAAGCGGCGATGCGCCTGTAGAGCGGCGAATCGAAAAAGAGCTTCAATTTATTCGGGTCGATGCTGTCCCGCTGCACCGGCGTCAAGTATTCCAGCTTGGTCATGCGGGAAAGCTCTGCTGTGAGGTCGGCGTGGGCCGCTCCGTAGTCGGCAAACTGCATGAACTGATGCAGCGCTGAGCCGCGCTGTGCGCCGGTCAGCTCCTCCCCCGTCAGGAATTTGGGCACGCGCGAAAACCGGTGGCCCACCCCCTCCTGCGCGTGTGCGATGGCGGAGACCCCCAGCTTCGCCGGTACCCTCTGCGCAGCCGCGTGTGGATCGCGATAAGCGGTGCGGCGGCGCAGCTCCTCCAGAATCGGCTCCTCCGGTTCAGCGGTGTACTCCGCATTCAGCACCTCGCGCGCATCGGCTACGGGCGCGAGCGGCAGATTGACCGCGACGCGCAGCGCAAAATCCGCGGGGAGCGTAAAGCTCTGCGGCAGTCCTGCCTGTTCCCGCAGGGAGCCGCCGTCGGGGTGGCGCAGCAAGCCCAGCAGCAGCCAATCGGCAAAACTTTTGCACCGGCGCGCAGCGTAGGCCGAAATCTTCTCCCCATCCGGCAGCCCCCCTGCCAGCGACTTGAGCTTTGCGGGCAGGCGGTCCTGTACCATGGTGACAATCAGCTTCTCCCTGGCCCTGGTCAGCGCGACGTACAACACGCGCAGTTCCTCCGAAAGTGCAGCCCGCTCGCACTCCAGCTTGAGCGCCTCCATCGGCAGGGTGGTGTACTCCTTCATCTGTTCGTAATCCCGGCGGCGGCAGGCAAACCCATACTCCGGGTGCAGGATAGTGCGCTCGCGGGTGTAATCGCCCGTATTGTGCAGCTTGGCGGTATCGCACAGGAACACCACCGGGAATTCCAGTCCCTTGGAGCGGTGGATGGTCATCACCCGCACTGCATCGGCGCTTTCCCCCAGTGTTCCGGCCGGGGTGAAATCGGAACCGCATTCCAACACGCGGTCAATAAAGCGGACAAATCCGTCCAGGCCGCGCCGACCGTTCTTCCCATACCCGGCGGCGTACTCCACCAGCAGGCGCAAATTGGCGCGGCGATTCTCCCCCATCGGCAGGGCGGACACGATCGCGGGGTAATCGGTATCCTGATAGATGCGGGCAAGCAACCGGTCGGCCGGCTCGCTCGCGGCCAGGCGGCTGTAGCGCGCCAGCGTATCCACCAGCGCCGCGCACTTTTCATCCCCCTGTTCGGCCGCGCGACAGGCGCACAGGTAGAGAGGCTGTTTGCGATCGGTCAACCGCAGGCGCGCCAGATCGTCTGGGGTGAACCCGAACAGCTCCGACAGCATCACGGCCGCCATCGGGACATCCAACAACGGGTTGTCGATCGCCCGCAGCAGTGAAAGCACCACCGAGACCTCCCGCGTGGAGAGAAATCCCCCCTGGGCCTCCGCGCAGGCATTCACGCCGCTGTCGCTCAGTTCCTTGAGGAACACCCCCAGCCGGTCCTTTTTCGAGCGCAGCAGGATGCAGCAGTCGCTTTGGGTGAGCGGCCGGGTGCCGCCCTCCCCATCGGAGACGCGAAAGCCCCCGGTGAGCAGCTCCGCGATGCGGCGGGCGACGAAGCGCGCCTCCAGCACCGTCTTGTCCTCCTCCGCCTCCCCCGGCCGGTCGATGATCTGAAGCTCAACGTCCGGCTCCTCTCGCGGCGGGTAGGGAGCCCGCGGCAGCAGCGCCTCACCGTCGCCGTAATCGAGCTCCCCCAGCCGTTCGCTCATCAGCTGACGGAACAGGAAGTTAACCGCCCCCGTGATCCCTGCCCGGCTGCGAAAATTCGCCCCCAAATCGATCTTCGCTGGATAGGCTATTCCGTCGTATGGGGCGTAACGCTCCTTTTTTTCCAAAAAGATCTCCGGCATCGCCTGCCGAAAGCGGTAGATGCTCTGTTTGACATCCCCCACTAAGAACAGATTCTCCGGCTCCCCCTCCGGCTGGCGAGCCAGGGCGCTGAAGATCATATCCTGCGCCCGGTTGCTGTCCTGATACTCGTCGATCATGATCTCCTCGTAGCGTTCGGCGAGCTCCTGCGCGAGCGCGGAACGGCGGTGTACCCCGGGGGACGGAGTATCGTACAGCAGCGACAGCGCGAGGTGCTCCAGGTCGGAAAAATCGACCAGCCGCCGCTCCAGCTTGAGCGCGTCCAACCGCTTGGAAAACTCCATCGTCACCTCAAACAGCAGCTCGATCTTCGGCCGCAGCCAGGAGACATCCTCACGGAACTGCGAAGCTGTGCAGCAGAGGATGCGGGTATGCAGTTTTTCCAGCGCACCCTTCAGCTCTTTGCGGATCGCATCGGCCCGCTCCTTCGCCGGATTGCCCTTTTCCCCCATGACGCGCCCGATCGCCGTGAGGCCGTCGGGGACCGCCTCGAGCAGAGCATCCCAGCTGCCGTCGTCCGGGAAGGGGGCCTTCAGCCGTTCGATCGCCCCGGCGAGGCGTTCCCGGTCGGTCTGATAGCTCGCGGCATAGGCGGCCTGCATCGCATCGCTCTGCGCACAAAGGGCGAGGACCTCATCCGTCAACTCGACACAGTATTCGAGCGTCTCGCGGGTGTAATCAAGCAGAATCCGCCCCCAGGCTGTCTCGCAGACGCCGTTCGACGGGTCGTAGAGTGCGAGCTTATCCCGCAGCCAGTCCTCATAAAACGGGTGGGAACGGATGAAATCGTACAGCCGGCCGATCGTCTGGAACAGGGCGCGGTCGTCCCGCCCGGAACTGATGAGCTCCGCCAGCTCGGTGAATTCCGCTCCGCGCGTCCCCTGATAGTAATCCTCAGCGCACTCGCGCAGGGTCTGGTCGCGCAGGGTCTCGATCTCGCGCTCGTCGCCGATCGTGAGGTCGGGCGGCAGACCGAGCGCCTGCGCATTCTGCCGGATCAAATCGAAGCAGAAGGCGTGGATAGTGCTGATCTGGGCGCGGCCCAGCAGGAGCTGTTGGCGGCGCAGCAGGGCCCGGTCGGGTATGGGCCCGTCCCGCTCAAGGTCCGGATCGTCCGCCGGGGTATCGAGCAGCGCTTGCAGCTTTGCCGCGATCTTGTCCCGCATCTGCTGTGCGGCGGCCCGCGTATAGGTGACGATCAGCAGCCGGTCGATGTCCACCGGCCGCACGGGATCGATCATCCGCCGCAGCACCCGTTCGGAGAGCACGGCCGTTTTACCGCTGCCCGCCGCCGCCGAGACCAGCAGCGACCCACCGCGCGCCTCAATCGCCGCCTGTTGTTCCTTGGTCCATCGGATGTCCGGCATCGCCGCTCCCCTCCTTTCCCGCCGCTTGTTCTTCCTCTTCGAGCCTCTGGAAAAACGCGTCTTTATCGCGAATTACATCCGCATCCAGCCGGGCGCCGTCCTCCTCGCGACCGCACACTGCGCGGTAGGCGCAGTATTCGCAGGTATTGTTGTACTTCTTTGTGTAGGTGGGCAGGGCTGCGATCTCCCCGGCGCGCAGGGATTCCCCCATCTGCACCACCAGCCTTTGGATATACCGCTCCAGCCGCCCGAACTCGGCGAGGGTGGCGACATCCCCTTTGATCTCCTCAACCGTGCGGGTGACCTTGTTCTTGCCCCGTCCGGAGACCGTCTCCTCCTTCCGCCTGATCAGCGCCGGGACGTAGACGCCCGCGCCTTCCCGCTCCATTCCCCGGATGACCAGCGGATCGTCCAGCAGCAGGCCGTTCATTCTGAGGTTTTTCTCCTGTTCGGCCTCGGTCTCACGCTCGCTCTGGCCGCGCTCCATCGCCACGAATTGGGTACGCGCGGGCATGTAAAGGATGCCCGCGGGAAGCGGGTGATCCAGCGACTCAACACCGTTTTCCCGCAGAGTGAACAAATAGA
The DNA here is from genome assembly GCF_014384885.1 of Ligaoa zhengdingensis. Classification (GTDB taxonomy): domain Bacteria; phylum Bacillota; class Clostridia; order Oscillospirales; family Ruminococcaceae; genus Ligaoa; species Ligaoa zhengdingensis. The sequence goes on from NZ_JACRST010000001.1 coordinate 235,668, forward strand.
GCAGCATCTGCAGGTTGAGGCCGTTGTAAACATCGGTGAGGTCGAATTCCTTGCTGCCGGTCTTGTAGTCCACCACCCGCAGGTAGGTCTTTCCGTTCTTCTCCATCACATCCACCCGGTCTACAACGCCCTCCACCCGCACCCGACCGCCGTCCGCAAGGGTAAACTCCATCGGCTCGGCCGCAGGAGCGCCTTTCCCGGTGTCTCCGCCTCCCCGGCGGATGGGCAACTCAAAATAGGCCGGGACAAAATCGCTCTGGGCGAACTCCCGCGCCAGATGGCGCGCCAGGGCGACCAGCGTATCCTCCAGGCGTTTGACGAGATAATCAAAGCGGGCGGGTTTTCCTGTGCGGCCGCCCATATTCTGTTCGATGTAGGCGTCCAGCAGCTCGCGCACCTCACGACGCAGAGCCCCCCGCTGCCCCACCAGCGCCTCGAGCGATTGTTTATCCCGATGGGCCGAGAGCAGCATTTGAAGCACGTAATGCACCACCGTGCCCGACTGCATCGGATCGAGCTCGGCGCGGCGGCGCGGCAGGATGCACAGCCCATACCGACAAAAATAAGCCATTTTGCATTGATGGAACTGATCGAGCTGGGATGGCGAGAGATTAAGGCTTCGCCCATACAATCTGTCAATGGTCTCCTGGTCGGCCAAGCGGTAGCGGTCGGGGGCCACCGGATGGGAGAGCAGCGCCACGCGGTCGGTCAGCCCCTGCTCCCCCAGCCAAACGGCGAGCGACGCGGTCAGCGAGTCGTCCCGACGAAGCCCGGCGCAAAAGCTATCAAACGCTGTCTTTTGGTTGCGGATGTAAAAAAGTCGGGGCAGGCTTTGAGGCTCCACTGTCTCTGCCATCGGCAAGGCGGCGCGCACCGCACGCACCACCGCGGAGGGGTACAGGCTTTCCCCTTTGAGGTTGGATTCCGGCCAACTGACGGTCACCTGCTCGGACGGGGCGCACAGCGCCGCATAGGCGCAGAACAGCTCGTCCACCGCCTGGCTCTGCGCGGTGTCCGAGATTTCCAGCCCGGCCTCCTGCATCCGTTCCCGTTCGGCGTCGGAGAATAACCCGCCCGGCTGGTAGACCGCCGGAAATACCCCTTCGTTGACCCCCACCAGATAGACCGCTTTGGGTGCGGAAAGGCGCGCGCGGTCCACAGCGCCCACTGTTACCTGGTCGAGCGTCTGCGGAAGCACACCCAGATCGAGCGCGGAAAGGGTGAGCCGCAGCAGTTCGGAAAACTGCCCGACGGTAAGCCGCACCCCCTTGAGCGCGCAGGCGAATTGGTCGAGCAGATCAACCACCGCGTCGTAGAGCGCCGCATTGTCATCAGCAACCGGGTCGTCCTCCCCCGCACGGCGCAGCCCATCCAGAATGCCGCTGTCGCCGAGGTAGGCGTACACCGCGTGCGCGAATCCCGCGCCGTCGCAGCCGCGCAGTCCATCCGACAGCTTTTGCAGCGGCCCGGCGACCCGCGCGCGGGTCGCATTGATCCGCTCGAGCGCCTCCCGGCCCTCGCTTGTCAATTTGCCGTATCCATCCGGGTTGGCGGTGAAACCGGAGAGCCATGCGTCGCCCCTGACCCGCCAGACAAAGCAGTAGTTTTCCAGCTCGCCGATCTCACGCGCGGAAAGGCCGAGCAGCGAGGTCTTCATCAGGGCGAGGATTTCATCGGTGTCGAACCGCCGCCGCACCGCTTCCACCGCGTGCAGCAGCGCCGCTGCAAGCGGTTTCTGCGAAATTTCGTCGCGGCGGTCGAAAAAACAGGGGATATCATAGCGCTCAAAGGCGTTTTCCAGCGCCGGGCCGTAGGTGTCCAGATCGCGGCTGAGCACCGCGACCTCCCGGTAACGCAGACCTCGCTCCCGCACCAGCTCGCAGATGGAGGCCGCGACATATTCGGCCTCGTCGTAAAGGTTGGCGGCCCGCACCAGACGCAGGTGCGGAGCGGCGCCGGGATAGGGCGCCGCCGCGCTGCGGAACAGGTTTTGCTCCAGATGCCGCAGGTCGGGATGGGGGGTGCGGTGATTTTGGGTCAGCACTGCAATCGTCTCGACCGGCACGCGATTTTCGCGAGCAATGCGGGACAGCCTCGCCGCTGTTTTTTGCACCAACGAGAACAAACCCATCCCGTGCTCGCAGTCCTCCAGCGAGTCGGTGCAGAGGGCCGCTGTCACCGAGGGCGACTGCGCGATGATGTGGGTGAGCAGGCGATATTCCCCCGCGGTGAAGGATTTGAAGGCGTCGATGTAAACCCTGTAACCGGAGAAAAAGGGATTGACCTCCAGCAGGGCGCAGGCGCTCATCAGGTCGTCCTCCGCATCCTTGTAGCTCTGCGCCAACCGCGCCTGGTAAGCGCGGAAGATCACCGAAAGCTCAGCTGTCTTCTCCGCCAAGCCGCCCTCTCCAGCCGACCGCGCAAACTCCTCCAGCGCGTCCGGTGTAACGCCCGCGTTTTTAAATTCACTGATCTGGGACACCAGCGCCTGAACGAACTGCAGCCTGCCGCTGCGGTTTCCGTAGAGGCGCAGCGCATCCTTCCATTCCTCCAGCGTGACGCTCATCAGCAACAGGCGGGCGCTGTCGTCGATGTAATCCCCAGCCAATCCGCCGTATTCCCGGAAGATGCGGTTGCACAGGCGGGTGAAGCTGAGCACCTCCACCCCCATCGCCTTACGCGCTCCCAACACATCGTAAATGCTCCGCTCAGTCTCAAACGAGACCTGCTCCGGCACCACAACGATGACGCGCTCCCCGGCCTCAACATCCGCGCAGACCTGACGGCGCAGCAGCGTCGTCTTGCCGCTGCCCGCCGTACCGGTGATAAAACGAAGCATTTCTCAAACACCCCCAAAAAGCAACGGGAGCGGCGGCATTTTGCCGTACCGCTCCCCGCCGCGCGCCGATACGCGCGGTTCTATTCTTACTTAGACGGCGCCCTTACAGATCGGCGCACCCCGCCGCCAATTTGGCCGCGGTCACTGTGTTGCGCAGCAGCATTGAGATGGTCATGGGGCCGACGCCGCCGGGAACCGGCGTGATGTAACTGCACTTGGGCTCGACCGACGCAAAATCCACGTCGCCGCACAGCTTGCCGTTTTCGTCGCGGTTCATCCCCACATCGATGACCACCGCGCCCTCCTTCACCATATCGGCGGTGACAAATTTCGCCTTGCCCACCGCTGCCACCAGGATATCGGCGCGGGAGGTGACCTCCGCCAGATTCCTGGTGCGCGAATGACAGATGGTGACCGTGCCGTTCTGATGCAACAGCAGCATCGCCATCGGCTTGCCCACAATGTTGCTGCGGCCGATTACGACGCACTCCTTGCCCTCGACGGGCAGGCCGGTCTCCTTAATCAGTTCCATGATGCCGGCCGGCGTACAGGGCAGGAAGTTGTAGTCGCCGATCATAATTTTTCCCACATTTGCCGCATGGAACGCGTCAACATCCTTGTCTGGCGAGATCGCCTCGATCACGGCCTTTTCATCCAAGCCCGCGGGAAGCGGAAGCTGCACCAGGATGCCGTCGATATCCGGCCGGCCGTTGAGCTCCCGCACCAGCGCGAGCAGCTCCTCCTGAGTGGTATTGCTGGGCAGCGCGTATTTTTCCGAGTGAATGCCCACCTCCTCGCAGCCCTTCTCCTTATTGCGGACATAGACCTGCGACGCGGGGTCCTCCCCCACGATCACCACCGCGAGCCCGGGCGTGACGCCCACCTCCGCGAGCCGCTCCACCTCCGCTTTGATTTCTTCTCGCACCTTTGCGGAAACCGCTTTTCCATCAAGTATCACTGCCATCGCTGTTCTCCTCTTTTCTTTCGTCGTCATTGATTGTCTCCGGGGCAGGCGCGCCGGCGGAGGTTTCCTCTGCGGCGGATTCCCCCTTCGCGGTCTCCTTTTTCGGATAGAAGGTTCCCTGGCGGATCATCTCCGCCTCCTCTGTATTGACATAGAGTTTCAAATATTCCGGGTCGTTTGCGCGTTTGATCTTGACGCGAATCCAAATCCACAGCGCCAACGCGACGACCACGCCGATAATCGACAGCACCTGGGACACGCGGAAATTGCCCCACATCAGGCTGTCGGTGCGCAGCCCTTCGACCACGGCGCGCTCCGCGCCATACCAGACGCAGTAGAACAGCACCAGTTCGCCGTCAAACCGGCGGCGCTTGGTGTACCAGGCGATCAGGATGAAGCCGAGCAGGCACCAAATCGATTCGTAAAAGAAGGTCGGATGAACCGGCATGGAGGGGTCGACGATGACCCCTACTTCGGCCAGCTCCTGCTGGTGCGCCGTCAAATAGCGTTCGATGACCGGGCTGGTCATGCCCCAGGGCATGGTGGTGTTGCTGCCGAACGCTTCGATGTTGACAAAGTTGCCCCAGCGCCCGATAGCCTGTCCGATGATGACGCCGCCCGTGGCGATATCCAGCATCGGCAGCACGCGCACCTTGCGCACACGGCACATCCACAGGCCGACCAGGATTGCACCGATGAGACCGCCATAGATGGCGATGCCGCCCTCCCAGATTTTAAAGATATCGGCCAGATTGTCCTTATACTCATTCCAGGAAAAGGCCACATAGTAGATGCGGGCGCCGACGATACCGCCCATCACGGCGACCAACAGGACATCGATCACCCGGTCGCCGTCCAGGCCGAACGTCTTGGTGCGCAGCATCACATAGGAAATACCCACCAAAAATGCCAGCGCCATCAGAATGCCGTACCAGGCGATTGTATAACTGCCGATGTGAAATGCCACGCGATCCAGATGAAATTCCAATCCCAGGCCCGGGAAACTCAATAGTTCGCCCATAATCGAACCTCCCATTTTGTCAGAATAGAATCAAGCGGGTGCAACCACCGAAAGCGCGCTGTATTCCCGCGCAAAGTTGTCGCGCAGACGGGCGTTCAGCGTCTCGATCTCACAGTCGGCGATGACATCGAGCAGCTCGTACAGCTCAAAATTAGAAAAATGAGCTTGCAGCATCGCACTGGCGATGTCGTCCACATAGCTGAGCATCCGGATATACCGGCCGTAGATGGCCTTTTTGCAGCGGGCAAACGCAGCCGCGTCGACGCCCTCGCGCTGAATGCGCTCGATCTCGGCGCACAGCTCCTCATAGACGCGGTCGGGGTCGCGGCTCTCACCCGAGAACAGTGCGGCGCAATAATCCCGCCCGGTAAAGGATTCTGTTCCGAAGGTGGAATTGATAAGGCCCGCATCGTACAGACGCCGGTAGAGGGGCGACGCCTCGCCCGCGATGATCTCAAGCAGGATTTCGTCGAGCACCTGGCCCAGTGCGTTTTCCCGCTTGCTGCCGGGCAGCTCTTTAAAGCCGATGTTGAACATCGGCATAGCGACCGGCAACTTGATCTCGACGCGGTGCTCGCCGACCTCGCGGGGTTCGTCCGGCACCTTGGCCTCGATAGATAGATTCTCGGCGGGCTTCAGGATGCGGTCGGCCGCTTCGATGACGGTGTCGATCTCGAAGTTGCCCGCCACGGCCAGCACCATGTTGTTGAGATTGTAAAAGGTATTGTAGCAGCGGTAGAGCAGGTCGGCGTCGATCTGCGCGATCGATTCCACCGTACCCGCGATGTCCACCCGCACCGGGTTGTTTTGATACAGTGCCTCGAGCAGGTTGAACAGCACCCGCCAATCGGGGTTGTCGTCATACATTTTGATCTCCTGCCCGATGATCCCCTGCTCCTTGCGCACCGTCTCCTCGGTGAAATAGGGGTGGGTGACAAAATCGAGCAGAATCTCGATCGATTCTTTGAAGTTCTCCGAGCAGCTGAACAGGTAACAGGTTTTATCAAAGCTGGTGTAGGCGTTGGCCGAGGCCCCAGTTTTGGCATAACGCGCAAAGGCGTCCCCGTCCTCGCTTTCAAACAGCTTGTGTTCCAGGTAGTGCGCGATCCCCGCAGGGACCGTGACAAAGTCGCCGTCCTTGCTGGTTTTGAAGGTGGTATCGATCGAACCGACCTCCGCGCCGAACAGCGCGTATGCGGAGCTGAACTCCGGCTTTGGGCAGAGCAGCATGGTGAGGCCCGAGCTGTGCTGATATCGATAATACCGGTCTCCCAACCGCTGCGAACGGATTTCAGTTAGATTCATGCGCGTTTTCCTCCCTGCTGGTTAAGAAATAGACGGTATCCAGCGTGACCTTGCCCGCCGCTTCCATCACCTGTTCCCGCGTGAGCGACGAAATCTGGCGGGCGTTCTCCTCGGGGGATTGACTGGAGCCCGACAAAATCTGATCGAGATACCAGCCCTCCATACCGCCGAGCGTGTCGGTGACCGAACCCAGCGCGCTGGTCAGCGCCAGGATGGTGTTGTCAAGCTCCTCATCGGTGAACTCGCCGTTGCGCACAACATCCAGCTGGTTCAGGATCTCATCCTGCGCCTTCTGTTTGTTGGCAGCCTCCACGCCGCTGTCCACCAGCATGGTGCCGGTGGCCTTATCCAACCGGGCCGCACAGTAATAGCACAGGCTGTATTTCTCGCGGACATTCAGGAACAGCCGCGAAAACGGCGTGCCGCCGTACAGCGCCGCCATCAGCTTGGCCGCGTTCTTTTCCTCCTGCGATTCGAGCTCGCCGATGCGGAAGCCCATCACCAGCTTGCTCTGGCTTACATCCATGCGGTCGGTCTTTTCGGTCACCCGCTCGGCCTTCGCCTTGGTGGACGCCTCACGGTGCGCAATCGGGCTGCGCTTTAACCGTGAAAAACGGTCGGCGAATATTTTCGCCGCGCCTTCCCCGTCGCCGCAGCCGATGAACAGGATTTCAACCGCCGCGTCGCGGACCGCCCGGTGATACGCCTCGGTGGCGCTCTGGCGGGTCATCGCCTCTGCTCGCTCCTTGGTGCCGTACTTCTTGATGGCAAACGGCTCGCCTTCAAATAGAACAGACTGGCAGCGGCTGATCGCGTAGCTGCGCTTGTCGTTGATCTCCGATTCGATTGTATCGACCAGCGACCGCCGCTCGAGTTCAAAGTCCTGCTCATCGAACACCCCATCCACAAAGTATGGGTCGAGCAGCAGGCCCGCCGCCAACTCAGCGCACTTGTTGGTCAGCAACTCGCCGTCCATCGTATAGCGGTCGTCCAGGGTTTGAATGGAAAGGTTTAAAATTTGGTAGGCGCCGTGCTTGCGCACGTCCGCGTCGAGCGACGCGCCGTACAACTCGCACAGGCGTTCATTGAGCCTTGTAAAATCAGGGCAATCGCGGAACCGCCTGCGCAGCAGGAAAGGAACCACCGCAGTGTCGGTGACTGTTTCGGCGTCCAGCGGCAGAATCAGGTTGCAGGATATCCGGTTGGCTTTGAATTTCGCATCGGTGATGGCGTTCCAATAGACGCCGTCGCACAGCTGCCTTCGAACCATTTTGTTGCTCATCGGGTCATCTCCTATAGTTCGCCCCGCAGTGCGGCGCGGATTTGCTTTTCCTGGTTTTTCCAGTTTACATAAGATCCCACGCTATGCATTATAACATAGATTTTTTATCATCGCCATATCTCACGGGGCATTCGTTGGGAAAAATTATGAACTTTTTTCTAAGGTGTACTCCACATCTTTGGGTGTCCCGTCAAGGGTTACGGCATCGGCCGGCAGGCCGTTCACCGACATACCCTGATGATCGCCCCACCTGGCCGTAAAATGGATCGCTGTCCCCTCGAGGTTGAGCTCGAAGGAGCAGCCCTTCCAGGACGGAGGGATGCAGGGCGAAAAGGTCACGGTTCCTCCCATCCGGCGGATGCCCAACAGGCGTTCAACCACTGTGCGGTAGTACCAGCTGGATGCGCCGGTGTACATGCTCCATCCGCCCCGTCCAGCGGCGCCCGACGCGGAATAGATATCTGCGGCAAGGTAATACGGCTCGAGCTGGTAGCGCAGGGCGAGCGCCTGATCGCGGCAGCGGGAGGCCGGGTTGAACCAATCGAGCAACCGCCAGCCGTCCTCCGCCCTGCCTTCGTGCAGCAGCGCCATCGCCAGCCAGACCGATGCGTGGGTGTACTGCCCACCGTTTTCACGGATGCCCGCCGGATAGGCCTTGACATAGCCGGGCTGTTGACTGGAATCAGCAAACGGCCGGTCGAACAGTTTGACGATGCGCAGTTGCGGGTCGGCCAGGAAGTGCAGGGCGCTGTCCAGCGCGGTGGACACGCGCGCCCGGTCGGGCATGGGACAGAGCGCCGCGAAGCTCTGCGGCAGGGAATCGATGGTGCATTCGTCGTTTTCGCGGCTCCCCATCGGGGAACCGTCGTCGTAGAATGCGCGGAGATACCACGCCCCATCCCAACAGTGGGCGTCCACCGCTGTTTTCAGCGACTCCATGCGCTCGGCGCACAGCTGCGCCAGTTCAGCGTCCCCCTGAGCCTCTGCAAGCGGCAAAAAGCGCCGCAGCACCATGGCCAGAAACAGGGCGAGCCAGACGCTCTCCCCTTTTCCCTCGGTACCAACCGTGTTGAAGCCGTCGTTCCAGTCTCCACTGCCGATCAGCGGCAGGCCGTGCGGTCCCAATCGGGCGGCAGCGCGCCTGATCGTGCGCGCGCAGTGCTCATAGACACTGGCCCGCTCCACGCTGCGCCGCGGCTCAAAATAGCGCTCCTTCTCCTCCGCGCCGAGCAGCTCCCCCTCCACAAATGGAACCGGGATGGACAGGAGCGAGCGGTCACCGGTCGTCTCGACGTATTCACACACCGCGTAGGGCAGCCAGAGAAGGTCGTCGCTGTATTTGGTGCGCACACCGCGCAATCCGCCGCCGCTGTGCGGCAGGTTGTGCCACCAGTGCAGCACGTCTCCCTCTGGGAACTGAGCTGCTGCTGCGCGCAATATCTGATACTTTGCGGCATGCGGGGCGAACAACAGGCAGGCGGTCGCATCCTGAAGCTGATCGCGGAACCCGTATGCGCCGCCGCACTGGTAGAACGCCGTGCGACCCCAGATGCGGCATTGTAGAATCTGATGGGGCAAAAAGTCGCTTACCAGCCGGTTGAGCGGTTCATCCGGCGTATGCAGAACAAGCGCGGAGACCGGTTCCGCCGGCGGGAGATCGAGCGATGCGAGCCGCCGCGCGGCGTCCGCATGGGCCGCCCAGACCAACCGAAAGTGGACGGCCCTCTCCCCCCAGGGCGCGAGTTCCAGCTCCACGAGCAGCGCTGCGCAGGGCTCGCTGTCCGCCTCCTCGGCCTCGTCCCAGCGCCCGCAGAGGAAGTCCGCCCGGTTGGTGACGGGAAGGGCAGCTTTTTCCCCGCAACACAGGGCGCTCACCCCGCGAACCGCCGTTTGAAATGGGTTGTGGCAGACGAGACAGCCGCCGGAAAACTCAGCGGTAATCTGCCGGGCGTCGCCGCGGTCGACCCCAAGCACCGGCTCGGTATAGTAAGCGAGCGTCACACGCCGCGGGTCGGCACCGCGATTTTGCAGCCGCACCTCCACCTGTTTGACGCATCCTTTGGCCGGAACCGTTACCTCCACACAGGTGGACAGCCCGTCGATCCGCCCCTCATAGCGCGCGCTGCGCTGCCCGTAGGAACAGAGCGACCCGTGAATCAGATCAAAAAAACGATCCCCCAGGCGCAGCACCAGCCGTTCGCCCAGGTTGCCTGCAGTGATATCGTTATGCCAGGGGGTCAGTCTATTCTCACGTGCGTTGACCGCCCAAGTGAAGCCGAGAAAGCTGTCCCCCACCAACGTCCCAAAGGTGGAGTTGGCGAGGATGTGGGAAAAGGGCAGTGCCTGTCCCGGCTGCTTTTGGACATAAAACCGCCCCTGGGAAAAGATGCCCCCTGTGACCTCGAGGTCATCCGGCCGCCGGTCGATCTCCTGCGGGGAGACCGGCAGGAAGCATACCGGGCGGTGGGGCCGCCCGGGTTCCCATACCCGCACCCCGGAGCGGGGTGCGATGTGGACCGCCGAAGCCTCCAGCAAGCGCAGGGGGGCCTCCCCCACCGTGCCGCTGTCGATGAGAAATACGCCGTTTCCGATCTGATCGGCGCAGCCCATCTGTTCCATACAATCGCGCAGCACGGGGAGGAGATCCGAAGGCGCTGTAAATACCAGGTCAAACGGCACACCGGCCAGCTTGCACTTTTTGTAGAGCGCCAGGTATGCTTCCGCCTGCCCCCGCTCCCAGTCCCAATCTGTGGGATACAGCACGATCGGCCGGTCGCCAGAGATGGACATGCCCCACAGGCCGTCCTTCCCCAGCCGGTTCTGGGCACGTGCTGCCCGCATCGCGCTGTCCGCCTCAGCGGGGAAGCACAGCGAGGGCAGCACCGCGAAGGCCAGCCTGCCCTCGATGGTATCCCCCACCAACAGGCTGTTCGGCGCCTTCTCCGACTGAATCCTCCCCTGCGCCCGCTGGGAGACGATCGCCCCGATCGCCTCCTCCCTCGTCTCCCCGGCTGCGATCAACTGTGTCACCTGCGCACGGCCGCCTGCGGGCAGCTCCAGATGCAGCCGCAGGGCACACGCGGCATCCGGCGTACCGGCGCCGCCCGCAAACTCCCGGGTGGCAAATTCTGCGAGACCGGCGAGACCATCCGGTGCGTTCATCAACCTTTCCCGGCGGGTCTCATATTCAAATGGGAGATCCTCCAGGAACCCAACCGCCAGATAGGTCTGGGTCTTCTGCCTCCGTTCCCGGCGGGTAAACAGCAGGATGCGGCTCTGCGCCTCATATTCGGCGGTGACAAACAGCTTGGAAAAAGCCGGGTGAGCTTTGTAATCCACAGTTGGGGCGAGCGTTGGCTCCAGATAGCACAAAAGCTGCGCTGTGGTGCGCTGCTGCGTCAGATTTTTGATCTGATACTCGCGCTGTTCCAGGGGCAGGGTGGGGTGCAACAGCACCCGCAAACCGGTTTTGACGCTGCGGTACTTGGCCTTATAGATGACGTTGTTTTCGGCGAACTGCACACGGTAGCGCACCTGGGCGTCGTAAAGCGGCGCGGCGGTCAGGGAAAACGAGCGCTCCCCCACCTGCAAAAAGGCGTAGATTCCCGCCGGATTTTGTAGCAAATCGCCCGGGCGGCGGGTGAGGTCGATGCGCCCCGAGGACAGCCATCCCGCCCCTGTATCGGTCAACAGGTCGGAAAGCGCGCCGTTGGCGAGCAGGATCGCCTGCGGGCGCTCGGGGGAAATCTGTTCATATTCCTCCGCAATCACGGTTTTCACAGGATCACGCTCCTTCATATCCTTAAATTTCACATCGTCGTACATCACGGTGTCGCGGCACACCTTCTCCTGCAGCAGTTCCTTGGCCGCATTCATGCGGTGGTCGCGCAGGAACCGCTGCTGCATCCGTCCGCTGAACAGGGCGTTGTCGGCCGCGGTGAGGCTCATCCCGATGTGGTGCGACATAAAGCTCCGGCAGACCCCGTAGCGGGAAGGTACGCGGTTCTCCGTGTAGTCGATCGCCTCAAAAAAGCCGTACGCGCCGGAAAAGCCCTCCTCCCGCATACGGCGCAGATTCTTCATGGCGGCCACCGGCGCGACCGGCAGCACCAGGAAGGTGGAGTAGGGCGAGATCACCAGCTCGTCGTCCAAGCCGCGCTTGACCCCCAGCTTCTGAACCCCGTGCGCCTTGTACTGGTAGTTGAGCTGACCGTCGAAGCGGTAAAACGCGCTCTCCGAGATGCCCCAGGGGGTCTTTTCCTCCCGCACCCGGCGGCGCTGGCAGTAGAGGCAGTAATCCAGCGCCTCCGAGAGGAGAGATCCCTCGTAGACCGGTAGCAGCAGGTGCGGCATAAAATATTCAAACATGGTGCCGGTCCAGGACACAGGACCGGCATATCCCCCCTGCTGCGACATCGTCCGGCTCATTGCACCCCAGTGCCGCTTGGGCACCTGCCGGGACGCGACGGCATAGTAGCCCGCCATGCGCGCCTCGCTCATAAAAAAATCGTAATAGCTGTCCATCATCTCGCCGGTAGAGGCGTTATAGCCGATCGAAAGCAGGCTGCGCCGCGCGTTGTAAAACACCGAGAGATCGGTGGCGTCGATCAGCGCGCGCACCCGCACCATAAGCGTGGCGAGCGCGGGGCATTCCGGCAGGTAGTCGCGCAGCCCCTCGCGGAAGGCGACCAGGCAGCATACAAAGTTGCCGCTGTCCACTGCCGAGACGAACCGGGGCTCCAGCAGGGTCAGACTCCCGGTATCGTACCAGTTGTAGAGGTTGCCATTCCACTTCTCCATCCGCTCGAGGGTCTCGATGACATGTCCGGCGCGCCCGCACAGCTCACTGCTGCTGATGAAATCGAGGTCGCGGGCGGTCAGCATGGAAAGCAGCATCAGGCCGATGTTGGTGGGAGAAGTGCGGCGCGCCACTGCGTAGGTCGGCGACTGCTGGATATTGTCAGGCGGAAGCCAGTTTTCCTGTTCGGTGGCGAAGGTCTCGAAGAAGCGCCACATCGATGCACAGTATCCGGTCAGCTCCTCCCGGTCGGCGCGGCTTAGCTCCGGACCGGTATGCGGCTTCTCCCTCCCGCTATAAAGCGCCAGCGGAATGAGAGCGGAAAAGGCCAGGCCGTAAAGATGAAGAAAGGCGTGCGGCGCAAAGAGCAGCACAATGAGGCCGATCAGCTCGGCCAACCAGTACTGCCGCACCGCCGCCGCAAATCCGCCCCCTCTCTCGCTGTCCGCAGCGGTGACCCACTCGAGCAGCTTTTTTTTGCTGACCCACTGCCGCCACAGGGCCAGGCCGGCAGCGTTCAATTCACATAAGGCGGTCTGCGGCAGAAGCACCAGATTGTACACCCCGCGCGCGAGCGGCTCTATTGCCTGCGGAAGCACGCGGGTAAAAAAGCGGCGGGAAAAGACCTGCCAGCCGTTGGAGGCCACCCCCAGCGCCGCTTCCCACAGCGGCGCCCAGGCGACCGGCAGCAGCGCCGCCCAAAACAGGGCCAGTGCGGCGCGCACTGGCAGAAAAAACGCCGCCAGCACACATGCCAAAGCCGCCGCCGGAGTGAGGGAACGGCGCAGGTTGTCCAGCAGCTTGATCCGGCTGAGGGCGTTGATGGGATTTCCGCGGCGCAAAAAAATGTATCGGAGATTCTGCCAATCCCCCCGGACCCAGCGGTGCAGGCGGGCCAGCCAGGAGGACGGCCGCGTGGGGACACTGTCGGTCAGCTCCACATCGGACAACAGCGCGGTGCGCAGATACGCCCCTTCCAGAATATCATGGCTCAAAATCAGGTTTTCCGGAAAACGCGCGTTGAGCAGTTTGTAAAAGCACTCGGTATCGATCAGTCCCTTACCGGAGAAGATCGACTCATGGAAGAGATCCTGATAAAAGTCTCCCGCCGAGCGGTCGTAGGTGGTCACACCGCCCACACCCGCCATCACCCGGGAAAAGGGGGTTTTTGCCTGGCTCTCCAGCGCGGTGGCCATGCGGGGCACCAGGATGCCGTAGCCTTCAATAACAATGCCGCGCGCCTCATCCACCACCGGCCGGTTGAGCGGATGGGCCGCGGCCGAAAGGAACTGTCCGGCGGTGTCGAACAACAGGTTAGTGTCGGCGTCCAGCACCAACAGGTGGCGCATTCTGGTGAGGCGCTCCCTTTCCCCGACAAAGGCGAGTACGCTTGTCACATCGCCGTGCGCGTAGCGGATCAGCTCTGTGATTGCGCCGCGCTTGCGTTCCCAGCCGGAGAAGCGCCCCTGCGTCTTGTTGTATTCCCGCTTGCGCACGAACAGCAGAAAGCGCCCGCCGTACCGCTCGTTGAGCCGCGCGACCTCCGCCGACATCGCCTTGACGCGGCTTTCGTCCTCCGGATTCATCGGAGTCGCGCTCTCCTTGAAATCGGCCAACAGGCAGAAGGTCAGATCGTCGGCCGCATTGCTCCAGTAGAGCTCTTCCAACCGGCGGGCAGCCTTGGGTGCGTCGGCGGCCGACGGCAACAGCGTGGACACCGCGACAACTGTGGAACATGCGATCTCCGCACTGCGCGCGCGGTCCATGCGCGGGATATGCTCGACGCGCACCCGCGCCATAGCGATGCGCTCCAAGGTATAGCGGACCGCCTCCCAGACCGGCAAAATCGAGAGAATCCCCACCCAGATGCTGCGCGCCCAGACGCCCATCGAGGCCGCAAGCGCCAGAGAAATTGCCGGTGTGCCGCATAAAGTCATCCAACGGCGCCAGCTGTTGCTGCGTTCGAGATCCGGGGTGCGAAGCAGATGGCTTCCCACGTGGCGGGAGCGTTCATCCGAGCCCGCGCGGGCCAGATTTAAAATCTCCTGGCTGGTTGCGCGTTCGCTGACCCCGCGCCTCTCGGCCAGCAGGCTCACCAACGCCCGGTAGTTGCCCCGGCTCTCATCCTCCATGTCCGGGTAGATGCCAGCCGGATCGAGCATCAGGGTTGCTTCCACAATGCTGTGTTTGCAGACTAACTCGTCGAAATCGACTGAGGAGAGGCGGGTGAGCGAGGTCACCGCGTAGGAGATCGCTTCATCGTCCTCCCCGTCCACACAGGCGGCGCAGGCGATCCCCAACAGCGCAGTCCTGAGCGCCAGCGGCAGAAACCCAAACTCGGGTACGGTTAAGTCGCGCCTCTCCTGCATCCCCTTGACCAACTGTTCCGCAAGGTCCTGATCGACTGCGGGGCGCCCGTCCAGCGCCGCCTCGCATACAAAATAGAGCTGCGGGCCACCTGCGGAGCTGGGCAGCCTGGGGCAACCGCTCAGTTCCCGCAAGGTCTGCTTTGCTTCCTTCTCCAACACATAGAAATTGTCGCACAGCCACAGCTGTACCGGCGATTTATCCTCCCGCGCCATACCCGAGCGGTAGCTCTGCTTTATTCGTCGCAGCTTTTTCCGCAGGCTCTTGCGCAGCGCAGCGGGACGGCGGCAAGCAGATACGGGATGATCCCTCAGCGTGTTCAGCACGGTATCGGTGATTGCTTGTTTGTTCATACCTTTTCTCCCCTGTGGTTTTCGCGCACGGTCAGGTTTGCAGCCCGTACCGCGTGATCTCGGAGGACACCTGCAATTCCCAGGTGAACTGCGGCAGCAACTCGTCGTAGCGTTCACAGTTGGCTACAAACCATTCGTGCTGGTATTTATCCAGCAAATTGGCGAGTTCGAGCAGATCGGTGCCGCAATCCCGCAGGGATAGCTCCAGTGCCCGCTCCATTTCCGCACGGATCACGTCCGTTTCCATCCGTTCTAAATCGGTGATGCTTTGGAAGAGCGCCGCGTTCTCCGGCGTCACGATGCTCTCATTGATATGGCTGCGCGTCTTGCAGGTGATGACAAAATGCGGGACGCCGTCGACAATCTGTGGCTGGATGTGGGTATCCGCGCGAACCACCGCCAGCGAAACATCGCCCAGCTTTGGGTGCTGCACCACCAGGTCGGTGCGTTTAACATCATCCCGCAGCCAAAGCAGACCGCGCGTAGCCGGCTCGTCCGCACGCCCGACAAGCTGACTGTGCCGGTAGAGCGCCGTCCCCAGCACCTCTACCGTTTCCTCTTCACCCTCGCCGCTCTTCACCAAAATCGGCATAAAGGTGCCCAGCCTGCCGTTTTCAATCGCATCCACCACATCCAGCACCTGACCGCGCAGAATGCGGCCGCTGGTTCTGCTGTTTTCCAGCAGGCTCTTGACCGAAAGCACCGGCAGCACCCCCTGGCTGATCTGTGCGGTCATGACATCCACGGCGCGTCCATCCGCCATGGCGATGTCCACATTGGGGCGCGACTGCGGATTGGCATTGAAAAAGCTGATGATCGTCTCCAACCCTTGCCTGGCGACCTCCTCCCCGACCACGATCAGCTTGTTCTGGCCGTAGAAGATCTCCTTGCCCTGTTTGAGCTCCGCCGCCGAAATCGCCTCTGCAATCGTGCGGCCGCTCGCCTGCAACGTCATGCTGTTGGCCTTGCTGGCGTCCACCGCCGTCTGAGAGCCGCCCCCCTTGGCGTCGAAGATCTGCAAAGTGACCAAGTACCCGTCTTCAGCCAAATCGATGCCGATCCCCTGCACGATCGCGCGGTTGTTGAGCCTTACCGCCTGCATACAGCCACACAGCGGCAGACAAAGCGCAAATAGCAGCGCAATCAATCGAATTCGTTTCATCTCGCCCGCTCCTTTCTTCTGGCAATCAGGCTCCAGAGCAGGAGGACAAATGGAATCAATACCGCCAACACCGCCACCGGGATTCCCGTGGCCATTGCCTTCTGTACAGCGGTCAAAAAACGCAGATCGGACGAAATCACCAGTGCGCCGGCAGCTGTCAGGATACCGGTCGCGGCAAGCCGCGTCTTTTTCAGGCGGCGCGGCACCAGATAGCCCAGGCACTGGGACGCAAAATAGAGATATACCGACACCTTGACGAAAGCGATGAACGTCCACAGGGTGATGTGCAGGCTGTCCAGCCGCTGGAAGATCGACAGGTCTGCAAACGCAGCCAGCGAGTAAAACGGGAACATCTGCGAGGCGGCAAAGTCGCCCAGGCCGACTGTCAAAAGCATCACCAGGTACTCCACCATGGCCACCGTCAACAGCGCCCAGCCCCAAAAGCACTTGGACAGGCTCCCCTTAAAATTGGGTGCGAACAGCAGAAAAAGCACCGCGTCGAAGTTCGAGAATGCAGCGGAGAGGGCATGGCCCCACACGGCGGAAAGCCCGCCTTGCAGGGGATTTTTGAGGTAGACAAAGTCCGACTTGGGCAGCACTGACGCGGAGATGAACACCAGCGCGCCCACAAACAGCACAAATACAAAGGTATTAACCCGAGCCACCGGCTCCAGCCCCAGAAATGCACCGTAGAGGCAGACGGCGGTAAAGGTGAGCACAAAAAACAGGGACGGCGTCTCGGGGTAAATAGCCGAGGTGAGTAAGAATTCAAAGTTGCTCACGGTATCCGCCGCGGCGAACACCGAGAACAGAAACAGCAGGGCGGCCAGCACTTTGCCCGCCGCTGGGTTGAGCGCCAGCGCGCAGTCCACCACGTTGCCCTCGCGCCGCCCGCGAAGCAGCAGCAGCGCTGGAACCAGGATAAGGGCCAGAAGCAGATAGGAAAACGGGAGGGCCAGCATCACCGTTGCGCCGTTTTGGCGTCCGCCGATCTGCGGCACAAAGGTGAGCAGATCGAAGACCCGGAACAGAACCAGAAGCAGCACCACCTGTTTGGAGCTGATGATCGTATTGCGCGTCAAATGTCTCCCCCCTTATCCCCGACCTCGCTGCCGGGCAGCTTTTGCACCCGCAGGGTGCGCCGGCCCAATGTCTTCCAGCTCGATCGGATGAGCACATCGCGCAGATCGAACAGCTTGGTGGGTGTGGCGGGCGCGGTGGCGGGCACCCCGTATGCGTTGATCGCACAGAGGTTGACAAACACGATGCAGAGCACCAACGTGATGCCGTAAAGACCCGAAACGCCGCCCACGATGATGAACAAAAAGCGAAGAATGGTGACCGGCTCATACAGTGAGGGCACCACAAACGAGCTGATGGCGGTGAGCGCCACCACCATCACCATGGGCGCGCCGATCAGCCCGGCGGTCACCGCCGCATCGCCGATCACCAGGCCGCCGACGATGCCCACCGCGTGCCCGATTGGGCGGGGCAGGCGCAGGCCCGCTTCGCGCATGATTTCATAGATGATGTGGATGATGAGCGCCTCAAACATCAGCGGAAAGGGGGTGGTTTCCTCGGCCGCGGCGATGTTAAACAAGAGCGCCTCAGGGAACAATTCCGGGTGAAAGCTCGCGATCGCCACATAGGCGCCGGGCAGCAGAATGGTAAAAAAGAACGAGACGTATTTCATAATGCGGATGAACGATGCGTAGTACGGGCGGTGGGCGTAGTCGTCAAGCGTCTGAAAATTCTCGCTGAACAGGTACGGGACAATGAGAGCAAAGGGGGTGCCGTCCACCAACACCACCACGCGACCCTCTGAGATCTTGGCCGCCACGGTATCGGGGCGTTCGGTCACCCCCACGTTGGAAAAGAGCGAAGAAAGGTTGGTATCCAAAAAAGGCTGCACATACCCCGAGTCCAGGATCATATCCAAATCCATGCGGGCCAGGCGGCTGCGCACATCCTCTAAAATCTCCGGCGAGACCATATTGGCCAGATAGCACAGGCACAAATCGGTCTTGCTGGTGGAGCCCGCACTGGTCAGCTCGAACACCAGCCGCGACGACTTGATACGGCGGCGGATGAGCGACATATTGGTACGGATCGGCTCAACCAAGCCCTCGCGCGAGCCTCGCACGTTTACCTCGGAATCGGGCTCGGAAACCGAGCGGTAAGCGAACCCCTGGATGCCCGCGATCACCGCGACATCCACCCCGTCGATCAGCACCCCGACAAATCCGGACATCAGCGCCTTATAGAGCTCGCCGAGGCTGTATACCTCTTTCTGTTCGGGCGCGAGCACCGCTTCATTGCGCATCCACCACAGCAGGCTCTGCGGCGTAGGATTTTCCAATCGCAGGCTCAACAGGGGTTCCAGCAGCGCTTCCGTCATGTTTGCGGTGCTCACCATCCCCTCAAAGGTGAGCAGCTGCACCCGCTGGCCGCAAACCAGCACCTCTTTATTGACAAAGTCCGCAGTATCATGCAGGTATTGCCGAATATTGATCATATTCTGGGTCAAATCGCTCCCCAGGCGGATATCGTCGCCTTGCGGCGGCGAGTTTTTTACATACTCCGCACCCGCCGACCGCTGGAGCTTCCGCTCCATTCGATTAAAAAGCATCGGCCAAACACCTCCGAAAAATCGCAGTTTTAATACCCTAAGGATTGCCAATTTTCGGGGTTTTATGTTGCATGGGAATAAAAAAAACACCGCTCAGCATACTACTGACAGTGTTTTGCGCCGGACAGGCCGGTAAAAGCAACTTTTCACAGGGAGGCGGAATTTTGTCAATCTTTTTTCTGCGCACCTTGATCCTCTATATTATCATCGTCTTTTCTTTGCGGGTGATGGGCAAACGACATCTCGGTGAATTGGAGCCTTCGGAATTCGTCGTGGCAATCATGATCTCCAACATCGCCACCCTTCCTATCGAGGATACCAACATCCCGCTGGTGGCGGGTATCGTCCCCATCCTGGCCTTGGTGAGCTTTGAAGTGATTATATCCTCCATCGGGCTCAGATGTAAAATAGTGCGCAAGCTGGTTTCAGGCAACCCCATCATCATTATCCGCGACGGGGTGATCGACCAAAAAAAGATGCGGGAGCTGCGCTATTCGATCGACGACCTGTTGGAACAGCTGCGCAGCAAAGACGTATTCGATATCGCCGACGTAGCCTACGCCATTGTGGAGACCACCGGCCAACTCAGCGTCTTTCCCAAATATCCCAACCGCGCCGTGACCAACCAGGATCTCAATCTGCCCGAGCCGAGCTGCGCCAACTCCCCGCAGATGGTGCTCATCTGCGACGGCGAGCTGGTCCCAGATACTTTGAACTACTGCAATCTCCGCGAGGATTGGCTGCAAAAAACGCTGGAAAAGCAGGGCGTTAAACAAAAGGACGTGTTCTTGATGACCTGCAACCAGGCTGCAAACTACCATCTGGTGCTGCGTGACGACAAAAAATCCGGCAAAAAGGAGGGCGAGTCGGCATGAAGCGCCTGATTATTTCGTTGGTGATGGTCGCGCTCATCATCGCCTTCAGCATCTCCAACACAGTCACCCTTTATAACGTCCGCGGCGAGCTGAACGAGCACCTCAACAATATGGCGCAAAAACTGGAGGGTGGCGAGGCACAGGATGTCGTTGAGGACACACAGCAATTCCAACAGCTTTGGCTCGATCGGGAAGAAAAGCTGGTACGGTTCATCCGGCACACCGACCTGGAGCAGATCACCTGGGACTGTGCCCGCCTGCCTTACCTCGCCAAGTACGGCGATATGGCGGAATTGACCGCCGAAATCAACCGGATTCAGCTACAGATCAATCACCTGTGGGAGACCCAGGTACCGCGCATTCGCACAGTGTTTTAAACATGCAAAAGGGGCCCGATCCAAGTCTAGGATCGAGCCCCTTTTTACGATGTGTGACGACCTGTTTGTCCCTGCGGAACCCTACTTCTCCTTAAGCAGCAGCTTGAGCTCCTCCATAAAGGAATTGATATCCGCAAACTGGCGATACACCGAAGCAAAACGCACATAGGCCACTTCGTCGACCTCTTTGAGCTTTTGCATCGCCATCTCACCGATCTGATAGGACGAAACCTCGCGTTCGAGCAAGTTGAGAAGTTGTGATTCGATATCGTTTACAATATTGTCGAGCATCTCTACCGAAACAGGACGCTTTTCGCATGCCCGCATCAAGCCGTTCATCAGCTTGTTGCGGTCAAACATTTCGCGGGACTTGTCTTTCTTGATGACGATCAGCGGCATTGTCTCCACCACCTCATAGGTGGTAAACCGCTTCTCACAGTTTAGACATTCGCGCCGGCGCCGAATTTTTTCATCCGTCGGCCGGGAATCGATCACCTTGCTCTCTTCAAAACCGCAAAAAGGACATTTCATCGTTTCAACTCCTATGTATCTGATACGATCATACCATGAAACAAAGCGAAGTAGTACCATGCAGCCATGTAGTTTCGGTTTCCAGCACAAACTGGAAAGAAAACACGGCAATTTTTTAATATAATAGCTGATTACAGTTATTATACCATAATTGTCCTCTTGAAACAAGAAAAATCGGTGGATCTGCACGATTTTCCGCCGCAAACAAACTGCTCCTGCTGTTTTAAATTGTGAATCCCGGCAATCGTTTTCCTGCTAGAATATGTCGTTCATCAATCTAAAAAATCCTCGACGACATCAAACAGGGTAGTCTCGGTCACCCCATTGCGACGGCAGAGTTCCATCAGACGCTCCACCACCGAGCGTTGGGAAGAAACATCCGCCACTTCACCCTCCAGCGCGGTCCCCCGATAAAGGGCCATGCCATAAACTATATTTTCCTCACATTCCTCGGCCATACAGGACCGCTGGGTCAGCTGAAAGGATATTTCTTCAGAAAATGGATTTTCCTCCGCCGAACTTGACTCTTGCATGAACGCAACAACCTCCTTTATGCTCTTTTCATTATACCCTTTTTCTCGAATTTGAAAAGAACAAATTTTCGACATATGTCGTTAAAAATCGAACGTTATTACGTTTCCTTTTCATGAAAAAAGCGGAGAAGCCCATTTAAATAGCCGTAAGAACGCTGCAAATCCTCCAGGGAACTGTAATTCTGCCGGTAGAGTTCGATCATTCCGAAGAGATCGGCCGCCCGCCCGTTCAGCCGGTCAAATAGCTGCGAAAAATCGAAATCGCCCTGCCCAGGCGGCAAGCAGTCCTCCGCCGGACGGTGGTCGCTCAGATGGACATGGCAGAGCTGCTCCCCCATCGCGTTCAGCATATCTTCTACCGTCTCCCCCGCCCGGATCGCCTGTTTGAGGTCGAGTACAAACCGCACCTCATCCCCCAGGTAATCCCGCATCCGCCGGATAAACCCGGAGCTCCGGCTGCGGCAGCGCTCCACATTCTCCTGTGCCAGCAGCACGCCGCACCGACGCGCATGGCGGAAAAGCCGGCGATAGCGTTCAAAATACTCCTGCTCGCTCAAAATGCCCTCCCGTCGGTCGCCATGCAATACGACGATGCCAGCACCCAGCATCTGGGCGACCCGATAGAAGGACTCGTAAAATTTCATCGCATCCTGGAAACGGCGCTCGTAGCCGGAAAAAAACAGGAGCGGTTCAAACGCGGAAGAATAGGGATGGATCGACACAATGCGCATCTGATACCGCTGAGCAATTTCTTTCAGGCGCAAACCAAACTCCTCCGTATGCTCGCTGGGCGCATTGAGAAAGATTTCCGCCGCCTCAAAGCCGAGTTGGCCCAGCGTCTCAAGGGCATGCTCCGTCTCCATCGGATACAGACATGCCGTGGATACCCCGATTTGCAAGTTCACCGCTCCTTCACTGACTTTATCCAACATAATTGCGTTGATGCTATCCCTCAGCTCGCTCCTATTTACCATAAAAGGATCCGTTCCCGCTGAAAGAAGTATCAAGCTGCAACCGCGCCGCTGTTTAGCGAATCGCAGCGGCCAACCAGCCATGCCGTTTGGCTCGCTGCCATTATATATCATAGGCCATCAAGGCAGAAGCAAGCACAGCAAGCGGATCGCTTTGGCCATCAAATTATAATAACCGCTTGCGGTTATTATAGCATTTTTGCAAACAAAAAGACAGAGCGGAAGCTGAAGCCCCGCTCTGTCTTGAAAAAACTGAT
The DNA here is from genome assembly GCF_014384885.1 of Ligaoa zhengdingensis. GTDB lineage: Bacteria > Bacillota > Clostridia > Oscillospirales > Ruminococcaceae > Ligaoa > Ligaoa zhengdingensis. The sequence goes on from NZ_JACRST010000001.1 coordinate 257,932, forward strand.
TAAGCAGCTTTCGCCAGCTTGTGCTCCTGCCAGGACGCCCACAGCGTGGGAGCGATGCAGGTAGAGGAGTAAAGACCGGAGATCATACCGATGATCAGCGGGAATGCGAACGAGAGGATCGAATCCAGATGGAAGATCAGACCCACGATGCAGACAACCGCCATCGCCATCACAGTGGTCACAGTGGTGAACACCGTGCGGCGCATCGACTGATTGACGCTCTTATTGACCAGTTCCGCAATAGACATGGTCTTGTTGTATAGCTTCTCATTCTCACGCACACGGTCATAGATAACGATGGTGGCGTTAATCGAGTAACCGACAATGGTCATAGTTACCGCGATGAAGTTTTCATTGATTGCGATGCCACACAGAATGAAGGTGGCATAGACCATCACCACGTCGTGCAACAGCGCCAGCACGCACATCGCACCCGCGCTCCAGCCGCCGATCTTGCGGAAACGGAACGCAATATAGATGCACATCAGCAGCGCGGAGAGGGCCAGCGCCATCAGGCACTTGCCAAAGAACTCCTTACCGATGGTGGGATCGACGTTATTGATCTTGACCGCTTGGAAGTTGAGGTCGGGATAGGTCTGCTGCAACGTGTCGGTGAGCAGCGTCTGCTTCTCAGAGGAAAGGCTCTTGTCCGCAGTCAAAGACACCACGAGGTTGGTCATGCCCGAAGCAACGTCGGTCGCCTCCTGAAGCGTGATCTTCTCCTGAAGGGTGCTTTCGATCAGGTTCTGTACCGCAGCCTTGTCCACATCACCGGTGTACGAATAGGTGAGGATCGAACCGCCCTTGAACTGGATATCCAGCCGCGCGCCGAAAATAAAGGTGGAAAGCACCGCGATCAGGACCAGTGCGATGGAAATGCCAAAAAATATCTTTCTTTTACCGCAAAAATCGATCATGCTTTCTCACCTCCATACAGCCAGGCTTTGCGGAAGCACTGGAACCGGGACAGAGATTTGAGCATCAAGCGCGAGAACAGAACGCCGCACAGGAAGTTCAAAATAACGCCCACCATCAGGGTATAACCGAACGAATAGATGGTACCTGCCGTCGAAGGACCGAACAGGAAGAACGCCCAGCTGAACATCTTCGCAAAGAAAGTGCCCGGCGCGCCGAACGCGCCCATCAGCACAACAGCCACGATGATAACGGTGATATTGCCGTCGAAGATCGCACTCCAGCCGCGCTTAAAGCCGATATCGATCGCAGCGTCGAGCGTCTTGCCCGCGCGCAGCTCCTCACGGATGCGTTCGGTTGTAATCACGTTGGCGTCGACGCCGATGCCGATCGCCAAGATAATACCCGCGATACCGGGCAAGGTCAGCGTAAAGCTCGGGATTGTCGGGAAGAAGCCGGTAATTGCAGCGATTGTGCCTGCAACCTGCGCCACCAGCGCGATGGACGCGACAAAGCCGGGCAACCGGTACACCACGATCATGAAGATCGCGATGAGGCCGAACGCGATAAAACCAGCCATCACCATGGCGTCTTTTGCGCCCATACCCAACGTGGGCGACAGGGTGTTGAAATTTTCAGTCTGCAGCTTGAAGGGCAACGCACCCGCGTTGATCTTATCAGCCAGCGACTTGCACTCCTCCAGGGTGAAATCGCCCTCGATGGTGGCTTCGCCGCCGGTGATCTGCGCGTTGACAGTCGGGTAGGAGATGACCGTATTGTCCATCCAGATGGAGATGATGTTGTTGGGGTAGGATTCACTCACCAGGCGGCCGGTCGCCTCGGCAAATTTTCCTTTTCCGCTCTCATTGAGCTCCAGGACAACCACATATTGGTTCTTTTCATTCATGCTGGCAAAGGCGGATTTGATATCCTCACCCTGCAGGATGACATTGTCCTTGGTGACGCCGGTGGGTTCCCCGGTCGTCTCATCGACATTGATCCCCTCACGGAAGGTGAGCAGAGCGGTTTCGCCCAGCTCGGCGATCGCCGCCTCAGGGTCAAAGTTTTTCTCATCCGATTTCCACGGGAAACGAACGATGATGCGGTCGCGATTGTAATCGGTATAGACCTCGGAATCGGTGATGTTCAGCGAAAGCAGCCTCTGCTTGATAACCGAAGTCGCCGAGTCCATCTGCGCGTCTGTGGCATCCACACCGTCGGGCGGGCTAAACGTCACGTCCACGCCGCCGCGGATATCAATTCCCCACCGGATTTCGTTCGCACCTTTGATGTAGGTCGTGGTATTATCGCCAAACGTGCTACTTATGCCAAAAAATGCGGCATAAGTGAAGAGCGCGATGAGCAATACCACGATGAAAAACACTGGTTTGCCAACTCTTTTCATGCGTAAACCTCCACTTTTTTCTTGTCCTGTCGGCGGGAACCTGCACCGGCCATACGTACTTCCCCGTTGACATTCATACTTGCTATTATATTTTATCTGACAGAAAAAGTCAATCTTAATCTCCCGGCCGATATGGATTTTTGCCTCTTTCCCACGCAATCGGTTGTCTCATGGCGAAAAGGCTGATATAATGGATCAAATAACGGCTTTCAGTTTGGAAGCCGCGCCGAAAAAAATCTTAACATTTTTCTATTTTGCCGAAAGGAGTCTCCGATATGTGGAACGAAAAAACAACTATCCTGTTTGACTTTGACGGCACGATTGTCGACACCTCCGAGGGAATCACAAAGGGGGCCGCCTTTGCGTTGGAACAATACGGCATTCAGGTGGATGACCGCGCAACCCTGCGCCGTTTTATCGGTCCCCCGCTCAAACATGCGTTCCGGGAGTTCTACGGATTCGACGAGCAGAAGGCGGATGAAGCGGCCGCCTGGTTCCGTCGCTACTACAGGGAGACAGGCGTACGGGAATGCCGCCCTTATGACGGCGTGGAGCGGCTCCTACGGCATCTAAAGGAGCGCGGAAAGCGGGTGCTGCTTGCCACAAGCAAGCCGCAGCTCTTCACTGAACAAATTTTAGAGCGGTTTGACCTGATGCGCTATTTTGATTTTATCAGCGGCAGTTGTTTGGACGGCACACGCACCGAAAAGCCGGAGGTAATCGCCTACGCGCTGGAACACACGGGGATTCAGATCGGCAGCTCGGTCATGGTGGGCGACCGCAAATTTGATATCGAGGGCGCACATCAGTTCGGGCTTCCCTGCATCGGTGTGCTGTATGGGTTTGGCGACCGTGCAGAATTTGAGCGCGCCGGTGCGGATGCGATCGCGGCCACCCCGGCTGAACTGGAGGGTATGCTGCTGAAACTGTGAACTCAGAACATAAAAAATGCCGCCCCGTGGGGCGGCTGTTTTTATATCAATGTATTGTCAGACCGAAAGCTCCGCGCGCTCTCCCAAAATTTCGCGGTTCGCATCGAGCAGCGGGCGGATGATCCCACCGATGTACTCCTCCACCTGCTCCACGCTGCGTCCCACAAAGTGGATCGGCTGGAGGATCGCGTCGATCTCCTCCCGCTTCATCTGGAAGTCCGGGTCGGCGCAGACGCGGTCGATGAGGTCGTTTTCCAGGCCCTCTTCCTTGACCCGCTTGGCCGCGGCGATCGAATGCACCCTCAGTTTTTCGTGCAACTGCTGGCGGTCACCGCCTTTTTTCACCGCGCTCATCATGATATTTTCGGTGGCCATGAAGGGCAGCTCCTTCATGACGCGCTGTTCTACCACTTTCGGATAGACAACCAGGCCGTCGCAGACATTGAGCATGATATTGAGGATGGAATCCACCGCCAGAAACGCCTCCGCCACAGCGATGCGTTTATTGGCGCTGTCGTCCAGGGTGCGCTCAAACCACTGGGTCGCCGAGGTGAACGCCGGGTTGAGGCTGTCCACCATCACGTAGCGGGCCAACGAGGTGATGCGCTCGCTGCGCATGGGGTTGCGCTTATACGGCATGGCCGAGGACCCGATCTGATGCGCTTCGAACGGCTCCTCCATCTCCTTGAAATTTTGCAGGATGCGCAGGTCGTTGGAGAATTTGCTGGCCGACTGCGCCACACCCGACAGGGTGTTCAGCACAAAACTGTCCATCTTGCGGGAATAGGTCTGGCCGGAAACCGGCACACACTCGGCAAAACCCATCGCCTCTGCGATCTTCTGCTCGAGCGCCTTGATCTTCTGGGCATCCCCTTCAAACAGCTCCACAAAGCTGGCCTGGGTGCCGGTGGTGCCCTTGCTGCCGAGCAGCTTGAGCGACGCGATGCGGTGATCGATCTCCTCCACATCCATGTAAAGCTCATTGATCCACAGGGTGGCGCGCTTGCCTACGGTGGTGAGCTGCGCCGGTTGCAGATGGGTATAGGCCAGCGCAGGCATGTCCTTGTAACGCAGGGCAAAATCCGCCAGCAGAGCGATGACGTTAATCAGCTTGCGGCGGACCACCTGAAGTGCCTCCTTCATGATGATGACGTCGGTGTTATCCCCCACATAGCAGGAGGTCGCGCCCAGGTGGATGATTCCCTTTGCCTTGGGACACTGCACCCCGTAGGCGTATACGTGGCTCATCACGTCGTGGCGGCACTCCTTTTCGCGGGCGGCCGCCACATCCAGATTGAGGTCGTCCTTGTGTGCCTCCAACTCATCGATCTGTTCCTGGGTAATGGGAAGGCCGAGCTCCATCTCCGCACGCGCCAGGGAAATCCACAATCTGCGCCAGGTTTTAAACTTTTTGTCCGCCGAAAACAGCTCCTGCATCTCAGGGCTCGCATATCGGGAACTGAAAGGACTTTCGTACTGCTTGCTCATCCTGTATCCTCCAACCGTCTATTTTAATTTTCTGAGCTATCCGACTACTATTCTATCGAAAAATTGTGCACCACGCAATAGACATAGTATGACATAACTGCCCGCAAAGGGGCAGCAAAAAATCAGGGCCCTCCCCCATCCGGAGGCGGTCCTGATTTTTTGCTATTCAGGTTTATTTGGTGGCCAAAATTCGGTCGATGCTGACCAGCTTGACGCACAGGACAAACAATTCGCTCGCAAGCGCCAGCTCCTCAGGCGTCGGGAACGAGGGCGCGATGCGAATGTTGCTGTCGTGCGGGTCGATGCCGTAGGGATAGGTCGCACCCGCTGGGGTCATGACAACACCGGCTTCCCTGCACTTGGCCACAATCGCCTTCGCACAGCCGTCCAGCGAGTTGAACGAGATGAAATAACCGCCCTTCGGTTTGGTCCAGGTAGCGATACCGCAGGGGGAAAGCTCGCGGTCCAACGTGGCGAGCACAGCCTCGAATTTGGGCCGCAGGATCGCCGCATGCTTCTTCATGTGCTCCACCATGCCGTCCAAGTTTTTGTAGAAGCGGACATGGCGCAGCTGATTGAGCTTGTCGAAGCCGATCGTCTGGATGGCGAGCTGCTTGCGGATTGACTCCAGGTTGGCTGGGGAAGCGGCGATAGCCGCGACACCCGAGCCCGGGAAGCTCACCTTAGAGGTGGAACAGAATTTATAAACCAGATCGGGATTGCCCGCCTTTTCACACTCCGCCAAAATCTCCAGCAGATAATCCTGATCGTCATCGTACAGGTGGTGGATGCCGTAAGCGTTATCCCAGTAGATGCGGAAATCCTTCGCCGCGGGCTGCAAGCGTGCAAAGCGTCGAACCGTCTCATCCGAATAGGTGATGCCCTGCGGATTGGAATATTTGGGGACGCACCAGATGCCCTTGATCGCTTCATCCTGCGAGACCAGTTTTTCCACCAGATCCATGTCGGGACCGGCGGGCGTCATGGGCACGGTAATCATCTCGATGCCGAAATATTCGGTGATGGCAAAATGGCGGTCGTAACCGGGCGCTGGGCAGAGGAATTTCACGCGATCTAGCTTGCACCAGGGGGTGCCGCCCATCACGCCGTGGGTCATCGAACGGGCTACCGTGGAGTACATCACATCCAGGCTGGAGTTGCCATAGATGATAATGTTATCGGCGGGCACCTCGATCATATCGCCGAGCAGCTGCTTTGCCTCCTGAATGCCATCGAGCACGCCGTAGTTGCGGCAATCCACGCCGGCCTCACATTTGAGGTCCGCGCTGCTCGAAAGCACATCCATCATGCCCATCGAAAGGTTGAGCTGTTCCACACTCGGTTTTCCACGCGACATGTCCAGCTTGAGCCCCTTTGCCCGAAACGCCTCATATTCTGCATTCAGCTTTTCCTTTAGCTGCACAAGCTCTTCCTTACTCATTGACTGATACGACGCCATAGCCATCCTCCAAATCCAGGCGCAACGGAAAACGGTTGCCGCCATGCGCCTTTGCATGAAATTTTAATCTGTCTGAATTCGCATAATTCAGATGAACCTAACCAAGATTTTACCCTATCCGCGCCAATTTTGCAAGTTCTATTTTTTCTTCTTGCATATATTATGCTTAATTTGGAAAAAGTGTCCCTTCAATTGCAGAAAAAAGGGGCAACTTTATGAATTCAGGCAAGAAAAGGGCCAGCTTTGCGCATCGTCAAAGCCGGCCAAACTCAAAAAATCGCCTGTGGATAGCGAGAACTTAATACTCCGCCGAGCCCGTGGTACGCGGGAAGGGAATCACATCGCGGATGTTGGAAACACCCGTCATATACATGATGAGGCGCTCAAATCCGAGGCCGTAGCCCGCATGCTTGGTGCCGCCGAACCGGCGCAGATCAAGATACCAGGAGTAGTCCTCCTCGCGCAGGCCGAGCTCCTCCATCCGCGCGGTCAGCACATCGAAGCGCTCCTCCCTCTGGCTACCGCCGATGATCTCGCCGACGCCCGGCACCAGCAGATCCATCGCCGCTACCGTCTTGCCGTCATCGTTAAGACGCATATAAAACGCCTTGATCTCCTTCGGATAGTCGATGACAAACACCGGCTTTTGGAAAATCTTCTCGGTGAGATACCGCTCGTGTTCGGTCTGGAGGTCGCAGCCCCAATAGACGGGATAGTCGAATTGATCCTTGTGCTCCTCGAGCAGACGCACCGCTTCGGTATAGGTGACCTTGCCGAAGTCGGAGTTGACCAGATCGGTGAGGCGCTGAATCAGCGCCTTGTTCGGGTCATAGAAATCGTTGAAGAATTTCATCTCGGCCGGGCACTGCTCCATCACATAGGCGAGCACATATTTGATCATATCCTGCGCGAGCTGCATGTCGTCCTCCAGGTCGGCAAATGCGATCTCAGGCTCGATCATCCAAAATTCCGCCGCATGGCGTGCGGTATTGGAGTTTTCCGCGCGGAACGTCGGCCCAAAGGTGTACACCTTGCCGAACGCCATCGCCATCGCCTCGGCCTCCAACTGGCCGGACACGGTGAGGCTGGTCATCTTGCCGAAAAAGTCCTGGCTAAAATCCACAGCGCCATCCTCGGTAAGCGGAGGGTTTTTGGCGTCCAGCGTGGTGATGCGGAACATCTCGCCCGCGCCCTCGCAATCGCTGCCGGTGATCAGCGGCGTATGAGCGTAGACAAACCCGCGCTCATTAAAAAACTTGTGGATGGCGTAAGCTGCCACCGAACGGACACGGAACACCGCGGCAAGCGTGTTGGTGCGGGGCCGCAGATGGGCGATCGACCGCAGATATTCCAGACTGTGCCGCTTTTTTTGCAGCGGATAGGCCGGATCAGACGCGCCTTCCAGCTCGATTTTATCCGCGTGGATTTCCAGCGGCTGTTTGGCATTGGGGGTGAGCACCACCCGTCCGGTGACGACAATCGAAGCGCCCACATTATATTTGGTGACTTCCTTGAAGTTGTCGATTTTGGCATCCTCAAAAACCACCTGAAGATTCTGAAAATTCGAGCCGTCGTTGAGCTCGATGAAGCCCAGTAGCTTGGAATCGCGCAGCGTGCGCACCCAACCGCAGACGGTCACCTGACGGTCCGCCAGCTCCGCCGAGTTTTGAAACAGCGCTTTTATCTCTGTTCTTTGCATTGTGTCTGCCCTCCATTTGAAAATTCCCACAAAAGACCATGGATCAGGTCGTTCTTTTTATTATATTACAAAAGGCACCGAGATACAAGGGCGCTTTTCGCATATTTTATACAAAATAGCGTCTTCCTCTAAAAAGAGCGCCGAAACCGTCCCATTGCGGGATAGCTCCGGCGCCCTCTTCACAGCTCAATACAAAATTATTTCATCATGCTGGCAACTTCATCTGCGAAATTGTCCTCTCTCTTCTCCAGGCCCTCGCCCTTCTCAAAACGAACAAAGGATTTGACAGCGATTTTGCCACCGAGCGCCTTCGCGGTATCCGCAACAAACTGCCCCACAGAGACATCGCCGTTCTTAACAAACGCCTGATCGATCAAGCAGTTCTCTTTGTAGAACTTTTTGATCTTGCCTTCGACCATCTTCTCGATGACCTGGGCGGGTTTATTTTTGGTCTTCTCGTCGTTCTGAATCTGCACCATCATGATCTCTTTTTCTTTCGCAACCACTTCGGCGGGAACCGACTGCTCGTCCAGATAAAGGGGCGAGATGGCGGCAATCTGCATCGCGACATCCTTCGCCATCGCCTTGAACTCGTCCTTGCCGACGAGCTCAGCGGGCTCAACTTCAAAATCAACCATGACGCCGATTCTGCCGCCGCCGTGGATATAGGTGACCAGATCGCCTTCATAGCGGACAAAGCGGCGAATCTTCATGTTCTCGCCGATGGTCAGGATCTTGTCGCGCAGCTCCTCTTCCACCGTGGCGTCCATGCCGGAAATTTTGCAAGCCAGCAGCTCCTCAACCGTGGCGGGGTTCTGCTCTGCAACCGTCTTGGCGCAAGCCTCGACGAACGCGAGGAATTTATCGTTCTTTGCGACGAAATCGGTCTCAGCGTTCACTTCGATGATAACGCCGATCTTCTTCGCCTCATCCACATAGGAAAGGACAACGCCCTCCGCAGCGATGCGCCCCGCTTTTTTCGCCGCAGCCGCCAGGCCCTTTTCCCGCAGCAGCTCAATCGCCTTATCCATATCGCCGTTCGCCTCGGTGAGCGCTTTTTTGCAATCCATCATTCCGCAGCCGGTTCTCTCGCGAAGCGCCTGCACGTCCTTTGCTGTAAAAGCCATGTTAACATTCCTCCTAGTAAGTTTTTTCACAATTAGTTTTCTCTTTCATATCCCAAAAATGCCCGGGCAGCTGGCACGGGCATTGGGTAACGCGAAGGCTCGGCTTCACAGCCCAGCCCCGCACATGCGTCAAAAGGATTTCAGCTTTATTCCGCGTCGGTCTCCTCGATCTTATCGGTGGCATCGACATCGGCAACAGCGGTGCTGCCCTGACGGCCTTCGATGATCGCATCGGCCATGGTCTGCGCGATCAGCTTGACTGCACGAATCGCGTCGTCGTTGCCGGGGATCACATAGTCGACCTCATCGGGATCGCAGTTGGTATCGACGATCGCCACGACGGGGATGCCCAGTTTTTTCGCTTCGGAAACCGCAATTTTCTCTTTGCGCGGGTCAACGACAAACATCGCGCCCGGGAGTTTTTTCATCTCTTTGATACCGCCCATAAACTTCTCGAGTTTTTCAATCTCAAGCTCGAGTTTGATGACCTCTTTTTTGGGCAGGCGGTCGAAAGTGCCGTCTTCTTCCATCTTACGCAGCTGCGCAAGGCGCGCAATTCTGCGCTGGATGGTCTTGAAGTTGGTGAGCATACCGCCCAACCATCTCGCGTTGACATAGTGTGCGCCCGAGCGCTCAGCTTCTTCGCGGATGGAATCGCCGGCCTGCTTTTTGGTGCCGACAAACAGCACCTCGCCGCCCTCGGCCGATACCTCGCGCACGAACATGTAGGCATCCTCCAGCTTTTTCACCGTCTTCTGAAGATCGATGATGTAGATGCCGTTGCGCTCGGTGAAAATGTAGGGCGCCATTTTGGGGTTCCAACGTCTGGTCTGGTGGCCAAAGTGCACACCGGCCTCCAGAAGCTGTTTCATGGATACGACTGCCATAATAATTTCCTCCTTCGGTTTGTACCGCCGCCCGGTCTTTGCATCCTTACCACCGCCTTGTAACCGACGGCACCACGCGCGGATGCGACCGAACGTGTGTCATATTTTTGCTGAATTAGTATACCACGGATCGGATAGTTTGGCAAGTATTTTCTGCGATTTTGCTGTTTTCATACGCTTTCCGCCTCAATTCCAGAGTTTATCGAAGAATTTCTTCTTTTTGGGCGGATATTTGTGGTCGTAACACACCAAGATGGTATCTTCCCCGATCACTTCAATGTTATCCCAGGGGATAATCACATCGTCCTCCCGCCCGAGCAGGCCGAACAGCTTCGCATGGCCGAAGATCACAATACACAGGACCCGCGCGGAACAGGTGTCGATCTCGATGTCGTTGACGCAACCCAGGCGGCACCCATCCTTGATGTTGATCACATCCCGATAACGTAAATCCACCACTCTGCACTGCACAAGCATCACCTCACCTTTTCCTAAAGTGTATGCGCTGTTCTGTACAAAAAGATTTTGTCCTGAGAAAAAATTGCCAGAGCGTGCGTTGTATGAAAAATCCCAATCGCCCCCATACTGAGTTTGTGACCGTCGCACGGCCGCAAATGAAGCAACAGGAGTGGTTTTGATGTATCTGAACAAGGTCGAAATCTGCGGGGTCAACACGGCGAAGTTGCCCACATTGAAGGAATCAGAGACACGGGAACTGCTCAAAAAGGCGCAGGATGGCGACCGCGCCGCGCGGGACAAGCTGATTCAGGGCAATCTGCGGCTGGTGCTCTCGGTGGTGCAGAAATTTGCCAATCGGGGAGAAAATATGGACGATTTGTTCCAGGTGGGCTGCATCGGCCTGATCAAATCGATCGACAATTTCAATCTCGATCTGGATGTGCGCTACAGCACTTACGGCGTCCCGATGATCATCGGCGAGATCCGCCGCTATCTGCGCGACAACAACTCGATTCGCGTCAGCCGGTCGCTGCGCGACACCGCCTACAAGGCGATGCAGACCAAAGAGATGCTGACCAACCTTCACTCCAAGGAACCCACCATTGAAGAGATCGCAGAAACAATGGGGATGAAAAAGGAGGACGTGGTGCTGGCCCTCGAGGCGATTGTGGAACCGGTCTCGCTGTTTGAGCCGGTCTACTCCGATTCGGGCGACACGATCTATGTGATGGACCAGGTTGGAGACAACAATGACGACAACAACTGGCTGGACGAGATTGCGCTCAAAGAGGCGATTTCTGCTCTCAATGAACGGGAAAAACGGATTTTGTCGCTGCGCTTTTTTAAGGGCAAAACCCAGATGGAGGTGGCGGCCGAGGTGGGCATCTCCCAGGCTCAGGTCAGCCGTCTGGAGAAGGGCGCGCTCGCCAAAATCAAAAAGGATATTTGACCGTGACAGCTTTTTCTGACAACTGACAATCTGTTGCGCATGTTGAAGCAATCGATCATATTAATAAGTATCTAAACACATTTCATTATTGGCACGACGAATAAAAGGGTCCCGGATTGATTCCGGGACCCTTCTGATTTATGCGATTCGCTCCAACTCCTTTTTCAGCCGTTTAATAATCCTTTTTTCTAAGCGTGATATGTAGGACTGAGAAATGCCGATTTTATCCGCCACCTCCTTTTGCGTATGTTCCACACCGTCGAGCAGACCGAAGCGAAGCTGCATGATGCTGCGTTCCCGATCGGAGAGGCGATTGACCGCCTCATGTAAAATGCTCTTCTCCACGTCGCTCTCGATGTTTTTATTCACGCTGTCGCTCTCGGTTCCCAGAATATCCGAAAGCAACAGTTCGTTGCCGTCCCAGTCGATGTTCAGCGGTTCATCAATCGACACCTCATTCTTGAGCCCCTGTGTCTTGCGCAAAAACATTAAAATTTCATTTTCAATGCACCGTGAGGCATAGGTGGCGAGCTTGATGTTGCGGCTGGGGCAAAACGTATTGACCGCCTTGATCAGCCCAATCGTCCCGATTGAAATGAGATCCTCGACCCCGACGCCGGTGGACTCAAATTTGCGGGCGATGTATACCACCAGCCGCAAATTGTGGGTGATCAGCGTCTGCCGCGCCTCGCCGTCGTTGCGTTCCAGCCCATCGAACACCTTTGCCTCCTCCTCCCGGGTGAGGGGCGGCGGAAGGCTCTCCGGCCCGTTGATGTAGAATACATCCTGTTCTTCGGGCCACAACACCCGAATTAGCCGCCCGATCCAGGTGTCCTGCCACCTCCATTTCGACCGTCCAATTTCCAAACTCCGCTCCATCTACCACTACCCCTTCTCCGTCGATTTTCTCTATGTACCGCTTTCGCTACCCCACTTTTGCCTTCTGACCCCGGCTCTGCGGCGCATAGTCGAGCGGCAGCATATCGGGGCTCAGCAGGATGTCGTAATCTCCTTTGCAGAGCCTCTGCTGCGACACCGCAATGTAGACATTCTCTACCGGATAAAGCAGGCTGCCGCCCTGCAACACCATTTTGTCGGGGCGGAATGCGGGCAGGATTCCGCTGAACCCCACCGTATGATAGGGGATCAACTTAAAATGATTGGCTGTGCGCGCTGTGACCAAATTCTCCAGCCGCTCGAGGTCGACTGGTTGGGAAAACAGATCCAGCATACCCACCGGTAAAATTCCGCGGATCGCCTCAAAATCGCAGATCGCCACAGGGTAGCCGGTGTAGGCGTCCGTGAGGGTGTTTCCGGTATCCAAAAATCCGGTCAGCATCGTCTGTTTTTGTCCCAATTCGATGGTGACATAATACATGGTTTCGCCCACACTCCTCTTTTGATAAATTCTGGAAAACAATTCGGTCAACAGGTAGGCCGCCATGGTGTAACCAACCAGAGCCAGCGCTGAGATATCAAAATAGACGATCCCGTTGTAAAACACCATGCCCTTCGGTGCAAAAAATAGCCATAAGGCCAACATCAGGCCGGAAAAGAGAAAATTTACGGTGAAAAACACCAGATACTCGCGTACAAACAGCCGCAAGGTGCGATATGGAAATGCGATCAGCAGCATCCCCGCGGACATCAGCAGCTTGGACAGCAAAAGAATCCAGGGTGGAATTCCACGTACAAATAAAATCATGGCGTACACTGCGCCCGCCGCCGCGGAAAACAGGGCGCGCCAGCGGTGTTGTTCCCGCTTACACAGCCGGGCGGTGGCGAGCATCAGGAAATAGTTGACAATCAGGTTGATGCAAAAGAGGATATCCGCATAAACAACCATTTCCCCGCCCCGCTTTCCGCTTCCAGCGTTGTCCTCCGCCGATATTTCCAGTATAACGGCGGCGGCTCAGATTTTTGGTCGCTCGGTGTCATACAAAAATGTCTATTTCCGTCGCGTCGTGGCCAAGTCCCTCCTTGCACCCTTTCTCACAGCACCGCATAGACTGTTATTGTCCCCCAAGGATAAAAAACAAGTATGTGAAAGGCAGTGGATAATGAATGTGTAATCGTTGTAATTCTTGTGGTTGCGGCTGTGGCTGCTGTTGTGGCTGCGGTTGCAATAGAAATAACTCGGCCCTTGCCCGTGCGATCGCTGATGAGATTCTGGATAGAGCCTGCCGCTCTGAAGAGCGTGAAGGCAATGATTGTGGTTGCGGCTGCGGCTGTAACAACCGCAATTCTTCTAACGGTTTCTTCCCCAGATTCTGCTGGTGCAGCGACTGATTCCCGCGGCATAGAGCCGCGTTTCATATGATATCGCCCGGCACGGGCGTAAGTACCATGCCGCCCTCCGCACAGCGGGCTGAAGTCCGGGCGACGCGGCAACGCGTCAACTCAATCGACATGGTACAAAAAGGGAGCGCCGTTCCAAATGGAACGGCGCTCCCGCCTTGTATACTGCTTTTACTTAAGCTCCGCTATAGTGACTCCGTCTTCCCCTTCCCCATAAACCCCCAAGCGAAAGGTCTTGATGCTCTTGTTCTGCTTGAGGTCGCGGTGGACGGCGGCACGCAGCGCACCGGTGCCCTTGCCGTGTATAATGGTGATCGTCCCGAGGCCGGCGAGCACCGCGCCGTCGATAAACCTATCGAGCTCGATGAGCGCTTCTTCAGCCGTCATACCGCGCAAATCGAGTTCGTTTTTTCCGGTGCGCTCCGCGCGGCTGGTGATGTTCTTGCCGACGCTGCCCTTCTTGCCGCCCAGCGTCACCTTATTCTTGCGCTCGTCCAGACGCAGGCGGCTTTGCGCGACCTTGATCTTCATGATGCCGACCTGGATCATCACATTGCCCGCATTGTCCACGGGGGAAAGCACAGTGCCGTCCTTGCCCAGATCCACGATTGAGACGATATCGCCGCGCACCAGCTTACGCGGAAGGACATAGTCGTTCTCCCTCTCCTGCCGCACCGGATCAGCCAGCTCATACAGCTTGTTGATGCCGGCCTTCATCTGCGCCTTGGCCATCGCCGGCATGTTGGCATAGTGCTCGCTGTCCTTCTGCTTTTTGATCTCCTCAAGCTCGTCGACCAGCCGCTGCGACTCTACACGAACCTTGTCGATCAGCCGCTTCGCCTCGTTCTTGGCGCGCTCAATCTCCCGCTCCTTCTCCTTTTCCAGCTTCGCTTTATAGTCGGCGATCTCGCTCTTCATGCGCTCGGCCTGTTCCCGTATCTGCTGTGCCGCGTCCTTCTCTTTCTCCAAGCCCAGCCGGGTGTCCTCCAACTGGGAGACCACATCCTCGAAGCGGGTGTTCTCGTTGCTGACATGCTGTTTGGCCTGCTCGATGATGTAGGCGTCGAGACCGAGCCGCTCAGAGATGGCAAACGCATTGGAACGCCCCGGCACGCCGATCGACAGCCGGTAGGTGGGGCTGAGCGACTCCACGTCAAATTCGCATGATGCGTTCTCCACCCCATCGGTCTCCAGCGCAAAAACCTTGAGCTCCGCATAGTGGGTGGTGGCCGCGATCTTGGCGCCCTTCTCCCGCAGAGCCGAAAGGATGGCGATAGCGAGGGCTGCGCCCTCGATCGGGTCGGTGCCCGCACCCAGCTCATCGAGCAGCACCAGCGTCCTGTGGTCGGTGCGCTGAAGGATAGAGACGATGTTTGTCATATGCGCGGAGAAGGTGGACAGGCTCTGCTCGATGCTCTGCTCGTCGCCGATGTCGGCCAGCACATGATCGAACACCGACACCGTGCTGGAATCCGCCACCGGCAACATCAGGCCGCACATCGCCATCAGGGTGAACAGGCCCAGCGTTTTGAGCGATACCGTCTTGCCGCCGGTATTGGGGCCGGTGATCACCAGCGTATCAAATGCACCGCCCAGGCGGATGTCGGTCGGCACCACCCTGCCCTGATCGATCATGGGGTGGCGCGCGCGGCGCAGGTCTATGACAGCGTCGTCGGTGATGGTGGGCACGGTGGCCTTCATCGCCCGACCCAGACGCGCCTTGGCAAAGTACAGGTCGAGCTCCACCACCGTGTCGTAATCGGCACAGATCACATCTGCGCGCGCGCCCACCTCGGCGGACATCCCGGCGATGATGCGCTCGATCTCCTGCTGCTCCTTGTTTTGCAGCACACGAATTTCATTGTTCGCCTCCACCACCGCGATCGGCTCCACAAACAAGGTCGCACCGCTCGAGGAGGTGTCATGCACCATGCCCTTGATCTCGTTGCGGTACTCCTGTTTGACCGGGACGACAAAGCGGCCGTCTCGCATGGTGATGATGCTGTCCTGCAAATATTTCTGATAAGTCGGCGATTTCACCAGCTTGTCGAGCTGGGAACGCACCTTGAGCTCGGTGTTGCGGATGCTGCGGCGGATGCGCTGCAACTCGGGGCTGGCGGTGTCGGCGAGCTCCTCCTCCGAGAGGATGTTGTTGTTGATTATATCCTCCAGGTCGCGGTGGGGGGTCAGGCTCTCAAACATCGCATCCAGCGCGGTCTCCATATCGTCGCAGTTTTTGCGGTAAGACGACAGGTTGCGAATGGTGCGCAGTACATTGGAAATGTCCATCAACTCGCGCAGGTTGAGCAGCGCGCCCACCTGCGCCCGTTTGAGCATCCCCTTCACGTTTTTGATGTGCAGCACCGTGGGCATCCCGAACCGCAGGGCGAGCAAGTGCGCATCCTGCGTGTAGTGCATCTGCCGCACTGCCCTGGGGTAATCGGTCTGCGGCTCGATTTCGAGCGCCCGCGCGCGGCTTTCCTCGCAGCTGCAGCAGTCGGCGAGGCGCGCCAATATTTTATCCAGCTCGAGCGCCCGGTAATGTTTTTGGTCGTTTTGTTCCATCGTTTCACCTCAATCAGGTCGCAACGCGGCGCTGTAAAAAAACTTATCGCAGGCTTTTATAAAAATCCAACGTCGCGTAATTCTTTTCGGTTTGTTCGAGTAAATACCGTTCGGTCACGCTCCCCAGGCTGCGCAGCCCCTCTTGGGACAGGCCAAACTGGAACAGCCGCTCGAGCGGGCTGTAGAGGATATGCCGCATCGCGGCGAGAACCCCCTCCGGCAACGGTACGCGTTTCCAAGTATCCGGCTCATCCTGCGCGAGGCATTCGGCGCAGAGCAATTCCCCGTCTGTGAGCAACAGTGTCATGGGGCCGGCTTCATACCGGCCGCACGAACGGCAGGCGACAAGGTTGGGCATATAACCCGCCAGCGTGAGGGCACGCAGTTCAAACACCGGCTTTAAAAAGTCGGCGCTGCGCTTTCCCTTTTCCAATAGGAATAATGTGTTGAGCAGCAGGCGCAGGAAGTCCTCCGCGCCTTCGCTCTGCGGCGCGACCGTCGCGGTCAGCTCCGCAAAATATGTAGCGAGGGACAGCTTCTCCACGTCCTGGCGAAGTCCAAAGAACAAGTTTAAGCTGTCCGCATGATCGACGGTATAGCGATCTTTATTTTTAAATAGTACAAAAGAGGAGTAGCACAGCAGCTCTGTGGTGGGGGCCAGCCGGCTCTTCATTCGGTTCGCACCCTTTGCATAGGCGTGAATTACCCCGAGATCCCGGGAAAGCAGGGTGAGCAGGCGGTCTTCTTCCTCAATATTTCGGGTACCAATCACCACTGCCTGCGTAGTCATCTGCATCCGGGTCATCCTCCTGCGGAATGTTCTCGTCGTCATCGGCCCAGGCGCCGAGGGACTGGCGGTAGCTGAGATAATCGCTCACCCGGCCGGTGCGCAAAAACTGTTCCCATGCGTTCATCAAAGGATCCATAAGACGATACCTCCCGTTTCTAGCTTGCTATCAGTGTTGCCGCACCAGCCGCTGTTATGAACGGGAAAGGAATCCAAGCCTGCCAATTATTTTTACTTGACAGGCGTCAGCCGCCGTCTGGAATCTGCCCGCTGCGGGCATGTTCCTTGATCTTTTCAAACGATTCGTCGCTCAGGTCGTGCTCGATTTTGCAGGCGTCGTGCGCCGCCGTCTCAGGGGAGACTCCCAACCGCTCCAAAAATTGGGTGAGCAGGGTATGCCGTTCGTAGATGCGCTGCGCAATTTCCATGCCCGCGTCGGTGAGTTCAATAAACATCGACTCATCCATGGTGATATAGCCATTCTCGCGCAGCAGGGACATCGCCCTGCTGATGCTCGGCTTGGTAAAATTCATCCTCTGTGCGATGTCGATCGACCGCACCGCGCCCTTCTCCCGTTTGAGCACCAAAATGGTCTCCAAATAGTTCTCACCGGATTCCTGCATCTTCATGATCCATCGACCTCCGTTCCCAGATATCTGTCTCATTGTAACATACATCCGCCCGATTCTCAACCCGCGCGGATTGTCCCTGATGCGTTAAAAAATCAAAATTTCCGCTTGACCCTTACGCTGCGTTATAGGGTATGCTATACTCATCGAAGGAGATGAAGCGGATGAAACGAACGGTAAAACAGGTGGCCGACCTCTGCGGTGTCAGTGTGCGCGCCCTGCACCACTACGATCAGATCGGGCTGCTGCACCCAGCCGAAACCACCCCGGCCGGATATTGCCTCTACGGCGATGAGGAATTGGCGCGGTTACAGCAGATCCTGTTTTTTCGGGAATTGGAATTCCCGCTGAAGGAGATCCAGCGCATCTTGGACAATCCCTCCTTCGACGAACATGAGGCGCTCACCCGCCACCGCGCGCTGCTGATACTCAAGCGCGAACGGCTGAACGGGTTGATCCGCCTGGTGGACCAAACATTGAAAGGAGAAAGCGAAATGAGTTTTGCTGAATTTGATACGACGGAAATCGAAGCGGCGTGCGAGCGCTACGCCGACGAAGCTCGACAGCGCTGGAGCGGCACCGATGCCTACCGCGAAAGCGCCGAACGAACCAAACACTACCAAAAGGAGGATTGGGCGCGCATCAACGCTGAGGCCGATCAGTTCTACCGCGCGCTCGCCTCCCAGATGGGCCGCGCACCGAGCGATCCATCTGTACAAAAGCTGGTGAGCGATTGGCAGGCGCTGATCACCCGTTATTATTACCCCTGTACCGACGAAATTCTCGCGGGCCTGGGGGAGATGTACGTCGCCGACCGGCGCTTCACCGACAACATCGACCGGTATGCACCGGGCTTGGCCCGCTTTCTGAGCGACGCCATTGCAATCCACTGTGGACAAAATTAAATTCCCCCAAAAGCCCCCATTCTATGTTGGCCGCGGGATGGAACGGCCTACTATGGTCATTGACAACATCTAAAAAAGTGCATCAGAAGCAACGCCAACCATGGTTGGCGTTGCTTTTTGTCTATTGAAAAGCGCTGGCTCAGCCAACTATTTTCAATGGACAAAAAGGGGTTGCCCAACTGCACAATTATAAATTGCTATGGTTTCCCCTATAGAGCGGTTCCGGAGGCGCAGATAATTTGCGCCTCCGGAACCAACTATAAAAAAGAAAGGAGAAGGTTAATTATTGTGCTTTTTGCGAATTACAATCAGGGACACGCCGCCGATGGCAGCCGCCGCTGCGAGGACAATCACCACGATTGCCCAAATCGGCATGCCGGTTTCGGTGCCCACCGCGGGCGCAACCTGCGCCGCAGGGGCTTCCGGCTCAGCCGGGACCGTGGGCTCGATCACTGCGGGAGCCTCGGGTACCACGGGTTCCATCGGAATCGTCGCCTCGGGGGCAACCAGAACGGCTGCTTTGGGAGCTTCAGGAACTGTCGATTCAACCGGAATAGTAGCTGTCGGAATCTCCTGTCCTACTGGAGCTACCTCTCCACCTGTTTCCGGATTGACACTCTCGTTTCCTTTGCCGTTGTCTGCGGGGAGCTCCACGGCAGGCGCAGCCATAGCGATGATCTCATCCGCCGTGTAATAAACTGCCGCCGCGTTGTAACCCTTAAGGTTGGTGCCGTTGAGGACAACTTCTTTGTCCTTCACTGTGATTACGAGGTTGACGTTCTTGCCTTTGAGCACATCGATCACAACTGCGGAAACCATCTTGCCGTCTTCCAGCGTAGCGCTGATGGAATCCCCATCGGATGCTCCTGCGATCTTATCCTTTACATTGTCCCAACGCTCGTTGTCATCATCATTTTTCGCGGAGGAACCATTTCCGGACGGTTTGCTGGGTTTGGACTTCTCGGTAACGACTACCGAAATGGTCTTGGAACCTAACACAACGTCATCCTCGCCGTACCAGGTCACTGTGATCTCCGTCTCACCCTCACTCAGCGCGGAAACTGCAACGGCCGCGTCTTCTTCGACGCTTGCAGGATTCACCGAGACAACCTCTTCATCGGCAACTTCGATGTCGGCTTTCACCGCCTCGGAACCCATCGTCACATCAAAGGTCTCGGTCTCGCCTTTTTCAATTTTCAGGCTGGTTGTAGATACGTCATAGTCCGGCTCCGGCAAGGACTGATCGGTGACGACCACCGAAACGGTCTTGGAACCCAACACAACGTCATCCTCGCCGTACCAAGTCACTGTGATCTCCGTCTCACCCTCACTCTGCGCGGAAACTGTAACAGTTGCGTCTTCTTCGACGCTTGCAAGGTCGACGGAGGCGACCGCCTCATCAGCGACTTCGATGTCGGCTTTCACCGCTTCAGAGCCCATCGTCACGTCGAAGGTCCCGGTCTCGCCCTTCTTCATCTTCAGGCTGGTCTCAGATACACCATAATCGGGAGCCTCGCCGCCCACAGAGACTGCGATGGTGCGGCTGACAGTGAGGTCGCCATAGGTCACAGTGACCTCCAGATCAGCTTCACCCTTGCCTGCAATCGCGCCTTCATTGGTGATTACATCGGGATTGCTGGAAACAGCAGAAATCTTATAGCCATGCGGCGCGGAGATAGCATTGAAGTCGATATCTTCGGTGATGGCAGTCGGGAAGTCCTCAAAGATAACATTCGACGCATTGTCAAACGCATTCTTGAGCATATCCTCGTACGAAATGACCTCTTCGCCGTTGAGCTGAGTCACCGTGAGATACTCGCAGTAAGTATCGATGACAGGATTGTTGCTGTTCTTGGTCGCGAACAAACCGATCTGTGGATTGCTCAGCGCAGCAGTCACGGTGCCAACGGTGGTGTAGTTGATACCGTCTTTGGAGAAGGCACCGGTGTAGTTGTTGCCGTTCTTGGTGATCTTATAGTACAGCGTAATGGTGCCATCCTCGTCGGGCTGCATACCAACACTGCTGCTGGCTCCGGAGGAACCGCCGCTCTCAACACTGATCTGCGTGTTGATGCCGCCGCCCCAGCCGCCGGGCTGGCAGTTTAGCTTGACATAGTTGTCCTCATCCTGCCATACCATCATCATAATCTGCTGGTAGGTGGCCAGAGGCACGTTGGTGTCATAGAAGACCTTGCTGACAATTTCCCAGTCGCCGCCAGCGGGACGGGTAAATGCGTTGTTCCAGTTGCGGTTGGTGCTGTAGATGTCACCCTGCAGAGTGGGCAGTCTCAGTCCGACGCCTCTGACGAGCGAATACTGTTCGGGATCCTCGTTGTGGATGGTCCACAGGTCGTCCATGGTGCCGTCCACGAAGGAGTCAGACAACGGGGTGACCTCAAAGTACACGCTGTAGGTCACATTGGTCGTATCGGAGGATACTGTGGCGGTCGCGACACCCGGAATGCCCTCGGCCTGCTCGATGCTCACCTGAAGTTTATCGGAAGCGGTGGCCGAGATCTGCGGCGCCGCATCGCTGGCCTCGCTGAAGCACAGATGGTAGGCAAAGGTGTTCGCATCGAATCCCTCCAAAGGAGCGCCGTCGATCAACAGGGAGGTCAGTCTGGGCTTGGACATATCATAATTCTTTTCAAACGGTTCACAAAGAAGCTGATCGTTTTCATCCTTAAAGGATACCTGATAAGAATAGTCCTCCAACGGATACTGGCTCAGATCAGTCTGAAAGCTCTCTTTCCATCTGCTGAACTTCGGAAGATCGAACTGGAGGGACTCGCTCGTAGCCAGAGTGCCATCGTTGGCGTAGATTTCCAGGGTCGCACGACCCGCGATGCCCTCGGCCTTGTTGTTGATAACTTCAACGGAGATCTTGTCGCCAAAGTCAACATCGTACTCCACGTCGTCCGAAGCAAACTTGGAAGCGCCGTTGGCGAGGACAATCCACTTGGCTGCGGTATCGATGACATATTCGCTCTCGAACCACAGGAAGCCGAAGTCATCAAGCGCTTCGGGGAAGTCCGGGCTGATGTTGACATAACCAGGAACGATGCCGCCGGCGATGTAGTATCTGTCGGCGCGGTTGCTGCCGTAGGCAACTTCCACAGACTTGGTGCCGACGCCGGACAGCCAGGAAGTATCGTTGTAAGCGTGTTTACCAAGGATGTAGTCCATCACGCGGAAGGTGTATTCCGAGCTGACAACATCCGGGAAGTACTTGTGGAGCATGGACATGGTCACGCCCATCGAAACAACGTTGGTCGAGCCGCCCCACATGCCGCGGGTATCGGATACGCCGAACGGATTGTTCTCCACAGTGCCGTCGAAATACTTGGTATATTCCGCAGCAGCAGCCTTTACACGCTCTGCAAAAGCTTCATCCATGTACGGAATCAATCTGGCAGCCATCCAGCCATTGCTGCCAAACGAGGGAGAAAACCATCCGGCGGGCTCGATTACCATCACGGAATCCATCAAAGCGAGAACACGGTCTTTATAAACCTGCTCGCCATCGGTTGCAATGGTCAGCTCCACAGCGGCAGCCCAGTCGTTGGCGCCAGTGGTGTGATCTTCTTCGTTCCAAACAGCGATTGCGGTATCCAGGCAGGTATCCGCTAGCTCGTCGTCAAAGCCTCTGAGCGCCTTAGAGGCAGCTGCCAGTGAAGCGGCGGCGCTGAGCTGGAGTCTGCTGTTTTTGGTGCCTGCAAACGCCAATCTGTCGTCCATCTTGCCGGATCGCAGGCCGTCGACCTCATCCTCAGCAAGGCTGGAATCATAAAACTTGTTGTCGGTGTCCTTGGAGCCGTCGCCCAGGTGGGTGTACTGACGCAGCGAAGGAACCTCCAGAACCGGGAACACAAAACCGACATTTTCAAGCTGGCCCAGAATTTGCAGGACGCCCTGCTTGACCTGCTGTTGAATATCGGGGATGCCATCCGGACGATGCAGTTCCACATCGCGCGCGTCCCAATCAACCGCCAGGGTATCGTAGTCCACGCCGTACTCGTTGTAAGCCAGCGCCAGATCCAGGATCACGCCCAGGTTTCTGGAGGTCTGAATGTCGAAGTCGCCAGCATCGTACCATCCGCCGACATTCAGGCCGGGGATGTGCTCGTAGGGCTCATAGCCGGATTCAATGGTGTCGCCCATGCTCCAGCCGTCGAACCACTTCATGTTTGCAGGAGCCTGGAGCGCGTCGTCCATATGGGAGGGCGCATGCCAAATCTTGTAGCCCTCACGAACCTTCATATGATCCATCTGAACGGCCAGATAGTTGCTCAGGGATTGCTGCCAGGTGTTGGAATAGACGCCCTTGGCAATCGGGAAGGGCTCGGTGCGGGTGCCCGCGTAGTCGATGACGTACATACCGGGTTCCGTAACTTCAGAGAAATCGAAGTCTCTGTAATTGTATCTCAGCCAGGTGGACGCCTCGCCGAGTTTGCCGGAGAACACCTCAGTGTAGGTGCCGTCGTCGTTCAGGCGCTCAACAGAAGCTGTGTCAGGGCCGACAAACTCGGGATCGAGCTCGATTGTGGCCACTTTGGACAGTGCGGGCTCGTAACCGGCTTGGTTGTGGCCAATGTTGGGCTCGCGGGTCCAATCGTCCTCAACATCGGGGCTGATGTGCCACACGATTTCGGTTGCATCCTCGGGGATGAGGGTGCGCAGGACAAACCAGCCGTTCTGTGCGCGGTTGCGTCCGTCGAACAGCATCAGGTCACCGCTATCAGACGTGATGCGGATGCGGTTCTCGTCGTCCTCCGCGGCAAAGGTCATCTTCTTACCGGTGGCAAAGGGCAGAGGCTGCGCATCGCCGCGATCCTCGTTCCAGTCTTTTACATACCAGAGCTGATCGCCGGTTCTGGCTCTCTCCATATCCACCATGTCGTCCTCGGGTACGAGCGGGAACACGCCATAGCTGTCGTATTTGCCGTCGCCGTCGGAATCGGCCTGGAAGCTCTTGCCGATGAATGCGGAGGGAATGAACTCCAGGTTGAAGCCCGCCTTACCGACCAGATCCTCGGGAAGCGGTTTGTCGAGCTTGACGGTCAGCTTGACGCCGCCCGCTTCCGGCTCAGCAATCAGCTCATAATCCACCGCGGGATTTCCCGTTGTGGACTCCTCGGGGAAGGTCATATCGACCGTGATGGTATCTGTTGCTTCATCAAAGGTGCGGCTGTTACGCACGGGAGCGGGAGTAGCATCCCACTGCTCGGGGGTGGGCAGCAGGTGGATATCACCGTTGGTAGCAATGCGGCGGCCGTTCTGAATCAGCTCGATACCCGCGCAGTGCTGATCGCCAAAGGTGCGGTCAAACGTGGTGCTGTACATAAACACGTTGAAACCGTTGGTCTCCAGATATCCGTCGTCGCCTACCTTTTTGATGTTCATCATAAAGTCGTTGTAGAAATCCTTGGTCTCAGCCTGCTCAGGCTCCTGCTCGGCCTGTGCAATCAGGCTGGCAGCCATACCGGCGGAAATCCACTGCGACTGATAGTTGATGATCGACTCATTTTCGAACCACAGGAAGCTGAAATCATCCAGAGATTCCACATAGTCCGGGTTAAAGGTGATGTGGCCGGGCAGGATAGAACCGGGGATGTAGCTCTCGTCGCCGCGGTTGCTGTTGTAGGGATGCTGATGGGACTTGGTGCCCACGCCGGTCAACCAGGAGGTGTTGTTGGCGGGGTGACGGCCCAGGATGTAATCCACAGCGCGCAGCGTGTAGAGCTTCAGGTTCTCCACTTCGGGGAAGAACTTGTACATGATGCCCATACGCTGACCCAGCGAGATGATGTTGGGACTGCCGCCCCAGCCGGAGCCGGTGGTCCACTGTACGCCGTACGGGGTGTCGTAGTTGACCGAAGCCGCGTACTGAGTGACAGCGTCTTCAACCTTCGCTTTGTAGGCATCGTCCATGAGATCCATGATGAACATAGCGTTGTATCTCGAGGACATGTTGTTGGGAGTGACGGCCTGATCCACCAAGTCGGTCAGACGGGCCTTGAAGGATTCGTATTCTTTCTCCATGCCGTACGCCTTGGTCATCAGCATCAACTGAACCAGGGTGTTCCACTCGGTGTTCAGATTGGGCTCCTGGTTGGAGCGCTCTTTCTCCCAAATTTCCAGCACGGCCTTCTTGCAGCGCTCCGCCAGTTCAGGGTAGTAATCCTTGAGCAGGTAAGCCGCGCCCGCAAAGTTGGCGGTATTGTTGCCGGTGAGATTGCTGGTGAAGCTGCCGCCGCCGCCCGAAAGCAGGAGATAGCGGTCGTCCGGCTTGCCCGAGTAGACGACGCCGTCGCGCTCGATAATCTCATTTTCATCCAGATCGGGGTCGTAGATGTAACCGTCGGTGTCGGAGGAGGGATCGCCCAGGTGCGTGTACTGTCTGAGAGTACGCACTTCCATGGTGCCGCCTACGCCGCCCAGGTTCTCATACTGCGCCAAAATCTGTTTGGAACCGTGCGCAATCTGCTGGATGACATCGGGGATGCCATCCGGACGGTGCATCTCAACGGTACCGCCGGTTTTGTCGTCCCACTCGACGGTGAGGGTATCGTGGCCTTCCATGTTGTCAAACGCCTCGGCCGCATAGATAAGGTCTTCGAGAACTTCGATGTTTCTATTGGTTTGAATATCGAAGTCGCCCGCGTCAAACCATCCGCCCACGTTCAGGCCAGGAATATGCTCCCCGGGTTCGATGCCTCTTTCGGCAATGGAGGCGGGCATGCTTCCGGGCATACTCATACCGTCAAACCAAGACACACCTAGGGGGCCGATGCTGGCGTCGTCCATATGCGGAGCGCCGTGCCAGATGCGGTAGCCTTCGCGGACCTCAATGTGATCCATCTGGACCGCGAGGAAGCCGCTCAGCGCAGACTGCCAGGACTTGTCGTAGACATCCTTGCCGATCGGGAACACTTCGGTCTCCTGATCGCCGTAGCGGATGACGTACATACCGGCTGTGGTATAATCGGTGAAGTCATACCGCGCATATTTAAAGCGCTGCCAGTTAACCGGCTCGGTGAGGGAACCCGTATGTACCACTTCTTTGGTGCCATCCGCGTGGACCTGTACCAGGGAAGCGGTGGTCGGGTAATCGTTGTCCCACTTATCGAGCTCCATTACCGCGAATTTTTCCTGGTAGGGGGAATAACCCGCCTGGCTGAAGCCGACAACAGGCTCGCGGACCCAGCCCTCCTTGACGTTCGGGCGGATGTTCCATTCGACGATGGTGTCGCCAGCCTTGCCCGATGTGATCAGGTTGCTGAGCACATACCAGCCGTTCTGGCCCCTGTTGCGGCCGTCGAACAGCTCCAGCTCGCCGGAGTTCGATTCGATGTTGATGTTGTAATACTCATCTTCAGGGGCGAACGAGAACTCATAACCGGTTGCAAACGGGAGCGGCTGCGCGTCGCCCCTGTCCTCGTTCCAATCCTGCACATACCACGCCTGCGAGGGCAGGTCTGCACGCTCGGAGTCTTCCATATCATCCTGGGGATGCAGCGGGAACACGCCGAAGGTGTCGTATTCGCCGTCGTCGTCGCCGTCGGCCTGGAAGCTCTTGCTTTGGTATTTAGAGGGGATGAATTCCAGGTTGAACCTCGCCTTGCCGACCAGATCCGCCGGGATATCCGTGGTCAGTACGACCTTGAGCTGCACACCGTCTTCGGTTGGGGTGGCAACCAGATCATACCCAAGTTTACCGTCCGGGCTGCCGTTGAAGGTCATCGGCACCGTGATGGTATTGGTTTCGTCGTCATATTGTTTGGTGCCTCTCGACGGGGCCGGGGTGGCATCCCACTGCTCGGGGGTGGGCAGCAGATGGATGTCGCCGTTTGTGGCGATGCGGGAACCGTGCAGGGACAGCTCAATACCGCCCATGTGCTGGTCGCCGAACGTTCCAGAGAACGTATTGTTGTACATGATGACGTTGAACGCGTTGGAATCCACTGTTGTCAGGTACCTGTTGTTGCTGGTGTCGCTGAAGACAAGAAAGCTGTCATTTTCAGCCGCGGATGCAACTAAAGCACCGCCGGGTGCAGTCCCAAATACCATGGAAGCCGCCAAAACAATGGACAATAGCCTCTTTTTTATTGACATTCAGTTGACCTCCTCTTTCCTAATTTTTTAACATCTCTGAGCTTTTCTTACCTCACTGTCTGCCAAAAACAGCCAAAAACCGATCCCATGCCGATACTACCAGCGGAACCGACCATTCTTTTGCTTTTTCTGCCACCTCCTCCTTAAAGTTTCCCTGTCTGGTGTTCTTTCCTATGTCAGTTCCCCTCCAATCTCGCTTTGTGCCCGAGCACAAAATATTAAATAAAAAACACTAAACAGCTTGTATTAAATAAACCAAAATCACTTTTTTCATACAGAATATTATTTATTTCGTGCTCGTGCACAAATTTTTTCAAAAACGTATATATATATATATATATATATTGTCCCAAAAAATCAATAGGTTTTTTGCATAAATTTTTGTCAAATTTTTTGTGATGATAAATGAGTAAAGACGCGCCCCACCCGCCAAACAGCTTTTTCACTGTTTTGGGGGAAGGGCGCGTCTTTCGCCAATAGTCGTCCTGTTATGACTGATTATTTGTAACCCATGTTGCGAATTTGAACCTCATTGTTGCGCCAGTCCCTTACCTTTACCCACAGGCGCAGATTGAGCTTGATGCCGAGGAACCGTTCGGCGTCCACACGGGCCTGGGTGCCAATTTTTTTGAGCATCGCGCCGCCCTTGCCGATCAGCATCCCCTTGTGGCTGTCCCGCTCGCAATAAATGGTCGCGTCGATATCCGCGAGCTCCTCACCCTCAGCATTGGTCCGTTCCTTCATATTTTCG
Organism: Ligaoa zhengdingensis; assembly: GCF_014384885.1. Lineage (GTDB taxonomy): Bacteria > Bacillota > Clostridia > Oscillospirales > Ruminococcaceae > Ligaoa > Ligaoa zhengdingensis. The sequence goes on from NZ_JACRST010000001.1 coordinate 285,302, forward strand.
ATCACCACCGCGACCCCGTGGGGGATTTCATCCTGCATGTTGCCGAGCACCTTCTCGCGGATGATCTCCGAGACGATCACCCGCTCCGGCTGGTCGGTCATCGCGTCGTCGTCGAAAAAGTGCGGACCCTCCGGCGCATAACTCTCGATCTTATCGAGCAGGATATCGACCCCTTCTCCGGTGCGCGCAGAAACCGGGATGATCGCCTCAAAGTCCATCTCCTGCGAAAATGCGGCGATTTTGGCCATCATCTGTTCCTTTTGTGCGAGCAGGTCGATCTTGTTGATCACCAGGATCACTGGAACCTTTGCGGATTTGAGGCGAGCCACCAGGTCGTGCTCCGCGCGGGTGATCTCGCCGGTGGGTTCGGTGACCAGTACGCCGATATCCACATCCGCGACCGACTCGTTCACCTGCTTGACCATATACTCCGACAGCTTGGTGCGGGGCTTGTGCATACCCGGCGTATCGATAAACACCAACTGCACGCCGCCCCGCGTCACAATACCGATGATCTTGTTGCGCGTAGTCTGCGGTTTGGGGGACACGATCGCCACCTTTTCCCCCACAAAGCGATTCATCAGGCTGGATTTGCCGACGTTGGGCCGCCCCACGATCGCGACAAATCCCGAATAACTCTTCTCCATCTTGATTCTATATCCACCCTTATTTCCAATTTTGCCGGTAGCGCAGATCGGTCAAGGGGACGCCGGCCAGCTCCACTGTACAGGTCGCCCCGTCATCCGACCAGCCGTTGCTCTCATAAAACCGGCGCGCGGGGAGGTTCTCCCGCAGCACCCAAAGAAAGCCCCCTTCACAGCTGGCGGCGCTCAGCTCAGCCGCCGCGTGGCGCAGCATCGCCCCGCCGCAGCCGCGCCGCCACGCATCGGGACGCACATAGAGCGAGACCACCTCGCCCCAGCCGTCCAGCACCTGTGCCGCGGCCGACACCAGACACCCGGGCAACTCCCGCCTCTGGGAGACGCGGTAAACCACGCCGCCCACCGGAGTGCCGTCCAAGTAAGCCGCCGCGACCGAAACCTCCGGGTCGTCGATCCAACGCCCCAGGGCCTCTGTCCAATGGCTGTCCGGCAGCTCGTCCAAATAATGCTGCGGCACCATTCCCCGGTAAGCCTGTCTCCAGCTCGCAGCATAGATGCGGCTGATCGCCGCAGCCTCTTCCCTTTTTGCGGTGTGGATGTCGAGCCTCATGGCGCGCCCCCTATCGTTCGCTTTTTTGCCGGGCCAACCAGCGCCAAATGCGGACCGGTCCGATAAAGATAAACGCCAGCGCGAGCGGGATGGAAAACAGAAACAATCCGCCCCACACCGGATTGGCGCACAGGGTCTGTCCAATCTTCAAAAGCACTGCCGGCCGCCAGAACAGCAAGAGGCCGATGACCAGCGCAAAAATGGCGCAGACCAACACCGCCCCGGCCGCGACGTCCTTGGCGATGCGGGCGAGGCTGTTATAAGCGGGGGATTCCAGATTCACCAAAACCTCCACAGCGGTATTCACCATCTCCATGGCAACGACCAGGGCGATGGCGCAGATCATCAATGCAAACTGCGCCACCGACAGGTCGTAAAACCGGCTGAACACCACGATATAAGCCGCGGTGACAAGGTGGATGCGCATATTGCGCTCATTGTTGACGCAGTAGGCCACCCCGCGGGCCGCGTAGCGAAAGCTCGCAATCAGGCTTTTTACCTGGTTACTCATTCCCCATCACATAGCTGGCGTCCCGCTGTAGGCCCAACCGGGAGAGCACCTCTTCTTCCTTCTCGCGCATCCGCACCGCCTCCAGGCCGCCCTGCTCGTGGTCGTAGCCCAGCAGATGCAGCATCGAATGCACCGTGAGAAACCCGATCTCGCGGCTGAAGGAATGGCCGTAATTCTTGGCCTGCTCCACCGCCTTCTCCACTGAAATGGCGATGTCGCCCAGAATGGCCGCGCCGGTCTCCTGGTTGGTATCGAATACGCCGTTCTCCCCCATCGGGAAGGAGAGCACGTCGGTTTCGCGGTCGATGTTGCGGTATTCCGCGTTGAGCTCCCGAATCTGCTTGTTGTTGAGGAAGCTGACGCTCACCTCAGCGGACCCGGTCATGCCCTCCAAATCCAGCACCGCATGGCAGCAGCGGCGGATCAGCAGGCGGGTGCCGGTGGGGATTTTGACTTCTTTCTGGCGGTTGGTGATGTACACTTTAACACTATCCATAGGCTTGGCCCCGATAATTGCAGGTTATCGAAACCTTTTTCCCTCCTCATAATATTTTTCATAGGCCTTGATGATCTGTTGCACCAGACGGTGACGCACCACATCCTTCTCGGTGAAACGGATGATGGCGATATCATCGATGTTTTTCAGGATTTTTGTCGCCTCAACCAATCCGGATTTCCGGCTGTCCGGCAGGTCGATTTGGGTGACGTCGCCCGTGATGATCGCCTTGGAGTTGAACCCGAGACGGGTCAAAAACATTTTCATCTGCTCTGGGGTGGTGTTCTGCGCCTCGTCCAAAATGATAAAGCTGTCATCCAGGGTGCGCCCGCGCATATACGCGAGCGGCGCCACCTCGATGTTGCCGCGCTCCACATACTTTTGGTAGTGGTCCGCGCCCAGCATGTCGAACAGAGCGTCGTACAGCGGCCGCAGGTACGGGTCCACCTTGTTTTGCAGGTCGCCCGGCAGGAAGCCCAATTTTTCACCGGCCTCCACCGCCGGGCGGGTTAAAATGATCTTATTGATCTCATTCGCGCGGAACGCCTTGACCGCCATGGCCACCGCGAGGTAGGTCTTGCCGGTGCCGGCCGGCCCCACCCCCAGGGTGATGGTGTTCTTGCGAATGGCCTCCACATAGTGCTTCTGACCCAACGTTTTGGCCTTGATCGGCCTGCCCTTGGCGGTGATGCACACGAGGTCGTCGGCCAGATTGGCCACCTGCCCCTCGTTGCCCTCCGCCACCAGGTCGATGATATAGCGCACATTCTGGCTGGTGAGCGCTTCCCCTTTGTTGAGCAGCTCCAGCAGGCTGCGGATGGCCCGCTGCGCCGCCGCTACCCCCTCCGGTTCGCCGCTCACCTTTACCTGGGTGCCACGGTTGATGATATCGACGTGGTACTCCTGCTCCAAAATCCGGATGTTTTCATCGAAGCTGCCAAACAGCTCCAGCGTGTGCTCCATCCGGTCGACATCGACGAATTGTTCGATCATACATTCCAAATCCTTTTTCTTGTTTATCCACAAAATTTAATAAAAATTTTGTACTTTTTGCTATACAACACATATTATAGCATTTTTATGTCTAAAGTTCTATTGATTTATTAAAATTTCTTGTTCTTTTGCGATATCAATATTGCACAGATATTTCGTCGATAATTTATAGCAATTGTCCAAAATCTGTCCTTCTATCTCCCGTTCAACGATTTCAGCGCCCTCCAGCTCCTCCTTTTCCCGTTCCTCCAGTGTTTTTTGTGCCTCAATGAGCGCCTGTTCCTCGGTCAAAGGCTCCTGTTCCATCACATAAAAATTGTAAGTTTCGTCGATCAGCGTCATAGGGAGCGGGATGCCGAATAGGGAAAGCGGGACGGTCTCACGCTGCAAATCGTATGCCACCTTGTAGGGGTGATAGATGAACAACGGCAGATCGACACCGAACATCCGCAGATAGCGCCGGTGGCTCACCTTGCCGGTCGGCGTTTTGATCTCCTTCACCATTGGCTGTTCGATTGTGATCTCGTAATCGGTCTGTGCGATGATCTTGGCTCGTGCGTGCTTATAAGTAGCCTGCCCCTTTTTGTCCTCGATGATGCCGCTGACGATCACATCGCCCTCTTTGACTGTGTCGCCGACCCGGAGCACGCTCTGCCCCTCGTACACCTCCATGTAGGTAATCAGTCCGGTGCGCTTGGCCACCACATTGCAGGGCACGTCGTGGTCGGGGAACATCTCAGGCGCCATCACCCGCTCGCGCACCTCGACCGTCGCGGTGCTGCCGTCGATGTTCACCGCAATCCAAGAAAGCTGCTGGATGCGCAGCAGGGCGGACCGCTCGGTCTCCCGCACGTCGATCTTGCCCCGGAAGGTACCGGTTTTGAGCCCCAATTCGTCCAAGGTTGAAAGGATCTGCTCAGTCGGAACCTCCTCGTTGCCCACCACCTCGATGCGCCAGATAAACTGGCCCATCACACACAGGAACAACAGGAAAAACACCACGCCCGCCAGCAGGCCAACCCGCCGGTGGTAGCGCTTGACCTTGAAGGGCGCGCCGTGGCGTTCGCGCACCCGCAGCCGCACCCCGGTCTTTTTGGCATAGGGACGCAGGCTCTTGTAGGAGCGCACATCGGTACAGGCGGTCAACGTAGTCTCGCGCCGGTGCACATCCCAGATGTTGACCCCCTTGCGCACCACCATGTTGAGAAACCGCTCCAAAAACACGCCGGTGGCGGTGAACCGGACATATCCCTTGAAATAGCGCAGCAGCTTGACGATAAACAATGCAAACTTCCCCTCACACGATAAATTCGATGCCCAAGATGAACCCCTGCACAATCACGCTCTCACCCGTCATGCACTTGATCTCGAGATTGCGCCCTGTGAACTGCACCATCATCTGGTTGAGGTTCAGCCGGATCAGGCTGGAATCATACTCCAACACGCCGCCGCATCCCTCCACCACCGCCTCGCGGTTGCTGGAGAGCGATATCTGTGAAAAATCGGAAAAGACTCCCTCAGGCATATCAAAGGCGCGCGCCAGAAGCGACGGCTTTTCCGCTTCGGGCTCCTGCGCCCTGTTCCGCTTTTTTCTCATACGGTTCGTCCTTTCTGTCTGCAAAATCTTGTAGTATTCATACATATGCGGCAAATGCGGCGGATAGGACGCGACCCCGACCGGTTTATCCGCACACCCCGAAAGTTTTCAAATAAGACAACCTCCCACGCTCATATTCTGATAGCAGGAGGGTGATCACATGCGATTGGAAAAAACCAAGGAACATGGCCGTCTGGGCGCGCTTCTGCTGACCGGCGGATGCGCCCTTTTGGCCGTGGCGCTGCTGCGCGGTGCGCAGGTGGCCGGAGAGGGTGTGCGTGAGGGGCTGCGCCTGTGCGCCGATGTGGTCATCCCGTCGCTGTTCCCCTTTATGGTGCTGGCGGGATTTCTGGCCACCAGCCGGGCCTCGGTGGTGCTCAACCAGGTCCTGTTGCCCCTCACCAAGCTGCTGCGCCTGCCGACACAGGCCGCCTCCCCCCTGCTCATGGGGCTGATCGGCGGCTATCCCGTGGGCGCGCGCACCCTGTCGGTCATGGTGAGTCAGCGCCGCATCTCCCAGCGGGATGCGTCCCGCCTGCTCTGCTTTTGCGTCAATGCAGGCCCGCCCTTTTTGCTCTGCGCAGTGGGCGTGGGGATGTTCGGTTCCCTCCAGTTGGGCGCCCTGCTGCTCGCAGCGCAGGTGGGCTCGTCGCTGCTCATCGGCCTTGCGATGGGCCTGTTCGCCCGGAGGCAGGGCGAGGACAGCGGCGGCGCGCGGGAGGGATTCCGCCCTTACAGCGTCTGCTTTGTACAGTCGGTCACCGACGGATGCAGCGGCATGATCAACATCTGTGCATTTGTGGTGCTGTTTTCCGCTATCACTGCGCTGCTCTCCGCTTCAGGCGCGGTTGAGACGGCCGGACAACTGCTGACCCAGTGGTTCCCCGCGCTAGATGCGGGCTTTCTGGAATCGGCTTTTTTCGGCGTTTTGGAGGTTACCACCGGGTGCCGGGCGCTCGCTGCGCACGGCCACGCCGGGCTGCTCGCCGCCGCCGCGCTGCTCTCCTTTTCAGGGCTGTCGGTGATCTTTCAGGTGTTGGCCGCGGTTCACGGCAGCGGGATCGACACCAGGCCCTTTCTGATCTCTCGACCGGTTCACGCGGCGGTCACGCTGGGGCTGTTCTGCCTGTTGCTCCGGCTGTTCCCGCAAGCTCTGACGGTTTGGAGCGGCCTCTCCCATCCGGCGCAGGTCACCGCGGGCCCGCTCGGCGGTTCAGCCAGTCTGCTGCTGATGTGCGCCGTCTTTTTGATCGGTTTTCAGGGACCGGCACAGCACATAAAGAAATCTTAACGACTTTCGGAATTGCCAGACGCACCGCGCGATGGTACTATAATAATAAGATAAAATAATACGGAAAGGAGAAATGCAATGCTGCAACTTCTCATGATCGGTTCGCTGATCCTTCTGCTCGCCATCGCGTCAAGTAAAATCTTCTACCGGTTTGGAGTACCCGCCCTGCTGCTCTTTTTGCTGCTGGGTATGCTGTTCGGCTCGGACGGGCTGGTGGGCATCCAGTTTGACAGCTTTGAACTGGCCAGCCAGATCTGCTCTGTAGGCCTCATCTTCATCATGTTTTACGGCGGATTTGGAACCAATTGGGAGGCTGCACGGCCGGTGGCTGTCCGCGCCGTGCTGCTTTCCACCGTTGGCGTCTGGCTGACCGCGCTGCTCACCGGCCTGTTTTGCCAGCTCGTGCTGAAAACATCCCTGCTCGAGGGCCTGTTGATCGGCTCGGTATTGGCCTCCACCGACGCCGCGTCGGTCTTTTCAGTGCTGCGCTCGCGTAAACTCAACCTCAAGGGGGGACTTGCCTCACTTTTGGAGATCGAGAGCGGCAGCAACGACCCATTCGCTTACATGTGTACCATCATCGTGATCTCGCTGATGACTGGACAAAACAGCGGTTCCCTTCCGATGATGCTGTTTGGGCAGGTGTTTTACGGACTCATCATCGGCGTGGTACTGGCTAAGATCACCGCCTTCGCCCTGCGCCGCATCGACCTGGAAATCGACGGACTCTACCCCATCCTGGTGATGGCTGTGGTGATGCTCGGCTACGCGGCCAGCGAATCGGTGGGCGGCAACGGCTATCTGTGCGTCTACCTCATCGGCATCATCCTGGGCAACAGCCGCATCCTGCACAAGCGCAGCCTGGTACACTTCTACGACGGCATCTCCTGGCTGATGCAAATTCTTCTGTTTTTCACCCTGGGGTTGCTTTCCTTCCCCTCACAGCTGCACAATGTGTTGGTGCCCGGCATCCTGATCTCGCTGTTTATGATGTTCGTAGCCCGGCCCGCCGCCACCTTCTCGATCCTCTCGTGGTTCAAGGTGCCGTTCAAAGCGCAGTTGCTGGTTTCCTGGGTGGGCCTGCGCGGCGCAGCCTCCATCGTGTTCGCCATCTTTGCAGTCAACTCCGGGGCGCTGGTCAACAACGACATCTTTCATATCGTGTTCCTGGTCGCGCTCTTTTCGGTCACCCTTCAAGGCTCGCTCATCCCCACTGTGGCCAAAAAACTGCACCTGGTCGAGCCGGAGGGATCGGTGTTCAAAACCTTCAACGATTATCAGGACGAAGCGCTCACCAACCTGCTGGAACTGACCGTGGGACCCGGCAACCCCTGGGCGGGCAAAAACGTGATGGATGCGGGCATTCCGGAGGAAATCCTGGTGGTGATGATCAAACGCGGCAACGAGGTGATCGTCCCCAAGGGCTCCACCCCCATTCTGGAGGGGGATGTGCTGGTTCTCTCGGGCAACTGCTTCGACCGCATCCCGCTGTAACAAGAGAAATCCCCGGCTGGCCGCGCAGTGCGGTTTCAGCCGGGGATATTTTTCGTCAGATCATGGGAAACAGGCCGCTGAACAGCGCGTTGCACAGCGCATCGATCAGGGCGGAGGCCAGCGACAAAAACAGCAGCAGCATGAATTTGACGCAGTATGCCTTCGGCTGGATCAGGTGCGAACCGCCCTCCTGTTTGGTGCTGCGGTAATAAGCGGTGGACATGGAAAACGCCTCGCCGCAGCCGTAAATCAAAATCAGCGTGGAAAGCAGCATATTGGGCAGCAGCACCAGCGCCACATAGCCCACCCCGAGAAACCCGTTCTGCGCGTAGAGATAGCCCGCCTGATATCCGAAGCCGAGCCCCCGGAAGAAGGGCAGCAGCACGATCACCGGCTGGGCCACAGCGCAAAAACCGCACACAAACAGGATGGCGAGCATCAGGGCGGTGGATGTAAACGATGAAACAAAGGTGGTGAGGATATTCTGTTCGCCGCGCCGCACTGCAAAGTGCCCTATCAGCGTCGAAAGGCTTTGCAGGGTCTGCGTATCGGCTGACTTCAAAAACAGCGCCCCCGTCAATATCCCGGCCAGAAACAGCACGGCGTAGAGAAAAATCTGCCGGTAGGCGTGAAAATAGCGCAGCATCATGCGCATAGTGGGCGAGCTTACCCGGATTGTCCCCATTCTTGATCATTCCTTTGCAGTTCACTTTGCCAATAGATATGAAAAAAAGCGAGGAAATATGTGTCCGGGCGATTGTATAGCCGCGCCAAATGCGCTATACTGGAGAAAACAATTTGGGAAGGTGGGCTGCGCAATGAAACGCAAAGGCTCCAAAATAGGGTTGGGCCGGATGTCCGTCGCCGTCGTCCTGGTCTCCACCATCGTTTCGGTGGTTACGGTCATCCTCTCCAACGCGGCGGAGCGGCGCCTGCACAACAAGCTGATGCGCTGTATGGACGATTTACAGCAGGCGCTTCCGGAGATTCAAAAGGCATCCAAGCTGTATGTCGCCGGACATCAGCCGGCCGGAGAAACCGCCGGGATGCCGGCCCCTGGCGAAGAATAACACAAAGCCCCCGTTTCACCGCGCCAAACTGCGCCGGGAGACGGGGACTCTTTCTATTCTTCTTCTGTATCGGCCATGGCTGCGCGGATCATGATGGCGCATTCCAGGCGCTTTTTCTCAGTATCGCAGGAAATTTTATGCGGCTTGAGGATATCGCCCTCGTATTGGGCGCTGTTCGCGTTGCAGCCGCCGCTGCAATAGAATTTTGCCCAACAGTTGCGGCAATCCTCCTTGGCATAGACATTCGCCTTGGCAAAGCGGTCCTTCATCTTGAGGTCGAGGGAACCGTCCAGCAGGCTTCCCATCTTCCACTCCTCCTGCCCCACAAATTGGTGGCAGGGATAGATGTCCCCGTCCGGGGTGACCGCGACATATTCGTTGCCGCAGCCGCAGCCGCGCAGACGCTTGATGGCGCAGGGGCCTTGGTCGAGATCGAGCATGAAGTGGAAAAAGTTGAACCCTTTGCCCGCCTTTTTCCGCTCAATAATCAGCTTTGCGAGCCGTTCGTATTCCGCGTAGATCGCAGGCAGATCGGCCGGTGTGAGCGCATACGGCTGATCGGCCGGGGACACCACCGGCTCCACCGAGATCTGGTCGAAGCCCTCGTCCGCAAAGTGCAGCACGTCGTTGCCGAAGTCGAGATTGTATTTGGTGAAGGTCCCGCGCACATAGTACTGATCCTGGCCGCGCTTCTCCACCAGGCGCTTAAACTTTGGCATGATGATGTCGTAACAACCCTTGCCGTTGGGGGTGGGGCGCATCCGGTCGTTGACCTCCGGGCGGCCGTCCACCGACAGGACGACGTTGGACATCTCTCGGTTGATGAAATCGATCTTGTCGTCGTCCAGCAGCATTCCGTTGGTGGTGATGGTGAAGCGGAAGTTCTTGCCGGTCTCCTTTTCCCGCTCGCGCGCGTAGCGCACCGTCTCCTTGACCATCTCAAAGTTCATCAGCGGCTCGCCGCCGAAGAAGTCGAGCTCCAGATTCTTGCGCCCGTAGCTCTGCTCGATCAGGAAGTCGATCGCCTTTTTGCCGATCTCAACCGGCATCAGCTTGCGGCCCCTGCCCTCGCCGTATTCGCCCGTGGACGCAAAGCAATATTTGCAGCGCAGGTTGCAGTCGTGCGCCACATGCAGGCACATCGCCTTGATCGGAGCGGATACCATCAGGTTGGCAAACTGCTCGTATTCGTCGGCGGTGAACAACTGGCCCGCGTCGCAGAGTGCGGAAATCTCCCCGTACGCCTCGGCGATCTCTTCGCGGGAATATTCGCCCGCAAAGCGCTCCAGAAGCTCCTCCGGGCAGTCCTGTGCCAGTGGAAGTTCAACGAGGTCGAGCATGTCGTAGATCAGGCGGTCCACCACATGCACCGCGCCGCTGTTCACATCCAGAACAATGTGGTATCCGTTCTGGTAAAATTTATGTATCATAGGTGATTCTCCATCTTTTTGAAGTTTTGACCAAAAGAAAGGGACAGCCGGGGAGCACGGCGCGCGGCCCGATGCCATCGCGTCCTCTCACCGCTATCCCTTCTTCTCATCCGGCGCGCCTTTTCGCCGCGCCATCACCGCCGGGCAGTCGGACCTCAGCGATTTTTGTTCTCACATTTCTGGTTCGCGACCGTGCAGGACGTTTTGCAGGCGGACTGGCAGGAAGCCTGGCATTCGCCGCAACCACCCTTGACCGCGGACTCTTTCAGGTTCGCTTTGTTCAATGTCTTGACGTGATTCATCAATCTATCCTCCCAAATCATCGAATGTACTCATATTATAGCATAATCTGCCGCTGTATTCAATTATTTCCTGCGTTTTTTTGCATTGACTCCCATAACGCCGCCCAATGCGGAAAGACCCAGCGCAACCGCCAGCTTCACGATGCCGATGGCGCCGAAACCGCCGCCATGGATCGCCTGACCGAACAGCCAAAGCGCCAAAAACAGCAGCGCGCCGCAGCACAGGCCCACCAGTAGCCCTTTTTCCCTCGTGAGCTTGGCGGCGAAATTTCCGCCCAAAAACGCGCCGACGCCCAAGGCGACCAACACCATCGGGGTGATCAGCATCTGCGGAATGTTTTGCAGCGAAAGCAGCAACGAGAGCACCATCAGCACCACGGTGATGGCTACAGCGCCCACCGCGGTTCCAACCAGAATTGGCTTCAAGTATTTCATGGTTCCATCCATTTCGTGTCTGGATTTGCTCTGTTTCATTGCAAAGCCCCATTCTGCCGCCGCGCGACGGCGTATCATTTGAGTCGGTTCTCCGGCTGTGCGCGGCTTCCAAACAGCCGGAATTGTCCCCGGCGAACCGGGTCTCCACACCAAAAGGATATTCAGGCGCGGCCCTGTTTATTCCCGCAGGGGAACAGTCGAAAAAAACCGGGCGGAACCAGCGCAAATCCGCGCGGGCTTCCTCCCGGTGTTTTCAGGCTCGTTTATTTGCTGCTGCTTTCCTCGGTGGATTTCACCGGGGTCAAATCCTCGTGCGGCGTGTTGTTCTGCTGGATCGCAGCGCGCAGGAAGCGGATTTTGCTGCGGTCAGAACCGGTCTCGATGACGACAGTATCCTCCTTCAGGCTGACCACGATGCCCACAATACCGCCGATGGTGACGACCTCATCGCCGATCTCCAAATTGCTTCTCATCTTTGCGGTTTCCTTCTCGCGCTTTTTCTGTGGACGAATCAGGATGAAGTAAAAGACCACAAACATCAACACCAACATAATGAGCGAAGAATACGGTGCTATACCGCCCTGCGCGGCCTGATCTGCGCCCGACGCAGCGGTATCCAGCAAATTTGCAAATGACATACCAATTTACCTCCGATTACTTTTCAATTTCCAATGGCGGAAAATTCCGCCGCCGAATACACAGTATAAAATATTATAGCGCGAATTCCATGCGGTTGCAAGCGGTTCTAAGCCTCTATTTGTAAACAAGCGGTGAAATATCAGACGCGCCTTCCCAGAATGGGCAGCATCTGGGCACGGAACTGCTCGAACCGCCCCGCATCCAGGGCCTCGCGAATTTTTTCCATCAGGGTATTGTAAAAATACAGGTTGTGCTGCACGGCGAGCCGCATCCCCAGTATCTCCCCCGCCTTGAACAGGTGGCGCAGATAGGCGCGCGAATGCCGCTGGCAGCAGGGGCAACCGCACTGATCGTCGAGCGGGGCGTCGTCGCGGGCATACTTCTCGTTCAGGATGTTGCGAATGCCGCTCCAGGTGAACAGATGCCCGTGGCGCGCGTTGCGGCTGGGCATCACGCAGTCGAACAGATCGACCCCGCGGTAGACCGCCTCGATGATGTTGACCGGGGTGCCCACTCCCATCAGATAACGGATTTTATCCGCGGGCATATGCGGCTCGATCGCCTCGATGACGCCGTACATCTCCTCGGCGGTGTCCCCCACAGCCAGCCCGCCGATCGCGTAGCCATCGAGGCCGAGATCGGCGATCTGCTTCATATGCTCGATGCGCAGGTCGTGGAAGGTGCTGCCCTGGTTGATGCCGAACAGCAACTGATCGCGGTTGATGGTGCTCTCCAGCGAGTTGAGGCGGTTCATCTCCTTCTGGCAGCGCACCAGCCAGCGGGTGGTGCGGTCGATCGACTGGCGGGTGTATTCGCGCGTGGCCGGGTTCTCGATGCACTCGTCGAAGGCCATGGCGATGGTCGACGCCAGGTGGGACTGAATCTGCATACTCTGCTCTGGCCCCATAAAGATACGCTTGCCGTCGATATGGGAGTTGAAGGTGACGCCTTCTTCCTTTATCGTGCGCAGCTGTGCCAGCGAGAACACCTGAAAGCCGCCGCTGTCGGTGAGGATGGGGCCGCGCCAACCCATGAATTTGTACAGGCCACCGAGCTCATGGATCAGGTCGTCGCCCGGCCGCAGGTGCAGATGGTAGGTGTTGCACAGCTCCACCTGGCATTTGAGGTCCACCAGATCGTAGGAAGAGACTCCCCCCTTGATGGCGGCCGCGGTGCCCACATTCATAAACGCCGGGGTCTGAATCGTCCCGTGTACCGTCTCGAACTGCCCCCGCCGGGCTGTCCCCTCCTGTTTTAATAATGTATACTTTGCCATTTGTTTCCTCTCATCTATTTTATTTTCCGCCGCTTCACTCCAACCCATTCAAGGTGTCGCCGTGGCAGCGGGTAAGAAACATGCAGTCGCCAAAGCTGAAGAAGCGGTACCGCTCCTCCACCGCCACTCGGTAGGCGTCCATGATATGGCGGTAACCCGCAAAGGCAGAAACCAGCATGATGAGCGTGCTTTCCGGCAGGTGGAAATTGGTAATCAATCCGTCGAGCACCTTAAACTGGTAGCCCGGGTAGATAAAAATATCGGTATAGCCCTCGTCGGCCCGCACCTCGCCGTACTTGGTAGCGACCGATTCGACCGTGCGGCAGGCGGTGGTGCCCACCCCGATCACCCGCCGCCCCGCTGCCCGAGTAGCGGCGATCAACTCGGCGGTCTCAGGCGGGATATGGTAGTGTTCCGAGTGCATATGGTGTTCTAGCACGTTGTCCACCTTCACCGGACGGAAGGTGCCGAGCCCGACATGCAGCGTCACATAGCCGATGCGAACCCCCTTTTCCCGCAGGGCGGCGAGCATTTCTTGGGTGAAGTGCAGTCCAGCTGTGGGGGCAGCAGCCGAGCCCAGCTCCTTGGAATAGACCGTCTGATAGCGCTCCTTATCCTCCAACCTCCGGGTGATGTAGGGCGGCAGCGGCATCTGGCCAATCCGCTCCAGGATGGCGTAGAAGTTTTCCCCCTGCGGATAGGTAAACCGCACCAGGCGGTTACCGCCCTCCACAGTATCGAGGATTTCACCGGCGAGCAGCCCGCCACCGAACACGAAGCGCGCGCCGGGCCTAGCCTTTTTGCCCGGCCGCACCAGAATCTCCCACACATCCTGCTCCTTCTGCTCCAGCAGCAGAAACTCGATGTGCGCCCCGGTCCCCTCCTTCTCGCCGTAGAGGCGGGCAGGCAGTACCCGCGAATCGTTCAGAATCAAAGTATCGCCCGGCTCCAGCAGATCGATGAGGTCGTAAAAATGCCGGTGGCACAGCGCCCCAGTGTCGCCGTCGAGGCAGAGCATACGGGAATGGTCGCGCGGCTCAATCGGCGTCTGCGCAATCAATTCCTGCGGCAGATCGAACCAAAAATCGGATGTCTTCATATACTTTCGGCAACTTCCTTTCTAAAACAAAGCGGGGCGCCGCCTCAGAAGCGGACTTTGCGCAGCCCATAACGCGCTGCACATGCAAAAATAATTGACATAGATTCGTTATAATGCTAATATAGTGCTAACAGAATATCCCCCGGATAGAGGCGCGGAGTTGCATGAGTAGTCCATGAGATGATTTCCGATCTGATCGTTTGCATCATCGGTGAAAGGGCCCTCCGCCGAAGGAAGTTTAAATCGGAGTAAACTTGCCTGGTCGCCGCGCTGAACAAGCCTGTGACTGTCATCATTGTATTATGATGAAGAGCTATCGACTGGATTTGCGCAGGATTCTGCGAATTTAGACGTCAATATCTCTATTATATTGCAATGATGGCCGGTTTTCAACCGGTTTTTTTATTGCCCCCTTACGGGCCGATGCTGTGTTTCCAAACAAAATAGTATAGAAAAGGAATGTTTCGACGATGAAAGAATTTCACGTAGGCGTCGTTGGCGCGACCGGCATGGTTGGCCAGCGCTTTATACAACTGCTGGAGAACCATCCCTGGTTTCACATCTCGGTGCTGGCGGCCAGCTCCCGCTCCGCTGGTAAGACCTATGCGGAAGCTGTGGGTTCCCGTTGGGCGATGGATACCCCCATGCCGGAGACAGTGAAGGATATGGTCGTTCTGGACGCCGCGGATGTGCAGGCGGTCGCCTCGCGCGCAGACTTTGTATTCTGCGCAGTGGATATGAAAAAAGAGGAGATCAAGGCGCTTGAGGAAACTTACGCCAAGGCGGAGTGCCCGGTTATCTCCAACAACTCGGCCAACCGTTGGACGCCCGACGTCCCCATGGTGATCCCCGAGCTCAACGCCGACCACCTGAAGATCATCGAGAGCCAACGCAAACGGCTGGGGACCAAGCGCGGTTTTATCGCGGTGAAATCCAACTGCTCGATCCAAAGCTATGTGCCCGCCCTTGCGCCGCTCATGGATTTCGGCGTGAAGCGGGTGCTCGCCTGCACCTATCAGGCGATCTCCGGCGCTGGAAAAACCTTTGAAACATGGCCCGAAATGGTGGATAACCTCAACCCGTACATCGGCGGCGAGGAGGAAAAGAGCGAGCAGGAGCCTTTGAAGGTGTGGGGCCACATCGAGGGCGACCGCATTGTCAACGCGGATTCCCCCGCCATCACCACCCAATGCCTGCGCGTTCCCGTCTCCAACGGGCACACCGCGGCGGTGTTCGTCAGCTTCGAGCGCAAGCCCACAATCGAGCAGATGAAGGAACGCTGGGCCTCGTTCGCTGGCGAGCCGCAGAAACTCGGCCTGCCGCTGGCCCCCAAACAGTTCCTGCACTACTTTGAGGAGTCCGACCGCCCCCAGGCCAAACTGGACCGCATGCTGGAAAAGGGCATGGCGGTTTCGATCGGCCGGCTGCGCGAGGACACCCAATACGACTACAAGTTCGTCTGTCTTTCTCACAACACCCTGCGCGGTGCGGCCGGCGGCGGCGTGCTGTTGGCGGAACTGCTCGCGGCCAAGGGCTATCTCGACTGATCGATGCTTTCCACAGCTAGGAGAGGAGAATTGTCATGAAAAGAACCATTTTTACCGGCGCAGGGGTCGCCGTAATCACCCCCATGTGGGAGGACGGCTCGATCAACTATGAGGAGCTGGGTCGCATTCTGGAGTTCCAGCTGGTCAACCACACCGATTCCATCGTGATCTGCGGCACCACCGGCGAAAGCTCCACCATGAGCGACGAGGAGCATGTCAAAGCGATCGAATATACCGTGCAGCACGTGGCCGGCCGGGTTCCGGTCATCGCGGGCGCGGGCAGCAACGACACCGCCTATGCGGTCTGGCTTTCCAAGGAGGCGGCCGCTGTGGGCGCAGACGCCCTGCTGCAGGTGACCCCCTATTACAACAAGACCTCCCAGGCCGGCCTGGTGCGCCACTTTTATACGATCGCGGACGCGACCGACCTGCCGGTGATTCTCTACAACGTGCCCAGCCGCACCGGCTGCGACATTGCGGTTTCCACCTATGCGGAGCTCGCCAAGCACCCCAACATCGTGGCGGTCAAGGAAGCGAGCGGCAACATCTCCAAAATTGTGCACCTGATGGCAGAGTGCGGCGATACGCTCGACCTCTATTCGGGCAACGACGACCAGATTGTGCCGCTGCTGTCACTGGGCGCCAAGGGGGTTATCTCGGTGCTCTCCAATGTGATGCCCCAGCAGACCCACGACATCTGTCAGCTCTGGTTCGACGGCAAGACCGCAGAGAGCGCCGCATTGCAGCTCAAGTTACTGCCGCTCATCAACGCCCTGTTCTGCGACGTGAATCCCATCCCCGTAAAGGAAGCAATGAACCTGCTCGGCTGGGCCGCCGGCGCCTGCCGCCTGCCTCTGACCGATTTGAACGATGCAAACCGCGCGCGGCTGATCTCGGAGCTTCGGGCCTCCGGCCTACTCTCGTAACAGCGCGGCAGCCCAAAAAAGAAGGATGTTTATAAACCATGAAAAAGCTGATACTTTCCGGCGCAAACGGCCGTATGGGGCGGGTGATCGCTTCCTATGTGAAGGAAAAGCCTGACTGTGAGATCACAGCGGGGCTCGACCTCAATACCACTGTTTACGACGACTTTCCCATCTTTGACAGCCCCGCCAAATGTAACATGAAGGCGGATTGCATCATCGATTTCTCCCATCCGTCCGCATTGTCCCCCATTCTGGAATATGCGGTGCACACCTCCACCCCAATCGTGGTGGCGACCACCGGTCTTTCCGACGAGCAGATTGCGCTGCTGCGCAAGACGAGTGAGATCATCTCCGTGTTTTTCTCCTTCAATATGTCGTTGGGGGTCAACCTGCTCGCTGAGCTCGCCAAAAAAGCGGTGGCGGTGCTGGGCGACGACTTCGACATTGAGATTGTGGAGAAACATCACAATCAGAAGATCGACGCCCCCAGCGGCACCGCCCTGATGCTGGCCGACGCGATCAATCACGCCGAGAGCGACCGCTTTCTCTATCGGTATGACCGACATTCGCTGCGGCAGAAGCGTGACCCCAACGAAATCGGCATCCATTCGATCCGCGGCGGCACCATCGTCGGCGAACACGAGGTGATCTTTGCGGGTAAGGACGAAATCGTCACCTTGACGCACACCGCGATGTCCAAGGAAATTTTCGCCACAGGAGCGGTCAACGCAGCCCTCTTTCTGGCCGGCCGGCCGGCTGGGCTGTACGATATGGGCGATCTGGTCGGAATGCAAAATTCCGTCGAATAGCGGAAAGGAGTTTGAAAGCTATGAACGGTGTCAGCAAGATTTCAGTCAGCGATGACATTGCACTGGTCACTTTTAACCGCATCGGTGCAGATTTGAAATTTATTTCGGCGGTGTTCGGTGATTTTGCTGAGCAAGGGATCAATATCGATATGATCTCCCAGTCCGCCCCCACCGGCGACCGGGTGGACATCTCGTTCACCATTTCGGGCGACGATCTGGTCAAGGTGCTGGCCTTGGTGAACAAATACAAGGCTGACTATCCCGATGTGAAACCACTGGTAAGCAACGGAAACAGCAAGGTTCAACTGTTTGGCGAGGAGATGCGCGAGATGGAAGGGGTAGCCGGCAAGGCGATCGCCGCCGCTGCTGCGGCCGACGCCCATGTGCTGATGATCACCACCTCGGAGGTAGACATTTCCCTGCTGTTGTCCGCTTACAACCTGGATCAAACGATCAGCCTGTTGGAGCAGCAGTTTGGTATCACCGCCGAACGATAAAACAACAAACAACGCCGGAAGGTATGATCCCCTCCGGCGTTCTATTTTGCTTCCTATCAATTCTGGACAAACTCGCGCAGCACTTCTGCCGAGCGATGAAACGCCTCGGCCTCCTCCTCGGTGAGGTGCAGCTCGATCACCTCTTTGACGCCGCTCCGGTTGAGGATGGCGGGAACGCCGCAAAATACGCCGTGTACTCCATACTCCCCTTCCAGCAGTGTGGAAACCGGTATGATGCGATTTTCATCGTAGAGGATCGCCTTGATGATGCCCACGGCCGTGGAGGCGATTCCATAATAGGTGTTTCCCTTCCGCTCCAATATCTCATAGCCCGCCTTGACCGTCTCATGGGCGAGCTGATCCAGATCGACCCTGGAAAAACGGCGCCCGTTGTCGTCCAGTATCTCAAAAAGGCTCTTACCCCCCACCGTGACATGCGACCATGCGACCATCTGGCTGTCCCCGTGTTCCCCCAACGCATAAGCGTGAACGCTGCGCGGATCGACATGCAGCATATCCCCGATGAAGCTTTTGAGCCGGGCGGAATCCAGCGCGGTGCCCGTACCCAAAACCTGCTGCTTGGGCAGCCCAGAAAGTTTCCAGACATACTGTGCGATGATATCAACCGGGTTGGAGATGATGAGGAAATGGCCGGAAAAGCCGCTTTTCATCACCGGTTCGACGATAGACCGCACGATCTTTTTCGACGCCTCCAAGGTATCGAGACGGGTCTCCCCCGCCTTGGGCGGCGGCCCTGCTGTGATCACCACAATATCTGCGTCGCCGCACTCGTCGTAAGCTCCGATCTTGACCCGCACGTTTCGATTCAAATAATCGATGCCGTGGCGCAGATCCATCACTTCCCCCTGCGCGCGCTCCTCGTTGATATCGATCAGCGCCACCTCGTCACAAACCCCCTGTGTAATCAGGCTAAAAGCGGTTGAGGAACCCACCAGGCCAGCCCCAACAATGACCACTTTGCTGCGATTAATCTTCATGGATATACCCCCTGTTTTTACTTTGTATTCGCGCCATTAGTGTGCACCTTTCCTTGGGAAATAATTGCGGTAAAGAAAAAACCTCCGGCTATTTACCGGAGGTTTTTTGTCATAGTTTGGTTGGCCGCAATAGATTGAACGGGAAAAAGGGAAGGTTGCGCGCAATCCCATAAAGGATCAGTAGCGCCAGCACCCACCACAACAGGCGAAGGGACAGCTTTCCATCCACATGGTTGCCGCCGGTTCTGACATAATCGATCAAACGCGCGGCTATGTACCAAATCATAAACGGAAGCAGCAGCACCAGCGCCGGATTGTAGCGAAACGCCTGATAAAATTGCAGATGCAGCAGGCTGCGCAGCGCGCGCGAAGCGCCGCACCCCGGGCAAT
This sequence comes from Ligaoa zhengdingensis, assembly GCF_014384885.1. Lineage (GTDB taxonomy): Bacteria > Bacillota > Clostridia > Oscillospirales > Ruminococcaceae > Ligaoa > Ligaoa zhengdingensis. The sequence goes on from NZ_JACRST010000001.1 coordinate 304,314, forward strand.
AGAACCCGGTGAGCAGATAAACGGGACAGGGGATACCCGCGCCGTCCGGGCTGACGAAATAAAGCAAAGCCGCACACAGCCCCAACGCAAAACAGATGCCACCCGCGAGCAGCCAACGCTTCTTCTTTGGCGTCACAACCGATTAATAGTAATAACCGCCGCCGATAGCTGCGCCCAGAATCACGACATAGAATACGATGATAAGAATCGACGCCACCACGCCGCTGACCGCCGCTATGATCGACCACATCTTGGACTTCTTGGCTGCATCCTGAGCACCCAGGAAATCGCCGGCCGCCTGCGCGCTGCTGATCTTGGTCGCAAACACGATCGCAGGGATACCGAGCGGGAGACAACACAAAACGGTGACCAAAATGGCGAACACCAGGTAGGTGGTGCTGTTGATTGCGGGCTGTCCAGCCGGCTGTTGGGGGGTATCATAGGCGTACTGCGGGGGAATCGGCTGAGGCGCGGGAGCGCTCGCCGGTTCCGGGGCCGCAGCCTCTTCTCTCAGGGATGCGCCGCATGCGTTACAGGACAGAGCGTTATCCGGCAGCTCCGCTCCACATCTTGGACAAAACATAAAAAATCCTCCTTCACAATCATCGCATCGGTCTATCATCATTCTATTGACCGATGCTTCTAAATATCACTAGAGTTGCGGACAATCCGCCCGCATCTCCGGCAATCGCATCAAAATTTGCAGTAGCGGTCCATATAGCGCTCCATGGCCTCCAGAACCTCGGCATAGCCGCCCTGGCCGCGGAGATATTCGCACAGATCGCGCACATCCACCAGGGCGTGCACATCGATACCGAATTCTTCCTTGACTTCCATAACTGCGGTGCGGTCGGACTGCTGGCCGATCTCACAGCGGTTGACCGAGATAAACATGTCGCTTACCTGTACCTGAGCCGCTGAAAGCAGCACAGGCACTGTCTCGCGCACCGCTGTACCGGCTGTAATGACATCCTCAATGATGATGATGCGGTCGCCGTCCTGCGGCTGATAACCCACCAGATTGCCGCCCTCGCCGTGATCCTTGGCCTCCTTGCGATTAAAAAAGAACGGCTTGTCCGTTCCGTGGCAGCGCGCCAGCGCGCCAGCCGCCGAGGTGACCAATGGAATCCCCTTATATGCAGGGCCAAACATCGCGTCAAAGCGATCGCCGCAGGTTTCGTGGATGCATTGGGCATAGAACTCGCCCAACCGTGAAATCTGAGCGCCGGTGCGGTAGTTACCGGTGTTGACAAAATATGGCGAAAGCCTGCCGCTTTTGGTTTTGAATTCGCCAAAACGGAGCACGCCCGCCGCCATCATAAATTCAATGAACTGCTTCTTGGATTCGCTTATCATCGGAAAAACTCCTTTTTCTCCCTTTTTACCCTGATAACAGCAGAAATATATCGCGTAAAGTACCGCTGACAGCCATGCAGCGGGTACATGCGCACATCATGCGCCGCCATAAAGGTGGCGAGCGAGGCGCGCAGACCGCCCTGGCCATCAATTTATATGAACTGCTTGCGGTTATTATAGCATAAAGTAGCTGTTGTTACAACCGAAGAAACCCTCTTTTTCGACCCTTTCTCCGGCAGCCTTGAGAATAAAATTAGGCCCACCAGCTTTCTCAACAAAAACGGCGGGCCGGAAAATTTCTTACAGCACCTTCGCCAGAAAATCCTGAAGGCGCGGATTTTTCGGGTGGGAGAAGAACTCCTGCGGGGTGTTCTCCTCCATGATGACACCCTCATCCATAAACATCACGCGGGTTGCGACCTCGCGGGCAAAACCCATCTCGTGGGTCACCACCACCATCGTCATCCCCTCGTTTGCGAGATCCTTCATCAGCTCCAGCACTTCGCCCACCATCTCAGGGTCCAGTGCGGAGGTCGGCTCGTCAAACAGCATCACATCCGGATTCATCGCCAGCGCGCGCACAATGGCGATGCGCTGCTGCTGGCCGCCTGACAGCTTGCTGGGATAGGTCTCCGCCTTATCCGAAAGACCGATGCGGGCGAGCAGCTCATCCGCCCGCTTGTCTGCATCCGCTTGCGACATCAGACCCTGCTTGACCGGCGCAAGGGTGATATTCTGCCGCACGGTGAGGTGCGGGAACAGATTGAACTGCTGGAACACCATGCCCATCTTGCGGCGCAGCTCGTTGATGTTGCACTTTTTATCGGTGATGTTATAGCCCTCAAAAAAGATTTCGCCTCCAGTGGGCTCCTCCAACCGGTTCAGGCAGCGCAGAAAGGTGGACTTACCCGAGCCGGACGGCCCGATGACAACCACCTTTTCCCCTTTATTGATCGTCGTGGTGATGCCTTTGAGCACCTCGACATCCTTGAAGTGTTTTTCCAAATTTTTAACCTCGATCACTGCGCGCCATCCTCCTTTCCAGTGCTGCAAACAGCTGGGACAAGCCGAGCGTGAGAATCAGATAGATGATCGCGGCCGCCAACAGGGGAACCCAGGCGTTGTAGGTGGCGTTGCGGATCATATCGCTGACCTTGGTGAGATCGCGGATCGCGATATAGCCGGCGACCGAGGTCTCCTTGATCAATACGACAAACTCGTTGGTATAAGTGGGCAGCACCGCCTTAAACGCCTGCGGCACAATGATATACCGCATGGTTTGCGCCTTGCTGAAGCCCAGCGACCGCCCGGCCTCCATCTGCCCGATGCCCACGCCCTGGATTCCAGCCCGGAAAATCTCGGCGACATATGCGCCGGAGTTCACACCGAAGCCGATGATAGCAATGGTCAGCTTGGAAAGCCCCAGCGGCGGGAAAACGACAAAGGAGAAAATCATCAACTGAGTTACCACGGGGATACCGCGGATGATGGTGATGTAGGTCAGCGCGATCCCTTTGAGCAGGCGGTTGTTTGAGACCCGCATCAGCGCCAGGAGCGCACCGATGATGGTACCAATCACGATGGCGCCCAGGGCGATCACGATGGTATTGCCCAGACCCTCGAGAATCAGCTTCCATCGGTCGTCGGCAATGAGGTTGCGGTAGATTTCGTTCATGCGTTACCTCCAGATACAACACGTGGGCGGAGCCTTGCGGACTCCGCCCTTGTGGTGGATTTCTCGGATCAACCCTTATTTCTTCAGGATGATGACCTGCTTAGAAGAGTAGTAGGGCTCGGAAAAGTCCACGCTCTTCAGACGCTCTTCGGTGATGCTCATGCCAGCCGCGGCAAAGTCGATCACATCGGAGGAAAGTGCGGAAAGCAAGCTGTCGAAGTTCATATCCTCGACCTGCAGCTTCGCGCCCATATCGGCGGCGATCTCCTCGGACATGGTGATATCAAAGCCGACCACTTCGCTGCCCTCCACATACTCGAACGGGGGAAATGCGGCGTTGGTGCCCATCTTGATCACGGTGTCACCCCCGGTCGCCTTGTGCTCGGGAATTTTGATCTCGCCATCGGCGGGCATAAAGGCGTTGGCCATGCTCTCATAGGTGCCGTCGGTTTTGATGCGCTGGATAGTGGCATTGATCTTCTCGAGCAGCTCGGTGTTGCCCTTCTTCACGGCGATGGCGTATTCTTCAGTGGCCAGGTCGCAGTCGAGGATGGTCAGGTCAGGATTCTGCTCCACAATCGCTTTCGCGGGCAGCTCATCCAGGACGATCGCATCGATCGCACCGTTTTTGAGGTCGAGCGCCGCATCCATGCCGGATTTAAAGGACTGCACCTTGGCGTCCTTGACACTCTCAGTGACATAGGTTTCGCCGGTGGTGCCGGCCTGTACACCGATCTTTTTGCCCTCCAAGTCCTCCGCTTTGGTGATATTCACCGCCGCGTTCTTGTTGCCGCAACCCGCAAACAGGCTGGCCGCCATCACAGTTGCCAACAGTGCTGCTACTATCTTTTTCATAAGGTACTCCTCCACAACTATCACAATATTTTGTAGAACCGCTTTGATGCTTCCTATTATACACTGAATTCCCCTAAAATCAAGTGTCTTTTGCAAAAATATGCATTTTTCGTTCATTCTATCGGGAATTCGATGCATATTTTTGCGTCATTCCGTGCCTTTTGCATATCTTTGGGCAGCGGCGCGCTCATCGCGACGGCCTCCCCCGTCACCGGATGCACAAAACTCATGCGCTCACAGTGAAGCGCCTGCCGGGCGAGCAGATCGGTTCTGCCGCCGTACATGTCATCCCCCACCAGCGGGTGGCCGATATAAGAAAGATGCACCCGAATCTGGTGAGTGCGCCCTGTCTCCAACACCATCCGCGCCATGCTGTAAGCGCCATCCTCTGAGCGGGCGAGCACGCGGTAATGGGTCACCGCAGGCTGGCCGGACGGGTCCACCTGCCGCTTGGTGTAGATGTCGTTGATCCGCACAATCGGTTCCCGCACAGTGCCCTCGCGCGGGTCGGGCACCCCGTGCAGCAGCGCGACATACTCCTTTTGTACCGCAAACTTCAGGCGCGCCGCGACATACTGGTTCTTTGCCAGCAGCACCAGGCCGGAAGTGTCCATATCCAGCCGGTTGAGGCAACGAAAGGTGATCGCCAGGCCGCGCTCCCTGCAATGCCGCGCAAACACGTTGGCGAGGGTGTCGTTTTGTATCCGGCGCGACGGGTGGCAGTTCATCCCGGCCGGCTTGTCGTAGATGATCAGGTCGTCGTCCTCGTAGACGATGGGGACCCAGAGATCGGAGACCGCAGCCCCCTCGTTGTCATTCTGCGGCAGGGCGACCGAAACCAAATCCCCGGTTTTGAGCCGGTCGATGGTGCGCGCATGGACATGGTTGATCTGAATACCGTTGGGCTGATGTTTGAGCGAGGTGATCAGCCGGTAAGAAAACTTCTGCTCCCGGCGTAAAAAGTCGTAAAGTTTCATCCCGTCCTGCTTGGAATCCACGGTAAAAGATAGTTCTCTGGACATAAACACAACCTTCGCTTGTTTTTTGAACCGTTTTGTGAAATAATAAGACCCATCGTCACTCCAAAACAGGGGGTCTTGCAATGACAGAAAAGGAAAAAATGCTTTCAGGCCGGCTTTATCTCGCATCCGACCCGGAACTTGCCGCCGCGCGGGAGCGCGCCCTGGGATTGACCTACCGCTTCAATCAGCTTCTCCCGTGGGAGACGGAGGAGCAGCAGCGCATCCTGCGGGAACTGCTCGGCCGCATCGGCACAACCTTCCAGATCAACCAGCCGTTCCGCTGCGACTACGGCTGCAACATCCAAATCGGCGAAAATTTCTATTGCAACTACAACTGTACCATCCTGGATGTCGCACCCGTGACCATCGGGGACAATGTGCTGTTCGCGCCGAACGTCAGCCTGTTTACCGCCGGGCACCCGCTCGACGCGGAGCTTCGCAACACCGGGCTGGAATACGGGTTTCCCATCACCATCGGCGACAACGTCTGGGTCGGCGGCAACGTGACCGTCTGCCCACAGGTAACAATCGGCGACGGCGCGGTGATCGGCGCGGGCAGCGTAGTAACCCGGGATATTCCGGCGAACGTGGTGGCCGCCGGCAACCCCTGCCGCGTCCTGCGGCCGGTCGCCGAACGCGACCGTACCTACTATTTCCAAGACCGGCCGGTTGAGCCCTGAATCGACGCGCAAAAGCGACGGGATATGGGATGCGTCCCGCTTCAATTGCCACGCCCACCGCGCGGATTGTCAAAGCAGAGACGCCCTGCGGCGATCCACTCGCCGCAGGGTATCCTTCGACCGTCGCTTTTCACTGAAAAAAGAATCAGCCCTTGCAAACCTCGTCCATCCAATTGTGGGTATCGGGCAGTTTGCCGTACTGGATGCCGGTGAGATTGTCGTACAGCTTCTGCGAAATCTCGCCGATTTTGTTGTCGTTGAAGGTCATCACCAGGTCGCCCACCTTCAGTTCGCCAATGGGCGAGATGACCGCGGCGGTGCCGGTGCCGAACGCCTCCTTGACCTTGCCCGCCTGATAGGCTTCCACCAGCTCAGCGACCGCCAGACGGCGCTCAGAAACCTTGTAGCCCCAGCTGCGCAGCAGTTCAATGGAGGACTTGCGGGTGATGCCGGGCAGGATAGAGCCGACCAGCTCAGGGGTAACGATCTCGTCGCCAAGCACGAAGAAGACGTTCATCGCGCCCACTTCCTCGATGTATTTATGCTCCACGCCGTCGGTCCACAGCACCTGCGAATAGCCCTGCTCGTGGGCGATCTCCTGCGCCTTCAGGCTGGACGCATAGTTGCCGCCCGTCTTGGCTGCACCGGTACCGCCTTTGACCGCACGGGTGTATTGGGTCTCGATGTAAATTTTGACAGGATTGAGGCCGCTCTTATAGTATGCGCCCGAGGGGGACAGCACCACAATGTACAGATAGTTGGCCGAAGGCTTCACGCCGAGCTTGGGCTCGGTGGCGATGATGAACGGACGGATGTACAGCGACGCACCGTCGGTGTGGGGCACCCAATCCTTTTCGATCTCGACAAGCTTCTCCAGACCCTCGAGCAGCAGCTTCTCATCCACAGCGGGAATCTGAAGGCGGTCGTTGGACTGGTTGAGGCGCTTGAAGTTCTCCTCGGGGCGGAACATGAGGATGCGGTTGTCCGGGGTGCGGTAGGCCTTCATGCCCTCAAACACCGTCTGCCCGTAGTGCAGGCACATGGCCGACGGATCCATCGGGATCGGCCCATAGGGGACGATGCGCGCGTCGTGCCAACCCTTGCCCTCGGTGTAATCCATCAAAAACATATGGTCGGTGAAAATCTCGCCGAAGCCCAGCTTGCTTTCGTCGGTCGGCTTGGCCTTCAGCGTCTTTGCGAGTTCCACTTTGATATTGCTCATTTTTCTCACAACCTTGTCGTAATTTTCGGATCTGTAAAATCTATAACCTTCATTTTAGCACTTTAGCGCAGGAAATGCAAGTGCTGAGAAGCAAAAGGGCGTGCCGGAAAACGCTCTCCGGCACGCCTCTCATCAACAAATGGATCAGTACGCAACGCCCTGCGCGATCATCGCGTCGGCTACCTTGAGGAAGCCCGCGATGTTGGCGCCCGCCATGATGTTGCCGTCCACGCCGTATTCCTTGGCCGCGTCGAAAGCCGCATGGAAGATGCTCTTCATGATGCCCTGGAGCTTCGCATCGACCTCTTCAAACGACCAGGAGTAACGCATGGAGTTCTGGCTCATCTCCAGGCCGGAGACCGCCACGCCACCCGCGTTGGACGCCTTGCCGGGCGCATACAGCACGCCGGCGGACTGGAACGCCTCGATCGCCTCCGGGGTGCAGGGCATGTTGGCACCCTCTGCAACCGCCATCACGCCGTTGGCGATCAGCTTCTTGGCCGACTCGCCGTCCAGCTCGTTCTGGGTGGCACAGGGCAGCGCCACATCGCACTTGATGCCCCAGATGCCGGAGCAGCCGTCGTGGTATTCGGCGCCGGATACACGTTTCACATACTCGCTGATGCGCGCGCGCTCCACCTCTTTGATCTGTTTGACCACGTCGAGGTTGACGCCGTTGGGGTCGTAGATGTAGCCGGTGGAATCGCACAGCGCAACCACCTTGCCGCCCAGCTGGGTGGCTTTCTCAGCTGCATAGATGGCGACGTTGCCGGCACCGGAAACGACGATGGTCTTGCCGCTGATGGAATCATCTTTCATGCAATTCAGCATCTCTTCGGTGAAGTACAGCAGGCCGTAACCGGTCGCCTCCTTGCGGGTGAGGGAACCGCCGTAGGTGAGCCCCTTGCCGGTGAGCACGCCGGTAAACTCGTTGCGCAGGCGCTTGTACTGACCGAACATATAACCGATCTCACGCGCGCCTACGCCGATATCGCCTGCGGGCACGTCGGTATCCGCACCGATATGCTTGGAGAGCTCAGTCATAAAGCTCTGGCAGAAGCGCATGATTTCGTTATCCGATTTGCCCTTGGGGTCGAAATCGCAGCCGCCCTTGCCACCGCCCATGGGCAGGGTAGTCAGGCTGTTTTTGAAGATCTGCTCAAAGCCGAGGAATTTGATGATCGAGAGGTTGACCGAGGGATGGAACCGCAGGCCGCCTTTATACGGGCCGATCGCGGAGTTAAACTGCACGCGATAGCCGCGGTTGACCTGCACCTTGCCGCTGTCGTCCACCCAGGAGACGCGGAACATGATGACGCGCTCGGGCTCCACAATGCGCTCCACAATGCCGTATTTCTCGAGGTCAGGGCGCTTGGCCACGACAGGCTCAAAGCTGGTGAGCACCTCGGAGACCGCCTGCAGGTATTCCGGCTCGTTCGGATTGCGCTTTACAACGCTATCGTAGACGCGCTGGAGATATTCGCTCTGATATTGCATGAAAATTCCTCCTATCTGATTTATGCCCTCCATTATATATGCTTTTGTTGGCAAAATCAAGGCCAAAATGCAGCATTTTTTATCTGCTGCTTCATTTTTTTCATTTTTTTCTCCAATCGATTCGGACCCTGTCCTCTCTTTTGCAAGTTTTCATTTAACCCGTTTCAAAACATCCACACCTCAGCGACAAAAAAGTATGACCAAACGCGATGGACATTGCCGCGGTGTCGTGGTATAATAGCCGCAGAGCCGTTGTGATGCGCTTTATGACCAGGCAGATCCGCAAACTGCGTTTGCCCCTTGCCCAATGACCAATGATATCATCAGTTAAGCCTTTTGAAGAAAGGAGCTGTGCCCATGTATTGTCGGAACTGTGGCGAACCGTTGCCGCCGGATTCCAACATCTGCGCGAAATGTGGGGTGCCCGCTGGGCTCGGCAACCATCACTGCCCCAATTGCGGCTCTTCCACCGAGGAGCTGGCGGTTGTCTGCATCAACTGCGGCGCACAACTGGGCTCCGGTTATAAAAAAACCAGCAACGTCTATGTGAGGGACGGCGTCACCTATCAGAAGAAATCCAAATTGGCCGCCGGGTTGCTGGGCATCCTGCTCGGGTGGTTGGGCATCCACAACTTTTACCTCGGATATACCGACCGCGCGATTGTTCAGGTCCTGTTGGGCACCGTCGGTTCCCTGCTGTGCGGTCTCGGCCCGATGGTTTCAGGCATCTGGGGCCTCGTGGAGGGCATCCAGATCTTCACCGGTTCCATCCAGACCGATGCGGAGGGCATCCCCCTTGGGGAATAATCACTGTTAAAATTGCGAGCAAGCCAGACGGCAGCGTGCGTTTTTGAAAAGGAACGCATGAGGAAAGTCCGGGCTCCACAGGGCAAGAATAGCTGCTAACGGCAGCCGGAGGCGACTCTAGGGATAGTGCAACAGAGAGATACCGCCGCGTCAAGCGGTAAGGGTGGAAAGGCGAGGTAAGAGCTCACCGGCGCGCGGGAGACCGCGCGGCCCTGTAAACCCTATTCGGAGCAACACCGTGTAACGGGGACGAATACGCGCCCTGCGCGTCCCCAATAGAGGTGGCTGGAGGCGGTTGGCGACGACCGCCGTAGATAGATTGCCGTCAAATACAGAACCCGGCTTACAGGCTTGGTCGCATTTTAAAAAAAGCTGTCCCGACTGAATTGGGACAGCTTTTCTTTTTCCTTTATAGCGCCTCGAGCGCATCCGCTGCGCCTTCCAACCAATCGCCTTCAAACGCTTCGATCACGCCGTCGTCGCAATTTTGGGCGAGCTGCGGGTTCACCGGCAGCCGGCCGAGCACCTTCAGCCCATAGTGGGCCGCCGTCTCCTCGATGTGGCTCTCGCCGAACACCGGGAAGCGTTTACCACAATCGGGGCACTGGATATAGCTGTAGTTTTCCACCACGCCCAAAATCGGAATGTTCATCATCTTGGCCATGTTGACCGCTTTTTCCACGATCATCGAAACCAGCTCCTGCGGGGAGGTTACAATGATGATCCCATCCACCGGGATCGACTGGAACACCGTCAGGGCCACGTCGCCAGTTCCCGGGGGCATGTCCACAAACAGGAAGTCAATGTCGTTCCAGATCACATCGGTCCAGAACTGTTTGACCGTACCGGCGATGATGGGTCCGCGCCACACCACCGGGTCGCTTTCGTTTTCGAGCAGCAGGTTCACCGACATCAGGTCGATCCCCGTCTTGGTTTTGACAGGATAGATTCCGCCTTCGTCGCCGTGCGCGCGCTCATGCACACCGAACATCTTGGGCACCGAGGGGCCGGTGATGTCCGCGTCGAGCACGCCCACGCGGTACTCGCGGCGGCGCATCAGCACCGACAGCATACCGGTCACCAGGCTCTTGCCCACGCCGCCCTTGCCGCTGACCACGCCGATCACCTTTTTGATGCAGCTCAGCTCATTGGGCTGTTCCAGAAAATCCGCCGGATTTTGTTCGCGGCTGGAACAGTTCTGCGAACAGCTGCCGCAATCGTGATTGCAACTCTCACTCATTGGAATTTGCATCTCCTTACATCATACGAATCTCTAGTTATTGTAGACCGTTCCCGTCCATCTGTCAACCCGCAGCGGTCTCCCCTGTGCCCTCCTGCCCACCACCTTGGCCGCGGTGGCGGCTGTAGAACCACGCGGAGATCACCGAAGTGAGCGGGATGGTAATGAGCAGGCCCAGGCTTCCCACCAGCGCCTGCAAGATTTCCACCACGATCATCTCCTTGTTGAGCAAACCGAGCAGCGAGGTGTTGTATGCGATCAACAGCAGCACCATCGAAAGTGAACTGCCAATATAGGCGAGCACCAACGTGTTTGCCATAGTTCCCATGATGTCCCGGCCGATTTGCAGGCCCGAGCGAAGCAGCAGCCCAAAGCCTGCCCCCTCCACCTGCTCGCGCAGCTCGTAGAGCGACGACGCGATCGACATAGCCACATCCATGATCGCGCCCAATGCGCCGATGATGATGGAAGCGAAGATGATCGCCTTGAGGTCGATCGGCTTCGGGGTGTCCATATACAACAAAAACGCCGATTCCTCGTTGAGTAGGCCGGTGAGCGCGAGCAGGTGATCCATCAGGAGGGTCAATCCGCCCGATACCAGCACGCCCCCCAGGCACCCCAAGCCAGCCGCCAGGCTCTTCGTATTCGCACCGTTGACGATGAGCAATGTCATGACAATGGTAAATAAGCAGATGACGACTGAGGAGACATAGGCGTTGTGCCCCGAAAGCAGCGACGGGATAAACACCGCGAACACCGCCAAGCAGGTGAATGCCAGTGAGATCAGCGTATTGACTCCTTTGAAGCGGCCGAACAACAGCAGCAGCACGGCGAACACCAGACCCAGCACCAGCAGCGTGTCGGTGCGGATGTAGTCCCAGAACATCCAGGTGCTCCGTGCCGAGGACGGGTCGGAGTTAAAGATGAGCACGCGGTCCCCCACCTCCACCTCCTTGTTCTTCACCGGGGTGATTGCGTCGATCGTCTGCTCGCAGGAGACGGTCAGCCCCTTCTGCCAACCGCCCAGCACCCGCGCCTCAAACGAGATGCGGACGTTCTCCAACGGCGTCTCACTGTCGAGGGAATAGTGGTCGGTGGTGCGCTCCAGAATCTGCGTCACCTGCGCCTTGACCGGCTTTTCCATGCTCGCACCGGGAAAAATTTCAAAGCCGGTTGTGGCGAACCGGTTGCCAAAATAGAGAAACAAGAGGGAGGCGGCCACGGTGCCCAGATAGACAAGCGCACGGCGCCAAAATTTTTTTTCCTTCCAAAATGGCAACGGCCATTCCCCTTTCAACTGCGTTTTCCTTTATTGTACCACGATCTGTCCGGTTTACCAAATCAAAGGACCAAATGATTTGCGCCGATCAAATCTGAATCCGGCGCGGTGGAGAGAAAAATATAAGAGACCCCCGCCTCTATGCAAAACGCCTCCGCACGGCGGGCAATCCACCCGCCGCCGAAGGCGCACAGCGGAATCCCCTGCAAAGGGGATCCCGTCAATTTTTCTTTTTTGCCTTGGTCGCCTTGATGACCTTGAGCCGGGAGAACTCCTCCCGCTCCTTTTCCTCCAGCGAATCGCTGATGAACTTTACGGTGCTTTCCAGGCGCGGGATCACCACATTTTTCAAGGCGTTGGCGCGCCGCTGCGTCTTTACAATGGCATTGGCCAGCTTGTAGACGCTGTTTTCCACCTCTGCGAGCAGCACTGTCATGCGCTTGACCTCATGGAAGCACTGATAGGCGTAATCGAGCTGAGAGTTGGTATCCAAAAAGCCGTAAGCGATGCGGGGCTCCTCGTCGTGGTACTCCACCACCGGGATATCCACCCCCATTACGCTGCGGAAATGGATCTTGACGCCGCTATCCACCGGGACTGCGCCCGCGATGTTGTCGATGACGCCCAGGGTAATGTTTGCCCGCTGGAGCGCCAGATAGGCGCGCTCATAGGTGCCGTCGATCTCCCTGCGGAGCATTTTGGATTTGTCGATCAGCAGCATCATCTCACGGATGAGGATGTTGCGCTTGCGGTCCATCAGGTCGAACCCCATGGTGGAAAGGGACAGCGTCTTTTTGGTTGCGATCAGGTTGCCCTTGGTTGGAAACACCTGTTCCGCCATGCGTCCTCACCTCCGTTTAAGCCAGCAGCTTCTTCGCTTCCTCGGGCTTGTAATGTTGATCCAGCAGGTCACTCTCCACGCGGTCGAGCTCCTCGCGCGGCAGCAGCGACAGGAGCTGCCAGCCCAGGTCGAGGGTCTGGTCGATCGTGCGGTCCTCCTGGAACCCCTGGTTGATGAAATGGCCTTCAAACGCCTTGCCGAAGGTCATATACTGCTTATCCACCTCGGAGAGCTCCTCCTCGCCGATGACCGATGCGAGCGCCTTGGCGTCCTGCACGCGGGCGTAGCTCGCAAATAGCTGGTTGGAAACCGCCGAATGATCCGCGCGGGTGTAACCCTCGCCGATGCCGTCCTTCATCAAACGCGACAGGGACGGCAGCACCGAGACAGGCGGATAGACGCCCATCTGGTCGAGCGAACGGTCGAGCACGATCTGGCCCTCGGTGATGTAGCCGGTCAGGTCGGGCACAGGGTGGGTGATATCGTCGTTGGGCATGGTCAGAATCGGAATCTGCGTGACCGAGCCCTTGGCCGAATCGATGACGCCTGCGCGCTCGTACAGCGACGCGAGGTCGGAATAGAGGTAACCCGGGTAGCCCTTTCGGCCGGGGATTTCGCCCTTTGAAGAGGAAAACTCGCGCAGCGCCTCGCAATAGGAGGTCATATCGGTCATGACCACCAGAATGTGCATATCCTGCTCAAACGCCAGGTACTCCGCCACGGTGAGGGCGCAGCGCGGCGTCAGAATGCGCTCGATGATCGGGTCGTTGGAGAGGTTGAGGAACATGACCACCTTGTCCATCACGCCCGCTTCTTCAAACGAGCGGCGGAAGTAATCGGCCACGTCGTTCTTGACGCCCATCGCGGCGAACACGATGCCGAACTTCTGGCCGGAAGTCTCGGCGATGTTGGCCTGGCGCACAATCTGCACCGCCAGCTTATTGTGCTGCATACCCGAACCTGAGAAGATCGGCAGCTTCTGGCCGCGGATGAGGGTGGTCAGGCAGTCGATGGACGACACGCCGGTGTTGATGTAGTTTTTGGGGTAGGTGCGCGATACCGGATTGAGCGGCTTGCCATTGATATCCGCCCGCTTAACCGCGTAAATTTCGCCCAGCCCATCGATCGGCTTGCCCGCGCCGGACAGGGTGCGACCCAAAATCTCGGGCGACAGGGGCATCTCCATCGGATGGCCCAGCAATTGCACCGAGGCGTTGGTGAGCGAGATGCCGTTGGTGCCCTCGAACACCTGGATGACGCAGCGGCCGCCGTCGATCTGCACCACGCGGCCCAGGCGGACAGCTCCGTTTTTCAGCTTGAGCTCCACCATCTCGTCGAACCCGACCGAGGGGACGTGATCCAACACCACCAGCGGGCCGTTGATCTCACTGAGCCCTACAAATTGATAACTCATGGCTTTGCGTCCTCCTTTCAGTCGAGATGCTCGAACGCCCCGTCGATCGTCTGATAGTAGCGGTCAAACTGTTCCAGATGATCGTTGGGCACTTCGTATTTCATTTTAAGCAGGGTGCCGAACACACCGGTCTCCAGCACCTCGGTGAGGGAACGGCCGGACTGCACGACGGCTTTTGCCCTGTTGTAGAGATAGAGGATGACCTCCATCATCTTGAGCTGCTTTTGCAGCGGCACATAGGTGTCGTCCTTGTGGAACGCATTCTGCTGCAAAAAGCCCACGCGGATGATGCGCGCGATCTCGATGACCAGCTTCTGGTCGTCGGGCAGCACGTCGGAGCCGATCAACTTGACGATCTCCATCAGCTCGTTTTCCTCGTGCAGCAGCGACGCGATCTGCTGCCGCTTTTTGAGGAAGCTCTTATCCACGTTTTCGCCGTACCATCTCGCGAGGTCGTCGAGATATTCGCTGTAGCTGGTGTTCCAGTTGATGGCCGGATAGTGGCGCGCGTAGGCGAGCGATTTGTCCAGCGCCCAGAAACAGCGCACAAACCGCTTGGTATTCTGCGTCACAGGTTCGGAGAAGTCCGCGCCCTGCGGAGAGACCGCGCCGATGATCGAGACCGAGCCGTCCTTGCCGCACAGGGTCTTCATATAGCCCGCGCGCTCATAGAACTGCGAGATACGCGACGGCAGGTAGGCCGGGAAGCCCTCCTCGGCGGGCATCTCCTCCAAACGGCCGGAGATCTCGCGCAGCGCCTCCGCCCAGCGGGAGGTGGAATCGGCCATGATCGCCACATGGTAGCCCATGTCGCGGTAATACTCCGCCAGGGTGATGCCGGTGTAGATCGACGCCTCGCGCGCGGCCACCGGCATGTTGGAGGTATTGGCGATCAACACGGTGCGTGCGGTCAGCCGCTTGCCCGACTTCGGGTCGATCAGCTCGCCGAACTCCTTGAGCACCTGGGTCATCTCGTTGCCGCGCTCGCCGCAGCCCACATAGACGATGATGTCCGCGTCGCACCACTTGGCGAGCTGGTGCTGGGTCATGGTCTTGCCGGTACCGAACCCGCCCGGCACCGCGGCGGTGCCGCCCTTGGCGATCGGGAACATGGTGTCGATCACACGCTGCCCGGTGATGAGCGGCATAGAGATCGGCAGGCGCTCGAGAAACGGCCGCGCCGTGCGGATCGGCCAGCGCTGGCAGAGGGTGAGCTCCCACACCTTGCCGTTTTCATCCTTCAGTTTGGCCACCACATCGTTGACATGATAGCGCCCGCTGGGCGCCGCAAAGGTCACCGTTCCGCTGAGGGACGGGGGTACCATACAGCGGTGCTCGATCAGTTCGGTTTCGGGGCAGGTGGCATAGATTTGGCCACCCGTCACCCGGTCGCCCTCCTTCACCAGAACCGTGACGTCCCACTCGCGCTGTTCATCCAGCGACGGGATGTTGCAGCCCTCGTCGATATAGGCCCCCGAGCGCCCGGCAATCTCGTCGAGCGGCCGTTCGATGCCGTCGAAGATACCGGACAGGATGCCTGGGCCGAGGGTGGCGCACAGGGGCGACCCGGTGGAATAGACCGGCTCGCCGGGCCGCAGCCCCGTGGTGGTCTCATACACCTGGATGGTGGTGGCCTCGCTGGTGATGCCGATGACCTCCCCGATCAGCCGCTTCTCCCCCACGTAGACCATTTCCAGCATCTCAAAGTCGGAGGTATCCCTCACGGTTACAACCGGGCCGTTGATGGAATAGATCACATTGTTCAATCGTTTTCACCTCACAGGACTGTGGTTCCGTCACAGGGTGACGATAAAGCCCGAATTTGCCGCGAACCATTCTTTTTGCTCCTCGAGCGCATTGTCGAGCGTCTCGTCGGCGATATAATTCTTCGCCTCATTGACCAGGCGCGCCCCACCCAGCCGGATGGTGTCGTCCGCAGCGAGCTCGACCGCGCCGCACAACTTTTTGAGCTCAGACTCCAGGCGCATATCATCCTGGCGAACCAGCAGCCGCGCTCCCTGCACATCCCGGCCGGAGAGCAGCTTTTTCACTTTATCATATAAAAAATCCGGGTAGCGGTCGCCTTTGGCGAACTCCTCCAGGCGGCGGCGGGCCTCGGAAAAGATTTCCTTAGTGTAGTCGTCGCGCTTGACATAGAGCCGCTTTTTGAGCTCCATCTTCTTGCGCGAGAGCTCGCGTGTCCCCTCCGCCACAAGTTCAGACAGCTCGGATTGGATCATCTGGCCGGTTTCGGCCAGCGCATCATCCTTATACCGCCCCATTTCGCTGGCGCGGTAGGCCTCCAGCTCGTCGTCGATTTCCTTGCAAATCTGCTGCGCCGAACCCATGATCTCCTGTTCAAACAGGCCGAGCTTGCGCTCAGTCTCCTTATTGGCTGTTCCCAATCCGCTTTCCCCCTTTCTTGTATCGCTACATCTTCACGCCGATGGCCTCGCTGACATAGCGTTCCAGCGCACCGGCCGCGCGGCTGCCGCCGTGGCGGTCGGGCACCTCGGTCACCAGCATACGTTTTTGGCCGAGTTTGATGCTTTGGATCAGATCGGGGCACAGGTCGGCCAGCTTTTCGGTGATGAGCAGGATTCCGACCGTCGGATCATCCACCGCTTCGCGCACCGCCTGCTCCACTTCGTCCCGCTCGTGCAGCACCTTTCCTTCGATACCAGCCAGACGCATCCCCAGATAGGTATCGATATTGTCGCTAAGCAGAAACAGTTTCATCGCGGACGCCCCCCTTGCACAATATTGCTCCAATTACAGTTTGTTGATGATGAGGATCGAAATCAGCAGGCCGTAGATAGCGATACCTTCGCCGAGCACCACGAAGATGATGGCCTTACCGAACGACTTGGGGTCCTCCGACACCGCGCCGATAGCGGCAGGCGCGGCGGCGGCCACTGCGATACCGGCGCCGATGGCGGCAAGCCCGGTGACCAGCGCGGCGGCCAGGAAGCCCATGCCCTGCGCGGAGGTGCCTACGATCGAGGCAACCACGCCGCCCTCAGCGGCCAGGGCACCCACCGGAAACAGGACTGCACACAAGCAAACGCCGAAGAACATGCACAGGTTGCCGATGATGCGGTTGCGGGCATGTTTGCCGGTCTTGGCGCCTCTGGCAACCGAAACCAGGGGAACGGCGATGAGCGCAACGATGATCGCGGGGAGAAGAATCCAATAGCTGTTCATAATGTAACCCTCCAAATTATAATCACTGAATGACAACGGGACGGAACGGCTTGCCCTGTCCCTCAAAATAACGGCTAAACAATTCGTAGAACTCGAGGCGCAGCCCCTGAATACCCACAATGAAGCCCTCCAACGCCATAACGAACGCGTTGCCGAGGATCATCACCACGATGCTGCCCGAACCGGTCATCATCTCGGTGAGGGTGAGCACCACCGCCATCATGCCGGCGTGGCTGATGATGAAGCCACCGACGCGCAAAAAGGACATCGTGTTGGTGACAAAGCTGAGTACCACCTCGAACAACTCAAAGAAGCCCTCGAGGATAAAACTTCCGATGCCGCCCTCCGGCTTGATGTGTCTGTTGCCGCGGGTCAGCTTGCCAAGCGGATGCTTGAGGAAGATGACCAGGATCGGCAGGACGATGAACGCCAGGATATAGAGCGGGGTGAACAGGCTCTGCCCGCCGGAGAGCATCGAGAGCACCCCCAGCAAAACCGCGACATAGAACACCATGCCCGCCAGACCGTTGTTAGAGAAAATCGCCTTCTCAAAATCCCGATTTTTCAGGCCGATCACGATGTTGATGGTCATTGACGCGATGATAAGCACCACGCCGAGCCCGATGGCAAAGATCAGCAGATTGTTGATGGTCAACGGATCCATCACCTCGACCGGCTTGCCGGGCAGCCCCAGCAGATCAGTGTAGAGCGGGTCGAGCAGATGTTCCATGCCGAACACCGAGCCGTAAACCAAGCCGAAGCAGGCGGCCGAGATGCCGATGCGCGTCATGATGCGGCCGAGGTTCATCTTTTTGAACTTCCAAAGCAACGCGCCCAGCAGCGCGATCACCAGGCCCTGCCCCAGATCACCGAACATAATGCCGTACAACAGCGTGTAGGTGATGCCCACAAACGGGGTGGGATCGATCTCATTGTAAGACGGCGTCCCGTACATATCCACAAACATTTCAAACGGCTGGAACAACTTGCAGTTGTTCAGCTTGGTGGGGGTCACCAGCCGCTTGTCGCTGTCCTGGGGTTTAAACTCCACATGCGCGCGGTCGATCGATTCAATGCTCTTGCGGAACGCCTCCTCGTCGCGCGTCGGCAGAAAGCCGGTCAGGTGGAACTGCCCCTTATAGACGCTCACATAGCGGCGCAGGTCGAACGACTCGCTGCGGAACCGCACGCCCGAATAGATATCCTGAAACTTTTCCTCGTTGGCGCGGATCAGCTCCGCAAGGCGATTGTTCACCTCCTCCAGCTCCGCCTTGTTCTTGACGAGCTCGTCTTTGAACATCTGCTTGGCGATGCCGGGGGTGCCATGTGCCTCCGGGATGCGGATGCGCTCAAAATAGAGGGAGGAGAAGATGTCGTCCACCTCGGCCACGTGGTCTACTGTGGTGATGTACATTCCCCAGTGGTAGGTACTGCCCTCTGAAAGGCTGACAAAGAAGAACAGCCGGTCCTTGTAATATGCGAGCTTGCCGTAGCTGTCCACCGGCAGCCGGCCGAACCGGATCTTGAGGAATTCGCAGGCGAACAGTTCATCCAGGCTGACATCCAGCGAATCCAGATGACGGAGCTGCACCTCTGCGGTCTGCCCCTCCTCAATCGCCTTGGTCAGTTCGCGCTTGCGGTCACTGAGCTCCAGCAGCTCCTTGTGAAAGCTATCTAGAAAATCGTCGATCCCATCGGATGCCACCTTGCGCACGTCTGCCGCGTCGTATTTCAATGTGATTCCAGCGTTGACGCCAATATCAACAATGCGGTTCAAGCGGGCCTTATAGGGGTTTTCCTCCATCATTTGGGTGAAGCCGCCGGCCTTGTCGGTGAGCTGCGCGGGCTGCTCGGGGTGAAACTGCCCGATATCAGAGCAGCGCCGCAGCACCTTGTCCAGCACATCCACATGGCCCGTAATCTGAACCAGCGTCATCTTTTCAATTGACATCCATCGCACCACCTTTCGTTGGTTTACAGTATGAGCATTTTTTTGATCTCGCTGGGCGCCACGCCGTAACGCACGCCCTCGATGATGGTCGTGAGGTTGCTCAGCTCAATGCGGCTGAGGGACATATAAGCGGTGAAAGCTGTCGGCGCATCGGTGGCGAAGCGCAGAAACCTCCGGCTCATATGATAATTGATGCAATCGGTGTGATACTCGATAAACGTGAAGTCGTCGCTGCCCACATAGCGCGAATAGGGCGACGCGGCGACCGCGTCCAAAAACTCCTCCGCTGTAACCGCGTCGAGCATCCGGTTGAGCTCTTCCTCCGGGATGCGCTTCCACATTGGATAGATACACTTGACCACCTTCTCGCGCGGGGTCTGCGGGAAATACTTTTTGATGCGGTAGATGGTACCGATGTTGAGTAGCTCCAAGTGGGTCTGGAAAATCTCATGCAGATGCAGCCGGATTTTGCCGCGGAAATTCTGGTCGATCACATCCTCGATGTGTTTATAAAAATAGGCGCCGAGGATCACCTCACAGCGCGTGTAGCTGATCGGCTGGCCCGCGCGAGGGCGGCAGTTGAGCAGCAAGCGCCCGTAAACGGTGTCGGCCAGCACGGCGATCAGGTCGTCGAAGCTGCGCACACGGGCGAGCGCCATCAGATCGAAGCTGGTGATATGCCCCAAAAAGCCGGGGTACTGCACGATGTACTCCCCCGCGCGCCCGGAGTTGAGCAACTGCACCATCTGCAAAATCTGCTCGATCTCCACCTCCATCACGAGGTACCGGTAATAGCTGTCCTTCTGGTTATTGTCGTAATGGATCAGCCTCAGATAGCGCGAAAAGCGCTCCTTGCGCAGCAAAAGCTCCACCTGCCCGCGGTGGATCGCCGTGGGCTGGATGCCCGACAGGGCGGCCGCATAGCCGGTCTCGTCGCGCAGATAGGCCGCAATCTCGGCCACCGACTTTTTGTGCAGCAATTCCAGATACTGTTCCTCGGTGATGCGCTTGCCGTACATGGACATGGCCTTTGTCATGATGGCCTTATCCGAAAAAGATGAAAGCACGCCTCTCCCCTCCCCTGTTTGGATGGTGCCCGCTACATCTGTCAGATACAGCGGTCGACAAGCTCACGAATCCACCGCTCCTTGTTCTGTTGGTATTGCTTTTCCAGCGAGGCCTCCACCTGGCGAAAATTCTCCTCCGCCTGGGCCAACTGCCGTGCATTTTTCTGGTCGGCCTTCTCCTTCATCTTCCGGATGTACTCCTGCGCGTGCCGCTGGTAGGAATCGGCCAGCTCCTGTTTTTCTTGTGCAATCTCCGCCTTTGCGGCGCTGCGTCGATCCTTCTCCGCCTGTACCAGCTTACGGGCGCGCTGATCCATAGCGATCAGAGTTCTGATCATATCGTCATCCACATGGACCACCTCTTTTTCGCACATATTAAAAGGCCGCACCGCCAGCGCGGCCGCCTCTGTGTAAAAGTTCCTATCTATAGTATACCTAATGTTCGGAAGATTCAACTGTGAAACTGTTTTAATTATTTTGTGGGGCCGCCGTTTTTTTTAGGTGTTTTCATCAGGCAAAATTTTGAAATATTTACCAAAAACTCGCTGTAATTTTTGGAATCACAGCGAGTTTTCCGCCTTGTACCACTCTTTTTTTAGCTTTAAGTTGTCAAGCTCAAAAACCTTTTGTCCTTCCGTCCAATCTCGCTTTGGTCAGATCCAGCGCGCGCACCTTTTCTCGCACATCTAGAATCGCGGGCGGCGCGACGGAGAGCTCCGCAACGCCCATCGAAAGAAATACTGGAATCAAATCCGGGTCGGTGGCCGACTCACCGCACACGCCCGTCCATACGCCGTGGCGTCTGCCGTTCTCCACCGCCATACGCACCAGGCCCAACACCGCCGGATGGCGCGGGCTGTACAGCGCGGAGAGCGAACGGTTGGTCCGGTCGGTCGCCAGGGTATACTGGGTCAAGTCGTTGGTACCCACGCTGAAGAAGTCGACCTCCTGCGCCAAACGGTCGCTGATCATGGCGGCGGCTGGGGTCTCGATCATCACACCGAATTCGTAATTGTTTGCATAGGGAATGCCCTCGTTATCCAGATCCCGCTTGATCTCCTCAATCAGCGCCTTGGTGCGGTGCACCTCTTCCAGCGAGGTGACCATGGGGATGAGCAGCGCCAGGTGGCCGTAGACTGAGGCGCGCAGAAGCGCCCGGAGCTGGGTACAAAACAGCGCGGGATGGGATAGACAGTACCGGATGGCGCGGCTGCCCATCGCCGGGTTATCCTCGCGCAGCAGGCCGAGGCAGGGCGCGCGCTTGTCCGCGCCGAGGTCGAGGGTGCGGATGATAACCCGCTTGCCGGGCATCCGTTCGAGCGCCTCGCGGTAGATGACAAACTGCTCCCCTTCGGTGGGAACCTCGTTGCGCCCCAGATAGAGCCCTTCACTGCGGAACAGTCCGATGCCCTCCGCGCCGTTTTTGACCGCAATTTCCACATCGCCGATGCTGCCGACATTGGCGGTGATCTCCACACGCATTCCATCCTTGGTTATGCTCGGCTGATCTCTGAGCTTTGCCAACCGCTTGCAGGCCGCCAGATACTGCCCTCTTCGAGCGATGTAGCGCTCCAGCGTCTCAGCGTCCGGCTCCACACACACCTCGCCGGTCATGCCGTCCACAATCACCTCGACGCGATCGGCCAAGCAGTCAAAAGCATCCTCCAGGCCCACCACAGCGGGAATGCCCATAGTGCGCGCCAGAATGGCGGTGTGGGAGTGACGCGACCCCTCGCGGGTGACAAACGCGAGCGCCTTCGACTGATCCAGCCGGATCGTCTCACTCGGCATCAGGTCGTCGGCTGCGATAATCACCTGCCCGTTGACCTCATCCAGGTTCTGTTCCTTTGCGCCGGTAAGTGTGCGCAGCAGGCGCTTGGAAATATCCAAAACATCCGCGCCGCGCTGGCGCATATAATCGTCGTCGATGGAAGAAAATACATCAAAAAGCCGCATCGCCGTCTGGTAGACGGCATACTCCGCATTGACATGCTCCTCCTGAATGATTTGGGTAACGCTGGCCACATAGTCGAGATCGTCCAACAACATGGCGTGAATCTGAAAAATCGCCGAATCCTTGGGGCCGATCTCCTCCAGCGCCCGCTCGTAAATTTGGTGAAGGCTATCGATAGAAGCCTGGCGCGCGACTTCAAACCGTTCGATCTCTGCCGGCGGATCCTCTATCAGCTGCCGGTCCACCGGATGAATTGCACCCATGAAAAAAAACAACCGGCCGATGGCAATGCCGGGGGATGCGCCGATACCCTGTAAGACCTTCATAGGAGCTCCTCCCGTCTCTATCCAATATTCTGTTTTGCCCAGATGGGCCATGTGAAAAAAAGGCCGGATCACCCCTGAAAGAAAGGCTCCAACCCACTCAACAATAGTTCTTTATCTTGATTTTATCATAATATGGGCGAAATGTTTTGTCAACCGATTACACCATTTTCAATCGATAAAACTGTTAATAACTGGAAAACCGTTGTTTTATCGCTTATTTACAGCCGGTTGATCTAATTACGCGGCAATATCTTCCCGTTTTGGCCGACAACCCCGTGATAAAACCGCGAGAAACGGACAATATAATAGTGCACTTTTTGAGAAGGAGGTACAAAGTTATGGATAATTGCCGCGCAAATGAATGCATCAAATGCACCGTTCAACAGTGCACTTACCATTGCAAGGACAAAAACTACTGTTCGCTCGACTGCATTACCATTGGCACCCATGAAACTAACCCCACCATGGACCAGTGCACCGACTGCAAATCCTTTGAACTGCAAAGATAACTTTACCATTCTCAAAAGGTGGACGGATGAATTTCCGTCCGCCTTTTGACATTTTTATGGATTTCCTTCTTTCGGATAAAATATGTAAAATTTTTTTCATATCCCTCTTGATCTTATGGGGACAGATGTGTTATAATAAACAAGCACTTGAAAATGGAGGCGTAGCTCAGCTGGTTAGAGTGCCTGCTTCACACGCAGGAGGTCCCGGGTTCGAGCCCCGGCGCGTCCACCACCGGAAGACCGTATCAGTAGCCGTTTGGCTTACTGATACGGTCTTTTTTTGTTTTATATTGCGCGCTCAGTCCTCCAGTCACGCACAAAATTGTCTATGACACATTGTTTCCTTCCTCTGCAAGTGGACCGAATCCAGTGCCAATATAGTTTTGGGGGCCGGCATTTCATATCTGTCGAATGCAGCAGCCTGCGTGTGCGCAAAAATAAGGGGCAAGTCGTACCGGGGCGAACGCACATACCAATCCGCTTGGATCTGCACCAAAGCATACAGGAATAAGACTTGAAATGCCTCAAGAGAAAACAAAAGGATTCGAGAGAAATTCGGAGTATTTTCAAAGAATTCCGATGGAAAACCGGTGTTTTAAGCGAAAAATTCGATTAAATGCTTGAAAAATCGATAAAATTACGAAAAATCATTGACATTTAAAATTTTTGTGCTATATTTTAATTCGTTGTCCATTGGCAACAAAAGTGCGGAGCCTGCCCAAAAGCCCGGTGACAGCCGTCGTTTGATGGAATCCAACTGGAATCGGTGCGGATGCCCGCCGCGCCGCCTGCCAACGCGGTTCCGTCCAACAGACGGCAAGCGTGAGGGGAGCCGGGGCGCTCGACAGCAGAATTTCTCCGCCGGCATCTACAGCAAAATAACAAAACATGCCTGCGTATGTACCGCCTAAAACGAACCTTATGGTCACGATTAGAGAAAAGCCTTTTGCGGGAAGCGGTATCAAAAGCAGGTGTGGGTCCACAGTGGTTTGGCACAGATGGGCAAAACGTCTGTGCAGCGGTTGAAGCGGGGCAAGCTTCAATGCTAATTTACGTGCGTGACTTAAAATCCGCAAAGGGGGATGCAGAAATCATGGGAGATAACATCATCATCAGTCTGAAAGACATTGTTGTCGAGTATGACGGCGAGCGTGTATTGGAGGGGCTCAACCTCGACATACACGACAAAGAATTTGTCACCTTTCTTGGTCCGTCGGGCTGTGGCAAAACCACGACCCTGCGCATCATTGGCGGTTTTATCGAGCCGCTGAAAGGTGACGTTTATTTTGAGGGCAAGCGCATCAACAGCCTGCCGCCGTATAAGCGCCAGGTGAACACAGTGTTTCAGCGTTACGCCCTGTTTCCGCACCTGAATGTGTTCGAGAACGTGGCGTTCGGCCTCCGGCTGAAAAAGATGAGCGAAAAGGTCATCAAAGAACGGGTTCAGGAGATGCTCGCGCTGGTCAACCTCACCGGCTTTGAAAAGCGCAGCGTCCATCAGCTTTCGGGCGGACAGCAGCAGCGTGTCGCGATCGCGCGCGCCCTGGTGAACCACCCCAAGGTGCTGCTTTTGGACGAACCGCTGGGCGCGCTCGACCTCAAGCTGCGCAAGGAGATGCAGCTCGAGCTCAAACGCATTCAGCAGAGCCTGGGCATCACATTTATCTATGTCACCCACGATCAGGAGGAGGCCCTGACCATGTCGGATACCGTCGTCGTCATGAAGGACGGCGACATCCAGCAGATCGGCACTCCGATCGATATCTACAACGAGCCTAGAAACGCCTTTGTCGCCGATTTCATCGGGGAAAGCAATATCATCGACGGGGTGATGCACAAGGATTTCCTCGTGGAGTTTGCCGGACGCGACTTTGTCTGTGTGGACAAGGGCTTTGACCCGGACGAGCGCATCGACGTGGTGGTGCGCCCCGAGGACATCAAGGTGGTGCCGCCCATCCAGGGGCATCTTTCGGGCATCGTCGAATCCATCATCTTCAAGGGCGTGCACTATGAGATGATTGTGCGCGCCTGCGGATACAATTGGATGATCCACTCCACCATTGCGGAGCAGCCGGGGGACACCATCGGCATGGTGATCAACCCCGAGGATATCCACATTATGAAGAAAATGGAGGAGGCGTGAGATTAATGAAATCAAAAGCTCCCTCCGCGCCATACCTGCTCTGGATGGCGATTTTCACGATTGTACCGCTCGGCCTGGTGGTTTACTTCGCGCTGACCACCGCGGACGGCACCTTCACCATCGACAACATCTCCCGCGTGGGGGAATATTCGGGTGTGCTGATGCACTCCATCTGGCTGGCCGCTATTGCAACATTTATCTGCTTGGTCATCGCCTACCCGCTGGCATTTTACATCTCGCGCAAACCGGAGAATAAGCAGCGCACCCTGTTGATGCTCTGCATCATCCCCATGTGGATGAACTTTTTGCTGCGCACCTATGCGTGGATGACCCTGCTGGAAAAAAACGGCCTAATCAATCGCTTTTTTGCGCTGTTCGGCATGGGCCCCTTCAATATGATTAACACCAAAGGCGCGGTTGTCCTCGGTATGGTGTACAACTACCTGCCGTTCATGATCCTGCCGCTCTACTCCATCATGGTCAAGATCGACGGCCGCGTCATCGAGGCGGCGCAGGACCTCGGCGCCAACACCTACGGCGTGTTTTCCAAGGTGGTGCTGCCGCTGTCCATGCCGGGCATCCGCTCAGGCATCACCATGGTATTCGTCCCCGCCATCTCCACCTTTATCATCTCGCGCATGTTGGGCGGCGGCGGCAACATCATGATCGGCGACCTGATCGATTTACAGTTCCTCGGCAATGCCTACAACCCCAACCTCGGCGCAGCCATTTCGCTTGTATTGATGGTGCTCATCCTGCTCTGTATGAGTATCACCAACCAATTTGATGAGGAAATGGAGGGGATGATGATATGAAACGCCTCTCCAAGGTTTATTTTTGGCTGGTCATGGCATTTTTGTACATGCCCATCTTCGTTCTGATCTTTTTCTCTTTCAACGAGTCCAAAAGTCGCAGCAATTTCACCGGCTTTACATTCGACTGGTACCGCAAGCTGTTTTCCAACCGCGTGATTTTGGACTCGCTCAAGACAACCTTAATCATCGCGGCGGTTTCGACCATCATCGCCGTGATTATCGGCACGGCTGCCGCCATCGGCATCAACGCGATGAACAAGTGGCTGCGCGGTGTGGTGATGAACGTCACCTATCTGCCGGTCATCAACCCGGAGATCGTCACCGGCGTTTCGTTGATGCTGCTGTTCGTGTTCCTGCGCGATAAGATCGGCATCCCGATCGATTTCGGTTACCCCACGCTGATTTTGGCACATATCACCTTCAACGTGCCATACGTGATCCTCAATGTCCTACCCAAGTTGCGACAGATGGACAGATTTGTTTACGAAGCCGCACTTGACCTTGGGTGCACCCCGTTTCGTGCGTTTTGGAAGGTGACCCTGCCTGAGATCATGCCCGGCGTGATGTCGGGATTGCTCATGTCGTTCACCTATTCGTTGGACGACTTCATCATCTCTTATTTCAATGCAGGCCCCACCGCACAGACCTTGCCGATCACCATCTACTCGATGACGCGCCGCAAGGTGAGCCCCGAAATCAACGCGCTTTCCACCATTATCTTTGCGGTCGTGATCCTGGTGTTGGTCATCTACAACATCGTGGATTCCAGCAAAGGCAAGAAGGTCATCGGAAAGGTGGTGCCGCGGCTGTGAGAAAACGGTTGTTTTTGCTGGCGGCGGTGCCGCTAATGCTGTTGCAGGTCCTGACGGTGCCCGCCTTCGCGGAGGTGGAGGTCGAGGATTACGACTACTACCAGAGGTTCCGCGGACAAGGGATTTCAATTAATGTGCACAACTGGGGAGAATACATCAGCAACGATGCGGAGGAATCGATCGATGTCAACGCCGAGTTTGAGGAGCTGACCGGCATCAAGGTGAACTACACCACCTTCGCCTCCAATGAGGAGTTGTACGCCCGCCTGAAAAGCGGCGGCGCAAGCTACGATGTCATCATCCCCTCCGACTATATGATCGCGCGATTCATCCGCGAGGACATGCTGGAGGAGCTCAACCTCGACAACATCCCCAACGCCAAGTTCACAAACCCCGAATTTATGGGGATGGAATACGACCCCGATGACAAGTACTCCATTCCATACACCTGGGGCACAGTGGGCATCATCTACAACACCACCATGGTGGATAACGACATCACCAGCTGGGACTCCCTGTGGGATGCCCGCTATCTGGGCGATATTTTGATGTTTTCCAATCCGCGCGACGCGTTTGGCATCGCGCAGAAACGCCTCGGTTACTCGCTGAACACCCACGATCTGGAGGAGCTCCGCGACGCAGCGGATGAGCTGAAGGCGCAGAAATCCCTGGTACAGGCCTACGTCATGGATGAAATCTTCGACAAGATGGAAGGCGGCGAGGCCGCGCTGGCGCCTTATTACGCGGGCGACGCCATCACCATGATGGACGAGAATCCAGACCTTGCGTTTGTGGTGCCGCAGGAAGGAACCAACAAGTTTGTCGATTCCATCTGCATTCCCAAGGGCAGCAAGCAGAAGGAAGCCGCGGAGATGTATATCAACTTTCTGTGCGAGCCGGAGGTGGCCGCAGCGAATATTGAATACATCGGCTATTCCACCCCGAATCTGGCGGCATATGAGCTGCTGGACGAGGAAACCCAAAACAACCCTGTGATCTATCCGCCCGCGGAGATCATGGCAAAAGCGGAGTTCTTCTACGATCTGCCCCCTGAAGTCAGCGCAGAGATGGACGCCCTCTGGGTGGAAGTGATCTCAGCTGAGGTCGGCTACAGCAAATGGACCATCCCGATCTTGATTCTGGGATGTATCGTGCTCTCTATCGGCATCAATGTAGTGCGCTCGGTAAAAAAGAAACGGGATATCTACTGACGGCGACAACAGAAAAATAAAAAAGAACAGCTATTCTCAAATTACTGTGGGAATAGCTGTTCTTTTTTACACTAATTTTCTGTATTTTCGAAAGTTGATGCGGGTATATTCCGCAAATTATGCTTGTTTTCGATAAGAACACTTCATATTTTTTACATATTAGTAAAAAATTTCCAAATATTTTCTGGTAACATGTCAATAGTATTCAACTACAACATGTGGTATCGTATAAGTCATAAAACAACAAAATAAGGAGTGGTAAAACTTGAAATTTGTAACCACCGAGGAAGAAACCCTGATTGAAGAAGAAATCCATCGCACTTATGGAATCCGCTGCGGCGATCTGTACATCCCAAATATCTCCCTGCATAAGGACATCGTTTCCCAACTGGTGCAGCAGATGAACCAATTAGAAATCCCACCTCTACACGCTGTAGATGTCATTGAGGATTGGCTAGGAAATAATGATAATATATGATCGGTTGACAGTCAGCTTCTCCGTCTTCCCTGTGAGCGCAAGAGTACCAAATCTGATTGAAAATACAACTCCCGGCGACACCGAAGGAGGGACTGTGCGATGGGCAAAAAACAGCGGATCCCACGCCAAGCGGAACCCGCCGTTTCCTATTGAGACAATGTCAACGGAGCTTGCTGGACGCTTCGCTCTGCTGAGGCACCTGTTGAAACCGCTGCTTCCCCATGTTGATATAGGCCGTCTTACTGCGAATCGCAACGAACACGATTACAGCCGCCAGGATGATATCCAACACACTGCCAGTGACCAACATGTCCAACCAGCCGGTTTCGACAATGGTGCCTGCGCTCACAAATGCGAGGTTAAAAATAGTGACAAAGCCCTCTGCCGCAAAGAACATCGTCGTCTCGTTGGGCTTTCCGCGGCCCACAAACTGCCGGACAGCCACAACCACACCTGCAACAACCAACAGCGCACACAGGATATAGATGATCTTCGGCATCGCCATGGCGCCCGCTATCAAAAGATAACCGCATGCTGCGGCTTTCAACAAAACCTTCAGACACAAATAGTAATAAATAATTTGTTTCAAGGTATCCCTCCCTGTTTTTATCGATGAACATCAAACTCAACTACAGCTCCATGTCCTCCCTTACCATAGTCCACCAATGTGTTGACTGTGTGAACTCAGTGCGAGAGATTACTGGCAAACCTTAATCATTCTATAGCATCTGCCGCGATTTGTCAAGTTTTACAGGTCGACAACCCCAAAACAGGCATTCCTGTACAAAATTCACAGAACCCGGAAATCGCGCTGCCATGCGACTTTTCCGCATCTTGCCGCCCAAGGCTCCAGATCAAAAATATTCACTCTCCCGACGGGCCACATAGGCGCTCCGCCTCGTCATCCGGAATCCCCCTTGTCAAGCGCCCAAGGGACACCCAACACGGGCATCCCCAGGATTATTTTATGAAATGCTATTCGAGGTGGTGTATCCCTTGGCCGCCAGGCCGCGTGTCAGTGCATTCTAAAAAATATTTTTTAGGAATTATTTTTTTTCGTAAAGAACGTTGAATTTCCGTTCAAATCCGTGTAAGATGGTAACGAGAAGAACAAAACTCGTCCCGAAGGACGAAGCAACGGAGGGCGGATCGCCATGCTGCCAGGTTTGACTTACGACTTTTTAAAGAGGCTCGCCAAGGGTATCGCCCAGCAGTTCGGCGAAAATTGCGAAGTGGTGGTGCACGATCTGAGCAATCACTTCACCGAAAATTCCATCGTAATCATCGAAAATGGGCAGGTGACCTCGCGCAAAGCGGGCGATGGGCCCTCCCCCGTGGTGCTGGAGGCGCTGAACGGCGACCGCACCAAACTCCAGGACCACCTTTGCTACCTCACCAAAACGCATGACGGCCGTGTCCTGAAGTCGAGCACCATCTATATCCGCGACGAAAAGGATGGGGTTGTGGGTATCTTCTCGATCAACTACGATATCACCGGGCTGTTGATGATCGAAAACAGCCTCAAATCGCTGACTGCCATCGCGCCGGACACCAAGGGGCCGGAGCACATCGCCAAAAATGTGAACGAGCTGCTGGATGAGCTGATTGAGCAGTCGGTGCGGATGGTGGGCAAACCGGTGGCGCTGATGGGCAAAGAGGATAAAATCAAGGCGATTCAGTTTCTCAGCAACACGGGCGCTTTTCTCATCACCAAAAGCGGCGATAAGGTCAGCAAATATTTCGGCATCTCGAAATACACGCTGTACACCTATATCGACGCCAAATAACCCCCGCACAGACAAGGGCCGGAATTCCGCATTTGTGGAATTCCGGCCCTGTTTTGACTTGGAAATAGAAAGACGCAAAAGTGTTTTGCACCAATCGGCGTTTTCTCTCATAAACTATGGTGATGCGGCGATCAGAGCTTGACGAGGATCGGCACCACGCCCGCCCTGGTGATGTCGATGACAGCATAAGTAGCGCCGCCGTTCATCCCCGAACAACTGCCCGGGTTGACCAGATAAAGCCCGTCGATGTATTCGTTGTGTGGCACATGGGTGTGCCCATACAGAACGATGTCCGCACCCAGCCCGCGCGCCGCGTGCAGCAGCTCGTCGATGCCGAATTTTACATTGTAGATATGCCCATGGGTGAAGAAGATACGCTTTCCGCCGATCTTGACCAGATCGTAGCCCGGCGCTGCGGAATAAAAATCGCAGTTGCCGCAGACATGCAGCCCGTGCAGATCCGGATACAGATCCATGATGTCCTCAAAATCGCGCTCCCCATCGCCGAGATGAAGGAACAAATCAGCGTCGTGTTCATGCTTTTCTACAATTTTGCGCACGCTCGCAGCGCTCCGGTGTGAATCGGACATCACAACAATTCTCAACGCTCTTCCCTCCCAGATTTAACTTGTCGCGGACGCCTCCGCGGGGGCAATCCCGTTTTCACTTTAACATAAAAATTCGGGAAATGGAATACACTTTCAGTAATATTATCGACAATTTGATAAGGAGCTTATGCTGATGAAAAACAATTCCAACATGCCAAACCTCTCCCAAGGCCAGATCGACCTGCTGTTGCGCATGGCCAGTCAAAAGATGGGAGTCGCGCCCGACAAGCTCAAAGCTCAGCTACAGAGAGGCGAGTTGCCACAGGGGGTCAACACAGCAAACGTTCAACAGATTCTCAACGATCCCAAGCGTTTGGAGGAACTGCTCAACTCCGACCGCGCCAAAAGAACCCTGCAAAGCCTGATGAACAACAACGGCTGATTCCATTCCAGCACATAGGCGGGCTGCGCGCCGCCCGGGGAGGGAGAAACCATGGCTGATCTAACCGAAATGCTCACACAGTTTTTGTCCTCGGAGGAGGGCAAGCAACAAGTGAATCAGGTGCTGTCGATGCTCGGGCAGAACGGCGGTGGTTCCGAACCGCCTCCTCCCCCACCGCAACAGCCGCAACAACAGGGCGGCGGAATGCCCGACCTCTCATCGCTGCTTTCGTCGCTCGGTCTGGGCGGAGGAGGCGGCGGCGGCCCTGCCGCTCCGAGCGGCAACAGCGGACTGCCGAACCTCGATATCAGCAAACTGCTCAGGGTACAACAACTGTTGTCACAGAAGAACGACAACAGCAGCACCGCCCTGCTGCGCGCGCTCAAGCCCCATCTGGCTGAGGAAAACCGCAAAAAGGTGGACGAAGCGGTGCGCATCCTGATGCTGCTCGACCTGCTGCCGCTCATTAAAGAGTCGGGCCTGCTCGGCAACCTGTTGGGGGGTGACGGCGGATGAACGGATGGAGCAGCGGAAGCAACTATTCCTCCAAGGACCTCATGCGGATGCAGCAGGAGGCGGTGGAACGGGTGCGCGAGATGCAGGAGCGCTCGCGCAAGGCCCTGGAAAACAGCGGCGGCTACACCGAACCCCCCGCATCCAACCGACAGGAGCCTCCGCCCCACCGCGAAAACAACAACTCGGGCGGCGGGCCGAACTTTCCCACCTTTGCGCGGTCGCCCGAGCGCCCAGGCCATCCCGAACAGCGCTACAGCGTGCCGCAGGAAAAGCCGGTCATCCAAATACCGCAGAGCCGCACCAATCCGTCCGGCGGCCTGTTCAGCGGAGGCGGGCCGCTCGGCTCGCTGGGCAACACAATCGGTTCGATCTTCAGCGGCGGCGAGAACGGTCCGATTAGCCGCGTGATGGATGCGCTGGGCATCGATAACGACAAAATCCTCATTTTAATCCTCCTCTTTATCCTGCTCAACAACCAAGCGGATAAGAAGCTGATTCTCGCACTCTGTTATATCCTGCTGTGATATCAAGAGTATACCAGTCCTCCTTACCTGTCAGACGGGTTAGCGGCCATTTTTGTTGCCCCATTAGCAGAAGTTTTTTAGAATCTTGCACAGGTGGAGATCGCAGCGGTTCAACTTGATGGTGGGTCATATGCAACTTTCATTTGGATGTTGACGGAAAGGGACGGATCGAATGGGAAACGGCGGCTCTGATTTTCTCAAAGCCGCCGCTTCGGGCGTAACAATGTTGCTGCTTATACGACGGCTTTTTTCTTTGCCGTCGTACAACAGAATGGTTCTGTATTTGCGTGACAAATGTTATTTTTCTTTTTCCGCCCTTCTTTCCTGTTCCTCTTTCAGCCGCGCTTTTGCTTCCTCCACGGTTTCGCCATCCATGGTAAGGTAGCGATCAACGAAAGCGTCCTCAACTTTGGTGTACCCGCTGACCACAGCATCTTGGACTTTGGTATAGCTGCCGACAACCGCACCCTCAATTTTTTCAAATGTGCCTACCATTTTCTTGGCGATTTTCTCGTTTTCCTTTACAAATTTAGACTGTGCCATCCGCTTTCTTCCTTTCCTTGCTGCTTCTCGAAATTGTGAAAATCCCAAGCAGCAATATAAACAAGCATACTGATATTCCGGTCAAACCGTTCATAATGTCCATACTTGTATCGTCCATCGGACCAAATGATACAAGCATGGAGCGCTGCAAAGTCAGGAGTGATGCGGCCACTTCCGCATACCCGATTGTGCGAATCACGGTGAGCAGAGGGGCGGTGTTTTTACGCTGTTTTATAGCCCTTATGATTGCAATTGTGATTTTATAAAACGTGTAGGTTGCAATCGTAATCATGACAATTTCACCGTGCTTCACAGCAACATTTTGGGACAGGCTGATCGAGACAACGACAGCCAAAATAAAACTTAGTAAGGCCAGCAATCCACCGCATAATTTCGCTACAAAATATTCTGTATCTTCTGGAACCACAGATTTACGCTTCCACCCACACAGGACAGCGGAAAAACGCATGGAGCTTAAAATGATATAGTATGCACACATCGCAACAAACCACAGAGATTGATTGACTACGCCCAGCGCACCATGATAAAAGGCATACAGAAGATTTACCGACAGGCCAAGGGCGGTGGAGAAAAGCGCCCGAAACCTCTGTTCTTGGATAAATTGCCTCCCTATCTTTGTCCCCTCGATCATACGGATAACGGTTTGTTTTGCTTTCACGCTTTCAGGCCCTTTGTCAAGGGGACCAGGCAAAGCAGGACAACAATGCCAACCAGACCAATGACAATGCCGATCATCATTTTGCCCCAGACCATACAGAAGCACATGCCAACACCCAGCGCCAACGCCCCAATCACACCGACCGCAATCGCAAGGATTGTCTTTGCCGAGAAGTGGATGGGGGTCTTATGTTCCATCTTCCGCCAGACAATCACAGTGACCAACCCCAGCAGAAGCCCCACGCAGCCGAACACAATCCCCGGCTGGAACGCTCCCCATTCTGGAATGAGCGCCATGCACATTCCCAGCGCAAACAGCACCCCGCTCACCGTCCCCATGAGCATCGCAACAAAACTACTTTTTTTCATTTGAACGCCTCCTTTAAGCCAACAGTTGATTGTTTATTGCAAGAATAGTATAATGGAGCCGCAAAACGAAAGCAATCAACAATATATACACAGATGTTGGGTTAAAGGGGATTTTCATGAATACCAAAAATAACAGGCGCAAACGGGCGTCCATGCAGAGAATTGAGCAGGTCTTAGTGGAGCTTCTGCAAACGAAAGATCTAAATCAAATCAGCGTGTCCGACATATGCAAAAGGGCAAATCTAAACCGCAGTACCTTTTACGCCAACTATGTGGATATATATGGGTTGGCCGACGCGATACGGGAAAAGCTGGAAGCCCAGGTTGCAGAATTATATAAAGATGAAGTTACGCAGGGATTTAACTCCAACAACTATCTGATACTATTTCAACATATAGTGGAAAATCAACTTTTTTATCGCACTTACTTCAAACTGGGATACGATGAAAAATATAGGATTTGGGCCTATGACTACAATCTTGCAGAGAAGCATTTTGACGGTCGTTTCATTGAGTACCACATGGAGTTTTTTAAGAGCGGACTGACCAGAATTATCAAGCTGTGGCTACAAAACGGCTGCAAAGAAACGCCCGAAGAAATGTTTGAAATCATAAAAAGCGAGTACCGAGGACGTGAGGAAATTTTTGCTGGACAGCCCTCAAAAGGGACATAATAGGCTTGACAAAACAGACAATATATGATAATTTTATGCCTCAACTGAATTTGGTACGCCTTGTCCGGCTGTGGAGGAAACCTATGAAGATTGATATTATCCAGGCAGGAGACACGAATATTGCGGTCGTTTTCAGCGAGAAACCGGTCATCGTGGATGTCCAATCCGCCCTGGATCTAATTTTAAGTGTGAGTTACCAGACAGATGTACGCCGAATTGTCATCAACAAAGAAGCGATGGGAGATGAATTTTTCATTTTAAGCACAGGCTTGGCCGGCGAAATCCTTCAGAAATTCATCAACTACCAGGTTAAAGTGGCGATGTACGGCGACTATTCCCGCTATACCAGCAAGCCGTTAAAAGATTTTATCTATGAAAGCAATCGTGGAAAAAATATTTTTTTCACCGGCACAAAGGAAGAGGCCATCGACAAACTAAAAGAAAAATAACCGGCAAAATGTACCCATTTTAGTGAAAAAGCAGGTCGCGGGAGTCCTCCGTGACCTGCTTGCTTTCTGTATTCAATTATTTTCCTGCGACAGCGCGGCCTTATAGAGGTCGCCCTTTTTGTATCCGGTTTCCTTCGCCAGCTCCTTGGCGGCCGAGGTGATCGGCTCCCCGCCTCGCACCCGTGTGCGAACCAGCTCGACCGCGTCGTCGAAGCTGAGCTCGGTCCGAGCGGGCTCCGGGGCGCCCTCCACCACCAGCACATATTCGCCCCGCGGCGGCTGTTGCTCATAAAGCTCCAATGCGCCGGAAAGGGTGGTGCGGATGACCTCCTCGTGCAGCTTGGTCAGCTCGCGCGCCAGCGAAACGCGCCGGTCGCCCAGCGCCTCCAACAAATCCCGCAGGGTATTCACCAATTTGTGGGGCGCTTCATAAAAGATCAGCGTGTGCCGGTCCCCTTTGATCGATTCGAGGTGCTCCAGCCGGTTTTTGCGGTTGGTGGAGAGGAACCCCTCAAAGGAAAATCGCGCGGTGGAAAGCCCGGACACCGCCAATGCGGACACCACCGCGGACGGCCCCGGCACCACGACCACGGCCACGCCGCGTTCCGCGCACAGGCGCACCAGATCTTCCCCTGGGTCGGAGATACAGGGCATCCCCGCGTCGGTCACCACCGCGCAGCTCTCCCCTGCCAAAATTCGCTCCACAATCTGTTCACTCACCGCCTCGCGGCTGTGCTGATGGTAGCTCATGGTGTGCTTTTTGATATCGAAGTGGTTGAGTAGTTTCTGGGTCACACGGGTGTCCTCCGCGGCGATAAAATCGACCGCGCACAGCGTCTGCACCGCGCGAGGCGTCATATCGTTCAAATTGCCGATGGGCGTACCCACCACATACAGCGTCCCAGCCATCACACTTTCCCCCCGCCATAAATTTCAAGCAGCTCCTCGCTGAAGCCGTCGCGCCCGCCGCCTTCGATGATCAGCGGCTTTTCCACCTGCAAGCTGGGTTTGGCCCCGCGCTTGCCCTGCACCAGAAACAGCCAGGGCGCGCAGCCCTCGCGCTGCTGCACAAAGCGGAGCCGCTTGGGCTCCACCCCGGCTTGGCGCATCGCCTCCAGCACATCGGGCAGGCGCTCTGGGCGCTGGCAGACACACAGCCGGCCGCCGAATTTGAGCAACCGCGCCGCCGATGCGCACACGTCGCGGATGGTACACAGCACCTCGTGGCGCGCGATGCGCTCGCTGTCCAATTCGCTGAGAATTCCCGTCTTGGCGACCTTATAAGGCGGGTTGCAGGTGACCAAATCGAATTGACCCGCCGGGAGCAGGCCGTCCAACGCCTTCAGATCGGCAAGCACCGGCAGCAGGCGCCCGTGCAGCCCGTTGCGCTCCACCGTGAGCTTGAGCTGTTCAATCGCCTTGGGCTGAATTTCCACCGCATACACCTGTCTGGGCGGGTCCTTCCGGAACCAGAGCAGCGGAATGATGCCGCAGCCCGACCCCAAGTCGCAGGCCAGATCCTTGCGCCGGTGCCCCGCAAAGTGCGCAAGCAAAAAAGCGTCCGTGCCGAACTTGTGGTCGGGGGTGACGCAGATCGAAAGCTCGGGGGTGAGCTGTTCAAAGGTAGATTCAAACTCCATATACAGGGTTCTCCTATTGTAATCAGCAGTAGCCGCGATCCACCGTGACCACTGCGTAATAATTGGGATCGATCTCCTTGAGCTTCCGGGCGATCAGTTCTTTGATCTCCGCGCTGCTCTGCTCTGTCTCGACCGGAACATTGACATCGAAGATAAAATTGGTCAGGGCCCCGCCGTAGACCGCGCGAAAGTCGTGGATGGTAAAGGAAGGATCGATCTCCTGCACCAGCCGCCGGGTGAGGACGCGCAGCTCATTGGTCTTTTCGCAGTCGGTCTCGATCGGGTCGAGGTGGATCACCACCTCGACGTTGAGCTTCTCAGCGATCTCGCGCTCGGCGCGGTCGATGATATCGTGCGAGGCGAGGATGTCGCTGTGCACCGACACCTCGGCATGCACCGAGGCGAACCGGCGGCTCGGCCCGTAGTCGTGTACGATCAGATCGTGGATGCCCAGGATGCCGTCGTAGGCGCGCACCATGTCGCCGATCTTTTTCACCAGGTCGGGGTCGGGCTTGACTCCCAGCAGGGGGTCGATGGTATCCTTCGCCACCCCATAGCCCGCGTAGAGGATGAGCACCGCGACGATCAGACCCATCACGCCGTCGATCGGCAGGGTGGTGAAGCGGGCCGCCACCACCGAGACCAGCGTCACGCCGGTGGCGCACACATCCGAGATGCTGTCCACCGCGGTGGCCTCCATGGCCGCCGATCCGATCCGCCTGCCCAGGCGCTTGTTGAACGCACCCATCCAGAGCTTAACCGCGATGCTCACCAGCAGGCCGACCACCACGATGATGCTGAACTGCACCGGCTCCGGGTTCAAAATTTTATCGAGCGAGGTCTTGCCGATTTCAACGCCCACCAGCATGATGAACAGCGATATCAGCAGGCCGCTGAGGTATTCGATGCGGCCATGCCCGAAGGGATGGTCGCGGTCGGCCGGCTTGGACGCCATCTTGAAGCCCACCAGCGTCACCAGCGAGGAGCCCACATCCGACAGGTTGTTGAATGCATCGGCGGTCACCGCAATGCTGCGGGAGAGGCTGCCCAAGACAAATTTCACCGTGAACAGGAAGATGTTGCACACCATTCCCACGACGCTGCTGAGAACCCCGTAGCGCCCGCGCACCCGGCTGTTTTCAGTCTGATCCGCATCCTTGATGAACCACTTAACCAACAAATCTGTCATTGGCTACCCCTCCGCTGCAACTATTTTTCAAAGGCTTAGTATACCATAAATTGCGCCTTATTTCACCGTTTTTTTCCGTGCGCCGCTGAAAAATATTGTCAGCAGTTCCGCATCCGCATATCTTCACCGCCGCTGCACAAAGTAGCTTCGAGGTGTTGCAAAATGAAACGGATGCGAAACGGAATGCTGCTCTTTTTGATTGGAAGCAGCGGCTATTCTTTGATCGAGGTGCTCTGGCGCAAATATACCCACTGGACGATGGCGCTGACCGGCGGCGTCTGCTTTGTGGTACTGCACGGAATCTTCCGGCGCTGCCGCCCGCTGTGGAAAAAGTGCGTGTACGGCGCGGCCTCGATCACCGGGGTGGAATTCACCGTGGGCTGCGTGGTCAACCGCCTGCTCGGTTGGAACGTGTGGGACTATTCGCACATGAGCGGCAACCTGCTCGGCCAGGTCTGCCCGCTGTACACGTTTTTGTGGAGCCTGCTCTGCATCCCGGTTTCGGGGCTGAGCCGTCTGCTCGACCGCCATCTGCTGACCGACAAGAGCTGAGCTTACCGCTCCAACTGGGGAAGAAAATCGCCCGGGGATGAATGCAGCCGCTTCATCTGTCCGGGCGTTTTATTATTTTAGACCGAATGGATCACCGCAGGCGTCTTGATCGCGAGCCGCTCCAGCACCGCCTGATAGACCGGAGCGGAACCGCTCATATAGATGTCGAACCGACCGCCCCCGGTATCGTTGAGGAGGTTATTGTTCCTTAAATATTCCGCGGCAGCCGCCACCTGGGCGCAGGCCGGATTGATAAATTCCACCCCGGGCGCGGCCTGCTCAAATACCTCGCTGACGATGGGATAATGGGTACAGCCGTACAGGACATGCCCCAGCGGATAGGCGGCCAACATATGGTCGAGGTGTCCCTTCACCTCCGCACGGATGGCGTCTAAGTCGAACTCGCCACAGTCGACCAACGCCGCCAGGTTGTGGCTCGGCTCGCTATAAACCGCGATGGACGGATCGTTCTCATGGATCAAGCGCTCGTAAGCCCCGGTGCGGATGGTGAGCTCCGTGGCGATCACCCCCACTGCGGGGAGGCCGCGCCGCGCCACCGCGCGCGCCACCGGCCCGATGATGCCGAAGATCGGGAAGGGGTACTCCGCCTGGAACCGCGGCAGCAGCGAGGAGGTGGTATTGCACGCCACCACCACCGCTTTGATCCCCTGCTCCCGCAGGAAGCCGATGGTGCTTCGGGCGATCTCCACAATGTTGTCGGCGGTGCGGTTGCCATAGGGGCAGTGCTTGTTGTCTCCAAAATAGACGATGTCCTCGTGCGGGAGCTGCCGTTCCAGTTCCTTGACCACTGTCAGGCCGCCCACCCCGGAATCCAGCACACCGATTCTCTTGCGGTTTTCATTCATGCGCACACGCTTCCTTCGCTGTGTTTTTTCGCCCGCTTTCTCCCGGAAAGCCGCCGGGCGACAACTTTTTCTATTGTAGCACAACGGAGTGGAAATATCCAGCAAAAACCGGCGAAACCCGCCGCCAAGGGGTCACTCCACCAGGGATGCGGCCAACGCCAGCAGCTCCCCCGGGGTGAGCGGGATATAACGCGCCGCAATCCCCGACGGGTCCGCCGCGCTCCAGCCCGCGAGGGCGAAATCCACCCCCGCGCCATGTGCGCAAGCCCAGTCGTGCGCGGTGTCGCCGATATAGAGCGTCTCGCCGGGCAGCGCTCCGGTCCGCTGAAGATAGTGGAGCATCGGCGCGGGCGACGGCTTGTGCTCAGCGGTGTCATCCGCTGTGACCATCACCTCGAAGTAGTGGCTGAGCTTTCTCAGGCTGGGATCGGTCTCCACCTCCCCGCGGGTGCGGGAGGTGATAACGCCCATGGGGACGCCGCGCCGGAAAAGCTCCTCTAACAGCTCTGGAATCCCGTCGAAAGTCCTGGCATACGGGAGCATCTTATCGTAATAGCCGTTCCACTCATCCATCAGGTCGGACGTCGCTTCCAACCCGAGCATGGTGAGCACCCGCCCGCTAGGCACCCCCAGGGAAAAGCGGCAGTCCTCCAGCGCCACCTCTCTCCCCTGCCGCGAGCGAATCAGCCGCTGCAGGGCGGTCAGGCAGATCTCCTCGGTATCCAGCAGGGTTCCGTCCACATCAAATACAAAATAACGATACATCTGTTTCTCCTTAAAAGTCTATCGATCCCACTTGTCGCAGAGCGAATTGATCTGATCCGCAAACTTGGCGAGGTCCTTGTTGGCTCCGCCCTCGCTGCGTTTGATGACGGTCAGCAGGCGCTGGCCGGCAGCGAGCAGGCGCGCGAATACATCGGATGCCCGGCGCGCAGCAGGCTGGCCGCGGCGGATGCGCTCCTTCACGCCCTCGTCCAGGCAGAGGTCGCGCGCGAGGTCGAAGCGCGCTCCGGTGTAGGGCGCGACTGCGCGATATCCGTGCTCGTTGACGAGGCAGGCGGTGAACATAT
This sequence comes from Ligaoa zhengdingensis, assembly GCF_014384885.1. Taxonomy (GTDB): domain Bacteria; phylum Bacillota; class Clostridia; order Oscillospirales; family Ruminococcaceae; genus Ligaoa; species Ligaoa zhengdingensis. The sequence goes on from NZ_JACRST010000001.1 coordinate 344,519, forward strand.
CGCAGACGCTGTCCTCACCGTGCACCACAAATACCCGCTGCGGCTTTTGGGCGAACGCGCCGATCCAGCGCAGCAAACCCGCTCGATCGGCGTGCCCGCTGATGCCCTCCATCCGCTGGATTTCGGCGCGCACCTCGATCGTCTCGCCGAACAGCTTGACCGCCTGTGCGCCCTCCTGCAGGGCACGGCCTAAGGTGCCCGCCGCCTGGTAGCCCACGAACAGCACGGTGCACTCCGGCCGCCACAGGTTGTGCTTGAGGTGGTGCTTGATTCGACCCGCCTCGCACATACCCGATGCGGACAGGATCACCTTTGGCTCTTTATCGAAATTGATCGCGCGGGAATCGTCGCTGGTGACCGATACCTTGAGATCCAGAAACGCGATCGGGTTGATCCCCCGGCGCACCAGGTCGAGCGCTTCCTCGTCGAAATAGCCCTTGACATTTTCCTTGAAGATGTTGGTGGCCTCTACAGCGAGCGGGCTGTCCACATACACCGGGAAACCGTCGTGCCCCTTGACCAAACCGTCCGCTTTGATCCTTCGGATGAAGTACAGGAGCTCCTGTGTACGGCCCACCGCGAACGAGGGGATCACCAGGTTGCCGCCGCGGTCTAAGGTGCGCTGGATCACCGCCGCAAGCTGCGCGACGTAATCCGGCCGGCCGCCGTGGTTGCGGTCGCCGTAGGTGGATTCCATGACGACATAGTCGGCGTCGGTGATGTACTGTGGATCGCGGATGAGCGGCTGGTCGAGGTTGCCGATATCGCCCGAGAAGGCCAGCTTCCTGCGGACCTCCCCTTCCGTCAGCCATACCTCGATGCTCGCTGAGCCCAGCAGGTGGCCCGCGTCCACAAATCGGATGCGAATCCCCTCGCACAGGTCGATCGTCTCGCCGTATTCGTGCGGGACAAAGCGCGCCAACGCGCCCTGCGCGTCCTCGATATCGTAAAGGGGCTGGTACTCCTCCCGCCCCGCGCGCTTGGCTTTGCGGTTGCGCCACTCAGCCTCAAACATCTGGATGTGCGCGCTGTCGCGCAGCATGATGTCGCACAGGTCCGCAGTGGCCGAGGTGGTGTGGATTTCGCCCCGGAACCCCCGCGCGTAGAGCAGCGGCAGCAGGCCGGAATGGTCGATGTGCGCGTGGGTGAGCAGCACATAATCGATCTCCGACGGATTGACCGGGATCTCCTGGTTCTGGTACTCATCCGGCCCCTGCTCCATGCCGCAGTCGACCAGGATGCGCCTTTCGCACACCTCGAGGTAGTGGCAGCTGCCCGTCACCTCGTGGTCTGCGCCCAAAAATGTTAACAACATCAATTCGTCCCCCTTTATTGGTTCCATTGTACCATCCGCACACCCGGCGGGCAAGCCGGAAATGGGGAAAAACGAGCAAAACGCCCCGCCCGATACCGGGCGGGGCACAAAGGGTCTTATTCTTCGAGCAGCTTCTCAAGCAGCGCACGGGTGACTACCGGGTTGGCGCGCCCGCCGGTGGCGCGCATCACCTGGCCGATCAAAGTTTGAATCGCGCTGGATTTACCCTTTTTGTAGTCGGCCGCCGCCCTAGCGTTCTCCTCAACCGCCCGCAGTGCCGCCGGCCGCAGCGCCTCTTCATCGCTGATCTGCCAGAGCTGATGCTCCTCAGCCAGCCCGACCGGATCCGCATCCTGATGCCACATCAGGGAGACGAGCTTTTTGCCCGCCGCGCTGCCCAGTCTTTCGTCGGCCAAGAGGTCGGCCAACGTGGCCAGATGCTCCGGCGCGATCGGAATGTCGGTCTGCTCGGGCGCGAGCAGGCGGAACACCTCGGAGGTGATGAGGTTGGCGAGCAGCTTGGGAGCCTTGGTGCTGGCCGCGGCCGCCTCGAAGTAATCGGCCACCGCCCGCTCGTTCACCAGCGCCTCAGCGTCTCCGGCGGTCAGGCCGTAGCGCTCCACATACTCCTGCTTGCGCGCATCGGGCAACTCGGGGATCTCCTCCCCGATGGCCGCGAGCACCTCCTGGCTGAGCACAATCGGAACGAGGTCGGGATCGGGGAAGTAGCGATAGTCGTTCGCATCCTCCTTTTTGCGCATCGAGAAGGTCTTGCCGGTGGCCTGGTCGAAGCGGCGGGTTTCCTGCACAATTTCTTCCCCGGCCTCGACCGCCTCCACCTGGCGCTGGAATTCATATTCGATCGCCTTTTGGATGAACTGGAAGGAGTTGAGGTTCTTCATCTCGGTGCGGGTGCCGAGCGTCTGGCTGCCCTTTTTGCGCACCGAGAGGTTCACGTCGCAGCGCAGGCTGCCCTCCTGCATTTTGCAGTCGGATACCCCCACATATAACATGATGGCGCGCAGCTTGCGCAGATAAGCCGCCGCCTCGGCTGCGCTGCGGATATCCGGCTCGGACACGATCTCGATGAGCGGCACGCCGCAGCGGTTGTAGTCGCACAAGGTGCCGCCGCCCTCCTTGTGCACCAGCTTGCCCGCATCCTCCTCGATGTGGATGCGGGTGATGCCGATTCGCTTGGGGCCATTCTCCCCTTCGATATCCAGCCAGCCGCCCGAACAGAGCGGCAGGTCGTACTGCGAAATCTGGTAGGCCTTGGGCAGGTCGGGGTAGAAGTAGTTTTTGCGGTCCTGTTTTGAATAGCGGGCGATCGAGCAGTGGGTGGCGAGGCCCGCCTTCACCGCGTACCGCACCACCTGTTTGTTGAGCACCGGCAGGGTGCCGGGCATCCCCATGCACACCGGGCAACACTGGGTGTTCGGCTCGGCGCCGAATGCGGTGGAGCATTCGCAAAAAATCTTGGTTCTGGTCTTGAGCTCCACATGGACCTCCAGCCCGATCACCATCTCATAGGCGGATGTGTTCATACCCGCTCCCCTCCTTTCCGGGCATCCTGTTCAAAGGCGTAGGCCGCGCGGTAGAGGCGCGGCTCGGAAAACGCCTTGCCGATCAACTGCATCCCGATGGGCATCCCGTCGCGGTCGCATCCGCACGGCAAACTGAGCGAAGGCACCCCAGCGATGTTGATGGGCACGGTGTACACGTCGCCCATATACATCTCCAGCGGGCTGTGGGACTTCTCTCCGATCTTGTAGGCCACAGTGGGGGCCACCGGTGAAAGGATGAAGTCACAGGTGCTGAAGATGCGCTCGAAATCCCGCACGATCAGGGTGCGCACCTGCAGCGCCTTCTTATAATAAGCGTCGTAGTAGCCGGACGAGAGGGCGAACGAACCGAGCATGATGCGGCGCTTGACCTCGGGGCCGAAGCCCTCGCTGCGGGAATTTTTGTACAGCTCGTCCACGCTGCCGTAATGTTCGGCGCGGTAACCGTACTTCACGCCGTCGAACCGTGCCAGGTTGGAGGACGCCTCTGCGCTGGAGAGGATGTAGTAGGCGGGCAGCGCTGCGCTGATGGTGGGCATCGAGGTTTCGACGATCTGCGCGCCCATCGCTTCAAACCGCTTGGCGGCGGCGAGAATCGCATCTTTTATTTCAGGCGAGAGCCCCTCGGTGAAGTATTCGTGCGGCAAGGCCACCTTCATCCCCTGCACCCCTTGCCCGAGTTCCGCGGAGAAATCGCCGTACTCGCGGTCAACCGAGGTGGAATCGCGGCGGTCATGCCCGGCGATGGCCGACAGCACCAGCGCGTTGTCGCGCACATCCCTGGTGAGCGGCCCGATCTGGTCGAGCGACGAGGCGAACGCCACCAGCCCGTAGCGCGACACCATGCCGTAGGTGGGTTTCATCCCCACCACGCCGCAGAAAGCCGCGGGCTGCCGGATGGAACCGCCCGTATCCGACCCGAGCGCAAATGCAGCTTCGTTTGCCGCCACAGCCGCCGCGCTGCCGCCGCTGCTGCCGCCCGGCACCCGGTCGAGGCCGCGCGGGTTGCGGGTGGTCTTGTAATAGCTGTTCTCGGTGGTGGAGCCCATCGCAAATTCGTCCATATTGCACTTGCCCAACATCACCGTATCCGCCAGCTTCTCCATCACGGTCGCGCTGTAGGGCGGCACGAAGTTACCCAGCATTTTGGAGGCGCAGGTGGTCAGCGTCCCCTTGGTGCAGATGTTGTCCTTGATTCCGGCCGGGACGCCTGCCAGCGGCGGCAGCGCCTCCCCGGCGATGCGCCGCGCGTCGATCGCCTCGGCCTGCTTCATCGCCTGCTCGGCGGTCACGGTGAGATAGGCCCCGATCTCGCCGTCCTTTGTTTCGATCCGATCGAGGTAAGCCCGGGTTGCCTCGGCGGAGGACAGTTCCCCGCTTTGCAGCGCCCGGCTCAGCTCCGATACCGTCATCGCGGTGATTTTGCTCATATCTGATTCCTCCCGTTCCATCTCATTCCACAACGCGCGGCACATAAATGTAGCCGTCCTCGACGCTCGGGGTGTTGGCCAGCAGCTCGTCCCGGCCAAAGCTCGGGACCGGACGGTCGTCGCGCCATACATTTTTCATCGGCAGCACATGCGCGGTAACCGGCACGTCGCCGGCGTCGATCTCGCTCAACTGGTTGGCAAAGCCGATGATCGCGGCCATCTCCTCGCGCATTTTCTCCTTCTCCTCAAGGGTGAGGGTCAGGCGGGAAAGGTTCGCCACATTGTCCACATCGATCTCAGCCGTCCGCCCTCTCTTGGCCGCCCGGCGCTGCTCCTGGCCGCGCTTGCCGCCCTCGCCGGTGACGATGCCCAAAATTTCGAGCTGGGCGTCGTCCACCACGTCCGGCGCGCTGGTCATCGGGCAGGAGGCATCTTTCATTTTCGGGAACGCGATCACCTCGCGCAGCGAATCAGCCCCCAGCATCTGCATCACCAGCCGGTCCAGGCCGAACGCAAAGCCGCCGTGCGGCGGGGTGCCGTAGCGGAACGCGTTGACCAGGAACCCAAAGCGTTCCTCGATCTGTTCCTCCGAGAAGCCGAGCGCCTCAAACATCTGCTGCTGCACCTCCTGCTGGTAGATGCGCATACTGCCGCTGCCCAGCTCGATGCCGTTGAGCACCACGTCGTAGGCCTGCGCCCGCACGCGACCCGGGTCGGAAAACAGATACTGCAAATCCTCCGGATAGGGCATGGTGAAGGGGTGATGGGTGGATACCCAGCGCTTCTCCTCCTCCGAATATTCAAACTGCGGGAAATCAGTGACAAACAGGAAGCGGAAGTCGTCCCTGCGGCGCAGCCCCAGCAGGTCGCCCAGGTCGAGACGCAGGCCGCCCAGCGTGCGGCGCACGGTGGCGAGCTGATCCGCGCAGAACAGGATGAAGTCGCCCGGCTTGGCGTCCACCGCGGCGAAGATTTCCTCCAACTCCCGCTGCGAGAGGTACTTGGTCAGGATCGAGTAGATCTCCCCATCCGGCTTGTAGGCGATCCAGGCCATGCCCTTGGCCCCGTAGCCCACCGCTTTGGCGGTGAGCTCCTCGATGGCGGTGCGGGTGAAATCGGCGCAGCCTTTGACGTTGATGGCGCGCACCACCCCGCCCTTGTCTGCGACGCCGCGGAACACCGAGAAGCCGCAGCGGGCTGCAATTTTGGTGATATCGACGATCGGCAGGCCGAACCGCAGGTCGGGTTTGTCGCTGCCGTAGGTGTCCATCGCCTCATGCCAGCTCAGCCGCGGGAAGGGCTGATCGAAGGTGATCCCCAGCACCGTTTGGAACAGGTGGCGAAACAGCCGTTCGAGGTGCTGCAGGATGTCCTCCTGCTCGACGAAGGAGAGCTCCATATCCACCTGGGTGAACTCCGGCTGACGGTCGGCGCGCAGATCCTCATCGCGGAAGCAGCGGGCCACCTGGTAGTATTTATCGACACCGCCCACCATGAGCAGTTGTTTAAAAATTTGCGGCGACTGGGGAAGCGCATAGAACGAACCGGGGTGCACCCGGCTGGGCACCAGATAGTCGCGCGCGCCTTCGGGGGTGGATTTGCAGAGCATGGGGGTTTCCACCTCGATGAAGCCGTCCGCATCCAGGTAATCCTGCACCGCCTTCTGCACCCGATGGCGGAATCGGAGGTTCGCGAGCATCTGCGGCCGGCGAATGTCGAGGTAGCGGTATTTGAGGCGGAGCTCCTCGCGCACCGGCGCGCCGTCGTCGATGGCGAAGGGCAGCGGCTGCGCCTGGGAAAGCAGCGAGAGGCGCTGGGCCTTGAGCTCGATCGCCCCGGTGGCGATACGGGGGTTGTAGGTCTCCTCGCTGCGGTGGCGCAGAACGCCGCTCACCGCCACCACCGATTCGTTGCGCAGGCCCTCGGCGAGGGCGAAGTCCTCACGGCTGAGGTTGGCCAGATCGAACACCACCTGTAACGTCCCCTCGCGGTCGCGCAGGTCGATGAAGATGACGCCGCCCATGTCGCGCTTGGTCTGCACCCAGCCCATCACCGTGACGGCCTCCCCCACGTTTTCCTCCCGGTAGGACCCGCAATAGCCTGTTCTTTTCATCTTACAAAACCTCCCTTTTTCTCTGTGGCCCGAAGCAACAAAAAAAGCCTTTCGTCCCTTGACTATTCAAGGGACGAAAAGCTCTGCTTTCCGCGGTACCACCCAATGTAACCGCTTGCGCGGTTCTCTCACCGGCACAGGCTGCCCTGTGGCGAACCGATGCCTGCCGGCTGTAACGCGCCGCCGCGGCCAAGTCTACTCGCTCACGCTTTCGGTTGGCAACTCGGGGATGTTCTTCCTCTGGAAATCCGCTCCGACCTCTCACCCTGCGCCGAATCTCTGTGGCTACCATTCCAGAATACTCTTCCCGTCATCGTTGTTTGCTGTATGACAAATTCATCTTGTGTAATTTTGGCTTTATTATACCGCCCGATTTTCGCTTGTCAAGGGCTTTTTGCTGAATTTGAAAAAATATTTTAGCCTTTTCGCTGATTTTCACGCTCTTCTTGTTCGATTTCCTCCGCCTGGTGCTTGTATTCCGGCCAACATTTGTAATAGACACGATGTATTCCGTTGCCGCCGCCAATGTCGATCTGCTTGCCCTGCGGCCATTCCCATTCTTCTTATTATTAAAATATAAGGATATTATAATATTATCTTCACAATCCGTCTATCAAACCCACCGAATTTTGATTTATAATCATATTATTCTAGTTTTTCCGACAAATTAAGGAGGGATTCCCCCATGCAAGAGCAAAAAACCCCGAAGAAACCCCTGATATACTATTGCATTATTGTGATGTTGATGATGTTCCTGCTCAATGCGTTCATCTTCCCGCTGCTGCTCCAGCCGCGCGTCGAGACCACCGACTACGGCACCTTTCTCAACATGGTGGAGGACGGCAAGGTTGCGGAGGTGCAGATGGAGGACGATCACATTTATTTCACCGTCCCCGACGAGAAGGGCAAGACGACAGTCTATCAGACCGGTGTATGGCCGAACGACAACACCCTGTGGGAGCGCCTGCTCAGCCACGACGTCAAATTTAACAACGTGGTGCAGCAAAAAACCTCCCCGCTGGTGTCCTTCCTGGTCAGCTGGATTCTACCGATCGTCATCTTTACATTGATCGGGCAGCTATTCATGCGCACGATGCAAAAGCGGATGGGCGGCGGCAACGCCATGACCTTCGGCAAGAGCAACGCGAAGATCTATGTGGCGGCCCAGACCGGCAAAACCTTTGCAGATGTAGCGGGCGAGGACGAGGCCAAGGAGGCGCTGACCGAGATCGTGGATTTCCTGCACAACCCCGCCAAATATGAGGCGATCGGCGCGGCGATGCCCAAGGGCGCACTGCTGGTGGGCCCTCCGGGAACCGGTAAGACCCTGCTGGCCAAGGCTGTAGCGGGCGAAGCCAACGTGCCGTTTTTCTCGATCTCCGGCTCGGAATTTGTGGAGATGTTTGTGGGCATGGGTGCGGCCAAGGTGCGCGACCTGTTCAAACAGGCGGGCGAAAAAGCGCCCTGTATCGTATTCATCGATGAGATCGACACGATCGGCAAAAAGCGCGATTCAGCCGGCATCGGCGGCAACGACGAGCGTGAACAGACCCTCAACCAGCTGCTCACCGAGATGGACGGCTTTGACGGCAGCAAGGGCGTGGTGATCCTGGCCGCCACCAACCGCCCCGAGACCCTCGACCCCGCGCTGCTTCGCCCCGGCCGCTTCGACCGGCGCATCCCTGTGGAGCTGCCCGACCTGGCCGGCCGCGAAGCAATCCTGCGGGTACACGCGCAGAAGATCAAGCTGGTGGATACGATCGACTACAACGCGGTGGCCCGCGCGACCTCGGGCGCCTCGGGCGCTGAGCTCGCCAACATCGTCAACGAGGCTGCCCTGCGCGCTGTGCGCATGGGCCGCGACCGGGTGGAACAGGGCGACTTTGAGGAGGCTGTGGAAACCGTTATCGCTGGATATCAGCGCAAGGGCGCGGTCATCTCCCCCAAAGAGAAGCAGATCGTCGCTTACCACGAGATCGGCCACGCGCTGGTTGCGGCCAAACAGACCGACTCAGCCCCAGTTCACAAAATCACCATCATCCCCCGCACCTCGGGCGCGCTGGGGTACACCATGCAGGTGGACGACACCGAGCGCAACCTGATGAGCCGCGAGGAGGCGTTCAACAAGATTGCGACCTTCACCGGCGGACGCGCCGCTGAGGAGCTGATCTTCGGCACCTTTACCTCCGGGGCTGCCAACGACATCGAACAGGCGACCAAGATCGCCCGCTCGATGGTAACGCGGCTGGGTATGAGCAAAACCTTCGACATGATGGCGCTTGAAACCCAGCAAAACCAGTACCTGGGCGGCGACACCGCGCTCATCTGCTCGAACGACACCGCAGCCAAGGTGGACGAGGAGGTGCTTGACCTCATCAAGGCGGCACACGAAAAGGCCATCAACATCCTCAAGGACAACATGGACGCCCTGCATCAACTGGCGCAATATCTGTTGGAAAAGGAGACAATCACAGGCGATGAATTTATGAAAATCCTCAACGAGATGAACCCGGCGTAGCATAGGGCGAGCGCCCCCACTCTTCCAAGTGGGGGCGCTCATTTTTTGTTATCCAGCAAAGGGCTCCGCGCAATGTAGATGTTCGGCGAACCGTTCGGCGATGCCGTCGAGGCTGCCCAAACCGCGCAATTCCACACGGGTGCTGTAACCCGCCCGCTCCAGGACCGATTTCCACGAATCCTCCTCGTCGCCCGCCAGGTCGTTCTTTGCGTGATCCCCGGCCACAATCAGGAAAGGGGCGAGCATCACCCGCCGGATTCCACGCTTCTCCAGCCGCTGCATCACATAGTCAAGGCTGGGGAATCCCTCCACCGTGCCCACGTACACCCGCTCGTAACCCAACGCACGAAAGGTGTTCTCCAATTGGCTGTAAGCCGCATTGGCGAAGTGGTCGGTGCCGTGACCCATCATCACCAAGGCCTCATCTTCTCCGAGTGCGGGAAACGACTCCATCACTGTATGGCAGCAGATTTCATAGTCCTCCTGCGCGCTGAGCAGAGGGCGCCCCAGACGGATGCTGGAGAACCGCCCCGCAAAGGCCGAGAGCTGTGCGCACATCTTGTCGTATTCCAAGCCGTTGAGCACATGGGTGGGTTGGCAGAGCAGCTCGGTATAGCCGCGCTGTGCCAGCTTTTCCAACAACTGTTCGGGGGTATCCACCGAGACCCCTTGCACCCGCTGCAGCTTGCGAATCACCATGCCGGAGGTGAAGGCGCGGTAAAAATCGCGGTCGGGAAACTCCCGCCGCAGGCGCTCCTCCACATGCTCAATCGCGCAGAGCGCGTCGGGGTAGGTGGTGCCGAAGCTCACAACAACCAATGCTTTTTGATTCATCATCGTTTCCTCCATCCATAACTCTGTTGATATTCTACCGTGATCGCGGATATTTGTCCAGTAAAAGCAGCCAATCTGCAAAAAAACGCCCCGGCGCGCAGGAGGAGGCGCGGCCGGGACGTAGGCTGGCTGTCAGACTTTGATGGGATAGGCGCCGAAATCGCGGGCCGCCTGATAGAATGCCTCTATATTTTCGACCGAGGTGTCCGACTGGATGTGGTGCGCCGGGGAGAGGATATATCCGCCGCCGGGCGCGCAGTCGTGGATCAGCTTTTTCACCTCGTTGCGCACATCCTCGGGCGAACCGAACGGCATCACCTGCTGCACATCCAAAGTGCCATACATCGTCACCTTACTGCCAAAGCGCTTTTTGAATTCGGCCGGGTTCATCGCCATCGGCTGAATGGGATTGAGCACATCCAACCCGATTTCCACCAGGTCGTCCACCACAGCCTGCAGATTGCCGCAGGAGTGATAGCACAGCTTGATGTTGGGGTTGCGCTTCTTGAAGGCCGCAAACATTTCGGCGTAACGCGGCTTGAAGTGCTCGCGCCACATGTCGGGAGACATCATCATGTTCTGCTGGGTGGCGATATCGTCCCCCAGCCAGACCATATCGACGCCCAGGTCGATAAACTGCAGGCCCATTTGCAGGGGATACTGCATCACCTTGTCCAGCAGGGCGATCGCATAGTCCTCCTCCATCGCTAGGTCCATCATAAAGGTGTCGAGGCCGCGCAGATACCAGGCGGCTTCAAACACGCTGCACTGGCAGGAACCGATGATCCATTTTTCCTTGCCGTAACGCGCGATCGCGTCTTTGGTTGCCTCGATCACATCGGTCGCCTGGGTCGGATCGGGCATGACATAGTCGTAAATCTTTTGCGGATCTCCCGCAAGCGGGCTCTTGTAGATCTCGGTGAAATGGCCGGTTTCGTTGCGGATATTTTTCCAGGTGATGCCGTAGGGGCAGACGTATTCCGGGTCGGGCTTATAATAAAAGCTGTTTTCCAGCCCGGATGCAATTTTCACCATATCGTTGCCCAGTGCAACCCCCAAATCTCCATCGGGATGATATTTTGCGGCCAGCTTCTCGGCCACCTCGGGAACATAGGTCGCACAGACCGGCACACGGTCGGGCTCCTCGTGGTGAATGGTCATCAGCACTCTTTCTTTTGATGTCATGAGATCATCACTCCATTTCTGTTACTTGTTTGGTCTCAGCATACATCATTTCTGGCAAAATGGAAATGCACAAATCGGAAAAAAATATAGAAATCGGAAAAATCGATGTCAAATATATTCAAAATTTATTGTGTATTATTTCCTAATTATCCACTTTGACAGCCTCTTTTTGCCAAAATACATCCTGAACGCGGAAAACGCATTGCTTTTTCGCTCTTATTCTGATATCTTTAAAATATATAGAATTCAACAAAAGGGGGAAACGGTGTGTATTTTGACTTCTGTGTCGGGGAGGGAAGGCTCCCGGCGCCTAGCATCGCGGTGGACACCATCTTTTATATCTGCGGCGACACCTCTTATTGCACCCCCCGCAAGCCGGTGACCCCCGGCAAAACCTACTTTGTCTATACCATCCTGGGCAGCGGGCTTATTCGCTACGACGAGCTCGAATTCACCGTATCGCGCGGGGACTATGTCTTTATGCGGCCCACTGAGAATTTTTCCTACCAATGCGAACAGGATGTGTGGCATTTCTGGTGGTTTGAATTTCCCGGCCCGCCGCCGTCCTCATTGGGCGAGGGGGACGTTGTCTACAATATCCCTGCCAATGATTTTGTATTGGCGCTGTTTGAGCAGAGCCTTGCCAATTCCAAAACCGGCCGCTGGGATATCGCTTCAAGCCTGTTTATCTCAGCCGCCACTCTGCTCAACCAGGCCTATCTCTCCAAGGACAGCTCCAAATACGCCAAAACCGTGCGCTTGGCTGAACAATATATCCGTGAAAACCTGCGCACAGCGACAGTCGCGGAACTCTGCACCTATTTGCAGATGAATGACCGCACCGTGAGAAATCTGTTTTATCGGACACGGGAAATCTCCCCCAAGCAGTTTATCTGCAACATCCGCCTCGACACCGCGCGGCAGATGCTGGAAAACACCATGCTTCCCATCGAGGATATCGCGCAGCAGCTCGGTTTTTCCAGCCAGTTCCACCTCAGCCGCAGCTTTAAAGAGCGCTTTGGCCTGCCGCCGCTGCGTTACCGAAAATTCTTTCAGCACAACTGATAAAGCGAGCCCTTGAAGAAGTTTTCTCCAAGAGCTCGCTTTATCATGCCTCTTTCCACAAAAATACCGGGATCGGCGGATCGTTCAAGCGGTTCCAAAACTGGCTGAGCAGTACGGTATAACGCCTCTGATCTATGCCGCGCAGAAACTCCAGCAGCGCATCCCGCTCCTCATAGCCTGAAACTCCTCCGGCATAGATGCACAGGCACATCACGCCGCCTGGGCGCAGCAGCTCTAAACCCGACTGAATTGCCGCAATACTGGTCTCGGGCCTGGTGAAAATATGGTGATCCCCACCGGGCAGCCAGCCGAAGTTGAAGACGACGCCGTCCACACTCCCCGGATCAGCGTAATCCGCCATGCGGCTGTGGCAGGCGTGCACCACCTGTGCCACGGCCCCGTACCCCAGAGTCTCGATCCGCTCGCGCGTGCTTTTCACCGCATCCTCCTGGATATCAAAAGCCAGCACCCGCCCGGTGGGACCGACCAACCCGCACAAAAAAGCGGTATCCCCGCCCCGGCCGGCCGTCGCATCAATACAGAAAGCGCCCGGCTTGATCTGCTTTGCGAGAAAGCGATGGGCGAGACCCAGGGTATTGAGCTGTTGTGCCATATCCGCCCTCCTCTATTCCAAATCAATGATAAATGCCTCAATTTCTTTCCACGCACCGGCCAGCGTACCCTGGGCCAACTCAGCCGAACCGCCGCCGCGCCCCGAAAAACGCGCGGTGAGCTCTCTGCACAGCGGCCGCACGTCGCGCGCGGCGCTGCCCAAGGCAAACTGGAACTGTCCGGGTTCCCGCTCTGAAAGGATCGCGGCGACGCCGGTACACCTGCCGGTGAGCAGCAGGCAAAACCGGCGCAGGGCATCCGGCAGCAAGCCCTCCTCGAGCAGACAAAGGTTCCTCTCCCCTTCCGGCAGGGAAGCCGCTTTCAGCTCCATCCACTGATTTTGCAGGGCGGACAGCTTCTGGCGCAGTGCGGCGTTCTCATCGCAGACGCGCCTGACCGCAAGCGCGACCTCGCCGGGCTTGGCCGAAAGCAGGTTGGAAATCGCGGTCACGCTGCCGGTCTTTTCGGCGTAATCCGCCATCGCCCGCGCGCCGCACAGCAGCAGGATGCGCACACCGCCCTTATAGTGCTGGGAGCTCACGATCTTGATGGGGCCCACCGATCCGGTTGCCGACACATGTAAGCCGCAGCAGGCGCATACGTCCACACCTGGCACGGACACGATGCGCACCGCGCCGGTCAGCTCCTTTTTACTGCGGTAATCCAGCGCAGCGAGCGCCGCGCCGTCGGGGTAATCGCAGCGCACCGGCAGGTTGGCAAACACCGCCTCGTTGGCGCGGCGCTCCACTTCGCGGAGCTGTTCATCTGTCAGCGGGCCGCTGAAGTCCACCCGCACCGCGTCGCGTCCGATGTGAAAGCCCACATTATCGAGCCCAAACAGGCGGTGCACAATGCCGGACACGATGTGTTCCCCCGTATGCTGCTGCATCATGGAGAAGCGGCGGGCCCAGTCGATCTCGCCCTGCACCGTCTCTCCCACCGGCAGCGGCCGGTCGGTGATGTGCGCCACCTCCTCGCCCTGTTCGCGTGTATCCAGAACCACCGCATCCCCCAGCCGGCCGGTATCGCCGGGCTGGCCGCCTCCCTCCGGATAAAAGAGGGTGCGGTCGAGGGTGACCGCATACCCCTCCTTCACCGCGTCGCATCCGGTTACCCGCGCGGTAAACTCGACCGCGCCGGTCTCCCGGTAAAACAGTTTTTCCGTCATTCGTTCCGCCTCGATTCTCTAAGGCTGCGCAGTGGGCAGCCGGTGTAAAAAGTCCAGCACAATCGCATTGAAGATCTGCGGCATTTTGGCCGCGACAAAGTGGTCGGCCCGGGGCACGATTTCCAGCCGCGCACCGGGGATCGACCGCGCGATCAGCTCGGTGTGCTCGGGCCGGATCATATCCCGCTCTCCAGCGATCACCAGTGTGGGCACATGGACAGCCGACAGGCGCGACGGCTTGAAATGGGGATATTTCACCATGAGGCCCAACACCTCGCTCTTTTTGCGCGCTTCTTTGGAGACAGCGCCTAATGCGCGCGCCGCGTAATAACCCGCCGTGACCGGGAGCTGTATGGCGCGCTTCACACCAGAGGGATCGAGGTTGGCTCCATTCAGGATCAGCGAGCGCAGGCGCGCCGGATGGCGCAGCGCAAACGCGAGGGCAATGTTGCCCCCGTCTGAAAAGCCCAAAAGATGCGCCTTTTCCGCATCCAGCTCGTCCATCACCGCGGCGACGTCGTCCGCGAACCGTTCAAAACAGAATGCGCCGCTTCCCCGGGTGGAACGCCCGTGCCCGCGGGTGTCGATTGCGATTACCCGATAGCGCTGTGAAAAGGCTGGCACCTGCTCATCAAAATAGCAGAGGTTCTCCCCGTTGCCGTGCAGCAACACCAGGGGCTCCCCCGCTCCAGTCACCTCATAATAGATCTTCGCTTCCCCCACTGGCACCCAACCGTGCCTCGCCTCTCTCATCTGGGTATCTCCTTCACTTGTTTTGATATGCCGCCCTTGGCGACACGGCCTTACAATTCAAGCGCGTACTCGCAAAGCGGGCATATGCGCGTATCATTGGCTATAAAGGCGGGAGTACCGCAGGTGCGGATCGCCTAGGCCATCAAACTATAATAGCCGCTTGCGGTTATTATAGCATACCTCTTATCTTTTTGAAAGCGCGCATCCCCTCAAAAAAGGTGGCGAATCCGGCCGGTTTGTGTTAAAGTAGAAAAAAACATGAAGGGAAGAGTCGAAATGAGGTTGGCCAAACGGAGCGATCTGCCGCGCGTCCTGGAGATCTGCGCGGCGACCGTGGCAATCATGTGCGAAGAAGGGTTACACCAGTGGGGCGACAATTATCCGCTGGAGGCGGATTTTGTAAGGGACATCGAACGGCGGGAACTCTATGTGCAGGAACAGGGTGGGGCGGTGCTCGGCTTCGTCTGTATCAACCGCGACCAGTCCCCGGAATACCGTTTGGTCGACTGGAAGACCGGCGACGGCTGTCTGGTGCTGCACCGCATGGCGGTCGCACCCGAAGCGCGCCGCCAAGGCATTGGACGGCGGATGATCGCCTTCGCGGAGCAGATGGCGTTTCAGCAGGGGGTGTGCTTTTTGCGCACCGATACCCATTCGCAAAACTGCCGGATGAATGCGCTGTTCGCCGCCTGCGGCCTGGAACGCGCCGGTGTGGTGCGTTTTCCCAACCGCGACGAGGACTTCTACTGCTATGAAAAGAGGATCAGCTCGGGGGAGCTCAGCGAGACCGCCGCCCGGCTGCTGCTCGAAACAGCCGGTTACGGGGTGTTTTGCACCGCGTCGGGCGACGGCGAGCCCTACGGCGTGCCGGTGCATTTTGTTTACTTGGAGGAGGAGCAGGAGCTTTTCTTCCACTGTGCCCTGACCGGCCGCAAGCTACAGAACATCGCGGAAAACCCGCGCGCATCGGTCACCGCAGTGACCGGCTGCCGTATCCTTCCGGCATCCTATACCACCGCCTACGAAAGCGTGATCGCTTCCGGACACGCTGAGCTGGTTTCCGACCCGGAAGAAAAGCGCCGCCTGCTGCGCTTACTGTGCGAACGGTTCGCGCCGGGGCAGGACCGCCGGGACGCGGTCATCAACAAATATCTGTCCTCAGTGGCAATCTGCCGGGTCGAGCTGGACTCGATCCACGGCAAACGCAGCTTGGGACACTGAATTTCAGAGCTTAAAAAAGGCAAGCACGATCAACATTGCGCCCCCCAGCCAGGAGAGGTTCAGCTGGAACCGTTTTGCAGCCTTTTTTCCCAGCCAGCAGCCCAATTTGACCGCGAGCGCGCCGAGCAGCAGGGAAAAGAACACGGCTTCCAACACCCCTGCGTCGCCCAGGCCCGCACCAAATCCGACGGCCAGGCCGTCCAGAGAGAGCGCCACAGCCAGTGACGAAGCCTCGCCGGGTGAGAGCTGCCGGGAGCAATCCCAATCCGCCACCTCAGGGTCCGCATAGATTGAAAGGATACAGCGCAGCTGCGAAACCGAGAAGCTCAGCTCCCGGCGCACTCCCTTGTGCCTTCGGATAAACGATTTGACCGAGCTGTCGAACAGTTTCACCAAACCCAAAATCAGCAGAATGGAGAAACACACCGCCTTGGTCAAGCCGGCTGGCAGGAACGGTTGGAGTACCGAACCGGCCACAAGGGCGACCCCCAGGATGCCGCTGCAAATCAAGCTGATTACAGTGACCGAGCTGCGGGGAATGTCGATCTGGTTGGTTCCATACGCAAAGCTGGCGACAAACGCGTCGGTGGACAGCGCTGTCACCAGCAGGAGGGCCTCCAGGGCGGAAAGTAACGTGATATGCAAAGGGACACACCGCCTTTCTATGCTTGAACCCTCCGGGGCAAAAACGCGGCAGCCGGGCCGTTTTGCAGATAAACGGCGGCGGCACGGCGGTTTTCTCAGAGGTTTCACTCTATCCTATTCGATTGGGAACAGCGGGGTGCCTGTCGCACGGACGATTCATAGCTGCCCAAATGGCCGCGGGGCGATGTCCAAATTTAAGGACATCGCCCCGCGGCCATTTGGGATATTAACAAAGAGAAGTGGTAAGTAAAATGAATCAGCGCGCCTTCAGCGCCACACCGTCCAGCTCAAACAACAGGTCGGTGCGGCAAACATCGCCTACCACGCAAACCGGCGCAAAGTCTGCGATTTTGAGTTCCTGCAATAGATCCAGGAACAGGTCGTAATATTCTCTTTCTTTGAAAAAACAGTTGGACTGCACCATATCATCAAAGGTCATCCCCTGCTGCTCCAGAAGGCCCAGCACGTTGATGAGCGTCCATTTGATCTGTTCATACGGCTGGCCGATAAATGCGGTCTTTCCATCACGGTCGATGCTCGCGGTGCCGGAAATCTGCATCTCCACCAGCTTTTCATCCCGGATCACCATTCCCCGGGAAAAGGTGGGTTTAAACAGGTAGGTGTCGCCCTCCGCCTCGTTCTGGCGGATGTTGTACACCCGGATCAGCTCGGGGTGCGGGCGCCGCTTGTTCACGCAGGCCAAATCCATAGAGACCGACCTGCCGCAGCCGTAGTCCCCGCCGATGCAGGTGCTCGCGGGCAGCTCTGCGGCGCTTCCGGAATAATCGATCCCCTCCTCCTGATAGAACTGCCGCCGCCCGTCGTTGAGCCCCTGGTAGTTCTGTTCCATCTCACTCAGATAAATCCATTTTCGCACGATATCCTTCGCGCAAAAGCCGTTTGCTTCCAGGCATTCCTTGGCGAAATGAAACATCGAGCGCACCTCGGTTTCGATGCCGGCGAGCTCGCCTTCCCGACCGGTGAGGCCGGTGAGATACAACCATTCGCCCGACTCGAGATCGAGCCTGGCCGCCACCGGCCAGGGCAGGCCGTCCATGCTGTAGTATTCGGTGCGGACGCTTCCTTTCCGTGGGGTCACACCGTAAACCGTGATCCCCGCCATCGGCGCATCTGCCACCGGTACCCCCTGGAGGTAAACGGCCGGTGCGGGCGGAATGCCGCGATCCCGGCAGCAGCGCAGGCGGCGACCGTGGTGGGCTTCCCGCTGCGAAAGCTGTCCGAACGCCTTCTCATAGACCACCACGATCCCCTGCTTCTGGATAAAATCGTAGAGCTCATCACAGCTCGCCTCCAGCTCCCGCTCCGTGAGGGCGGATTTCAGGTCCAAATTGATATAGTATTTGTTACAGTCCTCCTGTTGAAACCGCTTCCATTGCAATGACATCGGCATCGTCCTCCCTTTTGTTCAATTGTTCCAAAAACGTGCGGAATTCGGTCAGATCCATCTGCTGCGCCTTGTCGCATTTCGCGTCCCGCGGATGGTTGTGCACCTCCAACATCAAACCGTCCGCGCCGCAGGCGAGCGCAGCCCGCGCCACCGGCAGGGCGATATCCTTTCGGCCCAGTGAATGGCTAAGATCCACCAGGATGGGCAGGGAGGATTGCGTCTTTACCAGAGGGATACAAGCGATATCCAGAGTGTTGCGGGTGCTGTCCTCAAACGTGCGGATTCCCCGCTCACAGAGGATGACCTTTTGATTTCCGCCCGATACGATATACTCCGTGGCCAACAAAAATTCTCGAACGGTTGTCATCATGCCGCGTTTGAGAACAACCGGAAAATCGATGCGTCCGAGCTCCTTGAGCAACGAAAAATTCTGCATATTTCGCGCACCCACCTGGATGACGTCGGTGTAGCGCATCCCCAGTTCGATGTCGCGCACGTCCATGATCTCTGAAACCGCCAACATATCGTAACGCCTGCGGACCCGGTCGATGATCTTCATCCCCTCTTCGCCCAGGCCCTGAAAATCATAAGGCGATGTGCGCGGCTTAAAAGCACCCCCGCGCAAAAACCGTACACCGCATTCCTTGAGGGAGCGTGCCACCGCATCCAATTCTTTTTCGCTCTCCACCGCGCACGGCCCCGCAACGATGATTTTCCCTTTGGGCAGGCCAAAGAGCTCGTTGATTGTCGGGAACGCGAGCTCCTGCACCAACAGCTTTTCTCCGTTCAAGACAACTTCCCCCTTTCCACACCAGCCTGTCGACTTCCATTCGATTTAGTTAGGCGGGCCCAATAAGATAGTAACATATTTATAAATTACTATAACATTATTATGAATTCAATAGTTTTTTTCAAGTTTGTGAAAAGAGGCTATGAAATTATTTTTTTCTTGTTTAAAAACACAATTGTTAATATTAAATCAATTTAATAGACGAATTTTGTCTCTATTTCAGCTTTTTTTCTAACTTTTTTTAATATTTTATTCTTATTTTAAACCATCTCTTCCTATACAGATTCTCTATTTTATACAAGAGATCGACCATATTTTATTCAATAGTCACCATAAAACATATCTTTAAATCTGTCAATAATATGATGAAAAAATAATGTTTCAATTTATCTTCAAGCACTGTATGATCTTACAAAAAGCGCAGATACTACCACTGAGGTGAATACTATGGCTACCAAACAACTTACCTTTTCCTGGAATAGCTCTTCCTCACCCGATTTCGATTCGCTGAAACAGCGTCTGAGCGCACTGCGCGGCGTAACCGAAATGGATATCCAATCGGCCGACAACGGCCTCGTGGTGGATTTCGACGAGCGCTTCAGCAGCGCGCAGGAGATCGTCAACACGCTGGAGGAGATCGGTTACCGGCCAAACGACGGCCGCTGACGGCAAACAAAAACACCGGGATGCAAACCGCTGCATCCCGGTGTTTTGTTCATAATCGTCCGCTCTTTTGCTGTTCCTCCAGCCATTGGTGAATCCGCTCCAACCCCTCCTGATCGATCGAAAAACTCTGTTCCGCGGCCACCTCGCTCTTGTCGGAACAGTTGGGACCGTACCAGACGATCGCGCGCAGATTTTCCTTCTCATTGAAAATCCGGTAGTTAAAACCCTCCCAGCTGCCGGAATAGCCGTTTCCAGCCTCAAAATAATCCAACCTGGGCAGATCAAAGAGATGTTCTGTCAGCTCCACTTCCAGCATCCTTTCCCCACAGTATTGCTCTATGCAAAGGGGCGGAAACAGCCCACAGCCGCCCCCGCCCATATCATCGCATTTTTGTGTTATTCTTCGTCCGCGTCCTCGTCGGGATTCTCCCAGTTGTGATAGACCTCCTGCACATCGTCGTTGTCCTCCAGCGCATCCAGCAGGCGGTTCATCTTCTCGCGCAGCTCCGGATCGTCGATGGTGGTATAGGTGGACGGAATCAACGGGCTATCTGCCGAAAGCACCGCATAGCCCTTTTCGGTCAGGCCGCGGTTCACCGCATGAACGCTCGCAGGACTGCAAGCAATCTCCACCACATCGCCTTCGACGCTGAAATCGTCTGCGCCCACCTCCATGCAATCCTCCATCAGCTGCTCCTCGTTGACGTTTTTGTTCTCGACGACGACCATGCCCTTTTTCTCAAACAGGAAGGAAACGCAGCCGTTTTGGCCGAGGTTACCGCCGAACTTGTCGAAGTAGTGGCGCAGGTCGCCCGCGGTGCGGTTTTTGTTGTCGGTCAGGGCTTCAACAATGACTGCCACACCACAAGGGCCGTAGCCCTCGTACACCATATCGATATAGTTGTTTTTATCGCCGTCGTTTGCCGCCTTTTTGATGGCGCGCTCGATATTATCGTTGGGGACATTGTTCGCCTTGGCCTTCGCGATGAGGTCATACAGCTTGCTGTTGTTGTTGGGATCGGCGCCGCCCTCTTTGACCGCCACCGAAATCTCCCTGCCAATTTTGGTGAAAACCTTGGCGCGCGCACCGTCTGTTTTTTCCTTTTTCCGCTTAATGGTACTCCACTTGGAATGTCCAGACATCTGATTATCGTCCTCTCATCAAAAGAATTCATACTTTATTATACTATCATACCGCTTTCTTCAATTCAAGGGTCAATGCGGCTGGATTCCAAAAAAAGTGGTGAATTCTCAGGACAATTCGTATCTTTGTACATTGTGAAGCTTTACCAATGGTGTTACAATAGTTATGGTTAATCAATACAAAAAACAGCGAGGGCGGCCCAAGGGCCACCCGGAGGAGGGTAACTTTCATGAAGCTACTGGTGTTTGTGCTCAATAAGGTGGAGATGCTGGAACCGCTGCTGGAACGTTTTTCGCACGATGGGATCAGCGGCGCCACCATCCTCAACAGCAACGGTATGGCGCATACGCTCTCAGAATACGGCGGATCGTTTCTCGGGTCGCTGCGCGCCATCCTGAACCCCGACCGCGTGGAGAGCCGCACTTTATTTACGGTGCTGCCCGAGGAGCAGGTTGAAGCCGCGCTGCACGCCATCGAGCTGGTGGTGGGCGACCTTTCCAAGCCCGATACCGGAATCGTCTTTACGGTGCCCGTGGATTTTACCAAGGGAATCAAGCTGGATTAACGACAAAGAACGGATAAGGAAGGTATCGACACTGCTATGGAATTGAGTATATTCTTTTATCTGGCAATCCTGATGGCCGCAGGGTTGCTTTTTGGCAAGCTGGCCAAGCTGGTTAAGCTCCCCAATGTGACCGGCTATCTGGTGGGCGGCCTGCTGGTCGGCCCCTCGATTCTGGGGCTGATTCCCGCCGACCAGGTTGCCGCCATGTCAATCGTATCCGATATGGCGCTGGGCTTCATCGCCTTCTCGATCGGTACAGAGTTCAAGATCAGCTATTTTAAGCGCGTGGGCTTCACCCCGATCGTCATCGCCATTCTGGAGGCGCTGTTCGGCGTGTGGTTTGTTCTGGGCGGCCTGTTGCTCGCTGGCTTTGATCTGCCCTTCTCGCTGGTGCTCAGCGCCATTGCCGCGGCGACCGCCCCGGCCGCGACCATCATGGTCATCAAACAGTACAAGGCAAAGGGCCCTGTGACCGAGACGTTGCTCAGCGTAGTGGCGCTGGACGACGCTGTGGCGCTGATCGCCTTTGGATTTGCCGTGACCATCGCCAAAAGCCTGACCTCCTCCGCCTCCGGATCGGTCGCGCTGTCGATTTTGGAACCGTTTCTGGAGGTCGTCATCACGGTGGTGGTGGGCGGCCTGTTGGGCCTGGCTTTCGCCTTCGTCATCCGGTTCTTCAAGAGCTCCGCCAACCGGCTGTGCCTGGCAGTGGCGTTTGTGTTCGCCACCACAGCGGCCGCAGCCATGCTGGATGTCTCCTCCCTTCTGATGTGCATGGCGATGGGTGCAGTGCTTGTCAATCTGTCGGACAGCGCTGTGGACGTGATGAAGGTCACCGACCAGGTCACCCCGCCCCTGTTCCTGTTGTTCTTTGCGCTTTCCGGCGCGGGGCTGGATATCTCGATTCTGCCGTCGATCGGCTTGGTCGGCGTGATCTATGTGGTGCTGCGCGTCGCGGGCAAGATGTTCGGCGCCTGGGCCGGCGGCGCGGTGATGAAGGCCCCAAAAACTGTGCGGCGGTATCTGGGGCCAGCTCTGCTGCCGCAGGCCGGTGTGGCCATCGGTCTGACCTTTGTGGCCCAGACGGTTGTGCCCGAATTTGCCGCTACAATCCGCGCTGTCATCCTGTGCGGTACCCTGATCTATGAGCTGATCGGCCCGATGATCGTGAAAATCTCGCTCACCAAGGCGGGGGAGATCACCCCCGAAAAATAAGACACACATGCAAAACCGGCCGTCCGCTGTTATTCGTAACAGTGGGCGGTCCTTTTCTTTGGCCAAAAAGAGGATTGATTTTATCCCCAGGAAAGCTATACTATATAGTAATATTTTAATAAGTTTAAAGGAGGGAATCGCATGGAATACGAGCAGTTTGCGCGCCAGACGCGCATGGCTCTGGGCTTGGAACAGGCGGACTACGTCCTAAAGAATGCCCGTGTGGTCAACGTCTTTTCCGGTGAAATTCTGAAAGCGGACGTCGCCCTCTCCGGCGATACCATCGTTGGTGTTGGGGAATATTCCGGCACAGTGGAGGAGGACCTGCGCGAACAATATGTCTGCCCCGGTTTTATCGACTCCCACCTGCATTTTGAATCCACATTGGTCGCCCCATCCGAGCTGGTGGCTAATGCTGTGGCGTTCGGCACCACCACCTACATCGCGGACCCGCATGAAAGCGCCAACGTCTGCGGTTTGGACGGGATCGAATATATCCTGCGGGATACTGAACGGTCGCCCGCCAATGTCTATGTAATGATGCCCTCCTGTGTCCCCTCCGCCCCCTTTGAAGAAAACGGGTTTCATCTGAGCGCGGATCAGATGGCAGCCTATGCCCAGCATCCCAGGATTTTGGGCCTGGGCGAGGTTATGGACTACCGCAGCGTAGTGACGGCCGAACGCGTCATGTTCGACAAGCTGGAGCTATTCCGCCATAAAAAGCTGGACGGCCACGCGCCCTTCCTGCGGGAGAAAGAAATTGCGGCGTACACCCTCGCTGGGATATCGACCGACCACGAATGCTGCGATTTCGATTACGCGCTGCGGGAGCGGCGCAATGGGATGCAAATTTTGATCCGCGAAGGAACTGCGGCCAAAAATCTCGAAGCGATTGTGAGCGGCATTGTATCGCGAGGGATGGACACCACCGGCTTCTGCTTCTGCACCGACGACAAGCACATCGAGGAAATCCGGCGTGAGGGGCACATCAGCCACTGCATAAAAAAAGCGGTCGCGCTGGGCCTTTCTCCCATCCAGGCGATCCAAATGGCGACCGTCAATGCGGCCCGGTGTTACGGGCTTGCGCGCCTTGGGGCGGTCGCGCCCGGTTATCAGGCCGACCTGGTGGTGCTCGGCGATCTGGAGACGGTTGCCGTACAGCGGGTTTATTACAAGGGGCGGGTCGTGAGCGAAAAAAACAGACCAGCTGGCCATCAGCCGATCCCCTGTCCAAATTCGATCCGCAACAGCGTACAGATCGCGCCGCTGACCGCCGACAGCCTTGCCCTTCCCGTAATTGAAGGGCAGGCTTTCCCGGTCATTCAACTCCTGGACGGACAGATCGTCACCCAAAAACGGATGGAACCCGTGCCCTGTGCAGGCGGATCCTTTTGTCCGGATGCGGTCTACAATAAAATCGCCGTGGTGGAGCGCCACAGGGCGACTGGCCATGTGGGCGTCGGAGTTCTCAAGGGATTCAGCATTCAAAACGGCGCTATCGCCTCCAGCGTGTCGCACGACTGCCACAACATCATCGTGGCGGGTGACAACGACGCCGATATGATCGCCGCAGTACAGGAGCTTCAGCGTACCCAGGGGGGATATGCCATCGCCAGCGGCGGCCGCGTCCTGGGTTCCCTGCCTCTGCCTGTGATGGGGCTGATGAGCGACGCGGGGTTTGAAACGGTCAACGCCACCCTGTGTGCGATGGTACAGCAGGCCCATCAAATGGGGATCAACCCCAATATCGACCCGTTCATCACCCTGTCGTTCGCTGCGCTCCCGGTGATCCCGGAGCTGCGGCTGACCACCCGCGGCATCTACGACGTGGGCTCTGAGCGGTTCCTCCTCAAACAAAATTAACAAGAACGCGGGGCGGCAGATGATCTGCCGCCCTGCGTTCTTATAAAAAGGGAAATTAAGAAAACTTAATCTTTGTTTCTTCTGCAAAGCAGAACCAACGCCGTGCCGCCCATTACAGCCGCCGCTGCAATCGCCATCGCAACGATCGTCCAGACCGGAAGACCTACCGCGGTCTCCGCCGCAGCCTGCACGCCGCCGATCGTCTCGTTCGCACTGTTCGCTTCGCCGGCAGGCGCCGCCGCGCTGTCGATGGTAGGCGCTACCGCCGCGCCGACTTCGCCGCCCGTCTCCGGGTTCAGATTGATGGCGCCGCTCTGTGCCGCTTGCTCGCCGTCCGCCATCGCAATCAGCTCCGCCGCGCTGTAGTGCACCGCGGATGCGTCGATCGCGTAATTGCTCAGCAGATATGCCTTTCCGCCGATCTCGATGTTCAGCTTCACGCCCTTCGCCGCCGCTGCATCGATCACCGTCGCCGGCGTCATCGCTCCGCTCTCCAGCGTCGCGTTTACTGTGCCGCCTTTGGCCGTGTTGTTGATCTTCTCGATGATCTCGTTCCAGTAATCGCTGCTTATAGAATTGTGAGAGGAACTTCCCGGCTTACGGTCAGGTTTTTTGCCCTCGCCCACTACCACTTTGACAGAGGCGGTGAACTGAGCATCATTTGCGAGGCCGTCGGTCAGCAGCAGGGTTCCAGTCAGGGTGTAGGCGCCATCCATATCCTTTTGATAGGCGCTGAGATTCCATTCGACCTCGAGGTCGGTGGTCGCACCATTTGCAAGGTCAACGCTGACAGTGGCAGGCAAGCCCAGCGCGTCCGCTGCGGTTCCCTTTGCAACAGCAATATTGTCCAATGTCTCGACAGATTTTACCTGCAACACATCCGAATCTATTGTGGCAAAAGGGATTACCTCGCCATTATAGGTGAAATCTTCCATAATTGCAGGGATATCGGTATCCGCTGTATTCGCACCTGCGCAGGCCATCAAAGTGATGGTCCACTTTTCGCCGTCTTTCAGAGCCAGCGTATGTTCCGCAATCTTTTCCCAAGTCGCATTATCCAAGCTATAAAAATGTGTGAAGACGTCTCCGTGCTTCTCCAGCTTGAGATATGCGGGCTGTCCCATATAGGTATCGGGGAGGCGGGGCTCATCAAATTTGCCATCAAGCAGAATTCCTTCAAAGATATTGCCGCCAAATCCCTTATGGTATCTGCGCCAGGTACCAACATAACGGTTGCTGTTGGCCATGACGGTGATGCCCGCTGTCATAAAGTTACCGGTAGGGGCAAAATCACACTTTACCGTTAGCGTGAAATCCTCGTCCTCAGGCTCAAAGGAGAGCAGATTCTTTACCGTACTTCCGCTGGGGGCCATCTCTCCGTTCAGCGGGTATAATGTCACGGAGGTAGCGGAATTCAATTGGAATTTGGGGTCTGGGCGCTCGCGCTTCCAGGGAGAGGTGAGCTGATAGCTCTTGTTGCGCACCACCGTGACCTTGCAGGGTGCGGTGTATACGGCTTCTGCACCGTCCATCGGAACAGTTACTTTCGCAGTGACGTAGGCGGTTCCCAGCTTATGGGCTGTCAGTATCCCGTTGCTGTCCACACTGACGATCGAATCGTTGGAAGAGGTCCACTCCACATAAGAGATATGCTCGCTCTCAGCCGGGGCAAACACCACTCTGAGTTGATCGGAAGAACCGTTTTGAATTTCCAGTGTAGACTGGTTCAGCGTCACATCTTCCGGCAGGATGGGCGTTTCTCTTACAAGCTTGACGGTATAGCCGCCATTCTCTTTCATCGGGATCGTCAGGGTGTCCGCCTTGGTCACCTTCTGAATCTCAAAATCGATGTCCCAGCGGCCCGCGCCGTCTTTGTACAGGTAGGCATAGTATTCTCCGTCGGAGAGGAAATCGAGTGGCAGTTCAGCCTCGCGCGCCTGGGTCGTAATGGCGGCTACATACCACTCCTCACCGTTGCGGCGGGCGATAGTGGCTGATTCGCCGGGTATGCCCTCGATGAAATGGATGTCATCCCAACGTGCGGGCATCTCTTCCATCAGGGTAAAAAGCTTCAGCCGGTGGTAAGTCTCCGCTTTATCAGAGGGACAGGGCAGACCGGTTTCATAGAGGATGTTCAGCGCCACTTTGTGGCCAGCCGTCACATTGCCGCCCAACTTGAGATCGATAGCGGGGTTGTAGTCCGCAGGACCAACAGCGGCCCTTGTAAAAACAAACATCGAGTTGAGATCCGCTTTGACGGTATTGTGTTCCTGCGCCTTGATGCCCTCGCGGGTGAGCAGATTCGGCCAGGTGCGAATTTCACCGGTAGGTTTGTTACAGCCATGGATGTCCAGCATCATGTGATTTTCTGCGCAAGCCTCGTAAATATCGTCGTAAAGTTTCATGCCCGCTTGAGATTCGTTATTGAAGAAATCGATTTTCATGCCCACGATGCCAAGGTCGGCCAGTTCCTTGATGAATTCCCGTTTTTTAGGGGTATTCAGGTCACCCGAAGCAACCCACGCCATAATTCCGATGCCCTTCGAATCGGCATACTCGATCATATCGGGCAGCCAGTCGGGGATGCCCTCCCAACGGAGTCCGGAGCCGGCAGAACCTGTGCGCGGCTGCCACCCCTCATCCATCAGGTAGTATTTCCAGCCGAATTCGGCCGCCACATCGATATACTTCTTGACCAATTCGGGGTCGCCCTGCGCCTCCTTGCCCGGGGTGACATACCAGGTCCAGGCGGTTGTAGCGGGTTTAATCCAAGAGGTATCCTCAATTTTACAGGGTTCGCTCAGGTTTTCAGTCATGGTGTTTTCCACAATCTCCTTGGCTCCGCCGATGATGGCAGTACGCCAGGGGGATGCCCACGGCGCCTGGGCCTCTACCGGTTTGTCCCCCTGCTTTTCGGTGAATTTTACATCCAAGCGATTGCCGGTGGCGCCCACCAGCACCGAGCCGGTGTAGGTGCCATTCAACGCCGCCTCGGTGAGCAACGCCCACTCGCCGTCCGGGGTACGGTAGAGCAGCGGCATATTATAAATCAGACCAACGGTGTCTTCAATTTTTCCGTTGATATACTCGTCCTCATAACAATGGCCTAAGCCGTAATATCTCATCATTGTTGTCTGGGAGTCGGCCGGCACCTGAAAAGAGGTCGCCTCGGAGGATATGGTAAACGACTCATCTCCATCGATCGCGTAACGAAACGCGATTCCGTCGTCGTAGGCGCGCACAATAACCTTCAGCCCGGCATCTGCTCCCTCCTTGGTGAATACAAAGGTGGATTCATTGCAGTGGTTGCGATACTCAGACTTTTTGCCCGATATCATCGGATAGGTCTCGTCAATCTCCGCATCAGTCCGGGATTCAAATGCTAAACCGCTTGTAAAGTCCCCCAGACTGGTGGTGAGACCCAGATTGGAAGTCTCAATGACTGTTTTTTCATCCGAGATCGTAATAAAATTGAGCCCCCCATCCGCCGTTTGAGTGAGCAACAGCTCAACATTTTCCGAAGGGGATGTCACGGACCAAGCATCCTCCAGAGAGGGCCGCACGGTCAGGGAAACATTCCCGCTTCTGACGATGCCGTCGACCTCTGCGGTCACAGTGATGATTGCCGTTCCTGCGCCAACCGCAGTGATCGTTCCGTTGCCGTCCACAGTGGCGACAACCTCTTTGTCGCTCGCAAAGGTGCAGTAATCCAGGATATTCTCAATCACATCGCCGTTGCGGCGCGTGCCTTCCACATCGATGGAAACGGTGCCGCCGATATCCAAAATATTTTCTTCCACAGCCGCGGAAAATTTCATAAAGTCCATTGGATCGGCGGTGTCCCCCTCCAGGCGGGCATCCACCCAGTCGCCCCAGTCGGTATTCTTGCCCTCAAGTTTACCGTCGGTCACAATCAGCGTCAGCTTTTTGGTGCCTGCGGGAATCTCAAGGTCTATCTCCGCTGCCGGCGTATTTGCGCGCATCAAGCCGCTGTCGTAGACGATCTCCCCATCCAGCTCAATTTGAAAGTTGCAGCTGCCCGCATTGGGGATGTCATCTTTTTTGGCCCTATAATCAACGCCCGCAGTAGCACGGAAGATGGTGTAGCTCAAATCGGAGATGTCGTAAGAGATGCGAGACGGCGCGTTGACGCCAAAACCGCGTCCATACTCGACGGCCTCTTCACCGTTCCATAGGGTGATCGGATATCCGCCCGGATTGGTGCCATCTGTCAGAACGATGCCCGAGCCGGTACCAGAAGTCGCTTCGATCCAGGGTAAATCAGCCAGCATAAGAGCGTCATCGGAAAATTGGGGTACATCCTCCGCAGTGGGGATCTTGTCCTCCCCTTCTGTCAGTAGATTCACATTCTCATTCGCATCGCTTTGAATTTCCAGATGGTTTGCCTCCACCCCCTCTGGAACCGCAACGACTTCTGCAAAAGTGCAGACGCTGCTGGCCAGCATGAGCTGAGTCGCTAGAATGATGCAGAGAAACTTTTTGCCCCATCTCATTTTCATACTTCTTCCTCCGTTCGTATGTTTTTCTCATAAAATGCGCAATAACAAAGTTTGTTTTGCGCATTATTACCATGAATTGATCTTATCACATCGGAGGAAAAAATTCATTACAGAAATCAATCAAAAAATATCGTTTTCCTGCTTTTTTCCCACTTCCCCGGCAACCATCTCGGAAACCGAGGGCTTTCCAGCCGGTCACTTGACAAACCCCGCGCTTTGCCAGATAATAATTCTTATACCCTCAGCGATATAGGAGGTTCAAAAGATGAAGCAATGTATGGACGCTGACAACCTGCATCGGCGCTTAAAAAAAATTATCGGACAGGTGCAGGCGATCGACCGGATGGTGGACGAGGATGTCCCCTGTGAAGATGTGCTGGCACAGATCAACGCTGCGAAATCCGCTCTCCATAAAGCGGGACAGGTGGTGCTGGAAGGCCATATCAAGCACTGTGTCCGGGACGGAATTGAACATGGCGACGCCGATCAGACAATCGCCAGCTTTACCAAGGCGGTGGAGCGCTTCGCAAATATGACCTGAAAGATTGGAAATAACCAGCCGTGAATTCGGCTGGTTTTCTTTTTTGCTGCTTGACACCCCATACCCCCATAGGTATAATATACCTATACCCCATACGGTATTAGGAGGCGTGTTTATGAAACGACTGGAAAAATTTTTGGAATGGGGCGGTGTCAAAAAGGACGTCACACTTTTGGCGATTTCAGCGGCGGCGCTCGTCATCAGCTTCTTTCACCTCCTGCCGCTCCCCTTTGACGCGGCATGGGTAGCGATCATCCTATGCGGCATTCCGATCATTTTGGAGGCCATCGTCGGCCTGATCACCGCCTTTGACATCAAGGCGGACGTGTTGGTATCCATCGCGCTGATTGCGTCCGTCATCATCGGTGAGGACTTCGCCGCTGGAGAGGTGGCGTTTATCATGCAGCTCGGCGCTCTGCTCGAGGATTTAACCGTTGCAAAGGCACGGGCGGGCATGGAAAAACTCGTACATATGTCGCCGCGCACCGCGAGGGTTCTCGTGGGAACAGCGGAAAACATCATCCCTGCCGAACAGGTCGCGGTGGGCGATCTGCTCCGCGTGCTGCCCGGTGAAACCATCCCGGTGGACGGCGTCATCCGGTCGGGTCAGACCTCCATCAATCAGGCGGTCATGACCGGCGAATCCCTGCCAGTGGATAAAGGGGTTGGGGACGAGGTTTCCAGCGGCACCGTCAATCAATTTGGTTCCTTTGATATGGAGGCTACAAAGGTCGGGGAGGACAGCTCTATCCAGCGTATGATCCGCCTTGTCCAGTCGGCGGATGCGGGCAAAGCAAAAATCGTCGGCCTTGCGGACCGCTGGGCGACCTGGATCGTCGTGATCGCATTGAGTGCGGCAGCGTTGACTTGGCTGATTACCGGAAAGATCATACGCGCAGTCACCATTCTGGTTGTATTCTGCCCCTGCGCCCTAGTGTTGGCGACACCCACCGCCATCATGGCCGCGATCGGAAACGCCACCAAGCGCGGCATCCTGGTGCGCGAAGGGGACGCATTGGAGCGGCTGGCCTCCGTCTCCAAGATCACGTTTGACAAGACGGGCACACTGACCTACGGAACGCCGCAGGTCGTGGCTGTCCAGAGCTTCCTGCCGGACCTTTCAAGCGATGCGCTTTACTCCTATGCAGCCTGTGCCGAACTGCGTTCGGAACATCCCCTGGGAAAAGCGATCGTGCGCTGTTATCACAGCTCATCCAAAGAAGAAATCCAGCCACCAGAGCGGTTCCAAATGCTGCCCGGCCGCGGAGTGCTGGCGGTCATCTCGGGAAAAGAGGTCATCGCAGGTAATGCGGAATTGCTGGAGGAGCGGAACATCCCCCTTGACCAGCGGTCGAACGAGATCGCAAATCAATACCTCAATGATGGCTGTACAGCGATCTATCTGGCCATCGACGGGAGGCCCGCTGGGCTCCTCGCTTTATCCGACACCTTGCGCCCCGAAGCCGCCAACATGGTCGCGCAGATCAAGCGGTCCGGCGTTTCCCCCGTTCTGTTGACAGGCGACCATGATAACGCGGCGCGGCACATTGCGAATCAACTTTGCATCGATGAGGTCTGTGCGAACTGTTTGCCCGGGGACAAGCTGGATTACATCGAGACAATGCAAAAGGAAGGCCGTCAGGTCTGTATGATCGGGGATGGCATCAACGACGCCCCGACCCTCAAAAAGGCATTCGTCGGGATTGCGATGGGAGGAATCGGCAGCGATATCGCAGTGGATGCCGCCGATATCACCCTGGTGAACGACGATATCAAAGAAATTCCGCACCTGTTGGCCCTGGCCAAACGGATGATGTTCACCATCAAATGCAATCTGATCTTTTCTATGGCTTTAAATTTAGTGTCAATCATTCTGGCCATGACTGGGGCGCTCAACCCGATCATTGGAGCGTTGGTGCACAATGCGGGCTCGGTTTTTGTCATCGTCAATTCGGCGTTTCTGCTCCAATGGAGGGAAAAATGACAGACCCTGTTTCTGAAATTTATCGAATCCAGCAGCCTTGACGCCCTTGTTGTACGCTGCAAACGGCCCGTACAGTCCCGAAAGATGGGGACTGCACGGGCCGTTATATTTTTGATCCGGTTGTGGTGTGCCGTTATCCCTGTAAGGAAAAGTCGAAAAAATGATGCTTTCAGTAGTGCAATCTGAGACCCAACGTGATAAAATAATTCAAATGATGTACTTTTTCTCCGCTGTATTTCTTGCTATTTCCTTTTCATAAAGCCATTTTTCCGATGTGAACAACAAGCGGAGCAGATTATGTCAACAGGAAATTTATATAAGGGGGAAAACTGGTGGAGCTGAATCTTGACGAGGCTTTGCGGTATTTAGGCGCAAAATCGCAGGCGCCCGAGCAGCTGCGCGCCGACGTGGCGGCCACGGCGAAAAAGTTGACATCCGCTGTGCAGCCCCGGTACACCTACCGTGTGTGTGCCCTCCACCGCACAAACCAAGGTTTCTTGCTGCCCGAGGTAAACCTCCTGCTGCCGGGGGCAGACGCGGCAAGGATGCTGGCCCAGTGTGACCAAGCTGTGCTGTTGGCCTGCACCCTCGGGGCACAATTCGAAACTTTGCTGCGCGCAGAGCAAGCCCGGGATATGGCGAAGGCGGTTATCCTGGACGCCTGCGGCAGCGCCTGGGTGGAGGCCGGATGCGACCAAGTGGAAAGCGAGCTTGCAGTTCGGCTGCCAGGCCGTTATCTGACCGACCGCTTTAGCCCGGGATACGGCGATCTGCCCCTATCTTTACAGCCTGAAATCTGTGCCGTACTGGACACCCCACGGCGATTGGGACTGCACGTGACGGAACATTTCCTGATGAACCCGTCCAAATCGGTGACAGCCATCATCGGCCTGTCCGACCACCCCCAGACCGCCCGCATACGCGGCTGCGCCCATTGCTTTATGCGAGAAACCTGCGCCCTGCGCAAGGGAGGAAAACATTGTGCAAACTGAACTGTTTCAAGATAAGATTTTGATTTTGGACGGGGGCATGGGCACTGTTCTACAGCAGCGCGGCCTGCCCCCGGGGGGACAGCCGGAGCTGCTGAATTTGACCCAACCGGAGCTGCTGGAGTCCATACATCGGGAATACATCGAGGCGGGCAGCCGGGTGATCTACGCCAACACCTTCGGAGCCAACGGCCTGAAGCTGGCAAAGACCGGCCACAGCGTGGAGGAGATCATCACCGCCGCTGTGACCATCGCCAAACGCGCGGCGGCGGACACCGGCGCGCGGGTGGCTCTGGATGTGGGCCCGCTGGGCGAGCTGTTGGAGCCCATGGGGACCCTGCCCTTTGAGCGGGCCTACGAGCTGTTCCAAGCGATGGTGCAGGCAGGCAGCAGGGCGGGCGCCGACCTGATCGCCATCGAGACCATGACCGACCTATACGAGACCAAGGCCGCTCTTCTGGCAGCCAAGGAGAACACCGGCCTGCCCGTGCTTGTCACCATGTCCTTTGAGGCGTCAGGCCGGACCTTCACGGGCTGTACCGTGGCATCCATGGCCCGCGCACTCGAAGGGCTGGGGGCCGACGCCATCGGCCTCAACTGTTCCCTGGGGCCCGACCTGCTGACCCCCCTGCTGAAAGAGCTGTGCGCCAACACCCGCCTGCCGGTTATTGCCAAGCCCAACGCCGGTCTGCCCGACCCTGTGCACGGCCACTACAATATGGGGCCGGAGGCCTTTGTTCAGGCGATCCTGCCCTGCGTGGAAATGGGCGTTTCCATCGTGGGCGGCTGCTGCGGCACCACGCCGGAATACATCCGCCAGCTCTCTGCCGCCCTGGAGGACAGGGAACCCGGTAACCGGAACTATCGAGCTGCTGGCTTTGTGTGCACGCCCTCCGCTCCCGCCATTTTGGACGGCGTGCGGGTCATCGGCGAGCGCATCAACCCCACCGGCAAAAAACGGTTCCAGCAGGCGCTGCTGGAAGACGATCTGGACTACATCCTGGATATGGCTGTCCAGCAGGAGGACGCCGGGGCGGATATTCTGGATGTGAACGTGGGTTACCCCGGTGTGGATGAGGCGGCCATGTTGCCCCGGGTGGTGAAGAAGCTGCAAAGTGCGATTTCCCTGCCCTTGCAGCTGGACTCCTCCAACCCCGACGCGCTGGAGGCTGGCCTGCGGGTGTACAACGGCAAGGCAGCGGTCAATTCGGTCAATGGTGAACAGGCGGTGCTGGACCGCATTCTGCCCATCGTAAAAAAATACGGCGCGTCTGTGGTGGGCCTGACCTTGGATAAGGACGGCATCCCGCAGACCGCTGAGGGTCGCGTGGCGATCGCCCGGCGCATTTTGGATGCCGCTCTGTCCTACGGTATCCCCAAAGAGGATGTGTGGATCGACTGCCTGACCCTGACGGTCTCCGCCCAGCAGGAGCAGGCTGCGGAGACGCTGAAGGCCGTGCAAACAGTGCGGGAGACCCTGGGGCTGCAGGTGGTGTTGGGGGTGTCCAACATCTCCTTCGGCCTGCCCAACCGCGCCCTCATCACCCAGAATTTTCTGATTCAGGCCATGCACGCTGGCCTGACCCTGCCCATCATCAATCCCAACCAGAAGGAGATGATGGATGCGGTGGCGGCCTTCCGGGTGCTATCCGGAGAGGACAGGGAATGCCGCGCCTATGTGGCCCGGTTCGCGGGGGAAACGCCCGCCGTTCAACCAACTGCGGCGCCTGGGGCACCGACCCTGGACGACGCCATCATCCGCGGCCTGAAGGCGGAGGCGGGGAAACTGGCCCGGAGGGCTCTGTCAAACGAAAGCGAGCTGGCCTTGGTGGAAGGTCATCTGATTCCCGCACTGGACAAGGTGGGCGAGGAATACGAAGCGGGCAGGTTGTTCCTCCCCCAATTGCTCAGCGCTGCCCAGGCCGCCCAGGCGGTTTTTGAAGTGATCCGAGACTCCATCGCCAACAGCGGCGGCGCGCCCATGAAGAAGGGGAAACTCATCGTTGCCACCGTGCAGGGCGACATCCACGATATTGGCAAGAACATCGTAAAAACGGTGCTGGAAAACTACGGCTATGACGTGCTGGATCTGGGCCGGGACGCGCCCCCAGAGGACATCGTCAGGGCTGTCACCGAGCAGGATGTGGGCCTTGTTGGCCTGTCCGCCCTGATGACCACCACTCTGCCCGCCATGGTGGAGACCGTGCGGCTATTGCGCAAGCTGCCCAAACCTCCGGTCACCTTTGTGGGCGGTGCAGTGGTGACGCCGGAATTTGCCCAGCGGATGGGTGCTGACTACTACGCAAAAGACGCCCGCCAATCGGTGGAGATCGCCAGAAAGGTTCTGGGATAAGCAATGGATATTCGTACCTACTTCGCGCAGGGTGCTCCCCTGCTGTTCGACGGTGCTATGGGCACCTATTTCGCCTCTCAGCCTGGCCGGGCGGAGGAACGCTGTGAGCGGGCTTGCCTGACCCGCCCGGAGGAGATTCTGCATATCCACCGCGCCTATCTGGAGGCCGGATGCAGGGCCATCAAGACCAACACCTTCTCTGTCAGCGCCGACCTGGCCGATGGGATGGATGAAACGGCGCGGGACATCGTGGACGCCGCCTGCCGTCTGGCCCTGCAGGCGGCCGCTTCTTACGGCGCTTATGTATTCGCCGATCTGGGCCCCGCGCCCCTGGACCGCAGCCGCACTCCGGCGGAGGTTTATCAGACGCAGGCCCAGTGGTTCCTGGACCTGGGCGTGACCCACTTTGTAGCGGAGACTCTGTCCGATGACGAGGGCATCCGGGAGTTTGCCCATTGGCTGAAAAAGCAGTGCCCGGAGGCGTTCCTGATGGTCTCGTTCGCGGTGGGACATGACGGCCTGACCCGGGCGGGGCGCTTGGGCGGCGACCTGTACCGCCGCACGGCTCAGATAACCGAGGTGGACGCTGTGGGCTTCAACTGCGTTTCCGGCCCCCACCATTTGCTGGAATACATCAAAACACTGGAGCTGAGCGGCAAACCCCTCGCCGTCATGCCCAACGCCGGTTATCCCACTGTGCTGGGCCGCCGCACGGTGTTCCAAGGGCAGCCCGATTATTTCGCTGGACAGATGGTTCAGATCGTCCGGGCGGGCGCGTCCATCGTGGGCGGCTGCTGCGGCACCACGCCGGAGCATATCGCCCAGACAGCGCAGGCTTTGGAAAAACCACTGCCTAAGGCCTGCCCTGCCGCGCCGGAAAAGCGGCCGAAACTCACAATGGATGTGTCAAACTCCCTCTGGGAGAAGCTGGAGGCGGGCAAACATGTCATAACCGTGGAACTGGACCCACCAGCGGATGACAACAGTGAGGGCTTTCTGGAGGACGTACAGGCCCTGCGGGATGCCGGCGCCGATACCGTAACCATTGCAGACTGTCCCATTGGCCGTCCCCGGGCGGACAGCAGCCTGCTGGCCTGCAAAATCAAGCGGGAGCTGGGCATGGAGCCATTGCCTCACCTGACCTGCCGCGACCGCAATATGAACGCCACCAAAGCTCTGCTGTTGGGCCTATCCATGGAGGGCGTACATAACGTGTTGCTGGTCACCGGAGACCCCATCCCCACTGAGGACCGGGATGAGGTCAAGAGCGTGTTCAACTTCAACTCCCGCAAGCTGGCCCGCTTTGTCAGCGTGCTGAACGAAAGTACCCTGCGTGCGTCCATGCGTATCTACGGCGCTTTGAACCTGAACGCCCGCAATTTTGAAGTGGAGCTGCGACGGGCACAGGAAAAAGAGGAGTGCGGCGTGACTGGATTCCTGACCCAGCCAGTTCTGTCTGCTGAGGCGCTGGACAACCTGAAGCTGGCCCACGCGACCTTGCAGGGTAAGATCTTGGGCGGCATCTTTCCCGTGGTCAGCCACCGCAACGCCTGCTTTCTAAACAACGAAATTGCCGGTATGCGGGTATGCGACGAGATCGTCGCCCTGTATGAAGGTAAAGATCGCGACGCAGCTGAAGACCTGGCGGTAACTATTTCCACGAGGATTGCCAAGGAGATTTTTCCGTATACCGACGGGTTTTATCTGATGACTCCATTCCGCAGGGTAGCGCTTATGGAGCGCATCATTAAGAATATTCAGCGATAGCGAGCCTGACCAAACAAGAGCAGAACCTCTCTTGAGACAGTCCCATTGAGTAAAAAGGGGCCATTCTGAGCGAATGGCTCCTTTTGTACATTCTACCAGATGTTCCAGGAAATAAGTTGATAGCACCGATGAAAAAAGCAAAATTACCTATTGACTCTATAGGAAATAAGTGCTATTATAATTCCCATAAACAAATTTATTTAGTAGGTATTCAAAAGGAGGTATGCTGCATGGCCACGCTTCTGGAACTGTTACTGCGCAGCAATTTTCGATGCGGACGAATGCTGAACTCCCGGGCACTGGATTTGGCCGGGTGGGTTGGCATACCCGTCACTCACTCTATTATGATTTGATACGATCATGCATGGCCATATCTCTTTGTCCGGGAGCGAGTGTCGCCCCGGTTTTTTTGTATCCAAAAATAAAAAATAAAAGAGGTATCCACCATGAGTAGCAATTATAAATTCGAGACTTTACAGCTTCATGTCGGCCAGGAACAGCCTGACCCCGCTACTGATTCCCGCGCAGTTCCTATTTACCAGACCACTTCCTATGTGTTTCGCAACTCTGCTCATGCGGCGGCTCGTTTCGGGTTGGCAGATTCCGGAAACATCTACGGCCGACTGACCAACTCCACCCAGGATGTCTTGGAAAAACGCATTGCAGCTTTAGAGGGTGGCGTGGCGGCCCTGGCCCTGGCATCTGGCGCTGCCGCTATCACCTACACCATCGAGGCATTGGCCCGTGCTGGCGACCACATTGTGGCTCAGAAGACCATATACGGCGGCAGTTACAATCTGCTGGCTCACACGCTTCCCCAGTACGGCATCACCGCCACTTTTGTCGATGCCCATGACCTATCGGAGGTGGAAACCGCCATCCGACCCAACACCAAGGCCATCTACCTGGAGACCTTGGGCAACCCCAATTCTGATATTCCGGATATCGATGCCATTGCCGCTATCGCTCACAAGCACGGCTTGCCCCTGGTGATTGACAACACCTTTGGTACCCCCTATTTGATCCGCCCCATCGAACACGGCGCGGATATCGTGGTCCATTCCGCCACCAAGTTCATCGGCGGTCACGGTACGACTTTGGGCGGCGTCATCGTGGATTCCGGCCGGTTCGACTGGAAGGCCAGCGGCAAGTATGCCCCCATTGCGGAACCCAATCCCAGCTATCACGGCGTGTCCTTTGTGGATGCCGCTGGTCCCGCGGCTTTTGTTACTTACATCCGCGCCATTTTGCTTCGCGACACCGGCGCTGCGATCTCGCCCTTCAATGCTTTCCTGCTGCTCCAGGGCGTGGAGACCCTCTCCCTGCGCCTGGAACGCCATGCTGAAAACACCAAGAAGGTGGTGGATTTCCTGGCAAATCATCCACAGGTGGATCATGTGAACCATCCTTCCCTGCCTGACCACCCCGATCACGCACTGTATCAGAAATATTTCCCACATGGCGGCGGCTCCATCTTTACCTTTGAGATCAAGGGCGGCCAGGAAGAGGCGCACAAGTTCATCGACAACTTGGAGATTTTCTCTCTGCTGGCCAATGTGGCGGACGTGAAGTCTCTGGTCATTCATCCAGCCACTACCACTCACTCCCAGCTTTCTCCTGAAGAACTGCTGGATCAGGGCATCAAGCCCAATACCATCCGTTTGTCCATCGGTACCGAGCATATTGATGATATCCTTGCTGACTTGGAGAAGGGCTTTGCCGCTGTGGGGTAAAAGCGGAAGCGGCCCTATTCGGTAGTTTATAACCAGGGCGTTTATTCTCAGAGCAGTAAAAAGCCAGTAGAAGAATTCCCCTACTGGCCCCTTGCCCCTAAAGGCTAAATTACATAAAAATCTCCCGCTGTACCTGATTTCATCAAGTCAGTAATCGTAATACCATCCAGATATTCGTTAATGATCTTGGCAAGGCCCTGCCACATCGCAAGTGTGCGGCATTCTGCCATATGTGGACAGGATTCCGGCCCCTGATCGATGCAGGATACCGGCGCCAGTGAATCTTCTGTCAAGCGGAGAATGCCACCCACTGTGTATAAATCAGGCGACTTCGTCAGCTTATAACCGCCCCCCTTACCGCGCAGACCGCTCAAGAGGTTCGCTTTGACAAGGAGCTTGACGATACTCTCCAGATATTTTTCTGAGATGTCCTGACGCCTGGCAACTTCCTTCAATGGGATATATCCCTCGATCTGATGCTCCGCAAGATCAATCATAACCCGCAGCGCATACCGGCCCTTCGTAGAAATCAGCATTTTGTAACCTCCCCCATTAAACCTATTATACCGCATGGTTAATAGGAAAATCAACGATATCCCCTGAAAAAGGCTTGCATTTCTTGATAAATGGTGTTTATTAAGCATACCATGCGCTAAATTTACTAGAAAAGTCAGTATAAAAGTGATGATTTGCTTATCCCTATTTCGATGTTATTCATTGGGGTAGCGGTTAACAATTACAAAAACAGCATGCTATTAGGAGGAATTGACAATGAGCAATATCTACACTTCTGCCGACCAGCTGATCGGTAAGACCCCGCTGTTGGAGCTCGTCCACATTGAACAAAATGAAGCTCTCGAGGCCAATATTCTCGGTAAGCTCGAATACTTCAATCCTGCAGGGTCCGTCAAAGACCGCATTGCCAAGGCAATGATCGACGATGCTGAGGCCAACGGAAAGCTGAAACCAGGCTCCGTTATTATCGAGCCCACATCCGGTAACACCGGTATCGGTCTAGCTTCTGTAGCTGCTGCCCGAGGGTACCGTATCATTATTGTCATGCCGGAAACCATGAGCGTGGAGCGCCGCCAGTTGATGAAGGCTTATGGCGCCGAACTGGTGTTGACTGAAGGCATCAAAGGCATGAAGGGGGCCATTGCCAAGGCGGATGAACTGGCGAAAGAGATCCCCAACAGCTTCATCCCTGGTCAGTTCGTGAATCCCGCTAACCCTGCTATCCATAAAGCCACTACCGGTCCTGAAATTTGGGAAGACACCGACGGCAAGGTGGATATTTTTGTGGCGGGTGTTGGTACCGGTGGCACGATTACCGGCGTAGGCGAATACCTTAAGAGCCAAAATCCCGATATCAAAATTGTAGCGGTGGAACCAGCAGATTCTCCTGTTTTGAGCCAGGGGACGGCCGGTGCACATAGGATTCAAGGCATTGGCGCAGGTTTTATACCTGATGTGCTAAACACGGGAGTCTATGATGAGATCATTCCTGTAACCAACGATGACGCCTTTGCCACTGGCAAAAAAATCGGTAAAGCCGAGGGCATTTTGGTGGGTATCTCCTCAGGCGCCGCAGTGTGGGCAGCCATCGAACTTGCCAAACGACCCGAGAACAAGAATAAGACCATCGTGGCTCTGCTGCCGGATACCGGTGATCGTTATCTCTCTACTCCGCTTTTTGCCGACTAAACAAGTCTCTTTTATTTTTGAAGAAAACCCGCAAAGCCCTATAATACAGGGGTTTGCGGGTTTCTTTGATTATTCCCACTCGCCGAATGAAATCCTTTTCTAAACTTTTTTGTATAGCGGATTTGATTCGGTGTTATTTATTTTGATACAGATTATCCTTATCCTATGGTCTATCCGAAATTCTGCTATCAAAAAGCTATCACCCCGGTGCTATCAACGATTATTCTTGATAAGGCTGTGCGGGTGGCTTGGATGTATTATAGCATATATTCAGGTGCTTTTCCAGATGAAACCCGATTTCTACAAAGTATTCCTTTATCACTAAAATGGGACTTCGCTGTCCGGGTCCACGAACAATTCACCTTTTCCCCAAGGAATTGTTTCGACTGCCTTGCTCTTCTCTATGTTATCAATAAACATGAGTGTGTTTGCAATTACCTTAATCGCATACTCGGCTTCTGCCTTTTGCAAAAGTTGATTAGGATGAGCAGCACTTTTGCTATTTCTTAAATCATTGTATTTGGTGAAGATGTTGATGGTATTCCTTATTGCTACCACACAAAATTCGGATTCAAAGTAATTCTCTCGTTCATACCATCCTTTTAGTTTGGCAACAAGAGAATCAAGCGAATAATGATCGCCTTTTTCGTCAGCAATAGCAATTTCGTGTTTCTGGCAGATTTCTCGTATATACTTAGTCGCAAATGTATGGAGCTGATCTATGACCAATTCAGGCTTTCCTGCTTGGACATTTGACTCTATGTCACTTAATATTAGTTTTAGATCTGTAGATTCTTGTGCCGGTAAAGAAACTTCCGATGTTGATTGGAGCCGTTTAATTATATCTTCAACCTGCCGATAGTCATAACTATCTTCATCGCTCCAATAATCAGTTCCCATTGCGAAACAAAAGTATTCAGACAATGAGCGCAAAAGCTTAGCAACAATTTGTGGGTTACAATCGCTTCAAATTTTCTCTACACATTTTTGCTGCGATAAATCTTTATATGGTTTATCTTTGTAAATATCTATACCGCAAGAGTCAAGAATCAGTTGATGCGTAGTATTTTTGTTGTAAGTACCTCTATCGCTCCAAAACTTGAAGATATACCCACCAGATATTCCAAACAACCGACAGATTATTTGTTTTTCTATGAATGAAAGTGTACTGATATTATTTTGCCTCATTTCTTTAGTGGCATGGTAAACTTCGGCTTATTCTATAGAAAGTAAGCCGTCTGTAAACGCAGCCGGGTATGACAATCTCATAATAACTTTCTGGAACACAATGACATACGCATAAACCGTACCATCGCCAAACCGATCATGTAGCAGACTTTTACCATCAGGGCAGAAACTCACCTCATCGGGTAACGATCTCAGATACGGCAACTCAACCGTTTTGGCAGGACATTCAGGAAAATTGGCCTCAAGCGCAACAACTTGTCCCTCTCCAAATGTTACATGGCGCACAATGGCCCCAGCCGGAACAAGAGGTGCTTCGGAGCCGCTGTGGGCAACAATTCCGTGGGTGATTTCAAGCGACTTTTCGGCAACAGTGGAGTCAATATACTGCTTCCAAGCTGGAGCCTCCAAAATATCTCTCCGGGATTCGCATTTTACAATCAAATCTCTGAGCTTTTCTGGAGTTGCCTTGTCCGCTTCAAACATTGCTACAAAGTATTTCTGGAACTGTCCCAATGTCAGCGGTACAATATCCAGTCGTTGCTTTACATCGCCCTTTGCATACCAAATGCCGTGTCTGAAAGTTTCTGCCGTATTGGTGTCGATACGAACAGCAATGAACATACCATAGACGGGCTTATCATATTTCAGAACAGCGTCAGATACATGGCGTCTGACAGGCTCACCCTCCATTGCCTCTTGACGGGAGGATGTGGACATAGTCACTTCTGTCAAAATGGTGAAATCGTTAAATTCGCAATACAGATCACCTTTGCCGCCGCCAGCAGCCGAAACAGGCATAAAGTCAGAATCCAGCTTGAATCCACGGACTTCATACGGCTTATTGACCATGTGATCAATCGCCAAGGCCGCACGCCAGAGTGTCCATTCGAGGTAGGCGGGAGTTTCATCCTTGGGAACTTCTATGGCGTTATCTTCGTCATATACTAACTTCCCGCCGCCCTTTATCAGTAGAGTCATATAATCTCTGATTTCTTCCCACTGGTTGCACTGATCGATGGCATACTGAATTTCGTCCGTCTGAGCAAGGATATTTTCAAGTCTCTGCCGTGCAATATTGATTTCCGCAGGAGTATTCAGAGGCAGATCGGAGATGTCAAAGAGAATATGGCGCTCCTTCATCTGTTTGATGAGATCATCCAACAGGGATTTAGCGACATCCACACTATCTGTGGGCAAAGGCGCACCAGCGCAGAGCAATTTATACTGTTCCATAATAGGTTCTGCGTTTGCGGTAGACTTTGCAAGTTTTTCTGCCAAGACATGCTTTGTGGGTACGATTATTAGACCTCTGCCTTTGCGCTGAAGCACGCCAGAAATGCGGAGGTATCTCATATTCATGTCGCTGTAATCCAAGAAATTATCTGGCTTTTTGTCGTAACTTTCGCCTCGTTTGGCAATCTCTTTTTTATCAAATGGGCGCTTCGCCGGAGCAGCAGCTCTACGCTTTCGCAAATCAAGAATGTTGTCTACCACTTCTTTCAAACTATAGCTGGGATTTGTGGTATGACCCCAAAGGGCAAATTCGATTCGGCTAAGTTCAGATGAACCTGTCCGCTTTTCAAGTTCCAGCATGATTGCCAAGAGCCATCTCAGAGGAGAGAAGTAATGTACGCCATCCGGCATGGGAAATTGCTCCACGCTCATAGCCCGGAGATAACATTCCTGCACCGCAGGATATGTATCTGCTTTTAAGAACGACCTACCAAAAGGTGTAATATCGTCAAGTGGACCTAAATCTTCTTGCCGACCATCTTTCTTCTGAATCTGAGGATAGATCAGGCCGTTTTTTGCAAACATCAACCTCCATTTACGAGCGTGGCTGCCAGATCTGTCCTTGCCCTCCTCGTTTTGAATAATGCCTTTTTCATCGAGCAGATTCATAAATCCAAGTTCGTTATCACGGCCATGAAGATGCCCAACAAATGCGGAGTTGGCAAATACGGAAAAACCTTCTTGGATTCGATTGGGATTACGCAGACCAGTATTGCCCACCAGCCATATTTTGATTTGTTCGCTCATACGAAGGCCCCCTATCAATATCCAACAAAAAGGTATTCCTGTACGGTATTCCTGTGGGTTTTTGCTTCATTCTGATTACCAAAGGAATATTTGTAATCTACAGGTATAACTTCTACATGAGATTTATATTTAGCCATGATCGCTACCATTTCATCCTGTGTAGGCAAGCTGTTTGAGGAATAGGACACAATGAGGATGCTACTTGCAAACTTCTTGAACAGACGATCAAACGCATCTGCTGCACCTTTTCTGGTAGAGAATGGCGTGGGATAAGACTTGAATTTTTTCGTCTGCGTATGCTCCTGAATCTCTACGCCTTTCCAGTCACGGGCAAGTCCTTCTACAAAATGGTATCTACGGACATACTCATTATCAGAGAGCGGCGAATAATACGGGGGGTCGATGTATACCAAATCTGCCTGTTCCACTCTTAAATCCATTGCATCGCCCTGCTTAGAGCGATTGATTTTTCCATTGTCAAAGATGGCCTTGTTGACAGCTTCGACAGCCTCCAAAAACTGCTGTGCAAGCGTTTTCTGTAAATCCTTACGACCATCATTATATCTCTGCCCGGTGTAGGTAAAAATACCACGAGGACGCTTTTTGGTGCAAGCACGAATCAGCGCAGTCATTGCGATGGCGTGCTTGTATTGATCTCGGATTGCAGCGATATTTGTACGCAAGGTGTCGATCAAATCATTTTCTTCATCCGTATAATAAAG
Organism: Ligaoa zhengdingensis; assembly: GCF_014384885.1. GTDB lineage: Bacteria > Bacillota > Clostridia > Oscillospirales > Ruminococcaceae > Ligaoa > Ligaoa zhengdingensis. Next base: position 388,132 of record NZ_JACRST010000001.1, read on the forward strand.
GTCTTTGAAAGTTGAAGCTACAAAATGATCGGATTCCTTATGAGCAACAAGTAATTCTTTAGCCTCATCCATTGGCAGTGTGACCGAGTTGTTCTCGATCATTGCCTTTGTAAATGTGGCAGACATCGCCATATAGTCATTGCTGACTACTGCCTTGCCCTGCGCTTTGAACATATAACCAACAATGCCAGAGCCAGAGAAAAGGTCAACAACGGTATTTACATCAAACTGTGATGCCACAGACCATATTTCAGAGAGCAGTTTGCTCTTAGACCCCATAAATCGAGTGGGAGGATATGCTGCAACCTGTTTGGGTAATGGTTGTGGGAGCAACTTAATCAAAGTGCGCTGCTTCGGAGGAATCGTAACAATGACATCTTCACCTTTTCGAGTGCTGCCATTACAGGAAATATGGCGTTTGGTCTGAATAACATCAATCGTAAATGGTGCATACAGTTCATGTACCAGCGGGTGGTTTGAGTTTGTCAAGATAATATGGCAACCTCTTTCGTGTAAGGTCATAACCATCTTGGCAAGCTCAATATGATCTTCTTCGTAAAACTGTTCCTTTGTGTACCGCTTGAAATCGGCATACTCAGAGATTGGCAGATAGGGAGGGTCGAGGAAGATAAAGTCTCCGGCTTGAGCATAATGTTCCAGAACCAAAAGATAATCGCCGCAAATGATGTCAGCCTTCTGCAAGGCTTTTGAGGCTGCTCTCAGACCATCTTCATCACAAATTTTAGGATTTTTATATTTTCCGTAAGGAACATTAAACTGGCCCTGCTTATTGACACGATACAAGCCATTAAAGCAAGTCCTGTTCAGAAAGATCGTTCTTGCAGCGGCTTCTGCCTGAGGCAGTTTTGTCCAGTCCAGTTCTCGAACCGCATAGAACATTTCCGAAGTGTTTTCGTATGTTCTTAAATAACGAATAACATCTTCAACATGATTGGCAATTTGCCGATACATATTGATAAGTTCAGGATTGCTGTCTGCAATAATTGCGTTCTCCGGCTGCAATGCAAAGAACATTGCACCGCCCCCAAAGAACGGTTCAATATACCGACCATAAGAGGCTGGTACTTTAGGCAACAGATCACCTAACATCTGTGTCTTCCCACCAGCCCATTTCAAAACGGGCTTGGCTTGAACAGATGCTAATTTTCTAACTACTTGTTCTGCCAATGTACTCGCCTCCTTTTACTTGGAATTTTCAGGAGTCAATTCCATAATATCACCAATATCGCATTGCAGTGCGGTACAGATTTTCACCAGCACATCAGTTGTAACATTCTCGTTTTTGCCGAGCTTTGCCATGGAAGCATGACTGATTCCGGCAGCGGCACACAGGTCTTTTTTCTTCATGTCTTTGTCGATCAACAGTTTCCACAGTTTCTTATAACTAACAGCCATCTTTTCCACTCCATTAGCAAATCTCACGCATCGGGTTTGCTGAATACAATTCTGCGTTCGCTGAATTTAAGAATAGTATAGCACATTTTGATTCATAGCTCAATAGTGAAATTGTAAACTCTCATTCAGTCAAATAGAAACGCCACCCGCAGAATTTCTCCCACGGGTGGCGGATGTAGGATTATTTTTCTTTTGCTTTCAGATTTTCGGCGTGCTTTTTTGCCAGTTCTCCGGCAGCCTTGCGGCGTTCCTCGCTGTACGGTGCGGTCAACTTGAATCCAAACCGCCCTTTACTGATTTCAAAGGTCATGCAGCCCATCTCGTCATCATCTATCAGCTTGCACTCGCTGGGGTACTGTGCGGCATACTTGGTCAGCCTGTTTTTGAGATCAGTGTTATAGGTGCAGACCTCAATCATAGGGCTGTCCTCGTTAAAATAGATGTTCGTTGTCTTTTGCTTCTTGGAAAGACCTGTTTTCATAAAACCTCCTGATTTTCGTGATTTTTTCACGGTTCAACAACCGTAAAAATGGGCGGATTTTCTGCTGGGAGTCGTCCGAATGATGTGGGCTTTATCTGGAACGCTCCCAGCGGATATTTTTCGTTTTTCCCGGCTCTACACGGAATTAACGGGCATCATCCCTTGAATGGGTTTTCACACGCCCTCTGCCGAATAAATGCCACAGATTTTGCCTGTCAATCACGCTCTCATATCGCCGGACTTTGCTTCGCAATTCCTCATTCTCCTGCTCCAAGCTAACCGAGTTCAGCTTGCTGCGGACGGACTTGTACTTGGACAGCTCGGCGGTCAGAGAAGCGATCTGTGCTTTCAACTCACCGATCACCTTATGGGCGGCATCCAGCGCCTTTTGCAGCTTGGATTCTCGCTTCTCCTGGGCATAGTATTTCTTGGCGGCGATAGCCAGCATTTCATATTCGAACTTTTCAAGAGACACCCTTGATGCGGAAAGCATGACAGGCTTGGCTTCAATTTTGTCAATGCTCTCGATGTCCACTTTCTTCTGTTTGATCTTTTCGATTTTCTTATCCAAAGCTGCCGCTTCTGCTTCTTTCTGCTGGGTCTGCTCGGTGAGATCGGCAAGGCGTTCCTGCTCCCGTTCCACCTTGAACTGTGTAACTGTCAGATGTTCCTCAGAACTGCCATGCTCGCCTCGCTCCACATCCGTGTACCCGGCAGAACGCATATCTTGGAAAAAGTCATCCTGTAAAACAGAGTAGGACTTCCGAAGGACTTTTTTTCCACTCTTGGTCAGTAGCGGCAGACCGTTCTCATCCAGAGCGGGCTTGGAATCCCATTTCTTGCTCATGCTGACCTGCATGATGGTTTCTTTTACTTTTCCTACCAGAGATTTGTCCTTGCATCGTTTCGACCAGCGGATTTCTTTCTCCACCACCGGGACATAGACCACATGAAGATGGTAGTGGTACACATCCTGCCCCAAAGCCTCGGACATGGCCCGGTTGCGTTCATCGGCGTGCATAACTGCCGAAAGGATATACTGTTCACCGCCTACAATTTTGATTGCACTTTTGTAGGCATCGGCGTAAAATTGTTTTGCGAAGTCGTAACCGCCGTGGTTGTAGAAGTAAGCAGAGTTAACATCGAAAATCAGCTCGCCGAACTTCTCCGCATCGGTTTTCAGACCACGGGTGGAAATCACGCCGTCAGTCACCATCTGATCAAACATAGCCGTGTAGCTGTCTGTCGGCGTTTTGAAGTGGACATTCATACCCCGTCTTTCCGGCACGATGTCCTGATTGACATAGCTCTCTTTTTCTCGCTCATTGTGGCCTTGAGCGTTGGTTACTTTTTCGGTTGTCATTCTCATATTTCTTGCGCTGGTACGATGGATACCGTCGCCTCTTGCCATAGGCATTTACCTCCTGTAATTTTGGTTTGTGGTACGGGGTAGCGTTTGGGGAACACTTCTGCGGAAGTGTAATAACCCATTATGATACTTTCATCCTGCGGCTGCAAAGTATCGTGGGCTCTCCGAGGGGGTATGCGGCATCTGCGGATGCCTCTGCCGTTTTTTCGGCTTGCTGGTGTAGCCACAATCCGCAAAAACAGCATGGACAGCAGCCTGTTCGCAAACCTCATTTGCTTATAATCTTCTGCCCACATCCATCTCCAAATCTGCGGATTTTTCGATGGGGACGGGGGATGCGTAGGGGGGCAGCCAATGCCTTTCTGCCTTGTCCGCTAACCACAGGAGCGTGGCACGCTCCTGTCATCGTTCCCAAGGAGAAGTAGTCCAGCGGTAGCTCTCCGGCACACCCCTGCGGTTAAGATACTCCTGCATTGCCTGTTCCCGCTGTTCCTCGGTGGGAGAGGTCTTGTACTGCGAATAGAGTTGGTGGTTGAGCATGGCATCCAGCTTTTGCTCCAACCCCCGCCGTATGTCCTCGTCAAAGTCTTCCTCGCCGTTCAAGTGGTACAGCACCAGATCCACGAACAGGTCATAGGGGATTTGCACATTCTTCATCGGTTCCATTCCTTTCCGTGACGGTCGTGACGATGGTGACGGTGTTTGAGATACCACCAAAATTACCGTCACGACCGTCACCATCGTCACGCTTTCTCCGAAACAGGGGTCAGCGTGATTTTTCTTCCGGCGTGATTTCTGGCGTTTTCATACTGAACGCCATATTCCTCAAACAGCCTCCCGGCGTTTACATTCAAATGCTTCGTCAGAGTATTTGGCTGCATATCGACTTGAAGGAAGGCAGCCAGCTCCGTAGGGCTTCCGCTCCACAGCTCCGTTACCAACTTCGCCACGGTTTCCAAAATTGGGTCAGGTGGTTCTTTGTGAAGCTCGTTTTCCATACGCTCCAACTCCCAAATCTGTGTTTCCGGGTCTTTTTTCAGATAGAGGATCTGATCCTGCTGATCTCGCCCCACCACATCAATGGTGGCTTCCAGTGCCGTCCGCTTTTTCTTCTGCACCAGCAGAGAACCATCGGCACAGCCCAGCAGACCCGTGGTTCCAGAGATCATCTCAAAGGCATCTCCGGCGGGCTGCTTTCGGGTATGGTGAACAGTCAGCACACAGATACTGCACCTGTCTGCGAACTCTTTCAGCTTACCGATAATCTCGTAGTCGCTGGCATAGCTGTACGCCTCGCCGCCGACCTCCCGGATTTTCTGCATGGTGTCGATGATGATGAGTTTGGTGTCCGGATGGTCCCGCACAAAATTGGCAAGCTGTTCATCCAGCCCGTTGCCGATTTTTCCAGCCGCCGTTGCAAAGTGGAGGTTGGGCGTATCGTCCACGCCGTACATCTTGAACATCCGGCTCTGGATGCGCTGGAAATCATCTTCAAGAGCGAGATACAGCACCGTTCCCTGATGGACTTCGTACTCCCACAGCTTTTTGCCTGTGCTGACATGGTAAGCGATCTGCGCCACCAGAAAGGACTTGCCAATTTTGGGAGCGCCAGCAAGGATATATGTCCCGGCGTAGAGCAGCCCCTCAATGATCGGGGGCCTGCTTCTGTAAGGGGTCTGATACAACTCAGTCATGGAGATCGTGTGCAGATAATGCGGGTCGGTCATGCGCTGTATCCTGCGGTACATTTCTTCCAGCTTTTCTTCGGAGTTTTCAATTTCATCATTGATTTCCGGCTCCGAAGTGGGTATACTATTCACAGTAGATTTTTGAATGGACTGCCTTTCATCTGCGCCAACAGATGTTGCAATGGCAGTCTTTTCTTTTGCCTCATTCGCCATAGGCATTGTCCTCCTTCATTCCATCCATGATTTCTGTCATAAACCGAATGGTGTCCAGCAGTTCGTCATCCACGCCAGCCCCGGCCTCAATCCGCCGCAGCTCATCCAGCACAGAAGCAAACTGATTTCTGAGCGCCTTATACACTCTCGGATTGCCCTGTGCCACCACATCCCGGCACAGGAGTCGCCGGGTGATATAGTCCTGCTTAGTAAGGCCGGACATTTGCACAAAGGCTTCAAGCTGCTCATCTTCCTCCGGTGATACCCGGAAGGCAACGGTTTTGTTCCGCCAACGGTTGTGACTATCAAGATTTTTTGCCGACATAATTTACGCTCCTTTCTCGGTTCGCAGTGAATCCAGTTTGTTTGCCATTTCAGTCTGCCTTGTAGGAAACAGGTGGGCATAGCGGTAAGTGATGTCGATGCTCTCATGCCCCACACGGTCAGCGATTGCCAGAGCGGTAAAGCCCATGTCAATCAAAAGGGAGATATGGCTGTGTCTCAAATCGTGGATTCTGATGCGTTTTACTCCGGTTTCCTTGCATCCTCTGTCCATCTCATGATGGAGATAATATTTGCTGACAGGAAAAATACGGCTGTCAGGCTTTGCCCCATAAAGCTGCTTCAAATAGTCCTGCATTTCTTCGCACAGAAACTGCGGCATTTTAATCACTCGGTTGCTTTTCTTGGTTTTCGGTGTGGTAACAATGTCCTGCCCATTCAACCGCTGATAGGATTTATTGATGGAAACCGTTCCTTTCTCAAAATCAAAGTCAGCCGGAGTCAGCGCCAGCAGTTCGCCCTCCCGGATGCCGCACCAATAGAGCATTTCAAAGGCGTAGAAGGAAATGGGTTTGTCCATCATCGCCTCGGAGAACTTCGTGTATTCCTCTCTTGTCCAGAACAGCATTTCCCGCCGTTCCTCCGTCCCCATATTGCCAGCCTGCTGTGCCGGATTGACTTGCAGCCCATAATAGCGGACTGCGTGGTTAAAAATGGCGCTGAGCTGATTGTGGACGGTTTTCAGATAGGTGGCAGACAACGGTTTGCCGTTGTGGTCGGTCAAGCCCCTGATTTCGTTCTGCCAGTCGATAATGTCTTTTGCCGTGATCTCCGAGAGCTTGCGCTTGCGGAAATAGGGCAGGATTTTCTTCTGGATGATGCTGTCTTTGGTCACCCAGGTATTGAGTTTCAATTTGGGCTTGATGTCTTTTTCATACAGGGCGACGAAACTCTCAAAAGTCATGTTGACATCTGCCTGTTTCTCCATCAGGAACTCCCGTTCCCATGCCTGGGCTTCCTTTTTTGTGGCAAATCCACGCTTGAGCTTTTGCTGCCGTTCTCCCTTCCAGTCTGTGTAACGGAATTGCACATACCATGTGCCGTTGTCCTTGTTTTTGAACGCTGCCATACTCACTTCTCCTTTCTCTGATCTCTGGTTCCATAGAACTTCTCATAGAAGAATTTGCGGTCAATCCGACCAGAGATCGTAATACACCCGGTTTGCTTCAATTCTTCATTCATCTTTTTGATGAGCTTATAGGCATAGGGTTTAGAGACACCCAACTCAGAAGCGACCTCATCTACTCGCATAAAAATCTGTCCTGCCATAGGCAAAATTCCTTCTTTTCCTTGTCGTAATCATTTTCCTTTTCATGGTTTTACTTTCGCCGTTCTATCTTCCAGACTCTGACAGGCGACCCTTTTCGGCGCTGTGCCGTTGGTTTCTCTCCTTGGCAGGCTCTTATCGTCGCCTACTTCCCCGGAGAAAGTATCTGTCGGACGGTCATTCAGTTTTACTCGATTTGGTTTTTCACCCCCTCTCACCTTACTAACGGACATTTTTTGCCCATTTAGCAGGGCGTCTGATCTACAATTTTCTGCTATTAAGCCTATTTGCTTAATTTTCTCTTATTATACTAAACATATTTGTTTATGTCAAGCGGTTTGCAGATAAATATTAAATAAATTTGTTTAGATTTATCTTGACTATCCTAAGCATATCTGCTATGCTATTTATGAAAACACCATAGAACGGAGTTGGCTGTAATGGCGATTGGTGAACGGATTCAATTCTTCCGCAAATTACGGGGGATGACTCAAAAATACCTCGGCACACAGGTGGGTTTCCCGGAGAAATCTGCGGATGTGCGCCTTGCTCAATATGAAACTGGGACGAGAACTCCCAAAGCGGATATGACCGCAGCTTTGGCAAATACTTTGGATGTGTCGCCGCTGGCTCTGTCCGTGCCGGATATTGACTCCTATCTCGGCCTGATGCACACCCTGTTTACTCTGGAAGATCGGTATGGGCTGGCTGTCAAAGAGATTGACGGAGAGCCTTGCCTGTGTGTTGACCCATCCAAAGGACGAGATGCTCAAGAACTCTGGCGTTCTCTGTGTGCATGGCGGGAACAGGTTGCCAAAATGGAAGCTGGCGAAATCTCCAAGGAGGAGTATGACCGCTGGCGCTACCGTTACCCGGAGTACGATACCCCCCGTATCTGGGCGAAGGTTATCCCGCAGGGATTGAGCGATATGCTGATCGAAGAACTGAAAAAGGACAAATGAAAAAAGGTCTAACCGACTTGCAAAAATCGGTTAGACCTTTTTCTATAGATAAGTTTTTCAGCGCACCTGTAAACCACTTGCAACTCGGCTGTAAATCAGCAAGTGCGGTTTTGACAAGTGCTATCAATCTGCTATCAAACAGGGGAGAAATCCATCCTATTTAGCCACTTTTCCGGCTGTAGAGCCGAAAAAAACGGCATCAGGATAAATATTTCTTATTCCCACTCAAGTCTTAGGCTTTGATTTGGGGTTATAAAATGCACTCTCGATACGCATTTTGTCCAAATAATCCACGTATTTCGGGCTGTACATAGGTTTCTTACGAATTTTGTAGCCGCTTTGTAGCCAGTTATTTTATACGTACTAACCGTTCGCAACGACTTTCTTTGAATGATTTGCAGCGGGTTTCGATATGATTCCCGCCAATAATCACCCGGAAATTGACCGCCTGATTCACCTCAAAAAACATCCTGGAGGTATGACCATGAGCAAACTTATATCCTGTCAATTCAACATAGACACGGCCTGCGTGGAATTGGTTTTTGACGATGGAAGCCAGATTTCCATTGACTGCACCGCCGTTGAAAACGAAGTTGCCGACAACCGCTTCCAGCGGTCAGAGCTGGATTATCTGATCTACAATGATCCACTTGCGTATGCCGATCTGGTTCTGAACGGCGATCCAGAAGCCTACCTGAACGCCGTGACAGATTACGACCCCCCTCGATAGCTGACGGGAAGAATATAGCGCAACGGGTTGCGTCTGTCAATGGTCAAGATGAACGCTTCGCGCCATTGACTGCCGCCGCCTGCCGCGCTTTTGGGGCAGACAAGGCGGGCAGGCACAGATTGTGCCTGCCCGCCAAAATCAATTTTTGCATAAATCCTGCCGTATATGGGGCAGGCAGGAAAAAAGCGCAACCGCTTTTCGTCGATTGCGCTTTGGTGGGTGGGAATTGTTCTATGAACTTTTTTACAAAATCACTCCTGTTGGAAATGCCGCAAGAAAACTTCATTTGCCGCTTGCAAGGATTTGTGATACTCCCGGTAAGCGGGGCTAATCCTCTGCATTGCGGGAATGAATACATCGTTATAGCCGCTCTCACTTTGGAATTGCTTTAGATATTCTTGCAGTCGGTAGGCGGGAGATGCCTTATATTCCTCCGATTTCGCAACTGCTCGATATTGTTCGAGCATTTCCTTGTTGTCGTGAATATACTTTTCCGGGTCTGCCATAGCTGCCGCAAGTACAGCAGATGCGCTTTGCGTCACAGCAACATCAGCATTTTCTCTAATCTCATCAAGATACTGCTGCACATCGCTGGGAACAGCTATTGAAATGCCGTCCAAGTATCGGATGATCGTTTCAAACGCTTCCCTCTGCTCATTCGTTGTGATTGCTTCGCTCAAAAACGGAGCGAAGTGCAAGCATACGAATTTTCCATAGAAGCCCGGAAACTTATCAAGGATACGGTTCAATATGGATTGCTTGTTTTGAAGCGCCTCCACTTGTCCTTCAATATGCTCCCAATCGCCGCTTTCCGCAAGTTGTTTTATCAATGCCTGCTTTGTTTGCAGCTCGACGATTTCAAACTCTTTCCTGTTGAGGACATCGTAAATTGCTGTACGGCTATCATTCTCAAGAATTGTGCGAATCTCTGGAACGGAAAAGCCAAGCCCGCGCAAAACTGCAATTCGCTTGAGCTTCAAAGCATCTGTCTCGGAGAACTGCCGATACCCGTTTTCTGTTATCCTTGGTTGGATTAGTCCCTGCTCTGTGTAATACTCAACTGCTTTTTTGGTCAGGTTACATTCTTTGCATACTTCATTTATGAGCATTGTACTCACCTCCACATACAGGATAAGCTATTCCCCAAGGTGCCAGTCAATAGGTTTTTCAAAGAATTATAGCAGATTTTTATGAACGCTTCTACCTATATCGTTTACGCCGCACTTTTTCGCCGCCTCGCTTGCCGCCCTGCGGCGTTCTGCGCTGTATGGGGAAGGCAATGAAAAAGCGCAACCGATTTTTGTCGATTGCGCTTTGGTGTTTTTGATTATCGACCGTTCGGGGCTGTACCGCACTGTGTGTACGGTAAAAACTCGGTTAAAATCACAGAGCCGTCTTTGCCGCTCATATTGATGGAATAGCTTATGGTTTCGCCGCTGTCATCGACGTAGGATACCCCGTAATATGGCAGCAGACCATAGAATGTCATATTCAGCAGCAGCGGACGATCCGGTGACAGTTCGTCCAGAGCGTACAGCTCTTCTGTGGAAAACGATAGGCTGCTGCTCATAGAAGCCTCGATTCCCAGCACCTTGAAGTCCTTTACGGCATACTCGCAGGAAAGCAGCACCCTGGCCAGCGGCTCTGCCGTACTGACGGAAACCTCGTGGTAATCGGAAATGCCGTCCAACACATCCTCCGCCCAATGTGCCTGAATCGCAGGCTCAAACGCCTGCCGGATACGCTGCAAAGCGTGCTCTTTTCCCGCTTCTTCGGTTTCCCCGTTATACAAATCCAACGGCAGGAAGCGGTAGGGCGGGAAGTCTCCGGGTTCCCCTTTTGTCACAAAATAGGTGTACTGCTCATAGGCGCAGAGCCTGCCGTCCGCATCGAGATACATTCCGCCCGCCCACGGAATATCATCGGGAGAAGCCGTCAGAAACGCGGGTTCCCAGCAATAGACCGTGTAGCTGCCGCTTTCATCCGTAAGGACTTCTTTTTGATAAAACTGCACAACCTCATAGCCGGTGAGGATATCCGTTCGGGAGGGAGAGGCGCACTGCGCGGCCAATCGCTGCGCCCGCTGGTCAAGAATGGCCTGATGGTATTCATAAGCGTCTTTGTCTACCTGTACTTCGGTGCGGTAACCGTTGCGGATCAGCCAGTAGAGCGTTTCGTCCTCAAAGCTCATGCGATGGCTGTCTCCTTTTCCGTTGAAATAAATGCCGTTTATATGGTTTTCATCCAATCCGGCAAAGAAAACGAAGTGTTCGTCAGATGAGTTATATGCGTCAGGCCCCCCGGAGAGGTATATCTCCATCGTATAATGGTCCAAGCCTTGACCGGGCTGCTCGCTATGGTGTTCCGCTGCGGCATTGAGGACGGAGGCCATGTCTTCGGCGCTTACATACTCACGAGAAAAGAATGATGAGATATATTTGATTTCCTCTGCTTTTACCGTTGCCATCCGCTCGACGATCCCCGCTTTTGCAGAGTCCCCGTCGGCTGGCTCGTTTGGCTTTGCGCCGCAGCCCGCTGTCAGCAGGCAGAGCGCAAGCGTCAGCACAATAATTGGCAGTCGTTTCATAAAAGTGTTCCTCCTTTCGGGCATATCATCATCTTTCACTTTGTGCGGATAAACTTATCCAATATAATTATACCATGCAAAGCACGAACTTTTCAATTCCAGTCTCCATACAAATGTGCAACTTTTCTATGAACGCCGCACTTTTTCGCCGCCTCGCTTGCCGCCCTGCGGCGTTCCTCGCTGTATGGGGCGGTCAGACGGAAAGAGAAGCGCCCCTTGCGGATTTCAAATTCCATGCAGCCCGTGTCCGGGTCTGCGTCGGTCTGGCGGCACTCACCGGGGTGAGCTGCGGCATAGGCGGTCAGCCTGTTCTTGAGGTCGGTGTTGTGGGTGCGGATATGGATAAGCGGCTCTTTCTCATCAAACCAAATATCGGTGGTCTTTTCCTGCTTCGTAAGCCCTGTTCTCATAAACTCTCCTTTCTGCCCTCTGTCGCACAGGAGTGGCATTTTTCGGCTGTTTTCTCCGGCTCTTGACTTGAAGAAAACGGCGATTTTCAAACAGAAGCGCGCCGGACGATGTCTGCCCTGTCTGACGCGCTCCCATTCGATAAAATGCGTTTTTTCCGGCTCTACACAGGAATCAGCGAGCTTCGTCCCTCGTGACCGCTTTTTCTCTGTGCGGATGGAAGAATCGCCACAGATTATTGCGCTGAATCACATCCTCATAGCTGCGGACTTTCCCGCGCAGCTCCGTATTTTCACGCTCCAATTCTGCTGCACGGAGCTTGCCGCGAACAGACTTATAATCGGAAATCTCCTGCTTCAAACCGACAATCTCAGCCTTGAGTTTTGCAATCAGTTTGTTTGCCGCATCCAACGCCTTTTGCAGTTTGGATTCCTTTTTCTCTGCTGTAACGTACTTCTTTGCCAGAGTGGAAAGTCGGTCAAAGTCCTCACGCTCCACGACAACTTTGGATGAGAAGGGAATGGACGTTGCCACGATTTTTTCGATAGACCGCACATCGACCCGCTGATTCTGGATTTTTTCAATTTTGCTTCCAAGCGTTGCTGCCTGTTTTTCCTGCTGGCGGTTCCGCTCTGTGAGTTCTGCCAGCCGCGCCTGTTCCTGCTGCACCTTGAACTGTGTCACCGTCAGATGTTCCTCCGAGCTGCCGCGTTCGCCTCGCTCCACATCGTCATACCCTGCCTTTCGCATGGCGGCGAAGAAATCATCTTGCAGAACAGAATAGGATTTTCGGAGCACAGTTTTTCCGTTTGCGTTCAGCAGCGGTTTCCCATGCTCGTCCAGCGCGGGCTTGGAATCCCACTTTTTACTCATACTGACCTGCTGTATCGTTTCCTTGACTGTCCCAACCAGCGATTTATCCTTGCACCGCTTCGACCACAGAATTTTCTTCTCTACGACGGGGATATAGACCACATGAAGGTGATAATGGTACACGTCCTTGCCCAGCACGTCGGACATGGCACGATTGCGCTCGTCGGCGTGCATGACCGCAGAGAGAATGTACTGCTCTCCGCCTACGATTTCTATTGCGGATTTGTATGCGTCGGTGTAGAATTGTTTTGCGAAGTCATAGCCGCCGTGATTATGAAAATAGGCGGTGTTTACGTCAAAGACCAGCTCGCCGTAGAGAAAGGCATCCTCTTTCAGTCCGCGGGTGGAGATGATCCCATCCTCTTTCATCTGCTCAAACATCTCCGCATATCCAGCGGTCGGTTTCTTGAAATGAATATTGAGGCGCGTTCTTTCCGGGACAATATCCTGATTGACATAGGATTCCTTTTCCCGTTCGTTGTGCTGCTGCGCGTTGCCGATTCTGGCAGCCGTCAGCCTCATATTTCTTGCGTTGGTACGGTGAATACCGTCGCCTCTTGCCATAGGCAGTTTACCTCCTGGTTTCAGATTGTGCAGGACGGGAGAGCTTTGGGGGAGCACTTCTGCGGAAGTGTAATAACCCACTATGATACTTTCATCCTGTGGCTGCAAAGTATCGTGGGCTCTCCGAGGGGGAACGGGGAATGCGGCTTCTGCGGAAGCCTCTGCCGTGGCTTGCAAGTAGTACCCACTTTGCAAAATCCACGGCGTGACCGCCAGCCTTTCAGCAATCGAATTTGCTTCAACGCTGCCGCTCACAGGCAGAGAGAATTTTGAAAATCCTCTCCGCCATCCATCTCAAAATCTGCGGGTTTTTCGATGGAGACGGGGATGCGAGGGGCTGTGTCAGCCAATGCTTTACCTTGTCTGCCAGCAACAGGAGCGTGGCACGCTCCTGTCACAGTTCCCAAGGAGGAGTAGTCCATCGGTAGCTCTGCGGCACTCCACGCCGGTCAAGATACTCCTGCCGCGCCTGCTCCCGTTCTTCTTCGTTGGGAGCGGTTTTGTACCGGGAATAGAGCTGCCGGTTCAGCATGGCGTCGAGCTTTTGCTCCAAGCCCTGCCGGATTTCTTCTTCAAAATCATCCTCGCCCCGCAGATGGTACATGGCGAGGTCGATGAACAGATCATAGGGGATTTGTACGCTTTTCATTTTCCTATCCTTTCCTATCCGCGACGGTCGCAACGATTGCGACGGTTGCTTTGATGGCATCATTTCCACCGTCGCGACCGTCGCAGCCGTCGCGCTGTCCTCAGTCGATTACTTCGTACTCAACATTGCCGATTACCATATAGGTGAGCTTCACCTGCCGCCCGGAGTGTTTGGCCCTGTTCTCATACCTCACATGGTACTCGTCCAGCAGCCTGCCGGATTTAACGTTCAGGTATTTGGTGAGGGCATTTGCCGCCATGCCTGTATTCACCGCTTCCGCAAGCTCGGTCGGACTGCCTGCCCATTCTCTGCTTTCGGAGGAAACAAGCTGGGAAACCGTATCCAATACAGGGTCGGGAGGCTCCTGATAAGGCTCGTTCTCCGTCCGTTCAAGGCTCCATATCTGCGTGCCGGCATCTTTTTTCAGATATAGAATCTGATCCTGTTGATCTCGCCCCACCGCATCGACCGTGGCCTCCAATGCTGTCCGTTTCTTCTTCTGCATCAGGAGTGCTCCGTCTGCACAACCGAGAAGTCCTGTTGTGCCGGAGATCGTTTCAAAGCTGTCCCCAGCTGGCTGTTTTCTTGTGTGATGGACGGTAACGATGCAAATGCTGTGCCTGTCTGCAAAACGCTTGAGTTTGCCGATGATCTCATAGTCGCTGGCGTAGCTGTAAGCCTCACCTCCGGCTTCCCGAATCTTCTGCATGGTGTCAATGATAACCAGTTTCGTATCGGGGTGTTCCTTTATGAAATTCTCAAGCTGCTCGTCAAGACCGTTTCCGATTTTGTTTGCTGCCGTTGCAAAATGCAGGCTGGCGGTATCCGCCACGCCGTACATCATAAACATCCGGCTCTGGATTCTCTGGAAATCATCCTCCAGCGCAAGGTACAGAACCGTACCCTGGTGGACTTCATAGCCCCACAGCCTTTGCCCTGTGCTGACATGGTAGGCAAGCTGCGCTACCAGAAATGATTTTCCGATTTTGGGCGCTCCTGCGAGGATATATGCCCCGGAGTAGAGCAGACCGTCTATGACGGGCGGTCTGCTCTTGTAGGCGGTCTGATACAGCTCTGTCATGGAAACGGTATGAAGATAATGCGGGTCGTTCATGCGCCGGATTCTCTCACGCATTTCCTCAATATTTTCCTCAGGGGGATTGCTTTCGCAGGTTTCATGTGGTATCCTCTGTTTAGTTGAATCGTGAGGCGGCTGCCCTCCATCTGCGCCAACAGATGGGATGAGGGCGGTCGTTTTCTCATTTTCCGTCATTTCGCTCACCTCCGGGAATCTGGAAGCCGTAGAACTTCTGCTTGAAATACTGGGCGGGGCATTTTCCGGCTACGGTCAGATAGCCCTGGGATTTCAGCTCTCTGTTCATCTCCCGGACGATCTGATATGCCTTGCTGCGGCTGATGCCCATGATCTCCGCCACCTCTGACGCTGTGATAAACTGTGCTCTCATAGTACCTCCTGTTTCAATGTGTTTTTCCTCAGTCTGCGTATCTTTTGTTCATCCTCCTTTCTCTATTCCCTCTGAAATGCGCATCTTGAGTACATATTTTATTATACGCACACAAGATGCATCTGTCAAGCCTTTAGAAAATAAAAATATGTACTTGCAATTCGTTTTATTCTGTGATATGATATGGACGAGGTGAATCAGACATGGACAATTTCGATTATCCCGCCATTGGGCAGAGAATTAAGCAGCTCCGAAAACGCAAGGGGCTGAACCAGACCGAACTGGCACAAATGCTGAAAAAATCTCTCCGCACCGTACAGAAGTACGAAACCGGAGAGATCGAAGTGTCGATTGCCGTTGTCAATCAGATTGCCGACCTGTTGGATTCAACGCCGACCTATATCCTCGGCTACGAATCCAGTTCAACGCAGATCAGAACGCTTTCCGACGTGATGGACTTCCTCTTTAAGCTGGAAACGGTAGAGGGCATCGACTTCAAGATCGACGTGCAGAAGCCACCCCGCAGCAAGCAGTGGGAATGTTCCATTTCCTTTGACGGAAAGAGCATGGCAGAGTTCAACGCCGATATGTGCCTCTTTCTTGAACAGTGGGAGGACGAGCGCAGCGAGCTTCGCGCCTATAACTCCACGCAGGCAGCATATAAGCGCTGGAAGGAGCAGACTTTGGCATATTACGCCGCGAACGCAGTCAAATGCACAGAGCCGGAGGAACTTGACCGCGATGAGCGAATCGCAAAGCGGACGGAGTTTCTGGAAAAGGAATACGGTAAAAGCGAGAGTAACGAGTGAATAACCTGATCAAAGCCTGATTCTTGAGGGAAGGAGGTAAAAATGTCAGTAACAAAAGACGGCGACACCGGTCGCTGGATGTCCCAGATCCGCGTGACGGACTGGACAGGCAAGACCATCCACAAGAAGAAGCGTGGCTTTGCCACCAAGAAGGAAGCCCTGCAATGGGAACGTGACTTTATCAGCCAATCCACGGGCAGCCTCGGCATGACCTTCGGTGACTTCATCTCTCTGTATGTCAAGGATATGGAGCACCGCCTCAAGCCCTCAACCGTTGCCAGCAAGAAATGGCTGATCGACCTGAAGGTAACGCCTTTCTTCAAGAAAATTCCGCTGAACGAGATCAAGCCCACTCACGTGCGCCAATGGCAGAACTCCCTGACCAGCTACCGGGATGAAAACGGCAAGCCTTACGCCCAGACCTATCTCAAGTGCATCAACAACCAGCTCACGGCGATTTTCAACTACGCAGTCAAATACTATGGGCTGAAAGAAAATCCCTGCCACAAGGCGGGGAGCATGGGCAAGAAGAAAGCCGATGAAATGCTGTTCTGGACAAAGGACGAGTTCCAGACATTTATCGAGAGCATGAAAGACCGTCCCGCCAGCTACACGGTATTCATGACCATGTACTACACGGGGATTCGGGAGGGAGAGCTGCTGGCACTCACACCGTCGGACATCGACTTCGAGAAGAAGACCCTGACGGTGAACAAGAGCTATCAGCGCCTCGGCAAAGAGGATATTATCACCACTCCGAAAACACCGAAAAGCATCCGTACTATCCCTATTCCCGACGGCCTTTGCAACTGTTTGCAGGAGTATATGTCCCATTGCTACGGGCTGCAAAAGGACGACAGGCTCTTTCCCTACACCAAGAGCTTTCTGTACCACGAAATGAAGTACGGCTGCAAGGCTTCGGGCGTGAAGCGGATACGGGTGCATGACATTCGACACAGCCACGCCAGCCTGCTGGTGGAGATGGGCTTCTCTCCGCTGCTGATCGCGGAGCGGCTCGGACATGAAAAGGTACAGACAACGATGGACACGTACAGTCACCTGTACCCCAACAAGCAGGTGGAGGTAGCCAGACAGCTTGACGGCATTATGCCGTGAGCCTCTGGCTACAAAAATCGCTGCAAATGTAGCCAATTTGTAGCCGCTAAAAAAGAAAAATCCTGAAAAACGCTGTATTACCAACGCTTTTCAGGATTCAGAAAACACTAAATATTTATTCCCACTCTATCGTCGCCGGGGGCTTGCTCGTGATGTCGTAGACGATACGGTTGATCCCACGCACCTCATTCACGATGCGCACACTGGCGGCTTCCAGCACTTCATAAGGGATGCGCGCCCAATCCGCAGTCATAAAATCAGTCGTCGTAACCGCGCGCAGCGCCAACGTATAATCGTAGGTGCGGGCATCGCCCATCACACCGACCGAGCGCATATCCGTGATGACGGCAAAATACTGGTTGATGGATTGATCCAATCCCGCCTTTGCGATTTCATCGCGGAAAATCCAGTCAGCATCCCGCAGGATGTCCAGCTTCTCCTTGACCACCTCTCCGATGCAGCGGATCGCCAAGCCCGGACCGGGAAACGGCTGGCGATTGACCAATACATCTGCCAGCCCCAGTTCGCGGCCGAGCTGGCGCACCTCATCCTTAAACAACAGGCGCAGGGGTTCAATAATCTCCTTAAAGTCCACATAATCTGGCAAACCGCCGACATTGTGGTGGCTTTTGATGACAGCCGCATCGCCCAGACCCGATTCGATCACATCAGGATAGATCGTACCCTGCGCAAGAAAATCCACTTTGCCAACCTTTTTGGCCTCTTCTTCAAAAACGCGGATAAATTCCTCGCCGATGATTTTGCGCTTGCGCTCAGGCTCAGTCACGCCAACCAACTTGCCCAAAAAGCGATCCTCTGCATTGACACGCACAAAGTTGACCTTCCACTGGCGGAATGCCTCTTCAACCTCATCGCCTTCATTTTTGCGCATACAACCGTGATCGACAAAGATGCAGGTGAGCTGACTGCCGATCGCCTTGGCCAAAAGAGCGGCGCAGACCGAACTGTCGACGCCGCCTGAAAGAGCCAACAGTACCTTGCCGTCGCCGACCTTCTGGCGGATCTGCTCCACCTCAGCAATGGCATAATCGCCCATCGTCCAGTCGCCGGTGAGTCCGCACACTTTAGTTAGAAAGTTGCGCAGCATGGCAATGCCGTTTTCCGTGTGCAACACCTCTGGATGAAACTGCACCCCATACAGCTTTTTGGCTTTGTTCTGCATGGCGGCGACCGGGGTACAGTCGGTGTGCGCCACAGCCTCAAATCCTTCGGGCAGCCCACTGACATAGTCGGTATGGCTCATCCAGGAGATACCCGACTCCGGTAGCCCCTCAAACAGCGGGCAGGTTGTATCGTAATAGGTCTGAGTTTTTCCATATTCTCGGCTGTCCGGGGTGGTCACTTTGCCGCCAAGCGCGTGTGCCATCGCCTGGATACCGTAGCAGATGCCCAGCACCGGAATGCCCAACTCCAGAATTGCCGGATCGCAGTGCGGAGAATCCTCCAGATAAACACTGTTGGGCCCACCGGTGAAGATGATACCGGCCGGGTTGAGTTCTTTGATTTTGTCGATACCGATTTGATAAGGATAGACCTCGCAGTAGACGTTACATTCCCGCACACGCCTCGCAATCAGCTGATTATACTGACCGCCGAAGTCCAATACTAAAATTGTCTGATGCACAGCAAAACCCTCGACTTTCTCTCAATCTCTCAAGCCATTGTGATACACTTTATTGTGCCATCATTTCAAAAAAATTGCAACGATTCCGCACAATTTCGATAAAGTTTCTGCAATCCGCCAAAATTTTTTAAAAGCGTCTTTAAATCCTTGTCGATTAAATCAATAAAATGGCGGCTTCTTCCCGACCATTGAATAAATCGTGATCCGGCGGCCGATACTATCCACAGGCGGACAAAAAAACAGGCGAACTCCCCGGACGCCTCTCAGGGAAAGAAAAGGAGTTGAAATTTCTATGTTGGATAAAATTGCTTTGATTCTGGTCATCATCGGCGCGCTCAACTGGGGCGCAATCGGCATCTTCCAGTTCGACGTGGTGGCCTGGCTGTTCGGCGGCCAGGCAGCGATGTTCAGCCGTGTGATCTACACGCTGGTCGCGCTGGCAGGTGTATGGGCCATCTCGCTGTTGTTCCGCGACAACGGACGCCGCGAGATCCACGAATAACCGGATTTGTTTGAAAGCGTCGCCCCGCTACTCTGTTCTATTGGAACGGATGGGGCGGCGCTTTTTTTCGGTCGCTCAGCCGCTCTCGCCTGGGGACTGCGGCGAATTCACGACCCTGATGGCCTGCAGGTCGCTCCCCATCACCAGCCTGCGCAGCAGCGGGGAGTACAAAACTGGACATTTGAGCACCTTTGCCGCCAACTTCCAGCGCAGTGGACGAATCGCGCGGCGGTAGGCGGCACAGGGGTTGTTCACTCCCCGGTTGAGCACCCGCCGCAGCGCAAAGGCGCTCTCCATGGCGCTGCTGATCCCCTCCAGCGAGCTGGGGCTCACCAGACCCGCCGCCTCCCCGATTAAGAAAGCCCCGTCCCGGTCACAGCAAAAATCGCGCAGCCCGCGCGGGCGCAGCACCTGGCAGGCCTCCGTCTTCTGCACCTCGCCGAACTGGAACCCCCACTGTTCCAACCGCCTCTTTTGCCGCTCGAACCGCGCGCGGCAATCTTTGGCAGGATAGGCCCCGCCAAAGAGAAACATGCCGTCCTTCGAGAGCGCCCAGGAGTAGCAATCGGTGTTTTCGGAATCGAAGATACAGGAATAGAACGGCGAAGGATTCGTGTCCTGGAACCACTGCTGGATGGACAGATAGCTGCGCAGTTTTTTCTGCGGATAAAGCCAACCGCGCACCACCGAATGCGCGCCGTCGGCCCCCACCAGATACCGCGCCGACAGGGTTCGCGGGGCATGGCCCGCCGCCTGATAGGTGAGCTGGTAACAGCCCTTTGCGCGGCGGATCGACAGGACGCGGCTATCCTCTAAAATAGTTACCCCAGCGGGGATCAAGGAGCGCAGCCAGAGGTCAAAGCGGGCGCGGTCCAGGTTCAGGTAAAACCGCTGATAGTAGCGCGTCAGCCCGCTTTGCAGGTCGATGGTGCGCACCGTAAAAATTTGCGGATCGACCAGTACCTCCTTGGGCAGCGTCAGGTTGAAGCGGGCGAGCGCCTTCTGCGCATCCGGCGCGAGCAGGCCGCCGCACGGCTTGTGAAAACCCTGCCCGTCCGCGCGCTTGAGGTCCAAAGCGACCACCGAAAAGCGGCTATCAAGCAGCCGGGCCAGCGTTGCGCCCGCCGGGCCCAAGCCGACGATTGCAATATCGTACATTCTTCCCAACTCCCGTCGAAAAAGGGCCACCTGACTGCACAGATGGCCCTTGGGGATTTCGCTTTATTTGGAAATCAGCTCCACGGTGTCGCGCGCAATCATGATCTCCTCGTTAGTGGGAAGCACCCACGCCTCCACTTCGGACGAATCGGTGGAGAATTTCGCGTCGTGGCGGGAGACCTCCTTGCAGCGCTCTTTGCAGACCTCCAGGCCCAAAAATTCCATATCCTTGCAGATATCATAGCGGATCTCGCTGTCGTTCTCGCCGATGCCACCGGTGAATGCAATCGCATCTAGGCCGCCCATCGCCGCCGCATAGCCGCCGATGAATTTACGAATCTGGTAAACGAACATATCCAGGGCCAGGCGCGCGCGCTCATTGCCCTCGCTCGCGGCCTTTTGCAGGTCGCGGCAATCGCTGGACACGCCGGAGATGCCCAGGAACCCGGACTTTTTGTTCATCAGCGTGGACATCTCGTCCGGAGTCTTGCCCTCTTTATTGGCGATATAGGTCACAACCGAGGGGTCGATGCCGCCGCAGCGGGTGCCCATGATGAAGCCGTCCAACGGGGTGAGACCCATCGAGGTATCCAACACCTTGCCGTCCTTGACTGCGGTGATCGAGCTGCCGTTGCCGAGGTGGCAGACGATCAGCTTGCTGCCCTCCTTCGCCTTGCCGGTCACTTTAAAGTATTGCGCGCTCACATAGCGGTGGCTGGTGCCGTGGAAGCCATAGCGGCGGATGGAGTATTTCTCATAATACTCGTAGGGCACACCGAACATATATGCCTTGGGGGGCATCGTCTGATGGAACGAGGTGTCGAACACGCCGACCATCGGAGTATCCTTGCCGAATACCTCCTGGCAGGCGCGCATCGCGATGGCTTGCGGCGGGTTGTGCAGGGGGCCAAGCTCGCGGAACGCCATGATGTCGTCGATCACCTCGTCGGTGATGACGGTGGAGGTTTTATATTTTTCACTGCCGTGCAGCACCCGGTGGCCAACCGCAGCGATCTCAGACATATCGTCGATCACCTTGCCCTCGCCCTTGGTCAGGACGTCGACCACCTCCATAAACGCCTCCTTGTGCGTGGGGAAGCTCACGTCGCGCTCCACCGCACGGCCGTCGCTGGTCTTGTGGCCGATGTGGCCGTCGATTCCGATGCGTTCGCAATTCCCCTTCGCCAGGACGCTCTCATCGGTCATATCGATGAGCTGATATTTCAGCGACGAGCTTCCTGCATTGATTACCAATACCTTCATTGTTCTATGTTCCTCCTCATCATCGTTTGCCATGCGTTGATATCTCCGTCCCCCAGGCTTGTCCGGGAGGTGGCTTGACAGATCGTCATACCCTTATATATTATTACAAGAGAGACCAAAATGCAAGGCGAAAATACACCGGAAAGTGGGATCAGATGTGAAAATTGCGGGAATTGTGGCGGAATACAACCCGTTCCACAACGGACATGCCCATCAGATCGACCAAACCAGGGTGGCGGGCGCTTCCCATATCGTGGCGGTGATGGGCGGCAACTTTTTGCAGAGGGGAGCACCGGCCCAATTTGAAAAGCATGTGCGCGCCGAGGCCGCGCTGCGCTGTGGCGCGGATCTCGTCCTCGAACTCCCCCTCCCCGCCTCAATGGCCACCGCCGAACGGTTTGCAGCCGGGGCAGTCGGCTTGATGCAGGCGCTCGGCTGCGTCGATCTGCTCAGCTTCGGTGCGGAAAGCGCGCTGGAGAAGCTGTTCCCCTTGGTAGACGCGCTGTTGGATGAAGAACTGAACGGCAGGCTACGGGTTCATCTGCAAACCGGCGTCACCTTTGCCCGCGCGCGGCAGGCGGCGCTCGAACAGCGCTTGGGAGCCGCTCGCGCCGAGCTGCTGCGCCACCCCAACAACATCCTCGGGGTGGAATACCTCAAGGCCGCCCGGCGGCTGGGCTTCGCGCCCGAACTGTTGGCCGTGCCCCGCCGGGGCGCCGCCCACGACAGCACACGGGCCAGCGGTCGCTTTGCCTCCGCGTCGCTGTTGCGGGAGAGCATGGGCGCGCAGGGCCTCGGCGCGCTGCGGCCCTATCTGCCTCCCGCCGCGTGGGAGACCTACGGGCGCGCCCTGGACGCGCGGCTGATCCCCGCCGATCCGTCGAAAGCGGAGGCCGCTATTCTGGCGGTGCTGCGCCGGCTGAACGAGCAGGAGCTCGCCGAGCTGCCCGACCTCTCGGAGGGGCTGGAACACCGGTTGTCCGCCGCGATCCAGCAGGCGCGCTCGCTCGATGAGCTGTACGCCGCTGTCAAAAGCAAGCGTTATCCCCTCGCCCGCATCCGGCGGCTGGTGCTGTCGGCTTATCTGGGGCTCACGCGCGCGGATGCGGAAACCCCGCCGCCCTATCTGCGGGTGCTGGGCTTCAACCGGCGCGGGGCGGAGGTGCTGAACCGCGCCAAGCAAACAGCGCGGCTGCCGCTCTCCTCTTCCCTGGCGAAGCTGGAACGGATGGGGGGCGATTGCGCACGGTTTGCCTGCCTGGAGGCGCGCTCCACCGACCTTTACGTCCTGACCCTGCCCGGTGTCCTCCCCTGCGGATACGACTACACCTGCCCGCCGGTTCTGTTGAAAGAAACAATCCCCCACCCTCGGTGAAAAGCCGAAGGCGGGGGATTTTTTATGCAAATATGCCGTAGACAAAATAGGTGGTGATGCCTTCGTCGTAGATCGGGTTGCCCATTGCGTGCGGCAGCTTTTCCGCCGAGCTCGAATGGTCCAGCCGCACCACGTCGCCGTTCCCCTGCGCCGCGCACAAAAAGGTGGTCACAGCCTGCGGCGAGTCGATGTTGGCGTCGCCAAAGGTGAGCAGACGTTCAAAATCCCGGCTCTCGATGGCGGCGGCGGTCTCCCCGTCCCGCCGCGCGGCCTCGTCGGGCATCAAATAGTGGGAACAGTCGGCGGAGGCCACCAACAGCGTCCGCCCGTTTTCCTGCTGCTCCAACAGCACCCGCTGCACCTGTGCGAGCCGCTCGCGGGAGAGCCGGTTGGAGAGCAGACAGACCGCCAGCTTCGCCTCAGGCAGATAGCGCCGCACAAATGGCACCAGCCCAGCCGCCCCGTGATCGGACTCCACTGCGTCCCGATTGTCCTCGGCCGCGATCACGGCGTCCTGCAGCAGCGCGTCCGCAACGCTCCGGTCGGTGGCGAGCGAGCCATAGGGGGTGTTCCAGTCGGCGGTTGCTGTCACCACGTCGCTGCCGCAATTTTCGGGGAAGTGCGAAGGGGACACCAGGATCACCGTATCATACGGCTGCTCCTGCGCGGCTGCGAGCGAGAAGAAGCCCGCGATCATGTCCGCCGCCACCAGGTGGTGGGGCACCATCCCCGCTGTCAAGCGTCCTGCCCCCGTGTAGGCCCGCGGGGCGGCCATCGCCGCCTCGCAGGTTTCGCGCTCGTAATAGCGGCACTCCATCGGCTTCTGTGCAGGCGACTCGGACGCCGCGCTACCTTCGGAAGCGGACTCCACCTGCGGCGGCAAGACCTCCCCGGGAATCGCAGCCTGCGCGCCGCAGCCGCTGAAGGATATCGACAGGGCGACGAGCAATGCCAAGGCTTTGCGCCGGTTCATGAGAGCTTCACCTCGGCGCGGTCGGTCGCGCCCCACAGGTCGCTGGATGCGCTGCTGATGTAGGCGCTCTCCACCACATAGTCGCCCGGCGCGGCACAGCGCGCATAGTAGATGATCGGCGTCAGTGCGCCGTGATCCCCCCAGGCGGAAAAGCGAAGCCGCTGCCCCTGCCGGCTGGCCAGATACCAACTGTTCCCCTGAACTGCGTCCTCGTAGTGATACCGCTCAAACCGCATCCCGGATGGGATGTAGTCGTCGATCACCAGTTCGGTGGAACCGAGATCCTGATCGAAGACCGAAAGGTCGGGGGTCAGGGTGATCTTCACCAGCTTGCCGCGTGAGAAGTCCCCCTCCACCGGTTCGATCGTCTTGGTGAGGCCGATGGTCTTGCGTGACTGGTCGGCGGTCTGATCGGGCGCGCCGGTATAATAGACATCGGCCCACACGTCGCCAGAAAGCACCTTGAAATTGGCGGTGGCGAGCTGAGTTTTGGAGAAGCTCAGGTAGCAGATGCCTTCCTTCAGCTCCTCGGTGATGGTCTTGCCGCCCATCACATAGCTGAACTTCGCGTTGGTGCCCTTTTCCGGCTGGACGCGGGTCAGATAGATCATCAGCTCCAACGGATAGGTTTCGTAAAACGACTGCTTTTCCAACAGCGCATTGGCCAGGCCTTTGGCCTCCTCGGTGTTGAGCACCGAGGCCAGCAGCGAAGCCGCCGCGGTGCAGTCGTGCTGTGAACGCGAGGGATCTACAGAATCCCGCACGCGGTAGGCGATTTCCCCGGAAATGCCGGTGAGGGTCTCCAGGTTGGGCCGCACCAAGCTGTTGTAACAGGTGAGCGCCGCCTTCTGATCGTCGGAAACCGCCAACGTTGCGGCGAGGTACATCTTATCCACATAATCGAGGGTGGTGTCGCTGTCGATCCTCTGCGCCAGATCGTCCGGGAGCTCGCCGCCCACCGACGCCTGCAACAGATAGAACGCCGATTTCGCCCCGCTCATGGCATCCACATCAGCTGGCGTAATCGAGCCGCGAATTCGCTCGGGCGGGAACAGCTCGGGAGCCGCCAGGTACGCCTTGGCGGTGTACTCGATATCATACTCGGAATAAGGGAAGAGGCTGATCGCTCCGCTCTGATTCATCACATCCGAGAAGGACTGCTGGAGCGCCTCTTCGTCGTACCACTGCGCGCCCTGCCGCTCAAACTCCCGCGCGGCATAGGTGCGGGCGATGCGTAGGTCGGTGCGGTTCCCATAGCCCGAGCAGAGCAGATGGTTGAGAATCCGGCTGCGGAACTGCTGGGTCCTGTCGTAGACAGCGACATTGACCGGGTAGCGCAGCGGCTCGATCGAGATGCCGTTCTTCAGCTCCACCGTCTTGACCAGCGACACCTCCACGCCGGAACCAATCACCGAGAATGGCAAGCGCACGCTGTCGCTGTATTGCCCGCAGCTTCCGGTGATGGTCATAGTGTACTCGCCCCTGTCCAGATTTTCAAACGTGGCAACACCGTACCCCTTTGCGGTCGAGGACGCCTCCACGACCTTGTCAATACCGCCGCCCTGCACCCGCACCGTGTAGCGCACCGGGTCGTTGTCGCCGATGGCCACACCTGCGCTGCGCAGCATCACAGCAAAGGTG
This sequence comes from Ligaoa zhengdingensis, assembly GCF_014384885.1. Taxonomy (GTDB): domain Bacteria; phylum Bacillota; class Clostridia; order Oscillospirales; family Ruminococcaceae; genus Ligaoa; species Ligaoa zhengdingensis. The sequence goes on from NZ_JACRST010000001.1 coordinate 413,629, forward strand.
TCGCCCTCCAAAATGGTCTCGTTTACGATCGGCAGGACGAAATATTCCTGTGTGGCCTTCACCTTGGTGGTCACGCTGCCCGCCTGTCCCTGCGGGGTGAGCGCCAGCGAGGTCATCCGCCACTCGGTGATGTTGTCGGGCAGCTTGAACTGACACTTCGCCCGGCCGTCCCCGTCGGTTTTGAGCACCTGGAACCAGGCGGTATCTTTAAAATCGGTGCGCACGTCCGCTTCGCCGCCTCCGCCTCCCTTTTCGCCGCCGCCTCCGTATTCATTCTGCAGATAGGAGGTGTATTTGATGAGATTCGGGTGATAGACGCTTTCATAGAGGCTGTCGAGGATATCGATCTGCTGTTCCTTAATGGCAAAGATCGCCTCGTCCACCACTGCAAGCACCACCGATGCGTTTTTCACCGGCTGCCCGGTGGCCTTCTGCTTCACCGTAGCGGTGACCGTCGCGGTGTCCGCCGGGTGATAGGATTCCCGGTCCGCGGTGAGCTCCACCTCCAGCTCGCGCTGTTTGGGGTCGAAATACATATACTTGTTGTCCAGCGCGTAGACATGCTTGCCGTCGAAGTAGGCGCCGGTGATCACATAGTTGGGCAACAGCCCTTCCTCAAACGGCAGGGTGAACCGCGCGTCTGAGATCACCGCCGTCCGGCTGAATCCATCCTGTACCACGCTGTAGAGGATGCGCCCGGTAAAGCCGGCCACCGCGGCGGTGTTGTCCTCCAACTGGAAGGTGACCGCTTCCTCATCCATAAACTGCGACCGGATCTGGTTCAGCCTCCACGTGGCCTCATCCCCACCCAGATCGTTCAGGTCGGCTGCGTTGGGATCGACCACTTTGTTGAGCACATATTGGTGGATACCATCGTTCTGCCCGCGCTCATAGAGCATCCCCAGGTAGGCGGTGGTTTCCACTGTCCGCTCCCCGGTATCCGGGGTGCGCAGCACCACGTAATAGCAGTTGTCGTTATCCGACTGCGGCAGGCCGGTCAGGACGGCCATCCCGTCCGCGCCGGTGGTGACGGTGCGCGTTTCCACCACGTCGTCGTGTTCCTTGTAGTCATAGGATTCCCTGGATTCCCGGCTGACAAAGTCGTAATACCAGCCGAGCGTCTCGCGGGTGTAGTACACCTTGTGAATCTCAGCTGTGACCGTGCGCGAAATGGGGGCGCCCCGCAGTGTCTCCACATTCCACAGGTCCTCCTCCCCATCCACGCGGGACAGGTCGACCTGATAGGTAGAAATCTGGACATCCCGGCCGCCGCCCTCGGCCTTGACCGTCTCAGCCAGGAGCTGAACGTCGCGGTGCACCGCATAGACGTTTCCATAGCGGTAAAAATTCTCCGACTCCGCATCGCTGTTGGAAAACTGGTAGCGGTAGGACTGCGGATACCAGGTGTTCGGGCTCTCAGTAAACCGCGCCGTCACGCTGGCGTGACCCTGTTCATCGGTGACCACCTGGGCGCCGCTGAGCTCGAGCCCTGAGCTCCAGGTGCTCGCCTGGGCGGAGAAGGAGGACGCCGGGGTGCCGTCGTAAAGCGACACATCGAAGTTGATGACCGCCTGCCCGGTTTCATACGCCGCGTAGACCATCTGTTCGGTCGCGGTAGTCGCGGTATAGATCGGCTTGACGAAGTCCTCCACGCGCAGATATTCCGTGCGCAAGGTGGTTTCCCCGGCCTTCAGCTCGAGGGAGGCCCAGTAGTTCTGCTGCATATTTTCAAATTTGAGTTCGCCGGTGAAGGTGCCGTCGCTTTGCAGCGGCAGTTCGACACTCGCTACGCCGCCCTCCAGCTCGATAGTCACAGTTTCAGGCGCGGGCGTCTCCGGGCTGCGCGGCATCACCGTGCCCCAGACCATAATGCTATCGGAGGTGTGATAGATCGGCCGGTCGGTAAACAGGTAGGACATATATTTGTGCGCATCCAACGCCGCCGGTTCGTCGTAGCTGTAAAAATACCCCACATCCACGAAGGTGTGCTCCTCGCTGGTGACGGTGACCGCACCGCCGCCAGCCTCCGATGGAGTGTCTGTGGTAAACAGGCCGTTTTCGATCATCACCGTGCCGTCTGCGGCGGTCTGGCCCTTAGCGCGGAACGCGCCGGTGATCTCGATCACCGCGCCCTCGACCGGGTTTCCGGTGGAGGCGTCGTTCACCCATCCCAAGAGGGTTTCGCCGTTCATCATGTAGAACACCGATAGATCGCTCACCTGCAAAAACATCTGTCGCTTGAGGGTATTGCCCCCGGTGGTGAGCTCAAATTCCACCGCGTACCATCCCTCGGGCAACGCCTCGGGGAACTGGAGCAGCTTGCGCCCCGCATAGCGGTAATTGTTCTCCTGGCCCTGCGCCGAATCGATCGGCTGCACTTCAAACGAGGCGCGCTGCTGCAGGCCCTCGGTGTCGATGGTGGTGGTGACATATTTGTAGCGCGGCTGCCGCACATTTTGCAGGAGCTGCTCGCGGTATGCTTTGAAACCGCCGAAGTCGTACACCGTCACCTGCACCTTGCGTTCGCTTTGCGGAACCGATTCCTCTATGTACACCGGAACCAGCGGCGTTTCGCTGGTCAACGAATTCATGCTGACCCCGTTGCCGGAGAGCTGGAACAGGTATCGCGTCTCCTCGTCCTCCTGGCTCGCCGTGACAAACGAGAAGGTGACCGGCTGCTCGAGTTTTGCCCCGCTCTTTGATTCCAGCGAAGTATCCACCGTCACCGTATAGCGGGTGTTCGGCTCCAACGCGCCCTGCGGATAAAACACAAAGCGCCGGTCGCCGGCGGAGAAATCGCCCTCGACTGCGGGCTCAATGGAAAATGCCTGCCGGTAGCGTTCCAGGTCGATGTCGCTGCTGTTGAACTCCAGTTCAATACCCGTACTGGTGGGCACCTTCTGCCCATTGTCCGCCGGGAATACCGACCGCAGGACCAACGCATTGCGCACATGAAATGCAAACTTTTTCCCCAGCGCCGTAATGGTGTAGTTTTCCCCTGCAAACAGCGGCTGGAATGGCTGCAAGGTGAAGGTATCGCCCTGTTCGCCGGTCAGATCGAACGAAAACGCCGGTTCAACTGTGATCTGCTCGCGCAGCTCCTCCGCTGTGGTGGTTCCATTGACGGTGATAGCAAACGCTCCGTCCGGCGCGACGCCCTCCTCGGTGGCGCCGATCGCCTTCATCTGTACATCCCGCACCGAGCGCAGGCAGATGACAACTACAGCGGCTACCAACAGCAAAAGCGCGCCCGAGCAGAGGCCCCAAAAAAGTTTGCTGGTTTTATATTTATCCCAAAATCCTCTCATTTCCATACCATCTCCTTTCTCAGGTAAATCACCTGATGTTATCAGTATATGGCAATTGAGGTTATTTTTCAATCATTTCGTGCGATTGTCCCCTGTTTGGTCAATCATTTTTTGCATTTTAGGGCGGAGTTCCCTATTATTTTTTGTTTAATATAGATAAAGTTTCACACAAATTTTTCATCACAAAAAGTGCCGATTTTTCTTCCAACATTTCAGCGGTTGTCTCACGTCCAATCCTCTGTTAACATTTTATTCACCATCCTGGTACCAGCATTCTTCCCTACAAAATACTGTAAATGAGGTTATTTCTATGTTAAAACTCACGCCCCGGACGGCGCGATGGCTGATCATCGGTGGATCGGCTGCTGTTGCACTGACCGTCGCGCTTGTTTTCCTGTTCACAGCTTTTTCCCAACCGGAAAGTTCCGAAGAATCGCGCTCCCCTTCCAGCAGCAGCTCCCTTTCCTCTGAGGAATCTTCAGAGTCGAGCAGCACATCCTCTTCAGAGTCAGAAAGCTCGTCCTCCAGCGAAAGCTCGAGTTCGTCGTCTTCTTCATCCTCTTCGTCCTCTTCCTCCAGTTCGTCGTCCTCCAGCTCAAAGGCTCCGGAATCAAGCGCCTCCGAAGCCACCCCAGTAAAACCGACCTCCAAACCCGGCAAATATGTGGTGGGATACTACGCCTCTTGGGCGACTGGAAGCGGCCTGCCGCCCAGTTCGATCGACGCCAGCCTGCTTACCCACCTCAACTATGCGTTCGCGGACATCAGCTCGCAAAATAAGCTGGTGCTCGCCAATCCCACCACCGACCGCAACAACTTCAAGGGACTGCGCTCCCTCAAAGAGGCCAATCCCCACCTGGTCACGCTCATTTCGGTGGGCGGCTGGGACTACTCCACCAACTTTTCCAGCGCTGCGTCCACCGCATCCTCCCGCGCGACCTTCGCCCAAAGCTGTGTGGACTTCATCGTGGAGCACGGGTTCGACGGCGTCGACTTGGATTGGGAATTCCCGAGCGCAAGCGACCGAAAAAACTTTACCCTGCTGCTGCGTGAAGTGCGTTCCAAGCTGGACGAGCTTTCCGCCAAAAACGGCCGCCCCTACTATCTGACCATTGCCGGGGCGCCCAACCGCAGCTTTTTGAACAACATCGAGCCGCAGGCAGTCGCTTCCCTGGTGGATTACATCTTCCTGATGGGCTACGATATGCACGGCCCGTGGGACAACTACGCGGATCTCACCGCTCCGCTCTACCCGGCCAACGAGGATTCGCCCCACTACGCCAACAGCGTCAGCGAAGCGGTACAGCTTTATCTGAACGCCGGCGTCTCGGCCTCCAAAATCGTTCTGGGAATGCCGCTTTACGGCTACCGCTACTCCGTCTATGACGGGCGTGACGACGGGCTGTTCGGCAGTTTTTCCTCGGCAAAATCGATCGGTTTTGATCTGATCAAGAAGAACTATCTATCCGATTCGAGCTTTGACCAATATTACCACAGCGACGCGAGAGTGCCTTATCTGTTCGATGGCGAGACCTTCATCTCGTACGACGACGAAGATTCTGTGGCGGAGAAGGCATCTTATGCGAGATCCAAGGGCCTTGCCGGCATCGGCGCCTGGGAACTTTCTCACAATAAAAATTTCCAGCTATTGAAAAGTGCACGACGCGCACTGCTCAATTCCTAATCGCTTTTTCTAATCGTACATACGCGTCGCGCTCAGGTCAATACTAATGGTACAGGCAGCCACTGGGCGACCTGAAATTCCGAAAGGTCGCATGGAACATGCGCTTTCGGCCTGAGGTGGTCAGATGAACGATATTTTCAACAATCTAAACGATTACTTTTCCTTTGGCTTCGCAGATGTATCGGGGGCATCCTATTTCGATACGCTGCCCGATGAGGTCAAACAGGCCGTCAATGAGCACATCGACGAATTTCATTCGATGGACGAGCTCAGGCGGTTTGCAGAAACAATGATGCGCAAGGGTTAAAAGGAGCGGCTCAGCGATATGATCTGAGCCGCTCTTTTTTATTTCAGCGGCGATAAGGCGAAAGCCTCACCGCTCTCTGCGCCCGGATATCGAGGTCATTTTTTGATGGCATCACAAATAGAGCAATTTAAAGTGGGGTATTGGGAAAAAGAAAAAACGGCTTAGACGTGATATCTAAGCCGTTTTTTGTGGTGCGAAGGATGGGACTTGAACCCACACAGTCTTGCGACCGCTAGCACCTCAAGCTAGTGCGTCTGCCATTCCGCCACCCTCGCATTGTTGCCACACATGCTGTGCAACGTAAACTATTATATCAACCGATGAAATAAATGTCAAGCTATTTTTAACCTTTTCTTCTGATTCTTCTGAAAACCTCCGTGGCAAACCGGCCGATCTTATGATATACTTAACAATAGTTTTTCTAGTACGGGTGTGATGCGCCTATTTTCCAACGCATCTGAAAAAACAGCCCTTATTCGGGCAGAATAAACGATTGATTACACAGTGAGGAGGCAACGATCGATGAACAAGGATTTATGGGACGAGTGCGAACCCCGGGCGGTGCTGGAATATTTTCAGGAGATCAGCGCCATTCCCCGTTCGTCGAGCAACGAAAAAGGGGTCGCAGACTATCTGGAGGGATTTGCACGCAAACACAATCTCCCCTGTTACCGCGACGCACTACACAACGTAGTGATTAAAAAAGCGGGCAGCGCGGGATGCGAGCATCTGCCCGCAGTGATGCTACAGGGCCACACCGACATGGTATGCGAAAAGAATGCGGGCACCGTGCACGATTTCTCCAAAGACCCGATTGAGCTGGAGGTGACCGACGGTTGGCTGCACGCCAAAGGAACCACCCTGGGCGCGGACAACGGCATCGCTGTGGCGATGATGCTGGCGCTGCTCTCGGATGATTCCCTGCGCCATCCGCCGCTGGAATGCGTGTTCACTGTGCAGGAGGAGACCGGCTTGACCGGCGCGTCTGAGCTCGACGGCAGCGTACTGGACGCCCGCATGATGATCAACCTCGATTCAGAAGAGGAAGGCGTAGCGACGGTGAGCTGCGCGGGCGGGATGCGCGTCCGGCTGTTCAAAGCGGTCGAGTGGACCGACGCATCCGGCACCTTCCCGATGGAGATTTCGATTCGCGGGCTGCTGGGCGGGCACTCCGGCGCGGACATCCACCTGGAGCACGGCAATGCGAACAAGCTGATGAGCAGGATGCTCTATGCGGTACAGCAGGCGGTTTCCACGCGCCTCTGCTCGATCCGCGGCGGCAACAAGGACAATGCGATCGCCCGGGAAAGCGACTGCGTGCTCACATTTGAAACCGCATCCGACCGCGACCGCGCGCAGAAGATCGCCGAGACGTTGGGTGCGGAGATCCGTGCGGAATTTGCCGCCGCCGAACCGGATGTCCAGATCACGGTACGGCCGGTGGACGGGTGTGCGCGCTGCATGAGCAGCCACAACACGCAGGAGCTCGCCCGCCTGCTCTATCTGGCACCCGATGGGATGCGCAAGCGCAATGTGCAAAAGGGCGGCTTCGTCGTCTGCTCGGTCAACCTCGGGGTGGTGGCCACCGGCGACGAAGAGGTGATGGTCTGCTTCTCCCCGCGCAGCTCGGTGGATTCCCTGCAACGCGACACCCGCCAGGAGCTCGAGCTGCTGGCCGAGCTGTTTGGCTGCCGCGTCGCTGTGGACGGCGAGTACCCCGGCTGGAGCTATGCTGAGGTGTCGCGCGTGCGCGACATATTCTGCGAAACCTACCGCGAGCTATTCCACAGCGAATTGCGCATTGAGGCGATTCATGCTGGACTGGAATGCGGCTTGTTCAGCGGCAAGCTGCCCGGACTCGACGCGATTGCGGTGGGCCCCACCATGCGCGGAGTGCACACCCCCGACGAGGCGCTCGATCTGGCAAGCTGCGAACGCTTCTGGCGCCTGCTGACCCATGTGCTGGAAAATCTGTCCAAATAAAATCTGGTTGATCTGCCGGGCTCTGTGCGGAGAACTGCCGCACGGCGCCCGGTTTTTGCATATTATGCCGCCCATAAGGAAAGAATAAGGGAAAAGTTTCTGATTTTGTACAGGAAAATTTGACATCTATCATCGGAAACGACATCTGCAAACTTTGCTTCACATAGAAAGGGTGCGTAATATGGCAAATGACAAATCCAGCTTTAAGCCCTATATCCCCGCCGACAAAACCCTGCCGGAGTTCACCGCAACCTCGGTGATTTTGGGCATCCTGTTGGCGGTGCTGTTCGGCGCTGCCAACGCCTACCTGGGGCTTCGCGTGGGTATGACTGTCTCTGCGTCGATCCCCGCCGCGGTCATCTCGATGGGCGTTATCCGCGTTATCATGAAAAAGGACTCGATCCTGGAAAATAACCTGGTACAGACCATCGGCTCCGCAGGCGAATCTGTGGCGGCCGGCGCGATCTTCACCCTGCCGGCTATGTTCATGTGGATGGAGGAATGGGGACGGGGCGCCCCTTCGCTGCTGGAAATCTTCCTGATCGCGCTGGTGGGCGGCCTGCTGGGCGTGCTGTTCATGATCCCCCTGCGCAAGGCGCTCATCGTGGAGGAGCACGGCACCCTGCCCTACCCCGAGGGCACCGCCTGCGCCGAAGTGCTGCTGGCCGGCGAGGAGGGCGGTGCGAAGGCCTCCACCGTATTCGCCGGGCTTGGAATCGCGGCAATTTACAAATTCATCGCGGATGGGCTGAAGCTGTTCCCCAGCGAGGTACATCACGAAATCCGCTCCTACAAGGGCTCCGCAGTCGGCGTGGACGTGCTGCCCGCCCTGGTGGGTGTGGGCTATATCTGCGGGCCGCGCATCGCCGGTTACATGCTGGCGGGCGGCGTGGTGGGCTGGCTGGTGCTGATGCCGCTGCTCAGCCTGTTCGGCGGAGACGTGCTGCTGTTTCCCGGCCTCAAGCCGATCAGCGAGATGGCCTCGAGCGACATCTGGGGCAGCTACATCCGCTACATCGGTGCAGGCGCGGTGGCTGCGGGCGGTATCATGAGCCTGATCAAATCGCTGCCGCTGATCGTGCGGACGTTCGGCCACGCGCTTGGGGGACTCGCCAAAAAGGGCAGCCACACCAACAACGGCCTGCGCACCGACGACGACATCGACATGAAATATATTATCATCGGCATCGTCATCATCATTCTTGCGATCTGGCTGCTGCCGGTCTTCCCCGTCAATCTCTTCAGCGCCGCCATCATTGCGATTTTCGGCTTCTTCTTTGCCACCGTGTCGTCCCGTCTGGTGGGCCTAGTGGGCAGCAGCAACAACCCTGTGTCCGGTATGGCCATCGCCACCCTGCTGATTTCAACCCTGCTGCTCAAAGCCACCGGGCGGATCGGCCAGGAAGGCATGTTGGGCGCCATCGCCATCGGTTCGATCATCTGCATCGTCGCGGCGATCGCCGGCGACACCTCCCAGGACCTCAAAACCGGCTATATCCTGGGCGCTACCCCGAAGAAACAGCAGTACGGCGAGGTCATCGGCGTGTTCACCGCCGCGCTGGCCATCGGCGGCGTGCTTTACCTGCTGAACGCCGCCTGGGGCTACGGCTCCACCGATCTGCCCGCCCCACAGGCCATCCTGATGAAGATGGTGGTGGAGGGCGTGATGGGTGGCAACCTGCCCTGGACGCTGGTGGTCGCGGGCGCGGGGCTCGCGGTCGCGGTGGAGATTCTGCGCATCCCGGTGCTGCCGTTTGCGGTGGGGCTTTATCTGCCGATCCACCTCAGCGCAGGCATCATGGTGGGCGGCCTCATCCGGCTGTTCATTGAAAAGGTCAAGGGCATCTCCGAAGAGAAGCGCAAGGACGCTGTGGACCGCGGCATCCTTTATACCTCCGGCATGATTGCGGGCGAGGGCCTGGTGGGTATCCTGCTCGCGGTGTTCGCCATCATCCCGATGGGCGTGGACGCGGCCGGGGATAAAATCTCCCTGAGCAACGTGATCGATCTCTCCTCGCGCGGCATTTCGCTGGGCACCATTGGGTCCATCGTCTTCTTTTTGCTGCTGCTCTACACCCTGTTGCGCGCTTCCCTTTGGCACAGAGAAAAGCCGCAGCCGTCCGGGCGGTGAGGAGGATTGACACTATGAGCAAACGCAAAAAATCCGCCGCCAATTACCTCGATTATATCCCGGAGCGCAACCCGGAATTTTTCTGGGAGCGCCGTCCGGAAGGGGTCGTAGTCAAGGTGCCGCACACCGGCTTTTACGACCGCCTGGCTCAGATGCTGTTCCGCAAGCCCGAGGCGAGCCGGATCACCCTCGACCGGTTTGGCAGTTTCGTCTGGGAACAGGTGGACGGCGAGCGCTCAGTCTATGAGATCGCGCAGCTTGTCAAGCAGGAATACGGCGAAGAGGCCGAGCCGCTCTACGAGCGTATCGTCACCTATTTTGGCATCCTGCGTGACAACCGATTCATCAACTTCCAGCACGAACGGATCAAGGCCCAACACTGAATGCTGCCCCGCCGGGAGAAAAATGCCCGGCGGGGCAGCATTATTACTAAGTTTCCGCAAAAGAATCGGGGCGGACTTGACAATTTCCCGGCCTCGCGTTAGAGTGAATCATAGAAAAATACTCGTCCTTTTTGACTGCGCATGTCGAATCCACAACAAGAGGTGTTTTATGGAATTTAACAGACAAAATACGCGCAAGGTCCTTGGAATTGTCGCCTTTGGGGTGCTGCTCTACTGGGGGCTGCAAAACCTCTCCTCCCTCTCGGACTTTTTCCGTTTTCTGGTTGGGCTTGCCGCGCCGTTTCTGATTGGGGCGTGCATCGCGTTCATCCTGAACGTGCCGCTCCGCCTGATTGAAAGGTGGGTGCTGCGCCCCAATCCCAAATCCAAAAAGCCGCAGCTCTGGAAGGAAAAGCTGCGCCGTCCGGCCTCCATCGTGCTGACGCTGCTGGCGGTGATCGGACTGCTCGCCATCGCGATGTTTCTGATCGTACCGGAACTCGGCAACAGCCTGGCGATGCTCAAAAACAGCATCCCCGGTTTTATCAAGCAGGCCGAGCAATGGATTACAGCGATCTCAGTACGGATGCCGGAGATTGCAGGCTGGTTGACGAAGCTGGAACTGGACTGGAACCAAATCGGGCAGACGGTGCTGGGCTTTGTGCAAAACGGCGCGGGCAACCTGCTCAATTCCACCATCAGCGTGGCCGCCTCCATTTTCAGCGGCGTGTTCACCTTCTTTTTGGGATTTGTCTTTTCCATCTATCTGCTGATGCAGAAGGAAAAGCTCGCGCGCCAATGTAAAAAGCTGCTGTATGCGTTTTTCCCGTCGACCGTGGCCGACCGCACCATCTCGATCCTCACCCTGTCCAACCGGACCTTTTCGAGCTTCCTCACCGGCCAATGCACCGAGGCGGTGATCCTGGGGATGCTGTTCTTTGCGGTCATGTCCCTGTTTCGTTTCCCCTATGCGCTGATGATCAGCGTGCTGGTTGCGGTGACCGCACTGATCCCGATCTTCGGCGCGTTTATCGGCTGCGCGGTGGGCGCGTTTGTCATCCTCATCATCAACCCGATGCAGGCGTTTTGGTTTGTGGTCATGTTTATCATCCTCCAACAGATCGAGGGCAACCTGATCTACCCGCGCGTGGTGGGGAACTCGGTGGGCCTACCGTCCCTGTGGGTGCTTGTCGCGGTGACAGTGGGAGGCAGTACAATGGGGGTCGTTGGAATGCTGATCTTCATCCCCCTGTGTTCGGTGCTGTACACCCTGCTGCGGGAAACGGTGGGAAGGCGCTTGGCACAGCGCAGGATTTCCCCGGAAAAATGGAACGGAGAGCAAACGCCGGAGGAGGAATAAGCGGTGAAAAAATTATTTCGGATGTTGTTTCAGAGGGTCGTGATCGTCGCCTTTTTCATCCTGGTTCAGGCGTTCCTGCTGGTTGCGATGATCTGGAAATTCAACGATTACTTTGTCTACTTCTATGCGATCTGCACGGTGCTGAGCATTGTGGTGGTTCTCTATATCATCAACAGCCGCAGCAATCCGGGCTATAAGATCGCCTGGATCGTGCCGATCCTGTTGGTGCCCATCTTCGGCGGGCTGTTCTACCTGATGTTCGGTGGCAACCGACTGGGCAAGCGGGAGCGCCGGAAGATGGCCGTGGTGGCGGAGCGAACGCGCGCTGTCAGCCAGGACGACTGCCCGGTTTTGGACAAGTTGTGCGAACTCAACCCGGAGGCGGGCAATCAGTCCCGTTATATCAACGACTGGGCCGGCTACCCGCCCTATCAACACACCCAAACCGAATTTTTGCCCATGGGCGAGGTCAAATTCCAACGACTCGCCAAGGAGCTCAACAAGGCCGAGCACTACATATTTCTTGAGTATTTCATCATCCAGGAGGGAAAGATGTGGAACACGATCCTGGATATCCTGGTGGAAAAGGTGAAACAGGGGGTGGATGTGCGCGTCATCTACGACGACATGGGATGTATCACCACCCTGCCCTACAAATACGACAAAAAGCTGGAATCGCTGGGAATTCGCTGCAAGGTGTTCAGCCCCTTCATTCCCGTGCTCTCCAGCCGCCTCAACAACCGCGACCACCGGAAGATCGCGGTGATCGACGGCCATACCGCTTTCACCGGCGGCATCAACCTGGCGGACGAGTACATCAACGCCTATCCCAAGCATGGCCACTGGAAGGACTGCGGCATCATGCTCAAGGGGGACGCGGTGTGGAGCTTCACCGTGGCTTTTCTCTCGATGTGGGACTACCTGTGCGGCCTCCCTGAAAATGATTATTCCCGCTACCGCCCCACCGTCCATCAGGCAGCGCGGCCGGAAAACGACGGCTTTGTACAGCCGTTCAGCGATAGTCCGCTCGACGGCGAAGCGGTCGGCGAGACGGTCTACCTCAACCTCATCAATAAAGCAAAACAGTATCTCTATATCAGCACCCCTTATCTCATCATCGACAACGAGATGGTGACCGCCCTTTCCATCGCCGCCAAAGCCGGGGTGGACGTGCGCATCACAACACCCCATGTGGCGGACAAATGGTTTGTCCACGCCGTCACCCGCGCCTACTACGAACAGTTGCTCGAAGCCGGGGTGAAAATTTACGAGTACACCCCCGGCTTCATCCACGCCAAGACCTTCGTGGTGGATGACGAGTACGCGGTGGTGGGCAGCATCAACCTGGATTACCGCAGCCTCTATCTTCACTTTGAGTGCGCCGCATGGCTATACGGAACCCAGAGCGTGCTGGCCGCGCGCGACGACTACCAAAAGACGCTGGAGTTCTGCCATCAGATCACATTGAAGGAGTGCCGCCAGGTGAAGTGGTACCGCCGGATCGGGCGGGCGATTTTGCGCGCCTTTGCCCCGCTGATGTGATATCGGATTGCGCAAACCGGCCGCGAGCGAAATTGAATTCGCCCGCGGCCGGTTTTTCTTTCTATTTTTATATTGTTTCGCCATATAGCAGGGCGTACTGGCGGCGCACGCGGTCACGCACCTGCCTTAAAAACGGCTCAGGGCCGAGCACCTGTACCACGGGCCCGAACGACAGGACGCGGATAAGCAGCTCAGTTTCGTCGTGCAGGTCGTAATAGATCGTGCAGCGGTAGCTGTCGGTCTCCTCCTCGTACTCGGTGCGCTTTTCATAGTCAGCAAAGTGCAGCATACACCGCTCGAGCGCGTTGCGCTCGCGAAAGATACGCAGAACTACCGGCTGGGCGCAGCGGCTGCGCCTGAGCCAGCCGTCCAAATCCACCTCGCCCGGGAAGGTCTGCCGGGAGGACTCCAGCTTGACGATCCGCCCGAGGTTGATGATTTGGATTCCCTTCACACAGCCATAGGCGAGGCGCGCGGCGTAGAGGCGGAACTTGTCGTCCTTTTGGGAATATTCCAACTTGCAGGGCAGATAATCGCCGACGATCGGCTCCTCCGCCTTGGGGGACTGGTAATGAAACTTGAGCGGCGTGCGCTCGCGGATGGCCCGCAAAATGCGGCCAAACCGCTCCCGATAGCCCTCGTCCACATAGTCGTCCCCATCCAGGCAGACATCGAACTCACAAAAGTCGTCGCGGGAAAATAACGGCTCAACCCCGCAGAGGTGCTCATCCAATTCCGTGAGCTGGCTGTCGGTAAAAAACAACCGGGCGCGCGGATCGGCCAGCACCGCCCTGATCCACGCCGCCTGCAAATCGGTCACCGGCAGGCGCGGCAGATGGGTCGTTTTGGAAGCATAACCATCCGGCGTCTCGTCCAGCAGCCCCCACTCACCCCCGCACAAGCGGGGCAGCAGGTACAGCCCGCTCTCCGCAAAGGCTTGCTGGTCGATCATCCGCGCGATCTCCCTGCGCGGGAGCGGTTCTTGTTCCGCCGCGCGCAGAATCCGCGCAACCACCTGATAATAGCAGCTGTAAAGCTCGGAAAAAAGTTCCACTATCTCTTCCCCTCCCCGCAGTAGATGTCGTACATGCGGCGCATATCGCTGCAAAACTTGCGAACCAATGTGGAGTCGGTGCATTCCAGCGAGAGAATCCGCCCGGTGAAGGTCTTGATCCACGACATCATCTCGTTCGCATCATAGGTCTCAATGGAATAGAGGAAGGTGTTCCCATCGATCTGAAGCAGCTCCCCGCCCCGTCCCTCCCGGCGCACGCGGTCGAGCAGGTAGCTCTCCTGTTCCGCATCGATGCGCAGCTTCATAAAAAGCTGTTCCTTGCGATGCCGTCCACCGAATGAGACCCCCCAACAGCTTGGTAAAGCGCGGTCGAGCGCCTGTTGCAGCGCCTCAAATTCGGGTACAGATTCCCCGGGCAATACCGCCGCGATGCTGTCCAGGCGGAGATTGACAAACCGGCAGACTGTACTGCGGTAGAGGCAGACATACCGCCGGCCGCTCTGCACGCTCACCAGAATGCGCAGAGGAATGCCTTGGATAAAGGTGCGATGTCCGCTGCGGCGGCTGTAGTTCTCCAAGGTGACCGACCGCCGGCCGTCGATCGCGTCGGTCAGCGCCCCCAGCACACCGTCCTCCAGCGTGTGGACGATGAAGTGGTGCTTAAAATAAAAGAGGTCGTTTTCCTCCTCCGCCGTGTCCAGAAGGGTGCTGCCCACAAAGCCGAACGGCGCGACCTCTTGGAAGAACCGCACCGCATCCAGCAGCTCGCGGCGGCAGGGCATCGAATCGAGCGCACGCGCGGAAAGCGTATAATAGAGTGCCCTGCCCCGCTTCTCGCCGCGCATCACCCCTTCCCGCTCATACTCGCGCAGCTTGGCGCGCACCGTCTGGGCATCGAACACCGCTCCATACCGCTCGCTCATCGCGTCAGCCGCTTGTTCGGTGGTTCGCGCTTCGCCATCCGCAAATAAATCCAGCAGAAAAAAGTGAAGCCGAATGTCGGTCTTGGTGAAGCTCTTGGACTTCCACGCGGCATACAGCGGATTCTGCGGCACCCGGGCGCTATCCACCGAGAGGAACACCCGCTTGCCCCTGGCGGAATTTTCCCAGCGGACGCTGTGGGAAAGCCAGCTCTCGATGCGGCGGCGCTCGTTGTCGTAGGTGCGGGCGCTCTTTGCGGTGTAGTCGCCGCGCGTCTTGAAGCCGTAGACATAGAAGTCCCTCATATATTCCCGAATCTTGTCGAAGTTTTTGATGAGCTCGCTGAACTCGGACACCGCCGTTCCCCCTCTCTTTTCTGCCCTCTATTGTACCAGCGGAACCCCAGAAAAGCAATTGGGGCGATGTTCGCAGCTTTTTTCATATGAACGATCTGGAAAACGGTGGTAGACTGAAACCACAGCAAACGGAAAAAGGCCGGCCCGGCCGGCGATTCCAAACAACATCCCGTATTTTCGGCCTTATAGGCCTTAAATAGGCCGGAAATCCTATGCGGATGGTTTTTCGCCATCGCGGTGCCGCGGGTTCTGCCCGGCGGTATGCCGGAAATCCGGTTGGAGTGGGGCGCAGACGCGGGTTCGATTCCCGCCCCGGTTTCCCCGGGTAGCCAAGCGGTCAAGGCGGCGCTCCGATCACGAACGTGTCGGCGGTTCAACTCCGCCCCTGAAAAGGTAGCTCAGTTGGTAGAGCAGTTCGCTTCTGAACATTCGGCGGTTCGAATCCGCCTCCGAAAGGATTGCTAAGTGGTTAAAGCGGTTCAGCCAATGGTGACGCCTCTCACGCGTTGTGGTTCGACTCCACGCTCAAAAGAACGGAAGCGCCCGCGCGGCCCCGCCGCAGTTGTATCCGACGGCGGAAGAACCGCGGCAACAGCAAAACTTCCCTGCGGCGGGGAGGATACCGCGCCGCGCGATAAGCAGCCCACGCCCCCATGGGGAACCGGCCGCGGCCGCGCGCGCTCAACCTCCGCCCCGAAGCGGCGCTGTGGGCTGCGCGAGAACTTCCGTCCGCCGTGCAACCGGGCGGCCTCGCCCGGATTGACCATAACCATCGACAGAAAAGAGGGAATCCTGATGAAATTGATCCTGAATGAAAACCAGTGCGCCTATCTGATGAAGGACGGCGTGTTCCAAAAGCTGCTCTTCGCGGGCAAGCACCGCATCAATACGCTGTTGGGCTACACGGCCAAAGCCGTGGAGCTGTCCGGCGAGGTGAACACCTGCGGCATCCCCGCGGATGTGCTGATGGCCAACGCTGAATTTGCCGCCTCCACGGTGCGGCTACAAATCCCCGATGACTGCATCGCCGTGCACTCGACCGACGGCATGTTCAGCGGGGTGCTCACCGGGAAGGACTACCTCTTTTGGAACGTCCACGAAAAACATACCTTCCAACTGCTGAGCCTGCAAAATCCGGAGGACGCGGCCTCAGTGCCCGCCTACCTGTGGCGGTTCATCCCGGCGCGGCTCTACCACAAGGCGGAGGTCGGCAGCGGCGAGACGGCGCTGCTCTACTTCGACAACCAATATCAGCGCTCGCTCAGCGCGGGCACCTACTGGTTCTGGAGCTGGTCGGTGACCGTAACCCACAAGCTCTACGACCTCAAAATTCAGCAGCTCGAGATCGGCGGGCAGGAAATTCTGACCGCGGACAAGGTGGGGGTGCGGCTCAATCTGCTCTGCGGTTACCGCATCACCGACCCTGTGGAGCTGTCCGTCCGGATACAAAACCACAGGGAGCAGCTTTACGCCTATGTGCAGCTCGCCGCCCGGGCGCTGGTTGGGCGGCTCAGCCTCGACGAGCTACTCGCCCGCAAGGACACCCTTGGAACCGAGCTGCTAAAGCTGCTTCAGGCCGGCCAAGACGCTTTCTGTGTGGAGTTCTCCTCCGCGGGCATCAAGGACATTATCCTGCCCGGCGAAATCCGCGAGATCATGAACACCGTGCTGGTGGCGGAGAAGAACGCGCAGGCCAACGTCATCACCCGGCGGGAGGAGGTCGCCTCCACCCGCAGCCTGCTCAACACCGCCCGCCTGATGGACGAAAACCACACCCTCTACCGCCTCAAAGAGCTGGAATATTTGGAGAAGGTCTGCGACCGGGTGGGGAACATCTCCCTGAACGGCGCGGGCAACGTATTGGAGCAGCTCAGCGGCCTGCTCGGCGCGGGAAAAATCAGCGCACACGCTTCCACTCAGGACGGCAGCGATTGCTGAATCTCCTCCGGCTTGGGCTGAGCCCCGCGGCCGCGCGTCAGTAGAAACCCGCTGGTGAGCGCGGTGAACGGCGCGACCGACACGAGGCCGAAGCTGCCCACGACTGTGTCGATGATCTCAGCGGCCACATACTTGTAGTTGAGAATGTTGTAAATGGGGGTGCCCTGCGCCATAAACACCATCAGCAGCGCGATGTAGCCCCCGGAATAGGCGAGCAGCAGGGTGGTGGTCATGGTGCCCATGGCCGCGCGCCCCACATTGAGCCCGGACCGGGTGGCTTCCCGCCATCCGATCCCGGGCTTTTTTTGTACCACCTCGTTGACCGCCGAACAGATATCCACCGCCAAGTCCATCACCGCGCCTGAAGAGCCGATGAAGATGCTCGCCATAAAAATTTTGGTGAGATTGAGGTCCTGGTAACCGCTGTAGAGCAGGCTCTCCGAGTAGGCCATCACCGCTCCGTGGATTTGAAACTGCCCGGTGCACACGACGCCCAGCAGTGCGGTGACCAGCAGGCCGATCGCCGCGCCCGAGGTGGCCGCGGCGCACCGCCGGTCGAACCCGTAGACCAGCGCGATGATCAGCACAGTGAGCAGAAGTGTGATGAACAGCCCGGTCCAGATCGGGTTCCAGCCGTTCAGATAGAGCGGCACCAGCACCTTCCAGAGGATGAGCACGGTAAGCACGAACGAAAGAATGGCGCGCACGCCGGTCCGTCCCGCGAACAGGACGAGAAACGCGGCAAAGCAGACGGCGAGCACCGCTTCCTTATCGAGGCGGTAGTGGTCGATCATATTGGTGGAGAGAATGCGGTCCCCCTCGTAGCTGACGACCACCTGCGCCCGGTCCCCCACTTGAAAGATTTTGTCCTGCTCGAGCGACCCGTTCAGCAGATTGAAGCCCTCGGTGGTCCGGCCGCGAAACCGGCCGCCCAGCAGCTCGACGGTGCAGGTCTGTTCCCCCGAGCGGATGAGCCCGGTGTCGACCACCCGTTCGTTGTTGACCGCCAGCACCCGTGCGGCGCAGCGGTCGGCCCCTTTGTAGATCACCGCATCCTCGTAGCCGGTTGGCAGAAAGAGCAGCAGCACCACCAGCGCCAGACAGACCAACACCGGCAGGTTGTAGCGAAGCCTTTGCTGTTTTATGTCCTCCATCTCGTATCCTCCTAACAATATTTCACGGTCCTGCAAGAAAAGCAGCCGGCGGGATGCCGGCTGCTTTTTCCCGAAGTGCTGTGCCGCTGAATGTTACTGGACGTCCAGCAGCGACGCCATGTTGTCATAGATCGCGGTGTTGTCGTAGAATCCGCGGAACAGCTCCTGGCCATTGCCCTGGGCGAACACCGCCACCGGCAGGCCGGTATGCGCATAGGAGGAAAAGTTGATGCCCGATTTGTTGTTGAGGATGTGGGTGACAGTCACCGAGAGGGGTTCATAGGTGCCGTACAACACATACTCCTCCTGATTGGGGTCCTCGTTGCCCGCGAGGGTCTTTTCATAGGCCGCCTGCAGCCGCCCCGCCTCGTAGTCGGTCAGCACCAGCTTGCTCTCCTCGGTGGCTTCGGGGTCGTCCGGCAGCATCAGGCCGAAGTTGGCCTTGACATCCTTCATCACGTCCGCGAAGGGGGTGTTATTCTCTTTATATTTTGCCACATAGTCGCTGTCGAACTTGGCGTAGGAGATCTTCTGGTTCTCGATGTTGTGCAGGTAGGTGTCGTAGTCGGTGCCCGCGTAGCCGATGGTCAGGCCGCCGGTCTCGTGGTCGCCGGTCACCAGGATCAGCGTCTCGTCCGGGTGCTGATTATAGAAGGCGACCGCTTCGCTCACCGCGTCGGCCAGCGCCAGGGTATCGCCGATGGTAGAACCCGCGTCGTTGGCGTGGCAGGCCCAGTCGATCTTGCCGCCCTCCACCATCATAAAGAAGCCGTTGTCGTTGTCCAGCACCTCGATGCCCTTTTTCACATAGTCCTTGAGCGCCCATTCGCTCTCTGCGCGGTCGCCGTCGTAGGAAAGCGCGTCGGAATCCGCCAGCGTCTCGCCGATGATGAGCGCCTTGCCGTCCGCGGCGGTCAGCTTTTCGGCCTCCGCCTGCGTCTTGATGACCTTGTAGCCGCCCTGGGCCGCCAGCTCATAGAGGTCGGTCTTGTTCTCTTCCTTGCCGGTGGGGGAAAGCAAACCGCCGCCTGCGAAGTAGTCGAAGCCGCTCGCGATCAACTCCTCGCCGATTTCGTAGTAGTTGCTGCGGGTGGGCTGATGCGCATAAAACGCCGCGGGGGTGGCGTGGTTGAGGTTGACGCTGCTGATGATGCCGATTTTGAAATCCTTCTGCTTTTTGAGCTTCTCCGCGATCGTCTCGTAGGATTTGGTCTTGGACTCGTCCATGTTGATCACACCGCTGTGGGTCTTGTATCCGGTCGAGATGGAGGTCGCGGTGGAGGCGGAGTCGGGTGCAAAGGAGGTGGAGTCAAAGGTGGTGGCGCTGCCTGCGACCGGAAAATTCATAAAGCTCAGCGGCTCGCCGCCCTTTAAAATCTCCGGGTTGGGGTCTGCAATTGCGCCGAGGTAATCAGACGCCGCCTGGAACTGGGGGTAGCTCATACCGTCGCCGATGAACAGGAAGACATATTTCGGCGCTGTTTTCTCCTTGACCGGGGCGGGCGCAGGCGCAGCGGCCGAAGAGCTCGGCGCCTGGGACGGCGCGGATGGGGCAGCAGCGTTGGAAGCGCAGCCGGTGAGCACCGATACTGCGGTCACAGCCGCCAGCGCGGCCGTTAAAATCTGTTTACGATTCATCTTGTTCTCCTCCGTTGTAATCTTGATGTTTTGGTTCGCTCTCATCATAGCAAAACAAACGGAGGGGACAAAGCAAAAGAAGGTAAAAGCTCTGTAAGAGATTGGTCAAGCCGTTGGCGGTGATAACCAAAGAAGGACGGGAAAAACTAGTAAAAAAGTCCGACCAACCGGCCCAAATGCGGCGAATTCTGGCCCGGCGCGCTTTCTCATTGACATCGGAGCCGCGCGGCGGTAGAATGAAAAGGCGGCGGACTTTTCTGCCGAAATTTGGCAGGGCTGCGCGCTCTGCATCAAAAGGATGGTAATACAAATGAAATTAGAAGGTGTACGCACCCGCTTTGCCCCCAGCCCGACCGGCTATATGCACGTGGGCAATCTGCGCACCGCGCTTTATGCGTTTCTCACGGCGAAGTCCCAGGGCGGCAAATTCCTGCTGCGCATCGAGGATACCGACCAGGAGCGCTATGTGGAGGGCGCGGTGGATATCATCTACAACACCCTGCGTGAAACCGGCTTGGTGTGGGACGAAGGGCCGGACATCGGCGGCCCAGTGGGCCCTTACATCCAGAGCGAGCGCATGGGCATGTTCAAGGACTATGCGTTGCAGCTGGTGGAAAAGGGTGCAGCGTACTACTGTTTCTGCGATAAAGACCGGCTGGAGGAGGTGCGTGTGCTGCAAAAGGCGTCCGGCCAGTCGCCCCACTACGACGGGCATTGCCGTGACCTCTCCAAGGAGGAGGTGCAGGCGCGCCTCGATGCGGGCGAACCCTACGTCATCCGCCAGAAGATGCCCAAGACCGGCACCACCACCTTCCACGATGAAATCTTCGGCGACATTACGGTGGAAAACGAGACGCTGGACGACCAAATCCTCATCAAAGCAGACGGGATGCCCACCTACAACTTTGCCAACGTGGTGGACGACCACCTGATGGGCATCACCCACGTCATCCGCGGCAACGAGTACCTCTCCAGCACCCCCAAGTACAACCTGCTCTACCAGGCGTTCGACTGGGAGATTCCCGTCTATATCCACTGCCCTCCGGTGATGAAGGACAGCACCCATAAGCTCTCCAAGCGCAACGGCGACGCCTCCTATGAGGATTTGATCGCGCAGGGCTACCTGAAGGACGCAGTGCTCAACTATATCGCCCTGCTCGGCTGGAGCCCCAAGGGCGACCGCGAGATTTTCACCCTGCCCGAACTGATCGAGGAGTGGGACCCCGCCGGTATCTCCAAGTCCCCCGCGATCTTTGACACACAAAAGTTGCGCTACATCAACGGCGAATATATCAAGGCAATGCCGCTGGAACAGTTCCATGAAATCGCGCTTCCCTGGGTGCGCAAGGCGGTGCAGTCGGAAGTCGACACCATGTTGATCGCGCAGATGCTCCAGCCCCGCACCGAGGTGTTGTGTGAAATTCCCGAACAGCTCGCCTTTATCGACGCGCTGCCCGATTACGACAACGCCCTGTATGTGCACAAAAAGATGAAAACCAACGAGGAAAACTCGCTGGAAAGCCTGAAGGCGGTGCTGCCCGTCCTGGAGGCGCTGGACGACTACAGCGTCGAAGGGGTTCACGCGGCGCTGTTCGGCGTGATCGAACAGCTCGGCGTAAAAAATGGCCTGATCCTGTGGCCGGTGCGCGTCGCAGTATCCGGCAAACAGTTCACTCCCGGCGGCGGCGTGGAGATTTGCGCCCTGCTCGGCAAGGAGGAAAGCCTGCGCCGCATCCGCAAGGGCATCGAAAAGCTCACCAAAAATTAATCATAATGAAAAGCGAGGGATACCGCCCATTGAAAAGCGGTATCCCTCTTTTTGTCCCCGCGGGGCTTCAAATGGAAGCCTTGCCCAGAACCGGCCACCTCTGGGCGGCTTTGCTTTTATCGCCTTTGAAGATATTGCCGCAGCCCCACCGCCGCAGCGAGCGCCGCAGTGCCGAGCCCAAACAGCAGCAGCTTGTTGTCCCCGCCCCCCTGCATCATTGAAAACAGCGAGAAGCGGCCGAAATCCCCCATGAGGTTGAGCGCATAATAACAGATCGGCACCATATAACCGACGGCGATATTCCCGCCCGTCGCTGCGCTCAACAACCCGAGACCGCCGAGGAACACCGCGTTTGACACAGCCCCGAACCAATGGCCGATCCCCACGGCGCAGGCGTTCCCCCGCATCAGCAGGACAAAGCCGCCTGACAGCGCAGCCGTCAGCAGAAGGGAAAGCAGCGCGCGCAGCAGGCATACCGCCGGATAAGGGGTGCTGCGCGAGGCCACCGCTGCCCAGACGCCCGCCTCCTGTTCCGGCTGGAGGATGGGGGAAAACAGGATCACCCCCAGAAAGGAGAGACCCAGCTCGAGCGGGACGGCAGCCGCCTGCGCATCCAGCGCTGCGATTCCAAACACCGCCGGCAGCAGCAGGAGCAGCCCTGAGGCGATCAGCAGATGGGGCATCAGGCTATGCCTTAGGGTCGCGCTTATCAAATCGAGGTAACGATACATCGAGCTTTCCCCTCCTTTTTCCCTCCAATACCGCGATGGTCAGCCCGACCAAAATGAGTGCAATCAGCGCGATTGCTGCGCGGTTCCGCACCAGCTCGCCGAAATGGTCGAGATAGACCTGCGTTGCGCCCAGGCTGTTGTGACGCGGGCTCAGCCGTCCGGCGTAGTTCCCAGTCAATCCGCCGGGGAGGCCGCCGTTCAGGTCGAGAAACCACCAGATCAATTGCACCGCCACGCCCGCCGGGGTGCCGGTCAGCGTGGTGAAGAACAGCCCCACCGATATCGCGGCCATTGCGGTGGGAAGCAACCAGGCGAGGATGTATTTGGGGTAGGCCAACAGGTCGACCGAGGCCGCGCCGTAGGCCTCGATATGCAACCCGGTGAGAACCGCCCCCATGAGCAGCGCGGGCAGCAGCGACAAAGTGACCAGCGCCGCAAACCGCGCCAGCACCAGATGCACCGAAGAGGCCTCCCGGACATAAATCGCCGGGCGGATCTCACGGGTATCCCGCATGGCGAAGCCCACCGAGAGAAACACCGGAAGCAGCCCCATCATACATCCCATATAGTCGCTGAACAGCCGCGCATGGGCCCCCGTGAACCGGTCGTGCGACACAATCAGCCTGTAATCCGCCACGGCCTCCTCGTAGGTTCTGGGGATCATGCCAAAGCTGCTGGACAGGGATTCAGCAGCATAGCTCGAACCGCCGCCCACCAAGCGGTCGACCTCCCCCATCAGCTCCTGGAAGCGATCCCAGGTGACGCCTTGTGCGAGGGAGACAATGGGCTCGCCCCAGCTCATAGACGCCGCCTCCGGCGGGAGGATCACCACCTCGCCGTCCTCGTCGGGTACGAGCTCATCGCCCCGATATGGGAAGGTCATCCCCTGGGAGGAAGCATCAGTCCCTGCCTTCAAGAGTTCATCAGCGGGTTTCCCGGTGAGCTCCGAGAGGATGCCCGCCATCTGAACCCGCTTTTTTTCCTTGAGGCGCACCGTCTTGATGAATCCATGCGGATAGGTGGTATAATCATTGGCGGAAAATTCCCCGTAGAGGGACTCGAGCGCCTCCGGCATGATGAGGTCGGGATTGCCCGACGCCTTGCCGCCGTAACTGCCGCCGGGACGCGGCTCCTGGAGCGGCTGCGAAGGGGGCAGCACGTCCTGAGACACGGCAAAAATTACAAAGACAGCCGCCATCACCACCCAGGTGAGGGAGAACAGGATGCGCCTGCATTCGGCGAGGTAAAGCCTCATGCCCGCTCCCCCCTCTCCCCGGATTGCGCCCCGCTCAGACAGAGCAGGTAGGCGTCCTCGACGCGCGGGGATTCCAGCCGCCCGATGCCGGGGTCCCCCTCCGGCGCCACAAACCGCACGGTGGCTGTCCGCGGTCCGGCGACCGTGGTGGTGACCTCATACCGCTTGCGAAAACCGGCCAGCTCCCGCTGGGGCAGTTCGATCGAATAGACCTTCCCCTCGGCCTCAGCGAGCAGCTCCGCCACCGTGCCGCCGAACAGCAGCCTGCCCCGGTCGAGGATTGCGATGTTCTCACAGGTGGCCTCGATGTCCCCCACAATATGGGTGGAGAGCAGCACCGTCTTTTCCTGCGCCACCTCGCACAGCAGATTGCGAAAGCGCACCCGCTCCTCCGGGTCCAAGCCGGCTGTGGGCTCGTCCACGATCAGCACCTTGGGGTCGTGCAGCAGCGCCTGCGCGATCCCAAGCCGCTGCCGCATCCCGCCCGACAGCGCCCGCACCCGCTTGCGGGCCTGGCCCGTCAAGTTGACCCGCTCCAATAACAGCGAAACACGCTCCCTCCGTTTACTGCGGCTCATGCCGGAGAGCAGGCCGAGGTAGTCGAGCGCTTCGGCCACCGTCATCGAGCCGTACATCGCAAAGTCCTGCGGCAGGTAGCCGATCATGCGGCGCACCTCGCGGGCCCGCTCCACCGGCACGCCGCACACCGTCACGCTGCCGCTCTGCTTTTGCAGCAAAGTGGAGATGGTCTTCATCAGGGTGGTCTTGCCCGCGCCGTTGCGCCCCAATAGGCCGAACATCCCATGTGGGATGCTCAGGGTGAGGTGGTCAAGCGCGCGCTTTTCCCCGTAGCGCTTGGAAAGGTCGCGGATTGTAATCGCTTGTTCGGACATAAAAAATCACTCTCCCGAAATTTGACTTCCAGGAGAGTGTAACAGGTAAAAATAAACTTTTTATCTACGCCCGGGAGATTTTTTTGCGGTCTCCTTGATGATGCCGCAGCGGTAGGCCTCCAGCAGCATCCGCAGGCCCTGGATATTCTCCTGAATCCCCTGGCCCTCGTCGGCCTCCCCCACCTTGATGCGGTTTTCCATCGTCTCAAAGATCACCGAGGTGGATAGGATGTCCCGGTTGTTGCGGATCGCGTCCCGCGCGCCGTCAAACGGGGCGTGGGAGATGATGCGGATGCCGTGGGAGTTGTAGACCAACGTATAGCCCGCGATACCCGTGACCGGCTGGTAAGCGCGGCAAAAGCCGCCGTCGATCACGATGAGCCTTCCGTTCGCCTTCACTGGGGTCTCGCCGTCCTTGCTGCGCACCGGCACATGGCCGTTGATGATGTGGGCATGCGGATGATCCAGCCCAAATTCGCGCAGGATGCGCACACAGGTCTCCTCTTCGGCGGTAAAATGATAGTATGGGTTCTTTTCCTCCGCCCACAGGGACGGATCATCCACCAGCAGGCGCTCGAAGGTGGTGATTTTGTCGCGACCGAACAGCGGCGAATTGCGGCCGCACCACAGGAACCACAAAAAATCCTTGCCGCGCAGCCGCTCGCGCGAATGGGGCGGCGCGTTGTAGCCCTGCCGGGCGAGCTGTTCGGTGTAATCGAGGAAAGCCCGGCCGGAGAGTCGCTTCCCCTCGCAGTCGAACTGCTGAAAGGAACCGTCCCTGTCCAACGGAATGCAGCCGTGAAACAGCAGGTTGTGGTTGCAGCACTTGTACATCCCGCCCTTGGAATAGAGGAACTGCACGTGCCGTTGTAGCTTTTCGCTGTGTAAAAAGGAAAATTTGAGCTGCTCCATCAACAGCGTCTCTTCGTCGGTGAGCTGGTAGGGGTTCTGCGGGTCCACTGTGGCAAAATCGCAGTCCTTGAGCGGATAATCCCGGTCGCCGATGCGCACCGTCCGGCGCTGGTAGTCGATCTTATCGAGCAGCAGGCGGTCCTCCATCTGAAAGCTGGGGTTGCGCAGGATAATCTGACCCTCGAGCTTGAACAGGATCACCGCGATCGCTTTGTGCATACACGCCACCAGGCGGACATCCTTCGGGTTGTAGTAGCGCGACTCCAGGAGCTTGGGCAGGAAGCAGGAGACATCCTTCGTGCCATAGGTCTCAGCTGCGAACAGCGCCAGCGGCCGCAGATTGATGCCGTAACCGATCTCGACCACCTCCAGGTTGTGATAGGTGATCGAGTTGTTGAGCACATTGGCGATGCAGGTGCGGCTGCCCGCCGCCGCGCCCATCCAGAGGATATCGTGGTTGCCCCACTGGATATCGACACAGTGGTGCTCCATCAGCGAATCCATCACAATATCTGCACGCGGCCCCCGGTCGAAGATATCCCCCACGATGTGCAGCCGGTCCACCACCAGCCGTTTGATGGTGTTGCTCAGCGCCAGAATGAACTCGTCGGCACGCTCGATATCGATGATGGTGGAGATGATGTTCTCGTAGTAGGTCTCTTTATTGAGCTCGTCATAATTGGTGTGCAGCAGCTCGTCGATGATGTATTCAAAGTCGCACGGCAGGGCCTTGCGCACCTTGCTGCGGGTGTATTTGGAGCCCACCAGGCGGCAAACCTCGATCAGGCGGTTGAGGGTGATGCGGTACCACTCCTCCAGGTCGCCGGTGCTTTCCTTGAGCTCCTTGAGTTTTTCTTCGGGGTAATAGATCAGGGTGGCGAGCACCGCGCGCTCCTGGGCGGGCAGCGTCTTGGAAAACAGGATGTCCACCTTCTCGCGGATCACCCCCGAGGCGTTGCTGAGGATGTGGTTGAACGCCTCGTACTCCCCGTGCAAATCGGACATGAAGTGCTCGGTGCCCTTGGGCAGATTCAAAATTGCTTGCAGGTTGATAATCTCGGTGCAGGCCGCCTGCACATTGGGGTACTGGACGGAGAGCGCCTTGAGGTAGCGCAAATTTTCCATGATTTCCGGTTGGCTGTACTGCATCGCCTGATGATTCCCCTTTCTTGTTGTCCGGTGGTGATAGCAAACAAGGCAGCAGCCGTGGCGGCAACTGCCTTGCTGATGGAATGACAATTACATCGAGGTCTGCCCATAAAACGGAGGGACCGGCGGGTTAAAGTCGGGCAGTTCATCGGGGCCGGAAAAGCCCATGGCAAACGCCTTGGCGCGCATCAGTGCATATAGCTCCGCAAAGGTTGCCATTTGATAAGGAATGACAAACAGGGTGCCGATGCCGCACAGCAGCAGGCCCAGCAGCTCCCATCCGATGAAGGACAGGCCCAACACGAAGATGTTCATCTTTTCCCCGTCGGTCATCGCCTTGGTGAGCTGGAAATACCGCCTGGTCTCCAGATGGGGATTTTCCGCCAGCAGGTACGGGATCATAAAATATTCATACGATTTGACGAAACCGGGGATCATCAGCAGCATCGAGAGGAACAACAGGAAAAAGAAACTGCCGTTGTAGACCAGGATGGGATTGCTGACCGCCAAAAACGCCAGCAAAATGACCCCCGGGAGAAACAGCATCATCGTCCACAGCAAAACCTTCAAGGTCATAACCGCCATGACCTTGACAACCTTCCAATAGCGGCCGCCGGTAAACCCATAGAACAGGGTGGAAAAGTCGCTCTTGAAGTTGCGGCTCTCCATAAAGTAGCGCAGCATCCCCACTGCCAGCGGGTTCATCACCAAAAAGGACACAGCGAGGGAAACCACCGCCAAAGCAATGGCCGCGATGAGAATCCCCATCAGCACCGCAGGCGGCAGATTAGCGCCGGTTTCGCCAAAATTCACCGTAAGATTGATCAGATAGCTGCCGCTGCCGATAAAGCCTGCAATCGCCTGATACACCAGGCAGACCGCAAACGCCATCCAGTAAAACCGCGAAAGCGCGGCCTTCGCATTCGTCTTGAGCTCCGCTCTCGTCCACATAATCTTTCCTCCATTCCAACCTGCGCACCTCTTGCCGCAGGACATTACTTTTATTATAGCTTTTTTGCCGGGAAATGTAAATCGACTTGCCGGCGAAATATCCGCGAATAGTTCCAATATTTCTCCAATCGTGATATAATAATTTCAATGTGGTTATTTCAAAGGGGGACATTTTTGTGAACTATCTTTTTTCCGACCGGATCAGCGCGCTCAAGCCGTCCGCGATCCGTGAGATTCTCAAGGCGACGGCCGACCCCTCGGTGATCTCGTTCGCCGCAGGGAACCCCGCGCCTGAGGCGTTTCCTGTGGAGGAGATTCGCCGCATCACCGATGATATTCTGACGGAAAACCCGATCGGGGCGCTCCAATATTCGGTCACCGAGGGTTATCCCGCGTTTCTCGCGGCCCTGGCCGACATGCTCCACAGCCGCTACCATAGCGGCAACGAGAACGACGGCATTCTTGCGGTGTCCGGCGCGCAGCAGGGCATCGATCTGGCGATCCGAAGCCTGGTCAACGAGGGGGATACCATCCTCTGCGAGAACCCCAGCTTCATCGGTTCGCTCAACTGCTTCCGCAGCTACCGCGCCAACCTGGTTGGGGTGGACCTCGAGCCGGACGGCCTTTCGCTCGAGCAGCTCGAGGCGGCGCTCAAGGCCAATCCCCGCGCGCGTCTGATCTACCTGATCCCCAACTTTCAGAATCCGTCCGGCATCACCATGAGCCTCGCCAAGCGCAAGGCCGTATACGAGCTGGCCGGGCGCTACAACGTGTTGATCCTGGAGGACAACCCCTACGGCGACCTGCGCTTTGCGGGAGAAGCGATCCCCACCATCAAATCGATGGACACCGACAACCGCGTCATCTACTGCGGCAGCTTCTCCAAAATCCTCTCGCCCGGCCTGCGCGTGGGCTACGTCTGCGCGCACAAGTCGATTCTCGGGAAGATGACGGTGGCCAAACAGTGCAACGACGTACATACCAACATCCTCGCACAGCTCATCTGCCACAAATTTATCACCGAATGCGATCTGGATGCGCACATTCAGAAGCTGCAAAACATCTACCGCGGCAAGAGCAAGCTGATGATGGACAGCATCGACGCCTATTTCAGCCCCGCGGTGACCCGTACCAGCCCGGAGGGCGGCCTGTTCCTGTGGTGCACTCTGCCTGAGGGCAGCGACATGATGGCGTTCTGCACGGCCGCCGCGCAAAATAAGGTCGCAGTGGTGCCCGGCTCCGCCTTCACTGCGGAGGAAGGTGCGCCAACCCTGTCCTTCCGCCTCAACTACTCCACTCCCACCGACGACAAGATCGTGGAGGGGTGCCAAATTCTCGGCAAATTGACAAAGGAGCTTTTCTGATGGAAGATACGAAAAACGTCGCGCAGCCCGAGCGCAAAAAGGTGATCTTCTCGGGCATCCAGCCCACCGGCGTGATGACGCTGGGCAACTACCTAGGAGCTGTAAAAAACTGGGTGCAGCTCCAGGAGGATTACAACTGCATCTACTGCATCGTCAATATGCACGCGATCACCGTGCGGCAGGACCCCAAGGCGCTGCGGCAGAACACCCTGGAGGCCTACGCCCTGCTGCTCGCCTGCGGCATCGACCCGGAAAAGAGTATCGCTTTCATCCAGAGCCATGTCACCACCCACGCGGAGCTCAACTGGGTGCTCGCTTGCAGCACCCAGTTCGGCGAGCTCTCGCGCATGACCCAGTTTAAGGACAAGGCCAAGCGTTACCCCGAAAATGTCAACGCCGGCCTGTTTACCTACCCGGTGCTGATGGTGGCTGACATCCTGCTGTATCAGGCGCATCTGGTGCCGGTCGGCATCGACCAGAAGCAGCACCTCGAGCTCACCCGCGATGTGGCGGCCCGCTTCAACAACGCTTATGGCAACACCTTCGTCATCCCTGAGCCGTATATCCCCGACCAGGCGCATGGAGCGAAGATTATGTCGCTGGCTGATCCCACCAAAAAGATGTCCAAATCGGACGACAACGCCAACGCCTTCATCTCGATTCTCGATAAACCCGAGGTGATTGTGAAAAAGTTTAAGCGCGCAGTCACCGATTCGGAGGCTGAAGTCTGCTACCGCGAAGGCAAGGACGGAATCAATAACCTGATGACCATCTACTCGGCTGTGACCGGCGCGGACTTTGCCGCCATCGAGCGCGAGTTCTCCGGCCGCGGCTACGGCGATTTCAAGACAGCCGTGGGCGAGGCAGTTGCCGAACACCTGCGCCCGGTGCGGGAAAACTTTGACCGCCTGATGGCCGACAAGGCTTACCTCGAGAGCTGCTACAAGCGCGGAGCCGAGATGGCGGAATGCATCAGCCGCCGCACCATGGATAAGGTCTACAAAAAGATCGGCTTTCTGCCGAAATAAGCTGCAAAAAACAGCGCGGGCCGCTGAGGGGTTTCCTCAGCGGCCCGTATTTTTGTCATTCCTGCATGGCAAATAAAAGATCGATGGACGGCGAGCGGCCGAAGCTCTTCTCCGTGTGGTACTCGTACTCCCATCCCGCACAGCGGCAGCCGCTTGCAGGCTGCCACTGAGTGTAAAAGCGACGCTTGGCCTCCCCGATGGCGGGACCCCACAGAAATCCGAGCTTTGGCTCCACCGTCACACGGGCGTACAGGCCCGCAGGCAGCACCAAGCGTTCCAACCCATCGCCGGGGATTGTCCCACCGATGAAGAGCTTGAAGTTCCCCGTCTGCTTGCAGTAGTCGCGGGACAGCACGAAGAACGGCAAAACCTCCTTCTTTGATCTGCCGACCCTGCGGTAGAACTCCTCCGAGAGACGCGGGATGTCCTTGGCGGCCGTCCGGTCGCCCGATTCGGCCCACACGCCGTAAACCTCCTGCGCCTACTCCCGGCGCTCCAACGTCACCTCAAAACTTGCCATCTTATTTTCCACCTTCGGAGCGCCGCCCCATCACAACCCGCTCAAAGCCCTCCAAATCCTTCGCAATAGAAATCTCGGTAAAGCCCTGCTGCATCAGGATTTTTTGCACATCGCCGCTCTGGCCGTCCCCCACCTCAAAGGCGAGCCAACCGCCCGGGGTGAGGCTGTCCCGGTAGAGCCGCGCGATCTCACGGTAAAACAGCAGGCCGTCTTTATCGCCATCCAGCGCCATGGCCGGTTCCCGCCGCACCTCGCGCTGTAGCCCGGCCAGCTCCCCGGAGGGGATGTAAGGCGGGTTGGAGACGATCAGATGAAAGCGCTCCCCGGCGGTCACGCCGTCCGGACCCTCCAGTACATCCGCCCGGATGGGGCGGACGTTGCTCGCGCCATTGTGTGCGACGTTTTGGGTGAGATACTCGAAAGCTACATCCGAAAGCTCCACCGCTGTCACCTGTGCGTCCGGCCGGTGTTTGGCCAGTGCGACCGCGATACAGCCGCTGCCGCTGCACAAATCGAGGATGCGCGGCGCGGAAAATCCGCGGCACAGCCGCAGCCCGGCGTCCACCAGCGCCTCGGTGTCCGCCCGCGGGATGAGTACCCCCTCGCCCACCAGAAACTCCAACCCGTAGAATTCCCATCGGCCCAAGATGTATTGCAGCGGCTGTCCGGCGCAACGCTGCGACAAAAGCGCTGCCATCCGGCCGGCCTCCTCCGGCGTGACCGGGCGATCGGGCTCCGCGAGCTGCGCAGCGCGATCGAGCCCCATGCCGAAGGCAATCAGCTCGCAAAGCTCAAAGGCAGGGGCAAAAACCCCTGCCTGTTTCAGCTCTTGTATCCACTCTTTTTTTTGTGCGCGCAGCGTCACCATTTGTCCTCGTCCTTTGTCTCCGGAATGACCGGCAGCATCGAAGCGATCGCCACCTCGATCTGGTCGTCGTGCGGCTCGTTGGTGGTCAGGTGCTGCAGCCACAGACCGGGCGCTGAGATGATGCGGGTGAGGATGTTGTCGTAGCGCCCCGCCAGCTTGATGATCTCATACGCGATGCCGACCACCACCGGCAGCAGGATGATCTTGTACAATACGCGCAGCATCCCGCTGCCCCAGGGGACGAACGAAAAGACAATGATGCTGATGATCAGCACGATTAGGATAAAGCTGGTGCCGCAGCGGGGATGGAAGCGGCGGTATTTGCGCACGTTTTCCACTGTGAGTTCCTCGCCCGCCTCGTAGCAGGCGATGGTCTTGTGCTCAGCCCCGTGGTATTCAAATACGCGGCGGATATCGGGCATCCGTGCGACCAGCGCCAGATAGAGGACGAAGATGGCGATTTTCAGAATGCCCTCCAGCGCGGTCTTCATCCCACCCAGCGGAATCGCCATATCCAAAAACTTGATGGCGTAGGTCGGAATCACCATGAACAGCAGCAGCGCCAGCACAACGCCCAGCACCATGGCAAAGCCGGAGATCACCTTCATCATGTTGTCACCGAGCTTTTCGGTCAGCCACTTTTCAAACTTGCCCGGCTCCTCGTCCTCCAGATCCATGCCGCTCTTCTCAGCCGATTTCATCAGGCAGGTATAGCCGATGACCAGCGAATCGACCAAGTTGAAGATGCCGCGGATAAGCGGCACCTTTTTGTACCAAGCGCCGACCCCCTTGTTCTCCCAAGTCTCGGTGTCAATGCTCTGATCGGGCATACGGGTGGCCATCGCCGATAGCCTGGGGCCCCGCATCATCACCCCTTCGATCAACGCCTGTCCGCCGATGCTTGTTTTGTGGCAGCAGGCCTTCTTTTCTTCCATCTGATTGCTCCTTTCCCGCCGGCCGTTCCTGCGGTCCGGCGTTCCCTGTCCGGGTATTTCTCGCCGCCGGAAGGATCACTCCTCCACTTTTTTATGGGCGATGGGCAGCGATATCACCACCGTCGTCCCCTTGCCCTCCTGGCTGTCCACATCCAGACGGCCCGAGTGCATCGAGACGATTTCATCCGCCACCGCGAGCCCGATACCAGAACCGCGGCGCGTGGAATTGCCCTTGTAAAACTTCTTCTTCACCATCGGCAGATCTTCAGCCTTGATGCCGCAGCCGGTGTCGGTCACAGCAATGCGCACCGTCTTGTCGTCGTGCGTCACGGCGATGGCGATGGTTGCGCCCGCATCGGAATATTTGATGGCGTTGTCGATGATGTTGACAAACACCTGGCGCAGCCGGTTGCGGTCGCCGATCACCGGGATCGACTCCTCCGGCTCGTCGTAGCGGATGGTCATTCCCTCGCGCATGGCGCGCTGGGTGAACATCAAATAGGCCTCGCCCAGCTCTGCGATGATGTCGATGCGGTCCATCATCAGCGTCAAGCGGCCGTTCTGCATCCGGCTGAAGTCCAGCAGCTCCTCCACCATGGAGGAGAGACGGTCGGTCTCCTTGAGGATGACCCCCATCCCCTTTTCGATCGTCTCGTGGTCGGTTGCGCCCACCAGCGTCTCACCCCAGCCCTTGATGGCGGTGAGAGGGGTGCGCAGCTCGTGTGAAACGGACGAAATAAAGTCGTTTTTCATCTGCTCCCCGGCCGCAAGCTCGCTCGCCATGTAGTTGATCGCCTCGCAGAGGTCGCCGATCTCGTCGTCGTTCTTCTTTTCCAGCCTCGCGTCGAAGTCGCCCTGCGCGATCTTCTTCGCAGTCACCCCGATCTCTCCGACCGGGATGACGATTGAATTGATGAAATAGGAGCTGGAAAAACCGACAAAACAGAGGATCGCCACCAGCACCAGCGTCACCGCCAGGATCAGGGTGCGCACCTGCCGGTCCACCCGGGTGAGGGACACCACAAAGCGCAGGGCCGCAATTTCGCTGTCCTGCACGGGGGAAACCATCGTGATTGCCATGACCTTTTCGCTGTCCAGCTTGCCGACATACTCCCCGAAAGAATAAGACCCAGCAGCCGCCGTCTTTTGTTTTTCAAAGGCGAGCGCGTGGTCGGGCATCTCCACCTGGCCGGTGGGCTTGAAGCCGCTGGAGGTGAGCAGCACATTGCCCGAGCCGTCCACAGCCATCAGCTCCATCTTGTCCTTATCCTCGAAATTTTCCACCAGATTGCGCACCTGCGCCTGGTAATCGACCGAGCTGTCCTCGGAATAGCGCAACAGGGACGAGGCCATCACCGACGCGCGGGAATTGATGGCGGAACGCACGCTGTTGTAGTAATAGCCGCGGATACCGGCCGCGCCGATCAGCTCGATCGCCAGCAGGATAATTAGGATCACGCCAAAGCTGTTGAACAACCACCGCTTGGTAATCCGCTTCATCGCCATGGCGCTTCTTCCCTCCTCCCGCCTTTTGGGCCTACGATTCCTTAGGACCTGCCGTCCATTTGTATCCGAACCCCCACACCGTCAACAGATATTGCGGGGAACTCGGCTCATCCTCAATCTTCATGCGCAGCCTGCGGATGTTGACATCCACAATTTTGATATCGCCGAAATAGTTGTCGCCCCAGACCTTTTTGAGGATTTCTGAGCGCTCAAGCGCCACATTCTGATTGTGTAAAAAGAAATCCATGATCTGATATTCCACCTGGGTGAGATCGATCACCTTGCCGTTCTTGGAGAGCATCCGGCTCTTGAGGTTGAGGATGAACGGCCCGGAGATGATCTCGTCCGGCTGCTCCTGCCGCTGGGACGTCATCGTCACCCGCCGGTGGATGGCGTCCACCCGCGCGGTGAGTTCCGAGGGGGAGAACGGCTTGGTGACATAGTCGTCCGCGCCGATCATCAGGCCGTTGACCTTATCCATCTCCTGCGACTTGGCCGACAGCATGATGATGCCGATGGTGCTCGACTGCGCCCGGATTTTTTTGCACAGGGTGAATCCGTCGATGCCCGGCATCATAATGTCGAGCAGCGCCACGTCAAAGTTGCCCTGCTGTTCTTCAAAGATGCGCAGCGCCTCCTCCCCGTTGGCCGCCGGAGTGACATCGTAGCCCGCTCGCTGCAGGTTGATGACGACAAAGTCGCGGATCGCGTCCTCATCCTCCACCACCAGGATTCGTTTCATTCTTGATCCCTTCTTTCCAAACTAAAGTCAGGGCAGTAAGGAAAAGCACCGCCCGATATCGCTTTCGGTCACCCGGAAGGACTCGTCCTCCAGCACGGCAGGATAATAGACCTTGTAGTCGTAGTAGCCCCGGGAACCGAGCAGCTTGTATTGATCCTCCCCCGCATTCTTGTCGGGGGGGCTGTTGCGGTTAACCACATTGATGCGCAGCAGCTCGCGGTAACTGGCCGCCAGCGAGCCGCCGTACTCCAGGAAGCGCCATTCGCCGGTGGCCACCTCAGCCGCCACCGTCACTTCCCCTTCCATCCACTGTTCGGGAAACTCCAGGCGGTAGCCCGCATCGGGGTTGACCACGCCGTACCAGACCTGCTCGAACCGCTCGCCGTCAAACCGGACATAGCGCGCGGAATAGAGCTTGTCCGCGTCGCTGTCCTCGCTGTAACCCGGCAGAACGGACGATTCGCTCGGCTGGTAGGGGATCTCCATCACCCCGTCGCCGTCGATATCCTCGCAGTAGTAGCGCTGCTCCCGCTTGAGGTTGATCTCGTTTTCCTCGATCTCCTCGTCGGTGCCGCTGAGCTGCTTGTTGTACTGGCTGATGACGTTGACCATCCTGCGCGGGGATTCAGCTTCGTATTTCAAAATATCGGTGACAAAGCGTCCGGATTGCAGGCGGGAATCGATGAACACCGCCTCGATCTCGCTTGTCAACTGGCCGATCTTCACCCGCTGTATCTCGGAGATCGAACCGGACAGCTCGATCTTAGAGCTGACATCCAGCTCGCCCGTCTCCTTGCCGGCTGAAACCAGCCGCGCCTCAGGGCTTCCCGTGCGCAGCAACAGCAGCTCGGTCAGGCCGTCGCGGTTGAAATCGTAGACCATCAGCTCGTTGTACTGCCCGCTGCTGCTGGTCAACAGGTTTTCCAGCTTGTCCTGGCTGTTCTGTGGCTGATAGCGGTAAACTGCGACTGTCTTTTCCCCGCCGCCGCGGCTCCAGCCCACAATGATGTTTTCGGCCCCCTGTTCCAACATGCTGCCAAACTGCACCAGCTCCACGCTGTCGCCCTGGCCGGGGATGCTGTAGTCGAACACCCATCCCTCGTCGGTCTGCACCAAAATCCCCATCATTGCGTTGGCGTTGCCCATCTGCGGATCGTAAAAGACGATCGCCTCCTCCTTGCCGTCGCCGTCGATATCGTGCATCACAAAGGCGGAGCGGTAATCCCCCGCCTTGGGGTATTTAAACTTCACGTCGCGGGTGCGCGTGCCGTCGAACAGCGCTTCGCGGATCGCGCTCTGTTCGGAGGTGAGCAGCGGCGCATCCATCAGGTTCTCAGGGCTGAGCTCCAGCCTCGCACAGGAGGAAAACAGCAGCGCGCAGCAGATTGTTGTAAGCAACAACAGCATTGTTTGAAAGCGCATGGGCTGTCCCCCTTTCTGTATCTCTTCGTGAAACACTCGCCTTATTATTATACTATATCGGAATAATAAAATAAAGTGAAACTTGCAACTCTTCAGCAGGTTTCACTTTATCATACAAATTTGAACATTCTATAGATTTTTATGTGCAAAGGGTGAATTTCAACCAATCCTCTTTATTTTTCGCCCACATAATGGTACAATATGCAATATTACCAAGACAGTATCACTTGGGTTGAAGGGTCATTTTGTCCTCGCTGTTCTGCACCAGGTTAAAAAGCGAGGATGCGCACATCGGATAGCGCTCGTTGATCACGTCGGTGGTGAGCGCCAGCTCCTCCGAGGAGCGCAGCGGCTCCTGCCCATCGAGAGGCTGCCCGCCCACCAACGCCTGCGCGTTGGCACTGTGCACCTGCATCATGGCGCCCGCATACTGGTCGGCCACCCGGCGCGGCACGGTGAACATCGCGTCCTGATTTTTAGGGTGGGCCGCATAAACCACACGGAACATGCGGTAGACCGCCAGCATCAAAAAGCTGGACACCTCGCCCGTGAGGGACTTGTTGTTGGCGCGTTGGAGCAGGTCGAACAGCACATTGAGCGAATTGGAGATCAATTTTTTGTTGAGCACCGGCAGAATGCTGCCCCGGAAGGTGTTCTCCTTGCCGGCCGCCTGCTCGGGCTCCGGGATATCCTCCACGGTGAGGGTGGCCCCCATGCGATCGGGCGAACGCCCGAGCAGATAATCGCAGGATACATGGTAGAAATCGGCGGTGCGCACCAGAAAATCCAATCCGCATTCCCGGATTCCCTTTTCATAGTGCGACAAAAGGGCCTGTGAAATTCCCAGTTCACCGGCCGCTTCCTTTTGACTGATTCCCTTTTCTTTCCGCAGAAGGGTCAGAATTCTGGGAAAATCCGCGTTCATAGTCAATACCCCCGCTAACGCCTCATCCAGCGATTTTTTACGTACAGTAAATTATAATCCATTTTGATACGAGTTGTAAAGTCCTGAAAGCAAAATATTTCGACGTTTTGGGCCAAATTTCTGTTGGCGAAAGGAGAATTTCGGTGATTACTTATAAAGTACATCTGATTCGTCACGGCATGACCGAGGCAAACCTCAAGGGATTGTATGTGGGGCGCACCGATACCCCATTATGTGACGAGGGTCGGGAAAAACTGCGCATGCTGCGCGACCATTGCGGGTATCCGGAAATCCAGAAGCTCTACTCGAGCCCCCTCTCCCGCTGCCGGGAAACCGCCGAAATTTTATACCCCGACCGGATGTGCGAGGTGGCCGCCGATTTTGTCGAGTGCGACTTCGGCGCGTTTGACGGCAAGGCGATCGGCGAACTCAAGAACGACCCCGCCTTCAACGCGTGGATCGACTCCGGCATGAAGACCCCGCCGCCGGGCGGCGAGTCCAGCCGCGAACTGGAGGAACGCGTCAGCCGGGGGCTGGAATATGTCTTTGCCGACATGATGTCCCGCCGGCTCACCTCCACGGCGATCGTCACCCACGGCGGCGTGATCATGACCCTGCTGGCCAAATACGGCTATCCACGCCGCGAAAGCCCCTACGATTGGGTCGTCGCCAACGGCGCCGGCTACACCATCCAGATGACCCCGCAGATGTGGATGCGCGACGAGGGGTTTGAGGTGTACGAACCGATCCCTTACCGCTACGAGGCGTTTGCCCGCCTGGGGCTGGAGGCCTTTGAGGAGCAGCTGCGCGAATGGAAGGAACGCGGCGGCGAGGACCTCTTTTTTGAGGGAGAAGATTTCGGCGGGGATTAAACCTTTCTTTGCTTTTCTGCGGCAGTGTCCGCTGTATTTGCTTCCGATTGATCGATTGAATGAGAAAGGGTGTTTTTAGCGATGAATCCCATCAAGATTTGTGTATTGGCGGGCGACGGGGTGGGCCCGGAAATCACCGCCGAGGCGTTGAAAACCCTCCAAAGCGTCTGCCGGACGCGGTCAATTCCGCTTGATCTCACCGAAGGTTTGATCGGCGGCTGTGCGATCGACGCCGAGGGGATTCCTCTGTCGCCTGCCACCGTAGAAAAATGCCGCATGTCCGGCGCGGTGCTGCTCGGTGCGGTCGGCGGCCCTCAGTGGGACTGTCAGCCGGCCAACCTGCGTCCCGAGGCCGGTCTGCTCGCCATCCGCAACAAGCTGGGCCTGTTCGCCAACCTGCGCCCTGCGCGCGTCTTTCCTGCGCTGCAAAACGCCTCGCCCCTCAAAAATGAGATTATCGCCCGCGGGGTCGATCTGCTGGTGGTGCGCGAGCTGACCGGCGGAATTTACTTCGGTGAGAAGGGGCAAACTGAGGTGGACGGCAATCCCTCCGCATACGACAAGATGCTTTACAGCGAATA
Source organism: Ligaoa zhengdingensis (assembly GCF_014384885.1). Taxonomy (GTDB): domain Bacteria; phylum Bacillota; class Clostridia; order Oscillospirales; family Ruminococcaceae; genus Ligaoa; species Ligaoa zhengdingensis. Next base: position 451,771 of record NZ_JACRST010000001.1, read on the forward strand.
TGAGGTGGAACGCATTGCAAAGGTGGCGTTTGAGGCCGCGCAGAAGCGCCGCGGCAAGGTCACCTGTGTGGACAAGGCCAATGTGCTGGAGACCTCGCGGCTGTGGCGGCGGGTGGTAGACCGCGTGCGGGAGCGCTACCCCGAAGTGGAGCTCAATTACCTGTATGTGGACAATGCGGCCATGCAGCTGCTGCGCGATCCCTCCCAATTCGACGTGCTGCTCACTGAGAACATGTTTGGCGACATCCTCTCTGACGAATCCGCCATGCTGGCCGGTTCGATCGGTATGCTGCCTTCGGCCAGTACCGGCCACGGCACATTGGGCTTGTATGAACCGATCCACGGCTCGGCGCCGGATATCGCCGGAAAAGGGATTGTCAACCCGCTGGCGACCATCCTCTCAGTTGCAATGATGCTGCGCTATTCCTTCTCGCTCGAGGAGGAAGCGTGCGCTGTGGAACAGGCCGTGGAGGAAAGCCTCGCCTTTGGGCGCACCCCCGACCTCGCTGACCCCGCTTATCCGGCGAAGTCCACCCAGGAGATCGGCGACTTTGTCGCGGCACGAGCCGCAGAAATTTTAGCTTAACCGAGGCGTTGAACCATGAAACTGAGAAAACAAATTAAACTGAATGCCCGCCGGGCGCTGGGCGGCAGTTGGGGAAAAGCCATCTGCCTTCTGCTCATCATCTTTTCTATTTCGCTGATCTTCAGCCTATTGCAGGGGCTTACCTCCCTGCTTCTGGGTATCCCGGATTTTTCAGATGTCCTGACAACCCCCCAATACTACCTGGACGATGTGATAAACCTTTCGATCCCCTCGTTCCTCATCGCTGCGGCGTTCACCCTATTCAGCCTGATCGTCAACTCCCCGCTCTCGTTCGGCATCCGCCTTTGGTACTACCGGCTGGCTGGCGGGGACTCGGAGGAGGTGGCCGCGGTCTTCTCCTTCTTCTCCGGACTGCGCCTGTTTTTCAAAGCTATCTGGCACGATATCAGCCTCTCGGTGCGCCTGCTGTTGTGGAGTATCCCGTTCGCCCTTCTACCCGGGGGCATTGGCACGTTCGCCCTTTTTCTGCTGTACAACGCCGAACCTACACGGACGGTGCGCCTAGGCGGGTTCCTGCTGCTGACGCTGGCCTGTGTGCTCAGTATCCTGGCCGGGCTGTTTTTCTCAATTTTCAGCAAGCGCTATCTCCTGGCACCCTACCTGATTGTGGATAACCCCAGCATCAGTGTGCGGCAGGCGTTTCGGACCTCGATCCGGTACACCCGCGGATATAAAAATGAACTGTTTCTGTTTGATCTCTCTTTCCTGCCGTGGGCGCTGCTCTCCGTCTTGTTGTTGCCTCTGCTTTATGTGGTTCCCTACTATAACGCCTCGCTCGCGCTTTACGCCAAATATCTGGTGGAAAAGGGCAAGCTGAACGAGCCGGAGGATGAAACGCTCCGTTTTGACCCGCGCGACCCTGTGACCGGCGAAATCCCAGAAATTAATACGGAAGCCTGAACATTTGTAAAATAAAAAAGATGGATAACCGTGAGGAAACCCTCCGGCTGTCCATCTTTTTCTTTATCCATTCTTTCCATTTATGTCACAACCCGATGCGAAATCTTTGTTTGGTTCAATTGATTGATAACCTTTTGTCCTTCGGGATGAAAGCGGCCACTCCGCCGGCATCTCATAGGAACACAGTTTCGATTTTCGCTCTAAGAATGGCTTCTGTCAAATAATTCTGCGCGTTAGAGGTCCTTCATACGTTCAAGACACTCTTTGCAGACATTTTTGCCTTTAAATGTCACAATATCCCCTGCATTGCTGCAGAAAATACAGGCAGGGGCATACTTTTTCAGAATGATCTGATCCCCGTCCACATAGATTTCAAGGGAGTCTTTTTCTTTAATGTCCAACGTATTGCGCAGTTCTTTGGGCAACACAATGCGCCCCAGCTCGTCCACTTTTCTTACGATTCCTGTAGATTTTATCAAAATGATTTTCCCCCTTTTTTCGACATTGTCGATTTTCTAATTTTAATATAGCGTAAACTAGAAAACATGTCAAATACTAGAATATAAATTTCTAATAATTTTTTCTTCAAAATTTAAGTTTAACAAATTATTCATATTCTGTCATTTCGTATCATATTCTGTAGCCAAGAGTACAATTGAGGAGTTGAAACCGCCATGATGACCTGGATCTTCAGCGGAATGATCCTGCTTTCGGTCGTACTGGGAATCGCCAACGGGCGCATTGGGGAAGTGTCCGCCGCCGCGCTGAGCGAAAGTGGGAAAGCAATCACCCTGGTGATCGGCCTGGCCGGCGTGATGTGCCTGTGGAGCGGCCTGATGAATGTCGCAGAGAAATCGGGACTGACCCAAAAATTCAGCCGCTTTTTTTCTCCCGTCCTCCGTCTGCTGTTCCGCGGCCTGGACCCTGACAGCCGCGCAGCAAAGGCTATCTCGATGAATGTCGCCGCCAACCTGCTGGGCCTGGGCAACGCGGCCACCCCGCTGGGTATCGCAGCAATGCGCGAACTTGAGCTGCTTAACCCCACCCCCTCTGTGGCAAGCAATTACATGATCACCTTTGTGGTGCTCAACACTGCAAGCCTTCAGTTGATTCCAACCACCACCGCCGCGCTGCGCTTGCAGGCAGGGGCCGCCGCTCCGTTTGACATCCTGCCGGCGGTTTGGGTCACCTCGATCTGTTCTGTGATCTCGGTGTTGGTGATGGCGAAACTGCTCTCTCACACCACGCGCAACGGTTTGCCAGAGCTCGCACGGCCGCGCCGGGGAGGTGCACATGGCTAGACTCTCTGACTACATCATCCCCGCCGTGATGGGCGGGATTTTATTTTACGGGCTGTTCCGTCGGGTGGACGTGTTCGGAAGTTTCCTGGACGGCGCCAAAGAAGGTCTGATGACTTCGATGCGCATTATGCCCGCGCTGGTGGCGCTGATGACCGCTGTGGGGATGTTCAAAGCGTCGGGGGCGCTGGATATCCTAACCTGGGTTCTCTCCCCTGTGGCCTCCCTGTTGCAGCTTCCGCGCGAGGTGCTGCCGCTGGCGATCCTGCGGCCGATCTCGGGTAGCGGCGCTATGGCGATTTTTCAGGATATCCTGCAAAGCTACGGCCCGGATACCACGATCGGTCGGGTAGCCAGCGTGATGCAGGGTTCCACCGAGACTACATTTTACACAATTGCGGTCTACTACGGAGCGACGCAGGTACAGAAGACGCGCCACACCCTCCCCTCTGCACTCACCGGCGATCTGGTGGGGTTTGTGATGAGTGCCCTCATGGTTCGATTGATTTTTTCATAACGCATGATAATATTTGAAACAATTCCAATATTTAACATAATAATATTTTACAAGACATTTTTCCCTTTGTCAAGAAACAAAGTGACAAAACCAATCATATTTATTGCATTTTCTGTCATTTATATGATATTAATTTCGAGGTAAACTTATAAATAGTTATAATTTAGGGGATGATGAAATTAAAAATATAGATCGTATCAAAAAAGTTGGATTGAAGATCGCATATTATCGCAATCTTCGTGAACTGAGCCAGGAGGAGCTTGCCTCCATGGTTTTCTTATCGCGCGAACAGATCAACCGCATCGAATCACCGAACGGAAAATCCTTTACCAGTGTCGATACGCTGTTTTGCATCGCAGATGCGTTGGAAATCGATATCCGCCGCCTATTCGACTTTGAATAACCGGTCAGCATTCAGCGGATCCATCCCCACAGATAGTCAGAAAAGCGGTGCAGCCAGGAGGCTGTGCCGCTTTTTTCAGAATGTAAAAGGGAGCACCATTATAAAAATGGTGCCCCCTCTTGCGAATTCTGTTTTAGATCCATGCGCCGCAACCCTTCACAACGGGTCTTGTCCCAAATAGAACCAAAACCTCCTCCTGAGCGGGCGGCGCAAGCATCCCCTGCCGTTTGTCACATGTACAGAACTTACGCCTCGTGGGGAGCTCCGACCGGGCAAACACCCTCGCACGCGCCGCAGCTGATGCAAGTATCCGGATCGATCACATATTTGCCATCGCCAGCGGAAATCGCGGAAACAGGGCATTCAGCCTCGCACGCGCCGCAGTTCAGGCACTCATCACTGATGCAATATGCCAATGGTAACACCTCCAAAAAAGATTCAAGATCATTGTACCACAGTTTGCAAAATTTGCAACCGTAATTGTGCAATTAATCTAAGAAAAATCGGCGCGGCTCATTTTTCCTCCCGCCCCTTGTGGGTGGAGTTGTCGCCGCGCTCCCCGCGGGACTGGTCGCGGATCACCTTGACCTGATCCTTGGTGAAGGTGCGCGCGGCGCCGTCCGATTTGTCGATCTTGACCTTGAGGATGCCGGTGAGCAGATTTACCTCCACCACCGTACCGCGCCCTTCCGGCGTATTGACCGCCGCCCCTTGCTTGGGGGTGCGGCGCAGCAGGTCCTCATAGGCCTCCTGTTCATATTTGAGGCAGCACATCAGCCGCCCGCAGGTGCCCGAAATTTTGGTGGGATTGAGCGACAAGCCCTGCTCCTTGGCCATCTTGATGGACACCGGCTGGAACTCCCCCAGGAAGGTGGAGCAGCAGAACGGTCTACCGCAGATGCCCAGCCCCCCCAGCATCTTCGCTTCATCGCGCACGCCGATCTGCCGCAGCTCAATGCGGGTGCGGAAAACCGACGCCAAATCCTTGACCAGATCGCGGAAATCCACCCGGCCGTCGGCGGTGAAATAGAACAAGATTTTGTTGTTATCGAAGGTGTATTCCACATCCACTAGCTTCATATCCAGCTTGTGCGCCGCGATCTTGGCCTCGCAGATGGAAAACGCCTGCTGCTCCCGCTGCCGGTTGCGTTCGATCTGCGCCAGATCGTCGCTGTTGGCCGCGCGGATCACTTTTTTGAGCGGCTTGGGGGTCTCGCCGTCCTCGATGGTGCGCAGCGGCATCGCCACCTCGCCGCACTCCACGCCGCGTGCGGTCTCCACGATCACGCACTGACCCATCTCCAGGTCGAGCCCGTCCGGATCGAAGTAATAGACCTTGCCGACATTTTTAAAACGAACTCCAACGATATTTGCCATGTATTTCCTCCCACAGGACCGGCCGACAGCCGGCCCGTTTCTTTTTAACGATTCAGCGCGCTTTTTATCTGGGAACACAGCCACACCGAAGCGAGCGGATAGCCCATGTTCTGCTCCATCATCTGCAACGCTGCCTCTATTATAGCAACAATCCGTTCGCACTGCAATGCGGAGATTCCCGAACCCAGCGCATCCCGCCGCTGCTCCGGGAGATATTTGCGCCGCAGCAGGTCGGCGAACACAGCTTTTACCCGGCGCAGACAGGCGCGAAAGCTGTCCTTATCGTTTTCAAATGCGGCGAGCTGCTCCAACAGGTCGTATTCGGTGCCCTGCACCGCAGCTTTGGCGATGGCGTCCGCTCCGTCTACAATCCGGCGGAATCCGGCGTCGCCCAGGCTGGCAGCCGCACGGCCGATGTTCCCATCGAACACATCGGCGGCCAGGCGGTACTCCTCCTCGCCGTGTCCGGGCGCCAGCTCGTGCAGCACCTGTTCACACAGCGCGGGTGGCGGGTTCTCGATGCGCACCAGGGTCACACGGGAAAGGATAGTCTCGAGCAGGGCGGAGCGGTTTTCGCAGGTGAGGACAAACACCACCCCTTTGGGCGGCTCCTCCAGCACCTTGAGCAGCGCGTTCTGCGCCTGCACCGTCATATTTTGCGCATCGGCCAGGATATACACCTTGCGCTCGGCCTCGTTGGGCCGCACGCTTGCCGACGAGCGGATCTCGCGGATGGCGTCCACATTCAGGTTCTTGGCCGACTCCCCGCCGTCGATCAGCCGGATGTCGGGGTGGACGCCCTCCATCGCCTTGGCGCAGTGGCGGCAAACGCCGCAGGGGCGCTCCTCCCCGGAACAAACAGCGGCGGCGGCAATCAGGCGCGCAAAGGTCTTTTTGCCCGCTCCACTCTCCCCCTCCAAAAGCACTGCATGAGGCAAACGCCCGCCTTTCCAGCCCAAGGCGAGCGTTGCTTTTGCTTTTTCATTGCCATAAAAGGCTTGTAACAATCGGTTGTTCATCTCAGACTTTACAGCTTTTCAAATTTTTCGACGTTCAGCACGAAGATGGTCGCGCCGCCCACCGTGACTTCCACCGGAAAGGAGGTGCACATCCCCACGCCATAGGAGGCAGAGGAGGGTACCATCTGTTTGCGCTTCTTGCTGTAGGTACCCACGATATCAATGACCGTATCGACCTTTTCGTCATCAGTACCCACCAAAAAGGTGGTGTTGCCGCTCATCAGGAAGCCGCCGGTGGTGGCGAGCTTCGTGACCGAAAAGCCGGCCTTGGTCAGCTCCGAGGACACGATTGAACCATCGTCGCTCGATACAATTGCAAGAATCAGTTTCATCAGAATACCTCCTTGTCGGTCGAATCGCCGCGCTGCGGCTGTTTTGGTTTTTCCACCTTTATAATATCACTTTTACGATCGAGTTTCCACTTGTTTTCAAAAGATTCACCGCGTCGCGGTTAATTTTTTCTCCCGGCATGACCACCGGGATACCCGGCGGACAAGGGCAGACCATCGAAGCTGCCACCCGCCCCTCGCTGTTTTCCACCGGGACGGTTTCGCTCGGTGCGAAGATTGCGTCGCGCAGGGAAAGCGCCGCTTCCAAGCGCGGCACCGGATAATACTCCTCCCCCCCTACCGAAGGCAGATCCCAAGCATTTAAAAACTTACTCACCCGCCGGTAGTCCCCGCCGGTGTTTTCAGGGCTGGCCATCAGCACCGCCCAATGTCCGCTGACATATTCAGGCTCGATACCCGCTTCGCGCAGGCGCGCGCCGAATTCCGCGCCGGTGAGCCCCCAGTTGTAGACCGAGAGCACCAGCTTGGTATAATCGCGCGGGCCGGTCAAGGGTACGAACCCCTTTTGCACCGCGAGCTGCTCCAGCTCCTTGACCCGGTCGCGCACCGCGGCGAATTCCTCCGCCACATGTCCGCACTCCAGGTAGGCGGCGCAGCGGTCGATCGAAAGCAGGATCAGATAGCTCGGGCTGGTGGAGCCGAACAGCGCCATCTTCTGTTTGGCCGCCGGTATGTAGCGCGGGTTGCCGATGTGCAGCAGCGCCCCGCCGGTGAGCACAGGCAGGGTTTTATGCAGCGAATCGCAGCAGAGGTCCGCCCCCAGATCGATGGGGTGCAAACTGGGCGTTTGAAACTTCAGATGAGCGCCGTGGGCGTTGTCCACCAGCAGCGGCACGCGGTAGAACCGGCAGATGCGGGCGATCTCCCCGACGTCGCTGAGCACCCCGAAGTAGTCCGGGCTGGTGATGTACACCGCGCAGACCCCCGCGTCCCCGCGCAGGCACTCCTCCACCTCCTCCGGACGGATGCGCCCGCCCATGCCGCAGCCCGCGGCGCCGTCCGGGTAGATCCATACCGGGGTGAGCCCCAGCAGCGCCATCGCACTGACAGCCGACGTGTGCAGGTTGCGCCCTGCAAGCACCCGACCGCCCGGCTTCGCCACCAGCGCCAGCATCGTCTGGATGCAGAGCGTCGCCCCACCCGCCGAGAGCAGGGTGCGCTTGGAGCCGTACAGCTTGGCATAGGCCTCCTCCAGCGCGCGCAGCGCGCCGTCCGCCTCGTACAGGCTATCTGCGCCCTCCACCTCAGTGATATCGTACCGCTCTGCTCCGCCAAACGGCAAACGCTCGCCGCTGCGGTTCGCGGGGAAGCCCTTGTGCCCCGGCATGTGAAAGCGGGACGCATCCCGCGCCAGATAAGCGGAAACCGCTTTAAAAAGCGGCGTCTGTTTTTCCATCATATCAACGATTGCCCTTCCCTCTCCGCTTGATCGCATCCAGCTTTTCCTTGGCTGCAATCGCAGCATCGGTCATCCGGCAGGCCAGCGGCCGGTAGACGTAATCGAACTCGCCGGCCAGCTCATCCAACTGGCCGTTGAACCCCTTTTTGAAGCGGTAGAGGCCGTACATGTGGTGCCCCTCCTCCAGAATACCGGAGACGCCCTGGAAGTCGTACACTGTGCAGCCGGTCTCAACCGCCCAGCGGATCATCTCCCACTGCATCAAATAGTTGGGCATCACGTCGCGGTGGACGTTGTCGGACGCGCCGTAGACATAGCACACCTTGCCCGCATAGTTGGTGGAAATCGCACCGCACACCGGCGTGCCCTGATAAAAGCCCATATACAGCCGCACATGCTCTCCCAGCGCGTCGAGCATCCGCACAAAATAGGACCTGGGGCGCACGTTGAAACCGTCGCGCTCCCCCGTCACCCGCATGATGCGGACAAACTCGTCCAGATACTCCTGTCCCACCGGACGGACCTCCACCCCGTTGCGCATGGCGATGCGCACCTTGCGCCGGGTGGTCTGGGTCAGGTTGGCGAACAGCTCTTCCTCGCTGCGGCCGCCGAGATACAGGCGGTAGTTGAACCGCGCCTGGATGGTCTCAAACCCTTCCGGGCCCGCAAACTGCCGAAAGCCCAGCCCCTTGGCGATGGAGATAAACTCGCTGTCGCTCATCAGCACATCCGGGTCCATCTTAAAGGTGTGCGCACGGTGTTTTTTGGCAAGCGCATCGACGCCCGCTTTGAGGTCGGCGAGCACCGCCCTGTCGTGCAGGTCGCACACCGGGCCGCGCGGCGCGTACAAAAACGAGATGCCGATCAGCGGGATCTGCTGCACCAGCACACCGCACGCACCCACAATTTTGCCGCTGGCATCGCGCGATACGACCGCCTCCCAGCCCCAATTGTTTTTCACCTTGCGCCAGTCGGCGCTCTGGGTGAACCCGCCCTGCGGGTGGTTCGCAACAAACGCCTCATACTCGCCGTATTGCTCTTCTGATAAGATCTCCAACCGTGTTCACTCCCCATTGTTGCCGGACAGGCCGGCCGCGCCCGAAGGCGGCTGTTGTTTCTGTCATTAGGTTCTGCGGCATAGCCCACAGCCACGCCGCTGTCGCGCAGCGCGCGGATCGCTTTGGCCATCAATTTATAATAACCGCTTGCGGTTATTATAGCATAAAGCGGGGCAAAAGCGGAGAAGCCGCTTTTGCAATCGTTGCAAAACGATTGGCCGCCCTACAGGCGGGACCCGTTTCCGCTGAAAGAACCGCATTGCGGCGCAACTGCGCCGCATCCGCGCGAAGCGCGGGCAACCAAAAGGACTAAGCCTTTTGGTTTGCGGTTATTATAGCACAGCGTCCCGCCGCGGGGCAAGCCCGCCTCACTCTTTTCCCACCGGGGCTTCCCCCTGGCACAGCCGGAGATTGCGCTCCAACACAGCCGCGCCCCGCCAGCCGTACGCCCTCGTTTTGGAGAGCGCGCGGCAGTTCTCCAGGGTTAGTTTATGCACAATATCGCGGTAAAATCCTTTGATCGGGGTGCACCTCGGATTTTGGTTGTGTGGGCAAACATCGGTACAGCGGTCGCACCCCCAGGCGAACCCGCCCTCTGCGATTGCCCGCTGCTCCCACTCCGTGAGCTCCCCCTTCTTTTGGGTGATATGGGACCGGCAGCGGGACAATTCCAGACCTCCGTCCCCGCTGAGCGCGCCGCCCGGGCACGCCTCGACACATCGCCGGCACCCGCCGCAGGTTTGTCTCGACGGAACTGCGGGCGGGAGCTCCAGAGTCGTGACGATCTCGCCGAGGAAGCAATAGGAACCGTATTCGGGCGCGATCAACTGCCCATTGCGGCCGATGAAGCCGAGGCCCGCACGCCAACCAGCCGCCACCTCGCGCACCGGGCTGCTGTCCACAAACGGCTCAAAGCGGTGCCCCGGAAACGCACCGCACAGACGTGCAGCGGCATCCTCCAGCATCGCGCGCGTCACCGTGTGGTAATCGTCCACGATGGCGTAACGGGAGAGGTTGCGGTCGGGGTACTCCCCGACATAGTAAGGAAACAGGCAAACCACCACGCTGCGCGCCCCCTCCGGCAGGCGCGCGGCCGCCCGGCAGGGCAGCAGCGGCGGCAGGTCGGCAAAGGCGCATACCCCCCAGCGGGGAATGCCGGCTTTCCGCAGGCATTGTTCCACAGCTTCAGTTGTCAACCCGGTCGTCCTCCTTTCGCGCGGAAAAGGGCGGGGCCCGATGTGCCGGGGCCCGCCCATATGCAGTGAATATAATCTCAGTTGCACTTGGAATAACCACAGGAACGGCAGGATACGCAGCCGCCTTCGTGCTCCATTTCAGCGCCGCATTCGGGGCAGTACTTTGCGGTTTTCTGGTAGCGCTCCGCGTCCGCCTCGAGCTTTGCGTTGACCTTCTGAATTGGATTCTCCTCCACGGCGCCGGCACCGTGCTCCGCCAGCATCTTCTGGTAATCCGCGACCTTGCGGATGATCTTGGCCATCGCATCCGGGCAGGAGGTGCATTTCATCCCCGGTTGGCGGATGGTGGAGGGGCAACGGATGCCCTTGAGCTGGTCGATCACCTCGTCCACACTCACGCCCGAACGCAGCGCGACCGACGCCAGCCGCGCGGTGGCCTCCGACTGGGACGGGCAGCCGCCCGCCTTGCCAGTGTTGGTGAACACCTCACAAATGCCGTGCTCATCGTAATTGACCGTGACATACAGGTTGCCGCAACCGATCTTCATCCGCTCGGTCATGCCGTAGACCGATTCCGGGCGCGGGCGCGGGGTGATGTCGGTGCGGTAGCCGCCCGCAGGTGCGGCGGGGGCGTCCTCCTTTTTGACATGGCCGATGTTGAGCACCTGGCTGTCGCGGCTTCCATCGCGGTAGATGGTGACCCCCTTGCAGCCCAGCCGATAGGCCTGTAGATAGACCTCAGCCACGTCCTCCCGCGTCGCATCGTGGGTGAAGTTGACCGTCTTGGAGACGGCGTTGTCGGTGTGCTGCTGGAACGCCGCCTGCATTTTGACGTGGTACAGGGGGCTGATGTCGTGCGAGCAGACGAACACCCGCTTGATGTCGTCCGGTATCTCATCGATGTGCTGAAGCGAGCCCGCCTCGATGACCTTTTTCATCAGCTCGTCCGAATAAAGCCCGCGCTCAGTGAGAACCTCTTTGAGCACCGGGTTGACTTCGATCATCTCGGTGCCGTCCATCACATTGCGGATATAGGCGAACGCAAACACCGGCTCGACCCCGGACGAACAGCCCGCCAGGATAGACAGGGTGCCGGTGGGCGCGATGGTGGTGACAGTGGCGTTTCGCAGCGGCTCGCCGTCCGCATAGATGCTCTCTGCAAACAGCGGGAAGCTGCCGCGCGCCCTGGCGAGCTCGCGGCTCTCCTGCCGGCCTGTTTCGGTGATGAAGCCCATCACACGCCCAGCCAGCTCAACCGCCGCCTCCGAGTTGTAGGGGATGCCCATGCGCAACAGCATGTCGGCCCACCCCATCACGCCGAGGCCGATCTTGCGGGTGGCCTTGGTGGTCTTGTCGATGATCTCGAGCGGATATTTGTTGACGTCGATCACATTGTCTAAGAAGTGTACCGCCAATTTGACGATCCGGCCGAGCTTGTCGTAGTCGATGACAAAGCTGCCGTCGTCCATGCGGCGCAGCACCGTCACCAGATTGATCGACCCCAGATTGCAGGACTCGTAGGGCAGCAGCGGCTGCTCGCCGCAGGGGTTGGTGCTCTCGATCTGTCCCTGCCCCGGCACCACGTTGTCGCGGTTGAGCCGGTCCAAAAAGATGATGCCCGGTTCCCCGTTGCGCCATGCACCGTCCACAATGCGGTCGAACACCTCTTTTGCATTCAGGCGGCCGACCTCCTGCCTGGTGCGGGGGTCGTATAAGGCGTAATCCCGCCCTGCGATCGCGGCCTCCATGAACTCCTCTGTAATGCCCACTGAAATGTTGAAATTGGTGATGTCCGCGTTGTTTTTCTTGCAGTCGATAAACGCCAGGATATCCGGATGATCGACGCGCAGGATGCCCATGTTGGCGCCGCGCCGGGTGCCGCCCTGCTTGACCGCCTCGGTGGCCATGTTGAACACCCGCATGAAGCTCACCGGGCCGGAGGCCACGCCGCCGGTGGTCTTGACCGTGCTGCCCGAGGCCCGCAGGCGGGAGAAGGAAAAGCCGGTGCCTCCGCCCGATTTGTGGATCAGCGCCGCCTGCTTGATGGCCTCAAAGATAGCCTCCATGCTGTCCTCCACCGGCAGCACAAAGCAGGCTGAAAGCTGGCCCAGCGGCCGCCCAGCGTTCATCAGCGTGGGGGAGTTGGGGAGAAACTCCAGGCTGGTCATCAGCTCGCGGAATTCCTCCGCCAGCGCCTGTCGATCCGCATCGGTGTTATACAGGCTGTCGGCCCCGGCGATCGCGCCCGCAACGCGGTCGAACAACTCGTCCACCGTCTCCACAACCTCGCCGTTTTCGTCTTTAATTAAATAACGCCTCTCCAAAACGGTGATCGCGTTCTTTCCTATTTTCATTTTGATGCACCTCAATTGCCATTGATTTTCATTGAACACAATATATTGTAGCACTGCCCCAGATGAATCTCAACATCTGTTTTTCAATTTGATACGCTTTGTGAATAATCCGCAAAAAATAGGTAAAAAATCCAGAAAGGCTGATGGTTTTTCCCGTCGTTTTTGGTTGATTTTTTGGAGAAGATAGGATAGAATTGAACAGAAGGAGTGTGGAGACATGACGCAGCAAATTGAGGCACAGGATATTTTCAGTTCTGAGGACCGGGTCGCCCCACTGGGGATCATCGCGACCGAGGGCGCACGTGAATTAGCCGATAAGATCAACGCGCATCTGGTAAAGTGGGCAAAGGATGGCGGCATCGACCGCGACACCTTTATTGTGGACAGCGAATGCCCGCGTTTTTCTTCCGGGGATGGAAAAGGGCTCATCAAATCGACCATCCGCGGCGACGACCTGTTCTTTCTGGTGGATGTGGGGAACTACAGCTGCACCTATAAGCTGTTCGGTATGCAGAACTGCATGTCCCCCGACGACCATTTCCAGGACCTCAAGCGTCTGATTCAGGCGGCCAGCGGCAAGGCACACCGCATCAGCGTGATCATGCCGCTGCTCTACGGCAGCCGCCAGCACCGCCGCAACTACCGCGAATCGCTCGACTGCGCGGTAGCGCTGCAGGAGCTGCAAAACATGGGGGTCAGCAACATCATCACCTTCGACGCACACGACCCGCGCGTGCAGAATGCGACCCCATTGATGGGCTTCGACAACGTCATGCCCAGCTACCAGGTGCTCAAAGCGTTGTTGCGCTCGATCGATCATCTGGACCTCAGCCGGGATCATTTTATGGTGGTCAGCCCCGATGAAGGCGCCATGAGCCGCAACATGTACTATGCCTCGGTGCTCGGCGTGGATTTGGGCATGTTCTATAAGCGCCGCGACTACTCCCGCGTGGTGAACGGCCGCAACCCGATTGTGGCACACGAATATCTGGGCGCCTCGGTGGAGGGCAAGGATGTCTTTATCGCAGACGATATCATCTCCTCGGGCGAATCGATGCTGGACATCGCCTATGAGCTGAAAAAGCACAAGGCCAAGCGCATTCTCGCTTATGCGACCTACGCCATTTACACCAACGGGCTGGAAGCGTTCGACAAGGCCTACGAACAGGGAATCATAGACGGGGTGTTCGGCACCAACCTGACCTATCGCACCCCGGATCTGCGCCAGCGCGAATGGTTCCACGAGGTAGACGTATCAAAATATATCGCCTATTTCATTGCGGCGATCAATCACGATGTCTCGGTAAGCACCATCATCGATCCGCATGAAAAAATCAAAGCGTTGCTTGCAAATCGGTGAGATTGCGGCGGACTGTTTGGTAGTCCGCCGTTTTTTGTCGAAATTTATCTGAATTGCTCGACTTTTGTTGCCAATATTATCCTGTTATGGTATAATAACAATAAATCGGAACGAATTTCTATGCAAGGCTCTGATCTTTGCTCGAGATTTTGTCCCGATGGAAAGCCCGGCCGGAGACTGGTGTTGAGGATGTTTCCGGCTCGACGGCAATGATCGGAAAGCAAGCGATATGATTTGGCAACCTGCTGAAAGGCAGCGGCGCAAAGCGAATAGGCCTAATGCGTAAGCTGCACCCCCGTGTGGGACTGCCCTCTCCTGTCGAAACTCTGCTGGCAAGCAGAGCTTTTTACATCCCGATGTCTATCTTCCTAAAAATCGATCCGAAGTGGTCGCTTTTCATCGAATTCGTGATATAATAACCGCAAAGCAGCTATTATACTTATGCGCAGGCCACCGCGCCTTCCCGGCGCTCCGGCCCATATGTGCAATGATACCATTTGCGCTCTGCGCTCATGGCGTAATAACCGTAGAGGCGGTCGCTTTATCATCACGATTCGACAGCATAACAGGACAACGGGGAGGGGCTACGGCATGAGAAAAAACAACAACTACAGGCGCGCTTTGGAATATCTTGAGCTGGCTACCTGCCTGATTTATCTCGGCTGGCTGGTTTTTCTGGCGATCCTCTGGGGCTCGGAACGCATGGCTCCCCACCGTGTGGCAAATGTGGTAAGCCTTGTGTTTTCTCTGTTGATTTCGGTGCTGCTGTGTTGGATCCGCTGGCTGCCGCAGGTGCGCGCGGTCCGCTCCGGCCTGACTGCGAGGCAGACCGGAAGGATCGTTCGTTCCCGCCTGTGGTGGATCGGATCGGTTAAACTGGTTATGGTCTGTGGTTTCGCAGGAATGTCAATCTCCATGGTGTTTAGCCAAATTCTTCGCATGATCCTTGCTGTTTTGACGATATTGGCGCTGGTCGGCGTCAGTATCCGTTTTGGGCTGGAACAGAAAGCCGTTCTTTCAGATTCTGTCCGTTCGCCGCGATAGTTTTCGCAACCGGGCTGGTGGATGCCTGCGCGACGCCGGGCAGTGAGCAGGAGGAGACCATGAAAAGAATCGGAGATTTCAGACCGAACATCATTCCGGCGGAACGGAAAAAGCGAATCTTCGGCTACATTTTGCAAAACGGCTGCGCGCAAATCCGGGAGCTGTCCAATGTCTTTTTGGTGTCGGAGGCCACAGTGCGGCGCGATCTCGCGGAATTGGAGACCGAAGGGTACATCGAACGCACTCACGGCGGAGCGGTCCTCGCCGGGACGCGCCTGACCGCTGAGCGCGGTTTCACTTCATCTCAATTCGACATACCACATCTCGAGGAAAAGAAAAGCATTGCAGAACACATGGCGAGCTATATCTCCAACGGGGACCGCGTCTTCCTAGATGTGGGAACCACGGCCTTTGAAATTGCCAAACGGTTACACACCCACCGCGATCTCACCGTAGTGACCTGTGATCTGGTGATCGCCAGCATGGTGGAGTTCCACCCCAGTAGCACCTTGATTGTGACTGGGGGCATCAAACGGGAGGGGGGGCACCATCTGCTGATGGGCACCCTAGCCGTCGAATTTCTCAAAAATATCCACCTCGACAAAGCCATTCTGAGCGTGGATGCGATCGACCCGGATTACGGCCTCTCCCATTCCGATTACACCGATGCGGTCATCAAACGGCTGGTGACGCAGATTGCGGACCAGGTCTATGTGGCTGCGGATCACTCCAAATTCGGCCGTCCCACGCTGGCCCGAGTTTGCGGTTTGGATAAGGTCGATCGTTTGGTGACCGACGACGGGCTCTCCCCCATCTATCAGCGGAGGCTCCGCCAAAAAGGCGTTCCCTTTTTCCTCGCTTCATCTCAACAAGATAACCACTCTCAAGCCCGGCGCTGAGCGCTCCGGGCTTTTTTATTTTTCAGGAGGAAACAATCGACGCGCGGGCGTATATGATGAATTAATCCCCTAAAAGGCGGTGTTATGGATCATGCAAGACTCAGTTCTCCCTGCGGAAGTTCAGGAGCAGGCCGACCTTCTCGACCAATCGCTGTCAAAAATTCAGTTGATCCTCGGCGCGGTGGCGCTCTCCCATGGAACGCTCAGCGAACAACGCCGGCAGCTCATCTGCGGCAGCCTCGACGAATCGTCCTCAGCCTGCTTTCCCGACCTCTTTCCGCCGCGCTTCACCTCCAACCTGATGGTGCTGCTGGCGGTGCTGTATTTTTTCCGGCTGACTGAACAAAACCTGGACACCTCCGATCAGACGCCCGTCTCCCGCTGTTCCTCCCATCTCAACTATATCGCAAGCCTGTTTGTGCTGCTGGCCGCAGCGATCCGCCTGTTCGATGTGGTATTTGTGCGCTGCAACACCGAAGAAATCGCCGCATAACCGCAAAACCGCCCTTCCCTGGCCTGTTGAGCCATTAGAAGGGCGGTCATTTTTTATTTACAGCTTGGTGATATCCACAAAATGCATATCATCGATCGTTTTACCCAGCGCCAGGCAGTCCGCCATCGCGTTGGCGGTGTCCAGCGAGGTGAAGCAGCAGATGCTCCGCTCCACCGCCTTGCGGCGGATCTGCACCGACTGGCGGTGCGGATCGCGGCCCTTGGCCGAGGTGGAGATGACATAGTCAATCTTGCCGCTTTCGATCAGATCCATCACATCCGGCTTGCCCTCCCCGATCTTGCGGACCGAGTTGCAGGCCACCATATGGCGGTTAAGGTTGAGCGCGGTACCGGGGGTGGCATACAGGGTGAAACCGATCCGTTCAAACTTCTCTGCGATGGGGATAATTTCCTGTTGGTCACTGCTGCGCACCGAGAGCAGCACCCCGCCGCCGCGCTTCATCTTGTATCCGGCCGCCACCAGGCCCTTGTAAAGCGCTTCCTCAAAGGTTTTGGCGATGCCCAACACCTCGCCGGTGGATTTCATCTCAGGGCCGAGCTGGGTGTCGAGGTCGTGCAGCTTCTCAAAGCTGAACACCGGCACCTTGACCGCGATATAATCCCCTTCCGGATAGAGGCCGGTGCCGTAGCCCAGCGATTTCAGGGATGCGCCCAACATAATTTTAGTGGCAAGATCCACCATCGGTACGCCGGTGACCTTGCTGATATAAGGCACGGTGCGGGAGGAGCGGGGATTGACCTCGATCACGTACACCGCGTCGTTGTAGACAACATACTGGATGTTGACCAGACCCACCACATCCAGCGCCTTGGCGAGCTTGCCGGTGTAATCGATGATCGTCTCACGGATGCGCGGGGACAGAGTGCGCGCGGGATAGACCGAAATGGAGTCGCCCGAGTGGACGCCCGCGCGCTCGATATGCTCCATGATGCCGGGGATGAGGTAATCCGTGCCGTCGCAGATCGCATCCACCTCCACCTCGGTACCCATCAGGTATTTGTCGATGAGAACCGGGTTGTCGATATGCTGCGACAGGATGATACCCATGTATTCGGTCACGTCCGCGTCGCTGTGGGCGATGATCATGTTCTGGCCGCCCAGCACATAGGAGGGGCGCAGCAGCACCGGATAGCCTAGGTCGTTGGCGGAGGCGATCGCCTCCTCTGCGGTGAACACGGTGTGGCCCTGCGGACGGGGGATGCCGCACTTCTCCAGCAGCTCGTCGAACCGCTCGCGGTCCTCCGCCGCGTCGATGCTGTCCGCACTGGTGCCGAGGATCTTCACCCCACGCTTTTGCAGATACTTGGTAAGTTTGATCGCGGTCTGGCCGCCGAACTGCACCACCACCGCGTCCGGCTGCTCGGTGGCGAGCACCGAATCCACATCCTCTGGGGTGAGGGGATCGAAGTAGAGCCGGTCGGAGGTGTCGAAGTCGGTGGAGACCGTCTCGGGGTTGTTGTTGGCGATGATCGCCTCGTATCCGGCCTCCTTGAGCGCCCAGACACAGTGCACCGAGCAGTAGTCAAACTCGATGCCCTGGCCGATGCGGATCGGGCCAGAGCCGAACACGATCACCTTCTTTTTGCCTGTGTGGTTCTGCTCGATATGCTCCTTGGCCTCGTTGGCCTCATCGAAGGTGGAGTAGAAGTAAGGGGTCTGCGCGGCGAACTCCGCGGCGCAGGTGTCCACCATCTTGTAGCTCGCTGCGCGCGGGTGCTCCACCTTCTGGCCGGAAAGCTGCTCGATGGTGGAATCGAGGAATCCGTATTTCTTGGCGGTGATATATTTCTCCTGGGTCAGCTCGCCTTCGGCGAGCTCCGCCTCCAACTGGCACAGATGCAACAATTTGTACAGGAACCAACGATCGATCTTGGTGATATCGAAGATGATATCGGGCGAGACGCCGCGCTTCAGCGCCTCATACACCACGAAGATACGCTCGTCGTCGCAGTCGTGCAGCTTCGCTTCAATCTGTTCGTCGGTGAGCCCCTTGAGCTTGGGCAGGTTCATGGTGTTGATCCCCAGCTCGATCGAACGGACAGCCTTCATCATGGCGTGCTCGAAGCTGGTACCGATCGCCATCACCTCGCCGGTGGCCTTCATCTGGGTACCCAGTGTACGCTTGGCGTAGACAAATTTATCAAACGGCCACTTCGGGAACTTCACCACAATGTAGTCGATGGCCGGCTCAAAGCAGGCATAGGTGGTGCCGGTGACCGCGTTGACGATCTCGTCGAGGGTGTATCCGATGGCGATCTTGGTCGCCACCTTGGCGATGGGATAGCCGGTCGCCTTGGAGGCCAGCGCCGAGGAACGGGAGACGCGCGGGTTAACCTCGATCACCGCATATTCAAAACTGTCGGGGTACAGGGCGAACTGGCAGTTGCAGCCGCCCTCGACCCCCAGCGCATTGACGATGTTGAGCGCCGCGGTGCGCAGCATCTGGTACTCGCGGTTGGAAAGGGTCACAGCGGGCGCGACCACGATCGAGTCGCCGGTGTGCACCCCCACCGGATCGACGTTCTCCATCGAACAGACGGTGATGCAGTTGCCGTTGCGGTCGCGGATGACCTCGAACTCGATCTCCTTCCAGCCCGAGATGCACTTTTCGATGAGCACCTGGGTGATGGGGGAAAGCCGCAAGCCGTTTTCCGCGATCTCGTGCAGCTCCTCCGGCGTGGCCGCAATGCCGCCACCGGTGCCGCCCAATGTAAACGCCGGACGCACAATCACCGGATAACCGATCTCCTCCGCAAACGCGAGCGCGCCCTCGACCGTCTCTTCCACCTGAGAGGGGATGCAGGGCTCGCCGATCGACTCCATCGTATCCTTGAAAATCTGGCGGTCCTCCGCCTTGTCGATCGTCTCGGGGTTAGCGCCCAGGAGCTTCACGCCCTGCGCGTCGAGGAAACCCTCCTTGGCGAGCTGCATCGAGAGGGTCAGGCCAGTCTGTCCGCCCAGAGTGGACAGCACGCTGTCCGGCTTTTCAATTTCGATGATCTTTTTCACCACATCCAGGGTGAGGGGTTCGATGTAGATTTTATCCGCCATCGCTTTATCAGTCATGATGGTGGCGGGATTGGAGTTTACCAGAACGACCTCCAGGCCCTCCTCCTTGAGCGCCCGGCATGCCTGGGTGCCCGCATAATCAAATTCCGCTGCCTGGCCGATCACAATCGGGCCAGAGCCGATCACCAATACTTTTTTAATATCGCTGCGCAGTCCCATTATCTGTTCCCTCCCGCATTCATCATATTGATAAACCGCCCCACGTAGTAGTGCTTATCGCCCGTGCCGGTGAACGCTTCGGGGTGAAACTGGATGGAAAACGCGGGAGATTTCTTGTAAGAAATGCCTTCACAGGTCTTATCGTTGATGTTGCGGCAGAACACCTCGCCCTCCGATTTGGGCAGGCTCCCCTCATCCACCGCATAGCCGTGGTTCTGCGAGGTGACAAACGTCTTGCCGATGCCGCTGTCTACCACCGGCTGGCTGCCGCCGCGGTGGCCGTGCGGGAGCTTTTTCACCTGTGCACCGACCGCCAGCGCCATCAGTTGGTGGCCCAGACCGATGCCCATAACCGGGATACCGCTGCCCATCAAGGCGCGGATGCTGGGGAGCAGCTCCCCGCAGTCCTCTGGGTTGCCGGGGCCCCCAGCCAGGACGATGCCGTCCGGCGCGAGGGCAGCCGCCTGATCGGCAGGGGTGTTCCACGGCAGCAGCGTCACATCGTAGCCGCGCCCGTTGAACGCGTCGATGATGCTTCTGAGGCAGCCGAAGTCGTAGACGGCGACCTCGCCCACCCGCTCGCCGGTTGCAGAATACCGCTTGAGCTCTGTGACCGAGACAGCCTGCACCGACTGTTGGATGCGGAAACTCTTTGCCATCTTCAGCAGCTCGGCCCGGTCGGCCGCCATATCGTTGGTGATGACCCCGTTCATCGTGCCCTGTTCGCGCAGATGAGCGGTCAACGCACGCGTATCGATGTCGTAGAGGCCGATCACGCCCTGCGCCTTGAGGAAGGCGTCGATCGTCTCCTCGCAGCGGAAGTTGGACGGCTGCTCGCACCATTCGCGGACAATATAGCCGGTGGCGTGCGCGCGGTCGGACTCGCTGTCCGCCGCGTTCATCCCATAATTGCCCGTGAGCGGGAAGGTCTGCGTGATGATCTGACCAAAGTAACTTGGATCGGTGATCGTCTCCTGAAAGCCGACCGCGCTGGTGGTAAACACCACCTCGCCCACAGCGGTGCCCGCCGCGCCAAAGGATTTTCCTTCAAAGACCGTGCCGTCCTCCAAAAGCAGGATGGCCTTGCTGGTTGTCTGTTCGTACGACATAATATCTCCCCTTTTTCCCGTGGCTGCCGCCACTCCCCGATCTGTCAAATTTATGGTAATGTGATGGCCGGCAGGTGTTGTGTGATATCTTCTTTCATCCGCAGCGCCTCGCGCCGTGCGGCCGCAGCGAACTCCTGCTCAGCGCAGCCCTCCTTTTGCCATGCGCAGAGGATGCCGCGCGACGAGTTGACGATCGCGCCGAGCCCCCGCTCGTCGAACGCACCCAGGACATCCCAGGCGCCGCCGCCCTGCGCGCCGTAGCCCGGCACCAGGAAGAAGGTGTGCGGCATGGCCCGGCGCAGCTCCTCCAACTGTTCGGGGTAGGTGGCTCCCACCACCGCGCCCACCGCGGAATAGCCGTAACGGCCCATGGCATCTGCGCCCCAGTGCTCGCACATCTCGCCCATCACGCGGTACACCGGCATATCGCCGATCTGCCGGTCCTGCAACTCGCCCGACGATTTGTTGGAGGTCTTGCAGAGCACAAAGATGCCCTTATCCCGCTCGTTGCACAGCTTCACCAGCGGCGCGACGCCGTCGGTGCCGAGATACCCGTTCACGGTGAGGCTGTCGCCGCCGAAGGCTTCAAACTCCTCGCTGTCCACCAACGTCGCTCCGAGATGGGCGACCGCATACGCCTCCATGGTGGTGCCGATATCGTTGCGCTTGCCGTCGGTGATGACATACATCCCCTTACTTTTGGCATACTGGATGGTGTCGTGGAGGGTCTTCATCCCCTCATAGCCGAACATCTCGTAGTAAGCGCACTGCGGCTTGACCGCAGGCACCACGTCGCACAGCGCGTCGATGAGCGCCTTGTTGTAGGCCAGAATCGCCTGGGACGCGCCCTTCAGGTTGCGCCCGTGCAGCCGAAACTGCTCCTCCCGCAGATACGCGGGGATGTATTCCAATTTGGGGTCAAGGCCCGCCACCGTGGGGTTCTGCGTCTCCACGATTCGTTCGAGCAAACGGTCAAAGCTCATGGTGTTACCTCCGTCTCTTCCCTATCTTGATATATGATCTTACCGTCCCGTATGGTATATTTCACGCGCCCCCTGAGGGCCATGCCCTCGAACGGGGTGTTGCGTGATTTGCTCTTAAACTGTTCGGCCCGCACCGTCCAGGCTTCATCCGGATCGAACAGGGTGATATCTGCGGAAGTGCCGACGCTCAGGCTGCCGCCTGGCACCCCGAGGATGTGCGCTGGATGTACAGACATCAGCTCCACAATCTTGGAAAGCGGCGCCCCATGCCGGTGATGCAGCACCGTCAATGTAGCCGCCAAAGAGGTTTCCAGCCCCACGATGCCGTTGGGCGCATGTAGGAAATCCGCTTTCTCCTCGGGTGCGTGAGGGGCGTGGTCGGTGATGATGCAGTCGAGCGTACCATCCAGTACCCCCTCCATCACCGCGTCCACATCCTCCTGCTCACGCAGCGGCGGGTTCATGCGGAAGTTCGCATCTCTGGTCCGCAGCAGCTCGTGGGTCATCATCAAGTAGTGCGGCGCGGTCTCCGCCGTGACCCTGACCCCTCGTGCCTTGGCGCTCCGGATGATCTCGACTGAACCCCTGGTGGAGACGTGCGCGATGTGGATGCGCCCCCCCGTCCGTTCGGCCAGGAGACACTCCCGCTCGGTGATGCTGTCCTCGCTGCGGCGGTCCATCCCCTTCACGCCGAGCGCCTCGGAGACGCTTCCCTTGTGGATGATCCCGCCGTCGATGATCGCAAGGTCCTCACAGTGGCTGGTGATGAACATCCCCATTTCGCTGCTGCGCCGGATCGCCTCCTCCATCAGCGCGTCGCTCTCCACCGGCTTGCCGTCGTCGCTCAGCGCGACTGCGCCCGCCTCCCGCAGGGCTGCGAAGTCGGTCAATTCGGCGCCCGCCATGCCCTTGGTGATCGCCGCAACCGGATAGACCCGGCTCAGGCCGGTCTCCTTCGCGCGATCCCGAATGTAACGCAGCACCTCGGGGCAATCGGTCACCGGCTTGGTGTTCGGCATACATGCGACTGCGGTAAAGCCGCCTGCGGCCGCGGCCGCGCAGCCGCTCGCGATATCCTCCTTGTGGGTGAATCCCGGGTCGCGCAAATGCACATGCATGTCGATCAGCCCCGGACAGGCAACCAAGCCCCCGGCTTCGAGCACCGGTTCGCCGTCGGCCGCAAGTGAATGTCCTATCGCAGCGACCTTGCCGCCCTTTACCAGAAGGTCGAGCCGCTCATCGAGCCCATTCTGCGGGTCGACCACCCGTGCATTGCGAATCAGCATGGAGCACCCTCCTCCTCATATAAAATCACCACGCGGTCCGCGCCATCGCGCTCCTGCACATAGACTTTAACCTTCTCCTCGGCGGAGGTGGGCAGATTTTTCCCCACAAAATCCGGCCGGATCGGCAGCTCGCGGTGGCCACGATCCACCATCACCGCCAACTGAATCTTCTGCGGCCGCCCCCGATCCATCAGGCCGTCGATCGCGGCGCGCACGCTGCGCCCGGTGTAGATCACGTCGTCCACCAGCACCACCCGCTTGCCGGTCACGTCGAAAGCGATCTGCGAACGGTCCTCTTCGGGACTGCGCCGCAGGTCATCGCGGTAGGGCGTGATGTCGAGGTAGCCCACCGGCACCCGCATCCCCTCGAGCTCTGAAATGCGCTTCGCGATGCGGCCAGCGAGAGAAGCCCCCCGCGAAAGAATACCGATGATGCAGACGTCCTGCAACCCCTTGTTTTTTTCAATAATTTCAAAGGATACCCTGGTGATCGCCCGGCTCATGGCGTTCGCGTCCATGATCTCCGCTTTTTCCCTGAGCACCTGCGCACCTCCCCTTTTTGATATTCAATAACAAAAAAAGCCGCCCGAATTCTCCCCTGGCAGGAAAACCGGACCGGCTTGCTGGTAAGCTGAAACTTCTCGCGTTCTCCTCCATGTGGAATGCGGTGGAAAAACGCCTTATTCACTTTACCGTCAACCTTGCCGGCCTCACAGGACCAACTTAAAGGATGTTCGTTGTCTTTATTATAATACACAATGGAATGAATGTAAATACATTCTTTCCAGAAATACAACCGGAGTTTTCATCTAATTTTTGGTTGATATGTCATCTAGTCGGACTTTCTTTTGACTTTATCATAAAATTCAGTCGAAAAATACACGAAAAAATATGCAAAAAATCCGGATGAAATATTTCATCCGGATTTTGATGGCCGATTATTTGCCCAGCGGCTTCATGGTGGGGAACAACAACACGTCGCGGATGGATGCGGTGTTGGTGAGCAGCATGACCAACCGGTCGATGCCGATACCCAAGCCGCCTGTCGGCGGCATACCGTACTCCATCGCGGTGAGGAAATCCTCATCCACATCGCAGGCCTCGTCGTCGCCCGCGGCCTTGGCAGCCGCCTGCGCCTCGAAGCGCTCGCGCTGGTCGATCGGGTCGTTGAGCTCGGAGAACGCGTTCGCGTGCTCACGGCCGACGATAAACAGCTCAAACCGCTGCGCATAGCCGGGGTTGGCGGGGTCCTTTTTGGCAAGCGGCGAAATTTCGACCGGGTGACCCATGAGGAAGGTTGGCTGAATCAGGTGTTCTTCGCAGAACTCATCGAAGAACAGGTTGAGGATATCACCCTTGAGGTGGCGTTCCTCGTACTGGATGTGGTGCTCCTTGGCGGCGGCGCGCGCCTCCTCCACCGTATGAATCTGGTCGAAATCGACGCCCGCATATTTGCGGACCGCTTCCACCATGGAGATACGCTCGAACGGCTTGTCGAGGTCGATCTCCACGTCGCCATAGGTAATCTGGGCGGTGCCCAACACCTTTTTGGCCACCGTGCGGATCAGGTTCTCAGTGATATCCATCATGCCGTTGATATCGGTGTACGCCTGATAGAGCTCCAGCAGGGTAAATTCCGGGTTGTGGCGGGTGTCCATACCCTCGTTGCGGAACACACGGCCGATCTCATAGACGCGGTCAAAGCCGCCCACGATCAGACGCTTGAGGTAGAGCTCAAGCGCGATGCGCAGATACATGTCCATATCCTGCGCGTTGTGGTGGGTGATAAACGGGCGCGCCGACGCGCCGCCCGCGATGGTGTGCAGCACCGGGGTCTCCACCTCAAGGAAGTTTTCCCCATCCAGGAAGTTGCGGATTTCGGTGATGATGCGGGAACGCTTGACAAAGACATCCTTCACCTCGGGGTTGACGATCAGGTCGAGATAACGCTGGCGGTAACGGGTATCGGTGTCCTTGAGCCCGTGGAATTTCTCGGGCAGCGGCAACAGAGACTTGCTCAGCAGCACAATTCCGGTGGCATGCACCGAAATCTCGCCGCGCCGGGTGCGGAACACATAGCCCTTCACACCGACGATGTCGCCGATATCCCACGACTCCTTCATCTCCCGGTAGGATTCCTCACCAACCTGGTCGATCTTCAGGTAGACCTGCATCCGGCCGGTGTGATCCTGGATGTCGAGGAAGCTCGCCTTGCCCATATCGCGGCGACTCATCATACGGCCTGCGATGCACACGTTTTGGTTCTCCATCTCGTCGAAATGCTCGCGGATCTGCTGGGCGAACGCGTCGCGCTCATAGGTGGTGATCAGGAACGGGTCCTTGCCCTGCTCGCAGAGCTTGGCCAATTTGTCGCGGCGAATCTGCAAAATCTCAGAAAGCTGCTGTTCGTTGAGTTCCTCGGTCTGGGGCTCGGTGTTTGGGTTTTGGTTTTCCTGCATACTGTTTAACCTCCATCTCGTCCGCCGCCAATCGGCTGTTTGTGCGCCGGAGCGTTCTATTCCGCTGTTTTATGACACGCGCGAAACCTCAAAAATGCAGGCTATGGTTCCATAGCCCGCATTGATATCCCTGTGATGTGGCTTTTTAAGATCTGGATACCTCCAGAATTTCGTAAGGGACCTCACCGCTCGGGGCGTCCACACTGATGCGTTCGCCGACTTTTTTGCCCAGCAACGCCTTGCCCAGCGGAGATTCATCGGATATTCTATTGTTCATCGGGTCGCTCTCGGTGGAACCAACCAAATAGTAGGTCTCAATCTCATCAAATTCCAGGTCTTTGAGCTTCACAGTGGACCCCACACTGATGGTATCGTGCGCGATCTCCGTCTCATCCAGCACGCGCGCCACCTTCAGCATCGCCTCCACCTCGGCAATACGGGCCTCTACGATCGCCTGCTCGTTCTTCGCCTCGTCATATTCGCTGTTCTCAGAAAGATCGCCGAAGCCGCGCGCCACTTTGATCTTCTCGGCCACTTCCTTGCGTTTGACGGTCTTCAGGTTTTCGTACTCCTCCTGAAGATTTTTCAGGCCCTCTGCTGTCAGAATAATCTCTTTTGCCAATTTCACTCTTCCTTTCCGGGGTGATCCACCGGCTGTGGCAGCCACGAAACTTTGTGTAAAACTACCATTGGTAACCCGCAAAAATCTTCACGGATTACCAATTTCATTTCATTATAGCTCAGCGTCACGCCGATGTCAAGCCCAAGTTTTATTATTTGATGGGGAGAACCGCTGCCCGCTGCGGATTGCTCTGTTCAATAAAGCGCGCGATGTCACCGGGTTTAAGCTGGTTGCCCTTGCAGCGCAGGGCGTCCACCCGAAGCTGCTCGGCCGCTTTCCACCGCCCGAGCTGATAAAACGCCCCGGCAAAATCCAGCGGATCGATGCCCTCAGGGACGATACCGGCCAGTTCTTTCGCCGGCTTGATGCGCGGATCACCCACCAAGCGGCAGGGGGATGGGCGATCGATACAGCCCCCGGTGAGCACCGGGACCGTGGTTGCCAGCCGCTCCGCACCGTCTCCGTCGGGACAGAGCACCAGCAGGGAGCCGCCCACGCCTTCCATATGGTTGGAGACCAACAGTGACGCCCCCAGCTCCTCCATCATGCGTTCCGAGACGCGGCGATACTCCCCTTCCCGTTCGGTCACCACCCGCACGGTGATGCATTGGCAGAGCAGATCGGGGATCAGGTCGGTGAAGTGCGCCTGCCGGTCCACCAGGGTGACCACCTTGCGGTAGAGCGGAACCTGGCAGCGGTGGATGATCTCCAGGCAGGCGTTGCAGATTAGCTGGGCTCGCAGCGCATCCGGTTCAAAGCGCGCCGCCAGGCTGCCCTCGGGGGGCTCCAGGCCGGGCGGCAATACCAGTGCGTGCGCGGCGCGGCCGCAGACCGCCTCCACCTTGTCCCAGTTGATTCGCTCTGAATACGCGGTGAGTAGCAGGTAGCCGCCCAACGGGGTGTCGATGGGCTGCGCTGTGAGCTTCCGCCGCTTGATGCGGTGGACAGCGCGCGACAAGAGGCCGCTGTTTTGTCCCTTTTCGATTCGCAATACCGCAAACAAATCCACTTCCCGCCTTCCGCTCGCTTTGAAACCAGTATATGCGAAGGGCGCAGTGGATTATACCCCTTGCTGAACCGGGAACCGCAAAAATTGCCGCCTGCTGCTGGATGGCATGAGACAGAGAAATACATTCACGCTTCCAACTGATAAGCCCAAACTTTAATCACGATCTTTTCTTGTAATTGTGTAGGATTGCAAGCCCCTTTGGCATCCATTCTTTTCATAGAATTCTTCCACTCCCGGCTGCGCCCCAAAATACAGCATAGTCGGGGTACTCTCCCTGGCAAGCTGGAGCAATTTACTGCCGATTCCTTGTTTCTGATACTCTGGGAGGACAAGTATCTCTGTAATTGTCCCAAAATAGTAGCCGTCTGAAAGAATTCGCAGGCAACCCACAAGCAGTTTATCATCATAAGCAGTTATGTTCCACGTTTTCGATAATGCGGCCTGTGTTTTTTCCACATCGTAATCCCCCGGCCATATTCTATTGACGAACGGGATAAACACGGCGGCGTTCAGAATTTGGTCATCAACTTTATATTCCATCATTTCTTTTCCTCCTCTACTTAAGATCGTCGATCGCTTTGCTTCATCATACATCATTTTTTCTGTATCAGGCTATCAACAAGAAGTCCCCACAGACAGGCTCTCCTATCTGTGGGGACTTGCTGTTTTACAACCACTTGTCAAAATGGCGGACATCGATTGCGCCGAAGTTACTCAGCGGCGGAGGATTCGGAAGAAGAATCTGAGGAAGCGGCATCGCTGCCCGCATTGGCCGCCTGGTCATCCGAAGCGCGGAGCAGGC
The DNA here is from genome assembly GCF_014384885.1 of Ligaoa zhengdingensis. GTDB lineage: Bacteria > Bacillota > Clostridia > Oscillospirales > Ruminococcaceae > Ligaoa > Ligaoa zhengdingensis. Next base: position 479,564 of record NZ_JACRST010000001.1, read on the forward strand.
TCTGCACCACCTCGACCGCCTTCTTGATCTGCGGGTCGGTGTTCTCATCCAGCTGCGCGAAGTTTTTCTCTTCGTCGGGGCTGAGCTTCACCTCGTAATCCGGCTTGACACCGACCAGATTGAATGTATCGCTGTTGGGAGTTTTATAGACCGCCGTGGTCAGCATGATCGCCGAGCCGTCGGTCAGCTTGATGGTATCCTGCTTGGTCCCTTTTCCCATCGTGCGGGTACCCACCGTCTTGGCTTTGCCGTAATCCTTGAGCACCTGTGCGATGATCTCCGCCTCGCGGGCAGTCTTCTCGTTGGTGAGGATCACGATCGGCATATCCAGAACCTTGGAATCGGTCGTCTCAAACTGCTCCACCCGCCCATTTTTATAGGTGGCGCTCACCACCGGCTGGGACGGCAGGATGCGGTCGAGAATCTTCACCGCAGAATCGAAGATGCCGCCGCCGTTGCCGCGCAGGTCGATGATGAACGACCGCGCGCCGTCGTTGATCAGCTTCTCCAGCTGCTTGATGAACTGCTCGTCGGTGGTGTCCGAAATATCGGAGATGCGCAGATAGCCGATGCCGTCCGCCAGCGTCTTGGGAAACACCGAGGGGATATCCACATGCCGGCGGGTAATGCCATCGGGCAGGGTCACGTCCTCGTTGTCGCGGCGGTACACCAAGCCGATCTTGGTGCCCGCCTCGCCCTGCAGAAGCTCCTGCATCTGGCTGCTGTTCTCGGCGTTGATCTCCACATCGTCGATCTTGATGAGGAGATCGCCCACCTGCAATCCGGAGGATTCCGCCGTGGAGCCGGGGTAAATATCGGTGATTACCAGATATCCGCTGGGGTCCTTCTCGGTTACAACGCCGATGCCCACGATGCGGCCCTCGGCCTGCTGCGATTCCTTCTGGTACGCCTCGGCGGTGTAGTAGCGCGCATAGGCGTCGCCGCTGCCCCGCGCGTAACCGGCGGAGAGCGCATCCATCAGCACCTTGTCGTCAATTTCGCCCGCGTAGTTGTTGCGGAATATCTTATCGATTTCGGAGAGCTTGCTGTAGATCGCCTCGCGTTCCTTGAGGTTGTACATCTTATCGTCGAATACATTCATCGAGAAAATCCAGGTCATGGAAAAGGTCACGGCAGCGACGATCGCCATCAATGTGAACAGCGCGCCGATCGATACCTTCTTACTCATCTGATTACTCCCATCTGTCTTGATTGCCGCAGAATGTCGTCCGCTCTATCCTTCCCGTTTAAATGCCGGGGAAATACTTCTTCGGGTTGACGTGCTTACCGTTTTCGCGGATTTCAAAGTGCAGGTGCGGACCGGTGCTCCAGCCGGTAGTGCCGACCTCGCCAATCACGTCGCCCTGTTCAACATAGTCGCCCACGCTGACATATACTTGGTTCTGATGCCCGTACAGGGTGGACATGCCGCCGCCGTGGTCGATGATAACATAGCGCCCGTAGCCGCGGCCAGGGGTGTAGGAATTGGAGGCATAGATCACCTTGCCGGCGTTCGCAGCCAAAATCGGTTTCTGGAAAATCGCCTGGCCCGCAGAGTTGCGGCCCGCGATGTCGATACCGGTGTGGAAATCGCTGCCGCCGAAGCGCCAGCCGTAATAGGAGGTGATGGTGCGGTAGCCGCTGACCGGCCAGATGAAGTCGCCGCCGACATAGTCGCCGATCGATTCATTCTCGCGATAGATGCGGTCGATCTCCGCTTGGGCCTCCTTCTCCTCCTGGAGCTTCTGAGCCTTCTGGGCCTCGAACTCCTTTTGCAGATCGGCCAGCTGCATCTCCTGCTTGGCCACCTCCTGCACCTTCTGGTTGAGGTTCGCCTTCTGGTCGCTCAGGGCCGACTGATCCTGCTCGACCTGGGCCTTGTTCTCCTGAATCTCCGCCAGCGCTTCCTCCATGGCGTGTTTTGCATCCAGCATCTCGTCGATCATCTTTTTGTCGTGCTCAGAGGTGCGCTGCAGCATCTCGGTGCGGGTCAGGAAATCCGCATAGGAATCCGCGCCGAACACCAGGCCCAGCGTGGTGGCGTCGTCGTTGAGGTACATCGCACGCATTCGCTGCTTGAAGATCTCATAATACTCGTCGATCTCAGCCTGCTTCTCCTCGATCTCGCGCTGCTGCTTCTCAATGTTGTTCTCCAGCAGCCCGATGCGCTCGGACAGGAGCTCGATCTCCTGCTGCGCCAGGTAGACCTGGTTTTGCAGCTCTTTCTTTTCCTTTTCCTTCTTGGCCTTATCGTTTTTTGTCTTGTCGATCTCCGACTGGATTGCCTGCTGCTCCTGGCGGAGCGCCGAAATCCGGTCGTTGAGGTCGTTAATTTCGTCTTTGTAGGAGTCGCTTGCAGCCGCAAAGGGGTTCGATTGTGCCGCCATCAGCACTGTCAAACACAGCGCGGCCGCAACAAATTTTTTCAGGTGTTTTCGTATCATCGTTTTTGGTCACACTTCCTTTCCGTTCTTTACAGTGGCGGCGCGCGTCGAATTTGTTGCGTCGCCCGCCTGATTTCCAGCAATTACACTTTGAGGTAATTGCGCACAAAGATCATACTGCCGATCACACCCAGCCCAGTGCCGCCCAGCGCAAAGCCGCCGAACAGTTTGAGCCCGATCTCTTTAAACGGAAGGATGCTGCCGTACATCGACTGAATCCAGGTCGAAGGATTCTCCTCCAACCAGCTCAGCAGATAGCTGTAACCGCCCCAGAGAATAAAATAAGCCATAATGGCAGATATTAAGCCCAGGATCAAGCCCTCGATCATAAACGGCAATTTGATAAACAGATCGGTGGCGCCGACATATTTCATGATGCTGATCTCTTTGCGCCGGTTGAACACCGTGATCTTGATGGTGTTGGCGATGATAATCAGCGTCACGCCGATGAGCAGCGCAACAATTCCCATGCCCATGGTAATCACCAGCTTCTTAACGCTGGTGAGGGTCTCTGCGATGTCGGTGGGCGCCTTCACATCTTCCACGCCGAACAGGCGCCCGATCTCGTCGACCGTCTCGTCGAGAAATTCCAAGTCGTCAATTTTAATCCGGTAGGTGTTGGGGTAAAAGTTGTCGTCCTCCCGCAGGAGCTCAGCCGCGTCGCCCAGCTTGTCCTTTTCGTTCTGGAACGCCTCCTCCTTGGAGACGAACACGATATTGTTGATGTTCTCAATGTCGTGGAGCTCATCGTCGAGTTCGTCGAGCTCGCTCTGGTCCATGTCGTCCTCCAGGACGATGACCACCTCGTTCTGGTCCTCCACGTAGCCGACCACATTGTTCATGTTGACGCTCAGCAGAACCGACGAGCCGATGAGCAACATACAGGCGATCAAGACGCCGATCGACGCCAGGGACATCAGCCGGTTGACCCAAACATTCCTGGCGCCTTCTTTGAACAAATATCCTAAACTGCTTCCTCTCATATCACTGCCTCCATTCCTGATCGTCGGCAATGATATGTCCATGTTCCAGGGTCAGCACCCTGCGGTTGAACTGCGCAACGAGGTCGTGCTCATGGGTCACCATGATCACCGTAGTGCCAACGTTGTTGATCTCGTTTAAGAGATCGACGATTTCGTACGACAGCTCCGGGTCGATGTTCCCGGTGGGCTCGTCGGCGATAATAAGGCGCGGGTTGTTCACCAGCGCACGCGCCAGAGCGACGCGCTGCTGCTCGCCGCCCGAAAGCTGGTCGGGCATACACCGGGCCTTGGAGCCCAGCCCCACCAGGCTCAGGATGTAGGGCACCCTTCTGCGGATGTCGCGCGTCGGCACATCGGTGACGCGCAATGCGAATGCCACATTGTCGTATACATTCATAGTGGGAATCAGGCGAAAATCCTGAAACACCACACCGAGCGACCGGCGGAATTTGGGGATCTGCCGGCGGCGCATTTTGCTCAGCTTGAAGCCGTTGACTTCAACCTCGCCCGAGGTCGGCACCTCCTCATGCAGCAGCATTTTAATCAGCGTGGATTTTCCCGCGCCGGAGGAACCGACGATAAATACAAATTCTCCGTCTTGGATTTCCAAATTTACGTCCTTCAGAGCCATTGTGCCATTCTTATAGGTTTTTGACACATTGGTAAATCTTATCACTTGCACACGCCCTCTCATCAGGACCGCCAAATTTGGCCCTCAAAAGGGCAGACTACCGCCTTGGGCCAAAACTAAGCTTGTCTGTTTGGAGTCCCTTAATATTTGATTGGATTGGCTGTCAGGTATTTTTTGACCATCAGCGCGACCTTGAAGATGATGGCATGGTCAAACTCGCGCAGGTCGAGACCTGTCAGCTTCTTAATTTTCTCCAGCCGGTATACCAGCGTATTCCGGTGGACGAACAATTTGCGCGAAGTTTCCGAAACGTTGAGGTTATTTTCAAAGAACTTCTGGATGGTGAACAGGGTCTCCTGATCCAGGCTCTCGATCGAACCCTTCTTGAACACCTCGCGCAGGAACATTTCACACAGGGTGGTGGGCAGCTGATAGATCAGCCTTGCAATGCCCAGGTTGTCATAGCTGACAATGGATTTTTCGGTGTCGAACACCTTGCCGACCTCGAGCGCGACCTGCGCCTCCTTGAAGGATTTGGCCAGGTCTTTAATCCCATCCACCGAGGTGCCGATACCGACCACCGCACGGGTATGGAACTCGCCGCCCAGCGTATCCACGATGGAACGCGCCAGCTTTTCCAGGTCCTTCACCGCGATGCCGGTCTTGATCTCCTTGACAAGGACGATATCCGACTCGCTGATATTGAACACAAAATCTTTCTGTTTATCAGGGAACAGGTTTTGAATCACATCAAACGACGAGATATCGTTGGCCGCCACCACGCGGATGAGCAACACGGCGCGGGACACATCGGTGTTAAAGTGCAGCTCCTTCGCCTTCACAAAGATGTCGCCCGGCAGAATGTTGTCGAGGATGATGTTCTTGATGAAGTTGTTGCGGTCGTATTTTTCGTCGTAATACTGCTTGATGGTGAGCAGCGATATGGCCAGCACATTGCAAAACTTCGCGGCCAGCTCGTCGCTTCCTTCCACAAATACGACATAGTCGGGCTTGATCCGGCTGCCGAACGGCTTGTAGGTGAAGCCGTCGCGCGTGAAGATCTCGTTCGGGTCGAGGTTTTCAAAGCTCATGAGCTCCGCCTTCTCGCCCACCCGGGTCAGATCGCTGCAGGAGATGATTGTCTCCGAGTCGTCGATCACACCAACTATTCTGTCGATGGAGTCCCGCATTTGATGGATTACGCCTTGAAACAGTCTGTTCGACATAAAAATCCCCTTCTTTGCTTATTCTGTTCGGCAAATTGCCGAAATCCATTCGATGTCATATCTGCCAATCATTCTTATTTTACCGAATAATTTGTCAACTTGCAACACAATAAACAAAAAAAGTTGTGGATGAATGTGCGAAATCTGCAAATATTCTTTCCTACATCATCCTAGCTACCCATTTTACCCTAATATTATGAGAAAAATATGAACAAAAACTCTTTTTGTCCCGTAGTTTTGTGCCGTTTGCCCGACAAATTTCGTCACATTGACCGCAGCCGTACCGACTGCAACCGGCAGAATGTGCAACGCTTCGCGCGGCTATCCATTTTCGCCGCAGGATTCCGTGATTTTGGCCACCTCGTCCGGGATGAGCAACCGGCATTGTCCCGGTGCAAGCCGCGTATCGAGGTCGAGCGCGCCCATGCGCACCCGCTGAAGCGCCAGCACCCGGCGTCCAAAATGTTCAAACATCCGCTTAATTTGATGGTACATCCCCTCGACCAGAATCACCTCGACCCACTCCTGCGCGCCGGTTTCCAGCACACGCAGGCGCGCGGGCTTACAGGCCACATCGCGCTCCAGCGCAAAGCCCTCCTCAAACCGGCGGATGATCTCCTCATCGATGGGGAGGTCGAGCTGTGCGCGGTAGGTTTTTGGCACATGGCTTTTCGGCGACAGGATGCGGTGTGCAAACGCGCCGTCGTTGGTAATCAGCACAAAGCCGGTGGTATCCTTATCCAGCCTGCCCGCCGGAAAAAGGCCATCCCGCCGCAGTTCGTCCGGCACCAGGTCGAGCACCGTGCGGTCGCGCCCGTCCCGCGTGGCGCTCACCACCCCTTCAGGCTTGTTAAGCATCAGGTAGCTGAACCTGGTCAGCGCCAGCGGGTTGCCGAACAGCTCCACCCGATCCCGCTCCAGATCGATCTTTTGCTCGGCGGCTTTGGCCGGTTCCCCATTGACCCGCACCGCACCCTGGCGCACCAGCCCCCTGACATCCTTGCGTGAATACGGGGTCTGTGCGGCCAGCAGCTTGTCCAGTCGTTCCGGCTTCATCGCAGCACCTCCTCCCGCTCCGGCATCCGACAGTTTGCTGTCAGTTTTGTATATCCTGACGGAAAATATCATTGTTTTTTAGTATAACATGAAAAGTGTCGGCTGAAAAGGTATCGGCGGCCAATCTAAACAAATTTTTTCGCTTTTTTCGTAAAAAACATCAAAAAATGCCGGTTCGCAGCTTCTTTTTAGAAGATTACGAACCGGCGCGAACGTTTTATGCTATTCTTCGTCGCTGATACCCTGCAAAATTTCCATCATCTCAGCCATTTCCTGATCCATGGTGTCCTGCACCGGCGGTTCTGCGGATGGGTCGACCGCCGTATCCTCGGCCAGCTCCACGCCCTCAGCTTCGGCAGCTTCTTCGGCCGGCAGGGTTTCGCCGCCTATCGTGTCCTCCACCACCGCTGTCTCCTCCGTCTCAGGCAGCGGCAGGGTCTGCGCCTGCGCCATCGCCGAGGAATCGGCCGCAAAGCCGTGCATAAATCCGTTGAGCTCCACCGAGCACACGTCGCCGCCGATCACCTTACCGTCGCAGACCAGCAAGTTGATGCGGGCGTTATCTGGGCATTCGGGGTAATTGGTGATCTTGTAAGTGTAGCGTTTACAGCGTTTTCCCTTGAATTTTTCCAAATTATAATTCTGCTTTTGCTGCAACTCGTTGTATTTGGTGTAAACCTCGTCGAACTCCTCAGGGATGACGATTTCAGCGATCTCCTGCGGTTCCTCCTCGACCTCCCAGCCGAACTGGGCGATGAAGGCCAATCGGTCCCGTTCCGTCTTGGCCACCCCCTTGGCGGCATTTTTATCCAGCTTTGCGCCAACTTCCACCTCCGACTCCCCCTGCGGGTTGGAGATGCGCGCGCCCACGCCGTAGACAAACAGCGCGATCGCCGCCAAAAAAATTACGCCCGCCCCCAGAAGCCGTCCGCCCGAAATTTTATAGGACTTCACGAACATAGCCATTCCCCCGTCTATACAATGTCTTACCACCACTATATGAGGAAACGGACAAAAATATATCCACTCTGGAAAAAAGGGCGCAAAACGGGGCTGCCCGCCGCAACGGACAGCCCCACCGATCGCTCTTTATTCTTCTGCGTTCATCACCTGTGCGTCAGCGATGACCGCCGCTTCCAGCATCTTGGGCAGTTCCTCATACCGCTCGAAAACGAGGGTGAAGGAGCCGCGCCCCTGGGTCATCTGGCGCAATGCGGTAGTGAAGTCGTGCATCTCGCTCATGGGGACCTCGGCCTCGATCTCGGTGAGGCCGTCCTCCATCGGGTTCATACCGAGCACACGGCCGCGGCGCTTATTGATGTCGCCCATCAGGTCGCCGGTATTGGATTCGGGGGTCATCACCTTCAGGCTGCCGATCGGCTCGAGCAGAACCGGATTGGCCTGCGGCAGCGCCGCCTTGTAGGCGAGGGTCGCCGCCATCTTGAAGGACATTTCCGAGGAATCGACCGGATGGTAGGAGCCGTCCACCAGGGTCGCCTTCAGGCCGACCACCGGATACCCGGCCACCACGCCGTGTTTGACGCAATCGCGCAGGCCCTTTTCCACCGCCGGGAAAAAGTTTTTGGGCACGGCGCCGCCGAACACATTCTCGCAGAACTCCATCTCCTCGGATTCGCACGGCTCGAATTCGATCCATACGTCGCCGAACTGCCCGTGGCCGCCCGACTGTTTCTTGTGGCGGCCCTGCACCTTGACCTTCTTGCGGATGGTCTCGCGGTAGGGGACGCGCGGTTTTTCCAGCAGGACATCCACGCCGAATTTATTTTTGAGCTTGGAAACCAGCACATCGAGATGCTGCTCGCCCAGACCGGAAACCACCTGCTGTTTGGTCTCGACGTTGTTTTCGTAACTGACGGTCGGATCCTCCTCCATCAGCCGCTGGATGCTCGAAGCGATCTTGCCCTCGTCGCCCTTGGATTTGGGCGTGATCGCCATGGACATACAGGGCAGCGGATAGTCGATCTTCGGCAGCTTGACCACGCGCTTGGGGTCGCACAGGGTGTCGCCGGTGTTGGCCGAAATCTTGGTGATGGCGCCGATGTCGCCCGCCGAGATAAATGCGGTGTCCTCCTGCTTTTTGCCCTTGATGTAGATGATCTTGCCCAGGCGCTCCGGCTGGCCGGTGGTGGCGTTGACCGGAATCAGGTCGCTCGAGAGCTTGCCTGCGATCACCTTGACATAGGAAAGCTTGCCGACAAACGGGTCGGCCACCGTCTTAAACACATAGGCGGCCAGCGGCTGGGTGTCGTCGCACTCGATTTCCACCGCTTCGCCGTCGGCGTTCTCACCCACCTCGTCGGCGACCTTTTTGGCGGCCGGCAGCAGATCCGCGATACAATCGAGCATCATGTCCACGCCCTCCATGGTGAGGCTGGAGCCGCAGACCACGGGCGAAATGGTGCCCTCCCGCACGCCGTTGCGGATGCCGTCGATCGTCTCTTCGCGGGTGAACGCCTCGCCGGAGAAGAATTTTTCAAACAGGGTTTCGTCCGTCTCGGCAATTGCCTCGGACATCGCCTCCACCAGACCCTCGATCCGGTGGCCAGTATCGGGCATGGGAACCTCGCTCGCCTTGCCCGACGCATCGTATTTGTAAGCCTTCATATCTATAAGATTAATGTAACAGGATACGGCGTGGTTCTCATAGACAGGCACCACCAGAGGACAAACACTCGGGCCGAATTTGCCCTTTAACTCCTCGAGCACCTTGTAAAAATCGGCATTTTCCACGTCCAGCTTGGTGATCGCAAACATCTTTGCCTTTTTCTGCTGCGTCGCCAGCTTATATGCCTTCTCCGCGCCAACTGTTACCCCCGATTTTCCAGATAATACAATCATGACGCTGTCCGCCGCGCGAATGCCTTCGTAAAAGCCCGCGGCAAAATCGAACAATCCCGGAGTATCCAACAGGTTAATTTTTACAGAACCCCATGTGAGAGGGGCGACCGCCATAGAGACCGAAACTTTGCGCTTTGTTTCTTCCGGATCGAAATCACAAATGGTGTTCGCATCAGCCACCTTTCCCAGTCTATCTGTGGCGCCAGCTTTAAACAGCAGGGCCTCCGCCAAGGATGTTTTGCCTGAGCCACCATGCCCAGCCAAGGCAACGTTTTTGATTTTGTCTGCCAAGTATTGCCTCATAGTAAGGTCCCCTTTCGTTCTGCCGGCCGCAATAAAAAAGTCGGCCGGCTGTTGAATTCATAATTGTATAATGTGGATAACTTTGCCAGATATCATCAAACAATTATAGTGTATATTATACTACAATTGCCAGAAGAATCAAGCAAATGGACAAAAAAACACCCAGCCGCCAAGAGAATTTGACGGCCAGGTATTGTGCAGTTTTAATAAACATGTCGCCCTTTTGCACCAGGTTCCCACGATTTGCCCGAAAATTTGCCCACATTCTGCTTTTGGGCCCAACTTTTTCACCCGGTTCAGATGCGGCGCAGCAGCGAAAAGAGCCAGACCGCAATTCCCCACACCAGCTGATAGATCAGCACCGTGGGCATGGTGGTCTGTGCCATGCTGCCCATAAAGGAGAAGAAGGTGACCAGCGTATAGCCGAGGATCATGCCCACGATTTGGACGATGAGGCCGATATTGACCGCCACCTTGACGCTGGACGCCGCGGATACCGCGTGCGCAAAGCCCGCAAACGATCCGTTGTGCACGATGTAGCCCTTGCTGTTTGCGCGCGGCCGCACCAGCTTTTCAAAGTTTGTGTGCAGCTTGGCGGGCAGAATGCGGATCATCTCCTCGGGCAGGTCGTAAATGCGGGCGATCTTTGCCGCGGTGAGGTTGGGATCGACCGACCGCACTACGATGGAGATGCCCTTGTGCTCCAGCTCGCCGAGCACATAATCGACGTCGTCGTTGCGCACATAGCTGATGACGAACATCGCAGTCAATTCGCCCGAATTGGCCAGATAGAGGATATCGCGGTCCTCGGTGCGGTATTTCGCCTCGTAATCCTTGCTGGGGGTATCGATGCCGTGGAACCGCATCAGGTCGCTGTTGCCGATGAGCACCCGTTTGCCGCCCACCCAGGCGGAGACGCCCATCGCGTCTTCATACACCAGGTTCTCCACCGGCTTGAGCATCTTGGTGTTGCCCTGGATGATGCGCAAAAAGATATTTTTTACCGCGCCGTTGCAGACGCAGAGCACGCTCGCCGCGTCCAGAATTGCCTCGTCGATGCGGTTTTTCTCAAAGGTTTTGATGTTATGCAGCAGCACCTCGTCGCTGGTGAACAGGTCGCACGCGTCGGCCAGCACCACGTTGGTCTCGGCAAAGCGCTCCACCGCGTTGTAACCGGACAGGGCCGCCCCCTCTTTGGTGAGCACCCGGTAGGCCTTGTGCTGCGGCAGGCTGGCCACGATCGTGGCGGTGATGGGCGATGAAATCGCCAAAACCGCTGCAAAGGTGGAAAGAGCCACAAAGATGTTCTCGTTGAACACATAGGAGAGCACTGCCACCACCACACTGCCCACAAAGATGATCGGCACCGTGATCTTGGCGATGTTGTCGCTGGTGTCGTCAGCATAGGACTGCTCCACGAAATTTTCGACAAAGCCGGTCGGCGCGCTGTAGGCGATGTGCGGCTCGTCGATGTTCATATCCCAGGTAAAATCGCGGCACAGGTCGCGCTGTTCGAGGTTTTGCGCGGTGTATTTCGGCGTATTCGAGGTGACGAACCGGAAGTTTCCGGTGATCCGCCCCACGGTGAACATCTTGCCTATGGTGTTAAACAGCAGGCCGAGCGAGGCCACCGCGAAATACAGATGGATGTCGTTATCGGCCAGCGCCGCAGGATGGAGCAGCAGCGAGACGCCCTGCATCACCGAGGCGAGCACCGCGAGCGAAGCGAGGGAATCGTTGTTCGCCCTGAGGCGGAACAACCCGGCAACCCCCTCCGAGATGGTATTGTGGCAGAACAGCGCGGCGATCATCAGCAGCACCAGGTTGAGAATCACAAAGACGGCGGGCGCGCCTGTGGCGGAAACCGCATCTAGCAGCGGGAGCGGCAGGCTCTCGGTGAACCCCAGATAAAGCAGCCCCAGGCTGCACAGAATGGTGGCGGTGAACCGCATCATCAAGCCACCGCGCAGGGTGTTGAGATCGGCCTTGACGCTGGAGGTCTCCTCCGTCGAATTGAATTCCTCCATCCCCATCCGGCTGGCCGGTTCGTCCTCGTAGTCGCCCGAATCGTCCTCCGCCGTCAACTCCTGCTCCGGCCCATTTTCTACCACGTGGAATGGGAGCGGCGGCGCGGCCCCTGCGGGAGCATCCTCCGTAATGCCAAAATCGGCGGCGTCAAACGCCGGTTTCTCCTTGCGTACAGGTTCCGGCGCCATCTGGGGCACGGGCTCCTCCGCGGTCTCCGCCTCGGCATGGAACTGGAACCCATGCTTGGGTTCCGGCGCCGGTTCCGCCGGCGCGGCGGGCGGCTCCTCGCGCGGCGCGGCTTTCTGTCTCGCCTCGGCCTGCCGCCGCTCGGGGGAATTCACCGGCGCGCCGAAATTGTTGCGGATTTCGCTCCATTCCGGGCGCCGGCGGGCGCCGGTTCCAATGGGAGAAAGCCCGCTGTATTTCATAATAAATTCGTCCGGCTCATCCTGGCGGCGGGCACTCGGCCGGCGAATCGACAGGGACTTGCGCCCACCGTCCTCCTCCGCCCGGCGGTTGTACCGATCCGCCTCCTGCGCCGCGGAATAAACGGCATCCACGGGGTCGTAATGAGCTTGTTCCCGTTCGTAGCTGCGGTAGGCTCGGTTGCGGGGCGGCTCGTCGTAAATGTCATAATCGCGCGGCAAGCGCACCGTGGCCTGCTGCGGCTCCCCCGCGCGGCGGCGCGGCGGGACAGGCCGGGAAAAATAGTCGTCGTCATAGTCCCGCACCGGCCGGATCGGCCGATGGAGGACCGGGCGTCCAAAATCGTCGTCGTCCTCGTATTCCTGATATTCCTTTGTGGGAAGGGGACGCCCCGGTCTCTCGTAGTCGAAGTCATCGTAATCCGCTGTGCGGCGCGGCGGCTCGCGATAGGCGGCGTGCGGACGATCGTACGGGTCGGCCTCCGCTGTACGTCCATGGGATGCCGCGGCCTCCGCCGCGGCCTTGCCCGCTTTCTTCTGCTTGATTTCAGCAAGGATGCTGTCGATATCGTAATTGCGATCCATGTTGATAACCCCCTCTGTCCACCCGACGGACCGCTACAGCTTCAAACGCTGCCGCGCGATCTCGTACATCAAAATACCGCCCGCGACCGAAGCATTGAGCGAATTGATGCTGCCGAGCATCGGCAGCGCCACAGTAAAGTCACATTTTTCCTTGATTAACCGGCCCACGCCGTTGCCTTCGCTGCCGACCACCAGGCCGACCGCGCCGGAGTAATCCACCTTGCACCAGGTCTGGCCGTCCATATCGGCGCAGTAAAGCCATACGCCGCGCCCCTTGAGCTCCTCCATCGCAGCTGCGAGGTTGGCCACCCGCACCACCGGAAGATAGCTGGCCGCACCGGCCGACGCCTTAAAAACGGTCGGCGAAAGCCCTGCGCTGCGCCGTTTGGGAATGATAATCCCATGCGCACCGCTGCACTCCGCCGTGCGGATGAGCGCACCCAGGTTGTGCGGATCCTCGATTTCATCCGCTAAAATAACAAACAGCGGCTCCCCCTTCTCCTCGGCGCGCTGATAGACCTCCTCGAGGGTGCTGTAGCGCACGGCGGCCACTGTGGCCGCCACCCCCTGGTGCCCCTCGGTTCCGCACATGGCGTCCAGCTTTTGCTGGGTGACATCCTTCACCGGGATCCCCCGGTCGCGCGCCATGCCGATGATCCGGCCGATGCTGCCCTTTCCATCGCCCGCGGCGATGTACAATTTATCCAGGCACTGGTCGGATTTGAGCGCCTCCAGTACCGCATTCCGGCCATAAATGAGGTCGGTCGGCCTTTCTTCCCTGTTCTGATTCATCGCTGTTGTTCCCCTCTGTTGCGCCCCAGGCAAACCCGCGGGCGTTTTGGTCCGGTAAAACCGATCCTATGAATTCAAATTATAGCATAAAATGCGACACGATAAAACCACAAAGATTGAATTTTTTACAGCAGAACCACAGCGAGCGCCACAGCGGCCCCCACACCCGCCGCCCCCAGCAGCTTCAGGGTCTCGAACAGCGGCAGGCGCAACAACATGCGGCGCAGGCGACTTCCGCTCGCATTCTTCAAAAAATCGTCGGCATTCCGCTTGATTTCACTCTCATTCTCCGCGAGCCTGCGGTCCTTGACAAACAGAATGGCTCTCTCAAAATACTCGTTTTGGGTGTCCACGACCTCAATGATCTTCTTATTCACTCCACGCAGCATGACAAAACCGCCTCTCTTTCTTTATCGCAGCGGGCAAAAATAGCCCAAATACAATACATTTTGTAGACAATACAATTATTCCCTTCCCTGCAAAAATCATTCATAGATGACGTCTCCTGGTGAATTTGGCTACAGTATCCGACAAAATCGGCCATACAGCAGAATTTTCACCGGGATACACGCGAAAAACTGCATTGCAACCCTATTTTCTGTCGTTATACGGAATGTATTATTCATTTTTCCCACAATGGCCCGCGTTTTCTTGTGGAAAACTCCGTGGAAAGTGTGGAATAAATTCGGTTTGTCCTGCATAGAAACGCGGTTTCCCCTTTACAAAGTTTTTATTCATTTTTGTTGAAATCTATTTTTTACCAATTACATACCGTAATTTTTCATAGCCTTCAACAATTTTTACCGCATCGTTTCGGTTGCGCCCCCGGCGCGGGTCAGGTATACTGGAAACAAAGGGAGGGGTTGTATGGACACTACGATAACTTTTTTGCAGCTCGCAATTCCGGCCGAAGAAAATTTTTCCTTGGCGGACACCTTGGACTGCGGCCAGTGCTTCCGCTGGGAGGCGGAGGGGGATGGCTGGTACCATGGCGTTGTGTCGCGCCGCTTCTGCCGCGCAAAGCAGATGCCGGACGGCCTGCTGCTGGAACACGCCGCCGAGGGGGACGAGCCGTTTTGGCGCAACTACTTCGATCTGGAGGTGAGCTATGCCGCCATCCGTGAGCGCTTGTGCCGCGACAGGCAGCTGGCCCGCGCGGCCGCGTTTGCGCCCGGCATCCGGGTGCTGCGGCAGGAACCGTGGGAGACCCTCTGCTCGTTCATCATCAGCCAAAACAACAACCTCGGCCGCATCAAGGGGATTGTCGCGCGGTTGTGCGGCGGGTTCGGGGACGAGCTCTCAGTCGGCATCCACGCCTTTCCCCGGCCCGAACAGCTCGCCGGGCACACCGAGGAGGATCTCGCGCCCCTGCGCGCGGGTTGGCGCGCGGGCTATCTGCTTGACGCCGCAGATAAAGTGGCATCCGGCGAGCTCGATTTGGATGAAATCGCCCGCATGCCGCTGGACGACGCCCGCGCGGCGCTGCAAACCATCCGCGGGGTGGGGCCGAAGGTGGCGGAATGCGCCCTGCTTTATGGCTTTGGCCGGCGGGAATGCTTCCCGATGGACGTGTGGATGAAGCGCGCGATGAAGCAGTTGTTTCCCAAAGGCTTGCCCCGCTGTGCCCGGGCCGACGCGGGCATCGCGCAGCAGTACATCTTCCACTACGCGCGCGTCTGCCCAGAGGCATTCGACAAAAAATAGCCGGGATTTCCTGTTTGTGATAAATTTAACAGCTAAAAACCATCTTTTTTTGATGATATTAGTGGTTTGCTATTTGTGCCAAAATCAGATATAATAGATTACTGGAATGGGGTCAAGTAAGACCTCAAAATGTAGTGGGAGGTTTCAATATTATGTTAGTATCTGCAAAAGAAATGCTTACCAAAGCCCGCGATGGCCATTATGCGGTCGGCCAGTTCAATATCAACAATCTGGAGTGGACCAAATCCGCTCTGCAGGCGGCCCAGGAGTGCAACTCCCCGATCATCCTCGGCGTTTCCGAGGGCGCAGGCAAATATATGACCGGCTTTAAAACCGTGGCCGCTATGGTCAAGGCGATGGTCGAGTCGATGGGCATCACCGTTCCCGTCTGCCTGCATCTGGACCACGGCTCCTATGAAGGCGCGAAGGCCTGCATTGAGGCCGGTTTCTCCTCCATCATGTTCGACGGTTCCCACTACAGCATCGATGAGAACATCGCCAAAACCAAAGAGCTGATCGAGCTTGCCAACGCAAGGGGCATCTCCCTCGAGGCCGAGGTCGGTTCGATCGGCGGCGAGGAGGACGGCGTCGTCGGCGCGGGCGAGGTTGCAGACCCCGCTGAGTGCAAGATGATCGCCGACCTGGGTGTGACCATGCTGGCTGCCGGCATCGGCAACATCCACGGCAAATATCCTGCCAACTGGCCCGGCCTGCGCTTCGACGCGCTGGAGAAAATCCACGAGATCACCGCGGGCGTGCCCCTGGTTCTGCACGGCGGCACCGGTATCCCCGACGAAATGATCAAAAAGGCCATCAGCATGGGCGTTTCCAAGATCAACGTGAACACCGAGTGCCAGCTCGCCTTTGCGGCTGCGACCCGGAAATACGTCGAAGCCGGCAAGGACCTCGAGGGCAAGGGCTTTGACCCCCGCAAGCTGCTCGCTCCCGGCGCCGCCGCGATCGTTGATACCGTCAAAGAGAAGATGGAGATGTTCGGTTCGGTCGGCAAAGCCTGATTTTTCAGAAAATAACAGCAAAAGCTCCTTCCGGGTTGCCTCGGAGGGAGCTTTTTTCCGTCTTAAATCCGTTCCAGCTCGCTTAGCCAAAGCGTGGCGCTCGCATCGCTGGGCATCCGCCAATCCCCGCGTGGGGAGAGCGAAACCGAACCCACCTTCGGCCCGTCGGGCAGGCAGGAGCGCTTAAACTGCTGAGAGAAGAACCGACGGTAGAAGGTTTTAAGCCAGTGCAGCAGGGTGTCGCGGGGGTAGGCGCCCGCGAAGGTGCGTTCGGCCAACCGCAGCACCTTGGCCGGGCCAAAACCGAAGCGGATGACATGGTAGAGGAAAAAATCGTGCAGCTCGTACGGCCCCACCAACTCCTCAGTGATCTGGGTGATCTCGCCGTCCTTGGCCGACAGCAGCTCGGGGCTCACCGGGGTGTCCAGAATGTCGAGCAGGACACGGCGCAGCTCGGAATCGGCGGTGCGGTCCGCCTCGTAGCGCACCAGGTGGCGCACCAGCGTCTTGGGAATCGACGCATTGATCCCGTACATCGACATGTGGTCGCCGTTGTAGGTAGCCCATCCCAGCGCCAGCTCAGAGAGATCGCCCGTGCCGATCACCAGCCCGCCCTCGAGGTTGGCCAAATCCATCAACACCTGGGTGCGCTCGCGGGCCTGACCGTTCTCAAAGGCCGCGCCGCGCTCCCCCGGTGGCAGGCCGATATCCCGAAAATGCTGCGTCACGCTCGCGCCGATTTCCACCGTCCGGAAAGCGACCCCCAGCCGCTCGCACAGCAGCTCGGCATTGCCCTTGGTGCGCGCAGTGGTGCCGAAGCAGGGCATGGTGACCGCGAGCAGGTCGGCGTGCGGCCTCCCCATCCGGTCGAGCGTCCGGATCGCCGCCAACACTGCGAGGGTGGAATCCAGCCCGCCCGAGACGCCGATCACCAGCTTCCTGCAGCCGGTGTGCTCCATCCTCTTTTGAAGACCCGCGGCCTGAATTGCAAGGATCGCCTCACAGCGCGCAGCGCGGTCCCGCTCGTCCTGCGGTACAAAGGGATGCCGCGCGACCGGCCGGGTGAGCGCGGTCTCGGTAAGCGGCAGATCAAACGGGATTTGGATCGACTTTCTCTGCTGCTCGGGGAAGCTGGTCATGCGCCGCCGGTCGTGCTCCAGGCGGCAAACGTCCAGTTCTGTGACCGCCATTCCGCCGGTAAACGGCGGGGTTTCTGCCAGCACCGCGCCATTTTCCGCGATCAGGTTGTGCCCGCCGAACACCAGGTCGGTGGTGGATTCCCCCTCCCCTGCATCCGCGTAGAGGTAGCCGCAGAGCAGCTTGGCCGACTGGCTCGACACCAACTGCCGGCGGTACTCGGCTTTGCCGATCGTCTCGTCACTCGCGGACAAATTGAGGATCACGGTCGCGCCTTCCAGAACATGCGTCTCCGAGGGGCTGCACGGCACCCAGAGGTCCTCGCAGATTTCCACCGCGAACTGGAACGCGGGCAGAGCCCGGCAGCAGAACAATAGCCGCGGCCCGAACGGATAATCGCGGCCGTCGACCGTGATGGACGCGTTCTCCTGCGGAGCTGGGGAAAAGTGGCGGCGCTCGTAAAACTCGCCGTAGTTGGGCAGATGGGTCTTGGGCACCACCCCCAGCAGCTCGCCGCAGCAGAACACCGCCGCGCAGTTATAAAGGCGGTTGCCGCGCGCCAGCGGCAACCCCACCGCCACTGCCAGCGGCAGTCCGGCGCTCACATCGATCAGCCGGCGCAGGGCTGCGCGCGCGCCGTCGAGCAAAGCGCTCTGCAAAAACAGGTCGCCGCAGGTATACCCGGTGATGCACAGCTCGGGCAGCGCCAGCAGCGACACCCCCTGGTCCGCCGCGCTGCGCATCAGCGTTTCAATCTGCGCGGCGTTATAGGCGCAGTCCGCCACTTGGATCGCCGGGGTCGCAGCCGCCACCTTCACAAATCCATCCTTCATCTTGATGACCTCCCGCAATTGGAACAGAAGGTTCCCCCGGCGAAAGCGGCCGGGGGAACCTTCTGTCGTTTATGCAAACAAATTTTGGAACCGCTTCATCGCCACCTCGGTGGCCGCCTTTTCGCCAAACCCGGTGAGGCGGAAAAATCCCTCGCCGTTTTTGCCGAACCCGCTGCCCGGGGTGCCGATCACGCCGGCCTCGGCGAGCAGCCTGTCAAAGAACGTCCAGGAATCCAGTCCGCCCGGACATTTGAGCCAGATATAGGGCGAATTTTTCCCGCCTGTGAACCAGATGCCCATGCCGCGCAGGGTATCCGCGATGATGCGGGCGTTCTCCTGGTAGACCGCGATATTGGCCCGGCACTGGCGCTGCCCCGCTTCGGAAAGCACCGCTTCGGCCCCGCGCTGCACGATGTAGGGCACGCCGTTGAACTTGGTGGTCTGACGGCGCAGCCACAGCTTGCGCAGCCCGATCTCCTGCGCCACCAGCTCGGAGGGCACCACCGTGTAGCCGCAGCGGGTACCGGTGAACCCGGCCGTCTTGGAGAAGGAGCAGAACTCGATGGCGCAGCGCTTGGCGGCCTCGATCTCATAGATGCTGTGCGGCAGGTCCTCGTCGCAGATAAACGCCTCATAGGCCGCGTCGAACAGGATCACCGCGTCCTCAGAAAGCGCGTAGTCCACCCATGCCTCCAGCTGGCCGCGGCTGTAGGCCGCGCCGGTGGGGTTGTTGGGGGAGCACAGGTAGATGATATCCGCGTGCACCGACCGGTCGGGCATGGGCAGAAAGCCGTTTTCCTCGTTCGCATCGGCGAACACGATTTTGCGCCCGGCCATCACATTGGTATCGACGTACACCGGGTAGACCGGGTCGGGGATCAGCACGGTGTTATCCGCGTCGAACAGGTCGAGGATGTTGCCCAGGTCGCTCTTCGCGCCGTCGCTGACAAAGATATCATCCGCAGGCAGGGTCACGCCGAATCTCTGGTAATACACGGCGATCGCCTCGCGCAGAAATCCATAGCCCTGTTCGGGGCCGTAGCCGTGAAAGGTGGATTTGCAGCCCATCTGGGCCACGGCCGCCTGCATGGCCGCCACCACCGCCGGGGCGAGCGGCAGCGTCACGTCGCCGATGCCCATGCGGATGAGCTTGCGGTCGGGATGCTCCCGCTGAAATTCCGCCACCTTGTGGTTGATGGTAGAGAAGAGGTAGCTTTCCTGCAATTCGAGGTAATGCTTATTGATATTCATGCCCAAATTCGCCTCACTTTTTCGTCCTGGGGCGTCAGATGAAAAAACTTTCAGAGGCCCCAATATTATTCCACGGTGACGCTCTTGGCCAGATTGCGCGGTTTGTCGATGTCGCAGCCGCGCTGGAGCGCCATATAGTATGCAAACAGTTGCAGATAAACGATGGTCAGGATGGGAGCGAACGCGTCGAAGGTCTGCGGGACCGCCCAGACCTCGGCCTTGGCGGGTACGGCGATCTCGTGGTCGGACAGCAGCAACAGCCGCGCCCCCCGCGCACGCACCTCCTCCACATTGCTCATGGTCTTTTCCAGGACGCTCTCCTGGGTTGCGATCGCGACCACCAGGGTGGTGTCGTCGATCATGGCGATGGTGCCGTGCTTGAGCTCGCCCGCCGCATACGCCTCGCTGTGGAGATAGGAGATCTCCTTGAGCTTGAGAGCCGCCTCCAGCGAGCTGTAGTAGTCCATCAATCTACCGATGAAGAAAACGTCCTCGCAGTCCTTCATCCTGCGGGTGAACTCCTTCACCATGTCCTTCTGCGCGAGGATCTGCTCCATCTTCTCGGGGATGCGCAGCAGTTCGGCCAGGTGTTCCCGGAGCTCCTCGTCGGACAGCTCGCCGCGCAGGTTGGCGAGGTCGAGCGCAATCAGCTCGAACAGCAGCATCTGGGTGCTGTACGCCTTGGTGGACGCCACCGCAATCTCCGGCCCGGCGAGGGTGTAGAGCACCGCGTCGGTCTCACGCGCGATGGTGCTGCCGATCACATTGCACAGCGAGATCACCCGTTGGCCGTTTTTCTTCGCCTTGCGCACCGCAGCCACCGTGTCGGCCGTCTCGCCCGACTGGCTGACCGCGATGACCACCTCGTTTTCGGTCGCAAGGGTCTCGCTGTAGCGGTATTCGCTGGCGATCTCGGCCTGCACCGGAATGCGCGCCAGGCGCTGGATGAGGGATTTGCCCATCATGCCCGCGTGGTAGGCGGTGCCGCACGCCACAATGGTGAGCTGGCGCAGCAGGACCGCCTGCTTGCGGGTGAACGGCATACGGTCGCGCCGCAGGGTGAGGGTGTCGGTATCGACATAATGCCGCAAGGTGTCCGCAATCGCGCGGGGCTGCTCAAAAATTTCCTTGAGCATGAAGTGGTCGAACCCTTTCTTCTGAGCGGAATCCACATCCCAGCCGACCTGCTGAATCTCCTTCTCAATGGGGCTGCCGTCCGGCGCGAAGAAGGAGATGCGGTCGGCGGTGATCTCCGCGACCTCATGGTCGTCGGGCAGGTAGACCTCGCGGGTATAGCGCAGCAGCGCCGCCACATCGCTTGCGATGTAGTTGGCGCCCTCCCCGCGGCCGATCACCAGCGGGTTGTTGCAGCGCACGCACCACAGGGTGTCCGGCTGGCTTGCGCTGGCGATCACCAGCGCATAGGAGCCGCGCAGCATGGGCAGCACCTGCCGCAGGGTGGCGCGCATGTCTCCCCGGTCGCAAAGGCCGAGCAGCTGCGCCACCACCTCGGTGTCGGTCTGGCTGCGGAACTTGACCCCCTGGTCGATCAGTTGGCTTTTAAGTTCGGCAAAGTTTTCAATGATGCCGTTGTGCACTACAGCGACTCTGCCCGACATATCGGTGTGCGGATGGGCATTGACCTCATTGGGTTCGCCGTGGGTGGCCCAACGGGTGTGGCCGATGCCGGTACAGCCCCCCACGGGATTTTGGGTGAGCTCCGCGCGCAGGTTGGCGAGCCGGCCGGCCGCCTTGCGCACCTGGAGCCCGTCCTGGCCGAGCACGGCGATGCCCGCGGAGTCATAGCCGCGGTATTCCTGGGATTCCAGGCCGCTGAGCAGCACCTTGACACAATCTGTTCTTCCGGTAAACCCGACAATTCCACACATAAAATGATCCCCCGTTCTAAAATGATGTCCTTACTCCTGTTGGCCGGTTCCATCCCTCCTGAAACCGGCCTCGTCGGACGGGCCCAAGTTATGTGAGGAAGAAACCGTTTATTCCAGCGCTGCCGCGATAAACTCGCGGAACAGCGGATGCGCCCGGTTGGGGCGGCTCTTAAACTCGGGGTGATACTGCACCCCGAGGTGGAAACGATGATCCGGCAGCTCCACCGCCTCAACCAGCCGTTCGTCGGGCGAAGTGCCCGCAAGCACCATCCCCGCCCGCGTGAAATCCTCGCGGAAACGGTTGTTGAACTCGTAGCGGTGGCGGTGGCGCTCAGAAATTTCCTGCTGGCCGTAGGTCGCTTCCAGCAGGGTTCCGGCTTTGATTTTGCAGGGGTACGCGCCCAGGCGCATAGTGCCGCCTTTGGGCAGGTTGCCCTGCTGGTCGGGCATCAGGTCGATGACCGGATGCGGGGTGTTCGGTACAAATTCACTGGAGTCGGCGTCCTTCCAGCCCAGCACATTTCTAGCATATTCGATCACGGCGATCTGCATACCAAGGCAGATGCCAAAATACGGAATGCCATTGGTCCGGGCATAACGCGCAGCCAGAATCATGCCCTCGATGCCTCGGTCGCCAAAGCCGCCGGGGACGATGATCCCCTGCGCGCCCGCGAGGCGCTGGGCAACATTGCCTTCATCCAGGAACTCCGAATCCACCCATTCAATTTTGACCTTGGCGCCGTTCTCATAGCCCGCGTGGCGCAGCGATTCCGCAACCGAGAGATAAGCGTCGTGCAGCTTGACATACTTGCCCACCAGCGCGATGGTCACCGTCTTTTCGGCTGTCTCGATGCGCTGGAGCATCTGCCGCCACTCTGTCAGGTCGCCCTTGCCGCAGGTGAGGCCGAGTTCCCGGCAGACGATGTCCGCCAGGCCGTTCTCCTCGAGCATGATCGGGCACTGGTAGAGAACGGGCAGGGTGAGGTTTTCCACAACGCAGTCGGACTTGACGTTGCAGAACAGCGCGATCTTGCGCCGGATCGACTCCTCGATCGGCTCGTCGCACCGCGCGATGATGATGTCCGGCTGGATGCCGAACGATTGCAGCTCCGTGACCGAGTGCTGGGTAGGCTTGGATTTGTGCTCACCCGAGCTCTGGAGGTAAGGCACCAGCGTCACGTGGAGAAACAGGCAGTTTTCGCGGCCCACCTCGTGGCCCACCTGCCGGATCGCTTCGAGGAACGGCTGGCTCTCGATGTCGCCGGTGGTGCCGCCGATCTCGGTGATTACCACATCCGCACCGGTCTTTTTGCCGACCGAGTAGATGAAACTCTTGATCTCGTTGGTGATATGCGGGATGACCTGCACCGTCTCGCCCAGATATTCCCCGCCGCGCTCCTTGGTCAACACATTCCAGTATACCTTACCGGTGGTCAAATTGGAATACTGATTCAAATTTTCATCGATAAAACGCTCGTAGTGGCCGAGGTCCAGGTCGGTCTCCGCGCCGTCGTCAGTGACGAACACCTCGCCGTGCTGGTAGGGACTCATGGTGCCCGGATCGACGTTGATATAGGGATCCAGCTTCTGCGCGGCAATGGTGAGTCCGCGCGCCTTCAGCAGACGGCCCAGCGACGCCGCAGTGATCCCCTTGCCCAGGCCGGACACCACGCCGCCGGTCACAAAGATGTACTTGGTCATAGCTCGATCTCCCCTTCAAACGCAATTTTCGCTTCCCCTGTCATCCAGACGGTCCGATCGGTGTAGCGGATGCTCAGGTCGCCGCCGCGCAGCCGCACGGTCACATCCTTATCCTTGGGGCAATGCCCATTGAGCACTGCCGCCACCACCGACGCGCACGCCCCGGTGCCGCAGGCCATCGTCTCGCCGCTGCCCCGCTCCCACACCCGCATATGCAGGGTATGGCTGTCCTCCACCGAGACAAACTCGGTGTTGACCCGCTCGGGGAACGCCGGGTGATATTCAAACCGCGGGCCGAGCTTCTCCAGCTCCACCGCGTCCGGATCGCCGCAGAAAACGACGCAGTGGGGGTTGCCCATCGACACGCAGGTGACCGCATAGGTTTCGCCGTCCACCTCGAGCGGCGCACCGACCGCGCGCTCGCCCGGCAGGTGCACCGGGATTTTCTCAGGTACCAGCTCCGCGGGGCCCATATCCACCGTGACCGACGTCACCGCGCCATCCTCCACCTGCAAGCTGAGGCGCTTGACCCCGCTCAGGGTCTCCACTGCGAGCTCCGTTTTGTGGACGATACCCTTGTCGTAAAGAAACTTGCCCACGCAGCGTATGCCGTTGCCGCACATCCTCCCCTCGCTGCCGTCGATGTTGAAAATCCGCATCTTGGCGTCCGCCACCTCGGAGGGGCAGATCAGGATGATGCCGTCTCCCCCCACGCCCCGGTGGCGGTCTGAAATCCAGACAGCGTTTTTCTCCGGTTCAGGAAATTTCTGCTCCATGCAGTCAAAATAGACGTAGTCGTTGCCGCAGCCGTGCATCTTGGTAAACCGCCGTTTCATCCCGCCTTCTCCTCCTTCTTCTGCTCCATCATCCCCATAAACCGGTCGAACAAAAACGCCGTGTCCTGCGGCCCTGCACATGCCTCGGGGTGGAACTGCACCGTGAAAGCGGACATGTAGTCATAATCGACCCCCTCGCAGCTGGCCGGCTCGTTGCCGTTGACAAAACTGACCCTCGCGCCCTCCGGCAGGCTGTCACCCTCCACCGCATAGCCGTGGTTCTGGCTGGTAATATACACCCGGTTGGAGGCGAGGTCGCGCACCGGCTGGTTGGAACCGCGGTGGCCGTACTTCATCTTCCGGGTGGACGCGCCCTGGGAGAGCGCCAACAATTGGTGGCCCAGGCAGATGCCGAAGATGGGCAGGCCGGAGGCGCACAGCAGGCGGAGCTGTTCGATCACGCCGGTATTCTCTGTGGGGTCGCCCGGGCCGTTGGAGAGCATCACGCCGTCCGGGTGCAGGGCGAGAATCCGGTCCGCTGTGGTATCATAGGGCACGGTGGTTACCTCGCATCCCCGCCTGAGCAGCTCGCCGCGGATGTTGGCCTTGGCGCCGAAGTCCCACAGCACCACCCGGTGCTTCACCGGGCCCTCAGGCTGCGCAGTGGACGCCTCGCGGCAGCTCACCGCCCTGACCGCGCCGGTGACGCGGAACCCCTTCGCCCGTTCGATCTCCTCGGACAGATGATCGAGCGAATGGACCAGGCGCGCGCCCATCACGCCGTGTTCACGGATGATACGGGTGAGTTCGCGGGTATCCACCCCGCAGATGCCGGGGATACCCCACTTTTTTAAAAAGGTGTCAAGAGTGCCCTCGCTGCGGAAGTTCGAGGGCTCCTGGCACCATTCACGTACAACATATGCAGTTAAGGCGGGGCGGTCGCTCTCGAAGTCGGCGGAGATCATTCCATAGTTGCCGATGAGCGGAAATGTCTGCACCACGATCTGCCCGTAGTAGCTGGGGTCGGTCAATGTCTCGAGATATCCGGCCAGACCGGTGGTAAAGACGATTTCTCCCGTCACCTCAGCATCCGCGCCGAAGCCCTTGCCCTCAAATACCCTGCCGTTTTCCAAAATCAAATAGACGGTATCCATAGCTGTTATCCCTCACTCCTGGCCGCCGCGCACGGCGTCATCTTGAAACCGCGGCCCTCACGCGCGGACAATGAATGCGGGGCCGCGATGGTTAGCTTTCGTAGGTTTTTAGGATCGATTCCGCCACCTCGCGGCGGGTCTGGCGCAGGTCCATCGCCTGCTTTTCAATGTAGCGGTGGGCCTGCGGCTCGGTAAAGCCGAGGTACTGGATGAGCGCGCACTTGGCCCGGTCCACCATGCGGATCTCTTCGATTTTGTGTTGGAGCTTGATGTTTTCCGTTTGCAGCCCCAATAACCGCCGGCGGGAGGCCGCCACCATCTTGACCGACTGGAAAAAAAGCTGCTTGCTCAGGGGCTTGGCCAGCACCAGCACCCCGTAATCCTCCACCTTGGCGGAGACGGCGTCCGCCATCTCGCCCTTCACCAACAGGATGATGCCAGCGTCGGTGGACTGGGTGAGGCCGAGCGCCAGCTCCTGCCCGAATTCATCGCGCAAGGGGGCGTTGATGACGATGAGGTCGTAGCAGTCGTCGATCAACATCCGACGGGCCTGCGCGCCGTTTTCAGCCACGGAGGGGCGGCCAAGGGACTGCGCGGCGCAGAGCTCGGTCAAAAATTTCCGCCCCTGGTCGCTGCTGGACACAATGAGCAGTTTGTCCATACGGTTCCCCCTTGTCGTCGTCGATATACATCCGCTCTGGGTCAGACCTCGGCAAAATAGCGGTCGCGTTCAAATTGCTCACGGTCGCCAGCCGCGCCGCATGCGTCGCACTCCGCGCGCTTGGCGGCAATGTATCGATCCAGCGTGCCCGTCGGGAGCACCCGCCGGACGAACGCGCTTTCCTGTGCGAGGCCGAGCGCCTCCTCCAGGTCTTGCGGCAGCCGCGTATAGGCGGCGAGCTCCTCTGCGCTCATGGAAAAGAGATTGCCGTCCACCGGCGCACACAGCTTTTTGTTCTGTCCGATCCCCTCCAGTCCCGCTTGGATGAGCAGCGCAAACGCCAAATAGGGGTTACAGGACGGATCGGGCGAGCGCAGCTCCATGCGGCTGTACTCCCCTTTTGCCGCCGGAACGCGCACGAGCTGCGACCGGTTCTGATGCGACCAGGTGACATAGCCCGGCGCCTCCATGCGTCCAAACCGCGCGTAGGAATTGGTCAGCGGATTGAGAAACGCGGTGATCTCCGGCACGCGGTCGAGGATGCCCTGCATAAACGCCTCCACCTCTGGGTTGTGGATCGAGCGGTTGTGGTCGAACAGATTGATGCCGTTTTTACACACCGAAAGGTTGACGTGCAGGCCGCTGCCGCTCCAGTCTGCGAACGGCTTGGGCAGGAAGGAGGCGTGCAGGCCGTTGCGCGCCGCGGTGGTGCGCACCACCCATTTGAAGGTGATAAGATTATCCGCCGCAGTGAGCGCGTCGCTGTACTTGAAGTCGATCTCGTTCTGGCCGGGGCCCTGTTCGTGGTGGGAGCTCTCCGGCTGAATGCCCATCTCCTCAAGGGTCAGACAGATTTCGCGGCGCACATTCTCCCCCTTGTCCCGCGGGGAAACGTCGAAGTAACCGCCCCGGTCGTGCGGGATCATGGTGGGTTCACCGGCTTCGTCCCGCTCGAACAGGTAAAACTCGCATTCCGCTCCGACCCGGCATTGCAGCCCCATCCGCGCGGCGTCGGCCACCGCACGGCGCAGCAGGCCACGGGTGTCCCCCTCAAAGAGGGTTCCGTCAGGGCGGCGGATATCGCACAGCATACGCACCACCCGGCTGTGGGCCGGCCGCCAGGGCAGGATGCTCAACGTGGCGGGGTCCGGGAACAGGAAGAGGTCGGATTCATCCACATTCAGAAAGCCGCGCACCGCCGAAGCGTCGAAGGAGATGCCGTTCTCGAACGCGCGGGGCAGTTCGGCCGGCATGATGGAGATGTTCTTTTGAACGCCGAAGATGTCGCAGAAAGCCAGACGAATAAACTTGACGTCGTTTTCCCGGACAAATTGCAGCACCTCGGACACGGTGTAATTCATCGTGGTTCCTCCCGTCGGGTGGTATATTTGGAAAGCGGCGGCGCACCCCGCTGCCGCCCTCCCACCGATTTTCTGTGGTTATTATACATCATTTAATTCTGCGTATAAAGCTGTTTGTAAGGATTTTTGGTATCCGGCGTCAACAGATAAAAGCGGCTGTTCCGGATGGCCTCCAGGTCTTCGGAAAATTCGCTGCAAAACGCCTCGAGGTGGAGCAGGATTTCCTCCAGATCCTCATCGGTGGCGGCCCGCGCGTGCACCTGCGGCGGGAGCCCCGCTGGAGGCTCCTCACAGCGCAGGAACATCCGGCCGCCGTGCATCCCGGTACCGCAGAAATAACCCACCGGTGCCTCCCTGCCGTCGCCCGAAAGCCCCAGCACCACAATCAGGCCGCCGGCCTGGTACTCCCCCAAAAAACTGCCCGCCCGGCCGCCCACCACCAGCACCGGGACTTTGTCCTGATAAGCCTTCATATGGATACCCGCGCGGTATCCGGTATCCCCGTGGACGAGAATCCGGCCGCCGCGCATCGCGTAGCCGGTGGCGTCGCCCGAGCTGCCGTGGATGCGGATTTCCCCCGCGTTCATGGTGTCCCCGGTGGCGTCCTGCGCGTTGCCGTTGACCGTGACGGTGCAGCCGTCCATGTAGGCACCCAGCGCATTGCCCGGCGTGCCGTTGATGACAATCTCCTTGCCGCCCAGCCCGCTGGCGATGTACCGCTGGCCAAGGCAATTGTCGATGATGACGCGCGTGTCCTCGGTTGCGCGCACCGCCTGATTGAGCTTTTGAAAATGCATGTCTCCCGCTTGGATTCTCATGCCGATTCCCCTCCCAACATCTCTTTCCGCCTGGCCCGCGAAAAGGCCATCAGCTGGGGCTTTTCCTTAATGAGCTCAAAGTCCACCGTATCCAACGGGGTCCGATCCTTGATCATCTGGGTGTAGATGCCCGCGCGCGCCACATCCCCGATCAGGATGTAGCCGCACAGGCGGTTATCCTTACAGAACAGGCGCTTGTAGACGCCCGCGCTCTTGGTGATGTAGTCCTCGCCCTCGTAGCTTCCAGCCGTGAGGATATGCAGGCCGAAAAAGCCGATGGCGTTCATCGCGATCGCCTTGTCGTAGTGCGCGCTGCCCCCCGCCATATTGACGCCCGCGCACTCCCCCTGCATGTAGGCGTTGGGCAGCAGCGCCAACACCCGCCGCTCGCCGCTGGTCACCTCCTTGCATTCGGTGCAGTCGCCCGCCGCATAGACATCCGGCAGGCTGGTCTCGCAGCGGTCGTTCACCGCGATGCCGCGGCCGACCTCGCCGCCCGCATTCGCCACCAGCGCGGTGTTGGACCGCACGCCCACCGCGATCACCAACAGGTCGAATGGGATCTTTTTGCCGCTTTTCAGAATCGCCAGGTCGCCCCTGAACTCCTGCACCGAATCGGAGAGGAGAAACTGAATTCCCTTTTTCTCCATGTGGCTTTTGACCATTGCCGCGCCCGCCTGGTCGAGGATGCTCGGCAGGATGCGGTCTGCCATATCCACCACCGTGACGCTCTGCACCCGCTTGTTGATCCCTTCGGCGCACTTGAGGCCGATAAGCCCCGCGCCCAGGATCAGCACCCGGCAATCCTTGGCGATCGACTGCTCCAACCCCTTCGCGTCGTCCAATGATAGAAAGGTGGTCTTTCGGGTAACGCTGTCCAGCCCGGCGATGGGCGGCACAAACGGGGTGGAACCGGTGGCGACCAACAGCTTATCGTAATCCAGGCTCTTCCCGTCGGAAAGGGTCACCGTCTTTTTGTCCGGTTGGATGGAAATAACCGTCTTGCCCGCGATCAGCTTGCAGCGGTTGTCGCTGTAAAAGCTCTCGGGACGGTATTTCATCTTGCGCTCGGTGGTCTTGCCCGCCAGCAGGTAGGAGATGAGCGGACGGGAATAGGTATGGTAGCGCTCCGCTGAAATCACCGTGACCGGCGAATCGGCGTCCTGCCTGCGGATGCCCTCGATACAGCCCACCGCGGCGGCGGAGTTGCCGATGATTATGTACTTCATAGCTCTCCCCTCTCTTCAAATACGATCGCCTTGTTCGGGCATCCCGCCACGCAGGCGGGGGACCCACCGGCATTCTGCACGCACAGCTCGCACTTCTGAATCACCCCGCCCTCGGCCGGCATGATCGCGCCATAGGGGCAGGACAGGATGCAGGTGTAGCATCCCACGCAGCGCTCCCGATCGAAGGTGATCACTCCATCCTCAATTTTGAGGGAGCCGGTGATACAGCTCTTGACGCAGAGCGGCTCCTTGCAGTGGCGGCAGGACACCGCGAAGCTGACATCCCGCCCCTCCTCGATGCGAATGCGGGGGTGGATGGTGATGTCGCGCAGCGCCTTGGCCATATTCTTCGCTCCGGAGTTGGCAAACGCACAGTAGTATTCGCACAGATGGCAGCCGAGGCACCACTTTTCATTGACGTAGATTCGTTTCATCTCTTTTCCGCCTCACAGTACGATATATTGTTCCCGCTCGGGCCCCACAGAAACGTATTTGATTCTGCACTCGACCTGTTCCTCGAGATAACGGATGTAATCGAGCGCAGCCTTCGGCAGATCCTCCGGACGGCGGCAACCGCTGATGTCGCAGTGCCAGCCGGGCATGGTCTCCACCACCGGCTTCGCCGCATCCAGCCTGGCCCCCACCGGGAAGTGCTGGGTGAACGCGCCGCGCACCTCGTAGCCGACGCAGACGGGGATCTCCTCCAGGTAGCTGAGCACATCCATCTTGGTGAGCGCCAGCTCGTCGGCCCCCTGCACCTTCACGCCGTATTTTGACGCTACCACGTCGAAGGGACCCACCCGGCGGGGCCGGCCGGTGGCCGCGCCGTATTCGCCGCCGGCCTCGCGCAGCCGGTCGGCCTCGGGGCCGAACAACTCGCAGGTAAAGGGTCCCTCCCCCACGCAGGTGGAGTACGCCTTCATGATGCCGACGGTCCTGTCGAGCTTACGGTTGGGGATGCCCGCGCCGATCGGGGCGTAGGCCGCGATGGTGGAGGACGCGGAGGTGAACGGGTAGATGCCGAAATCGATGTCGCGCAGCGCGCCGAGCTGCGCCTCGAACATGATCTTTTTTCCCATCTGCTCGGCGTTGTCGAGATAGAGGCCAGCGTCGCAGATGTAGGGGAGCAGCGGCTCGCCGTAGGTGCGCAGCCAGCTCCATATCTCGTCGAAGCTGACCGGGTCGGCGCCGTACGCCCCCTGCACCGTCAGGTTCTTCCACGCAACGATTCCCTTCAGATGTTCCTTGAGGGCCTCCGGCTCCAGCAGGTCGCCCATGCGGATCGCCTTTTTCATATATTTGTCGCTGTAGACCGGCGAGATGCCCCGGCGGGTGGAGCCGAACTTCGCGTCGCCCAGCCGGTCCTCCTCCAGGCAATCGAGCAGCTTGTGGTAGGGCATACACACGACCGCCTTGTCGCTGATCTTGAGGTTCTGCGGACTGATTTTGACCCCCGCCGCGGTGAGGCGGCCGATCTCCCCGCACAGGTGCTCGAGGTCGATTACCATGCCGTTTCCCATCACGTTGACCACCTTCGGGCGGAGGATTCCCGAGGGCAGCAGGTTGAGCACAAACTTGCCCAGGTGGTTGATGACCGTGTGGCCCGCGTTGTTGCCCCCCTGATACCGCGCCACAATGTCGTAGTCGGCCGAGAGCAGATCCACCATGCGCCCCTTGCCCTCGTCGCCCCAGTTGATGCCTACAATCGAGGTTAACATATTGCTCCAGTCCTTTCATTCCCTATCACGGTGATTTTCAGCGGGCCATGCCCGTCACTCACCGGCGTGCTTAATCCCTAGTATTTGCAGTTCCTTCTCGTTTAAGCCGATCCCGCGCAGCATCAGGCGGTTCCCGCGCAGCGCTTCGATCGAGTTGATGCCCATGCCGCCCATCATCTCCTTGATCTCGTGATCCCAAGCGGTGACGAGGTTGACCAGGCGCTTGTAGCCGATATCCGGGTTAAGGCGCTTGACCAGGTCGGGGCGCTGGGTGGCGATGCCCCAGTTGCAGCGGCCCGCCTGGCAGCTCCGGCAGAGGTGGCAGCCGAGCGCCAGCAGCGCCGCAGTGCCGATATACACCGCATCCGCGCCCAGCGCGACCGCCTTGACCACGTCCGCGCTGCTGCGGATGCTGCCGCTGACCACAATGGAAACATTGTCGCGGATGCCCTCCTCGCGCAGCCGCTGGTCCACAGCCGCGAGCGCCAGCTCGATCGGGATGCCCACATTGTCGCGGATGCGGGTGGGCGCCGCGCCGGTGCCTCCGCGGAAGCCGTCGATCACGATGATATCTGCTCCGCTGCGCGCGATACCGCTGGCGATTGCCGCCACGTTGTGCACCGCAGCGATCTTTACGCTGACCGGCTTTTGATATGCGGTGGCCTCCTTGAGGCTGAAAACCAACTGGCGCAGGTCTTCAATTGAATAGATGTCGTGGTGCGGGGCGGGCGAAATCGCGTCGCTCCCCTCCGGAATCATGCGGGTGCGGGATACATCGCCGGTGATCTTCGCGCCCGGCAGGTGCCCGCCGATGCCCGGCTTGGCGCCCTGGCCCATCTTGATCTCGATGGCCGCGCCCGCCTCCAGGTAGCTCTTGTGGACGCCGAACCGGCCGGAGGCCACCTGTACGATGGTGTGCGGCCCGTACTGGTAGAAATCCTGATGCAGGCCGCCCTCGCCGGTGTTGTAGTAGGTGCCGAGCTCGCACGCGGCGCGCGCCAGGCTCTCGTGCGCGTTGTAGCTGATCGACCCGTAGGACATCGCGCCAAACATCACCGGCACCTTCAGGCTCAGATGGGGCGGCAGCTCGGCGGCGATCTTGCCGTCTGCGCCGCGCGTCACATCGGCGGTACGCTTGCCCAGGTAGATCTGCGTCTCCATCGGCTCACGCAGCGGGTCGATGGAGGGGTTGGTCACCTGGGATGCGTTGATGAGAATTTTATCCCAGTAAACGGGAAAATCTTTGGGGTTGCCCATCGAGGAGAGCAGCACCCCGCCGCTGCCCGCCTGGCGGTAGACCTCGGCGATGGTGTCGCCCCTCCAGTTGGCGCTTTCCTTAAAGGTATGGTCGGATTTGACGATCTTCAGCGCGCGCGTAGGGCAGAGCGCCACGCAGCGGTGGCAGCAGACGCATTTGCTCTCGTCGCTGAGCATCACGCCCAATTCCTCGTCGTAGCTGTGCACCTCGTTGGCGCACTGGCGTTCGCACACCCTACAGGCGATGCAGCGCTGCGGGTTGCGGATCACTTCATATTCCGGATACAGGAAATCCACTGCCATTACCGGACACCTCCGTTCAATGTGACGATCACCGGCTCGCCGCCCCTGGGCGACCACAGGCGGTCGAGGTCGGGCTGAATGGCGCGGATAGCGCACTCCTCGCTGGCGATGTAGGTCATGTCTCCCCTTTCGCCCACCACCATCGAGCGCAGCTTCAGCCGGTCGTTGAGCGCCATCAGGCCGCCGTCGAACCCCAACAGGATGGAAAACGGCCCGGTGACCAGCAGGCTGGAAAACATGGTGCGCAGGTAGGTCAGGCGCTCGCGCTCCTCCGCCGGCCTCTGCTCGATCGTGCTCCAGAATGGCGCGGCCATCACGCTGGCCACCTCCTCCAGGGTGAGCTGTTTGCGGCGGTGCAGAAAGTCCACCAGATAGGTGATCACCTCGGTGTCGGTGAGCAGGGTGCATTGGTAGCCGAACATCTCAATGTAGCGCCGGTTGGCATCGTAAGAGGAGATCTCCCCGTTATGTACGATCGAATAGTCGAGCAGCGCAAAGGGGTGCGCGCCGCCCCACCAGCCGGGGGTGTTGGTCGGGTAGCGGCCGTGCGCCGTCCAGCAGTAGCCCTCGTATTCGCTGAGGCGGTAAAACTCGCCCACATCCTCGGGGAAACCCACCGCTTTGAAGACGCCCATATTCTTGCCGCTGGAAAAGACGTAGGCGCCGTCGATCTGCGTATTGACGCGGATGACGCAGCGCACCACGTATTCCCGCTCGTCGAGCTGGGCGTCAGCCAGGCGGGTGGGCAGCGGGGCGACGAAATAGCGCCAGATGAGCGGTTCGTTGGTGATGCTGGGCACCTTCTTGACCGGGATTTTGGAGAGGTTGACCACGTCGAAGTGGCGCTCGAGAAAGCGCTCGCACTCCTCCTTGGCCTTGGTATCGTCGTAAAAGATATGAAATGCGTACAGGTCCTTATATTCGGGGTAGATACCGTAGCCTGCGAAGCCGCCGCCCAAACCGTTGCTGCGGTCGTGCATGGTTGCAATCGACTTGACGATCGCGTCGCCGCACAGGCGCTTGCCGCTACGGGAAAAAATTCCAGATATCGCACAGCCCGATGGAATTCTGACTTGACCTTCCTTTTTTAACATGTGGGCTTCCTCCCTATCCAAAAGCGTTTCGGGGACCACCCCGGGATGTTGTGAGGTCCGTTGCGCGCGTGGCTGCCGCCATGTTTTACACAACAAAAAATAGGCGCTCATAAAAGGATATGCCGCCGTGGGCTTACCCTTCTATGAACGCCTTTGTTCATCATGGTTATTATAGGAAATTTGCAGGAGCATGTCAAGTAACTTGCAAAAATTTTTTCAATTTCTGCAAAAATGGGGTTGATTTCTCGTTTTCATTGTGTAAACTAGAAGAGATTTGCCAACAGCATAAAAAAACTTGCAATTTTTTTACAGAAAGACCTTGACAAATCTTTCACACCGGGCTATAATGCGTAGCGTAGACAGCAAAGGCGCTGTGGGTGGGGAACCACCCGCAGCGTCTTTTTTATTTTCCGGCTGTTGCAGAATTTTTAGAGGAGGGATTTTGAATGAGTGCATCCACTCAGGTACCCGAAATCTTTGGCAGCCTCGTCTTCAACGACCATGTGATGAAGGAACGCCTGCCGAAAGAAACCTATAAGGCGCTCAAGCGCACCATGGAAAAGGGCAAAAGCCTGGACCCCAGCATCGCCAACATCGTCGCCAACGCCATGAAGGACTGGGCGGTGGAAAAGGGGGTTACCCATTTCACCCACTGGTTCCAGCCGATGACCGGAGTGACCGCTGAGAAGCACGACAGTTTCATCTCCCCCACCGAAGGCGGCGGGGTGATCATGGAGTTTTCCGGCAAGGAGCTGGTCCGTGGCGAACCGGATGCGTCGAGTTTCCCTTCCGGCGGCCTGCGCGCCACCTTTGAGGCGAGGGGCTACACTGCTTGGGACCCCACCTCCTACGCGTTCATCAAAGACAACGCGCTCTGCATCCCCACCGTGTTCTACTCCTATTCGGGCGAAGCGCTGGATAAGAAAACCCCGCTGCTGCGCTCGATGGAGGATATCAACCGGCAGGCGCTGCGCATCCTGCGGCTGTTCGGCGACACCGAGACCACCCGTGTCACCACCACGGTCGGTCCCGAACAGGAATACTTCCTGGTGGACAAAAAGCTGTACAGCCAGCGCGAGGACCTGATTCTCACCGGGCGCACGCTGTTCGGCGCAAAGCCGCCCAAGGGCCAGGAGATGGAGGACCACTACTTCGGCTCCATCAAACCGCGCGTCATGGCCTATATGAAGGACCTCGACCAGGAGCTCTGGAAGCTGGGCATCCTCGCCAAGACCGAGCACAACGAGGTCGCGCCCGCACAGCACGAGCTGGCCCCGATCTTCAGCAATACCAACACCGCCACCGACCACAACCAGCTCACGATGGAGATCATGAAAAAGGTGGCTGCCCGCCACGACCTGGTCTGCCTGCTGCATGAGAAGCCGTTCGCGGGGGTCAACGGAAGCGGCAAGCACAACAACTGGTCGATCTCCACGGACACCGGCGCAAACTTGCTGGAGCCCGGCGAATCCCCGCGGGAGAACGCGCAGTTCCTGCTGTTCCTCTCCGCGGTGATCAAGGCGGTCGACGAGTATCAGGACCTGCTGCGCGTCTCTGTAGCCAACGCGGGCAACGACCACCGCCTGGGTGCGAATGAGGCCCCGCCCGCCATCGTCTCGATGTTCCTGGGCGACGAACTGACCGAAGTGCTGGAGTCGATCGCGAACGATGCGCCTTACAGCCCCAAGTGCACCGAGGTTATGAAGCTGGGCGTACATACCCTGCCGCGCTTCCCCAAGGACACCACCGACCGCAACCGCACCTCCCCGTTTGCATTCACTGGCAACAAGTTCGAGTTCCGTATGCTGGGCTCCACCTTCTCGATCTCAGGCCCCAACATCGTGCTCAACACCATCGTGGCCGAGGAGCTGTCGCAGTTCGCAGATGTGCTGGAACAGTCCGCCGACTTCAACGCCGATCTCACCAAACTGGTGAAAACCACCTACCAGGAGCACAAGCGCATCATCTTCAACGGCAACAACTACTCCGACGAGTGGGTGGCCGAAGCGGAGTGCCGCGGCCTGCTCAACCTGAAATCCACGCCGGATGCGCTGCCTTACTTTGTCGCGGACAAAAATGTGGCGCTGTTCACCAAGCACAAGATCTTCACCTCCACCGAGATGCTCTCCCGCTACGAGATCCTGCTGGAAAACTACAGCAAGACGATCGGTATCGAGGCGCTGACCATGTGCGACATGGTGAAAAAACAGATTTTGCCGGCGATTTCAAAATATACCGACAAGCTCTGCCGGTCCGCGCTGGATAAGCGCGCCCTGCTCCCCTCGATTTCCTGCGAGATGGAAGAGACGCTGATTACAAAATTGACCTCCCTCTCCGCGAGCTTATGTAAGAAGGTCAACCAGCTCGACGACGAGCTGCTGAAGGTGAAGGAGCACGAAGGCAGCGCAAAGGAGCTCGCCGATTACTACAAGGATGTCATCTTCGCCTCGATGCAGGAGGTACGCGCGGTGGCGGATGAACTGGAATCGGTCTGTAGCCAGGAGGACTGGCCGTTCCCCACCTACAGCAAGCTGCTGTACGACATTTAAACATAGAAGAGGCACAATGGCGTGCGCACCGTGAGTTTGAGGCGGTGTGCACGCCTTTTTTTGACTCTAATCTTTAGGAGGCGACTTTATGGAAACGGGAATCTATTCTTCGGTAAACACCATATGGGTGTTGGTTGCGGCCGCACTTGTGTTCTTTATGCAGGCGGGCTTTGCGATGGTGGAGGCGGGCTTCACCCGTGCGAAAAACTCCGGTAACATCATCATGAAAAACCTGATGGACTTTGCCCTGGGAACCCCGGTCTACTGGCTGCTCGGGTTCGGCATTATGTTCGGTTCCAGCGGGCTGCTGTTCGGTTCCTTCGACCCCATGGTCCGTGGGGACTACAGCGCGATCCTGCCCAGCGGCGTCCCGCTCTACGCATTTTTGATCTTTCAGACGGTGTTCTGCGCCACGGCCGCGACCATCGTATCCGGCGCGATGGCGGAGCGAACCAAGTTTTCGGCCTATTGTATCTACAGCATCGCCATCAGCGCCCTGATCTACCCGGTATCGGGCCACTGGATCTGGGGCGGCGGCTGGCTGGCCCAAATGGGCTTCCATGACTTCGCGGGCTCCACGGCGGTTCACATGGTGGGCGGCCTGTGCGCCCTGATCGGCGCAAAAATCCTGGGGCCCCGCCTCGGCAAATACGGCCCCGACGGCAAGCCCAATGCGATCCTCGGCCACAACCTGACCATCGGCGCGCTCGGCGTATTCATCCTATGGTTCTGCTGGTTCGGGTTCAACGGCGGCTCCACTGTCTCCGCGACCGGCGACAGCGTCCTGTCCTCGATGGGTGAAATTTTCTGCACCACCAACATGGCGGCTGCGGTGGCGGCGATCACGGTGATGTGCATCACCTGGCTGCGCTACAAAAAGCCGGATGTTTCGATGACCCTCAACGGTGCGCTGGGCGGCCTGGTGGCCATCACAGCGGGCTGCGATATGGTCTCAATCGGCGGCTCTGCAATCATCGGCGTCATCGCCGGTTTCATCATCGTCTTCGGTATCGAATTTGTCGACCAGAAGCTCAAAATCGATGACCCAGTCGGCGCGGTGGGCGTCCACTTCCTGTGCGGCGCAAGCGGCACCATCCTCACCGGCCTGTTCGCCCGCGACGGCGGCGTGTTCTACGGCGGCGGCTTCCGCTTCCTCGGCGTTCAGACGTTGGGCGTCGTCGCGGTCTGCGCCTGGGTGGCCGTCATGATTACCATCGTCTTTCAGGTGATTAAACACACCATCGGCCTGCGCGTCTCGGCGGAGGAGGAGATCGCGGGTCTCGACATCAAGGAGCACGGCCTGGCCTCCAGCTACGCCGACTTCATGCCGATGCCCGCCGCCTACAGCCCCGCTGTGGCTGTCGATCCGGCGACCCCCGCCCCTGTTCCGGTTGAAGCCGCGGTCGATGTGGAGCGCAGGGAGCGCGCCTTTGCCTCCGACACCAAAATGACCAAGATCGATATCCTGATGAAACAGAGCCAATTTGAGTCCCTCAAGGCCGCGATGAACTCGATCGGCGTCACTGGCATCACCGTGACCCAGGTGCTCGGCTGCGGTATGCAGAAAGGACGCAGCGAATACTATCGCGGCGTCCCGGTGGAACTCAACCTGCTGCCCAAGATCAAGGTGGAGATCGTCGTCTGCAAGGTTCCGGTCGATCTGGTCATCCAGACCGCGAAGGGTGTCCTGTACACCGGACACATCGGCGACGGCAAAATTTTCGTTTACGACGTGGAGAACGTCATCAAGGTGCGCACCGGCGAGGAGGGCTACGACGCCTTGCAGGACGACTGACCGTCGCTTTCCGCAGCACCCCAACCTTTTTCTATTTGACTTACCTCTTTGATTTGAAATTCCCTATCTAAACCCAAAACAGGACGGAGTTGATTCTCCGCCCTGTTTTGGGTTTTATCACAGATCGGACAATTCGATCTGTGCGCGTTTGAGGTGATTGTCGCGGCTCAGGTTTTGCTTCAGGGTCGCCACCCCACCGACCGGCTCGCCGCCGTGCAGCGACCGCGACAAGGTGAAGCGGAAGGTCGCGCCCCCATCGGGGTTGTTTTCCGCGCTGATTACGCCGTGGTGCATCTCCACCAGGGCTTTACAGATGGAAAGACCCAGGCCGCCGCCATCGCTGCGGCGCACCAGACCGCCCAGCCTTGTGGTGCAGAATCGCTCAAAAATATAGGGCAGCAGTTCGATGGGGATTCCGCCACCGTTATCCTTCACAGCAACTTCGATCTCCTTCTCGCTTGCGGAGACCAACACCTGGATTTTTCCCCCCTCTGGGGTGTTTTTGATGGCGTTGGAGAGCAAGTTGAGCAGGATGCGGTCGACCATATCGCGGTCGCAATCGATCGACGTGCCCTCCTGTAGCGAGGCGGCAAAGCTGATTGTGATCCCCTTTGTCTCGGCATAGGGCAGCGCGGATGCGACGCTCTCCTGCACCGCGGGGATGATTTCACATCGCTCCAGCCGTAAGGCCAGATGGCTGTTGTCAATCCGGGTGGAGTCCACCAGGTTGGCGGTGAGGCGCAACAGCTTATAAGAATTTTGCTCGATGTAGGAACAAAGTTTTTTGTAGTCTTCGCTCCAGTCGCCCGTTCCGCTCCGTTTGAGCTTCATCGTGAGCAGTTGTAACGAAGAAAGGATGATATTGATGGGGGTCTTGAACTCGTGCGACAGGTTGGCAAAAAACTCTGATTTTAGCTTCTCCATCGCAAAGGATCGCTCCAATTCCAGGTTGCGCGCTTCGATCTGCTTCTGGTTGGTGATATCACGCG
The DNA here is from genome assembly GCF_014384885.1 of Ligaoa zhengdingensis. Classification (GTDB taxonomy): domain Bacteria; phylum Bacillota; class Clostridia; order Oscillospirales; family Ruminococcaceae; genus Ligaoa; species Ligaoa zhengdingensis. Next base: position 518,131 of record NZ_JACRST010000001.1, read on the forward strand.
CGATCATCACCAATGAATCCTCCCCCCGCATCAGGGTTGCGTTGATCTCCAGGTGGATCACCTGGCCGTCGATGCAGACATAGCGGTGGCAAAAGCCGCGCATGGCCCCACAGGTGCGCACCTGGCGCAGCACATAGTGGGCATATTCCCGATCCAAGGGGTCGATAAATTCAAAAAACGGCCGGCTCAGCAGGATGCGTTTGGGGTAGCCGAGCTTTTTGATGAATGCGGCGTTGATCCTGCAAAATTTGTTTTCCGGACCGATCGTCGCAATAAAGTCGATGCTCTCATCGAAGATGGTATTGAGGTCGTTCTCTGCGCGGGTGCGCTCTTTCAGCTCCTTTTTGACCTGCTCGAACAACATCGCATTCTTGATCTGGGCCGAAAGATAGCGGCAAAGTGTGCGCAAAAACTCACACTGTTCAGGCGTAATCCCTACGTTTTGAGAATGTGCGACCGATAGAGCTGCGATCGTCCGACCGTCGCCCCGAATGGGGAAGCAAATAATCTTTCTGGCCTTGGTGTGCAGAAGGTATTCCCGCACCTGGAGATCGGGGTATTCTTCAATCGGAACCTCCACAATCTTGCCGGTCTGTACGGTTCGGTAAGCGAGAGGGTGTTCGTCTGAGAACGCGGCGGCCTCGTCCTGCTCATCCACTCGGTCGGGAATCACACGGTAAAACCGCCCGTCGCTGTACACAAAGATGCCGAAAATGAGAACATCCATGATGCGACGAACTGTGGACTGCGCATCGATCACAATCTCCTGAAGATCGACTGTGTTGGCGGTGCGCTCTAAATAACGGTTGAGCAGATCAAACTCCAGCCTCCGGTTCCGGAGCTGTTCCTGTTCATTCCAGGCAGCCGTGACATCTCGCACCGAACCTGCCAGCATTTCACCGTCTATCCGTTCCCCTGTCGCCTCCAACCAACGCTCTTGGCCCTCCTGTTTGACGCGATATTGGATGCAAAACCGGTCGATCTGCTCCAACTGCTCGTCAATATCGACAAATTTTTGCCATTCCTCTGCGCCCAACAGCATTTTTATAAATTGTAGACTTAAAGGGGTTCCCGAAGCCACGCCGTGCAGGCGCTGCGCTTCCTTGGACCACCACCCCGTACCGCTCGACAGATCGTATCCCCAGCAGCCGATGTCCTCCCCGAGAAACAGCTTGGAGCTGTGGCATTGTTCGGCTTCTTTGCCAAGATCCTGCAAGACGCTCAACCTCCTGTCATCCTGTGCCGCTCCATTCGCAAATGTTCCGCCAACAGCTTTAAAAATCTGCCGTTTGCCGGCCTTTGGAAAGATTCTCCATGTTCCATTCGCATCAAAGCGCAGTACCTCTCATTTCCATTTTCATGTATTCTCTGGATGGTTTTTCGCAGCGCGCTTTCCACGCATTCTGCCGTGGTATTCTTTTGGCGTGCCACACTGGTGTAAACCACCTTGGTGATGGAACAGGGAGTTTCCTCCCGCAGAATCACCTCCAGGGCGCAGACCAAATATCGATAGCCCAGAAGATGGGTGGGTACGCCCAATTCCATCACCAGGTTGGCAATCTCGCTGTGATAATCGTACATTGTTTCTTGCGAACCAACAGAACAATCGTCCGGCTCAAGCACCAACAGAATTCGTTCCAGCAGATCGTCAAGTTCATAAGGCTTGATCATATAGTAACTCGCACCCAAAACAATGGCATGTGCAATAAACTTTTCTTCGCCAACTGCGGAGGCTACCACAACTGTCGGCAACTTTTTGGGCGGCTCCGCGCGCATCCGTTCAAGCACCGATATTCCGTCCAACTTTGGCATGACCAAATCGAGCAGAACCGCGTCGGGCAACAGGGTATAGATCTTTTGCAGCGCATCTTCCCCATCAAAGGCTGTCCCGCACACCTCGATCTCGTCGGTCATCCTAAAAAAGTTTTCAAGGATATCGCACATTTCCTTGTTGTCATCCACTATCAGCAACTTGCTCTTCCGCCGCGCCATTCTGTCATCCTCCGGTTGTTGTCAATCTTCCTTCGCACACGTCAGATCAGCTACAATGTCCCGCCATGTTGTCATCCGGACAGCGTTTTCATAGAGATACCGCAGGAGAAGTTCCACAAAATCTTTCGATTCAGAGATATGGTCGTCGCTCTCAACGGAAACTTGGCCATCCACTTCTGTCTGGATGAGCTCAATACCGTAACAGTTAAAATCGTCCATACAGGTCTCTGCCAGGCGGTAGTCGATGGTTTGTCTCTCCTTTGTGCTGCTCAATTGAGAAAATGTCCGTGAAAAAAGAGTCTCGGCTGTTCGCATGTAATTTCTCCTCCCTTATATGACAAAATTCGCTGTTTCTATTGTAATTCTTTGTGATTTATTGCACAAGGGAAGAAAAACGACTTTTTTCGAGTTTTGGGCGGGAAAAACCGGCGCTGCCTAGAAAACGCCTTGACAATCCCTCGAACAGATGGTAAAATTCTTTATAGAACATTTGTTCTTTTTCGTGGAGGAAACCTGCTATGGAGCTTTTGGATAAACTGGCCATTCTCGCGGACGCCGCCAAATACGACGCGGCCTGCACCTCCAGCGGCGTAGACCGGGCGGGGCAAAAAGGCGGTATCGGCGGCGCGGTATCAGCCGGGCTTTGCCACAGCTTTGCTGCGGACGGGCGGTGCATCTCCCTGCTCAAGGTGCTGTTCACCAACAGCTGCATCTACGACTGCAAATATTGTGTCAATCGGCGCAGCAACGACACCCGCCGCACAGCCTTCACCCCACGGGAGCTTGCGGAGCTGACCATTCAATTTTACCGGCGCAACTATATCGAAGGGCTGTTCCTCTCCTCCGGCATCGTCAAAAGCCCCGATTACACCTGCGAACAGCTCATCAAAACCCTGACCCTGCTGCGCGAGGAGTACCATTTTTTCGGTTATATCCACGTCAAAGCGATTCCCGGTGCGGATGATTCCCTCATCCAGCGGCTGGGGCTGCTGGCCGACCGCATGAGCGTCAACATCGAGCTGCCCTCTCAGCAGGGCCTGCAGCTTCTGGCCCCCGATAAATCCAAGCTCGCCATCCTGCATCCGATGGGCCTTATTCAGCGGAAGGTGAACGAAAACAGCACCGACCTGGTGCGCTACCGCCACGCGCCCAAGTTTGCCCCCGCCGGGCAAAGCACCCAAATGATCGTGGGCGCCACGCCGGACAGCGATTACCAAATTTTAAACCTCACCCAGAGCCTCTACCGCCGGTTCGGGCTCAAGCGGGTGTTCTTTTCCGCCTACACACCGGTGCAGAGCGACGCGCTGCTGCCTGCTCTGGACACAAAACCGCCCCTGCTGCGGGAGCACCGGCTGTATCAGGCCGACTGGCTGCTGCGGTTCTATGGCTTCGACGCCTCGGAGCTGTTGGACGAGCGCCATCCGAATTTCAACCCGGTGGTCGATCCCAAGTGCAATTGGGCGCTCAACCACATGGAGCAGTTTCCGGTTGAGGTGAACACCGCGGCCTATGAGATGTTACTGCGGGTGCCCGGCATCGGGGTGAAAAGCGCCCAGCGCATCGTCACCGCCCGGCGCAGCGGTTCGCTCGATTTTGCCGGGCTCAAAAAGATCGGCGTAGTGCTCAAGCGCGCCCAATACTTCGTCACCTGCCGGGGCAAGCCCGTGGAGGGGCTCAAGATCACGCCGGACGGCGCCATGCGCGCCCTGATCTCCGAGCGGTCCGCCGCGATGCTGCCCCAGAATCAGGCGGAGCAGCTTTCGCTGTTCGACCCACCGCCGACCAGAGAGGATGTGATAAAATGCCTGACCGGCCAGCTGTGATCTACCGCTACGACGGCAGTTTTGACGGGCTGCTCTGCTGTGTATTTGAAAGCTACGCGCGCAGGGAGACCCCGCTCGACATCCGGCCGGCGGATGACCCGCAAGCGGTGCTCTTCCCCACTCATGAGGTGCCCACCGATGCGGATCATGCGCAGCGGGTGTTTGCATCACTCCAAAAGCGCATCTCGTCCGAGGCGCAGCGGCAGGTACAATACGCTTTTTTGAGTTGCGCAGACGATAAAGCCCTGCTGATCTACCGTTTTATCCGCCTTGGGCTTCGCCACGGCGCTCGGGTGATGTCCATGCTGACAAATGACACCGTCTGCGCGGTCGACAAGGCGGTGCGCGCCCTGCTCAACGAGCGCCATCATCTGCTGGAGTTCCTGCGCTTTTCTGATTTTAAGGGGGTGCTGGTCGCCACCATCGAACCCAAAAATTTCGTGCTTCCGCTGATGCAGGAGCACTTTTGCAGCCGCTTCCCAGAGGAACGGTTTCTCATCTACGACAAAGCGCACGGTATGGCGCTGATCTATCGCCCCTATTCCGCGCAGATTTTTTCGATCGAACAGCTGGAACTGCCCGAGGCGGATGAATATGAACTGGCATACCGACGCCTGTGGAAGCAGTATTACAACAGCATCGCCATCGAAACGCGCTACAATCCCCGGTGCCGCATGGGCCACATGCCCAAGCGATTTTGGGGCCATATGACAGAATTTGAGCAGGAGCAGCGGCGTCTGCCGCATACCGCCGCCGGACAGGTGCTCCCAGCTTCAGAAACGACGGACCTTTCCTCCCCCACCCGCATAAAATAAGACGGGGGATGCAACCTGGCGGCGCGGCCGCTGGTTGCATAACAACAACGGGAGGAATGACTTCTTATGTATGACAATCGATCTGCCGACCTGCCCGAACCGTTTACCAACCGGGCCACCGGCACCGGCACCTATTCCGTCTATCCCGACGACCTCCCCCGCCCGATCAGCGATACCAGCGAGGCGGTGGTGGTGACGCCTGTGCGCGTCCAGGCCGAATTATCCTGCTCGCTGACGCCCAACTATGCCGCGGTGCAGGACACTGTCGCCTGTGTGCTTGAGGTGAGCAACCGTTCCACCCTCTCCATCTGCAACGTCACGTTGAAGATCCCCTCCCTCTCGGAGTATCTTGCGGTGAGCGACCTGCGCGCCAACGGCGTGACCCCGCCCTCCGGGCATGACCTGCACAGCGGGGTGATCATCCCGTTCATCGCCGCGGGTGGCGAGGCCCGGGTCACCTTCCAGGCTACCGTCCTCCCCGGCATCCCCGATCAGGTGGAGATGTGCGCCCACTTGGCCTACACCTGTGTGATCAACGAAAATCCGCTTACCCGCGAGATGCACGCCGAACCGCTCACCTTGCAGGTGGTCAAACCCGGCCTGGAAATCAAAAAGCGGGTCGATAAACATCAGGTCTGGCAGGACGGCGAGGTTGTGACCTATCGGGTGATGGCCTGCAACAACGGCAATCATCCGGTTGAGAACTTGGTAGTCACCGATTCGTTGCCCAAAGGGATGAGCTACCTGCCCTACTCCACCTGTATCGGTTGTGGAGAACCGATCAATGCAAATCCCGCTGATGGCATCGCGGTGGGCGACCTACCGGCGCACTCCTGCCTGTGGGTACAGTATCGCGTCACTGTGGCGATCAAGCCGGAAAAGGAACTCTGAGTGATCCTTCCATAACAAAAACAAAAAGCACCGGAGGCGAGGGACTCCGGTGCTTTTTAATGATTGGCAGAAAAGAAGGGGAAGGGAAGGATTATTTACGTTTGCGGGAGAGGAGGATGCCAGCGGAAGCGATGATGGCCAT
>NZ_JACRST010000002.1 GCF_014384885.1 Ligaoa zhengdingensis
ATCTCTACGATCAAGGCCACCAGCGACCGTGTTCAGATAGAGTGGAAAATCTGATACTTCCACTCTATCGACCCTCATTTCTATTTTATCTCGTTTGTACCCCTTGTACACCGATGTTTTGAAGATGCTTTGCAAAATTTAAAAGGACTCTATAAGCCCGCTTTCTTCCTGCTCCAAGCAAAGGTATTTCTGAAAACCGGCCAATACTTTGACAAAAAGGACGCTTTGTCCACCCATCTCACCGGCATAGATGCACAAATCCTTGAAAAAAATCGGTGCAACTGCTTTTCTCCTTCGTCGCTTGAAGCCGACTACCGCCTGTTGATCGAATGGGCCAGTTCCTTGATTGCGGAGGAGAAGTAAGAAATCAAAAAGAAAAAACCGGCGGTAAAAGGGCCCTTTTACCGCCGGTTTTTATTGAATACTCAAAAAGATTATTCGTTGATCTTGATAACAACGCCGGAGCCTACGGTACGGCCACCCTCACGGATAGCGAAACGCAGACCTTCCTCGATCGCGATCGGGGTGATCAGTTCGACGTTCATCTCGATGTTATCGCCAGGCATGCACATCTCAACACCCTGATCCAGCTCGACAACGCCGGTCACGTCAGTGGTTCTGAAATAGAACTGCGGACGATAGTTGTTGAAGAACGGGGTGTGACGGCCGCCTTCATCCTTTTTCAGGATGTAAACCTGGCCGCGAAATTTGGTGTGGGGATGAATCGAGCCGGGTTTGCAGAGAACCTGACCGCGCTGCACTTCGCTTCTCTGGATACCACGGAGCAGAGCACCGATGTTGTCGCCAGCCTCAGCATAGTCGAGCAGTTTACGGAACATCTCGATACCAGTGACAACGGTCTTCATCTTTTCGTCCTGCAGGCCGACGATCTCAACCTCGTCAGACATCTTAACCTGGCCACGCTCAACTCTACCAGTGGCAACAGTACCACGGCCGGTGATGGTGAACACGTCCTCAACAGGCATCAGGAAGGGCAGGTCGGCTTTGCGCTCGGGGGTGGGGATATAATCGTCGACAGCATCCATCAGCTCAAGGATGGGCTTGTAAGCGGGATTGGTAATATCGTCGGGAGCTTCCAGAGCTTCCAGAGCGGAACCCTTGATGATGGGAATATCGTCGCCGGGGAAGTCGTAGGAGGACAGCAGCTCGCGGATCTCCATCTCAACCAGCTCGAGCAGCTCGGGATCGTCAACCTGATCCGCTTTGTTCATGAATACGACGATATAGGGAACGCCAACCTGACGGGAGAGCAAGATGTGCTCACGGGTCTGGGGCATCGGGCCGTCAGCCGCGGAAACAACCAGGATCGCGCCGTCCATCTGCGCAGCGCCAGTGATCATGTTTTTAACATAGTCGGCATGTCCCGGGCAGTCAACGTGAGCATAGTGACGCTTGTCGGTCTCGTACTCGACGTGAGCGGTGTTGATGGTGATGCCGCGCTCTCTCTCCTCAGGGGCCTTATCGATCATATCGTACGCTTCATATTTGGCCTGGCCCTTCATCGCCAGAGTCTTGGTAATCGCAGCGGTCAGAGTGGTTTTGCCGTGGTCAACGTGGCCGATAGTACCAATGTTAACATGGGGTTTGGTACGTTCAAATTTCTGTTTCGCCATTGATTTTGTTCCTCCTTAAATTGGAATTATTTTTTATTGGTGGCTACAAGTCCCATTGTAGCAATATTTCATAGAAAATTCAAGCATTTTGCCGCAAAAGATGGACAAGAATTAGTCCTTCTTAGCCCTTGCGGACATGATGCTCTCAGCAATCGACTTGGGAACTTCGATATAGTGCGAGGGCTCCATCGTGTACTGACCGCGGCCCTGGGTCTTGGAACGCAGGTCGGTCGCATAACCGAACATCTCAGACAGCGGCACGAACGCATCGATCTGCTGCGCGCCGTTGCGGGCAATCATACCCTGGATCTGGCCGCGGCGGCTGTTCAGGTCGCCGATGACATCGCCCATGTAATCCTCAGGCACAGTAACCGAAACCTTCATGATCGGCTCGAGGATGACCGGGTCAGCCTTCTTCATACCGTCTTTGAACGCCATGGAACCGGCGATCTTAAACGCCATTTCCGAGGAGTCGACCTCATGGTAGGAACCATCGTACAGCGTGACGATAACGTCCACAACAGGATAACCGGCCAAAACGCCAGCCTGCATCGCGCCTTGAATACCGGCATCGATCGCGGGGATATATTCCTTCGGAATCGCACCGCCAACGACCTCATTGCGGAATTCGTAGCCCTTGCCGGACTCGTTCGGATCCATCTTGATCTTGCAGTGGCCGTACTGACCTTTACCGCCCGACTGACGGGCGTACTTCTCGTCCACTTCGACATGCTTGCGGATGGTTTCTTTGTAAGCAACCTGGGGCTTACCGACATTTGCCTCCACCTTAAACTCGCGCAACAAACGGTCGACGATGATCTCCAGGTGAAGCTCACCCATACCGGCGATGATCGTCTGTCCGGTTTCCTGATCGGTGTAGGTGCGGAAAGTCGGATCCTCTTCGGCCAGCTTCGCCAGGCCGATGCCCATCTTTTCCTGACCAGCCTTGGTCTTGGGCTCTATGGCGACGCGGATAACCGGCTCGGGGAATTCCATGGACTCGAGGATGATCGGATGCTTGGGATCGCACAACGTATCGCCGGTGGTGGTGTTCTTGAGGCCAACCGCCGCCGCGATATCACCGGAGTAGCAGGTTTCAATATCCTGTCTGTGGTTCGCATGCATCTGCAGGATACGGCCCATACGCTCATTGTTATCTTTTACAGAGTTGTAAACAGTAGTACCAGCGTTGACCGTACCGGAGTAAACGCGGAAGAAGCACAGTTTGCCCACATACGGGTCGGTTGCGATCTTGAAAGCAAGCGCAGCAAACGGCTCGTCGTCGGAGGAGGGACGCTCCTCCTCTTCCTCGGTATCAGGGTTAACACCCTTGATGTTGGGGATGTCCACCGGGGCGGGCATGAAGTCCACAATCGCATCCAGCAGGGGCTGCACGCCCTTGTTTTTATAGGAAGTACCGCAGCAGACGGGAACCATAGTGTTGGCAATGGTCGATTTGCGAATCGCACCCTTGATCTCCTCTATGGTGAGTTCCTCGCCCTCCAGGTACTTCTCCATCAGGGCCTCGTCGGTCTCAGCGACATGCTCGATCAGCTCGGTGTGGTATTTCTCCGCCAGCTCCAACATGTCTTCGGGGATCTCTTCCTCGCGGATATCTTTGCCCAGATCGTCGTAGTATACTTCCGCTTTCATCTTAATGAGGTCAACAATGCCTCTAAAGAAAGTTTCAGAGCCAATCGGCAACTGAATGGGAACGGCGTTGCACTTCAGACGATCGTGCATCATATTCAGCACGCGGTAAAAATCCGCGCCCATGATGTCCATCTTGTTGACGTACGCCATTCTGGGAACGCGATACTTATCAGCTTGTCTCCAAACTGTTTCCGACTGCGGCTCAACACCACCCTTGGCGCAGAAAACCGTCACAGAACCGTCGAGCACGCGGAGCGAACGCTCAACCTCCACTGTGAAGTCCACATGTCCCGGGGTATCGATGATGTTGATTCTATGGCCTTTCCAGTAGCAAGTCGTAGCAGCGGAAGTGATGGTGATACCTCTCTCCTGCTCCTGCGCCATCCAGTCCATTGTAGCTGAACCGTCGTGAGTCTCACCGATCTTGTGATTCTTACCGGTATAGAACAGAATACGCTCGGTTGTGGTGGTTTTACCAGCGTCAATGTGGGCCATTATGCCTATATTACGAGTGAGCTCTAAAGAAACGTCTCTCGGCATATTGTCCTCCTTAAAATAAATAACGAACGAATCGGTTTTTGCTTGGACGCGCGCCCAGCCCGATTACGGCCGCGCGCGCTCCCATTTTCACTGGAATCACGCCGCGCACAGGGCCGTCAGCTTGCCATGCGCGGAGCGAACCGGTGTGAACTTACCATCTGTAGTGTGCAAACGCCTTGTTGGCTTCCGCCATCTTGTGGGTATCCTCGCGCTTTTTGAACGCGCCGCCCTGTCCGTTGATGGCATCGAGCAGCTCACCCGCAAGACGTTCTTTCATCGTTCTCTCAGAACGAGCTCTGGAATAGGTGGTGATCCAACGCAGACCGAGCGTCTGCTTGCGGTCCGGACGAACTTCCATGGGCACCTGATAGGTGGCACCACCGACACGGCGGGCCTTTACTTCCAGCAGGGGCATGACGTTCTCCATCGCTTCCTCGAACACCTCGAGGGGATCACGGCCGGTTTTCTCTTTGATGATGTCAAAGGCACCGTAGACAATCTTCTGCGATACACCCTTTTTACCATCGTACATAACATTGTTGATCAAACGAGTGACCAGCTTTGAATTATAAAGCGGATCCGGCAAAACATCGCGTTTTGCAATACGACCTCTTCTTGGCACTTCGCTTCCCTCCTTCACAGTATGAATTCATCGGTACTCGAAAGTGACAAAACTCCCGTTGGCGCCAATGCAGGGGCATTTATCAAAATAAACGCACTGCACCAGCAGTTGCTATTATCGCCAAATTCTTGGGGTTTTATTACTTCGATGCACCAGCCTTCGGACGTTTTGCGCCGTATTTGGACCGGGCCTGCATTCTCTTCGCAACGCCCTGCGCGTCGAGCGTACCACGGATGATGTGATAACGCACACCGGGAAGGTCCTTGACACGTCCACCACGGATCAGTACAACGCTGTGTTCCTGCAGGTTGTGGCCGATACCGGGAATATAGGCTGTTGCCTCGATTCCGTTGGTGAGCTTCACCCTGGCAACTTTACGAAGCGCGGAGTTCGGCTTTTTCGGGGTGGATGTTCTGATGGCAGTACACACACCTCTTTTTTGAGGAGAATTCTGATCGATTGCAACTCTTTTCTTGGAGTTCCAGCCTTTCAGCAGCGCGGGAGCGGTGGATTTCTTCTCAACGACTTCTCTTCCCTTACGGACTAACTGGTTAAAGGTTGGCATATGGCACCTCCTTACAAAATTATTTCTATTAAGAGCTTGTACAATACGCACAGCTTTTAATAAACAAAGAGAAAGGGGCTGGTTTCGCCAGCCCCTTAATCGGTTTTCAGGCTTCACCAAGTAAATATTCTACCATTTCATTGCCTAGGATGTCAAGTAGTATTTCTACATTTTTACAAAAAATCCTGACAAATCTTTGTGAAAGCCTACGAATTCTAATTATTTCAGTTCTTAATTGGCGGCTACCTCTTCCATGGCGTCGCTGAGGTAACCGTTTTGTTGGTTCCCAGGCACCACTTCCACACGGCTGTAGCAATCCATGCCGGTGCCGCAGGGCAGCAACTTGCCGATGATGACGTTCTCTTTGAGGCCCAGCAACGGATCGACCTTGCCCTTGATCGCGGCTTCGGTGAGCACGCGGGTGGTCTCCTGGAAGGAAGCCGCAGACAGGAAACTGTCGGTGGCGAGCGACGCCTTGGTGATACCCATGAGCACTGCGGAAGCGGTCGCCTCGCGCAGGCTCTCCTCGCCGGCCTCGATGCGGTCGCGGACCGCCTGGTTTTCGGCGACGAACTCGCCCTTATCCACCAGCGAGCCGGTGAGCATGTTGGTGTCGCCGGGGTCTTCCACGCGGACCTTGCGCATCATCTGACGCACTATGACTTCGATGTGTTTATCGTTGATATCAACGCCCTGCAAGCGGTAGACGCGCTGCACCTCCTGGATCAGGTAATCCTGAACCGCGAGGTAGCCCTTGATGGCGAGCACGTCGTGCGGGTTGATCGAGCCCTCGGTAATCATATCGCCGGCCTCGATGTGGTCGCCCTCCTGCACCTTCAAGCGGGAACCGTAGGGGATCATGTAGCTCTCCTCTTCCATCGTCTCCTTGTTCAGGACCACGACGTGGTTGCTCTTCTTGATCTCCTCCATGCGCACGTCACCGGCCGTCTTGCTGATGATCGCCTGCGATTTGGGTTTGCGCGCTTCAAACAGCTCTTCGACGCGCGGCAGACCCTGAGTGATATCGTCCGCCGACGCGATACCGCCGGTATGGAAGGTACGCATGGTGAGCTGGGTACCCGGCTCGCCGATCGACTGGGCCGCGATGACGCCGACCGCCTCGCCGACCGAAACGCGCTTGCCGTTGGCCAGGTTTGCGCCGTAGCACTTGGCACAGACGCCGTGCTTGCATTCGCAGTTGAGGACGGTGCGAATCTTGACGTGGGTAATGCCCGCATCGACCACCTTTTTGGCGTCGTTCTCGTCCATCATCTTGTCTTTGGAAACCAACAGCTCGCCGGTACTGGGATCGATCACGTCGTCGACCGGGTAACGGCCGAGCAGGCGCTCCTTCATCGGCTCGATCATCTCGCCGCCGTCCTTGATGTCGCAGACCACGATGCCCTCGCGGGTGCCGCAGTCCTCCTGGCGGATGATGACATCCTGGGAGACATCGACCAGACGGCGGGTGAGGTAACCGGAGTCCGCGGTGCGAAGCGCGGTATCGGCGAGGCCTTTGCGCGCGCCGCGGGAGGAGATGAAGTATTCCAAAATGTTGAGACCCTCGCGGTAGTTGGCGCGGATCGGAATTTCGATGGCCTTACCGGAGGTGTTGGCGATCAGGCCGCGCATACCCGCCAGCTGGCGGATCTGATTCATCGAACCACGCGCACCGGAATCCGCCATCATGAAGATGGGATTGTAACGGCTGAGGTTATCCTTCAAGGCCTTGGCCACCTGTTCGGTGGTGTCGTTCCAGGTCTTGATGATGAGGCCGTAGCGCTCGTCGTTGGAGATGAGGCCGCGCTTATACTGCTTGGTGATCTTGAGGATCTTCTCATCCGCCTCGTCGAGCATCTGTTTCTTCTGCGGCGGAATCACAGCGTCGCACACCGCGACGGTGATGGCTCCCTTGGTCGAATATTTATAGCCCTGCGCCTTGATCTTGTCGAGCACCTCCGCGGTGGCGGCGGTGCCGTGCACACGGATGCAGCGGTCGATGATGTCGCCGAGCTGTTTCTTGCCCACCAGGAATTCCACTTCCAGGCGGAACAGATTGTCGGGGTTGGAGCGGTCGACATAGCCCAAATCCTGCGGGATGGGGTTGTTGAAGATGACGCGGCCCACGGTGCACTCCACCAGCTTGTGCACCTTCTCGCCGCCTACCTCCTTGGTCATGCGGATCTTCACCGGGGCGTGCAGCCCGACAGCGCCGTCCTGGTAAGCCATCAGCGCTTCGTTCACGTCGCGGAACACCTTGCCCGCGCCCTGTTCGTCCTCTTTAATGAGCGTCAGATAGTAGGAGCCCAACACCATATCCTGGGTGGGCACCGCCACCGGGCGGCCGTCGGAGGGTTTGAGCAGGTTGTTGGCCGCCAGCATCAGGAAGCGGGCCTCCGCCTGTGCCTCTGCGGACAACGGCACATGGACGGCCATCTGGTCGCCGTCGAAGTCGGCGTTGAAGGCGGTACAGACCAGCGGGTGCAGCTTGATCGCGCGGCCCTCAACCAGGATCGGTTCGAACGCCTGGATGCCCAGACGGTGCAGGGTCGGCGCGCGGTTGAGCATAACCGGGTGGTCCTTGATGACGATGTCCAGGGCGTCCCACACCTCGGTGCGGGCGCGCTCCACCATCTTGCGCGCGTTTTTGATATTGGTCGCCGCGCCGGTATCCACCAGGCGCTTCATGACGAACGGCTTGAACAGTTCGAGCGCCATCTCCTTGGGCAGACCGCACTGGTACATCTTCAGCTCGGGGCCGACGACGATAACCGAACGGCCGGAGTAGTCGACACGCTTACCCAGCAGGTTCTGGCGGAAACGACCCTGCTTACCTTTCAGCATATCCGAAAGGGATTTGAGCGGGCGGTTGTTGGGGCCGGTGACCGGACGGCCGCGGCGGCCGTTGTCGATCAGGGCGTCCACCGCCTCCTGCAACATGCGCTTCTCGTTGCGCACGATGATATCGGGCGCGCCCAACTCCAGCAGGCGCTTGAGGCGGTTGTTGCGGTTGATCACGCGGCGGTACAGGTCGTTGAGGTCGGAGGTCGCAAAGCGGCCGCCGTCCAGCTGCACCATCGGGCGGATATCAGGCGGGATGACCGGCACCACGTCCAGAATCATCCACTCGGGCTTGTTGCCGCTCTTCTTGAATGCCTCCACGACCTCCAGCCGTTTGAGCACACGGATCTTCTTCTGGCCCGAGGCGTGCTCCAGGTCGGAGCGCAGCTCGTCGTAGAGCTTGTCGAGGTTGATGTTTTGCAGCAGCTGTTTGATCGCCTCCGCGCCGATGCCGGCCACAAATTCATCCTCATATTTTTCGCGCATATCGCGGTATTCCTTTTCCGAAAGGAGCTGTTTATCCTCCAGGGGGGTGCTGCCGTGGTCAATCACGATGTAGGACGCAAAATACAGCACCTTTTCGAGCAGGCGCGGCGAGAGGTCGAGCAGCAGGCCCATGCGGGACGGAATGCCCTTGAAGTACCAGATGTGCGAGACAGGCGCGGCCAGCTCGATGTGGCCCATGCGCTCGCGGCGCACCTTGGAACGGGTGACCTCGACGCCGCATCGCTCGCAGATTTTGCCCTTGTAGCGCAGGCGTTTGTATTTACCGCAATTACATTCCCAGTCCTTGGTGGGACCAAAAATGCGTTCACAGAAAAGGCCGTCACGCTCTGGCTTTAGTGTACGATAGTTGATCGTCTCCGGTTTCTCCACCGCGCCATAAGACCACTCCCGGATCTGTTCCGGCGAAGCAAGGCCGATCTTGATTGATTCAAATACATTAAACTCCATTGCGACCCCTTCTTCCCTTACAATTTATCGTCAAACAAATCATCGTCGTCCAGGCCGAACACTTCGTCGGCTTCAAAGATCGATTCGCTTTCGTCGGGTTCCATCTCTTCGGGCTGGTAGTGCTCACCGATTTCCTCCTCGTCCTTGACATATTCCATCTCGAGGGTGTCGTCGTCGCCCATGCGGGGCAGACCCACGTCGTCATCATCGTCGAACGTCTGCTTGAGGTCGATCTCCTCGTTGTCCTTGTCAAGCACCTTGACGTCGAGGCCCAACGACTGCAACTCCTTGATGATGACCTTGAACGATTCGGGGATGCCCGGCTTCGGAATGTTGTGGCCCTTCACAATCGCCTCGAAGGTCTTGACACGGCCGACCACATCGTCCGACTTCACGGTCAGAATCTCCTGCAGGGTGTAGGCGGCACCGTAAGCCTCGAGCGCCCAAACCTCCATCTCACCGAAGCGCTGGCCGCCGAACTGCGCCTTGCCGCCCAACGGCTGCTGAGTGACCAGCGAGTACGGGCCGGTAGAGCGGGCGTGGATCTTATCATCGACCAGGTGATGCAGCTTGAGGTAATACATATAACCCACGGTGACGGGGTTGTCGAATTTTTCACCGGTGCGGCCGTCGTAAAGGGTGATCTTGCCGTCCTCCGGCAGACCAGCCTCGCGGAACAGCTCGCGGATGTCCTCCTCGTGCGCGCCGTCGAAGACCGGGGTGGCCACCTTCCAGCCGAGCGCCCGTGCGGCGCGGCCCAGGTTGACCTCCAGCACCTGCCCGATGTTCATACGGGACGGAACGCCCAACGGGTTGAGCACGATATCCAGCGGCGTGCCGTCGGGCAGGAAGGGCATATCCTCCTGCGGCAGGATGCGGGACACGACGCCCTTGTTGCCGTGGCGGCCGGCCATCTTATCGCCCACCGAGATCTTGCGCTTCTGGGCGATATAGCAGCGCACCACCATGTTGACGCCCGGGGACAGCTCGTCGCAGTTTTCGCGGGTGAACACCTTGATGTCCACGATGGTGCCGTACTCGCCGTGCGGCACGCGCAGGGAGGTGTCGCGCACCTCGCGCGCCTTTTCGCCGAAGATGGCGCGCAGCAGGCGCTCCTCGGCGGTGAGCTCGGTCTCGCCCTTGGGCGTCACCTTGCCCACCAGGATATCCCCGGCGCGCACCTCCGCACCCACGCGGATGATGCCGCGTTCGTCCAACTCGCGCAGCGCGTCGTCCGAAACGTTGGGGATGTCGCGGGTGATCTCTTCGGGTCCGAGCTTGGTGTCGCGGGCCTCCACCTCGTACTCCTCCATGTGGATGGAGGTGAACACGTCGTCGCGGACGCATTTTTCGTTGATGAGAACCGCGTCCTCGTAGTTGTAGCCCTCCCAGGTCATGAACCCGATCAGAGCATTTTTGCCCAGCGCGATCTCGCCATCGCTGGTGGCGGGGCCATCTGCGATGACCTGCCCCTTCACGACATGCTCGTTGTGCTCGACGATCGGGCGTTGGTTGATGCAGGTGCTCTGGTTGGAGCGCATAAATTTAATCAGCTTATAGGTTTCCAGCGAACCGTCGCTGTCCGCCTTGATGACGATCTCGTTGGCCGAAACCTTCTCGACCGTACCGTCCTGCTTGGCGAGCACCGTGACGCCGGAATCGACCGCCGCCTTGTACTCCATGCCGGTGCCCACGATGGGGGAATCGGTTTTGAGCAGCGGCACCGCCTGGCGCTGCATGTTGGAGCCCATCAGTGCGCGGTTGGCGTCGTCGTTCTCCAGGAAGGGGATCATTGCGGTTGCGACCGAGACAACCATCTTGGGGGAGACATCCATGTAATCGACCTTTTCGCGCTCGATCTCGAGGATCTCGTCGCGGAAGCGGCCGGTGACGCGGGGACGCACAAAACGCCCCTCCTCGTCCAGCGGTTCGTTCGCCTGCGCCACGCGGAAGTTATCCTCCACGTCGGCGGTCATGTAGACGACCTCCTCGGTGACCACGCCGGTGTTCTTGTCCACGCGGCGGTAAGGCGCCTCGATGAAGCCGTACTCGTTGATGCGGGCGAAGGTCGCGAGGTAGGAGATCAGGCCGATGTTGGGACCCTCCGGGGTTTCAATCGGGCACATGCGGCCGTAATGGCTGTAGTGCACGTCGCGAACCTCGAATCCCGCGCGGTCACGGGACAGACCGCCGGGACCCAGGGCCGACAGGCGGCGCTTGTGGGTCAGCTCCGCGAGCGGGTTGGTCTGATCCATGAACTGCGACAGCGGCGAGGAGCCGAAAAACTCCTTGATCGCCGCGACCACCGGGCGGATGTTGACCAGCGCCTGCGGGGTGATCACATCCATATCCTGCGCCTGGATGGTCATGCGCTCGCGCACCACGCGCTCCATACGGGAAAAACCGATGCGGAACTGATTTTGCAGCAGCTCGCCCACCGAACGGATGCGGCGGTTGCCCAGATGGTCGATGTCGTCGGTGTTGCCCACGCCATAGGCCAGGTTGTTGATGTAGTTGATGGAGGCGAAAATATCGTCCTTGATGATGTGCTTGGGGATCAGCTTATCGAGGTTCGCCTTGATGGCTTCCTTGAGGGACGCCTCATCCTCGTTCTGCTCGAGCAACTCGCGCAGGACACAGAAGCGGACCTTCTCGTTGATGCCCAGCTCAGAGCAATCAAATGCCACATAATTTTTGATATCCACCATGCCGTTGGACAAAATAAGAATGTCCACACCATCCACAGTGATTGCTGCACGGGACACGCCCGCCGCCTCGACCTCCATGGCCTCGTCATAGGTGAGCACCTTGCCCGGCTCGGCGAGTAGCTCGCCGGTCATGGGGTTGACGATCGGTTCGGCGATCACATGGCCCGCCAGGCGCTGGCCGATGCCCAGCTTTTTGTTGTATTTGTAGCGGCCCACGCGGGAGAGGTCGTAGCGGCGCGGGTCGAAGAACAGGTTTTGCAGGTGGGTGACCGAGCTGTCCACCGTCGGCGGCTCGCCCGGGCGCAGCTTGCGGTAGACCTCGAGCAGCGCTTCTTCGCCGTTCTTGGTGTTATCCTTGTCCTGAATCGTCTTGATCAGGCGCTCGTCCTCGCCAAAGATGTCGAAGATCTCCTGGTCGGAGCCGTAGCGGTCGGTGAGCCCGTTCTCGCTGCCGTTCTGCTTGTCGTCGTCCAGCTTGAGCAGCGCGCGGAGGAACACCGTCACAGGAATTTTGCGGTTTTTATCGATGCGGACATAAAAGATATCGTTGGAGTCGGTTTCATATTCCAACCACGCACCGCGGTTGGGGATCACGGTGGAGGTGAACAGCTTCTTACCGGTCTTGTCGTAGCTCATGCCGTAATAGACGCCCGGCGAACGGACGAGCTGGGAGACGATGACGCGCTCCGCACCGTTGATGACAAAAGTGCCGCTATCGGTCATCAGGGGAAAGTCTCCCATGAAGATATCCTGTTCCTTGACCTCGCCGGTCTCCTTGTTGAGCAGGCTGGCGCGCACACGCAGGGGAGCCGCATAGGTCACATCCCTGGCTTTGCACTCCTCAACCGAGTACTTGGGCGTGTTGTCGAGATGATAGTCAATAAAGTCGAGTACAAGGTTACCGGTGTAATCGGTGATTGAGGAAATATCCTGGAATACCTCCTTCAGCCCTTCCTCAAGAAACCACTTATACGAGTTTTTTTGAACCTCGATCAAGTTTGGCATCTCAAGCACTTCGTTGATCCGGCTGAAGCTCTTGCGGATGTTCTTTCCCAGATGTACGTCTTTCACATTCACCATAGGCTTGCTCACTCCATTCCATCTATTTACAACCCGATTGTATAAAACTCACAGAATTTGACAGCGAAATTCTGCAAAGTTCTGCACAATAGTATTGAATTTTCGTTTGATTTTTGCTATACTATTTTGTTTTAATGGCAAACTTAGCCATTATGATACATTCTAATATTATATTACCTTTGCAAGCGATTGTCAACATTTTTGTCCTTTTTTGATAAAAAAATTTTTTCGGCTTGTCCATTTTACCAATTTACAAGCGAAGTCAATAGGAACGTCCATTTTTTTAACACTCTCTGGCGATTCTACGCCCATTTTTTGTTGCGATCGGCGCATTTTCACGCAAATTTGCGCCCTCTCCCCCATTTTATGTAGCGGAACCAGCAGGCGCACACCCATAATATGGGCCAAAAATCCGCGCTCCCATACACGGAAGCGCGGATTTTTTCCAATATTTTACGGAACCGGCGGTTCACCAGGGCAGATGGAAGGTCAGCTCGATCAAAAACGGCACAGCCAGAGAGCAGAGAAAGCCGTTGATCACTGAGACTACCGCCACCTCCTCGTCGGTGCATTTCATAATCATCGGGAGGGTGGTGTCCTCGCTGGTGGCCGCCGCTGGAGCGATGGCTGTATAGCGGTTGCAGTACTTGGCTATGGTGGGGATGATGAGGAAAGAGAGGATTTCTCGCAGCACATTGCTTAAAAAGGTGAGCGCGCCGATCTCCGCCCCGGCCAGCTCGGTGAGCATGACGCCCGACAGGCTGTACCACCCCAGGCCGGACGCGACCGCCATGCTGACATGCGGTTCCATGCCGAACAGCAGGCCGGTCAGGTATCCCCCCAGCACCGACGCGACGATGATTGCGCCGGGTATCACCAGGAGCTTGAGATTGTTTTCGCGCAGCTTGCGGAAAACCAGACGGTTGGCCCCCACGCTGATCCCGACTGAGAGCATCAGCAGACTGAGGGTCACATCCGCGACCTGGTCGAGCAGCGACACCGTCTCACCCGAGAACACCCACTGCCCGCAGGCCACGCCCAGTACCAGGCTGACGATTGCGAGCCAGATCATCGCTTATTCTCCTTTAATATGTATTTTGTGACCAGCGCGACGCCAGCGACCGACAGCGCGATGGGGATCGCCGCAAACGCCAGCGCCTGGAGGCCCATATGCGCGAGCTCCTCAAAGAAGGTCGGGCTGCTGCCCAGCCCCGCGCCCATGCAGAAGATCAGGACTGCGATGAACACGTATTGCAGCAGGCCGTTGATCTTTTGATATTTGGCCGGGATCACCTTGAGCCCCAAGAAGATGCCGACCGCCATGCACACCAAAACCGATACCATGGGATTTTCAACGCTCCATTCCTGTTTCAGTCGAAAAATCGGCGGGCGGGGTCTCCCCCGCCACGCCAGCCGTCTTATTTCTGTTCCTTCAAAAATTCACAAAACGCGCGGTAGGTCATATACACGTCCACCTTGGACACCACCTCGAACGGCGCGTGCATCGAAAGCACCGGGACGCCGACATCCACCACATCGACGTTGAGCTCCGCGATATACATCGCTACCGTGCCGCCGCCGCCCGCGTCCACCTTGCCGAGCTCGCCGGTCTGCCACAACACGCCCGCGTCATCCAGCAGGCGGCGCATCTTGGCCATATAGTGAGCCGACGCCTCGCTGGTGCCGCTCTTTCCGCCCGCGCCGGTGTACTTGGTGATGACCACGCCGTAGTTGATATAGCAGCTGTTTTTGCGCTCGTAGACATCTGCGAAGTTCGGGTCGTAGGCCGCGTTCACATCGGCCGACAGGCACTGGGAATGGGAGAGCACGGTGCGCGCCTCCACCCCGTAGGGCGCCGCCAGATCAGCGATGAAATAGCGCAGGTACGAACACTTGAGGCCGGTATTGCCGTTGGAGCCGATCTCCTCCTTGTCCGCTAGCACCGTCACCGTGGTATGAACCGGTGCGGTCGCCGCGAGCCCCGCTTCGATCGCGGTGTAGGCGCAGACGCGGTCGTCCTGCCCATAGGAGCCGATCATGCCGCGGTCGAGGCCCAGGTCACGCGCGTCAAAGGCGGGCACCGCCTCGAGCTCAGCCGAGAGGAAGTCGTATTCGGTAATCCCGTATTTTTCAAACAGGATGTTGGCGATATTGAGCTTGACCTTTTCGCTGGCCTTGTCGTCGCGGAAGGGGTGGCAGCCCACCAAAATGTTGAGCTCCTCGCCGCGCAGGCCCTCGGCGAGCGGGCGCTTCATCTGCTCCCGGCCGAGGTGGGGCAGCAGGTCGGTCACGCAGAAGATGGGGTCCTCCGGATCCTCGCCGATCTTCACCTGGACGGTGGTGCCGTCCTTCTTGACGACCACGCCGTGCAACGCCAGCGGGATAGCGCCCCACTGGTATTTCTTGAGGCCGCCGTAGTAGTGGGTCTTCAGGTAGGCGAGCTGCGCCTCCTCATAGAGCGGACGGGGCTTGAGGTCCAGCCGCGGGGAGTCGATGTGGGCGGCGACGATGCGCACCCCCTGCTCGAACCCCTCGGTGCCGATGGTGGCGAACACCAGGGCCTTGCCCCGGTTGTTATAGTAGACCTTGTCGCCGGGGTTGTAGCGCTTACCCGGCTCAAACTCCACATAGCCGCCGGCTTTGAGCTTTTCGACGGTGTAGGCCACCGCCTCATGTTCAGTCTTGGCCGCGTTCAAAAACGCCTTGTACCCCTCGCAGAATTCCTGCGCTTTTTGCAGCTCCGCGTCGTCGAGAGCCAGACCGCCGTTCTCGGTTTTGATCAGCAGCTTTTCCTGCAACTGTTCCGCTGCGCTCTTTTCTTCCGCCATAATAGTTAACCTCCGTGTTCTACAAATTGATAGAGATTCCGGTAGATGGCCCGGGTCTCATTGATTTTTTGGACATAGCGCCTGGTATCCCCAAACGGGATGGTGTGGATGTTGATCCCATCGGCCGAATGCTCGTCATCCGCCAGCCATTTCTTGGCGTTGCCCCACCCCGCATGGTAGGCGCACAGCGCGGTATCCCCCGCCTCGAATTCATCCAGCAGCAGGCGCAGCAGCTTGCAGCCGTACCGGATGTTGACCTCGGGGTCGAACAGGTCGGCATAGGTCTCATCCCCCGCGTCCTCCATCTTGGATTTGGTCCAGTCGAAGGTGTCCTCGGTGAGCTGCATTAGCCCGCGCGCGCCCACGCTCGACTGCACCTGCGGACGGAAGCCGCTCTCGGTGCGGATCACCGCAAACACCAGGTCGTAGGGCAGGCCGTTGCGGTCCGCCTCGCGCACCACGGTCTTCCAGTATTCCGTGGGATAAGCCCGTTTATAAAAGGTGGTGTAGGCCCCATACAATACCCAAAAGGCCAGGGCCAGCGCGCCGAGCAACACGGCTGTGCGCGCGATTTGTCTGCCGATATTGGATGCCATTGCTTCAGCCCTTTTCGTTGGATTTGAGCAGCTCGCGCGCCAATTCGCGCGCCCGCTGACGCAGCTCCTCGGGGGAACCCTCGTTGCGCAACAGATAATCGGACTGCCCGATGTAGTATTCGTCGCTGTGCTGACTTGCGATGCGCGCATCCGCCCGCTCGCCGTCCAGCCCGTCCCGCGCCATGATGCGCGCCCGGCGCAGCGATACCGGCGCGATCACCGAGATCACCCCGCCGTCGCACAGCCGCTGCACGCCGCTTTCCAGCAGCGTAGGCGCGTCCAACAGGATACCTTTGTTATTCCCCGCGCGCAGCTCCTCAATACGGCGTTCGATCTCCCGCTCGATGTATGGATAGATGATTTCGTCCAGAGCCGCCAGTTCCGTCCGGTCGTGGAACACGATGTCGCCCAATTTTTTGCGGTCGAGGCTGCCGTCCGGCCGCAAAATCTGTTGCCCAAACCGCTGCGCCAATCTGGCGAGGCAGGGCGTCCCCGGCTCGACCACCTCGCGCGAGACGAGGTCGCAGTCGATCACCGCAAAGCCCTGGCGGGCCAACTCCTCGCCGACGGTGGTCTTGCCCCCGCCGGTCTGCCCGGTCAGGCCGTATATCCGCATCGCGGTCATCCCTCCCCTGTGGACGGCGCGCTGTCCAGGTGGATCACCTCAAACGCCGCCGCCCGGATCAGCCGGTTGTAGAGCGCGAGCCCCACGCCGGTTTTTCCGGGACAGCGCGCATAGACCACCTGCGCGCCCTCGTCGTCCAGCCGCCGCAGGCTGTCGAACAGGCGCGCGGCCTGCGCCGCCTCGTCCGCCTGCTTCCCGATCGAGATGGCCGGGCAGCGCAGCAGCGGCAGGTCCTCCTCGTAGCAGAGGGCGTATTCCCCCTCCGTTTGGTGGCTGTTGATGTAACCGGCGTAGGCCTGCCGCCCGCCGTCCAATAGGATCACCCGGCACTTGGGGGCGTAATGCTTGTATTTCATCCCCGGCGATGCGACCCGCTGGTTGGGGTCGGGCTGGTCGGTCACCGCGCGGTCCACCTCCACCTCGCCGAGCACCTCACGGAGCTGCTCGAGCGTCACATAGCCGGGGCGCAGCAGGCGCGGGGTCTCCCCCGCGAGTGTGATGACCGTGGATTCCACCCCCACCGCGCAGTCGCCGCCGTCCACAATCGCGTCCACCCTGCCGGTGAGGTCGCGCACACAGTGCGCCGCCGTGGTGGTGCTGGGGCTGCCTGACAGGTTGGCCGACGGCGCCGCCACCGGCACGCCCGCGCGCCGGATGATTTCGCGCGCCACCGGATGGCTCGGAAAGCGGATGGCGACGGTGTCGAGCCCCGCCGAGGTCACGGCCGGGATCAGATCGCTTTTGGGCAGGATGATGGTGAGCGGGCCGGGCCAAAAGCGGTCGGCCAAATGCAGCGCCGCCTCCGGCACCCGGCTCGCCACCCGGCCGAGCATCGACCGGTCCGCGATGTGCACGATCAGCGGGTTGTCCTGCGGGCGGCCCTTGGCCTCGAAGATCGATCGGACGGCCTCCTCGTTGGTGGCGTCGGCCGCCAGGCCGTAGACCGTCTCGGTGGGGATCGCCACCAGCCCGCCGCCCGCGATGATCTGCGCCGCGCGGTCGAGCTCGGCGGAACACCGCTCGATCCCGTCAATTTTCAGCAGTTGTGTCTGCCGCATAGCTTGATGACTTCCTTTCCTCGGTAAGCGGCCGCGGTTTTAGCCGTCCTGGTTCTGCTCCTTGAGCTTTTCGGCCTGATCAAAGGTGATGAGCGCCGAAATCAACTCGTCGAGATCGCCGTTCATGATGCTGTCGATTTTATATAAAGTGAGCCCAATGCGGTGGTCAGTCACCCGCCCCTGCGGAAAGTTGTAGGTGCGGATGCGCTCTGAGCGGTCGCCGGTGCCCACCTGGAGCCGCCGCTCAGACGCGATGGCCGCATTCTGCTCCTCGACCTTCTGGTTGAGCAGGCGGGAGCGCAGCACCTTGAGCGCCTTATCCTTGTTTTTGTACTGGCTGCGCTCGTCCTGGCATTCCACCACCATACCGGTGGGCAGGTGGGTGACGCGGATAGCCGACGAGGTTTTGTTGACATGCTGGCCGCCCGCGCCGCTGGAGCGGAACACGTCGATCTGCAAATCCTTGGGGTCGAGCTCAAACTCCACCTCGTCCGCCTCGGGCAGCACCGCCACGGTGGCGGTGGAGGTGTGGATGCGGCCCTGCGTCTCGGTCTCGGGCACCCGTTGCACGCGGTGTACCCCGCTTTCAAACTTGAGCTTGGAGTAGGCCCCCTCGCCGTCGATGGAAAAGCTGATCTCCTTGTAGCCGCCCAGCTCGGTCTCGTTGGCGTTCATCACCTCGACCTGCCACCCCATGCGGGCCGCGTACATGCTGTACATGCGGTAAAGCGAACCCGCAAACAGCGCGGATTCCTCCCCGCCCGCGCCGCCGCGGATCTCCACGATCACGTTGCGGTCGTCGTTGGGGTCGCGGGGCAGCAGCAGAATTTTGAGCTCCTCCGCGAGCGCTTCCATCCGGCTCTTGCCCTCGTTGTACTGCTCGTCGACCACAGCCTTGAACTCCTTGTCGAGGCCGCCCTCCTCCAGCAGCTCCTTGGCCTCCTGATATTCGCCCTGCGCCGCACGGTATTCGCGATACTTCTCCACCAGCGGCGTCAGATTTTTGTACTCCTTCATCAGCGATTTGTACTGCTCGGGGTCGCTCGTCACACCCGGCTCCATCAGGCGCTGGTTGATCTGCTCGTACTTCGCCTCAACGTCCATCAATTTATCAAACATGAAATCCGGTTCCTTTCAGTTGTTTTCCGCGCATCCATCTTAAACCGCGCGGGGCAGGCAGACAACATCAGCCCGCTACAACTCCTGTCCCCCGCGGAATATCTTCTTGATGTGCTTCTCCGCCTTGGAACGCGCGATCATTACCTCGTGCCCGCAGCCCTCGCAGCGCAGCTTGAAATCCATGCCCGAGCGGAGCACCAAAAAGCGGTTGGAGCCGCAGGGATGCTCCTTTTTCATCTGTAGGATATCGCCTACCTGTACATCCACAGCTTTCCCTCCAAAATCCAAAATAATCCACCTGCCATTATAGCAGAACACCCCGATTCTGCGCAAGCCTCCGCGCCGGCACCTCCCCGCAAAAAATCGGGCGCTGCCGCATGTGGGAAACCCGTCTCACCGGCGCTTTTCGCCCTGAGATACTTCGGCTGGTGATACTTTTGTGGCAAACAGAAATTATTTTTCTGATATTCCACTGCTTTCTATAAAAGAGGGAGAATTTAGTCGAATTTTTCTCCTTGCTCTGGTTATTTCTACCTTTTCTGTTATAATACCGAATTGAGCCGTCCCAAACTACAGGGGCCTCAATAAAATGAACGCCCAAACAGGGCAAGAAAGGTTGCTGAGAGATGAAACAGACAGTTCTTTGGGTTCTCGCCATCGGTATGGCTGCGTCGATGATGACTGCATGCAGCGGGAAACAACAGGGAGCACAACCAGCACAGGGTGCTGGAAACCAATCGAGCGTTGCCGCGGTGTACACCGACGACAACAAAATCCCTTATGGAGACAGGCTGGAACTGGAGGGGGCCGCGAGCGTGGAACGCGAGGCGGATGTCCAGGATTCCCCCTACTACAAGCACCCCGACTTTTACAACATGAAGTCGAGCGGCAGCCTCACTATTCTGGAAAACTTTAAGACGATTCAACAGGCGACCGAATGGACCTGCGGGCCGACCTCCGCCCTGATGGTGCTGGAGTATTACGGCAAGCGCGGCGACCTCAACGAGGCCGACCTGGTCAAGCTGCGGCAGAACGACGAGCCGGGCGCGACCACCCTGCGGCAGATGATTAACATCTTCGACGGGCTTGGCGGCTGGGAGGTCACCTCCACTTATGACATGGAAAATTATGAAGAGCTGCCCGAGGATATGATCCTCACCACCCTCAAGGAGGGCAAGCCCATCCTGCTGGGTTGGGACGACTGGGGCGGCCACTGGCTGGTGATCATCGGATACGATACGATGGGCACCGATACCACCGCCGATGATGTGCTGATTCTGGCCGACCCCTACGACACCACCGATCACAATCAGGACGGCTACCTCATTCAATCGTTCGAGCGCCTTTACTATAACTGGAGCAACCGCTTCGACCCAGATTTCGATCGGAACGTGTTCCTGATCGCATCCCCCAAGGAAGATTAAATTGGATAACTGAATCTGAAACAGGGGCGGTCCGTGAAAAGGCCGCTCCTCCCTTTTTTCTCCGCAACGGTTGATAAAAAACATGTTGACAGAAACAAGTATCTGTGCTATCATATGTTTTATATTCAAAATGTTCAATTGAACTCACATGTTTTTGTAAGTCATTTGTTGGTTGAATGGTTTACAAAGGCATGTGAGTTTTTATTTGCTCGTGAATATAATATTTTTTAGGAGGTACCTACATGAATCATGGTACTGTAAAATGGTTCAACTCTGAAAAAGGCTTCGGCTTCATCTCCAACGACGACGGCAGCGACGATGTGTTCGTCCATTTCTCCGCTATCGTCTCGAACGGGTTTAAATCCCTGAACGAAGGCCAGCGGGTCACGTTCGACGTTGAACAGGACCCGAAGAACAGGAAGAAATTCCGCGCGGTCAATGTCTGCATCGCCTGATTGGCTTCCATCGACTACGCCCTCCCACCGAACGGTGGGAGGGCGTTTTCTGTCTATAATGAAAAACGCGCTTTCAGTTCTCTGAAAGCGCGGAGGCTCTGGGCGGCAAGATTTTGTACTCAGCCCGCCTGGTCGGGCGGGGGGAACACCGTCTCGATCACCTTGCCGCAACCCTCGGGGGAATACCGCCAACGGTCGATGTGATCGCCGGTGATAAAGTAGGGCGGCGCGGACAGCGGATATTGCGCGTCGAAGCTGTCGACAATAATCAATTTCACCTTCATTTTATCCCGGATCAAATTTTTTATGTAAACACTGGCCTGCTGACCGGGCGCAACGCCCTCGCGCGGCTCGGCCAGGCCCGCTAGGTTGGGGGTGAGTTCCACAAAGATTCCGTATTCCTCCACCGAGCGCACAATGCCCGCCACCGTCTCGCCGCTGTGGAACAGCGCCGCGTTTTCCTCCCAGGTGCCCCACAGCTCCTTGTGTGAGAGGCTGATCCGGCCGTAGGAATCAATCGATTTGACCACCGCGCGGATGTCCTGCCCGGTGCGGAACCTATCGCTCGGGTGGGCGATGCGAGAAACCGAAATCGCATCGATGGGGATGAGGGAAGCCACGCCGCAGCCGATATCGACAAAGCAGCCGAACGGCTCGAGATGAGTCACGCGCGCGTCGATGATGTCCCCAGGCTCCAGGCGGTTGACATAGGTCTCGATGCACCGCTTCTGCACCGCGCGGCGTGAGAGCAATGCATAGGTGTTGTTGTCGCTGCCACGGCGGAATTCTGTGATGGTGAAACACACCGGCTTGTTGACGCGGGAGATGATCGCAATTTCCCGCGTCGTCCCGTCCTCAATGCCGATGGCGCACTCATTTTTGGGGATGATGCCCCTGACGCAGCCGCAATCCACAATCAGATTGTGCGCACTGTCGCAGATGATGGCGCGGGCTTCCAAAACGCGCCCCTGCACGCACGCCTCCTGAAGGGTTGCCAGGCTCGTAAAGGCCGCGGCGTTTTCCGGGGTGTCGCACAGCCACCCCTCTGGTTGGAACTTTGTTGAGCTTGACATTTCTCGAACCTCCTAGTTTTTACCGGCGCTTCGCCGGGGCCGTCACCGCCCGCCGGCAGACGCTGTCCCCCTTTGGGGTTTTCGATCCCACAGGATATATATGAGAGCGATTTCGTCCTTATGCGCCTTTTGGGGGCCGATTGTACGGCGCCCTGCGGCCGTCATACAGGAAAGTTCCGCTTATCCATTATTGTGACTTGAAATTCTCGGACAAACCGGTTATAATAGTAAAGCCTGATTCGTTCGGGCAAACAGGCAGGACGAGGTAATTGTTCTGTCATGCGAGTATGCGGGTCCTGTGCGACAGAACGTCGTGAACCATGTCAGGCGGGGAACCGAGCAGCATTAAGCGGCCGTTTCTGTGCGCCGCAGGTAACCTGTGTACCCGCATGACAGAGCAACTACACCCTGCCTGTTTTTGCAGTCTATCCGCGTTTTGGGAGGTGAACCGATGTATCAGGCGCTGTACCGCAAATACCGTCCCACTGTATTTGACGATGTGGTGGGCCAGGAGCACATCACTACCACGATGAAAAACGAGGTGGCGGCCGGCAAAACCTCCCACGCCTATCTGTTCACCGGTTCGCGCGGCACCGGCAAGACCACCTGCTCCAAAATTTTGGCCAAGGCGGTCAACTGCCTCGACCCGCGCGACGGCAACCCCTGCGGGGAGTGCGAAATCTGCCGTGGCATCGACGGCGGCTCTATTTTGGACGTTGTGGAGATCGACGCGGCGAGCAACAACGGCGTGGACAACATCCGCCAACTGCGCGAGGAGGCCTACTTTCTTCCCGCCCAGTGTAAAAAGCGGGTATACATCATCGACGAGACGCACATGCTTTCCACCGGCGCATTCAACGCCCTGCTCAAGATCATGGAGGAGCCGCCGGCGCATGTGCTGTTCATCCTCGCCACCACCGAGGTGCACAAGATCCCCGCGACCATCCTCTCCCGCTGCCAGCGGTTTGATTTCCGGCGCATCCCCCCCGACATCATCGCCGGGCGGCTGCAATTCATCGCGCAATCCGAGGGGTTCACCTTGGACGGCGACGCTGCGCTTCTGATCGCGCGGCTGGCCGACGGCGGTGTGCGCGACGCGATCTCCCTGCTCGATCTGTGTTCCTCCCACGACCGCGAGATCACCGCAGAGCTCGCCGCGGAGGCGGCCGGCCTCGCAGGACACGGCTACCTGTTCCGTCTGACCGATGCGCTGGCAAAGCAGGATACCGGTGAGGCGCTCGCCATCATCGACGAGCTGTACCGGCAGAGCGTCGATCTGGAGCGGCTGTGCGAGGAGATGATCTCACACTTCCGCGATCTGATGATTTTCAAATCCGCCGCCAAACCGGACGAGCTGATCGTCCTGCTGCCCGAAGAGCGGGAACAGCTTCAAAAGCAACAGGCCGACTTCAAAATGTCGGAGGTTCTGCACGGGCTCACCGTGTTGCAGGAGACGCTGGGGCGGATGTCCCGCTCCCCCAACCGGCGCACTGAGCTGGAGCTGGCGCTCATCCGCCTGTGCAACCCTCAACTGGACAACAGCCCGGACGCGCTTCTGCGGCGGATCGAGCGGTTGGAGGAGGGCCGGCCACCGGTAAATGGGTCCACCAAGGAGTCCACCTCGGATATTCACCCCGGGGCTTCTTCCAAAAAGGCTGCGCCGCGCGCCGATCTGACACAGGCGCCCCCGCACACGGAACCGGAAAGCGCTCCCGCCGCCATCCCGCAGAGCTCGCCAGAGCCGTTTGCGGAGTGGGGCGAGGTGCTGGCCCGGCTCGCCAAGACCAACCCCGCGCTCACTGGAACGCTGAAGGGGTCCTGCGCTTATCTTCAGGGGGATATCTGCCTGATCGACTGTCAGGATCAGCTGTTTTTCACCTTGATCCGGCAGAGCGACGTCTCCAAAACGACCCTGCGCGAGGCGCTCTTTGCCCAAACCGGCAAGCGCTACCGCCTGGGACCCTACAAGCGCGAAATGGCGGCGGAGGCCGCCGAGCAAAAAAAGGACCCGCTCGACGATCTCACCCAATTGGTGCGCGATTCCGGCGCATCCTTTGAAATTCGGTAACCGGCATGAATTTTCATGCTGCAATGATAAAAACTATTCACAATGGAGGATATCACCATGAAAGCAAGACTTCCCCAAGGTTACGGCGGCGGCCCCGGCAACATGCAGCAGATGATCCGCCAGGCTCAGAAAATTCAGGACGAGATGGCCAAGAAATCGGCCGAGCTCGAGCAGACTGAAACCACCATCACCTCTGGCGGCGGCGCTGTCGAGGTTGTCATCACCGGCAAAAAGGTCATCAAAGAGCTGCGCATCAAACCTGAGGTTGTGGACCCCGAGGACATCGAGATGCTCCAGGATTTGATCATTGCCGCCGTCAACGAAGCGGTTCGCACGGTGGAAGAGGTCGCAAACAAGGAGATGGAGCGCATTTCCGGCGGCCTCAACGTGCCCGGCATGCTCTAATCGGCCATGGGCTATCAGATTTTACCGCTGACCCGCCTGATCGAACATTTTGAGCGGCTGCCCGGCATCGGTAAAAAGAGTGCACAGCGCTTGGCTTACCATGTGCTGAACATGCCGCGCGAAAAAGCCGAGGATTTTGCCCGCTGTATCTTGGATGCGCGGGAAAAAATCCACCGGTGCGCCGTCTGTCAGAACCTGACCGACGTGGAAAAGTGCCCGATCTGCAGCGACGAAACGCGCGACGGAACCACCATCTGTGTGGTGGAATCGCCGCAGGATGTGCAGGCATTTGAGCGCACCCGCGAATATAACGGTGTGTACCACGTGCTGCACGGACTGATTTCGCCGATGAACGGTATCGGTCCAGACCAGCTCTATATCAAGGAGTTGTTGAAGCGCATCCAGGCTGGCGGGGTGTCGGAGGTCATCATGGCCACCAATCCGACAGTCGAGGGCGAAGCCACCGCAATGTACCTCTCCCGCCTGCTCAAGCCTCTCGGCGTTCGGGTCACCCGTCTCGCTTACGGAATCCCGGTGGGCGGAAACCTGGAATATGCCGATGAGGTGACGCTTTACCGCGCGCTCGAGGGCCGAAGCGAAATCTGACGCAAACTGTATCTCTCTGAAAACATGCGGGCCCGCGCTGGGCGGATGGAGGCGACCGGATGGCGCAGCGAAACTGGAAGGAAGATTTTAAAAAATTCATCAAGTTTGGCGTGACCGGCGGCATCAATACCCTGGTGGATTTTCTGGTCTACACCCTGCTGGTCACCTTCTGTTCGGCCAACCTGTATCTCGCCCAGACGGCTGGGTACGCCTGTGGAACGCTCAATAGCTATATCATCAACCGCAGCTGGACCTTTCGCAGCCGCGAACGGTTTTTCAGCCGCGAGTTAGTGCGGTTTGTAGCGGCCAACCTGATTACACTGGCGATTTCCTTTGTTGCAATGTATTTTTTGCAGCAGTGGTTCCCCTCCCTCAACCGCATTGTGTTGAAGCTGCCGGTGGTCTGTATCACTACAGTGGTCAACTTTGTACTCAGCCGGCTGTGGGTATTCCGGGAAAAAACAGATTGACAGCGGCCTGTGGGTTGCGTATAATAAAGTACCCGAGGGAGGGATGGAGATGGCAAAGGAAAACACCAAAACGATCGCGGAAAACCGCAAGGCTCGTCACGACTATTTCGTCATCGAGAGCTTTGAGGCCGGGATCGAACTGTTTGGAACCGAGGTCAAATCCATCCGCCAGGGGTCGGTCAACTTAAAGGACTGCTGGTGCGACATCAAAAATGGCGAACTGTTCGTCATTGGGATGCACATCAGCCCGTATGAAAAGGGCAACATCTTCAACCGCGATCCGCTGCGTATGCGCAAGCTGCTCATGCACAAACGCGAGATCGCCCGGTTGTACGGCCAAGTCAAACAGATGCAATACACACTGATCCCGCTGTCGCTCTACTTCAAAGGGTCGCGGGTGAAGGTGCAGTTGGGGCTGTGCAAAGGCAAAAAGCTGTATGATAAACGCGAGGATATGGCCCGGCGGGACGCCAAACGCGACATTGACCGCGCCATGAAGGACCGCAGCCGCGGCTAACCAATCTATTTTTAATATGGGGGCGTAAAGGTTTCGACGGGGATTACGAAATATGAGAAGCGAGTAGAGACGCACGATCTCTTTAAAATGTGCAAACTAAATATAAACGCTGATTCTAACGAATTAGTCGCTGCCTAATTAAGGCAGCCGTCTTACCCAGGAGGACCACGGCTTGGGATAAGGCGTCGATGAGTGGTGAACGATCCCACTGAGCGCCTCGTAGGTTGGATTGTATCAGGGGCTACCAACATGCTTGAAGCCTGTTTATCGGCGTCTCGCTGAGGGAATTTGAAATGATAAACTGCACTCGGAGATGCTCGTATGGACTGATTTTCGGACACGGGTTCGATTCCCGTCGCCTCCACCACGTCGCCGCAAGCGATATGACGCTTGCGGCGACATTTTCATGTCACCGCTCGCTCATTCTGCTGCGGCTCCTTTCCAAACCGGACCCGCTTTCGCTTGGCTCCGGTTTGGGGCCGCCCTGCGGGCGGCTTTTTCCGTTATCAGGAAAATAGCGATTTTATCCACCCTTTCCAATTTGATCGCTGGTCGCACCCCCGGAGCTGGGTTCGATGAGAGAAGCATCAGCTCCACCACCAAAATACCGCATTAAAATCACATTTCTAATGCGGTATTTTCATCTTATAACCCACTTTTTCAAGCACATAGTTTAATACGACATTCGCTTTTCAATTTCTCCTTTCGTTTTTGGGTGACCGCACAATTGACAGTCACACGTCCGCTTGGTATCATCAATGTAATATAATTTGTCGTCACCTGCAAAGGTGGTGAGGGTAGAAACTTCTTTTGTCATCTCTGTGTCTCTGCGTCGTCCTCCGCGAGGAGGACGTGGATAGAAACTTGCGACTCGATAGACAAAAAGGCTGGATGCGCCCCGTTATACGGGCATGGCACCCAGTCTTTTTTGTTGTGTGATGATTGCGCGATAGGCGCTTATGGCTGAGGCAAGTGCACCATCGACTTACGGAAGATGAGCCGCACCTCGGATCAGCGCTGCTTTGCTCCCATCTTCGCCTCTGGAGATATAAAATCAGTTGCGCTTTTCAACAAATCGCAATCGACCTCATATCTCCAACACACTCGCATAACTGCGTGATTATCCCGATGAATCGGGGGGTAAGAATACTTCCGCCTCCTTAAGCTGCTTTTCCTGAGATCTGTTTTGTCATGTATCATCCCAGAACCCCGATATCTATGTCCTCCATACCCAAAATTAAAAACATTTTTCGTCATCTTGTACAACCTGAATATGTTATTCGTGTTTTTTTGCGGCTTACTGGTATATCCTTCCTTTTAAGGGGGAATTTATATGTCTCTAAAATCCAAATTTTCCAGTGAGGCCCTCCGGGCTCGCACCGCTCTGGGACTCACCCAGCAAGAGGTTGCCGACGCCGTTTCCACATCTGTGCGCTGGTATCAACACATTGAGAAAGGCACCTTCATGCCGGGGAATGTCCTTATGCTTCGTCTTATTTTTTTCCTCGAATTGGATATCGAGGTGTTTAGAGAGGAGGAAGAAATCAATGTTCCAGTACGTTCCCGTTAGAGAGTTCTTATCTTTTCCGGGTCTGGGGGCTTATCAGTCCTTTGGCCTAATGGCATACCAACCCTTTGGCAGCGAATCTATTTTTGTATCAGACGTTTCAATCGACAGCTTTTTTGTTTCGAAGCTGGCATACCTCTGCACAAAAGAACAGCTTGATCCAATTCATCTACTGGATGTTGTTCTGGATTCTATCTGAAGAAACATGCAAAAAATCCGTTCATGGACTGCCATGAGCGGATTTTTGTAATTACATTAAATTATCTTTTTTCATCTAATTCCGGTCAACGTCCATTTCGACCATCCGACCGTGAATTTTAGTGTGCATCGCATAGATCTCACGCACTATCTTACTTCCCCCCTTGCTCTGCGGGACAGCCTTTTGTTTCTTCACAAATTTCTCCTTGTTTCGACGCTATTCTCCCGATCTCTATTTGTTAAAAGTGTATAATTTGTAAAGAATCGTCATTTTCCCCAGAAGTATGCTTCATGGTAGTGTTCTTCATTTACAGGTAAAATTTTCCTATCTTCTCTCAAAGTTAGGAGGATTTATCATGTATGAATACAAAGATATTTTTAAAATGCATCTTCGGGTGGTAGTCATTCAATATCGAATTGGCCATGGCCTGACGCAAGAGGCCATGGCTGAACTTCTGCACATTTCACCGCGTGCCTATTGCGCAATGGAGCAAGGTGATTACAGCTTTTCCGCTACTACTTTCGCCTTCTTTCTGCGCCTGTTGCCGCCCGAGGAAGTATCCAATTTTCTCGATCAGTTTGGCAATCTCATAGAGCAGGTGGAAATGGGAAACGAACTTTTACCCGTCTAATCCAGCTTTTATGAATCCCTACCTGCCGCCCTCCCGGGTGGCTTTTTTTGTCCGCCCAACCAGCCTCACTTTCGTCTAACACAATCGTATCAAAGAAAAACTTTCCAAGTAGTTTGCGCACTTTCTGGCCGGTGGTATCTTCTATATCATATTACGCACAATGAAGTATACCATCACCTTACCTCATGACTGAAAACCCAACTCTTTTTTCTTATTTTTAAATTTTTTTATATACCAGTTGATTGTTGTTAATATTAATGATATGATATAGTAAAGTTTATTAATATTAGGCATTAAATATAATATTGGCTGTTTATTATCTGCTTTCACAGCAGGGCTCTTATGGAGGAGCACAGTCTTCAAAGTGTGTTTTCTCGTTGAGAGGTATCTGTTCCCAAAATTGTGCTCGAGCACACAATTGCTTAGTTGTTATATTCACGAAATAAAAACAGCCCAGAAGCCGCTATACAGATAATAGCATTCTGGGTTGGTTTCTTGGGATTCAAACGTTCCGGCAAACAAAAGCAATTTTTCTTTTTTAAATTTACGTGCCCGAGCACGAATTGCGGTGCCTCGGCTTTTTATTCCAGAACACATGAATTAAGTTGATAAGTCTGTGATTTATAACACAAATAATGGCTTTCGAGGAGGTGACTGGAGTTTCTTAGAATAGGCAAATAACAGAAGAGGAGGATGAAAAAGAAAAGAGAGGATGAAGGCGTCCGATGCATTTTTCAGTGCTTTGATGCGAACTTAGTTCCGCAATGAAGAGAGAGATTAAAATTCTATTTTGACTTTATAAAGGAGAGAACGACAATGTTGAAAAAGCGCATTATTTCGGTTCTTACTTCCTTAGTTCTTTGTACGGGCCTGATGCCGATGACGGCAATGGCGGCCGATGAAGAACCATTCGTTCAGCCCAATAACCCGGTTATCAAATCCATATTCACGGCTGACCCGGAAGCGCACGTGTGGCCGACAGAGCCCAATAAGCTCTATATCTATTCGTCCCATGACCCGTATCCCTATGCCGGCTGCAATAACATGGATATGTACCATGTTTTTTCAACCGAAAACATGGTGGATTTTGAGGACGAAGGCGAAATCCTGCGCCGCTCGGATCTGAACGACCTCTCTTGGATTACACCCTCGACAAGCAACAGCAGCTTCATGTGGGCACCCGACGCGGCCTATAAAGACGGCTGGTATTATTTCTATTTCCCCGTATCCAGAGACGTTAAGAACTGGGGGGCCACCTGGGAAACCGGCGTGTTGAGAAGCCGTTACCCCGACAGGGATTTTGAGCGGATTCCCGCAGAGGATGTGGACGCCAACCCCGGCAAGCCGTGGCTGGGCTTCATCAGAGATTCCGGCTCGACCGACGGCTACAACAACATGTATGACGTTTGCGTCCGCGTATACGACGGAGAAGCGTACATCTACAACGGCGCCGCTCAAACGTTGTGGCAGGGCAAGCTCAAAGACGACATGGTTACCCTCGACGGCAAGCTGGAGCTGGTATCGACGGACAACCGCAACACAGCGAACAATAATGGCACCCCCGAGGCGTACAACCGGCTTCAACATTATCACGAGGGTCCATCCGCGTTCAGAAGACAGAATGCAGATGGCGAGTGGGTTTACTACCTGATCTATCCGGGCGGCGCTGGCACCGGCCCCAACGGTCTTTCTGGCGATAGCTTTTTCTACTGCATGGCTGATTCCCCGCTGGGCCCGTGGGAAGACGCGCAGATATTCTTCAACCCCACCGGCTGCGGCACCTCTCATGGCTCGATCACCGAGTTCAACGGCAAGTGGTATTGGTTCTACCACACGCAGGACCTCTCAAACATCGGCGAGCAACGCTCTGTCAGCGTGGAAGAAGTGATCTTCAACGACGACGGCAGCATCCAGCGGTTCAGCAAGACCTCGGAAGGTGTTCTGCAAAACGGCCCTGACTATGAGAAACCGTCCGGTTACATTTTGGGCGCTGAGGATGCGGTCATTGACGGCACTGGCACCCTCCCGGTGTTGAGCACCGATCCGGCGGCGGGCAACGGCGGCGCGGTTCTCACCACATGCGGCGCAAACAACACAACGATCACCTTCAACGATGTGGACGGCGGCGAGACCGGCAGCCGTGCGAGACTCAGATTCCACTACTCCACGCCGGATGCTGTGCCCAAGCTGCAACTGTTTGTAAACGGCGTCGATTATAAAGGAATCAACTTCCCGAAAACCGGCGGCAACTCGTTCTACTCGGAGATTGAGCTCACCACAAAGAGACTCAACCCCGGCAAGACCAATACCATCCAGCTCAGCGGCATCAATCAGGGCAGAATGAACCTCAATTATATCGAAGTCATCCTGCTTGACGACGAGCCGGCTCCGGGTTACTTTGATTTGACGGTCACCCAGACGGAAGGCGGCACCGCAGAAGCAAAGTGGAGCCAGCAGGATGCCGGTGAGAGCCTGAACGTGGCGGCTGGCTCGAAGGTTACCCTGTCCTACGACGAAGGCGCTGGCGAATTTGACGGCTGGGAAGTTGTGAAACCCGAGGGCCTGGTCATCACCGACAACTCCTTCTACATGCCGTACGGCGAAGTGGAAGTCAAACCGATCTTTGACAACGAGGGCAACGCCCGCAGACCGATTATCTCGACCCAGCCCAAGGATGTGACCGTTATTGTCGATACCGAGGCCGAGCTTTCGGTAGAGGCTATGGTAAAAGACAGCGGCGTAGTGACCTACCAGTGGTACAGCAACACGACGGATTCGAACGTCGGCGGCACTGAGATCGCTGGCGCCACCAGTGCCTCGTTCAAGCCGTCCACGGCGGAGATCGGCACCTTCTATTACTATGTGGTTATCACCAACACCAATGCAGATGCAGTGGGCTCCGAGAAGACGGCGTTTGTAACAAGCGACGTCGCTACAGTGCAGGTCGACCCGGCCCCCAGCACCGAATGCGACATCGTTTCTATTGGCGATCCGTTCGAGATCGACGGCACGGATGTCACCGCTACTGTGTCCAACCACGTCACCGCAATGGATATGAACGAGATGGTCCAGGTGAGCGACGACGCAACTTGGATGATGTACAGCGACGCGGAGTTCACAACCGAGGCCCTCAAGGTTGTCAGCCCGGTGCTGCCCGGCGATAACGTCAGATACATCAGAGTTACCGCACAGGATGGCATCACGACGAAGGATTATACCGTTACCATCACTCGCGAAACCAACACGATCGGCAAAGTTGCCTCCGCAGTGGACGGCACGATCGATCCCGCGAGCTGGGGTGGCAAGGTGTTCACCCTCGCTGAGGGCCTCGAAGGCACCGAAATCCTGTTCGGCACCAACCCGCCGAAGGGCTTCAACGCCGACATCTATCTAACCTATGACGAGAACAATCTCTATCTGGGCCTGGATGTCACAGACCCGAATTGGACAGCGGCCAAGGCCGG
This sequence comes from Ligaoa zhengdingensis, assembly GCF_014384885.1. Classification (GTDB taxonomy): domain Bacteria; phylum Bacillota; class Clostridia; order Oscillospirales; family Ruminococcaceae; genus Ligaoa; species Ligaoa zhengdingensis. The sequence goes on from NZ_JACRST010000002.1 coordinate 31,703, forward strand.
CGCGAACCTCTGGCAGGGCTGCGGCATTCAGCTCAACCTATGGAGCGGCAGAGACGGCGGCAGATCGGAATACGGCTTCGGCCTGACCGCGGACGGCCCGTCTCACTATCAGTGGTCCACCGCTTCTGGCGCTACCACTCTGCCTCGCGACTACAGCAACTACGAGATCAAGAGAATCGAAGGCACTGATACATTTATCTACACCATCGCCATCCCGCTCGATTCCTTTAGAAAAGACGCGGATGCCAACCCGCTGACCGAAGGCGAAGAGGTGTTGTTCTCGCTCAGCTACAACTATCCGTCGGCAACCAACATGGATTGTGCCTTTAATATGGGCTTCCACAGCAAGGCTCTGAACGATGCCCGCTACCTGATGTTGGGGTCTGAAATCGCGATGACCCTTACAACCGACGCCCACAACGTCAAAGCCGGCGATTATTTTAATGTGAACGCGAGCTTTATCAGTGAGCAGGCCAGCAATGTCGTGGTACTTAACTACACCTTTGACGGGGACAAGTTCGAGTATGCCAACTACACGCCCGCCGACGGCATTGCCGTGGTAGATGCCCAGTATGGCGACGGTTTTGCGAAGATCACCCTGATGGCGCCCAATTACAAGGTGAAGCAGCTCGGCGACATCATGTTGCATGCCAAAGAGGATGCAGCCCTTAACAGGGAGCAGCAGGGCGTGCAGGTCAATGCGGAGTATGTCCTGATCGACGGAGAAGGCGTTAAGACCATCAAAGAGGCGGCGGCTTCCACCTCCTTTACAACCATTGGCAACGGCACCACCGATCCTGTGGTTCCTGGGGACACCAACGACGACGGTATTCTCGATTTGATCGACCTGTCCAACATGATCGACTGGTTCGGCACCACAAGCGGCGATGAGAAGTGGGATGTCCTCTGCTTCTTTGATTTCAACAACAACGGCGAGATTGATATCTCCGATATTGCCTATCTCGCACGGCAGCTTTAACAGGCTATAGGATCTGCCCGCCCCGCAGGCAGGCCGACGGCCCGCAGACTCCCGGTTCGTCCGGGGTCCGCGGGCCATTTTTTATTTCTATCCACTATTGGGAGGCAAGCCCGCGTTCCTGTTATAATCGAGAAAACGAGAGTGGATTGCTAAAATGCAGGATGTGCCAGCGTCCATTTCCGACTGCAAGCCGCTCCGCTTCGTCCCGATTGACGGCGTGAAACATGCTTTCCTATCCTGCCAAAACGTAAATTTTTCTGTCAATATTTCTTGACAGAATGCTCCCGCCTATTATATGATGAATCCGTTGGCTTTCAAAGCGAACCGGTCTGCCAACGCCTCCGGCGATGTCGGAGGCGTTTTATTTGCCCCTCGGGACTGGACCAATTTCAAAACAGGGAGCATCGTCTGTGGAACAGAAGAAAAACGCATTTATAAAAGGGCTGCGCGACGGCGTCCCGATCTGTTTGGGATATCTGTCGGTGTCCTTTACCTTCGGTATGATGTGCACCCAAAACGGGCTGCCATTTTGGATTGCACTGCTGATTTCAATGACCAACCTCACCTCGGCCGGGCAATTCGCCGGTACCGCACTGATCATCGCGGGAGGGGGATACTTGGAGATCGCCGTCACCACCTTTGTCATCAACATCCGCTATATGCTGATGTCCCTCTCCCTGTCGCAAAAGGTGGAACCGCGCATGACCACCCTACAGCGCAGCCTGCTCTCGTTCACGGTGACTGATGAGATCTTCGCTGTCGCCATGCAGGAAAAGGGACCGGTCACCGCAGCATATTTTGCGGGGCTCTCCTTTACCCCCTATTGGGGCTGGGCACTTGGAACCTTGTTCGGCGCGACAGCCACCAGCCTGTTGCCCGCCGCGCTGCGCAGCGCGTTGGGCATTGCGATCTACGGCATGTTCCTTGCGATCATCGTCCCGCCCGCGCGCAAGGTTCGGTCGGTCGCTGTGACCATTGGGATCGCGGTGGTGCTCAGTTGTATCTTCCAATATGTTCCCTGGTTTGCGGGGCTTTCGAGCGGCTGGAAAATCATCCTCTGTGCTGTCATCGCCTCCACCTATGCGGCATTCCGCTACCCGGTGGACGAGGGAAAAAACGGAGAGGGGGCGGCCGCATGAACTACACCCGCATCCTGACCGCTATTCTGATTATGGCTTTGGTCACCTATATCCCGCGCATGATCCCGCTCACCTTTTTGCGGCGGAAGATCAACAACCGGTTTATCCAATCGTTTTTGCAGTATGTGCCCTACGCTGTGCTGGCGGCCATGACCTTTCCCGATATCCTGTCCTCCACCGCGACCACCGCATCGGCTGTGGTTGGGCTGCTGGCCGCTCTGGCGCTCGCCTACTGGGGCAAGGGCCTGCTCACTGTCGCGCTCGGTTCCACTGCGGCGGTCTTTCTCACCGAACAGGTGCTGCGACTTCTTGCTATATAAAACTTGATGCACCTATGGTTCCACGACGCATACAAGGCCAATACGCTTTTACCCATCAAAAAGCTCCCAGAGGGATGATCCCTCCGGGAGCTTTTCGATTATGTTATCATCGAGAGGACGCTGTTCCGCTGCACAGCCTGTTCCGCGATCTTCTGGTATGTCTCCCCTTACTCCCCCAAATAGGTAAAACGGCGGATGCTTCTTCCATCCCGCTCCACCATTTCGTTCCACATCGATGCTGGGCGCACCCAGATGCCCCGTTCGCCGTAAAGCGCCTGATACACCACGTATTCTTCCAAAGTTTCGGAGTGGCGCGCGAGATACAGCACCCGGTACTCGTTGCCCTTAAAGTGGCGGTAACGCCCCGGCAATATTGCTGGCTCCATTGCGATTCCTCCTCATTCTGTGAGCAGCAGCTCCACCGGGCAGTGGTCGCTGCCCAACACCTCGGCATGAATCTTTGCGCCGGCGATGCGGCCTTTTAACCGTTCAGACACCAAAAAGTAATCGATGCGCCAACCCGTGTTCTTCTCCCGCGCATTGAACTGATAGGACCACCAGCTGTATGCCCCGGTGAGATCGGGGTAAAGCATACGAAAGGAATCGACAAAACCGGACTCCAACAATTCGGTGAGCTTCTCGCGCTCCTCGTCGGTGAAGCCGGCGTTTCCCCGGTTGGATTTGGCGTTCTTGATGTCGATTTCCTCGTGCGCCACGTTCAAGTCGCCGCAGATAATCACCGGCTTGCTCCGATCCAGCCCACAGACATATGCGCGGAAGTCCTCCTCCCACTGCATCCGGTAATCCAGGCGCGTGAGGCCGCGCTGCGAATTGGGGGTGTACACATTCACAAGGTAAAAGTCCGGATATTCCGCGGTGATCACACGCCCCTCCTCGTCATGCCCCTGCACACCGATGCCGTAGGTAACGCTGAGCGGCGGCACCCTGGTAAACACGGCTGTGCCGGAGTACCCTTTTTTGACGGCGCTGTTCCAATACGCCTCGTAGCCCTCAAACGAAAAATCAGCCTGCTCCGGTTGCATCTTGGTCTCCTGCACACAGACAGCATCGGCGTCGATCTTTTCCATAAAACCGGCAAAGCCTTTATTCATACAGGCCCGCAGGCCGTTGACATTCCAGGAAATCAGCTTCATAACCCTTCCCCTTTCTAAAAAGTGGTGCCTCTATTATAGCGGATCTACACGAAAAATGGAAGACGCTGCAACAAAGAGCCGCGGCCCCCCAAAAGCGAGACCGCGGCAAATCGCCTTTTAATCGTGCTTAATCGCCTCAAGGGCGCTGATTTTGACAGCGCGGTTGGCCGGCGTAAAGCCGGAGACCAGACCGATCAGGATACCGAACAGAACCGCGACCAAAACGAGCCACGGCGGAATCAGCGACACCTGGCCGCCTCCGCCCATACCCATCATGCCGCCCATCATGCCAAAACCTCCGGAGCTGCCGTCGCTCATGATGCCCAGCGCCATTTTGATCATCTCCCAGTTGTTGATGACCCAACTGATACTGAAGCTCACCAACGTGCCCACAATGCCGCCGAGCAAGCCAATGATGCCCGCCTCGGTCAGGAACATGGCGCGGATATTCGGGATTTCACAGCCGAGCACCTTCATGATGCCGATTTCACGGGTTCGTTCATAGATGGACATGACCATGGTGTTGGTGATACCGATGGCCGCGACCACCAGGGAGATCAGGCCCAAACCGCCCAAAATCATGCTCTGCTGTTGGATCTGCTTCTGCATGGGTTTGCGGATGCTCTCCATGCTGTTGGTCTGAAGCCCGAGCGTCTCGGAAATGTAGCTCTCGACCGACTCGACATATTTGATGTCGGAGCACTTGACCACGGCATTTTCATAGCCTTTGGACGAGTTGCTGCTCTCCTTAATTTTGTTGAGCTTCTTATATTCCGCAACCATCCGGTTCATATCGTCGATCGACATAAAAATCGATTCCTGCGTCTCCCAGCCCTTGCTGAAGTCGGCCACGAGTACGCCCTGCACCTGCGTTTCGTACTCGACCAGTTTCGTTTTCTCCTCGTCTTGCCGGCCGATGCGCAGGGTGATCTCATCCTTCATCACATCGACGTAGGGGTCCGGGATATTGCCGTTGGCATCGGGGTAAGGGTAAACCCATCCGTCGCGCTTCTTCACATTGTAGAAATTGTACGCGGCCTGTTCTCCCATCACAATGGGGATCTTTTTGCCGGTTCCCTCGGTCAGGTAGCTGCCTTCCTTCATCTGATAACCGAGCTTCTCCATCGCTTCGGGGTAAATACCCACCACTTGGCCGCTAAACCGGAATTTTTCGCCCACCCAAAACTCCATGGCGCTCCAGTCGGCGCGGGCAAGCGGCGTCGCAACCTCGACGCCCTCCAATTCGGAGATCTGTTTGAGCACCTTGTCATCCAAAACAGGGGCTTCGCTGCTGCCCGAACCGCCTCCCCCGCCGTAGTTGTAAATCTCGATCTTGGTCAGGTCGCCCATCTGTGCGAGCGCATCCTCCTGAATCTTGGTCATACCGAGGCCCAGGGAGATGGTGACAATGATCGCACAGGTGCCGATGACCACGCCGAGCACGGTGAGGATGGTGCGCATCTTGCGGCGGAAGAGGTTGCGGAAGCACATTGAAATTAAATCAAATGTCTTCATCTTGTTCCTCTTCCCTCTTGGCTTTCACTTTTTTCACGATGATGGTCGCAGTCAGGCCCGCCACCATCAGTCCGCCGACCACCGCCATGACAATGGTGGCCGCTGAAGTCTGGTTATTTTCCTCCGGCATGGGCATGGGCATATTGGCCATACCGTCGTCCGGGTACATGCCGCCCATATCCATCACCGTGGCGGAAAAGGGCCGCTCGATCTCCTTCTCGTCCCCTTTGGCGTCCTCATAGATAATCACGACCTTGCCGCTAATCGAACCGGAATCATTTGCGGTGAACGAAAAATCGATCGTTCCGCTTTCACCCGGCGCGATGTTGCCGATCGTCTGGCTGTCGCTGATGCCCGGCACATCCGATTCCAGACGCGCGGCTAGGTTGGATATGGTCGTTTTGCCTTTGTTGACATATTCGACGCTGAGATAGGTGCTGTCGCCCGGCCAAAGCTGGCTGGGGACGCTCAGCTCGCCGATGCTGAAGCGGTCGAGCTGAACCACCGGGATGGCGAGCTCCTCTGTGCGCTCGCCGGTCTTTCTGGTCTTATCCAGTATGTACTCATAAGTGAATTTGACCGTCACCTGCTGCGGTTTGGGTTCGGTGCTGCTGAAGGTGGACATCTGCAGAGTCTTGGTCTGTTTCTCGCCCTTGCCCAGTTTTTCGATGTAGGTGGAGTTGGAGCCGTTCGCAATTGCGAGATCGGTGGTTGTGGTGATATCCATGATGATGTTCTCAAGCGCGAGGGTGTCGCTGGTGTTCTGGAAGGTGATGGTCAGCGGGAACTCGCTGCCCGCCATGACCTCCTGACCGCCGTAGTTGTAACCGGTGACGATGATGTTGGGGGTCGCAATCAGGTAGCTGTCCTCGTCGTCCTCGCTGCCATCAGTCACAATGGCTTCTGCAATTTTAGTGACGACCGTACCGCTGCTCTCATGGTAAGTGCGATCGGTGGAAGAGGATTCATCCGAAGAAGAGTTGCTCTCTTTATAGTAAGTATAGCCTACGTCGAAACTCATGGTGCGGCCTTTTCCGTTAAATTTAACATACGCTTCCACTTCGAGCTCGAGGTATCCACTTGAAGAACCCCGCACGCGGGTAACGGAACTTTCAAAGTTCCCATCCGTATCAATGACCGTATCAAAATATCCGCCATTTGATGCGACAAACCCGCCAGTAAATCCATCTACTTCGTCATCGTTGACGCTTCGATCCAAAACGGTAAATTCCACACGATAACGATAACCTTCTTTCACCTTCTTGGTCGGTTCGTCATCGATATCATTTCCATCGCTGTCCACGCGGTAAAACTGCGGCTTGGTAATCAGGCGGAGAGAGCCAGTTGAAGTCGGCAACTCTCCGTCATCGTCCGAGGAAGACGAGCTGCTGCTGTCATCGTCATTTGCGGCAAAAGCGATTTGGGTGAACAACATCCCAAAGGTGGTGAGCAGCATCAGCGCTGCCAGAAAAATACAGATCACTTTGGTAAACTTGCTTCTAACTTTCATGGTTCTACTTTTCCTCCTGTGCTGCCCGCGGGGAGTTCCCCGCCCTCCGGCTCTAATCTAAGCTCTTCCTCTACATCCGGGTCGTCTTCTTCCAAAATCAAAGGCTCCTCCGGCGGGGATTCTTCCGTGTGGTGCACCGTCTCCTGGTTGGAGAACTGCCCCTCCAGCACCAGATGGTCCATCCCCGGCCCCCTGCTGATGTCCGACACGATCTTGCCGTCAATCAAATGGATGACGCGGTCCGCATACTCCGCGATCTCCGGGTCGTGCGTTACAATCACCAGGGTTTGGTCGTTTTCCCGCGCCATCTGTACCATCAACTGCATCACCTCGATGGTCGTCTTGGTGTCAAGGTTCCCGGTCGGCTCGTCCGCGAACACAATGCGCGGTTTGCTGACAAAGGCGCGGGCAATGCCCACACGCTGCTGCTGTCCGCCTGACATCTGCGTGGGTTTGTGGTCACAGCGGTTGCCCAGGCCCACACTTTTGAGCATCTGGCGGGCGGCCTTGTTGCGCACCCCCTTGCCCACCCCTTTGAACATCAGCGGCATACTGACATTCTCCAGCGCTGTCAAAGAGCTCATCAGATTGTAGGACTGGAACACAAAGCCCACATACTTCTGCCGGAATTTTGCAAGGCTCGCCTCATCCATGCGGGCGATATCGCGCTTGCCGATGAGCACCTGCCCGCGCGTGGGGCGCTCCAGCCCCGCCAACATGTTGAGCAGCGTCGACTTACCAGAACCCGAGGTGCCGAGGATACAGCACACCTCTCCGGTATAGATGGTCACGTTGATGTCGTCCAGCGCGATCACCTTTTCACTGCCGAGCTTGTAAACCTTGCGAAGATCTTTCACCGTAATCATCGCTTTTTTCAATGGCTATCCCTCTCTAGTCTCCACGTTCATCCCATCCGGTCCGCAGCGCTGCCGCGAAGCGGACCGTTTCATTTGAATTAGTATGTTTTTTTGCACGGATTGTTGCACCCATTTCGAGAAAAGTTACACCGCCTTCTCCCCACAACTATTTTCCATCTTATCATATTAAGGGGACAAGTGCAACAAATCGCACAGGCGGAAACGACTTTTTTCGCACTCTAATTGTAAATTTTTTATAAAAAAAACGGCGGAAGCCAGGATACTTTCCCGGTTTCCGCCGCATCTTTCAGAATATCGTTCCCGTTGACAATCAGGCCAGCTCTGTCTTTTTGACCGCCTCGAACTGGCTTACAACCTCCTCGGAGGGCGCCTTGGTCAGCAGGGACACCACAATCACCAGCGCCAGCGCGATGGCAAAGCCGGGCACCAGCGAATACAGGCCGGTGGCCGCTTCCAACTTGAGGCTTTCCCAAATCAGGACGGTTACGCCGCCGGAAACCATACCGGCCACCGCGCCCGTGAGGGTCATGCGCTTCCAGAAGAGCGAGAGCAGGATGACCGGACCGAACGCAGCGCCGAAGCCAGCCCACGCGTAGGAAACCAGGCCCATGACCGAATTGTTGGGGTCAAGCGCGATGATATAGGCCACAACAGCAATGGCAATGACCGCGCCGCGGCTGACCCACATGAGCTCTTTATCGGACGCATTTTTGCGGAACAGCGCCTTGTAAAAATCGTTGGAGACCGCCGACGCAGTGACCAGAAGCTGCGAATCCGCCGTACTCATCACAGCCGCCATAATCGCGGAGAGCAGCACACCCGCGATAAATCCGGGGGTGAGGCGGGTCACCAAGTCCATAAAGACCACCTCGGCCGCCTTGCTGCTTTCATACGCCACACCGATCGAAGACAGATACGCATGACCGAACACGCCCACCGCAACCGCTGCGGTCAGGGAAATTGCCACCCAAACCATGGCGATAATGCGGGATTTTTTGATGAGGTCGCTCGATTTGATCGCCATAAAGCGGGTGAGAATGTGGGGCATGCCGAAATAGCCGAGGCCCCACGCAAGGCTGGAAATAATCGTGGTCATCGGCACACTGCCTTCCGGACCGCGCACCATGCTGAGGAAGCCCTGGCCGCCCAGGTCCTCCAGCAGCGCCACCGAAAAACCGGGGGTCTGCACCATGGCGACAATCGGCACTACAACAATGGCGACGAACATCATCATGCCCTGGATGAAGTCGGTCCAGCACACCGCGAAGAAACCGCCCAGGAAGGTGTACGCGATGATGATGACCGCGCCCACTGTGAGCGCCATCGTGTAGTCCCATCCGAACAGGTGCTCGAACAGCGTCGCGCCCGCATTAAACGCCGAGGCGGTATAGATCAGGAAAAACACAAAGATGATGACGGCGCAGATGCTGCGCACCACCGTCGATTTGCTCTGAAAGCGGTTCTGCAAATATTCCGGGATGGTGATCGAATCGCCGGACACCTCTGTATACCGGCGCAGACGGGATGCAACGATTTTCCAGTTGAGATAAGTGCCCACACCGAGGCCGATCGCAATCCAGCCGGCGCTGATGCCGGACATGTAGGCCGCCGCCGGGAGACCCATCAGCAGCCAGCCGCTCATGTCGCTGGCCTGCGCGGAAAGGGCGGTCACCCAGCTGCCGAGCTGCCTGCCGCCCAGGAAATAATCGGAAATGTTTTTAGACTTTGAAAAGAAGTACACGCCGATGCCGAGCATCAGAGCCATGTACAAGACAAATGCCGCAATTGTTCCTATGTTCATAGCCTATCCTCCAAAAAATTTTATTCATATTTTACTATTATAAAGTAGAATCCTGCCGAATGCAAGCAGTTGGACACAATTTTGTATTCAGTTTGTTCATTATTATTTTACAGGTACGCTATTGGCAGTTTTTCCGGTCTTCGCTATAATAGGGGATGTTTAGGGCAAAAGAAAGCGGTGCAAATTATGCAAACAACAGCAGAGCAATCCCTCCCTTCGCCGGGTGTTGCGGCACAAACACAGCCGGCAGAAAAGGCAAAGAAGGTGAAAAAGCAGAAAAAACCGCGCAATAAAAAATTGCGCAAGCTGATCATTTGGCTGGTGATCATCGGGGCGGTGGTCGGGTACATCGGTTACAGCATGTACAAGGCAGCCACTTACATACCAACAGTGAAGACGGATACCGTCGGTTATCAGGACATCGACAGCTACCTGAGCACCTCGGCCACCATCCGCTCTTCGGACAGCAAAGCCTACTTCGCGCCTCCGCAGAGCAAGGCGGTGGAGGTCAATTTCAAGGCGGGCGATATGGTGAGTGCAGGCGACGTGATCGCTACCTTTGACCTGACCGAGCTCAACAACGATGTGCGGCTCAAACAACTGGCATACGAAAATGCGAAGATCAGCTACGAGGACGCCCAGCTGGATTACGACAAGATTCTGCACGCGGACGACGAGCGCGACGAGGAGATCGAATCGCTCAATGAAGAAATCCACAGGTACAACGAAAAAATCAAGAAAATCAAAAAGGAATACGGCGCGCCGCCAGCTGCGGGCGAGGAAGGTTATGAGGAGTATACCCGTTACCTTTCCAAATTGATGTCCGCAGAATCTGAGCGCGATGCCCTAGAGGATCAAAAGACCAAGGAAGAGGACATCACCAAGGCCAAAAATGCGATGGAAACCGCGAAAAACGCGGTGGATTCCGCGCAGATCGATCTCGCTACCATGCAGCAGTACCAGAAGGACAACGGGATCGTCGCCGAATTCGACGGCATCATCACCGAAATGAACCTGGTGGAGGGCGGGCTCTCCAGCAACTCCAGCACCGCCTGTGTGGTGGAGACCACCGAAAACCTGAAGGCCGAGTTTAACATCAGCAAATACGATATCGGCACCATCAAGATCGGCCAGAAGGCCACCCTTTCGCTGGGCAACCTCACCTACAGCGGCACAGTGAGTAAAATCGGCGCGGCCGCAGTCAAAGGGGTCAACTCCAGCGGCAACGCCACCGCAGCGCAGGTTCCCGCGGAAATCACCATCGACAACCCCGACGCCAATCTGATCGTCGGTCTGGAATTCGATGTGGATATCCTGACCTTCTCCGCGCAGAGCGTCCTTTCCCTGCCGGTGGAGGCCCTGCTCAGCGACCGTGAGGGCGATTTCTGTTACCGCCTGATCGCAACGGAGACCCCCGGCGTCTTCCAGTATGAAAAGGTCTATGTGAAAGCCGGGAACTCCTCCGACACTTACGTCGAAGTCCTGGAGGGTGTCGACGAAGGGGATCAGGTGGTGCTCAATCCGCCTACCACCATCGAAATGCTGCCCCTCGTGATGGTTGCGCCCGAATCGGCGGCCGGCGAAGGAGCCGCCTCCACCGATGAGGCCGCAGCCGCAGCGTAAGGGGTGGTCGATATGAATTTTTTCGATAACCTCAAGATGGCGCTGTTCAGCATTAAGAGCAACCGGATGCGCTCGTTTCTCACCATGTTGGGTATCATCATCGGCATCAGCTCGGTCATCACCATCCTGGGTGTGGGCGGCGGCGCGCGCGCCTACATGATGGGGTCGATCGAGCAGGTGGGCGCTTCCACGGTGCAGGTCACTGTAAACGACAAGGAGGCCACCGATTCCGATTACATCACCTTCGACGACATCGAGGCGCTGCGCGGCAAGGTGGAGCATCTCAAATACATCTCCCCCCAGATCGGCGTTTGGGGCAGCACCACCTTCAAGAAAAAAACCAACGATGCGATCATCTATGGGTGCAGCGACAGCTTCAACTACTTCATGGGTACCGATATGGTTTCCGGCCGCTTCTTCACCGAGGAGGACTACCTTGCGGCCCGCAATGTGGCGGTCATCGACGAGATCGCCGCCATGCAGTTTTTTGGCAATACCAATGTGTCCGGCATGACGCTGGAGCTCGAGGTTTGGGGCGAACGGATGAAGATTAAAATCGTCGGCGTGGCCAAATCGCAGCAGGGCAATTTTTATTATGAAGGTATGCCGTTTTACTTCTATATGCCGATCACAACCCTGTTCAACAACACCGGCACGGACCCCACGCTCAGCTCGATCTACCTGATGGCGGATGATCCGGCCTTTGCCACCACCATGGGCAACAGCGCGCGCAACGTGCTGGAATCCCGCCACGGCAACCGCGGCCGCGACGTCTACCGTCCGGAAAGCCTGATGGGCGAGGTGGATCAGATGAACAGCATGCTGGACATCATCACCACCTTCATCAGCGCGGTGGCAGCGATCTCCCTGCTGGTCGGCGGCATCGGCGTGATGAACATCATGCTGGTGGCTGTGACCGAACGCACGCGCGAGATCGGCATCCGAAAGTCGCTGGGCGCCAAGACCAAGTCGATTATGGGGCAGTTTCTCACCGAATCAGCCATCCTGTCGCTGATCGGCGGCCTGATCGGCCTGGTGCTCGGCATCCTGGGCGCCATGGGGGTCTCGAGTCTGGTGAGCGGCATGGCGGGCGGCACCATCACTCCGTCCATTACGATCAACCACATCCTGCTCGCGTTGGGCTTCTCCTGTTCTGTGGGCATCTTCTTCGGCATCTATCCGGCGCGTAAGGCCGCCAAGCTCAACCCGATTGAGGCGTTGCGCCACGAATAAAGTTGACCCATCCCCCCTTTTCGTGTATCCTTGTGGTATCATAAGTTGTTTGGAGGACTGTTTGTATGACTATCCGCGATGTGACAGCGGCCGATCACGGCCTTTACCGCGAGCTCTCCCAGGGGTTCTATTCGGGTGAGGCCACGCTGCATCCCGCAAATTTTGACCACATCGACCGCACGTTTGGGGAGTGCGTGAAGGGTTCCCCCTATGCGCGCGCCGTCATCCTCGAAGAGGAAAGCCGCCCGGCGGGCTTTGCCCTGTTCAGCTTCACCTGGAGCAACGAGAGCGGCGGTTTTGTCGTCTGGCTGGAGGAACTGTACGTCCTGCCCGCGTTCCGCGGCCGCAAGCTGGGCTCTGAATTCATGGAATGGATGCTCGACGAGTACAAGGATGCCACACGCATCCGTTTGGAGATCACCGCTGGAAACGACGGCGCCCGGCGGCTTTATACGCGGTATGGGTTTGAACCGCTCGACTATGAGCAGATGGTGCTCGACCGAAAATAATAACCGGCGGCGGGGTGCAGAGCATCCCGCCGCTTTTTTGCGCTCTCAGTTGGAACTTCCCGCTTTCTGTGTTACAATAAACCTATCTCGGAAAAAGGAAAGGAAGCGGCCGATGTACGCAAAAAATGATCTGGTAGAGCTCTCCATCATCGATATCACCGACGAGGGAAACGGGGTCGGCAAAATCGACGGGTTCGCCGTCTTTGTCCCCGGAACCGCTGTCGACGACCGCCTGCGTGTAAAGCTGGTTAAAATCCAAAAAAACTTTGCCTACGGCATTGTGGAGGAGATCCTCTCCCCTTCGCCCGACCGGATCCCGGTGGATTGCCGCGTCTACCGCCAGTGCGGGGGGTGCTCGCTGCGGCATATCTCCTATCAGGCGGAGCTGCAGATCAAACAGAATTGGGTGGAGCAGCATTTGAAACGGATCGGCGGGATCGACGCGCCAGTTCTGCCGATCATCGGCTCGCCCCGACAGGACGGATACCGCAACAAGGCGCAATATCCCGTGCGAATGGAGGACGGCGAGCTGCGTCTGGGGATGTTCGGCAAGCGGAGCCACCGGGTGATCCCTTGCACCGACTGCCGCTTGCAGCCGTCGGAATTTGAATCTATTTTAAAAACAATCCGCGATTTTTGCCTGGAATGGAAGATATCTATTTACAATGAGGAGAAATATTCCGGATTATTGCGCCATGTATATCTCCGCAGCGCCCAGGCCACCGGAGAAATCATGGTCTGCCTGGTCATCAACGGCGTCAGCCTGCCCCACAGCGGAGAACTGGTGGACCGCCTGCGGACTGTCTGCCCGTCGGTGGCTTCGATTGTCCTCAACCGGAATCGTGAGAAGACCAACGTCATCCTGGGGCAGCACTGCCAAACTCTGTGGGGCAAGGACACCATCGCCGACATCCTCTGCGGGGTGCGCGTCAACCTCTCGCCGCTTTCGTTTTATCAGGTCAACCGCGAGGGTGCAGAACAGCTTTACCGCGTCGCTGAGGAGTTTGCCGGTCTCACCGGACGGGAGCTTCTGCTGGACCTCTACTGCGGCGCGGGCACCATCGGCCTTTCAATGGCTCATCGCGTCCGTGAACTGATCGGTGTGGAGATCATCCCGCAGGCCGTGGAGAATGCGCGCCGGAACGCACAGGAGAACGGCATTACAAACGCGCGCTTTCTCTGTGACGACGCCAAGGGCGCGGCCGCTTCCCTCCAGCGGGAGGGGCTCACCCCGGATGTGGTGGTACTCGACCCGCCGCGTAAGGGCTGCGTGCCCGAGGTGCTCGAGGCGGTGAGCGGCATGAACCCCGACCGCATTGTGATGGTCTCGTGCAACAGCGCCACCCTCGCCCGCGACCTGGCCGCGCTGCGAACACTGGGGTACCACACGGTGAAAGCCCAACCTGTGGACATGTTCCCCCGCACCACGCATGTCGAATGCGTTGCGCTGATGACAAGGTGAAGCGAATAAGCCAAAACCGTACAACACGGGTGTTGAGTGGACGGTAAAGCGGCCAGTATTTAAGCGGGAGTTACAAAAATAGGCGGGGCTCTCGACCTCCGCTCAAGCAAAAGCGCGCCATGCAGCTCAAAACGAAAGGGGAAACAGAATGCAACGGGACGCCACCAAATACCGGCTGGCGGAGGCCCTGCGGCAGTGTATGCGGACCAGCTCGATTGACGACATCACCGTCCGCCAAATTGTAGAACGCTGCGGCCTGACGCGCCAGACCTTTTACCGAAATTTCATCGACAAATATGATCTTGTCAATTGGTATTTCGACAAGCTGCTGCATCAATCCTTCGAGCAGATGGGCAGCGGGCGCACCATTTTGGAGGGATTGGAGCGCAAGTTTGAATACATCCAGGAGGAACGCATCTTTTTCACATCGGCCTTCCGTTCGGACGATCACAACTCCCTCAAGGAGCACGATTTTGAGCTGATCCTACAGTTTTACACCGATCTGATTCAAAAGAAAACGCACCAGTCGCCCGATGAAAACGCCCAATTTCTGTTGGAGATGTACTGCCGCGGTTCCATCTACATGACCGTGAAATGGGTTCTCAGCGGGATGCCTCAGCCACCCGCATGGCTCGCCTGCCAGTTGGTGCGAGCCCTGCCCGCGCCGCTCGCCGCCCTTTTCTCACAGCTCAGCCTGCTGTCCAGCGAAGGACAGGTATAAACCTTCATGGTCCTGTGCGCACCACTTTATCCGCTTTTTCAGGAGCTTCACTTGACATTTTGGAGGATTTGTAACTTTACTTTCCCCATGCTGCGGAATAAAATAAAAGTTGAGGGCATGACCGATTGAAAACCTCTCAAATATGAAAAAAGGAGAAATGCAGGATGGCAAACCGTATCATGTTGAATCAGACCTCCTACCACGGCGCGGGGGCAATTTCGGAAATCGTCAGCGAGGCCAAATCCCACGGATTCAAAAAGGCATTCGTCTGCTCCGATCCGGATCTGATCAAATTCAACGTCACCACCAAGGTCACCGAACTTTTGGACAAGGAAGGACTGGCTTACGAAGTCTATTCGGATATCAAGGCCAACCCGACCATTGAGAATGTCCAGCACGGCGTGCAGGCTTACAAAAAAGCGGGCGCCGATTACATCATCGCCATCGGCGGCGGCTCCTCTATGGATACCTCCAAGGCCATCGGCATCATCGTGGCCAACCCCGAATTTGAGGATGTGCGCAGCCTGGAAGGCGTCGCGCCCACCAAAAATCCCTGTGTGCCGATCATTGCGGTTCCCACCACGGCCGGCACTGCAGCAGAGGTCACCATCAACTATGTTATCACCGATGTAGAACGCAAACGCAAATTCGTCTGCGTCGATCCCCACGATATGCCGATCGTCGCGGTTGTCGACCCGGATATGATGGCCTCCATGCCCAAGGGCCTCACCGCTTCCACCGGTATGGATGCTCTGACCCACGCCATTGAGGGCTACACCACCAAGGCCGCGTGGGAAATGACCGATATGTTCCATATCAAAGCGATTGAGATCATCGGCAAATCGCTGCGCGGCGCTGTCGCCAACACCAAAGAGGGCCGCGACGGCATGGCGCTCGGCCAGTACATCGCCGGCATGGGCTTCTCCAACGTCGGTCTGGGCATCGCTCACTCGATGGCCCACACCCTGGGTGCGGTGTACGATACCCCGCACGGTGTGGCCTGTGCCATGATGCTCCCCATCGTCATGGAATATAACGCTTCCTGCACCGGCGAAAAGTACCGCGAGATTGCGCGCGCCCTGGGCGTTGCAGGTGTGGATGCCATGAGCCAGGAGGAATACCGCAAGGCGGCCGTCGACGCGGTGCGCAAGCTCTCCGAGGACGTGGGCATCCCCGCCAAGCTGACCGCCCTCAAGGAGGAGGACCTGCAATTCCTCGCCGAGTCCGCCTATGCGGACGCCTGCCGCCCGGGCAATCCGAAGGATACCTCTGTCGAGGATCTGAAAGAGCTGTTCCGCAAGGTGATGTAATTCTTCACACTCTGTGTGGCACGTGCCCCCGCCGTTGTTGCTGACGGCGGGGGTTTTTTGGATATCATCGGCCCTGCCTGGCCACCAAGCGCAAAAGGTCAGAATTCATACCACATCCGATATCAGGAAACAGTAATAAAAATGTCACATCACAATGGAAAAGAGGTCTTTTCGCATGAGGCACACTATTTACTACGGCGGGGATATTCTCACCATGGAGGAGCCCCTGTACTCCCCTGCGCTCGCTGTGGAGGGCGGCATGATCGGCGCGCTCGGCGCCAAGGCGGAATTGATGAAGCGCTATCCGGATGCGGAACTGGTGGACCTGTGCGGGCAGACGCTCCTTCCCGCCTTTTTGGACCCGCACAGCCACATCACTGCGCTGGCCAGTACCCTGCGCCTGCTTCCGCTGGAGGATGTTTCCAGTATTGAGGCGCTGGGCGCATCCATCGCGGACTATGCGCGCGCCCATCCCCGGACCGGCGGCCAGTGGATCACCGGCTTTGGCTACGACCACAACCGCTTTCCCAACCGCCGGCACCCCACCCGCCAGGTGTTGGACGCGGCCTGCCCCGACCGCCCTGTACTGATCGCCCACGCTTCCGGGCACATGGGGGTGGCGAACTCCGCCGCGCTGCGGGCGCTCGGGGTGGATGCGGACACCCCAGATCCGGCGGGCGGCGTCATCGGCCGTGAAGCGGACGGCAGGACGCCCAACGGCTACCTGGAAGAGACCGCTTTCTCCGGCTTGACCGCCAGGATTCCCCAACCAACCATGGAGGAGCTGTGCAGCAGCCTGGTTCAAGCTCAGAACATCTATTTTGAAAACGGTATCACAACCATCCAGGATGGGATCACAAAACAGGGGGACTGGGCGCTCCTGCAAGCTGCGGCGGAATCCGGACTTTTGGAGGCCGACGTGGTCTGTTACCTCGATCTGGAGCACAGCCGGCCGATCGCGGAACAGTACCCCCAATACCGCAAAAGCTACCGCAACCGGCTCAAGATCGGCGGTTACAAAATCTTTCTGGATGGTTCTCCACAGGGCCGGACCGCCTGGATGACCCGGCCTTATGAGGGAGCGGAAGACGGCTACCGGGGGTATCCCATCCACACAGACGAAGCGGTGCGCGGCTTTGTGGCCACCGCCCGGAGGGACGGGATGCAGCTGCTCACCCACTGCAACGGTGACGCGGCGGCCCAGCAGTTGATCGAAGCCTGCGCCTCCTGCGGGGACCCTGCCTCGCGCAATGTGATGATCCACGCGCAGCTCGTGCGGCGCGACCAACTGCCCGCCATGCATCGCCTCGGCCTGATCGCCTCCTTCTTTGCCGCTCACATCTGGCACTGGGGGGATGTGCACCTGCAAAATTTCGGCGATCAGCGCGCCCAAGCGATCAGCCCCGCGCGCACCGCTATCGACACCGGCGTGGTCTACACCTTCCATCAGGACTCCCCCGTCATCCGCCCGAATATGATCGAAACCATCTGGTGCGCAGTCAACCGCATCAGCCGGGCAGGCCATCTCTTGGGAGAGCAGGAGCGCATCTCCCCGCTGGAGGCGCTCCGCGGCGTCACCGTCAACGCCGCCTATCAGTACTTTGAGGAGAACCGCAAGGGAAGCCTGCGCCCCGGCAAGCTGGCTGACCTGGTCATCCTCGATCAAAACCCGCTGAAGGTCTCCCCCGACCGGCTGCGCGAGCTTAGGGTGATGCAAACGATCAAGGAGGGAAAAACCGTTTACCTGCGCCACTGATTGCCCCCGGCTTCACAATGTGATATAATAACCGTAGAACATCAATAGATGCCGCCGCGCGCTGCGCATCTGTGATATCATAGGGCCGAAAAAATCGGCTTCGGACAAAATCAACTTTTTGAGGAACGGAAAGGGTACAGTACGGCATGACAAACTACAGCGAACTTCCGGTATCACCGGAGCTGCTTCAAGCAGTAAAAAAAATGGGATTCACCACCATGACGGAAATCCAGCAGAAGGCCATCCCCGTGATGCTGGCGGGACGCGAGGTGATCGCCAAGGCGCCCACCGGAACCGGCAAGACCTGCGCCTTCGGCATCCCCATCATCGAGCAGATCGATCTGGAAAATCCTGTTCTGCAGGCGCTGGTGCTCTGCCCCACCCGTGAGCTCTGCACCCAGATTGTGGACGAGCTGCGGGAGCTCGCTCAATTTAAAAAGGGGCTGAAGATTGTCGCGGTATACGGCGGCCAGCCGATCGGCAAGCAGTTTTCTGCGCTCAAAAATAACCCGCAAATCGTGGTGGCCACCCCTGGGCGGCTGATCGACCACTTCAAGCGCGGCTCGCTCAAGCTGAACAAGGTACAAATCGCGGTGCTCGACGAGGCCGACGAGATGCTCGACATGGGATTTTTCAAGGATGTGCGCTTCATCCTGGACAAGCTGCCCAAGAGCCGCAAAATCTCGATGTTTTCGGCCACCATCTCCCGCCCGGTGATGGACATCGGCTGGCTGTACCAGCGGGACGCGGAAGAGCTGGTGGTGCTGCCGGTGGAGGAGAGCAAGCCCCAGATCACCCAGTACAGCATGGAGACGCAGGGCAGCCAAAAGCTGGAGGACATGCTCGAGCTCATCCGCCTGCGCGACAGCAAAAAGGCGATGATCTTCTGCAACACCAAATATGGCACCGAAGCGCTGCGCAACCAGATGCGCGCGCGCGGCCTCAACGCCGAGTGCCTCAACGGGGATATGAACCAAAAGGAGCGCAACAGCATTATGGCGCGGTTCAAGGCCGGCGAGATCAACTACCTTGTAGCCACCGACGTGGCGGCGCGGGGCATCGATGTGGATGACGTGGACACGGTGTTCAACTATGAGATGCCCAACGAAAACGAGTACTACACCCACCGCATCGGGCGCACCGGACGCGCCAAGCGGCAGGGCGTCTCCTACATCTTTTATGCAGCCAACGAAAAGACCCGCCTGCGGGACATGCTCAAATATGCCGGGGCTGATGTCATCCCGCTCCAATTCGACGCCTCCCGCAATCTCATCGAGCTGCCGGTGCAGAAGCCGAGCGGCCTTGAAATGACCATCATACGGTAACATTATTTTCCTTTCCGCACGATTCACCACAGGATGCTTTTGGCGTCCTGTGGCTTTTCTTTGCGTTTTCATAAAACAAAAAATCCGCCACCAAACTTGTGACGGATTTGTAAATTCTCTTATCTCTTGTTTCTTATGATACCACAAAATAGAGAAAATTTCAAGTCTTGCGCTTTTGCCCCGCCGGGTGTATGAAGAATAAGAGGTGACTGAAAAATGGGACAAAAAAGCATGACCGCACTCGTCAGCGCATTTTCAAGGGCATATCACGCAGAAAACAACGAAATTAAGATTTTTAACGACAGTGTTGCCAGGGCGATTCTGACCGACGGGGAATACCATCTGATTTCAGAAAGCATGGCCTCCGGCATCGGCTTTTTCCATCCATCCTTTGTGGGCGATGCACAGCAGGCGCTGCGGTGGATCGTCGATAATTACCTGTCTCCGACCCCGCTCGCGCGGGCCGCCTTTGCGGAAAGCTCCCTCGGGACCGCTGTCCGCATCGGTGCGTCGCAGTATTTGATCTTTGCAGCCGGGTACGACACCTTTGCCTACCGCCAGCCGGACTGGGCAAAGCCGCTCACCATCTTTGAAATTGACCACCCCGCGACAGCGGCGGACAAAATGGCGCGGCTGCAAAGGGCGACGGTTGAAATTCCGGAAAATGCCCGCTATGTAAGCGCGGATTTCACCTCCGAAGGCTGGCAAACCTCCCTGCTCCAGGAAAAGACCTTTTCCTCGAAGCGTATCAGCTTTTGCAGCCTTTTGGGGCTGTCCTACTATCTCACAGCGGAACAATTCAAGGATATGATCGCCGCGACCGGAGATTTTCTCCCCAAGGGCAGCTCCCTCGTCTTTGATTATCCCGATCAGGACGCTTACACCAACAGGGCGGGAAAACGCGCAAGGAAGCAGGCGCAGCTTGCCGGCGGAACTGGTGAAGCGATGCTTGCAAGTTACTCCTACAAAGAAATGGAGCGCCTGCTCTCGGACTCCGGTTTCCTGATCTATGAACATCTGGCACCCGACGAAATGACCAAACGGTTCTTTGCGGGCTACAACAAATTCAATCCCCAATACTCCATGTATGCGTTTGACAACGTCAACTATTGCCTGGCGGTCAAAAACTGACCGGCCTGTGCCCTTTTCCTATATTCTTGAAAGAAAGGCGGAATATCATGAGCCATCCCACCCGCACCATGAAAACCTCGGTGCTGCTCCGGCGGTTTGCACCCTACTTTAAAAAGTACACCGGCATCCTGCTGCTCGACCTGTTCTGCGCCTCGCTCACCACCGTGTGCGAGTTGGTGCTCCCCATGATGGTGCGGTACATCACTGAGAAAGGTGCGAACGATCTGGGGAGCCTCACGGTGCCGGTCATCCTTACGATCGGCGCGCTCTACCTGCTGCTGCGGCTCATCGACACCGCAGCCAACTACTACATGGCCAACATTGGGCACATGATGGGCGCGCGCATCGAAACCGACATGCGCAGAGACCTGTTCTCCCATCTGCAGCGCCTCTCCTATTCTTTTTACGACAACACCAAGATCGGGCAGATCATGGCGCGCATCACCAGCGACCTGTTCGATATCACCGAATTCGCGCACCACTGCCCCGAGGAATTTTTCATCGCGGGGCTCAAGATCGTCGTCTCCTTCGCTGTGCTGGCCACCATCAACCTGCCGCTGACCTGCATCATCTTCGCGGTTATCCCGGTGATGCTGCTCTGTTCCACCCACTTCAACACCCAGATGCGCCGGGCGTTCAAGGATTCCCGCCACCAGATCGGCGAGCTGAACGCCCAGGTGGAGGACAGCCTGTTGGGGGTGCGGGTGGTCAAGTCGTTCGCCAACGAGGAGATCGAGGAGGAAAAGTTTGAGCAAGGCAACGGCGATTTTCTCGACATCAAGCGCCGGATGTACCGCTATATGGCGGCCTTTCACAGCACCACCCGCCTGTTCGACGGCATTATGTACATCGCAGTGGTGGTGACAGGCTCGCTGTTTATGATAAACGGCCAGATCACCCCGGCCGATCTGATGGCCTACCTGCTGTATGTCACCACACTGCTCACCACCATCCGGCGCATTGTGGAGTTTACCGAGCAGTTCCAGCGCGGCATGACCGGCATCGAGCGCTTCCTCGAGCTGATGGACGCGCCGGTGGATATCGACGACGACAGCGGCGCGGAGGAGCTGACCGATGTGGTGGGCGAGATCGAGTTCGATCACGTGGATTTCCACTACGGGGACGACGACAAAAATGTGCTCTCCGGCATCCAACTGCATGTGAAGCCGGGCGACAATATCGCCCTGGTGGGTCCCTCGGGCAGCGGCAAGACCACCCTGTGCAATCTCATCCCCCGCTTTTACGATGTGACCGCCGGGCGCATCCTGATCGACGGGCGCGACATCCGCGACTTTACCCTGCACTCGCTGCGCTCCAACATCGGCGTGGTACAGCAGGAGGTCTACCTCTTCTCGGGCAGCGTGTTTGAAAACATCCAGTACGGCCGCCCGGACGCCTCGCGCGAGGAGGTGATCAAGGCAGCCAAGCTGGCGGGCGCGCACGAGTTTATCACCGCTTTCCCCGACGGCTATGACACCTATGTGGGCGAGCGCGGGGTGAAGCTCTCGGGCGGACAAAAGCAGCGCATCAGCATCGCGCGGGTGTTCCTCAAAAACCCGCCGATCCTGATTCTGGACGAGGCCACCTCGGCGCTGGACAACGAGAGCGAACGGATTGTGCAGCAGTCGCTGGAAAAGCTGGCGCACGGCCGCACCACCTTCACCATCGCCCACCGCCTCACCACCATCCGCAACGCAGCCACCATTTTGGTGCTCACCGAGAAGGGCATCGAGGAGCAGGGCACCCACGAGGAGCTGCTCGCCAAGGGAGGGGTCTACAGCCACCTGTACAACCTCTCCGATTTGGGGAACAACAGCGTGTCGCGCTAGGCCTTTTCCCTTGTTTTTTTGAAAAACCGTATTATAATAAAAACAGGTCCGGCACAAACCGACAAGAAAGGGAGATTTTTTATGTGGCAGGAATTTAAAAAATTCGCCTTTAAAGGCAATGTGATCGACATGGCGGTCGGCGTAATTATCGGCGGCGCGTTCGGTAAGATCGTCACCTCGCTGGTCAACGACCTGATTATGCCGTTCTTCGGCTACCTCACCGCAGGCATGGATTTTAAGGAGCTCAAGTGGGTGCTCAGCAAAACCGTGATGCAGGGCGGCCAGGAGGTCGTGCTCAACACCGAAATTTTGTACGGCAGCTTTATTCAGAATATCATCGACTTTTTGATTATTGCGTTCTCAATCTTTTTGGCGGTCAAGCTGGTCAACCGCGGCCGCGCTGCCCGCAAGAAGGCCGAGGAGGAAGCCGCTGTGGCAGCTCCGCCCGCCCCGACCGAGGCCGAGCTGCTCACCGAAATCCGCGACCTGCTGCGGGAAGAACACGCCGTCACCAAATAAGCGGTTTGTTCTATTTTGACCAAGGAGAGGCAGGCAAAGTATGCAAATGAGACACAACGGGCGGGTGCTCACCATCGCAGACGCGCACGCCCATATCTATCCAGGCAAGATTGCGGAGAAGGCCACCGCCTCGGTGGGCGATTTCTACCACATCGGCATGAACCGCATCGGGTACCCGCACACCCTGTTAGAAAGCGGGACGCAGGCGGGCATCGGCCGGTTTCTCGTCTGCTCGGTGGCCACCAAGCCGGAGCAGGCGCGCTCGATCAACGACTTTATCGCGCAGAAGTGCGGGCAGTATCCGCAGTTTTTGGGACTCGCCGCCCTGCATCCCGCGCAGACCGACTGGGCGGAGGAGATCGACCGCGCCATCTCGTTGGGGCTGCGCGGCTTTAAATTCCACCCCGACTTCCAACGCTTCAACATCGACGACGACTCGATGCTGCCGCTCTACCGCAAGGTGCGCGAGACCGGGCTGCCCATCCTGTTCCACATGGGCGACGACCGCTACGACTACTCCGCCCCCCAGCGCCTGGCGCATGTGTTGGAGGAGGTGCCCGGCCTGTGCTGCATTGCGGCGCATTTTGGCGGCTACCAGCGGTGGAGCGACGCGGCGAAATATCTCGTGGGGGAGCAGCTCTATTTCGACACCTCCAGCAGCCTGTGGCGGCTCACCCCGGAGGAGGCGGTCGGCCTGATCCATCACTTCGGCGCGGACCACATGATGTTCGGCACCGACTTCCCGATGTGGGAGCCACGGGTGGAGCTGGAACGCTTTTTGGCGCTCGATCTCACCGAACAGGAGCAGGACAAAATCCTGTATCAGAATTTCGAGCGGCTGTTCGGCGTGACGGTCGGCCAGCCGGAATAAAGCGGAGGGTTTGCCCGTAGCTGTGAGCTGCGGGCAGAGCGTTTGCGCATTGTAGCGCAGCTGGCCCGGCTTGGCCTTGGCCACTGGCCAGCGGGTTTGCACTTTGCTTTGCAGCTACGGGCACCGAGTCCAATGCCTTAGTAAATGTTTTCTTCGGCACCGCCTCCGGGCGCCGCCCGATGGGTTTGCACTTTGCCTTGCAGCTTCGGGCAGAGCGTTTGCGCACTGCCGTGTGCCTGCCTTGGCATTGCCCCCGGGCGCATGCCCGGCGGGGTTGCGCCCCCGCGGGACGCCTCACTTTTGGTACGCGCCAAAAGTGAGCAAAAGCGCCCCAAAGGGCGTTCCCCCCTTTGGCACCCCCCTTTGGGGCGGCCGGCCAACGGCCGGAGGAAAGCCGGGCAGGCTCGTTTGTTAAGCAAAGTGCAGCTTCCGCGCGGAGGACGCACCCGGTATGGCGCAAGCGCCAACTCGGATTGCCTGTCGGCACTGCCGACGTGCCTTCCAGTCGCTTCGTGCAAATTCCAGGGAGCGCAAGGTGAATTGTCCCGAAGGGACAAGAGAAGGCCCTCTGGAGGGCACTCGCTCCACTCAGGCACCTGTCCCGCCTTTGGCGGGATCCCCTCGGGTAATGCCCGCATCCTCTCTGCCGTCCCCCGCTTGCCCTAGATCCTCCGCCCTTCCGAGGGCGTAAATGCGGTGTTCTGTTTGTGCTTCCGGCTTCGGCCACCGCGCCCTGTATTAACGTAAGCGCCAACCCGGCTTTCCCGTCGGCGTTGCCGACCCGACCCGGAGCCAAAAATCAAGCGGTGCGCTGCCTGCGCGCTTTACTGGTATCGTCCGAGGGCTCCCCGTAGGGGCAATGGTTCGTGGGAGCGAAGCGTCCCCTTGCCTTTTTTCGCGAAGCGACTTCAGAACCATTGCCGAGGGGGCTTGCCGGGTGTCGGCAACATCAGCGCAAATTTTATCTCCGGCGCGGGGGTTTCAAAAGGGGAAAACCCTTTTGTGTGCTTTCAAGGTGAATTGGCCCATTGGGCCAAGAGAAGGGCCCCTGGGGCCTTGGTTCTTCTTTTCACATAAAAGAAGAACATTTAAAAATGAAACATTAAATTAAAATTGCACCAGCCGTCCCGCAGGGGCGCAACCCCGCCCAGGCAATGCCGAGGCAGGCGCACGGGGGCACGCAAAAGCTCCGTAAAAAGGCCGCAAAAAGCCGGGCGGGGATGATAGTGCCATCCCGCCCGGCCTCTGTTTGAGGACGCAAAAAAGGCGCTGTATGTTTTTTACTCATACAGCACCCCGAATGTTTTCCCCTTCATTCGTGCAACGCAGGCCGCCTGCAAAATACAGCGCGGCACATCCTCCCCACGTGTGGAACGCATATCCATCTTCGACTTGCAAGGCGCGACTTTTATGCGTGTCAGCGTGTGAGCACATCGCTGGCTCCTTTACAGCGGGGGAAAAATGTTGTATAATGTCGGTTGCAGGGCGCGGCTGTTGCCGCAGTGTATGAGTTCTCGGCTCATATGCAGGGCGCAGAGGGGGCTAACCTCTGGGCCTGCCTTGCTCTTTTTGTGCCTCGAACTTATTATAGGCGAATATTGGTAAAAATGCAAGAGGTTTTGTCGAAAAATGCAGATAACATACAGCCGATTGCGCATCACAAAAGCGCCGGAGCCCGATTGAGGAGCCCCGGCGCTTTTCCATTTGAATTTGCCTCATCCGCCGAACAGCCGCGCATAAAACGCGGGGAAGAATTTGGAGAGATACCCCTGCACAAACACCAGCAGCACGATAACCGGCAGGATGTAGCTGACATACACCCGCGCCCAGCGCGGGAACTTGAGACCCCGGCCCTGGTTGGCCTCGGCGATGAAATTATCCCAACCCCAGCCGTAGCGTCGAGTGCAAAACAGCAGGTAGACGAGACTGCCCAGCGGCAGCAGGTTGTTGCTCACCAGGAAGTCCTCCAGGTCGAGGATGTTGCTACTTCCCCCCAATGGGTGGAAACCGGCCCACGCAGTGAAACCGAGCACACAGGGCAGCGAAAGCAAGATGATGGCGACCAGGTTGCAGGCCACCGCCTTTTTACGGCTGCATCCGGTGAGATCGATGGCAAACGATAGGATGTTTTCAAACACCGCGACGATGGTGGACAGGGCTGCAAACGACATAAAGATGAAGAACAGCGCGCCCCACCAGCGGCCGCCCGCCATGTGGTTGAACACATTTGGCAGGGTGACGAACACCAGGCCGGGGCCCTCGCCGGGGTTGACGCTGTACGCCGAGCAGGCCGGAAAGATGATGAGGCCCGCGATGAGCGCGACCAGCGTATCGAGTATGGTGATGCTGACCGATTCGCCCATGAGGCTGCGATCCCTGCCGATGTAACTGCCGAAAATCGCCATCGCGCCGATGCCCAGGCTGAGCGTGAAAAACGCCTGGCCGAGCGCCGCGAAGATCGTGTTGCCGATGCCGTTTTCCACCATGCGGCCGAAATCGGGCACCAGGTAGAATTTGAGGCCCTCAACCGCGCCGGGCAGGGTGACCGAGCGGATCGCCAGGACGACCATGATGACGAACAAGCTGCACATCATCCATTTTGTGATCTTTTCCACACCCTTTTGCAGGCCCAGCGAGCAGATGCCGAAGCCCACCAGCACGATCACGATCATCCAAAAAATCTGCATCCCCATCTGCGAGGTGACAGCGCCGAATTCCGCGCCCACCTGGTCGGCGTCGAGCCCCACAAAATCCCCCTTGACCATCTTCACAAAGTAGGTCAGCATCCAGCCGCCCACCGTGGTATAAAACATCATCAGCAGGTAGTTGCCCGCCATGCCGAACCAACGGTAGATATGCCACTTGCTGCCCTTGGGCTCCAACACATTGAAGGAAAGCGCCACGCTCTTCTGGCTGGCGCGGCCCACCGCGAACTCCATCACCATGATCGGAAGCCCCAGAATCGCCAAAAACAACAGGTAGATGAGCACGAACACCGCTCCGCCGTACTGCCCCGTGATGTAGGGGAACCGCCACACGTTCCCGATGCCGATCGCACATCCCGCGGAAATCAGCAAAAAGCCGAGCCGCGATGAAAACTTTTCCCTCTCCAAAAGAAAACCTCCTCAAATGTGAAAATTCCTTATCCAAAATATGAACAAAAGACAGTTACCAATATCATACAGTTTTACAGGGCAGTTGTCAATCTCTGGGCCCCTTGCAATCCCGGTGGGCTGCTGGTAGACTAAAAGGGTCTATTCCCTTCATCTTTTGACGAAACGGGGTTACAGCCGATGATTTTTAACCGTGAAACCAGGGATTCCGCCGCGGCAATCCCCGCCCCCCTGCTCGCCTGGTACGACCAGAACAAGCGCGAGATGGCCTGGCGGGACGCCCACAACAGTTACTACACCTGGGTAAGTGAAATCATGCTCCAACAGACCCGGGTGGAGGCGGTGCGCGCCTACTTCGACCGGTTTATCGCCGCGCTGCCCACCCTGCGCGACCTGGCGGCGTGTGACGAGGAGACGCTGCTCAAGCTCTGGGAGGGCCTGGGCTACTACAACCGCGCCCGCAACCTGCAAAAGGCCGCCAAGCTGGTGGTGGAGCGCCACGGCGGGGAGCTGCCGCGCGACTACGAACAACTGCTGGCGCTGCCCGGCATCGGGGAGTACACGGCGGGGGCGATCGCATCGATCGCATACGGCATTCCGGCGCCGTGTGTGGACGGCAATGTGATGCGGGTGCTCTCGCGCGTGACGGCGAACTGCGCGGACATCACCCTACCCGCGGTGAAGCGGGACTACCAGGCGCTCGCGCGCGAATTGATCCCTGCGGGGCGCGCGGGGGACTTCAACCAGGCGCTCATGGAGCTGGGCGCGCTGGTCTGCCTGCCGAACGGCCTGCCCTTGTGCGGGGGGTGTCCGCTGGCGGAGCTGTGCGCGGCGCACCGCGCCGGTTGTGAGCTCGACTACCCGGTGAAGCCGCCCAAGCCCGAGCGCAGAATCGAGGAAAAGACCGTCTGCGTGCTGGTCTGCGGGGAGCTCGTCTACCTGCAAAAGAGGCCGGAGGGCGGGTTGCTGGCCGGGCTGTGGGAGTTCTGGAACCGCCCGGGCCATCTCTCGCGGGATGAGCTCTGCCGCGAGCTGGAGCGGGACGGCTTAGCGGTGCGGTCGATGCACACGCTGAAAAAGGCCAAGCACATCTTCACCCACATCGAATGGCGGATGCAGGGATATCTGGCCTATGCAGAACAGCCCATCCCCCTACCCGGCGGCGAGTGGATATCGCTGCCGCAGCTGCGGGAAGGCCACGCCCTGCCCGGCGCGCTCAGGGCCTACAGCGCCGACCTGGAGAGGTGGGTGCAATCCCCTTGATGCACTACAAAAGGGCCTATGTGGAGATCACCAACTGCTGCAACCTCCGGTGCAGCTTCTGTCCCCCCATCGCGCGCGCTCCCGCTTTTATGAGCCCCGAGCGCTTCGCGCAGGCGGCCCGCCAAATCCGGCCGCTGACCGACTGGATCTATCTGCACCTGATGGGGGAACCGCTGCTGCACCCCCAGCTCGACGAAATCCTCAAAATCTGCGAAATTCTGGAGTTCAAGGCGGCGATTACCACCAACGGGACGCTGCTGCAACAGCGCCGCGACCTGCTGCTGGGCGCCTCCAGCCTGTGCCGGCTTCAGGTTTCGCTGCACAGCTTCGAGGCCAACGGGCAGACGGGGCCGCTGTGCGATTACCTGCACACCGTCGTGGACACGGCGTGCGCCCTCGCGGAACGGGGGACGGTGTGCATCCTGCGCCTGTGGAACATGGACAGCGGCGAGCTGCGCGGGGAAAACCGCCTGAATCGCGACATCATCGAGCTGCTGGAGGGGAAATTTTGCTGCACCTTTTCCCTGCGCCAGATGCTTTCGCAGGGGCAAAGCGGCGTCAAGCTCGCCCCCCGCATCTATTTGGAGATGGCCGAGCGGTTTCAGTGGCCCTCCCTGACCGCGCCCATCCTGGGGACGGAGGCGTTTTGCACCGGCTTGCGCGAGCAGTTCGGCGTGCTGGTGGACGGGACGGTGGTACCCTGCTGCTTCGACAGCGAGGGTGCAGTCGCCCTCGGCAACCTCTTTTCGGCCCCACTCAAACAGATTCTGCTGTCCCGCCGGGCCGAGCGCATCTGTGAAGGGTTCACCGCGCGCCAGGCGGTGGAGCTGCTCTGCCGCCGCTGCGGGAGGGCAGACCGAACCGCGCAGGAGCGCAAAAAATAGCGGAAAGGCTGACTTCCCGTAGGGATTATGGTATAATCATACATACAGCTCTAAGCGCTGCCCCGTCCCCCGCACGGACGGGGCAACATGGCGCACCCAAATAACTACACCGTGTGCGGAGAAACGGCGGAGGACCATGGAGCTTTTAAAGCAGCGCATCATCAAGGACGGGCGTATCAAACCCGGCAACATCGTCAAGGTGGACAGCTTCCTCAACCACCAGATGGACGTGGTCCTGCTCGGAGAAATTGGCGAGGAGTTTGCCCGCCGCTTTGCGGACCAGCCGGTGACCAAAATCCTGACAATCGAGGCGTCCGGGATCGGCATCGCGACCATCGCGGCGCTGCATTTCGGCAATGTGCCGGTGGTGTTCGCCAAAAAGGCCAAGTCAAAAAATCTCGATGGGGCGCTCTATCTCTCCCAGGTGGAATCGTTCACGCACGGCACAGTTTCGGAAATCCAGGTGTCGAAGAAGTTCATCACTCGGGACGATTGTGTGCTCATCCTGGACGATTTTTTGGCGCGCGGCAGGGCCCTGCTCGGCCTGATCGACATCGTCAAGCAGAGCGGCGCCAGCCTCGCGGGCTGCGGCATTGTCATCGAGAAGGGCTTCCAGGAAGGCGGCCAAACCCTGCGCGACATGGGGGTACGGCTGGAGTCCCTCGCAATCATCGACCGCGCAGATGAAAATGGATTTGTATTTCGCAATTGAGCGACCGATTACGGTAGGCAGGGGAACAATTTCCCCTGCTTTTTGTGCGACCGATTATTACTTAAAGTATAATCATATTGTATTATTCAGTTTTATGGCGAAGGAGGCCTCTTATGGACCTGTTTCTCTGCCCCATCTGCAAAATGCCGCTCTCGCGGGAGGGCGGAAGCCTCAAGTGCGCGCAAAGCCACAACTTCGATCTCGCATCGTCGGGGTATGTCAATCTCCTGGTGGATCACTGCAAAAGATCATCCGCGCCCGGCGACAGCAAGGAGATGTGCGCCGCACGCAACCACTTTTTGAGCAAGGGCTACTACCATTGCCTCGCGGAAGGGCTGGCGAACTATGTCACTGAAGCTGTGGGCGGCAACCTACGGCCGGTGGTGATCGATGCTGCGTGCGGTGAGGGCTACTACACCGCTGCGCTTTACGACCATCTGGCTGCGGCGGGCAAGGCGCCCCGCGTGGCTGGGGTGGACATCGCCAAATACGCCCTGAAATACGCGGCCAAGCGCCGCAAGCAAATCAGCTTCGCGGCCGCGAGCATCTTCAACCTGCCGCTGGAATCGGAAGTCGCGGATGTGGTGACCAATCTGTTTGCGCCGGTGGCCGACGCAGAATTCCGCCGGGTGCTCAAGCCGGGCGGCTGCATGGTCGTCGTGGGGCCGGGCGAGCGGCATCTGTGGGAGCTCAAACAGTTCCTGTACGAATCCCCTTATCTCAACGAGCCCAAGCACTACAGCTTCGAGGGCTTCGCCCTGGAGCGGAAGATGCACTTCGGCGACCGCATCCGGTTGACCAGCGGCGAGGATATCCGCAACCTGTTCTCTATGACCCCCTACTACTGGAAAACCTCCGCTGAGGCCGCCGAGCGGCTGTATTCCCTGCCGCAGATCGAACTGGAGATCAGCTTTGAGCTTCAATCATTCATAAAGAAATCATGATCTTCACAATCTGTTGATACTTTTGTGTCTTGTTTTGGTATAATAACGTCAAGCGGTATTTGCAAATACAATGCAATGATATAGGAGGAGTACTTATGAAAAAATTATCCGGAGGCATGATCGCTCTCATCTTCATTGTGGTGGCAGCGCTTCTGCTGGGCGTGTGGGCTGTCTCCAGCTACAACGGCCTGGTGGGCCTGCGCGAAGAGGTGAGCGGCCAGAGCGCCAATATCGAAACCCAGCTGCAGCGCCGGGCCGACCTGATCCCCAATCTGGTCTCTACGGTGAAGGGCTATGCGGCCCATGAAACCGAGATTATGACCGAGCTCGCCGAGGCGCGCTCCGCCCTGGTCGGCGCGGGGAATCTGGCGGAAAAGGCCGAAGCGGACGCCGCCCTTTCGGGCGCGCTCAGCCGCCTGCTCATGGTGGTGGAAAACTACCCCGACCTGAAGGCAGACGCGCAGTTCACCGCCCTGATGGATGAACTTTCCGGAACGGAAAACCGAATCGCCGTGGCCCGCAAGGACTACAACGACGCGGCCAAGACCTACAACAAAAAAATCAAAACCTTCCCCAGCGTCATTTTCGCCAACATGTTCGGTTTTGAAGGCGTGGAATACTTTGAAGCGGCCGCGGGCTCAGAGGCGCCTCCGGCGGTGAGCTTCGATTGATGCGCGGCATACTTTGAGGTGTAACAAATGATGAAATTGTTCCGGCGCGGTGCGGCGCTGGCCCTGGCCGCGATGCTGTGTATCGTCACAGCATTCGCCGCCTATCCCCAGCCGACCGACCGCTTCTACGTCAACGACTTTGCCGACGTGCTCTCGGCGGATACCGAACAGTATCTGCTGGACAACAGCGCGGCGCTAGAAAAGGCCACAAAGGCGCAGCTTGTGGTGGTCACAGTCCCCTCGCTCGACGACAGGCCCATCGAGGAATACGGGTTGGAGCTTGGTCGCACCTGGGGGATCGGCGGCGAAGAGGACAACAACGGCGTTCTCCTGCTGCTCGCCCCCAACGAACGCCAGGTGCGCATTGAGGTGGGTTACGGCTTGGAGGGCGCGCTCAACGATTCCAAAACCGGCCGATTTCTCGACCAATACGCGGTGCCCTATTTCCGGGACGACAACTGGGATGAAGGCATTGCCGCTGTCTATTCGGCGCTGCTGGCCGAAATTTACCAGGAGTACGGCCTGGAGGTTCCCGACTCGGTGCGCCCGGTCGACGCACCGGAGGAGGACGAAGGTTCCGGCAACGGCCTCGTAATCGCCCTGGTGGTGATCGTCCTGGTGATTCTGCTGGGAAGCGGCGGATTTTTTCCGCGCGGCCCGCGCCCGCCCCGCAGGGGCTTCTACATGGGGCCGTACTTCGGGGGCGGATCTCACTACGGCGGGGGCTTCCGCGGCGGCGGTTTCGGCGGTGGAGGCGGATTCCGTGGGGGCGGCGGCAGCTTTGGCGGCGGCGGTTCCTCGCGCGGTTTCTAACCGATTATAAAAACAAAAGCAGCCCGGCACAGCGATCGCTGTGTCGGGCTGCTTTTAACTTAGTGCCTCACCGTCATCCCGTTCCAAGGCAAAATCCACCTGGCCCGCGCTCACATCGGCGCTCACGACGCGCACCCGCACCGCCATGCCCACCCGATAGCGAACCCCCGAGGCGGTCTCCCGCAGTTCGACTGCTCCGTCGTAATCGTAATTGCCGGCCGGCAACCGGTCGATGCGCAGCAGTCCCTCCACGGTGTTGGCCAACTCGATGTAGAGGCCGTGACTGGTCGCGGAGGTGATCACACCGTCGAACACCTCGCCGATATGCCGGGCCATATATTCAGCCTTGTAGCAGTCCTCACAGTCCCGCTCGGCGGTCATGGCGCGCAGCTC
Organism: Ligaoa zhengdingensis; assembly: GCF_014384885.1. Classification (GTDB taxonomy): domain Bacteria; phylum Bacillota; class Clostridia; order Oscillospirales; family Ruminococcaceae; genus Ligaoa; species Ligaoa zhengdingensis. The sequence goes on from NZ_JACRST010000002.1 coordinate 64,081, forward strand.
ACGGTTGCTGCTCTGTGCGCTGGATTCCCGCACGAAGTTTCCATACTTTCGCTTGAGACGATCCGCATCCATGCCCGAAAGCGCGCTGGTGAGAATCCGGTGGATCGACAGATCAGGGTAACGCCGGATGGGAGAAGTGAAGTGGCAGTAGTTCTCCAACACCAGGCCAAAGTGGCCCTTGTTCTCCTCGCTGTAGCGCGCCTTAGCCATCGAACGCAGGATCTGATTGTTGACCATCAGCTGCAATTCGGTGCCGTTGACTTCATTCAGAATCCTGGCGAGCGCGCCGGACGACGCCTGCCGCCGCAGCTCCCCGCAGTCGATCCCGACCGCATCCAGCAGGGTACACAGCCCCTCGATTTTTTCAGGGGACGGGCTTTCATGGATGCGGTAGACAAAGGGAAGGGAGCGTTCCATCGCCAGGGAGGCCGCCGCCTCGTTTGCAGTGAGCATGAACTCCTCGATGATCCCTTCGGACACGCCCGACTGCCGCGCCAGGATCTCCTGCGCGCGCCCGTCCTCCCCCACCAAAATTTTGGATTCGGTGGAGGTCAGGTTGAGCCCGCCGCGCGCTGAGCGCCGCTTTTGCAGCAGACCGGCGAGCTCGCGCATGGCAAACAGGGTTTCCACCAAACCGTCGTACTTCTGCATCAGCACCTCATCCTGCTCTCCCGCGAGAATTCGGTTGACCTCGGCGTAGACCCCCTTTACGCGCGACCGGATGACCGTCTTGTGGAAGCGGTAGTCGGCCAGCTTGCCCTGCGCGTCCAGCGTGAGGAAAGCTGAAAAGGTCAGCCGGTCCTCCCCCGGGTTGAGCGAACAGATGCCGTTGGAAAGGGACGGCGGCAGCATCGGCACCACCGAGTTGGCATAGTACACCGAAGTACCCCGCTCGAAGGCCTCGAGATCCAGCGGAGTGTTTGGCCGCACGTAGTGGCTCACATCGGCGATGTGCACCCCCAGCCTCCAGCTTCCGTCCGGGTCGCGCTCTAGCGATACTGCGTCGTCGATATCCTTGGTGTCCGCCCCATCGATGGTGAACACCGGTTCGCCCCGCAGGTCGATGCGGTCCTGAAACTGCGGGTCGTCCAGGCCCTTGCGGCTGACGCGGTCGGCAAATTGCAGCACCTCATCGGGGAACTGCTTGACGATACCCGCCGCGGCCAAAATCGCCTCGCTGCACGCAGCGGCACTGTCCGCCCTGCCGAACACCTCCATCACTTCGGCGCGGTGATCAAAATGGCTCTCACCCCGCCGCACAATGCGCCCGAGCACCTTGTCGCCGTCCCGCGCACCCAGTGCGTCGGCCGGGGACACCTTGACCGGGATCTTCGACCCGGAATCGGGCATGATTTCACACCGGCCGCCCCGCTTGGTAAACACGCCGCTGAACAGGGCGTCATTCTCATGAACAATGCGTGCGACTTCGCCCTCGGGCAGCTCGCCATGTCCCGGCCTCCGGCGCACCATCACCTCGTCCCCGGGCATCGCGCCTCTGAGCGCGCGCCCTGGGATGAAGATGTCCTGTTCGAGTCCTTCACCACCCGCAAAGCCGAAGCCCTCCTTGACGCTGATAATCCGCGCGGGGATGAGCTCCTGTGCGCCCGCCGCGCGGTAACGGCCGCGCTTTTCACTGACGGCACCGGCTTTAACCGCCCGGTGCAGCGCCAATAAAAATTCCTCGCGGTATTGGCGCTTCACTTTGAGCCGGTCTCCGAGCTCGCGCGCGGTAAAACCCTTGCCGGGGTTGCGCTGCAAAACAGCGGCGATCGCCTCGGCATAATCCCTTTTGCCAGCGCCGGTTCGCGGCGCTCCGCTCGTTTTCTTTGTTTTTTCTCTGTATCTTCCCATGGATTTCCTTTCCCGGCTCCGCCGGACGCTGCAAAACAATCTTGAATACCGCGGTTCTGCGCCGCTTCATCAGATAGTTTGCCCGCTTTTTCACCAAAAAAGCCCTGCGCACAAATACGCAGGGCTTCTCAGTCATTCATACAAATCTTATTTCACATAAACCGAAACAATGCATACCGCCAAAGAAATGACGAAGAAAATGATCGCCAGAATCTTGGTCGCCTTGTTGAGCATCGCTTCTTTGGTCTGCGCACGGCCTCTGTTGTAACCCATAGAGGACTCCGCACCGCTCACCGCGCTCATGCCGTTGGATTTGGTCTCCTGCATCATCACAATTGCCACAATCAGGATGCAGGCGATTGCCAGAATGATTCCGCCCACTATTTCAAATACACTCATGATCTTTTTGCACCTCCGCACTTTTACATGTTAACTTTTACAATTATATCATAATAAAATCTTATTTGCAAGGATGTTTTCCGCTAATTTTCTGTATATTTGCCCGAATCGCGCGGATAATAAGGATGGTTTTACAGAGCAGCCACACCGCGCCACTTTGGTGCACTGTTGCGTTTGTGAGTTGTCTCCGTGGCTGCGTTTGTAATTCCATCGGCCGGACGGCCCGTGTTTGATGCGGGCTATCCGGTTTTTTCTTTACTGCTCACAGGGTGAGCTGCTCGCCCAGGTCCTCCGGCCGCGGCAGCATTCCAGCTGCGGGCAGGGTTTTGGTGCGGTAGCGGTGCTCGTTCGGCAACGTGCCCGCTTCATACGGTGCGGCGCTTGCCAACCGTGCGTTCTTCTTGAGGGTCATCACCGCCACACCCTGGGTGTTTTTGGTGGTCTTGGCCGCGATTGCGCCGGTATGCAGCAACAGCATCCGGCCTGCGGTCGAGGTGAGCAGGAACTCCCCGTCCTCGCGCACTGCGCAGGCCGCCACCAGCGGCGATTTGTCGCTGTAGGCTGCCAGCAGCTTTTTGCGCCTGGTCACCGTCTGATAGGCGCTCATCTCCACCTTGGCCACCTTGCCGTTTTCATAAAAGAACAGCAGATAGCCCGCATAGTTGTGGGTGACCGCCATGTAGACCGCGCGCTCCCCCTCTTCCATGCCCAGCTTGGCCGGGATGTAGTCCCCCAGCACGCTGGCCTTGGTGTCGTCAAAGTCGCAGGCGCGCGCCTTGTACACCTGACACCGGTCGGAGAAAAACAACAGCTCGGCGGTGTTGGTCTCCTCCACCTGCCTGACGACCGCATCCCCCTCCTTGAGCTTTTGTTCGCCGCTCATGCGCAGGCTTTGAGGGGTGATCTTTTTAAAATAGCCCTCTGCGGTGAAGAACAGGTTCACCGGATAGTCCGGAATCTCCTCCTCGATGGAAACCTTCTCCTCCTCAGCGGTGTAGATGATGAGGCTGCGGCGCGGCTTGCCGTACTTCTTGCCAATGTCGCGCAGCTCGTCCACAATGATCTCATCGATCCGCTCGGGGGAGCTCAGGATATCCTCCATGTCCGCGACCTCGCCCTTGAGCTTGTCGATCTCGTCGGTGCGCTTGAGGATGTATTCGCGGTTGAGATGGCGCAGCTTGATCTCCGCGACATATTCCGCCTGGGTCTCGTCGATGCCAAACCCGATCATCAGGTTGGGCACCACCTCGGCCTCCTCCTCGGTCTCCCGCACAATCCGAACCGCCTTGTCGATATCCAACAGGATTTTGGCCAGGCCCTTGAGCAGATGCAGCTTTTCCTTGCGCTTGGTGAGGTCGAAGTACACCCGGCGCCGGACGCACCCCTCGCGGAAGGCGATCCATTCGCTGAGCAGGCCGCGCACCCCTAAGACGCGCGGGGTGCCCGCGATCAGGACGTTGAAGTTGCAGGAGAAGCTGTCCTCCAGCGGGGTGAAACGGAACAGCTTGAGCATCAGCTTTTCGGGGTCCGCGCCGCGTTTGAGGTCTATGGTGATCTTGAGGCCGGACAGGTCGGTCTCATCGCGGATATCCGCGATCTCCTTGAGCTTGGAACCCTTGACCAGCTCGACGATCTTGTCCATAATCGCCTCGATGGTGGTGCTCGGCGGAATTTCAGTGATGTCGATGCAGTTGTTCTGCTTATCGTAGGTGTAACGCGCGCGCACCTTCACGCTGCCGCGGCCGGTTTCATAGACCTTTTTCAACTCGTTCTGGTCGTAGACGACGTAACCGCCGCCCGCAAAGTCGGGCGCGGTCAGGGTGTCCATGATGTTGTGATTCGGGTTTTTGATCAGCGCGATGGTGGTCTCACAGATCTCGCCCAAGTTGAACGAACAGATCGAACTCGCCATGCCCACCGCGATGCCCATGTTGGGGTTGACCAGGATGGTGGGGAAGGTCACCGGCAACAGGGTGGGCTCCTTGGTGGTGCTGTCATAGTTGTCCACAAAATCGACGGTGTCTTTGTCGATATCGCTGAACATCTCGGTGCAGATCGGGTCGAGCTTGGCCTCGGTGTAACGCGACGCCGCATAGGCCATGTCGCGCGAATACGCCTTGCCGAAGTTGCCCTTGCTGTCCACATAGGGATGCAGCAACGCCTCGTAGCCGCGCGACAGGCGCACCATCGTCTCGTAGATGGCCGCGTCGCCGTGCGGGTTGAGGTGCATCGTCTGCCCCACGATGTTGGCCGACTTGGTGCGCGCCCCCGAGATCAGCCCCATCTTGTGCATGGTGTAGAGCAGCTTTCGATGGGACGGCTTGAACCCGTCGATCTCCGGGATAGCGCGCGACAGGATCACGCTCATCGCATAGGGCATGTAATTCTTTTCTATCGTCTCGGTGATGGGCTGGTCGAGCACCACACCGGCGTTTTCAATCCGCACGTTCTCCCCCAATTGAGGCCTGTGGGAAGCGGCGGGCTCCTTCTTCTTTTTCGGTGGCAATCCATCATCTCCCTCGCAGGAAAGTTCCTGTTATCATTAGTTTCCGGCGCACAGCCGGTGCAGCTCCCCAATCAGGCACCGCACCGCGTCCTCCGGCGTGGCCCAGGAGGTGACGAACCGCACCACGGTGGTCCCGTTGCCGCGCGCCTCCCAGATTTCAAATTCGTAGTTCTGCTCCAACGCTGTCTTGATGCGGTTGGGCAGGATGGGGAACTGCTGGTTGGTGGGCGAATCGGTCAGCATCGGGATTCCCTCAGCCGCAAAAGCGCTGCGCAGCAGCATCGCCATGCGGTTGGCGTGGGCGCCGAGCTCCTCATAGAGGCCGCCCTCAAACAGCTCGCTGAACTGCACGCCGAGCAGCCGTCCCTTGGCCAGCATCCCGCCGCGCTGCTTGATGAAATAGCGAAAGTCCGCACGGATGATGTGGGTGCGCAGCACCACCGCTTCGCCGAACAGCGCGCCGCACTTGGTTCCCCCGATCGAGAAGGCGTCGCTCAAACGCGCCAGGTCGGATAGCGTTACGTCGTTACCCTGTGCGGCCAACGCGCACGCGAGGCGCGCGCCGTCGATGTAGAGCAGCAGGCCGTTGCGGTCGCAGCAGGACCGCAGCGCCTCCAATTCCTTGAGGCTGTATACGGTGCCGATCTCGGTGGACTGGGAGATATAGACCAGCTTGGGCTGCACCATGTGCTCGTCGGTGTGGCTATCCACCGCGGCCTGCACCTGCGCCGGGGTGAGCTTGCCGTTTTCCCCCGGCATCGCCACCACCTTGTGGCCGGTCGCCTCAATCGCGCCGGTCTCGTGCACATTGACGTGGCCGGTCTGTGCTGCGATCACCGCCTGATGCGGCCGCAGCGCCGCAGCGATCACAATGGTGTTCGCCTGGGTGCCCCCCACCAGGAAGTGCACGTCCAGGTCCGCGCGGCCGATCGCGCTGCGAATCTTTTCCCGCGCCGCGTCGCAATATCCATCCAGCCCATAGCCAACCGTCTGTTCCAGGTTGGTGCGCGCCAGTGCCTCCAATAGGCGGGGATGCGCCCCCTCGCTGTAATCATTCCGAAAGCTGTATCGCATTCTGTCCTCTCCCTCCTGCGCGGGCTGTGCCGCGCCCTTCTCTGCAACCCATCCGATCAGGAAACATCCGCGACATCCAGATACAGGTGCCCAAACTCCGCGATGAACTCCTTGCGCGCGGCCAGGTTATCCCCCAGCATCACATCAAACATCTGCGCCGTGGCCGCCATGTCGTCCGGCTTCACCGCGATCAGGCGGCGTGTCTCGGGGTTCATGGTGGTCAGCCACATCATGTCCGGGTCGTTTTCGCCCAACCCCTTGCTGCGCTGCACCTTATACTTGGCCGAGCCGATCTCCGCAAGACAGGCCGCCTTTTCCGCCTCGCTGTAGGCAAACCAGGTCCTATCCCTGCTGGTGATCTCATACAGCGGCGACTCCGCGATGTAGACATAACCCTCTTCAATCAGGGTAGGCACCAGCCGGTAGAGCATGGTGAGGATCAGCGTGCGAATCTGATAGCCGTCCACGTCCGCATCGGTGCAGATCACCACCTTGCTCCAGCGCAGGCCGGCCAGATCGAACGACGCGATATCCTTGTTGGATTTGCTCTTGACCTCCACGCCGCAGCCCAACACCTTTAAAATATCGATGATGATGTCGTTTTTGAAGATTTTATCGTAATCCGCCTTGAGGCAGTTGAGAATCTTGCCGCGCACCGGGATGATCGCCTGAAACTCGCTGTCGCGCGAGAGCTTGACCGAACCGAGGGCCGAGTCGCCCTCCACGATGTAAATCTCCCGCCGTGTGGTGTCCTTGCTGCGGCAATCCACAAATTTCTGCACACGGTTGGCGATATCCAGCCCGCCAGCCAGCTTCTTTTTGAGGTTGAGGCGGGTTTTCTCGGCGTTTTCGCGGCTGCGCTTGTTGATGAGCACCTGTTCCGCGATCTTGGCCGCGTCCTCGGGGTTCTCGATGAAATAGACCTCCAGGTTGTGCTTGAGAAACTCTGTCATCGTCTCGGCGATGAACTTGTTAGTGATCGCCTTTTTGGTCTGGTTTTCGTAGCTCGTCTGGGTGGAAAACGAGGATGAGACCAGAATCAGGCAGTCCTCCACGTCCTGAAAGGTGATCTTCCCCTCGTTTTTGAGGTATTTGTTGTTCTGCTTGAGGTAGCTGTCAATCATCGAGACAAAAGCGCTCTTGACCGCCTTTTCCGGGGAACCGCCGTGCTCCAGGAAGCTGGAGTTGTGATAATACTCGATCAGCTTGAACCGATTGGAAAAACAGGCCGCCACCTGCAATTTCACCTTATACTCCGGCTTGTCCTCCCGGTCGCGGCCGCGCCGCTCGCCTGTCCAGAACTGCACCGGGGTGAGGGCCTCCTCCCCTGCCAGCTCATTCACATAATCCACGATGCCGTTTTGGTAGACAAATTCGGATTCCTCGAAGCCTTTCTCCCTCTGGTCGCGCAGCACAAAGCGGGTACCGTCGTTGACCACCGCCTGCCGCTTGAGCACATCGGTGTAGTATTCGAGCGGCACGTTGATATCGGTGAACACCTCGAGGTCCGGCTTCCAACGGATTTTGGTTCCGGTCTTTTTGCGGGAGGTCGGCTCCTTATGCAGCTCTCCGACAATTTTTCCCTTCTCAAACCGCAGGGTATATTTCGAGCCGTCCCGGTAGATCTCCACGTCCATATACTCCGAGGAGTATTGCGTGGCGCACAGGCCGAGACCGTTGAGCCCCAGCGAATATTCGTAACTCTCGCCGTCGTTTGTGTTGTATTTTCCGCCCGCGTACAGCTCGCAAAACACCAGCTCCCAGTTGAACCGCTTCTCGCGCGGGTTGTAATCCACCGGGATGCCCCGGCCGAAGTCCTCCACCTCGACCGAGTGGTCGCGGTAGCGGGTGATGATGATGGTATCGCCGTGCCCCTCGCGCGCTTCATCGATCGCGTTGGAGAGGATTTCAAAGATTGAGTGCTGGCATCCGACGATGCCGTCCGATCCGAAGATGACCGCGGGGCGCTTGCGCACCCGGTCCGCGCCCTTGAGCTGGCTGATGCTCTCGTTTCCGTATTCCTGTGTTTTTTTCGGCATTTCACGCCTCCGATGCTTTGTTGTTTATAAATTTTTCCATACCCTTTATTTTCTCCGATTGCGGGCAATTTGTCAATAGCTGGAAATAAAATGGAAATTTTCTAAGGCCGATAAGAAAGAGAGCGGATTGTCTCCAATCCGCTCCCTGTTTGCTTCTGTTACTCTTTGTCCTCGTCGTCCTGCGGAACGTTGGGCTCCACCTTTTTTGCCAAAATCTCTTCGGTGTTTTTCTTGGCCCGCTCCTCTATCCGGCGTTCCCGCTCCTCGCGCTCTTCCATCTCCTGTTCGTGCGCCTCATCCGGGAAATTCGGATCCTCCATCAGGCGGCGGAACACATCGCCGTCGATCTTTTCATAGCGGTAGAGGTATTTCGCCACCTTATGCAGCTCGGCCATGTGCTCGGTGAGAATATCCTTGCACTGCTCGTAGGCGTTGTCGATGATCTCGCGCACCTCCGAATCGATCTCGGCTGCGACGTTTTCGGAATAGTTGCGCGCTTGGCCAAAGTCGCGCCCCAGGAACACCTCGTTGTCGTCGGTGCCATAGACGATGGGGCCGAGCTTCTCAGAGAAGCCGTACCGGGTGACCATGTCGCGCGCCATCTTGGTAGCCCGCTGGATGTCGTTGGAAGCGCCGGTGGAGATATCGTCGAGCACCAGCTTTTCGGCCACGCGGCCGCCCAGCAGGGTGACGATGTTCTCCTGCATCCACTTCTTGGAACGGTAGCTCTCATCCTCGACAGGCAGCGACATCGTGTACCCGCCCGCCATACCGCGAGGAATGATCGACACCTGATGCACCGGGTCCTGCCCGGGCAGGCTGTAATGCGCGATGGCGTGGCCTGCCTCGTGGTAAGCGGTGAGCTTTTTGTCCTTCTCGCTCACCTTGCGGGACTTCTTCTCGGGGCCGGCGATCACCTTGATGGTGGCCTCCTCGATCTCCTGCATGGTGATGGCCTTTTTGCCGCGGCGCGCCGCGAGCAGCGCAGCCTCGTTGGCCAGGTTCTCCAGGTCTGCGCCGGTAAAGCCGACCGTGGTCTGGGCGATCGTCCTGAGATTGACATCCGGACCGAGGGGTTTTCCGCGGGTGTGCACCTTCAAAATCGCCTCGCGGCCCTCCACATCGGGATAGCCGACATAAATCTGACGGTCGAAGCGGCCGGGGCGCAGGAGCGCCTTATCCAGAATATCTGCGCGGTTGGTCGCCGCGATCACAATGACGCCCGAGTTCGCGCCGAAGCCGTCCATCTCCACCAGCAGCTGGTTGAGGGTCTGCTCGCGCTCGTCGTGCCCGCCGCCCAGGCCCGCGCCTCTCTGGCGGCCCACGGCGTCGATCTCATCGATGAACACAATGGCGGGGGCGTTTTTCTTCGCCTGCTCAAACAGGTCGCGCACACGCGACGCACCCACGCCCACAAACATCTCCACAAAATCCGAACCGGAAATCGAGAAGAACGGGACGCCCGCCTCGCCCGCAACCGCGCGGGCCAGCAGGGTCTTACCGGTTCCCGGAGGGCCCACCAGCAGCACGCCCTTGGGAATGCGCGCCCCCAGTTCGTTGAAGCGGCGCGGGTCCTTGAGGAACTCGACGACCTCCTTGAGCTCCTCCTTCTCCTCGTCCGCGCCCGCGACATCGGCGAAGGTGGTCTTGCGGCCGTCGTCGCTCTTCACCTTCATCTTGGCAAAGCTCATCGCCTTGCCCGCGCCGCCGCCCGCCTGGCGCATCATCAGGAACCAAAACAGCACCATTACGCCGATCAAAATCAAAGTGGGCATCCACTGCACCAGCGGGGATACATCCTTGGCGCGGATATAGTCGAAGGTGATCGGCGAATCGGGATGCGCCTCGTTGTATTCGGCCACCATATCCTCGGTATCGTCGACAAAGTAAGCCACGCTCGGCACGCGGTAGATGATCTGCTTGCCGGGGGCCTCCTTCTTCTCGTCGCCGGAGGGAACCGCCTGCTGCCCCGCCGGGCCAAACAAGCCGCTGAGCAATCCGCCGCTCTGCTGTGCATTTGCACCCTGCTGCTGCAAATTGGCCAGCTGTTCCTCATATTTTTGCTGCTCCTCCGGCGTGGGGCGCAGGTTGATAATCAGCTCGCCCGTACCGAAGTTGATGGAATAATCCTTGACCTCACCATTTTGGAAATAGGCCAAAATCTCTTGATATCGCGGCGTTTCCTCCGCCGTATCGCCCAGGGTAAACACCGAGAAGATGCCCAGCACCAGCGCGATCAGGATTAAGAGATAAATGCCGAGGCCCCTGGATTTCTTTCTGTTCACTGCCAAACGGTTCACTCCTTGCTGCCAGGTGAAATTTTGTTATAAAGAATGCCGTGCCCGTTATTTTGCGTATACCTCGGGCTTTAGGACGCCCACGAAGGGCAGGTTGCGGTATTTCTCCGCGAAGTCCAATCCGTAGCCGACCACAAATTCGTCAGGCACGTTAAAGCAAGCGTAATCGGCCTGCAAATCCACCTTTCTGCGCTCGGGCTTATCCAGAAGTGTGGCGATCTTGAGGCTGTGCGGCTTGCGCTGTAGCAAAACTTCCTTGAGGTATTGCAGCGTCATGCCGCTGTCCAGGATATCTTCGACGATCAACACGTCGTAACCCGCCAGGTTGATGTCCAGGTCTTTGACTATTTTAACCACACCCGATGTTTTTACACCGCTCCCATAGCTGGAGACCGACATAAAGTCCACCCGGGCCTGAATGTCGATTGCGCGCATCAGATCGGCCATGAAGATGACCGAGCCCTTGAGCACGCTGACCATCAGGAGGTTTTTCCCCTTGTAGTCCTCGGTGATCTGCCGGCCGAGCTCCTGAACCTTTGCCGCGATCTCTTCTTCGGTGATGAGTACCTTCAGGATATCATTTTTCATTGTAGTTCCCCTCCGCAATCTGCACTGTCAATGCCGTCTTGGTCGATGCATCCGCCGCAACGCGCTCGTCGCAGCCGAACCCCGCAACCCAGACAACGCCCACACCGTCCGCGAGCACCGGAATGCGCTGCCTCTCATCGGCGGGAACCCCCGCCTCCTGGAACAGCTTTTTCAGCGTCTTGCCGACGCCTCTGCCGCAAAGCCGGATCTTGTCGCCCTCGCGGCGCTGCCGCAAAACCAAATCACCGTATATCTTATCATAATCCAGCGCGTTTTTTAAGAGCTTTCTGTCAGTTTTTTCGATTTGTTCAGAATATTTACAATTTATTCTCGTCAGAACCGCAGTTCGTCCGCCGCTGAGGGCAAACTCTCCCGGGCCGACCCGCAGCTCCCACCCGGGTTCCCGCGGCATCTTCTCATACAGGCGCAGTACGCCTTCCCGCAGTTCTGCGTACCGCCCGGCGCTCAGCTCCAGCACAAAGTGTTCCGACCTGAGATGTTCTAAGAGCAGCGTCGCCTGCACATCGGATGCGGACCATCCGCGCCCGGCCAGAATCACCGACAGCGCGCGGTAGCGCAAGGCGGGGTGCAGCGCTGCGAGCCCCTTCGCATCCCAGCTGCCGTCCATGCGGCGGCAACTCTGCACTGCTGCTGCGGCGGCCTGCCCGAGGTAATCCTCATCCGCGGCGAGGCGCGCCGCCATCCTGGGGTAAACCGAATCCAGTCCCGGATGCACCTCGCGCAGCGGCGGCAACACCGTATGCCGGATGCGGTTGCGGGCGTAGCTGTCGCTCAGGTTGCTGCTGTCGGTCACATAATCGAGCCCGTTCTCAGCACAGTACGCCTCGATCTCCCGCCGCGTACAGGCGATCAGCGGGCGGACGATCTTCCCGCGCACCGGCGGGATGCCGCGCAGCCCGCGCAGCCCGGTGCCGCGCGCGAGGTGGAACAGGGTGGTCTCGATGCTGTCGTCCATCGTGTGGGCTGTAGCGACCTGCGCGCCGCGCTTACGGGCCTTTTCCTCCAAAAAGCGGTAGCGCGCATCGCGCGCCGCTTCCTCGAGGCATCGCCCGCTCGCCTTCGCGCCAGCCGCGAGATTTTGCAGGTGAGTGACCGCCAGCTCGACCCCCAGCCGCTCGCAAAGCGCGCGGACAAACCGTTCGTCGCGGTCGCTTTCCTCTCCGCGCAGGCCGTGGTTGACGTGGGCGGCAACCACAGTGCAGCCGAGCTGCTCCCGGCTTCTCTGCAAAAAATGAAGCAGCGCGACCGAGTCCGCGCCGCCGGAAACCCCCACCAGCACGCAAGCGCCTGGTGGAATCATGCCATATTGACGGATGGCCGCCAACGCCTTATCCTTCATCTCGATACAGCTCCAAATTGCCGAACAGCGTGTACTGGCCGTCCCAGTGCAGCTTCACCGTGTCGGTCTCGCCGTGGCGGTTCTTGGCCACGATGCACTCCGCCACGTTCTGATCCTCGGTATCCTTATTGTAGTAGGCGTCGCGGTACAGAAACAGCACCAAATCGGCATCCTGCTCGATCGAACCGGATTCGCGCAGGTCGGACAGCACCGGTCGCCGCGCGTCGAGGCCGCGCATCTCCGGGCCACGCGAAAGCTGCGACAGGGTGATGACCGGCACGTCCAAATCCTTGGCCAAAATTTTGAGGCTGCGGGTGATCTCCGAAACCTCCTGCACGCGATTTTCGATGCGGCGGCCGGAGCTCATCAGCTGTAGATAGTCGATCACCACCAGGCCGAGATCCTTCATGCGGCGCAGCCTCGCCTTCATCTCGGCGATGGTGATGCCGGTGGAATCGTCGATATAGAGCGGCGCCTTTGAGAGGATTTCAGCGGCCTCGGCCAGCCTTGTCCAGTCGTCGCCGCTGAGGTTGCCGGTGCGCAGCAGGTGCGACTGCACCCGCGCCTCGGAGGACAGGATGCGCTGCACCAACTGCTCTTTGCTCATCTCCAGCGAAAACACCGCCACCGTTTTTCCCTTTTTGGCGACGTTGGCGGCAATGTTGAGCGCAAACGAGGTCTTGCCCATGGCAGGGCGGGCCGCCAGCAGGATCAAATCCGACCGGTTGAGACCGGTGATGAGGTTGTCGAGCTGGGTAAATCCGCTCGGCAGGCCCAGGTGCTGGCTGCGATCCTCGCCCGAGAGCTGCTGAAGGTGGTCGTAGGTGGAAATAATAATCTCGCTGATGCGCTGGAGCCCGCGCGTCTCCCGCCCCTTGCGGATTTCAAAGATGCGCTGTTCAGCGGTGTCGAGCAGCGTCTTGGCGTCGTAGGAAACATCGCGCGCGTTTTCCATGATGTCGCGCGCGGTGTCGATGAGGCAGCGCACATAATATTTTTCCTGCACAATCTGGGCGTAGGCCTCGACGTTGGCGGTGGTGGGCACAATCTGCACCAGCTGGGTGAGATAGACCTTCGCCTCCTGCTCGGAGGGGAACACCTCTTCGCTTTTGACCTGCTCCAGCACTGTGACGACGTCGATCGGCTGCCCCGAGGTGAACATCCGCAGCAGGATGCCGAACAGCTCGACATGCTGCTTGCGGTAAAAGCACTCCGGCTTGACGAATTCGAGCACGCGCGTCAGGCAGGAGGGGTCCACCAGCACAGCGCCGAGCACCGACTGCTCCGCCTCCAGGCTGTACGGCATCTGCGCGTCAAAAATCTGATCCAGTTCCGCCAAGGACTCCCCTCCCCTTTTCCGTTATGTAAAACTGCGCCTGTGCGCCCCGCTTAGAACGCGGCTTCCGCGACGGTCACATAGAATTTGGCCTGCACCTGCACATGCAGCTTGACGGTGGCGTTGAAGGTGCCAAAGCTCTTGATGTCCTCGTCCAGGCTGATCTTCTTCTTGTCGAGCTCGATGCCGAGCTGCTTCTGCACCCCTTCGGCGATCTCCTTGGAGGTAATCGCGCCGAACAGCTTGCCCGCAGCGCCCGCCTTGGCGGTCAGCTTGATGGTCTTACCCTCCAGCTTCGCAGCGGTATCCTTGGCGTTTTGCAGCTCTACCTCGGCGCGGTGCTTCGCAGCCGCCTCGCGGTTTTTCATCTCGTTCATCGCCTGCGCGTTGGCCTCCACCGCGAGCTTCTTGGGGAACAGAAAATTGCGGGCATACCCGTCGGATACGTTGACCAGGTCGCCCTTCTTGCCAGAGCCCTTGACATCCGCCTGTAAAATCACTTTCATTGTTAATCCATCTCCTTACTAAATTGCCGCTTGGAATGCCTGCGGAGGCAGCAGCTTTTGCTGCTTGCTCCGGTTCTCCTCGCGGTATTCGTCGATTGCAGCCAACAGCCGCCCCCGCGCTTCCTCCAACGGAACCCCGGCGAGCTGCGCGCCCGCCATCGTCTGGTGGCCGCCGCCGCCGAGCTTTTCCATAATCAGCTGTACGTTCATCCCGCCCATCGAACGGGCCGAGAAGGAGGTCCCCCCCTGATATTCGTACAGCACAAACGACGCATCCACGCCGTTGATGTTGAGCAGTTCGTCCGCCGCCTGCGGAGCCACCAGCTTGATATCCGCGCCGCCCTCCGCTGCGCTGGCCACAGCGCAGCCCTTATAAATCTCTGCGGACGCCACCAAGTGCACCTTGTGCTGGTAGCTCTCGATCGAACTGGCGAACAGGCGCTTGACCTCCACGGTATCCGCACCCAGCTTGCGCAGGTAGGCGGCCGCTTCAAAGGTGCGCACGCCGGTGCGCAGCACAAAGTTGCGCGTATCCAGCATGATGCCCGCCAGCAGCGCCTCAGCTTCCAAGCGGCCGATGGTGCGGTCGCCGCCGAAGTATTGCAGCAGCTCGGTCACCATCTCGGACGCCGACGAGGCGTAGGGCTCGTGATAGAAGATGACCGCCCTGTCGATGTGACCGACCATCTTGCGGTGGTGGTCGATCACCACCACGTTTTTGCACGCCTGATAGACCGCTTCGGACTCCAGGATATGCTGAATATGGGTATCCACCACAATGAGCAGCGTCTTTTTGGAGACCAGCTCCACCGCCGCCTGTGGATCGACAAACGCATCCTGATAGCCGTTTCCGGCCAACCGCTCATACAGCGGCTGCGCAAGGTTCTGCTCGCGGTTGAGCACCACTGAAACCGGCTTGCCCAGCATCCGGATGCCCTTGAGCAGGCCGACCGCCGCGCCCAGGCAATCGAGGTCGGCAAATTTGTGGCCCATCAGTAACACGTTATCGCTGCCCTCGATCAGCTCGATCAGGGCTGAAGCCACAATGCGGGTCTTGACCTTGGTGCGCTTTTCCACGCCCTTGGAGACGCCGCCGAAAAATTCATATCCGTTCTGGGTGCGCACCGCAACCTGGTCGCCGCCGCGCCCAAGCGCCATCTCCAGCGCCTGGCGGGCCATCTGCTCGCTGTCCCGCAGGTTTTCCGCCCCGCGGCCGATGCCGATGGACAGGGTGGCCGCCATCTTGCTCTCGCCAACCACGATCTCGCGCACCCGGTCGAGGATGTCGAATCGGTTATCCAGCATGGTGCGCAGGTGCTGTTCCTCCACCACCATGAGATATTTATCCCGCTCGAGCCGCTTAAACAGGCCGTTGCAGGCCGCGACATACTGGATGAGCAGATACTCGATGCGGCCGGTCAGCTGGGCCCGTTCGTCCTCTTTGGCCGCCTCCAGCAGCTCCTCGCAGTTGTCAATCATGATGACGCCCACCGAGGGGCGGGTATCCTCGAACCGGCGCGCGGTCTTTTTCAGGCGCGTCTCATCGATGAAATAAAACACCACCAGCGGGTCTCCCGTCTGTGCGGAATCCACCGCATAGACGGTGTACAGGCGGTCGTGGAACTCCACCTCATAACCCTCGCTGCCCGCGAGGTTCTCCATATCGATATTGGGGATGATCTCATCCACACGGCAGCCATACATGTCGTCCTGCTGTAAGGCTTGCTCCTGGAACAGGTCGTTATACCAGATGATCTCCCCCTTTTTGCTCGCCACCAGTACCGGAATCGGAAAGGAGGTCAGCGCCTCCTGCTGGGCCGAGGTGAGGGTGCGGCCCATCTCCTGCAAAAAGCATTTGATGTCCTTTTGAATGTGGCGCAGGCGCAGGATTACATAAGCGATCACCGCGATGGTCAAGCCCGCTTCCACATAGAACAGAACGCGATCCTGGGTATGAAACCAGCCTGTGAGCAGCGTCAGCACCACGCACAGGGCGATCAATACATAGAATATCGGCTTAAACAGCCATACCTTGCTCTTCATAAAGGCTCCTCCTGCCCGGCCGAGGCCGGGTTCTGCAATGCAACTGTCGCTCCGCTGTCGCCCGGCCGAAACGCCGGGTATTCATTTCAATATTATAGCATCAACATCCTGTTTTCTCAACCGGATTTCTCTTTTTCTTTTTTCCTTTTTGTCTCATCAGGTACAAAAAGGGCCGCCCGCAGACAGGCAGCCCCTTTTTCATTTAAATTTCCTGAATGATCGGGAGGATCATGGGGGTACGCTTGGTCATCTGCCACAGGTAATCGCCCACATCGTCCTTGATCCTATTTTTGATGTTGCCCCACTCGTGCACATTGCTGGCCATGCAGTTCTCCACCGCCTTCTTGGCGATGCGGCGGGTCTGCGCCATCATATCCTCGGCCTCGCGCACGTAGACGAACCCGCGCGACACAATATCCGGCCCGGCCACGATCTGCCCGCTTTGGGAGTCGATGGCGGTGACTACGATGATCAGACCGTCCTCAGCCAGGTGTTTGCGGTCCCGCAGCACGATGCTTCCCACGTCGCCCACGCCGAGGCCGTCCACCATCACGCGGCCCGCCGGTACGCTGCCGGTGACCTTCATCTCAACGCCATCCAGCTCAACCACCTTGCCGATCTCGGTGATCAGGATATTTTTTGGGTCCATGCCCATCGCAACCGCGTTGTCGGCGTTTTTGCGCAGGTGCAGGTATTCGCCGTGCACCGGGATGAAGAACTTCGGCTTGGTGAGCCCCAGGATGATCTTGAGCTCCTCTTGGCAGGCGTGTCCCGAGACGTGCACCTCGTACATCTTCTCGTAGATCACCTCGGCGCCCAGCTTCATCAGCTCGTTGATCACGCGGTTGACCAGCTTCTCATTGCCGGGAATCGGGGATGCGGAGATGATGATGAAATCGTGCGGGGTGACGGTCACCTTGCGGTGGTCGCTCATCGCCATGCGGGTGAGCGCGGACATCGGCTCGCCCTGGCTGCCGGTGGTGATAATGACCAGCTGGTCGGGGCGGTAGCGGTTGATCTCGTCGATCTCGATGAGGATGCCGTCGGGCACCTTGAGGTAGCCCAACTCGGTCGCCTTGGCCACCACATTGAGCATACTGCGCCCGGAAAGCGCCACCTTGCGCTTGTACTTCACCGCATAGTCCACGATCTGCTGCACGCGGTGGATGTTGGAGGAGAAACTTGCGATGATGATGCGGCGGTCCTGCGCGCGCTGGAACAGGTTGGAGAAGCTCTCCCCCACCTTGCGCTCGCTCATGGTCATGCCGGGCTTCACCGCGTTGGTCGAATCCATCAGCAGCGCCAGCACGCCGCGGTTGCCCAGCTCGCCAAAGCGCGCCAGGTCGGTGATCTCGCCCTCGATCGGGGTGGGGTCGATCTTGAAGTCGCCCGTCATGATGATAACGCCGGCGGGGGTGTGGATCGCCAGGGCCAGCGCGTCTGGAATCGAGTGGTTGACGTGGATGAACTCCACGGCCATACAGCCCATCTTGATGGTGTCGCGCGGCTGCACCACATTCAGCTTGACGCGGCCGAGCAGCCCGTGCTCCTTGAGCTTGCCCTCGACCAGCCCCAGCGTGAGGCGCGAGGAATAGACCGGGGTGTCGACGCTCTTGAGCAGAAACGCCAGCCCGCCGATGTGATCCTCGTGGCCGTGGGTGAGCACGACTCCGCGCAGCTTTTCGCGGTTCTTCTCCACATAGCTGAAGTCGGGGATGACCAGATCCACGCCGGGCATCTCCTCATCAGGGAAGGACAGACCGCAATCGACGATGAACATATCGCTGCCGCACTCGATCACGGTCATATTTTTGCCGATCTCATGCAGGCCGCCCAGCGGGATGATGCGCACCGGTGTCTTGCGCTGAGGCGCTGCGGGCTTGCGGCCGCGCTTAGCGGGCGCTTTCGCGGGCGTCGGGACGACCGGTGCGATGGTCTCGGCCGGCTGCATGGTGGTGACGGCGGGCGCGGGCGCCTTTTTTGCAGCGGTGCGCTGCCGCCTGGGTTTTGCCGGGGCCGCGGCGGGTTCCGCCTTGGCCGGCGGTTTCTCCGCCGCGGATGGCGCCTGCGGCTTTTTCGCGGCGCTCTGCCCCGGCTTGCGCCGCCCACGCTGGGCCGGCTTCGCCTTGGGGGCGATGTGCTCGATGAGATCTGCCGGGTCGATCGCCAGCGACGGCTTTTTCGTCTGGCCATGCGCTTTGGGCGCGATCTTCTCGGTGAAATCCATTTCTTGTTCCATTTGGTCTTTTGACACGATGGTATACCTCCATATTTAGAACCTTCGCGCACAACAAAATTAACCCATTTGCTCTTTTTTCTGCTTAAATGGGAAAAATCGGCTTTCATTTTCTATGCAAAATGGTCTTTACAGGGTACAAAAAGAAGGCCCTCGCCAACACGCTGTCAGCCACGGACTTCACCCGTCCACGCCATTTTACTCCTGCCGCCGCATCTTCAGCTCAACTCGATTCAAACGGGGAGCGCAAAAGGTTATTATTCGGTTTTGTCCGTTCAAAACAGCCCATCTGGGCTTAAAATCCAATATCCATCCTTCCCTTTCTCGGGAAGAATTCTCATTCAAAATGGGGCGTTTCATCCAAGATGGCACACAGAAGCCCTTCCGCCGTGCCGCAAACGGCCGGAATTTCCGCCATACCTCTGCCCGAAGGCGCACGCCCACCGCAGCACAGCAGCCCTGCCAGCTACTGCCCGTCTGCGGCGGCCCGATTTTGATATTGTAAGTCCGAACACTACCTTATGTTAAATATTATACTCTTTGTTTAATCCTGTCAAGTAAATTTAACGATCGGCCGAATCCGCCAGCAGCGGTTTGATCTGCTTTTCATACTGCGCGCACAATTCCATGGCGATTTCGCTGCTGTGCGCCTCCGCCAGCACCCGCAGCCCGCCGCCCCGTTTGAGCGGCCGGATGAGCACCACGCCGTTGGGGTCGCGCAGCACCACCCCTTCGCCGATGCCGTCCCCTTCGCGCTGTTCGCTCTGCGCGAGCGCGCGCAGCACATCTGCCGGGTTGCGCCCGGTCTTGATGAGCACCGACGCAACGTCGTACTCTGGCAGCAGGTGGAATAGCTGCTCCGGCGCGAGCTGTTCCTCCTTCATCCAGGCGAGCAGCCGCACCGCGAGCATCAGCGCATCGCGGCTCCAAAGCTGGCGGCAGGCCAGCTCCCGCGCCGCATCGTCGGTGTGGTCGGCCGGGCAGGATAGGTAGCGCTCGACGCACCCCCCTTCCCGCGCCGCGAGCTCATCGAGCGCGCGCGGGGACTCATATGGCAGCGCCACCGCCCTGCCCCGCTGAAACTCCCGCAGACAGCAGAGCGCCAGCACCTTGCCGTGTGACAGATATCCCAGCCCGGAACAGGAAACCCCGATCGATCCGCCGTCGGCCGACACTTGCAGGGTCAGGGAATTGTCCTCCTCCGCGCCGAGCCGTTCCAGTGTGCCGCGCAGAATCGTTTGCAGCTCCCGGTTGGGGCTTTTCACCGCGACGCCCAGGCCGGACAGGCCGAACGGCGCGTATTTGAGCAGCTCATTTTCATAGAGCAGCTTCATCCCGGTGAGGTTGCTGCTGTCGCCGAACCCCTCCCGCGAACTCCGCCTGTACTCCCCGCGCTGCAATGCGCCCTCGACCGACCGCTCCTGTGCGCGGGTGGCGGGCAGACCGCCGAAGGTAAACAGGCGCGCGCCCGCCTCCTCTCCGCCGCCGAGGTACACCCCCAGGCCGACGCCGCAAAACGATAGGTCGAACCGGAACAGCGATTCAAAGCAGGGGCCGAAATCCAGCACATCGCAGCCGGTGGAAAGGACGCCCGCAATCAGCGCCTGGCGCATCACCTGAGTCGCCGGGTCGCCCGCGCCGCCCACACCGATGCGCCGCTCGCCGCAGGAGCCGAGCGCCAGGCCCAGCCGCAGCGCCAGCTCCGGGGTGAACTCCAATCCCCCTGCGCCGCCTAAGCCGTCGTCCTCAAAGCAGGGGCCGCGCCCGGCGCCGTGCTGCAGGTTGTCCCGCAGGGTGACGCCCGCCTCGACCGCCTTGCCAGCCCATACCCGCACACCCGGCCGGATGGTGCTGCCCTCTCCCGCAGTCGCATCCGCGCCCAGCACAGCGTTTTCAAAAAGCATCGCCTTCCGGCGCACCGTCGCGCCTGCGCAGACCACCGCGCCGGTCAGGGAACTGCCGCGCTCCACCAGGCTGCCGGGCAGCAGCACGGAAGCGGTGACACGGGCGTCCGGTCCCACCGAGCAGCCCCGGTCGATCACCGAGCCCGCCTCCACCAGCGCGCCGTCGCCCAATTCCACCCCCGCGCCGACGTACACCGGCGCGGACAGGCGATAGCTGCCGCGCGGCCGCGGCCCGGCGAAAATGTTGCCCATTTGGTCGCGCTCGCCTTCGATGCGGCAGCGCACCTTTCCTTCGAGCATATCCCGCTGACAGCGTCGGTAGCTCTCGATGTCCCCGATATCGCACCAGTAGCCCCGATCCTCGTACGCCGCAATCTTCCACCGCTTTTCCAGCAGCCTGGGGAACAGGTCCTTTGCGAAGTCGTAAAACCGGTGGCAGGGGATCTGTTCCAGCGCACGCGGGCTGAGGATATAGACGCCGGTATTCGCCAGATTGCTGACCGCCTGAGAAAAGCAGGGCTTTTCCACAAAACCGCGCACCATACCCTCCGGATCGGTGTCCACCAGGCCGTACTCCCGCGGGTCCTCCACCGCCTTGACCACGATGGTCGCCGCCGCGTTCGCCTCCTTATGGCGGCGCAGGGCGGCCGTGAGATCAAAATCGCACATCGCGTCCCCGCTGATCACCAGGCAGGCCTCGCCCTGGAACCCATTGGGCACCGCATTCTTCACGCTTCCCGCCGTCCCCAGCGGCTGCTCCTCGCGCACAAAGCGCAGCCGGACGCCGCGGTACTCCCCGCTCTCGAAGTGCTCCTCGATGCGCTGCGCGAGATATTGGACCGTCACCGCTGCTTCGGTGATGCTGTGTTCCGCCAGCAGGTCCAAAATATACTCGATATTGGGTCTGCCGCACAGCCGCGCCATCGGCTTGGGCAGGTCGCAGGTGAGCGGACGCAACCGGCTGCCCGCTCCTCCCGCCATAATCACCGCTTGAATCATGTTTTTTCCTCCATCCGGGTGGTATCCCCCAACTGTTACCATTAGTATGGCTCGGTTTTTGCCAACCTAACCGCATCTCGGAAAAAAGCAGAAAAAGCGATTCTCCATCCCTTTTGAGGAGTAAAAAGAGAGATTTTTGCAAGAATAATAGCGTCCCGCTGCAACCAATGATTGCATTTGCCGCCAGAAAATACTATAATATATGGTAGCTTTTTCGTATACAATCCAACATCACAGGAGGACGCCATGCCGCAGCAACGCAAACATGTGGAGATTTTTACCGACGGGGCCTGCTCGGGCAACCCAGGGCCGGGTGGGTACGGCGCAATCCTGCGCTACAACGGCATGGAAAAGGAGCTTTCGGGCGGCGAGCACGAGACCACCAACAACCGCATGGAGCTGCTGGGGGCGATCACCGCGCTGCGCGCGCTGAAGGAGCCCTGCCGCGTCACCCTTTACACCGATTCGCAGTATGTGGCCAACGGCATCAACAAGGGTTGGGCCGAAAAGTGGAAGCAAAACGGATGGATGCGCAACAGAAAGGAGCCCGCCCTCAACCCCGACCTGTGGGACGCGCTGCTCGGCGAGCTCCAGCGCCACGAGGTGGAGATCGTGTGGGTGCGCGGACACGCCGGGCACCCGGAAAACGAGCGCTGCGACCGGCTGGCCGTGGCGGAATGCGAAAAACACAGATAGTTTACAAATAGCCTATTGATTTTCCTACTAAAATAGTATATATTATGGTTATAAAAGCCATTCACACACAGAAGTGAAACATTCGCCGCCGGGGAAAACGGGCCGCCGTAGCTGGGGGCCGGACGTACGGCGGCCGGGGGAGGTACAATTTTATGGCTGAAACAAGATTTGTCTACGCCGACAACGCGGCGACTACAAAAATATCCGACGCGGTTTTCGACGCGATGGTTCCATGGCTCAAAGAGGGCTATGGCAACCCTTCGAGCATCTACCGCAAGGGCGACGAGGCCGCGCGAGCCGTTTTAAAGGCGCGCGAACAGGTCGCGGCGGCGCTCGGCGCTGAGCCCCGCGAGATCTACTTCACATCGGGCGGCTCCGAGGCGGACAACTGGGCGATCAAAGGGGTTGCCCACACGTTCGCCAAGAAGGGAAAAAAGCATATCATCACCTCGGTGTTTGAACATCATGCAGTGCTTCACACCTGCGATGCCCTGCGCAAGGAAGGTTTTGAGATCACCTATCTGCCGGTGGACGACATGGGATTAGTGAGCGTGGAGGATGTCAAAAACGCTATCCGTGAGGACACCGCCCTGGTGTCGGTCATGTACGCCAACAACGAGATCGGCACCGTACAGCCGATCTCAGAGATCGGCGCCCTATGCCACGAGCGCAAGGTGCTGTTCCATACCGATGCGGTGCAGGCGGTCGGCAATCTGCCGATCGACGTCAAGGCGCAGCAGATCGATCTGCTCTCCCTTTCCGCGCATAAAATTCACGGACCCAAGGGTGTGGGCGCGCTTTACTGCCGCCGCGGCATCCTGCTGCCCAACCTGATCGACGGCGGCGGCCAGGAGGGCGGCCACCGCGCGGGCACCGAAAACGTCGCTGGCATTGTGGGGCTGGGCGTGGCCATCACCAAGGCAATGGAGACCTTGCCCGAGCGCGCTGCGCGGCTGCGTGCGTTGCGCGACCGGCTGATCGACGGGCTGCTGCCGATTGAGCGCTGCCGCCTCAACGGCGACCGGGAAAAACGCCTGCCCGGCAACGTCAATATCTCGTTCGAAGGGGTGGAGGGCGAAAGCCTGCTGCTCACCCTCGACGCGCACGGCATCTGCGCTTCTTCCGGTTCCGCCTGCACCTCCGGTTCGCTCGATCCCAGCCATGTGCTGCTGGCCATCGGGCTGCCGGCCGAAGTCGCTCACGGCTCGCTGCGCCTGTCGCTCAGCGACGACACCTCCGAGGAGGACGTGGATTACATGCTTTCGGTGATCCCGGGCGTGATTGAAAAGCTGCGCGCCATGTCCCCGCTGTGGGAGCGCATCATCTCCGAGAAATAAACAGATTCAGCATAGAAATCATATACACCGGCGGCTGCCGGACGGACAAGGAGGATTCTTTCTTATGGCAATGTTATACAGCGACAAGGTGATGGATCACTTCACCAATCCCCGCAATGTGGGCGAGCTCGCCGACGCAAACGGCATCGGCGAGGTGGGCAACGCGAAGTGCGGCGACATTATGAAGATGTACATCAAAGTGGACAAGGGTGTCATCACCGACGTGAAGTTTAAGACCTTCGGCTGCGGTGCGGCCATCGCAACCAGCTCGATGGCCACTGAGATGATCAAGGGCAAGACGATCGAGGATGCGCTGAAGCTCACCAACAAGGCGGTTGTGGAGGCGCTGGAGGGCCTGCCTCCGGTCAAGATCCACTGTTCTGTACTGGCTGAGCAGGCGGTGCGCGCCGCTGTGGCCGACTACTACAAGCGCCTGGGCATCGATCCCGGCCCGATCGTCGGCGAGATCGGCGACTGCCACGCTTGCAGCCATGATGAATAATTCCAAGGTATTGGTCGCGCTGAGCGGAGGAGTGGACTCCTCCGCTTGCGTCGTTTTATTGCAGCGGGCGGGCTACGAGGTGGAGGCCGCGGTGCTCGACCTGTTTCCGGGCGCCCAGGCCACTGTGGAGGCTGCTCAGGAGACCGCTGAACGCCTCGGCGTCCGGCTGCACGTGGTACGCGAGCACGATGCGTTCCACCGGAATGTCGTCCTCCCCTTCTGCGAGGAGTACCGCGCGGGGCGCACTCCCAATCCGTGTATCCTCTGTAACCCCACCACAAAATTTCACTTTCTGATGAAAACCGCCGATGAACTGGGCATCGGGCAGGTGGCCACCGGGCACTATGCCCGCATCGAGCGCGCCCAAATCGGCGGCGCGGATGCCTGGCTATTGCAGCGCGCGGGCTTTTTGCCCCGTGACCAAAGCTACATGCTCTACCGCCTCGGGCAGAGCACCCTGTCCCGCCTGATACTCCCGCTGCACAGCCTCGCCAAGGACGAGGTGCGCCGTATCGCCGCTGAAGCCGGACTCCCGGCGGCGGACAAGCCCGACAGCCAGGAAATCTGCTTTATCCCCGAGGGCAACTATGCCTCCTACATCGAAAAACTCCTGGGGCCCCTGCCCGGCGGCGACCTGATCGCGCCGGACGGCAGCGTCTGTGGTCGCCACAAGGGGATTCTGCACTATACGGTGGGGCAGCGCAAGGGGCTCGGTGTGGCGCTGGGCCGGCCGGTGTTTGTCTCGCACATCGATGCGGCACAAAACCGCGTCTATCTCGCCGAAGCTGGGCAGGAGTACGCCGGGGCGGTGGAGCTGATCAACTGCGTGACGCACCCCGCGCTGGCTCTGGCCGGGCGCAGCGAAACGGGCTCCTGTCGCGTCGAGGTGAAAATCCGCTCGATGGCAAGGCCGGTTCCCGCCTATTTGACGCTGCTGGAATCTGACCGGGCGCGATTGGAATTCGATGAACCTCAGCGCGCGCCTGCGCCCGGGCAAAGCGCGGTGTGCTACTGCGGCGATACCGTGGCCGGCGGCGGTTTGATCGACCATTCCTTTGCCGGCACTGACGATGAATAAAGCAAAAACCAGGGGGCGCTCCGACGGGAGCGCCCCCTGGTTTTTTACTATTTTGGTCACGCGAGCATCATGCGGTCGTTGGCGAACTCTCCGCCGCTGGCCTGCTCGAACTTTTCCAGCAAGTCCTTAACGTGCAGGTTGCTCTTCTCCTCCCCCGACACGTCGTAAATGATGTTCCCCTCGTGCATCATGATCAACCGGTTGCCCATGCGGATTGCATCCTTCATGTTGTGGGTAATCATCAGGGTGGTGAGCTGGTCGCGGGATACGATCTCGTCGGTGAGCTCCAGCACCTTGCGCGCAGTTTTGGGGTCGAGCGCCGCGGTATGCTCGTCGAGCAACAGCAGCTTCGGCTTTTGCAGGGTCGCCATCAGCAGGGTGAGCGCCTGCCGCTGGCCGCCAGAGAGCAGGCCGACCTTGGAGCTGAGGCGGTTTTCCAGCCCCAGATCGAGCGACTTGAGGCGTTCCACATACTCCTCGCGCTCCTCCTTGGAGATTCCCCACCGCAGGGTGCGCTTTTTGCCGCGCCGGAACGCCATCGCCAAGTTCTCCTCGATGCCCATGTCAGCGGCCGTGCCCATCATCGGGTCTTGAAACACCCTACCGAGCAGCTTGGCGCGCTGATATTCGGGCTGGCGGGTGATGTCCGCCCCGTCGATCGTCACAGCGCCCTCGTCGCAGGGAAACACCCCGGCGATCAGGTTGAGCAGGGTGGATTTACCCGCGCCGTTGCCGCCGATGACCGTGACAAAATCGCCCGGGTTCAGGTGCAGGCTCACATCGGTGAGGGCGCGCTTTTCATTGATGGTTCCGCCATTAAAGGTTTTAGAGACATGGTTCAAATACAGCATCGCTTTTACCCTCCCTCACTGTGCAGCCCGTGAAGCGGGCTGTTTCTTTTTCCCATTGGGGAACAACCATTTCCGGATGACCGGCAACGCGAGCGCCAGGGCCACCAGGATGGCTGTGATCATCTTCTGGTCGGTCGCTTTCATACCGAGCTGCAACACAATCGCGATGACCACGCGGTAGAGCACCGAGCCGATCACCACCGACGCCAGGCAATAGGCGAAGTTGAACCGCTTGCCGAACACCACCTCGCCGATGATCACCGAGGCAAGGCCGATGACGATCGCACCGGTTCCCATATCCACCAACGCATAGCCCTGCTGTTGGGCCACCAGCGCGCCGGACAGCGCCACCAAACCGTTGGAGAGCATCAGGCCGAGCACCTTCATGGAATTGGTGTTACCCCCCAGGGCGCGCACCATATATTCGTTGTTGCCCGTCGCGCGGATGCAGCAGCCGATCTCGGTGCCAAAAAACCAATAGAGTGCGGCGATGATGACAGCACTGAGCGCAAGCCCCAGCAGAATGGTGATGGTATCGTAACTGAGGCCGGGAAAGACCTTTTGAAGCTGGCTGAATATCGTGGTGCTGCCCAACAGCGGAATGTTCGGCTTATCCCCCATGATGCGGATGTTGATGGAATACAGCGCGATTTGGGTCAGGATTCCCGCCAGGATCGCGGGAATTTTAAACTTGGTATGCAACAGGCCGGTGATAATACCGGTCAGCATGCCCGCCGCCAGCGACACCAACAGCGTGAGAAACGGATCCACCTTGAGCGAAATCAGGATCGCGCTGACCGCGCCGCCGGTGGCGAAGCTGCCGTCCACCGTCAGGTCGGCGAAATCGAGCACCTTAAAGGTGATGTAGACGCCCAGCGCCATAATGCCCCACAGGATTCCCTGTGCGACCGCGCCCCACATGGCACCGCCAATAGCTGATAACATTTGCATATCAGAAAGCACTCCTCGTTTTTGTTTTTGATACAGCTTGCAGCGACAGAAGGAAACTCCCTCTGTCGCTGCTTGTTTTGCTCTATGTCGGTTCCAAAGCGCGCCTCAAACGCGTCCGGCGCCGTCCTGTCGTTGTTATTCCGCTTCCGGCGTCTCGACCATCCGCGCCTTGGCGGCGAGATCCTCCGGAATGGTGAGGCCCAACGCATCGGCTGTGGTCGTGTTGATAACCAGCTCGGTCTCTTGCAGATATTCGATCGGCATGTCGCCGGGATTTGCGCCCTCGGCCAAGATTTTAACCGCCATGGCGGCCGTCTGTTTGCCCAGGTTGTAGTAGCTCAACCCGTAGGTGGCCAAGGCGCCGTTCTCCACCATGCCGGGCTCCGCCGCGATGATGGGGATTTTGAGCTGGTTGGCGACCATGCTGACAGTCACCATCGCGTTGGCAATCATGTTGTCGGTCGGGGTGTAGATAGCGTCCACCTTGCCCGCCATCGACTGCATCACCTGCTGAATCTCATTGGCATTGGTCACGGTGAAGTCGACGCTCTCGATCCCCTTGGTCTCCAACTCCGCTTTGGCCAAACCCACCTGGAACTCGGAGTTTGCCTCGCTCGAGCAGTACAGCATTCCCACCTTCTTGGCGCCCGGCACCAGCTGGGTGAGCAGCTCCATCTGCTCTTTGATCGGGTTGAGGTCGGAGGTACCGCTGACATTGCCGCCGGGCGCCTCGTTGGAGGCGACCAGCTGCGCGTCAGCCGGATCGGTGACCGCTGTGACCAGGATCGGGATATCCTTGGTTTTATTGGCGACCGCCTGCGCCGCCGGGGTGGCGATGGCCAGAATCAGGTCGTTCTTGTCGTTGATCAGCTTATCCGCGATGGTGACACAGTTGGACTGCTCGCCCTGCGCGTTCTGATAAGTGATCTTGATATTTTTGCCGTCCTCATAGCCGGCCTCCTTCAGGCCGTCCACAAAGCCCTCATAGGCCGCGTCGAGCGCGGTGTGGGGCAGCAGCTGGATCACGCCGATGTTGTACACCTTGTCGGTGCTCGGTGTGGAAGCGCCTTCCTCAGAGGGCTGGGCATCGCTCGAAACGGGCGCTGCCGGTGCGCTCGACGAGGGGCTGGAACCGCAGGAAACCATGCCCACCGCCATGGCGGCTGTCAACAGAATCGCAAGTATCTTTTTCATCGTTACATTCATCCTCTCACGGGCGGGAGCTTTCGCGCCACACCACTTTAACGCTTTAAACTATCCATGTTGGTAAGTATACACCTTCCGCGCATCCCCGTCAAGCCCTATTTCGCCAAACATCTTTTCCACAAAATCTGAAAAAATGTGGATTCTGCGGGGGCACATTGTGGAGAATTTTGTCCACAATGCGGGATTGGCCCGGCCCGCGCGCTGTGGTATACTGGATTTACTTTACAAACAAGGGGGTCTTTCACATGCTGTCTTATTACCTTCCCGCCCTGCTCATCGTCTGCTCCAACGTCGTTTACAACCTGTGTACCAAATCGGTACCCGCGCGTGCCAATTCCTACTTCACCCTATTTGTGGTCTATCTGGTGGGCGCTGCGGTTTCGCTCGGCCTCTTCTTTGCAACCAGCCCGGAAAAAAACCTGACCGCACAGCTACATACCCTCAACTGGGCCCCGTTGCTGCTCGGATTCTCAGTCGTAGGGCTGGAGGCCGGCTACATCCTGCTCTACCGGGCGGGATGGAAGGTCAGCGTGGGGTCGTTGGTGTGCAACATCGCCCTGGCGCTGGTGTTGCTGGTGATCGGCGTGCTGTTCTACCGCGAAAAGCTGTCGGCCAACCAGTTGGTCGGAATGGCGCTCTGCCTGGGCGGGCTGTGGTTCATCAACCGGTAAACAAAAGACGCGCCCGGGAAAAGGTCCCAGGTGCGTCCTCTTTTTGTCGCTGTTAAATTCTCCGCTTGAGGTGGTTGAGCTCCCGCTCCTGACGCTCGGTCTCATCGCGCAGGGCGCCCAGTTCGTAGCGTATCTGGTCGTTGCCCGTCTTGACCGCGTCGGCGATGAGCAGCGAAATCGCGCGGTTGTTCCGCTCGATAAAGTCGAATATCTTCTGGTTGTTGAGCTGGATGTAATCGAATACACGCTGATTGTTGTCCGCCATAGCGAGGGCAAGCTTGTGGTTGTTGGCCTCGAGCTCCTCGCGCGTCACCGTGTGCATCTCGCGCAACTGCTCGCGGCGTTCGGCCTGCATATCCTGTCTCATCGCCTTCAAATTGGAGTCCAGCTCCAGCTTGAGCACCTTCATGCTCGCCTCAAGGTCCATGCGAATGAGGGAGTTGTTTTCGAGCAGCATCGATTTCAGCATCGAGAGGGTGTCGTCCATTGTCATCACCAATCCTTTGCCAAACAGTATAACACAGCTCCCCGACATTTCAAGGGGGATTTTAGGGCGTGAAAAAATTTCCAAAAGATAAGCCGCCGGTGGCAAACCACCGGCGACTGTCGCTTTTCTCTATTATTTTGCAGCTTCTGCGGCCTTCTTGCGCTCCGCCAGCTTGGCGATCGCGTCCTTGCGAGACAGGTTGATGCGGCCCTGCTGGTCGATCTCCGTGACCATGACCACAATCTCGTCGCCCACCGAGACAACGTCCTCCACCTTCTCCACACGGCTGTTCTCCAGCTTGGAGATGTGGCACAGGCCCTCCTTGCCCGGCGCGATTTCGACGAACGCGCCAAAGGTCATGATGCGGGTCACGCGGCCCTTGTAGATTGCGCCCACTTCGGGGTCGATCGCAATGGTCTCGATGACCTGCACTGCGCGGCGGCAGTCGGCCATATCGATGGCGGAGACATACACATGGCCGTCGTCCTCGATGTCGATCTTGACGTTGCAGTCCGCGCAGATCTTCTGGATGACCTTGCCGCCCGAACCGATCACCTCGCGGATCTTATCCACAGGGATCTGGAGCGAAATCATCTTGGGCGCATATTTGGAGAGCTCCGGCCGGGGCTCGGCGATGACCGGCAGCATGATGTTGTCGAGGATATAGTTGCGCGCCTCGTGGGTCTTGGCGAACGCCTCCTTGACGATCTCCGGGGTGAGGCCGTCGATCTTGAGGTCCATCTGGATGGCGGTGATGCCCTTCTTGGTGCCGCCCACTTTGAAGTCCATATCGCCGAAGAAGTCCTCGAGGCCCTGGATATCCACCATGGTCATCCAGCGGTCGCCCTCGGTGATCAAGCCGCAGGAGATACCCGCAACCGGCGCCTTGATCGGCACGCCTGCGTCCATCAGGGCCAGCGTGGAACCGCAGATGGAAGCCTGCGAGGTGGAACCGTTGGAGGACAGCACCTCGGACACCAGACGCATCGCATAGGGGAACTCCTCCACCGAGGGGAGCACCGGCTCGAGGGCGCGCTCCGCCAGGGCGCCGTGGCCGATTTCGCGGCGGCCGGGGCCGCGGCTGGGTTTGGTCTCACCCACTGAGTAGGAGGGGAAGTTGTACTGATGCATGTAGCGCTTGTTCTCCTCGCCGTCGATGCCGTCGAGAATCTGCGCGTCGCGCAGCTGGCCCAGCGTGGCGATGGTGAGCACCTGGGTCTGGCCGCGGGTGAACATGCCCGAACCGTGCACGCGGGGGATCAGGCCGACCTGAGCGTTGAGCGGGCGCATCTCGTTGATGCCGCGGCCGTCCACACGCTTGCCCTCGTCGAGCAGCCATCTTCTCACCACAAATTTTTGCAGCTTGTAGATGCACTCGTCGATCATGGCCGTCTGCTCGGGATAAACCTCGTCGAATTTAGCGTGAATTTCATCGATGATCGGATTGAGGCGCGCATCGCGCTCGTTCTTGTCATCGGTATCCAGCGCATATTTCACCTTGTCGATGGCGAACTCCTTGATCGCCTCGAACATGTCGTGATCCACTTCCTGCGACTCGAACTCGAACTTGGGCTTGCCGATCTCCGCGGCCACGCCCTTGATGAATTCGACCATCTTTTTGTTCTCTTCGTGACCCATCACGATCGCTTCGAGCATGGTGTCGTCGTCCACCTCGTTTGCGCCCGACTCGATCATCACAATCTTTTGATCGGTAGAGACCACAGTGGTGGCCATCTGCGACACCTTGCGCTGCTCCGCATCCGGGTTGATGACGATTTTGCCGTCCACAATGCCCATGCTGACGCTGGCCACCGGGCCGTTCCAGGGGATGTCCGAGATGGCGATGGCGAACGAGGTGCCCAGCATACCGGCGAGCTCGGGCGAGCAGTCGGGATCGACCGAAAGCACCGTCATCACCACCGACACGTCGTTGCGCATATCCTTGGGGAACAGCGGGCGGATCGGGCGGTCGACACAGCGGGAAGCCAGGATCGCCTTGTCGGACGGACGGCCCTCGCGCTTCAGGAAAGAACCGGGGATCTTACCGACCGAGTAGAGCTTCTCCTCGTAATCCACAGACAGGGGGAAAAAGTCGATGCCGTCGCGGGGCTTTTTGCTGGCGGTCACGTTGCACAGCACGGTGGTCTCGCCGTACCGCACCAGACAGGTGCCGTTGGAAAGGCCGCACATCATGCCGGTTTCAAAGCTGATCTTGCGCCCGGCATACTCTGTTTCAAACACTCTAAAATTTTCAAACATATTCTGCTACCTCCATCGCGCTTCGGCAGCCACCGGGTTTAGCAATAAATCCACGGTTCAAGCCCGTTGAGCCGTCGATTCACTGCTAAATCACCTTGAAGCAGCCGAAGCATTGTGTTTTTTCGGATACCATCCGCCGGTGAACGCGGGCCTCCGCTCCCCCCTCTGGATGTGCTGAGAATTATGTGAAACGAAAGGCAGATGGAAATCCATCTGCCTTTCGAAACGCATCCAATTACTTACGCAGACCGAGTTTCGCAACAATAGCACGATAACGCTCAATATCCTTTTTCATCAGGTAGTTGAGCAGGTTGCGTCTGTGACCGACCATCTTGAGCAGGCCACGGCGGGAGTGATGATCCTTGGGGTGGCGTTTGGTGTGCTCGGTCAACTCTTCGATTCTCTTGGTGAGAATGGCGATCTGGACCTCCGGCGAGCCGGTATCCTTCTCGTTGAGGCGGTTTGCCTCGATGACTGCGTTTTTCTTTTCTTTCAGGAGCATGTCGGTACCTCTTTTCTTTTTATTACCGTCTATCGCAGCAAGGGGTAGGTATCTTCCCGCGTAGCGGGCTCAGTCCCCAAGCCGGGGTAAACGGCTGCGTTAGCTTTTTCACTATACCATAAAATCCCGTTATTGTAAAGCATAAAGTTTACATGCCTCGAGGGCATGTTCCGTATCCCGCCGGATGTTTTCCCGCAGCTCCTCGATGGAGGAAAAACGAACCTCGGGGCGCAAAAAACGCACCAGCGTCACCGGAACCACCCTGCCGTACAGGTCGGCTGTCAGGCCCGGGATATGGGTCTCCGCGACCGGCCGGTTGTCGCTCTTCACCGTAGGTTTCACCCCGACGTTGGTCACCGCCGGATAAGCCCTTCCGTCGACCTCGGCAAAGGCCGCATAAACCCCGAACCGCGGCAGGGCGCAGCCCTCGGGCAACAGTTGGTTGATGGTGGGGTATTGCATCTGGCGGCCCAGCCGTCGCCCGTGCACCACCTCCAGCTCAAAGCCGTACCGGCGGCCCAGCAGGCGGTTGACAGTGTCCATCTTCCCCTGGGCCAGAGCGGCGCGAATCCGCGTGGAGCTCACCGGCTCGCCCCCGTCCATCACCTCGGGCGTGATGCACAGCTCGATGCCCAAATCGCCGCAGAGGCGCTCCAGGTCATCCACACCGCAGCCCGCGTATCTGCCGAAGCGAAAATCCCTGCCGCAGCACAGCGCCCGCGCACCGAACCGTTGGTACAACATCTCGCGCACAAACGCCTCCCCGCTCAAATCGCGGAAGGACTCAAATGCCGGACAGAACACCTGTGCAATCCCCAGGCGCGTGAGCTCCCGTTCCCGCTGCTCCACCGTGGTCAGCGCATGCAGTTCCCCCTTTGAGGATGGAGCGCTGTGCGCGGTGTCAAAGGTGAACGCGCACGGCAGCAACGAGCGGCGCGCAGCCAACTCCACCGCCTGCCCGATCACCGCCTGATGGCCGCGGTGGACCCCGTCAAAAAAACCGAGTGCAATGACAGTATGTTCCCGTTTTTCCGTTGTATTCAAAAGAACGCCAGCCTCCCGTTCCCCGGCAGAATTTACCCCTCTGCCGGGAACAATTGATCGATGTGCAGTTCATTTTTTCCGTAATCGTTGTGCGCCAAGCCCAGAAAGCGGTTCCCCGGCCCGTACACCGCATATCCGCCCTCCAGCGCTGGAAGGCGGTTGCGCGCGAGGTCGAGCCGCACCCCGTTGCAGAACAGGCGCGCCCTGCGTTCGTCGAGTGTGACGCGCTGCATCCCGGCAAACAATGTGGACACTGGGAGCAGAGCCCTTTCAAACTCCCCCGCGTCCGCCATGCGCTGCGCCTGTTCCAGCGTCAAGCACTGCTCCAGTCCAAAACCGGCCGCCTCGGTGCGGCACAGCCCCGTCAGTGTGGCCCCGCAGCCGAGCTCCTGCCCCAGGTCGTGGCAGAGGGTGCGGATGTAGGTGCCCTTGGAGCAGCTCACATCGATGGTGTAGACGTGTTCCCGCCCGTCCGCCTCCAGCAGCTCGAGCCGGTGGATTGTCACCGGCCGCGCGGCGCGTTCCACCGTGCCGCCCTCACGCGCGATGTCGTACAGCCTCCTGCCGCCCACCTGCACCGCCGAATACATCGGCGGCACCTGCATGATCTCCCCACGGAAGCGGGCGAGCGCGCGCTCCACATCCCGAGCGGATGCGTGAACCTCATTGCGGGAGAGCACCGTCCCGGTGATGTCCTGGGTGTCGGTGGTGATCCCCAACCGGAGCTCGGCGCGGTAGCGCTTATCCGTGTTGGGCAGGCGGTCGCACGCCTTGGTAGCCGCGCCGAACAGCAGCGGCAGCACCCCGGTCGCCATCGGGTCGAGGGTGCCCGCGTGGCCGATGCGGCGGGTCTTGGAAATCCCGCGCAGCTTTGCCACCACATCGAAGGAGGTGAAGCCCGCGGGCTTATTGATAAGTAAAATTCCTGTCATGCCTGGCCTCCGAAAAAAGAGAGGGACGGACAACCGCCGTCCGCCCCGTCCCATCCATTCTCTATTGTTCGGCGTCGTATCGATCGAACGCCTGTTTGACCAAAACCAAAACCTGGCGCTTTGCCTCCTCCAGCGTGGCGGCGAGGAAGCATCCCGCGGCGCGCGCATGGCCGCCGCCGCCCAATCTGGCACAGATCTCGGAGGCGTTGATATAGCGGCTGGTGCGCAGCGATACCTTGTAGCCGCCTTCCTTTTCGCGCAGAGTGACGCCCACCTCGACCCCTTCGATCTGCGTGGGGATCGCGGATACCCCTTCGAGCTCCGCGTCGTCCGCGCCGGCCTGTTCCAGCATCGCCCGCGTCATCCAGATGACCGCGCAGCGGTTGCCGAAGTGGTATTCCATCGTGTTATAAACCTCGCGCTCGATGGCGATGCGGCTTTGGGTCTTGTGGCTGAACATTTGCAGATTGATCTCGGCGTTGTCCACCCCCAGCGCCACCATCCGGGACGCGGTCGAAAGGGTTTTCGCGGTGGTATTGGAAAAGCGGAAACACCCGGTATCGGTGGAAAGCCCGGTGTAGATGCAGGTGGCCATCGGCAGATCGAGCGTCACGCCCAGGCCGTCGATCACATCGCAGATCGCCTCGGCGGTCGCCGCTGCGTCCGCCACCAGATAGGTCTGCGCCGCATAAAAGGTGTTGGACGGGTGGTGATCGATGCAGAGATCGACCGCCCCGCTGTACCGCTCGAGCTTCTTGCCGAACAGCTGGGTGTCGGCGATATCCGCCGCCACCACAAACCGCTCCTCAAACGCCTCCGGCTGGTAATCCGGGAACATAAACCGGTATTTGCGCGGGAATTCGTCTGAGCACTCCACCCGCACGCGCTTGCCCAGCGCGCGCAGCGCATAGTAGAGCGCAAAGGCCGACCCCAGCGTATCCCCATCCGGATTCTGGTGCGTCAAAATCAAAATGTCGTCCTGCTCCCGCAACCAGGCGCAGGCCTGCTCCAGCGTAATCGCAATGCCCATCTGCTCACCTCATATTGCGGGTGTTCCCCGCGCTTTCCAAATTGGATCACCCACGTTTTGGGTGTTCGATATCCTCCATGATCTTGAGAATCTCCGCGCTCTGCTCGATTGAATTGTCTGCGATAAATTTGATCGAAGGGGTGTGGCGCAGCGCCAGCCGGCCACCCAACTCGTGCCGCACAAAACCCGCGGCGTTGTTGAGCCCCTTAACCGCCTCCCTGGCGGCCTCCATGCCGTCCAGCGAGCTGATATATACCTTACAGGCCGACAGATCACGCGCGAGATCCACCTTGACGATGCTCAGCATCCCCGTGATACGCGGGTCCTTCAAGGTACCCATGATCGCGGTCAACTCGCGCTTCACGTCCTCAGCCGTGCGGTCCGCCCGGTAACTTGCCATGGCAAAACCTCCTGACATACTTGTGATCGCTCCGCGCCGCCCTCAGATGCGTGCGGATCAGTCGCGATACTCCTCCACCTCGTAGGCCTCGAAGATATCGCCTTCCTTAATATCGGCAAATTTCTGTAAACTCATACCGCATTCGTAGCCGCTGGCAACTTCTTTTACATCGTCCTTGAAGCGCTTGAGGGAATCCAGCTTGTCGTCCGCCACAATGATGCCATCGCGCACGATGCGGATGTTGGCGTTGCGCAGGATTTTGCCCTCCAGCACGTAGCAGCCCGCGACCTTGCCCACGTTGGTGATGGTGTACACCTGGCGCACTTCGGCGCGGCCCAGATCGACATCGCGGTATTTGGGCGCCAGCATCCCCTTGAGGGCGGTGCTGACTTCTTCAATGGCGTCGTAGATGATGCGGTAAAGGCGGATATCCACGCCGTCCGCATCGGCCTTGGCCTTGGCGACCGGGTCGGGACGCACATTAAACCCGATGATGATCGCACCGGAGGCCGCTGCAAGCATCACATCGCTTTCGCTGACCGCGCCCACCGCGCCGTGGATGACGCGGACGCGCACCTCGCTGTTCGAGAGCTTCTCGAGCGACTGCTTCACCGCCTCAACCGAGCCGGCCACGTCGGCCTTCACGATGATCGGAAGCTCCTTCATATCGCCCTCGGCGATCTGATCGAACAGGTTATCCAACGTGACCTTGTGGTAGGCCTTGAACATCTCTTCCTTCTGCTCGTGCTTGCGCTGCTCCACCAGCTCGCGCGCCAGCTTTTCATCCTCAACCGCGTTGAAGATATCGCCCGCCGCCGGGACCTCGTCCAAGCCGGTGATCTCAACCGGCACACTCGGGCCGGCCGCTTCGATCTTGTTCCCCCGGTCGTCGAGCATCATGCGCACGCGCCCAGTTGTGGTGCCAGCGATGACAATGTCGCCGGTGCGCAGGGTGCCGTTCTGCACCAGCAGCGTTGCAACCGGGCCGCGGCCCTTATCGAGCTTCGCCTCGATGACGGTGCCCTTCGCCAAGCGGTCGGGGTTGGCCTTGAGCTCCTTGACCTCGGCCACCAGGTTGACCATCTCCAGCAGGGTGTCGATGCCCTCGTGGGTCTTGGCCGAAACCGGCACGCAGATGATGTCGCCGCCCCACTCCTCGGGGACCAATTCGTATTCGGTAAGCTCCTGTTTGACCTTATCGGGGTTCGCGGTGGGTTTATCCATCTTGTTGATCGCCACGATGATCGAGACGCCCGCAGCCTTGGCATGGTTGATCGCCTCCACCGTCTGGGGCATGATGCCGTCGTCGGCCGCTACCACCAGGATGGCGATGTCGGTGACCTGCGCGCCGCGCGCGCGCATCGCGGTGAACGCCGCGTGGCCCGGGGTGTCGAGGAAGGTGATGTTCTTGCCGCCGATCTCCACACGGTAAGCGCCGATATGCTGGGTGATGCCGCCGGCCTCGCCCGCTGTGACGTGGGCGTTGCGGATGGCGTCGAGCAGCGAGGTCTTGCCGTGGTCGACGTGGCCCATGACCACCACGACCGGATCCCTCGGATGCAGGTTTTCAGAATTATCCTCGCTGTCGTCGATCAGACGGTCCTCGATGGTGACCACCACCTCGTGTTCGACCTTCGCGCCGATCTCCATGGCGACAAGTGCGGCGGTGTCGTAATCGATCACGTCGTTGACCGCCGCCATCACGCCGCTCAGCATCAGCTTTTTGATGATCTCGGCCGCCTGAATCTTCAGCTTCAGCGCGAGGTCGCCCACCGTGATCTCATCGGGCAGGGTGATCTCCAGCTTCTGGCGGCGCTGGCGCTCCATCTCCAACTTGCGCATCTTGAGCATCTCCTGCTCGCGGCGGGAATAGTTGGGCTTGCCGCGCTGCGCGCTGCGCTGGTTGAGCTTCTGCTTTTTGACGATATTGTCCTTGGCGAAGTTGGTGGGCGCAATGCGCTCATACTTCTCGTTGTATTTGTCCAGGTTGACCTGGGAGGTTCTCATATCGACCACGCGCACGTCGCGCCCCTTGTTGCCCTGTTCGTCCACCATCAGCGGTGCGGCTGGCTTCGCGGGGTTCACGGCCGGGCGCTGATAGGTCGGCTTGGGCTGCTTCGGGGTTCTGGGCTGGTTGTTGCCCGGGCGGCCGCCCTGCTGGAAGCCGCCGCGCTGCTGCCCGCCCTGATACGGCGGACGGTTGCCCGGACGGTTCTGCTGGAACTGCCCGCCCTGCTGCGGACGGCCCTGCTGCTGTCCCCCTTGCTGCGGGCGGTTGCCCTGGTAGGGGGGCCGGTTGCCGCCCTGCGCGCCGCCCACGGGCGGGCGGTTGGTGTTGGGCCGGAACTGCGGTGCGGGGCGGCCGTTCGGCACGCTCTGCTGTGCAGGGGCCTGCTGGCGCGCGGCAGGGCGCTGCTGCGCTGCCGGCTGTTGTTGCGGCTGCGGTGCGGGCGCAGCGGAAGCTGCGGGCTTTGCCGCCGCCGCGGGAGTCGCCGGCTGTTTTACCGCCTGGACGGCCGGCGCCGCCGCGGGCGCCGGCTTCGCCTGCTGCACTGCGGGCTCGGCGGGCTTCACCGCGGGTTTCGGCGGCTCGGGCTTCTCATCCGCCTGCGCAAAGTAGGCGTCGAAGTTTTCCACCTGGCGGGTCTGGGTATATTTTTCAAAGATGGCGTTGAGCTCGCCCTCGGTCAGCGCGGTCTGCGATTTATGCGGGGTATCGTTCACCTTGGAGAGCACCTCAATGATCTCCTTGCTGGTGACCCCCAAGTCCTTGGCGACCTCGTTGACTCTGTACTTTATCATCATAAGCAAAATCCTCCTTATTCCTCTGTTGAGGCGGTCAGCATCGCGTGCAGCTTCCCGGCGAGTCCCGGGTCTGTAACCGCCAATATTCCGGTGCGCCTGCCGATTTCATATTCCAGTTGCTCCATTGAAAACGGCAGGACAAAATGATCTATGTTATCCGCCTCGCAGAGTAGGATCACACCCTTGCGGGATCGTTCCGAAAGGTCGGTTGCGGTGAACACAATGTGCGCCTTGCCTGCAAACACCGCATCCTTGACCCGGTCGTACCCCATGAGCAGCTTCCCTGCCCTTTTACACAGCGAGATGGTTGACAGGAGCCTATTCACCCTTTTCCAATTCCTCCTCCATCCGGTTGTAAACCTCGTCGGGGATCTGGCAGGAAAGCGAACGCTCCAGGCGCCTTGCCTTTCTCGCTTTTTTCAGACAGTCGAGGTTGTTGCAGACATAGGCGCCCCTTCCGGGCTTTTTGCCCACCGTGTCGAGCGATATTTCACCTTGCGGGCTTCTCACCACACGAATCAGCTCGCGCTTCGGCTTCATTTTGCCGCAGCCCGAACACATTCTCATCGGTATCTTTTTTGTCTGCATCCCCTCTGCCTCCCTCGTCTGGTAAAACCTTTTACTCCCCGTCCGGCTCATCCTCGCCGAAGAATCCGCTCTCCGGCCGGATATCGATCTTCCAGCCAGTCAGCTTGGCGGCAAGGCGGGCGTTCTGCCCCTTGTTGCCGATGGCGAGCGACAGCTGGTGGTCGGGTACGGTGACCTTGCAGGTCTTCGCGCCTTCCGGGTCCACCTCCACCGAGATCACGTCGGCGGGCGAAAGCGCGGCCGAAATGAACTGTGCGGGGTCCTCGCTGTATTTGACGACATCGATCTTCTCGCCGTCCAGCTCATCCACGATCTTGGCGACGCGGCTACCCTTGGGGCCGATGCACGCGCCGACCGCGTCGACGTTCTCGTCCTTGCTCCACACCGCGAGCTTGGTGCGGCTGCCCGCCTCGCGGGAGATCGCCTTGATCTCGACGGTGCCGTCGTAAATCTCGGGAACCTCAATCTCAAACAGGCGCTTGACCAAACCCGGATGGGTGCGCGAGATCATGATGCGCGGGCCCTTTTCGCTGTTGGCGACCTCGACCACATACACCTTGATCCGCTGGCCTTCGACCAGTTCCTCGGTGGGCACCTGCTCAGACTTGGGCAGGATGGCCTCGCTGCGGCCGATCTCCAACGTGGCGACCCCCTTTTTGGGGTCGATGCGGGAGACAACCGCCGAGACGATCTCGTGCTCCTTGCTCTGGAACTCCTGCAAAATCTGGCCCTTTTCCGCCTCGCGGATACCCTGGCGGATGACATGCTTCGCGGCCTGGGCTGCGATTCGGCCAAACTGCTTGGTCTCCAGCGGAATTTCCACGGTGCCGCCCACCTCGGCGTGCTTGTCGTATTGGTAAGCATCCTGCAGCAGGATGTCGGTGTACTGGTTCTCGACGGCCTCGACCACATCCTTGCGGATGGCAACGCGGAAGGCGCCGCGGGCGGGGTCGATCTCCACCAGGGCGTTCTCCGTGCCGCCGTAATCGCGTTTGACCGCGATGGCAATCGCCGCCTTGATCTTTTCCAGCAGATAGTCGGCGGATATGCCCTTTTCCTTCTCCAGAAGCGCCAACGCCTCAAAAAACTCGTTGTTCATGTCAGTCGAGTCCCCCCATATCGTAATCATCGTAGAGTCGCACAAAAGCCGCTTCGTTCAGCGGCACCTGCATTTCGGTCTCTTCGTCCAGCAGAATGGTGGCTGTACGGTCCGCATAGGCGGTGAGCTCGCCGGTAAAATCCCGCTGCCCCTCCACCGGCCGGATCAGCCTCACGTTGACCAAGCTGCCGAGGTACCGCTCAAAGTGCCAGTCCTGCACCAGCTCGCGCTCGACGCCCGGCGAACAGACCTCCAGATAATAGCTCTGATCGATCGGATCCGCATCATCAATTAGTTTATCCACCGCCCGGCTGTAATTTTCGCAGTCGTCGATGGTTACGCCGCCTTCCTTGTCGATGAACAGGCGCAGATACCAGCCTGCGCCCTCCTTTTCAAAGCGGACGTCCCACAATGTCAGACCCATCTGATCCGCGACGGGCTTTACCAGCTCGGTCACAACCGCGACCGTATTTTTGCCTTTTGCCAAATTATCACCATTCCTTTTGGGTGTGCACCCAGGCACGACCCCCATACATAAACAAAAGAGCGGGTAGCCCCACTCTTTCACGTTAACACTATTACCTTATTTAGAATAGCATATTTTATTCGGTTTGGCAAGTAGAAATCCAAAATATTGTTGATTTCGCCATTTTATTCCGCGTTTGCATTGCCTCAACTGGCAAGACGTGGTAAAATAACACCCATGGGAGGGGATACCTATGAGCCGAGAAGAGGAGCTGAAGCGGCTGATCCACCAAAAGGGTCTCACTGTCAAGGCATTCGCGCGGCAGATCGACATGCCTTACAGCACCCTGCTCTCGATCCTGAACGGATCGGTGGGCGGCGCATCGCTCGACAATGCCATCAAAATTTGTGACGGGCTGGCGATTGGGCTGGACAGCCTGCAAAACCGCGTAGGGCACACCCCGCGGCGGGACGCGCGGGAACAGCGTCTGGTGGAAAGCTACCGGGCGCACCCCGGGTTGCAGGCGGCGGTGAACAAGCTGCTCGACCTCGAGGAAGAGGATGCCGGTTAACACCGATACGAGGGGCGGGGAAAAATTTCCCCGCCCCTCGATTTTTACCCGTCAGAGGCGCGCCCGTCTCTCAACCTCCCAGAAGAAGTCGTAAACCGGCTCCAACCGCCGGAAGTCCTCCTCCAGCCGGACGCAGAGCTGGTCGGAGAACAGCAGGTCGAAGTCGCGGCTGCTGTGCATCAGGGAGATACACCTGCGGTCAAGCCAATCGCGCAGTTCCTCCGGCTGGTCCGGGCAGGGGCTGCGCTTGTACCGGTCCCCCTCCACGGCAAACCGGCCGTCTGTCCCGACGGCCGCCTGAGCACGCTGGAAGGAGCGCGCGCCCTCCAGAATCAGCTCGCGCATCGCCCGCATCAGGCCGGGCGGCGCCTGATAATAGCCGCAGCCCCAGCGAAATCCGGCGGGGGATAGCTCGAATACAAAGCCGGGCGGCTCGCCGTACACTTTCCGGTCGCGCTGAAAGGCGCACCACATTACGTCGCGATAGAGGGATTTATCCCTCGCAAAGCGGGTATCGCGGTAGATGCGCGAAATGGTGCGATCCACTCGGGGCTCGACCACCAACAGTGGATCGAGCTCCAGCATGGCTGGACCGAGGCGGGCTGCCAGCTCAACGAACGGCGCCAGGACAAATTTTTGGTACTGCTCCTTGTGCGCGCGGAACCATTCCCTGCTGTTGCGCAGCCGGTTTTCCACCAGGAAGTCGAGCGTCTGTTGAAAAAATGGCACCGTTCTTCCCCCTTTGCTGTCAGGCGGTCTCGATGCTGTTGGCCGCCTGGAGGTTGAGCTTCTCCACGGCGTTCTCACGCATCTTATATTTGAGGATTTTGCCCGCCGCGTTCATCGGGAACCCGTCGACGAAATCGACATAGCGGGGGGTCTTGTGCTTGGCCATGTGGGATGCGACGTACTCCTTGAGCTCCTCCTCGGTCATCGTCTCGCCGGGCTTCAGCACCACGCAGGCCATGATCTCCTCGCCGTACTGCTTATCCGGCACACCGATCACCTGCACGTCGGACACCTTCGGGTGGGTGTAGATGAAGTCCTCAATCTCCTTGGGGTAGATGTTTTCGCCGCCGCGGATGATCATATCCTTGATGCGGCCGGTAATTTTATAATAGCCGTTTTCGTCGCGCCGCGCGAGGTCGCCGGTGTGCAGCCAGCCGTCTTCATCGATGGCGGCCGCGGTGGCGTTTGGCATCTTATAGTAACCCTTCATGATGTTATAGCCCTTGGCTACAAACTCGCCGTCCACGTTGTCCGGCAGGTCTTCGCCGGTCTCGGGGTCGACGATCTTGCACTCGACGCCGAACATCGCCGCGCCCACCGTGTTGACGCGCGCCTCGAGCGAATCGGTGGTCTTGCTCATGGTGCAGCCGGGAGACGCCTCGGTCTGGCCGTAGGTGATGCAGATTTCGGACATGTGCATCTTGTCGATCACGTCCTGCATCACCTTGATCGGGCAGGGGCTGCCCGCCATGATGCCGGTGCGCATGTGGCTGAAATCGGTCTTGGGGAAATCCTCGTGACCCAGCATGGCGATGAACATGGTGGGCACCCCGTGAAACGCGGTGATCTTCTCCTGGTTGATGCAGGCGAGCCCCTTGCGCGGCGAGAACGCCGGGATGGGCGACATGGTGACGCCGTGGGTCATCGAGGCGGTCATGGCGAGCACCATGCCGAAGCAGTGGAACATCGGCACCTGGATCATCATGCGGTCGGCGGTGGAGAGGTCCATGCAGTCGCCGATCGCCTTGCCGTTGTTGACGACGTTGTAGTGGGTGAGCATCACGCCCTTGGGGAACCCTGTGGTGCCCGAGGTATACTGCATATTGCAGACGTCGTGCTTGTTGATCGCGGCGGCGCGGCGGTAGACCTCCTCGACCGGCACGCGGCCGGCCAGGGCGACCGCCTCGTCCCAGGTGTAGCAGCCGGGCTGTTCGGAATCGACGGTGATGATGTTGCGCAGGAATGGCAGGCGCTTGATGTGCAGCGGCTTATCTTTATCCGCCGTGGCGAGCTCCGGGCAGAGCTCCTTCATGATCGCAACGTAATCCGAATCCTTGTAGCCGTCGATCATCACCAGGGTGTGGGTGTCCGACTGGCGCAGCAGGTACTCAGCCTCGTGGATTTTATAGGCGGTGTTCACGGTGACCAGCACCGCGCCGATCTTGGTGGTGGCCCAGAAGGTGATATACCACTGCGGCACGTTGGTGGCCCAGATGGCCACATGGTCGCCCGCCTTGACCCCCATTGCGATGAGGGAACGCGCGAAGGTGTCCACATCGTCGCGGAACTCCGCATAGGTGCGGGTGTAGTCTAGGGTGGTGTAACGGAAGGCGTACTGGTCGGGGAACTCCTCCACCATGCGGTCGAGCACCTGCGGGAAGGTCAGATCGATCAGGTGCTCCTTTGGCCAGACATACTTGCCGGTGCCCGCGTTGTTGTCGTAAAGGCGGCCGGTGTCGGCAGATCTCTCCATGTACTGGCCCATGAAGTTGGCGTAATGCGGGAACACGATGCCCGCGTCAGAGAGATCGGGCGCGTAGCGCCTGAGCCACTCGAGCGAGACATAGCCCTCGTAGTTGATCGAACGCAGCGCGCGGATGATCGCATCCATCGGCAGGTCGCCCTCGCCCATCATGCGGTAACAGACCTTGCCGTCCTGCATGACCGAATCCTTAATGTGGGTGTATTTGATGTATGCGCCCAGGTTCTGCACCGTCTGCTCGGGGCTCTCGCCCGCGAAACGGTAGGGGTGGTGGATATCCCACAGTGCAGCGACGTTGTCGCTCTGCACCGTGTCGAGCAGCTCGCGCAGCCGCTGGGTATCGGTGTAAACGCCGTTGGTCTCCACCAGCAGGGTGACGCCCTTCTCCTCCGCGTAGGGGGCCAGCGCCTTGAGCGCCTTTACCACCACCGCATCGTCCACCTCGCCGCGCGGCTCAGCGGTAAGGTCGCCCAGGACGCGGATGTAAGAAGCGCCCAGCTTGGAGGCGAGGTCGATGTAGTCGAGCAGCTCCCGGTGGGTCTGCTCAGCGCGGTCGGCAAAGCGCAGCGCGCAACCCGACGAGAGGCAGGGAATCTCCAGGCGCTTTTTGTGCAGCTCTTCAATTGTTTTGGGCAGGTTATCCTCGCGGAACGGCTTCGCCTTGATCGAGAAAATATCGTCGCCCAAGCCGCGGAGCTCGATGCCGCTGAAGCCGAAGTCCTTTGCCATCGAGTAGATGTCCGGCCAATCGAAGTCCGGGCAGCCGAGTGTTGAAAATGCGAGTTTCATGGTTGTAATCCCCTTCCAAAATTGATTTTTTCCGGAGACAACAAAAAACGCCATCGTCTCCGGATGAAACCAAGAGACGAAAGCGTTCACACTTCCGCGGTACCACTCTTGTTGGCGTGGCGCACCACACCCAACTCTGCGGCATCATACAATGCCCTCCGATGATAACGGTCGGAAACCCGGTCAAACCTACTAAGCCGCGCGGGCCTTTGGGTCGGACTGCTCCAGGGCCAGTTCTAACGATCCTCCGCACTGCCTCGCAGCACCCGGCAGCTCTCTGTAGCTGGATGTGACCGCTATGATTTCCCTATCACTGCATTTTGCGATGTTGGTAATGATTATAGCGCACCGAAGCGGGGTTGTAAAGCCTTTTTTCTCAATTTAAAAATTATGTTGACTTCCGACCAAAATCCCCCGCCAATCTCGGCCTTATTTTTTACAACTTTCTAAAAATATCCAATTGGGATCGGAAACCGATCTTTCTCACTTATAGAGTCAATTGATTATATCCTCAAACAGGGGAATAGACAAATGGCCAGGGCCGATTTATCATAAATCCAGCACTCAAAATTCAGATTATGGTGTCTAACTGGTGTCAGGTTGACGCTATCTCACCATGTTTATTCCGTGGTAAAGTACTTACGAAGGGGGGATAACCGTTGATCGATCAAATCGCCGCTGGCCGCGTACAGATGGCCGAACACGAGGACCAAACGGCTCGATACCGCCACCTTTTGCGCGAACAGTTGAACCAAGAAGGCCGCAAGCTGTTGCTGCGCATCATCGACGAAAAGGATCTGCGCGCCGAACGGGTGGCCTATCAAAACTATCGGCAAGGCTTCCGCGACGGACTGGAACTGGCTGTGGAGCTGCTTTGGAAAACGCAATAATCCTAAAAGGTGCCGGAGGTGATAAAACCCCCGGCACCCTTGCTATTATATTAACTTTCGGAATCCATCAGGTAATCGATCTCGCGCATCTCC
Source organism: Ligaoa zhengdingensis (assembly GCF_014384885.1). Lineage (GTDB taxonomy): Bacteria > Bacillota > Clostridia > Oscillospirales > Ruminococcaceae > Ligaoa > Ligaoa zhengdingensis. The sequence goes on from NZ_JACRST010000002.1 coordinate 108,957, forward strand.
TCCAGAGATTGCTGCGGCTGCTCCTCCGGCTCGTCGCCCGAGGGCTTTTTCTTTTTGCCGTCAAACAACAGGTAGAAGGATGGGATCAGCAGCAGGGTGAGCAGCGTGGAGGCGATCAGGCCGCCGATGATGACCACAGCCATGCCGCGCATCAGCTCGGCGCTCTCGCCGATGCCGATCGCCATGGGCACCATCGACAGGATGGTGGTCAGCGTGGTCATCAGGATGGGGCGCAGACGGGTCCGACCCGCGTAAATCAGCGCGGTTTCCGCGTCCATACTGGCGCGGAGCTGGTTGGCGGTGTCGATGAACAGGATGCCGTTGTTGACCACCGTACCGACCAGCATCAACAGGCCCATCAGGGAGATCATACTGACGGTGGTGCCGGTCAACCACATCAATCCGAACGAACCGATCAGGCAGAACGGGATGCACAGCATCACCAAGCCGGAAAACCGCGCCGACTCAAACTGCATGGTCATCACCATGAACACCAGCAGCACCGCTGTGGCGATCGCGCCGAACAGGGCGCTGAACTCCTCCTGCATCTGCTCCTGCATATCCGATTGTTCCAGGCTGACACCCTCGGGCAGCGCGAGTTTGGCCACCTCCGCATTGATTTCATCGCTCACGGTGATTTCGTTTTTGCCGCGGTTTTTGGCCGACTCAGCGGGCTGGCCGGTGACGGTGACGATGTAGCGGTTGTTCTTGCGCATGATGCTCTGCGGCGCATCCGAATAGCGGATTTCCGCGATCTCGGTGAGCTGCACCTGCCCGCCCGTGGTGGTGGGCAGCAGCATCGTGGCCAGATCGTTGACATTTTCAAAGCGCCCCTCCGGGTACTCGACCTGCACCGAATACTCCACGCCGTCCTGGCGGATGGTGGTGGCCTCAGCGCCAACCAGGTTGGTTCTCACCATCCCCATCACCTGCACCGGGGTGAGGCCGTAGGCGGACGCCTTGAGCGGGTCCACCACGACCTCCGCCTGCGGGTTGCCCTTGGTGAGGCTGGAGGATACGTTGATGATCGCACTGTTTTTGCGCATCGTCTCCTCCACCAGGTCGGCTCCCTCCTTCAGGGTGTCCAGGTCGGAGCCCTGAAGGTTGATCTGGACGGAACCATCGCCGGTGATGGACGAGAAGTTGCTCGCTGAGCTCACCTTGACCTCGCAGTTGGTGATATCCCGGGTGGCCTCCTGCCACTGCGCCACCACCTCGCGGGTGGTCATCTCGCGGTCCCCCTTGAGATAGGCGCTGACTGTGGCCCCCGAGCCGCTGCCAAACAGGCCGCCGCCCGTGGTGACGAGATACCGCTCCACATCCGGGTGCTCCGCGACCATCTGCTCCAAACGGTTCAGGGTGGGCTCCATCTCCGAGAGCTTGAGGCCCGGCTTGGTGTTCACCTCAATGGACACCTGGCCCTGGTCGATCTGCGGCATCAGCTCCATCTGCAACGTGGAGAACAGGAAGAAGGAGGCGATCAGCAGCAGCACCGCCACCAGCACGACCAGCCACTTGAAGCGGAAGGTCTTGCGCAGGAAGTTGCCATACCCCTTCTCCACGCGGGCCAGGCCGCGGGAAATGGGGGTGTTCTTCTTCTCCATCGGGCGCAACCGGCAGAACAACAGGGGCACCAACGTCAATGCAGAAATCAGCGACGCGGTGAGCGAGAAGATGATGGTGAAGCCGAGCTGCTTAAACATCTGGCCGGACATACCCTGCATCAAGCTGATGGGCAGGAAGACCACGATGGTGGTGATGGTGGAGGCGATGATCGAGCTGGTGACCACCTTTGCGCCCTCCAAGGCGGATTCGCGGAAGCTGGGGATGCGATCTTTAACGCGGAAGCAGCTCTCTACCACGACGATCGAGTTATCCACCATCATGCCGACGCCGATGACCAGACCGCCCAGCGACACCACGTTGAGCGAAATGTCCATCAGATTCATGATGATAAGGGTCAACAGCAGCGAAATCGGCATCGAGCTGCCCACGATGAGCGACGCTTTGAGGTCGCCGAAGAACAGGAACAGCACGGCCATCGAGATGATGACGCCGAGAACCAGCGTTGTCGCCACCGACTGAGTGGAGTTGACGATCATGGTGCTGGTATCGTTGACCACCGAAAGCTGGATATCGGTGCGCGACGCGTTGATACGCTCTACCTCTTTGTTGACCGCGCGGGTCACACTGAGGGTGTCCGCGCTCTGGCGCTTCTTGATGCCCAGGCTGACCGACTCGCTGCCGTTGTAGCGGCTGATCGAATCGAGATCCTCCTGGGTTTCATAGATATCCGCCACGTCGGACAGGCGGATGATCGCGCCCGAGCGGGTGGTGATCGGGATATTTCTCAGGCTTGCGGTGGTGTTGTAGTCCACCTCGCCGCGCACTGTCAAATCCACATCGCCGCGCCCCACATCGCCAGCTGGAATCGAGAAATTCGCGCTGGCGATCGCGCTGGATACCGAGCTCAAATCCAAGCCGAACTGCTTGAGCTGCTCCTCCTTGAGCTCGACCCGTATGTAGTCCTCGCGGCCGCCCGAAATATCCACCGAGGCGACGCCGGCAATCTTTTCAAACTCCGGCACAATCTCGTCGTCCAGCACGTTGAGCAGCTTGACGTCGCCGCGCCCCTCCGCAGACAGGGTGATTGTGTCCAGCATATCCATGCTGATCTCAATGATGATGGGCTTGCTGGCGTCATCCGGCAGGCTGTTGACATACATATTGATCTTTTCCTGCAAGTCCATGTGCGCCACGTCCATGTTGGTGCCGTATTCCAGCTCCAGCATGACCATCGACAGGTTCTCGGACGACTGCGATGTGATGTTCTTCACACCATTGAGGTTGGCGACCGCGCTTTCCACCTTGGAGGTGACCAGATCCTCAACCTCTTCGGGACCGGCCCCAGGGTAGGTGGTGCCGACGATCAGCATGGGCATTTCCATCTCCGGCATCAGTTCCAGCGGCGAGCTGAAGATCGCCGAGATGCCGAATACCACCAGCGCCAGCACCACAATTACCACCGACACCGGCCTTTTCAGCGATAGTTTTGTTAAATTCATGCTTCATCGCCCTCGCTGTTCGCAGCGGAAGATTCCGCGGAATTGGAATCGGCCACCATAATCTTTGCGCCGTCCATCAGGTTGGGGTGCCAGGTCGTGATAACGCGGTCATTTTTGGAGATTCCCGAGAGGATCTCAATGCGGCTACCGTCGTTGATGCCAGTTGTAACATCCACCCGCACCGCAGCGCCGCTTTCATCGACATAGACAAACGGCTTGTTGTCCTCGTAATAGACGCAACTCACCGGCAACAGGATTGCGGCTTCCGCACGGTCGGTATCCACCGCGATCTTCACCGTCACGCCGGTCAATAGGCCGGAACCGTCCTCATCGATGCGAGCTTTGACCGCGAACAAGCCGGTCTGCTGGTCGGCGGCGGTGCTTACCTCGATGATGGTACCCTTGCGCTCCTCACCGTTGATCGTAACCGCGACCGGGTCGTCGATGGAAAGACCCAGCACCACGCTGGACGGAACCGCGAAATTAACAAGCATACTGCCCTTGTTGGAGATGGTGTAATAGGCGACGCTGGTGCCACCCGACATCTGGTGCTCGTCGGCATTTTTTGCCTCCACCACGCCGTCGATGGGCGCATAGACCTTGGTGAAACCGAGCTGCTGCGTCTGTACCTGGTAGTTTGCCTCAGCTAACACCAGCTGCTGCGCGATGAGCGCCTTGTTCTCCTCCAGCGACTCGCCCTCGGTCAATTCCAAAAGCTGCTGCGCCAAATCGTAAGAGCTGGCGGCCGCATCTCGGGCGGCCTTCAGTTTGCGATAATTGTAGTCGCTCTTATCCCCATCATAATCACTGCCATAGGTATCATTGTAAGTAAAGCGGGCGTTGTCATATGCACTCTTTGCCTGGATTACACTGCTGCGCGCCTGCAAAACAGCTTGGTCCAACTGAGTTTCGCTGCTCGCTGCGGAAAGTTTTGTGAGCTCGAGGTTCGCTTTCGCCAGATTGACCGCCGGCATCAGGTCAGAGGCGTCCAGTTCAAAGAGCAGGTCCCCCTTTTTGACCGTATCGCCCACCTTGGCATAGGTCTTGAGCACCTCGCCGCTGGTCTTGGGCATCACCATCACCGACTCAGCGGGCTCCAGCTTGCCGATATATTCGGCGGTCAAGGCGATGTCGCCCACCTCTGGATATGCGGTCTCCACCAGGATGTTGCGGTCGGTCTCCTCCACCTGCGACTCCTGGCCGCCGAACGTCGAGCAGCCTGTGGTCAGCACGGTGCTGAGTAAAACTGCACTCAGCGCTAAACTGAGCGCCTTCTTTTGTTTGGTCATTGTTAAAACCTCCGTATCCGGTTTATTTTTGTTTTGTATATGTAAATTGTTGAGACATCAGCTTCACCATCTCATTAAGACGGTTGAGGCCCCGCACAATGTCTTCCATATCCTGTTCGCTCATCTGGGCGCCCACCGGATCGAACCGGCGGCACATCTCGTCATTAATTTGGCCGAGCACATCTGTCGCATGGTCGGTAAGCGAAATGTTGACCACCCGCTCGTCCTGTGTGTCTCGCGTGCGGGTGACCCAACCCGCCCGCTCCATCTTTTTGCACATGGCGGATACGTTGGCCCCGGCCATGCAGGTCGATTCGCTCAGGGCTCCCACAGAAAGTACGCCTTCCCGCGCGTGCCCGATATCCATCAACAGCCGAAGCTGTACCCCGGTGAGGCCGTACCGCTCGTAGACCGACTGGAACATGCGATCGCCGCTGCCCATGATCTGACGCAGCACATCCCAAAAGCTGGTCTTAAACGTCATAATATCCCATTGCATTTCTATCCCCCTCTTTTTACTCGAATTATCTTTATCATTTATATTATCTATTGCCAATACATAATATTGCGAATGTGTTAATTTGTAAAGGTATTTTTTGTAATATTCACAAATATTTCATCGAATTTTCTCTATATTAACAAAAGTTTGGTATGAAAAGAGGCTCCTGCCGCGCAGATGCGGCAGGAGCCTCGGCCTCTATTTTGATTGGTCGATCCTACTGATTCCCAAAATACTTTTTTTGATCTCCAGCATATCGAAAACATTGATTTCGCCATCGCGGGTGGTGTCCGACGCCGCCGCATAGATGCCGTCCAGCCTGCTGATTCCGAGAATGTGGCGTTTGGCTTCCAGCAGGTCGAAAACATCGATTTTGCCATCACCGTAACAGTCACCGTACAACAACGCTGTCAGGGAACTGAGCGTGCGGCCCTTTTCATCACAGTACCGAATTTCACACCCCGTTCCCACGAGGTCGCCTCCCTGCAACTGCCGCATCTGTCCCGAACTGTCAGCCCGCATCACCGCAAGACGATAACGTGTCAAAACTGTCAGGTTATCGCTCATCTCCTCCACGGTGGTTCCAACTTCCAGCCCGCTCAACTGCCGCTGTTCAAAATCAGCATGATAATAGTCGCTGGTCAACTGGGGATGTATCCAATAGCGGTAGGTCTGCCTGAGTTCATTTCCATGCAGTGGATAGACAACAAATTCGATGGACCCTGGCCTTTGCATAACAGAATCCTCCGGCGCTTGCAGCTCCACTTCAAAGCAATAGGTCCCTTCAACCTGCACGAGCTCTGGATTTTTGATCTTCTTTAAAAGCTGACCTGTCCCGCCGTGGTTCAGTGTAAACCGGCAGTGAGAAACCTCCAGCTCGTCTGCGCTCAGGCCCTCCACTACCAGATAGCACTTCCGGATGGTATTTTCAAAGAAATCGAGCTGCCAGATGCGGTTGGTGAGCTCCGGATCGGAGTAGGCTTTGATCTTCGCCTCTTGTATTATAATCGGGTAGGTGTGCCGAACCCCTTCCGCATTTTCCAAGGTGATCGAATTGGGTTCGTCCCCGCCCAGCAGCAGGGCGTCCACCGTCAGATAGGTTTTTCCGTCGATTTCGATGGTGCTCCATTCAAAGCCGTCGCCCTGGGTTTCCACCACACGGAATCCAGTCTGCTCGCGCTCCGCATTGAGTATGGCAAAATATTGCGTCTCCAACTCGCGGAGTTCGATTGTTACAGGAGTTTCACTGGATGTGAAGTCACCGTCCATCTCCCTCTCAGCGATATAAATACCGCTGATCAGCCGATAGGGCAACACCCACCGGAATTTGTGATCGCCATCCGAGGCCCAAACTGTGATGTTATCTTCCGACGGTTTCCTTTCATCGCGATATAGCGTCAGCTTAATCGCCTTGTCTTTTTCCAGATAATCAGCTTCGATTCGATCTACCACCCCAGTAGAAACAGAAATGGAGTCTGCAATGCTTCTCCAGTCGATCGGCGTTCCATCCTCTGCGTTGGCGCCGATTTCAGCACCTTTTATGTAAACGGTTTCCATACTCTCTCCAAACAACGGAAGCGATATTTCATCGATCGGTATGGTGCAGCTTTCATCATGATAAATCTGAGGGCTGCCCATGGTGGAAAAGTAGAAGGTTTTGGAGGGAGTGCCGTCAACGCTGACGGTAAGGGCGCTTTTCTTCCTTTGCACAGGCGATTGTACCCATAAAATAAGGGGCCCTTGCTCAGCAACTCGATCCTCAAAAAGTGTGGCCTGAAATTCCTCTGACATGGAGCTAATCTTCACTTTGTCCAAATGATCGGCCGCTATGGTATTTCCGTCCACCGTGAGTAAACCTTCCCACCCGTTGTTGCGATCCAGCTCAGTCGGCCTTGCAGGGTCAGTGGAAATCAGAATAGGGGACTCGTAGTCCGGGAGGACAAATTGATAGTCATCATCGTAAACATATTCATAAAATCCAATTCCAGGTTCCACCGTGCTGCAATAAAACGGAAAACTGTGCAGCCGCCTCTCCTCGTCCATCAAAACTACATTCAGCGCCGAACCCTCTGGAATTTCCACGCCGGGCTTGGTGGTGAGGGACAATGCGAGCGTATCGTCCTCTAAACGGGTAAAGCTGAATTTCGCAATTTGCCCGCTCGCGTCGCCGGTCAATCGGGATCGCTCCAAATTCCATGCGATTCCTTCCTCCAACAGATCGCCCCGGAAATAGAGCGTTCTGCCCTCACCGGCGATCGGCAGCATGAACTCGTTTTCGCTGCCCGTCCCCGAGATATGGAGCGCCCCCTCTGTCGTGACATAATAGGTCTTTTTGAAGTTGCCTATTTTTATATTGAAACTGCCATTCTGTCCTATCTCTGTGGCGCATATCGAAACCAAAATCTTTTTCAGGGTTTCATCATAGACGGCTTCCACCCTGTCGAGGTTTTGTAGCTCTGAAAACTCGATCCGGTCGATGGAGAAATCGGGAGCGATAAAGTTGGAGTCCAACAGATAATCGACCCGGTTGAGCTTGATCGTGGACGGCTCATCGGAATCTTCCGAGAGCGAATCCCCCCAGACGGTCTTGTCGTCATCCGTGTAGTAATAATTTTTGAGGGAAAACCAGGGCGCCTCCGGTTCTCCGAGCTCTTCTTGGTGCAGGGAATAGTTCGAGCCGTTTTTAACCACATAGCGCAGGGTATTTCTGGATATGGAAAGCTCCGTAATGGTTCCAGTAGAAATTTTTATTTCCACCGATATCTGTTGAGGATTGTTCAGCGGTGCAGACCAAACGTAGCGCCCTCCATCCGTAAAATAAATCCGATTGCCATATAGCGCTAAAAAGTCCGCATCCTCCTGAATGAAGGCTACTTGATGGCTACCGTCAAATTCAGATCTTTGTATGTTATCACGGGCATAGTACCATTCCTCATTGAAATAAAACATACCGGAAGTGATATCTTTCCAATAGTAGTTTTTATAGCGGTCGCTTTTACATTCGGGAATCGCCTCGTCCCACTCTGAGTAGCCTTGACGCTCCATCTCTGTGTCACTCAAAAGCACCCGTTTATGCTGGACGTACCCCTCTTTGTCGTAGTCATCCGTGGCAGGTTTCTTTGTCCCATTGACCCAAACAGGATCGTCCCAGGTGGCGTCGACATGATACCATTTGCCATCGAGCTGCACCACATTCCAGGCATGATTCATCTCCTCTGCTGCGACAAAAAGCACTGGGATGCCCTCACGCTTCAGGATATCAACCATTGCAAGCGCATAGCCGTTGCAAACTCCTAAGCCCTTCACCAGAATGCCGTACGCGCTATAACTCTCAACGTCTCCGTTCCCTGGATCTAAAGCAATGTCATAATCGTACTTTGTATGGAGCGCGAGATGATCGTGCACCGCCAACACCTTTTCTTCGTCGGTCATTCCGTCGTGAATCGCCGTCCTGCGGGCATAATCAATCGCGTCTTCGTACTCTTCCTGCATCTCTTCGCTAGTATCTTCGTCATATTTATAATGAAAATAAATGGTTGAAGCGATGCTGTTTCTAATAGACCACCCAATTGTACCTTCGACATAAAACAGCTCAGGATGGCTGTTTAAAACCTTAAAGTATGCGCGTCCGATCTCTGCGGGATCCCCCTCGTAATCCTGAACTCCATCGAGGCCAAATTCATAGACGCTAATGCTCGCCTTTCTTGCCTTCAAGGCGGAGACAATCTTTTCCTCAAACCTTTTTTCATTGGAAATAGAGCGCAAAGCAGTGCTGCGGGGCTTGAGTTGTTCACCTGAAAGGGCCCCTTCTTGAAATAGCCCTTCCTTGGCTTCCTTCAATTCCGCTCCCGAATCACCTTCATCAAGAGAGCTTTCCGATTGTTCAAAAGGCGGATCACTCGCCGAAGATTCTGCTGGAAATTCCAGCGGAGGGCCCGCAGGTCCCTCCGCTGGTTGTTCCTCCTCCAAATCATTCTGCGATTCTTCCGATCCGCCTTCAAATACCGATTCTTCATTTGAAAGCTGTTTGGGGGATATCTCTTCTCCAAATGCGCCTTCTTCTTGCGAGGATATTGCCTCTCTTCCCGATTCGAGAGAAACCTCCTCTTTGCCGGGCAGAGCCCATGCGATGTGGGTGAAAAGCAGTGCCGTACTCAGCAACAGTGCGGTTACCCTCATTTTGTTCATTCCAACATCCTCATTTCCGTCTGTATTGTTCCATCAACTCTTTTCTGGATTCTGTTGAATGGAAGAAATCCCCAATATGTGGCTCTTCAATACTAGCAGATCAAAAATGTCGATCCCTTCATTTTCCCTTGCTGTATCCGCAGCCTCAGCATAGACGCCCTGCAGCGTACTGATTCCGAGGATTTTGCTCTTAACCGCCAAAAGGTCAAAGACATTGATCGACCCGTCGCCAGTGCAGTCGCCGTACAGCAAAACGTCCAGTGCCTTTGCTGTATTTCCCTGTGCATTTTTCAGCAAAAGCCGACAGCCGGTTCCAACAAATTCTTCATCCGCCAGTTCCTTGCCGTTTGTGCCAATCAGCTCGCAGGTATAGTCCTTCGAAGCGATGTTACTGCGCACCCATGCAGCGTCACTGTGCTCATTTAAAGCATACATCCGGCCGGACGCAAGGTCAAGGTTAAAAATTCCGCTGGCGGCCATCTGATCAGCGGGAACTACTTGATATGGCAGGCCAATATCGATATCATCGCCCATATAGGGGTCCCTATAGAAAAACTTTAAATTCAGTTTTCCTGGCCATGGCATTGCCGTATCCCCAGCTTTGATTGGAATTTTTAGCAAAGCTCCATCTTCATTCTCTTCCAGTTGATATTTTTCACGTATGAGATATGCCCCCGTCTGTCGATCATCTGTCGACCACCTGTAAAGAAAATCTTCTTCTGGTACCATGGCTTCGAGACGCGCGTATAAAGTTATCTCTTCGCCTTGTGCCAAGGTCAGACTTTTCACCTGATGGGTGAGCTGCTCATCAAAATACACTTTGAGTGTATCCGCTTGAATATAAACCGGGAAGGTAGAGCGTTCCCCCGTGGGCAGCTCCAATGTGATCGACTGGGGATCCGCCATCGCCTCCCCGCCGCCGGAAATCCTCAGCGCCGGATATCCGGCAAGCTGCGTCTTCACTGCCTCAAATGATGAACCGAATACAGATACAACCCGAAAATCAGAAATCCTCTTCTCTCGATCTACGACCAGCAAATAATCTGACTCGGATTCGTTCAGTTCAATTTCCTTAAGGCCGTAGCCAGCCATGTCTTCTGTAATCTTAAACGGCATCAAATAGATGTCATTTAATAAGCGGCACTCAAAATTCCAACTGAACCTTACCCCTTCCTTTGTTTCCCAATGTATCATAAAACTTTTTCGCCGACCAGGTCGATTCTCGCGATACAGTGTCAGCTTAATCGTCTTATGTTCTGGCATGTATTCCGCATCCACCCGATCCACGACATTGGAGCCTCTGTCAAAAATAAAAGTCTTGGGAAAGAGTTTCCAATCAACCGGTTTCCCATCTACTGTTTCGTCTCCAATGACGCCATCCTTAAGGTAGATGGTAGTCGTACTTTTGCCAAGCATCGGCAACTCCACTTGATCCAGCAACTGTGTACATGCCTCATCAGCATAGATAAGCGGAATGTGTTCAGTTGTTATGTAAAAGGTCTGTGTTTTACCATCCAACGACAGAGTGAAACTTCCTGTCACACGGTTTTCCGGAGGAGTGACGCAAATTGTGACTACCTCCTGATCTCCATCCAGCAACAAACCAGTAGACAGTTCTAGCCCTTCTGTTTCATTGACAATCCTTAATTGGCTGAGTTTGCTTTTGGGAACAGTTTTTCCATCGATACACAAAAGCCAATATCGAGCGCCTTCCAACGGACCCGATCTCATCGGCATGGTAGAATCAGTCGAGAAGGTGGGTTCATCGTAGCTTATACTGTATAAAACATCTATTTCCCCTACGCTTCCAATTACATAGTCGTAAAGGGCTATTCCCTGAATCGCTGTTTGGCACAAAAATTTATAATGATCCCACTTTCCATCTATCATAAGCTCCACATGCAACTCTACAGGAGACCGTAGCGTACGGTTTGCACTCATTGTTACCTGGATTGTCTCTTTCTCTGGCAAAAATTCATAGCTAAATCCGGTGATTGCATCTGCATCTTCTCCCTCCAACCAACAACGCGAGCTCGCGGGATCTAAAGCATCCCAACGGATCGGAGCGGGATCCATTTCCCTTTCCCAATCTTCATACTTCGTGCCCAATAGGAATGTTTGGGGTGCTTTTCCCAAGCGGAGCCAAAATTCACCCTCGGGATGATGATTTAAAATACCCAATGTGCCTTCTGTTGTAACACGGAAGCTCAGATGATTTTCTCCCAACGCAATGGTAATCTCATTGTCACTTCCGTAGAGAGGAATGTACTCTGCAGTATTTATACTGAACAAGATCTGACCCAATTCCCGATTATATTCCCAGGATACATCAAAGTCCCCATCAACATCCACCTCAAGCGCTTTTGCCGTCTCCTCAGATGGAACAAAATCCCCCATTAGCACAAACTTTTCAGTGTAGCGAATTTTTGTGCTGTATTCAGCAGAATATACATCTGGAAACAGACGCAATTCGCCCTCCACCTCTTCATAGCTGCGCAATTGCATTTCCTCATACCATGTTAACCAATGCTCGCCGTTTATATCGGGGTGCCCCCCATTTTCACTACTGATCGTATAGCAAACGAGGTCCCCGCGATTGTAAAATTCTGTAACCATACTTCCTTCCGGTACTTCGGCTACCTTTTCCCGTAAAGAGGGGTTAGACGTATAAAACGCCTGAATAGAACTTCCATCGGTATAACATATATATCGGTGTTTAACAAGCATCTGTTCTACTGGAGCGTCTATCAAAATTTTTTGGCTATTGGTTGCGTAATCGTATTCCCAAATTTTAGCATCTCGCAATTCGTAGCCTTTCATAACGCCATCATAAATCCTTGATGTCCCGTTTCTCCACACAAAATCGTCATAGTACCGGTCAACGCAACTGATCTCCGGATGGTTCCATCCTAAATAACCTTCCTCCTGCATTTTTTCATCGCTCAACAGCAAATAACAATGTCCCACATAATCGCTGTCTTCTCGTCCCTGTTCAATCAACTCATCCGCAGAGGCATCCACGTGGTACCAATTTCCATCGATCTGCACACGAATCCATGCATGCTGCATATCTTCTGATACTGTATACTCACAGGTTGTACCGAAATGTTTCAAAATTAGAGCCATCGCCATCGCGTAACCGCTACGGGTTCCCTTGCCGCTCACCAACGTTTCCACGCCATTATGTTGCCCTTCATCTTCAGCTTTTTCCATCAGAACCGTATTTTGAATGAGATAATCATGAGTGGCCAGCACTTTCTCCATCGAACTCATAGTGGATCTGGCGACTTCGTATTCTATCCTTCTGAGCAATGCTTTATAGTCGGATTTGATCGTGCTGGCTTCATATGATTTATATCGATATTGTGGAAATATCATCAACTTGCCTGACTCGTATCCCCACTCCACAGTTCCTGTTACATAAAAGAGCTCAGGATTGCTGTTAATCACTTTAAAATACATTTCAGCCAGTTCACTTGTGCCGTTTACCAGTTCTGTAGAAAAACTGTACTTGGTCACATCAATTTTTGAAGCTCCGTACTCGAATCTATCCAGAAGATCTTGCTCAAATTTCAGTTCCTCCGGCGTAGCAGTAAGTGGATTTATCTGTTCCCCCGAGAAACCACCCTCTTGAAACAGAGTTGTAGTAACAGTTATCCGCTCAACCGAATTTTCCAGTGGGAGTTGCAACGATTTTTGATCCTCACCGGCAAAATCTTCAACCTCGATGGGATCACCCGTTGTTTGAGAATCGTTTATCTCCTCTTTGCTTTTGTCCCCAACTACGCTATCTTCTATTTGTCCGTCAGGCCTATCTCCCCCATCCGGGGGAATCTGCTCCACTTCTGTCTCCTGCTGTTCTTCGTCCTCCGATGGAGAGACGGCTAAAACAGGCGGATTGGCCTGTTCCTCCTGAACTGGCTGCGCTGCCCAAGCTGTTGAATGCGTAAAAAGCAAAAATACACTCATCAAATAAGCTACGAATTGTTTATTCCTCTTTTTCATATGCTGCTGCCTCCCTCTGCGCTTTTACATCCTTTCAAACGGCGGCCATTTAGCGATATCATACCACTGTCATCGGCCCCTGATCTATAGTTGAAACTCCCAGAATATGGTTTTTAAGTTTAAGCAGATCAAATACATTGATCTTGTCGATGTCGGTCTCCTCATTCTCAACAAGATCGGCGGCCTCTTTATAAACACCGTTTAGAGAGCTAATGCCCAAAATATGGCTCTTTATTCCCAACAGATCGTGCACATTAATCGACCCATCGCCGGTGCAGTCGCCGTACAAAAGTGGGATCACGATTCTTTCCACTGCTTCCTTTTCATTTTTTAAGACAATCCTGCAGCCTGTGCCGACAACCCGGTCGCCTTCCATCTTCGCCCCCTTGGAATCGGTCATGGAGATCGTATAACGGGAAGCTATCCGGCCAAGCAGGTCGGTTGCTGTGGTGCTCTCCTCCAAACCGGTCAGCCGGCTCTTCGACAGGTTTACATGATAATAGGGGCTTATCAGTGCCTGCGTATCCGCCAGAACCTGATAGGGAATCTCACGCCTACTCCAAGTTCTGGGATAGATAAGCAGGTATGCCGGACCGGACATTGTCCCCGCTTCCGGCTTCAGCTCTAGCTTCAAACAGGCCGGAATGTAGCGGTCTCCAACCTTTCTCCGTTCTATCTCCTGATGGTCGGTGCATTGAATCATAATCAAATTCGATTCTATCAATCGATGTCTGAGCCTAACTGGCCACGGAGGTGCATTGTAGGAGTTGCGATAAGCGAGATAAATCGTCTTGCTCTGTCCCTCCAAGAAGGTCAGCTCGTTGATCTCCTGGGTCAGGTCCGGATCGGCAAATATCAGGAAATCCAGTTCATCGATAACCACTCGCACCGTGTGAACTGCGCCTGAATCCAGCTGGATGGTGACCGACTGCGTTTTTGAATCGGCCGGAGCGAACGCATGAAGCTGCAGAAGCTGCTTCCCATCGATGATAACCGATCTGGCCTCAAAGGCATCCCCTTCCGTCCCCAAAATTGTGAAGCCACAAGGAGCCTCCTGACCCTCAGAAAAGGCAAAGTACTTTGTGCTTCTCTCATCGATCTTCAAATCGATCTCATCGGTCCGCTCGGCACCATCCTCCTGCCAGTTCCATAGGTAGAGATCAGTTTCTGATTGAACGGGAATTTTCCAAGTAAAATCAGGTTTCAGCACATCACCATAAAGATCAAAATTGAAATCGAATTCGGAATCCAAATCCGCATACCATTCAATTCGAATGGAGTCGCTTGTAATAGGGTGATCGGAATAGTATATGCGCACTTTGAGAGTCTTCTTTTCCGGGAGATATTCCGTTTCCACCTCTCCGATGAGTTTTGGGCGCTGGACAATCTTTCTGGTGGTTGCATAGCGAGTCCAGTCGACCTCCCCTCTGTTGGTCGTCTCAGCTCCGATATTTCCGCCCTTCAGGTAGAACGTTATCGTGCCGCTCTTTCGCGCGGGAATACTGACATAGTCCAACTCCTCAGTGCAATCCTCGTCTGCATACAGGATAGGATTTTGCATCGTGGTCATATAGAAAGTCTGCGGTTCGTGCCCTCGCACTTGTAAGGTGAACTGCCCTTCCTTGCGCTCCGCCGGCGCCTCCACCAACAGGATCACCGCATCATCCGGGAGATAGTCCTCCCAGATCTCGTCCTCCGTTTGCTTCAACACAGTCACCGAAAAGCCATCCGTAACCCCACTGATTTGAAAAGCTGACAGATCTGCTGCGATCAGCGGGTCACCATCCAATGTGACCGCCATAAAGACCCGTTCCTCATGCAACAATTCGGTTGGATAAGTCTTGTCACGCGAAATAACCGATTGAGACAGGTTCACATCGCTGATCGTTTGCCCAATGTATCCCTGGTACTTGCACAGCAGGATACCGCTCTCTGAAGTGCGGCAGGGGAAACGAAAATCGAAGTGGTCGTTGCGAACGTCAAATGAGAGATTCAGCCAGGTATCCCCTCGAATCGGCCGGTTGGCAGACAGCCTTATTTCATGAAGATTTTCGCAACTGTGGATTGTTACAGCGTCCGCCGCCTCTCCGGTTGCCCAACATCTGATGGATTCCGGGACAATGTCCGCCCAGTTCAGATCACCTCCATAAGCGCTATCCCAATATTCAATATCGCCTGTAAAATAAAACTCTTTTTCCGCACCAGAAACCGGCAGAACAAGCTCGTTTTCCATCCCCCGAGCCGCCATCGCGGAGACCGTCTGGGCATAATAAGTTTTTTCCTCCATCCCGTCAATGGACACGTTAAAATACCCGTAGCAATTGCGCTGCGTGGCAAGAACGTGGATCACCAGTTGATCCAAATTCTCGTCGTATTCGCACCAGACATCGTCTAAACATTTGACACCGGTAATTTTCACCCGCCCGGCCAGCTCTTCACTCGGCCTTTCGTTTGTCAGCAAAATGGCGCTGTCCCCGTTGAGCTGCACGGCGCTCGGCCACATGAAATCCTGAGAAAATTCCCCCTGCAGGCAAAGTCGTCCGTTTCGCAGGGTATATTGAGCCAGAGAAAAATCATTTTCATCTGGAAGAAGCGACTCATAATCGCTAACCGTATTGTACACATAGGCGTCGCTGATCTGCTCGACATAATAGGGGCCTTCATATTCGTAGAAAACCACCCCCAAAATCCTGCTGTCCTGCGTCGCGGCCATCAGAGTTCTGATTTGATCCCACTTCCCGTAGGTCACGGCCTTGAGCGCTTTCGCGTCTCCAAAATAAATCTTTTCTTCGCCCAGCGTCATGTATTCGGCGGAGGGCTCAAACAGGATTTCTGTTTTGGTTCCGTCAGTAATCGACTGTACAATCTTTCCATCCTTTAGATAACACCATTGGTAGTCATCTACATAGATATCGTTGTCGCAAAGCGAATAAATACCGGACGTGACATCCCGCCAATAAAAGTCGTCGTAGGTGGTATCGGAGCATTCTGGAAGCGCGGAGTCCCAATTTCGGTAACCCATCTTTTCCATCGCTCTATCGCTCAGCAGAAAATGATCGTGGCCTACATAGCCGCCCAGGTCAAACTCCGCTACCCCCGGAAGGACAGCCCCTTCATCGTCCGCCCCGGTATCCAGATGATACCAATTCCCGTCCAACTCGACGATATTCCACAGCCGCCCGGTTTCCTCCGACCCGATGCAATAGACAGGTAGTTCCAAAAAGGTGCGGATCAAATCATACATCGCCAAAGCGTAGCCGTTTCCTGTTGCATAACGGTTTGCCAAGGCGCCAAAAGCGCAGTCCTGTTCCTGTTTATATTTCCCCAGTGCTGGGGTTCCTTCCGCAATCCGTGTATTTAGCAGCAAAGCTTCATGGATTGTCAGCAGCTTTTCCAAATCCGTTCCATGATCGAAAGCGATATCTGCAACACAGTCCCGCAGGTCATACAAAAAGTCTTCATAGTCTTCCACAAGCGTTTCTACCCGATGCTTGGGATACCGGTATTCCGGTATCAGCGAAACTGCCGTTTCACCATCTTCACCGCATCGCCAACACACTTTTCCGGTCACAAAGAACAACGACGGATTGCTGTTGATCACCTTGAAATACAGACGCGACAGTTCCGATTGTCCGTCCTTGATTTTCCCGGAAAGGCCGAACTGGGAGACATCAATATCAGTTTCATACCTTGTTAACTGCTCGATAAGAAACTTCTCAAACTCCAGTTCCTCCTCTGCAGCCTGTTCTCGGTCGATCTGTTCCCCGATAAAGCCGCCTTCGTGGAACAGAGTGGTGGTTGCGGTCAAACAATCTTCGGCGTTCACAGCTTTCTCAGCTATGAGATCGAATTCAGCCAAAACAGACGGGATGAAATGTTCAACTGGAGGTGGTTCCACCGCCCCATCCTCCTGTTCGGCGGGCTTTTCCTCTAACGTTTTTGAATCGGCATACGCTGCGTTGTCTTTTTCGATCTGTTCCGGCTCTGCTAGCTCAGGTTCTTCCAGAAGCAGCGGTTGCTCCACCTGCTCTTCCACTTCAACAGACTGTTCCTCACTCTGCGTCTGGTCGGGAAGCGGCGATTGTGTCTGTGCTGGGTCAGCCGCCCAAGCGGTGGTCTGTGTCAAGAGTAACATGACGCTCAAGCCGAGCGCAATCCATCTATTCTGCCTCTTTTTCATCTTTCCGCTGCTCCTTTCTTCTCTTTTGCCTTAAAACAACAAGGACAACCGCCACACCTGCTGCAACAGCCAGTCCCACCGCGAACCAGACAGCCACGCCGTTGGAATCCTGCTTCGGCTGTTGTACCTCTTTCGTTTCGGATTGCTCGGGGACATCTTGCTGGTCCGGGTGCTGCAAAACCTCCGGATTCCCCTGTTCCTCAACGTAAGCATTTGCCTGCGCGGGCGCCTCCTGCCGCTCTTCCCCGCTGGAAGTGGCGAGGCCTTCCAGTTCAGACTGCGCATTCACGGAGACCATCTCCCCATCGAGCATGGCAATGGGGGTTTCCACCTCAGACAGATCCGGTTTGTTGTGCTGAGCACCGCCATTTGAACCGGAGCCACTGTCAGGCCGTTCTCCATCGCCAATTTGAATCGCCGTGCTGCCGGTGCTCACTTGCAAACTTTGAATCTCCGTCCCATCGATCCCTGCAAAGGCCGTGTCTTCCACCCTGACCTCCGTTTTACCCTGTTGGGTCGACGACCGAACGGTGAATACCACTTGGAAAAGGGAAAGGGGGTCCCCCGCGATGGGGTCCGCACTGCCGCCGCCAGCGACATAGATCAGGACCGCCTTTCCATTCCCCGCGTTATACGAAAGCTCACTGGCGGAAATCTCACCCAGCGGACGAATTTCTTTGATCATCAAAAACTCGGTGTCATAGTATAACGTCATCTGGAAGGCTGCGATCCCATCGTTGTCCATGCTGTCCAGCCCTTCCAGTTCATAGGTGACGGATACGGCATCCCCCGCCTGATAGGTACTCTGGTCAAGGGTCGCCGTCAATTTACAGTTTGCTGCATAGACAACCGACGCCATCGCTGTAATGGTCAAAACAATCGCCAAAATACGACAAAATAATTTCATAGTAATCCCTTTCCGCCTCTCTTTTGCCCCAGATGCAAATAAAACGATCCAAAAAGGGCGCGGCAAAGGGACGCCCCCTGGAACTTTGTGACAGAATCACAACAATTCCAAAGGGAGGCGCCCGCCAGCGAATGATATCGCTGGCGGAGCTTCCCAATCACCACGCCCCTGCTTTACTTATTTGCGGGAGGTCGATTGTCTTTTCATAACGTAGAAGATTGTTCCGCCGGCCACCAGTGCGACCACCGCCGCCAGAATTGCTGCAAAAGGAACGCCGGTCTTCTCAGACATCTCCAATTGAGCCTGTTCCGGGGTAAAGAGCACCGTGCCCGACTCGGTATCCGAAAGCATTCCGCTCTCGTCTACATACAGGTCAGAAGGTACGATATCATTGACTGCTCCCTGGGGAATCGAAACCGTCACGAGACCGCCGGTTTCAGGGTTTGCAGATGCAGCGCCCGAAGACTGAACTGGAGAAACACCGGCATACCTTTCCTTCAGATCCAGGAAACGGTAGTAAATTCGATTCTGTTCCGGTTTTTCGAGCTGTTTACCGTTGACCGCAAACGAATCATTGCCTCTCTCAAACTCCAATGTGACATCCTTTCCGGCAAATGCGGCAATCACATCGGCAGGGATCACATCCTCGCCCTGCATCCGGATCAGGATGGTCGCACCCGGTGCAGCGGACTCCGCGCGATCTTTGATGCTGGCCCAATATTCGCTTGCGCTGACCGATGAACTCGAACCGGAACCGGACGAATGGCTGGACCCAGATTTGATCTGGTAGGTGCTGACGACATACACTGCGCTGTTCTCAACTTCGGTCAACAGCAGGAACCCGTTTTCTCCAGAATACTCCGCTTCCCCGTTCTGTTTGAGCGTCAGGCCGGAACCTGCGGAGCGGTAGACATACAGGGGATGATCTTCAAGCACCTCAGCCTTCGCGGGGATGATGAAATCAATTCCATAACCAAACGGGATGGTCTCGTTCAGATTGAAGGTGATCGACCGCGCATTGCTCTCATCCAAGCGACCCTTTCCAAGGTTGTTCTCGCGCTCCTCCAACAGGCCGAATGCGAAAGCGTCCTTCTGATTCATTCCGCTGATGAATTTTGCCAGGTTGTCGAGATCCTCAGCTGTCGCCAGCTTCTCCAATATCTGTACAGGCACGCCGATCACCATGCCGGAATCGGTCAGGAACACCAGATGTGCAGCCGTCTCATTTTCCTGCACCGCTTGCAGCATCTCAAGCAACTGCGTCCCGGTGAGGCGCTTGCCCGCGGATGCGGTCAAATCGGCGGTCGAATACTCTTCGTAATCGATAAGCTCCGGCAGGGTCTCCATCTCCTCTGTCGGGAGTTCCACCGCCGCCGGGGTGAACGTCAAAGTGATCCTCCGGTCCGCTGTCACCGGCTGCACCGTCAGGATGCCAGTTTCCGCGTCATAGGCGGCACCCGTAAGCTCCTGCGAGAACACATAGCCGGTATTTGCGCGCACTTGGAACTGTACTTCATCCCCGTGATTGGCCACCACAGCCGCTTCCCCATCGATTGTGCCATTGACCGCTGTGACACGGACCGTGTACCGCTTGATGGCGAAGGCCGCCTCCACCGACTTGTTCTCCTTGACATTGCGGAACCGCAGCGTCACCTGTGTCAGGTTCTGGTCGGTATTTTCCACAGTCTGCCCGTTGACATCGGTGTAGCTGGCGATATAATAGCCCTCATTCGCGGTGATTTCCACCTCGGCGCTGCCGCCGTAGGAAACCTCCTCCGGCCGAATGGTGACCGCGCCGTTCTCCCCAACCTCGGCCGAAATCACAAAGCTCTTGATGGCAAAGGTGGCGTCGATCCGCTGGTTCTCCCGGATGTTGGACAGTTCCACCTGATATTCGGTCAGCGACTGATCGTTGTTTTCTGTTGTTTTGCCGTTCACCGTATAGCTTGCGATGTAGTACCCTTCCGCGGCCCGAATCTGTGCGGATGCGCTGCCATTGTAATCCACCCTGGAGCTGCTCAGGGTGATCGTGCCGTGCTGTGGCCTGCCTGTTGTGACGGTAAAGGTCATCACTTTGAAGCTGATATCGATCGTGTAATCCTTCTTAACATCGGAAACGGTCAGCTTGTTCGTCTCAGCATCGTATGATGCGCCGGCGGACAGGCGGTCCAGCTCGTAGCCCTCGTTGGGAAGCACCGTAAATTCCGCTTTTCCGCCGTAATCCACAGTGAGGGTATTCGCTTGTCCCTCCCCAAGCGTGCCGTTGGTGATCTGCCCCAGTGCAACCGTGAAGGTCTTTATCTTGAAATTCACCGTGATGTCCAGGTCGCCTGTGACCGAATCGATCGTCAAACGGTTTGTTGCAGGGTCGTACTTGCCCTCTCCTGCAACGCTGGCAAATTCATAGCCTTCGTTGGGCTTGACGACAAGCGAAACGCTGCCGCCGTGGTTGACGGTGCGCTCCGCCTCGCCGGTGATGCTTCCGCCAACCGCGTCCACCTTCACCCGGTAGGATTTGATCCCAAACTCAGCCGAAAGCTCCTGATTGCTGGTGACACTTTTGAACGGCACCTCTATCGCCGCGGTTTCCTGACCTACCAGGGTTGTCTTTTTGCCGTTCACCGTATAGCTTGCGATATAGCTGCCCTCCGCCGCTTTGATATAGACAGTCTTGTCAGCGCCGTCCTCCACGCGGATGGAAGAAATGTCGCCGGTACCGTCCGGAGTGTCGCTCACAACGCCGTTTCCTGTCTTGGAGATTGCGATATCGTAGCTCTTGTTGCCGAAGCTCGCCACGCCCTCGACGCCGGTGACCTGGTGCTCTTTGACATGCTCGGACAGCTTGTAAGCGACCTCGCCGCCTTCTCTGGGCACTGAGAACAACTCGCCGTTGACCGAGAAGCTCAACACCTCTTTGCCCGCTTTGGGGGTGATGGTGAAGGTCACGGTATCGGTGATCGCCGCGGTTTTCTTATCCGCAGCGACCGCGCCCTTGTCCGCCCCATCTTTGATCGTCGCACTCACAGCATATTGTTTTGCCGCCATCGCCGCGGAGATGGTGAGATCGCTCTTCACCGCCGCCGTGCCGGACTGCTTGAGCTGATTCTGCGCATCTATGGGCATAAAACCGATTACCTTCTCAATGGTATAGCCGACCTCAGCCTCCACCTCTGCCTGAATGCTGGAACCATGCTTCACGCGATCCCCGTTCGCAACCGGCTGTCCGTCCGCGGTTTTAACCGCGATCTTCGCCCCGGTCGCCTCCGGAATGGTGATGACATATTCTTTGAGCTTAAACCGGATGCTGACGGATTGATCCGCCTTCACACCGGCCACCCTAAAGGTATGAGTGGCCGCATCGTATCCACCACCCGAGGCCGAATCGAACTCATAGCCTTCGTCCGGGGTGACGATATATTCCACAGCCTCGCCGTAGCTCACTGTTTTTGTCAGCTCGCCCTGCACCGTGGCGTTGTCCGGCTGGCTCAGCGTCACGGTGAACTGTTTCAGCTTAAAGCCGATGGAAATTTCTTTGTCTTCTTTAACAGCTGAAACGGTGAGCGTATGGGTTGCCTTGTTGTAAATTCCTCCGGTCGCGCTGTCAAACTCATAGCCCTCGTTTGGAGTTATGGTGAACACAGCATCTTCGCCGTATTCTACAGTCTGCATAAGACTTCCGTCTACCACCGCATTTTCAGGAGCTTTCAGCGTCACCGTGAAGGTCCGCTTCTTCATCTCCGCCGATATTGTGATATCCCCGTGCACATCGGTGATGGCATCTTCTATTTTGTCGATGCCCTGGTCGGAATTGGGCTTGAAATTGCCGTTGACGGTGTAGCTGGCGATGTAATAGCCCTCGTTCGCGGTGATCGTGTACGCGACGCTTTCGCCGTCTTTCACCTCATTTACGGGTTCTGTTGTGATCGCGCCATTGGCGGGCTGCACAACCGAAATGCTGTGCGGCTGCTTTTGATAGTTGGCGGTCACTTCAATTTTGCCGTTGATCCTGGCCGCCGGGATGGTGTAGGTGTTTCCATCCTGCGTATAGCCCTCGCCTTCGCTGAGCGAAACGCCGCCCACTTTGACGGACAGGTTCAGCAGCTCGTCGCCATCCTCCATGTTCAGGGTGAACCGGTAGTCCTGTCCTGCTTCGACATAGCCATTGCCCGTTGCACCGCTGAGCGCAGCGGGATAGAAGGTCTTTTCCGTCTTGTTGCCCGCGAGGTCGGTGACAGACACCTGGTAGCTGTCGCTGCCTTCCGGCAGTTCCACCTGGTATTTGTTCAGCTTCTCGTCCAATACGGAGGGTTTTACAACCTCGCCGTTGACGACGACACCCGCCGCCTCATCCAGAAACGCATCGGTGATGACGACCGCGTCGCCTTTCAGTTCCACGCGCGGGGCGATGGTGTCGATTTTCACTGACAAACTTGGGGTATTATAAGTGACCCTGGCTGCATCATTATTTTTATCATCGGCCACTTTACCGATTGTAGCCAGAAAAGTGGAGGCTCCATCCAAATAAAACTCTGCTGTTGTCTCCGCTTGCACATCTTCGTTCACAAAAACGCCCAACTTAATCAATCTGTCGTTTGTGGCTTTGGTATCCAACGGATGTATCTTATAGAGGTGCAACAGTTTTCCGATTCCGCTGACACGCTCTTCTTTATTTCCCAAAAGGAATAATCCTTGTGCTGGGTTTTCGGTATAACCATCATAGGAAAAAAGGCTTGTCATGGTGTCGGTATCAATTTTTATCGGCACAAGCAAGTTCTTATCAATCTCAATTTCCGGATTGGAAAGGCTAATCCCACTATAGCCGACCCTTATGTCAAAAGTGCTCAGGCCATAGCTGTTACAAAATTTTCCGTCCTCTCCTTCATCTAGGAAAAAGCGATCTTCGTCTGAAATACCTTTGAGCTCTTCCAAGCATCCCCAGTCGGCCAAATTCAAATAAACATCGAAATAATCGCCTGAGGAGAATACGGTTTTATCTTGCTCTCCCGGCTCCAATTCAAATTCAAAGGTTAAGTCTGGTATATCGTACTGTTTTACCTCTCCTGTATTGACCAACAGCTTCGGCTGTTCCGCCTCGGCCCCCTGCCCTTCCGGCTCGGAGGCGGGCTGCTGCCCGGGAGCTGCCTCCGTCAGGGCCGGGGATTCCTCCGGCTGTTGTAATTCTTCCTCGATGATCTGGATCGGTGCATCCAGCGCCTCATCGGCCAAAACGACCACGCCGGTGCTTGTAAACACCAATGCCGCTGCACATAGTAGCGATATCATTCGTTTCAACATGGCTCTTCCTCCGATTTCTCTCTTAAAATAGGGGGTTTTGTAAAAATGGCATAAATTTTGCTATTTTTATTGTACCGAAATCTGGGACAAATTTCAATAGGATTCGACAAATATGTGGAAATTGTCTATGAATAAAATTTTCATGCCATCCATTTTTTGGTTGTTGTTCGCAGTTTCTTTACGCTTTTGTTTCAAAATCTTGCAAATCTCTTCAACTTCAGCTCATAATTCCCGGGTATACTAAAAACATCCCAGACAGGATAGAATTTCTCCTTTTCCTTTTTCTCTCCCTTTTAAGCGCGGTTTGCCACCGCGCTTTTTTTATATCCTTAAAATAAAGCGCATGGGGTATCCTAATCCATATGCGCAAAAATTTCATGCATCTACTGAACCTTGTATTTCTCATCGCACACCATAATATAGTATTATATAGTCTCAGCCGCCGGCAAACCCATTCGCAATTCCAATAGAAACGTGGTATACTGTTTGCAGTTGCCCCTTGCCAACCCGATGCATGGGGCAGGATTGGAGTGATCTGGCTGATGGCGATCAACAAAGCGATGCGGGCCGCGCTCAAGGCGCTGTCCTATCCCGACCTGGATGTCAAAAAGACCTATAAGATGGAACGGCAAGTGGTCAGCTTGACCTCCAAACGGCTGGTCAAATCCCCGTTTTATAAAACCTGGGACCACCGTGTCACCTGCGGCGACCATGAGGTTCCGGTGCGCATCTTCTCGCTGCCCGACGGGCTGCTGCACCCGGTGCTGCTGTTTTTCCACGGCGGCGGATGGGTCACCGGCAACATCGACAGCTACGACAAGGTCTGCACCGACATGGCGCGGCTGACCAACCACGTGGTGGTCTCGGTGGATTACCGGCTCGCGCCCGAGCATCGGTTCCCTGCGGGGTTGGAGGACTGTTATGCGGTGACGCGCGAAATCTTTCTGGACGGCGCGCTGTTGGGCACCCGGCCGGAGGAGATCACCCTGATCGGAGACAGCGCCGGCGGCAACCTCGCGGCAGCCGTATCGCTGCTCGCGCGGGACCGGGGCGAATTTCTGCCCGCCCGCCAAATTTTAATCTATCCCGCCACCTACAACGACCACAGCGAGAACTCCCCCTTTCCATCAGTGCGGGAGAACGGCGCGGATTATCTGCTCACCTCCAAACGGGTGAACGACTTCATGGAGCTCTACCGCAACACAGAGGAGGATCTGCAAAGCCCTTATTTTGCGCCGCTGCTCGCGCAGGATTTCAGCCGTCAGCCCCGCACCCTGATTATCACGGCGGAATACTGCCCGCTGCGCGACGAAGGCGAAGCCTACGGCCTCAAGCTGCTGGAAGCGGGCAATGCGGTGGAGGTCCACCGCATCAGAGACGCGCTGCACGGCTTTTTATCCCTGCCA
Organism: Ligaoa zhengdingensis; assembly: GCF_014384885.1. Taxonomy (GTDB): domain Bacteria; phylum Bacillota; class Clostridia; order Oscillospirales; family Ruminococcaceae; genus Ligaoa; species Ligaoa zhengdingensis. Next base: position 133,791 of record NZ_JACRST010000002.1, read on the forward strand.
CCCCGCTTTGCACAGGTCAAACACACCTATGACATCATCAACCGTTTCTTAGACGAGGTGACCCCCGATGAAATACTCCCGCCAGTGGAGCAAACTTGACAATGCCGCAAAAATATTTCCCCCCACCAGCACCAGCCGCGACACCAAGGTGTTTCGCTTCTGCTGCGAGCTGACCGAGGCGGTGGAACCCAAAACGCTGCAAACAGCGCTCGACCGCACCATCGACCAGTTCCCCCTTTACCGTTCTATCATCAAAAAGGGGCTGTTCTGGTACTATTTTGAGGAAAGCCGGCTGCATCCGCGCGTCGCAGAGGAATCGCAGCCGCTCTGTCGCCCAATTTACAACGGCGACAGCAAAAATCTTCTCTTTGAAGTGACCTATTTCGGCAGGCGGATCAACCTTGAGGTTTACCACGCCCTGTCGGACGGCACCGGAGCGCTTCACTTTTTGCGCACTCTGGTTCTCTATTATCTGTTGGAACAGCATCCCCACGAGCTGCCGGAGGATATCACCCTCAATTACGACGCATCCGAGGTACAAAAGACCGACGACAGCTTCTTAAAATACTACTCCAAGCAGAAGGGTGGGCGCGAGCCGAAGGCGCCGCGAGCCTACCGGCTGCGCGGCGAGCGATATGAGGAAAACCGTATCGGCGTCCTGGAGGGGACGATGTCGGTTCAGCAGCTGCTCAGCCTCTCCCGCTCGCACAGCGCGACCATCACCGAGTTCCTGGTCGCGGTGCTCATCCAGTCGATCCACAGCGGCATGTCGGTGCGGGAATCCGCGCGGCCGGTGGTTATCACCGTGCCGGTCAACCTGCGCAACTACTTCCCCTCGGAATCCGCCCGCAACTTTTTCGGCGTCATCAACGTGGGGTATCGTTTTCAAGGGGCCGACAGCTCGCTGGATGCGGTTTTGGCGGAGGTCATCGGGGAGTTTCATCGTCAGCTCACCCCGCAGCGCTTGTACGAAAAGATGAACCAGCTTTCGGCGCTCGAGCACAATATCCCCACCAAGCTGATCCCCCTGGCGCTCAAGGACCCGTGTTTAAAGCTGGCCAACTGGGTCTCGGAGCAGGAGATCACCGCCGCGTTTTCCAATGTCGGCAGGATCGCCATGCCGCCCGAAATCGAGCGCTACATTCGGCTGTTCGACGTGTTCACCAGCACCAAGCGGTTGCAAGCCTGCACCTGCTCGTTCGGGGACCGGTTTGTCGTCAGCTTTACCGCGCCGTTTCTCAGCGCGGACATCCAGCGCTGCTTCTTCCGCACCCTCACGGGGATGGGCGTCGAGGTGGAGCTTTCCGCCAATCCAATGGACGACGAACGGGGGGATTCCGATGCTGTACTGTAAAAAATGTAAACTATCGGTGACCGGCGCGCCGCGCCGCTGTCCGCTCTGCCAGGGGGATCTCACGGGCGTTCCAGAGCCGGACGCCGCGGTGTTTCCCACCGTGCCGCCCGCCGCACATCCCCACCGCAGGCTGATCCATCTGATTCAATTCGTCACAGCGGCGGTGGCGGTCGTCTGCGTCACCATCAACCTCTGCCTGCCCTCCGGCGGGTGGTGGTCGCTGTTCGTGCTGGCGGGCATCGCCAGCCTGTGGCTCTCCTTCGCCCTGCTCATGAAAAAGCGCGGCAACCTTCCCAAAACCATTCTGTGGCAGGTGACGCTGATCTCTGTGCTCGCAGTGGTGTGGGACTGGTTTACCGGCTTTCACGGCTGGTCGATCGATTATGTCATCCCCATCCTCTGCACCTGTGCCATGGCTGCGATGGGAACGATCGCGCGCATCCGCAAGCTGCGCATCGGCGATTACATCATCTACCTGGTGCTCGACAGCTTTTTGGGTATTCTGCCGCTCGTATTGATCCTCACCGGAGCAGTGCACGTGATCTATCCCTCCGCCATCTGCGTGGGGGCGAGCCTGCTCTCCCTTTCGGCGCTGTTCATCTTTGAGGGCAAGGCGATGCGCGCGGAGCTGCTGCGCCGGCTGCATCTGTGAAACTGCAAAAAAGGGGCCGCAATCGTCTGATTGCGGCCCCTTCCATTTGAGCAATTTTACGCCTTCGGCGCGTCGTCGGTGGCGATCTCCTTGATCGAGGTGACCATACCCGCCAGCGATTGCAGCTCGCTGGGGATGATAATCTTGGTCGACTTGCCGTCGGCCACCTTGGCAAGCGCCTCCAGGCCCTTGATCGCCAGCACCTGCTGGGTGGGAGCAGCCTGGTTGAGCATCTTCAGAGACTCGGCGAACGCCTCCTGCACCATGCGGATGGCCTCCGCCTCGCCCTGCGCTTCGCGGATCTTCTGTTCCTTCACGCCCTCAGCGCGCAGGATGGCCGACTGCTTCTCCGCCTCCGCGCGGAGGATTGCAGATTCCTTCTCACCCTCAGCGACCAGGATCTGGCTGTGCTTTTTGCCCTCGGCCTGCAGAATCGATTCGCGGCGTTCGCGCTCCGCCTTCATCTGTTTCTCCATCGCATCCTGGATCTCGCGCGGGGGCAGGATGTTCTTGAGCTCGACGCGGTTGACCTTGATGCCCCACTTATCGGTGGCCGTATCGAGCGTCGCGGTGATCTTGGTGTTGATGACATCGCGCGAGGTGAGGGTACTGTCCAGCTCCATCTCGCCGATGATGTTGCGCAGCGTGGTGGCCGACAGGTTCTCAATCGCGGACATCGGCCGCTCCACACCGTAGGTGTAGAGCTTGGCGTCGGTGATCTGGAAAAACACCACCGTATCGATCTGCATGGTGACGTTGTCCTTGGTGATCACCGGCTGCGGCGCAAAGTCCACCACCTGCTCCTTGAGCGAAACCTTCTTGGCGACGCGGTCAAAAAACGGCGTTTTAAAATGGATGCCGGTCTGCCAGGTCGCATGGTAGGCGCCCAGGCGCTCCACAACATAGACGGTGGCCTGAGGCACGATCTTGATGCAGGAAACCAGGGCGATCAAAATGATCAGCACCACCACCAGAATAATAAACCCGCCAAATACTTCAAATACTCCCATGTTTACTCCTCCTCACTCGGTTGTGTTGTCTCTTGTTGTTTCACGATCAGCTTCACGCCGTCGATCTCCAATACCGTTACACGGGCGCCCTCGGCCAGGACTTCGCCGTTTTGGGTGCGCGCCGACCAATCCAGCCCCATGACCGCGACGCGGCCCTGTGCCCTGTCGTTGTCGATCTGCTGCACCACGATGCCGGTCTGGCCGATCACGCGATCCGCATTGGTCCGTTCCTGTTTGACACGCAAACAGCGCTTGACAAATGGGCGGGTGCACAGCATCGAAGCGGCGGATACCGCCACAAATACCAGGAACTGCACCCAGATGGGCGCGCCCATCAACGCGGGGATGATGGCCGCCACCGCGCCCAGCGAAAACCAGATGGCCACCAGCTGGACGGTTGCCGCCTCGATAATCGCCAGTATGATTCCCAGGATCAGCCAAAATATTGGATAAAGATCCTGCGCTGGAATCCTCAGCATTTTTGTGCGCCTCCTTTACTCAAGAAAAATTCAGTTTGGATGTACATCTTACTCCCGGGGCAGATTGACAATCTATATTTTGTAATAGGTTGTCACTTTTCTGCTTGTCAAAATTATAGCATTTTCCACCCCCAGATACAACCCGGAAAAATGGCGAAATTCCCCCTTTTTCTTCGATTTTGCGCACTTCTGGTGAAACCTACTCGCCGGGTATCATCCGCGCGAGCCCGGCGTCCGCCCCGCGTGCGCTGCGGCCACCCGGACAAAATAGAGCCTGTTCTTTTTGCCGCTGGGGATGGAACGCTTTGTAATCGATGAAAAATATGGTATACTAAATTTATATGCCAGATTTTGTTTTTTATGGGTGCTGTGCACGGTTATGATAAATTTATCATATACCCCGCAGCAATTTCTGTAAACCAATTTTTTGTGGTAAAAACGTAAAAATAAGGTCTTTCTCAACATAAATACCGGCTCTCCCTCCGCTGTGGGCGACCTTGGCGGTATGGCGGGCCTTGATATCACAAAGGAGTTCTATGAGATTTCGAGAATTAGGCGTCATTCCCCCCATTTTGAAGGCGCTGGAGCTTCAGGGCTACCAGCAGCCGACCCCCATCCAGGAACAGGCGATCCCGCCGGTACTCGCGGGCCGCGATGTGCTGGGCTGCGCCCAGACCGGCACCGGCAAGACCGCCGCCTTTGCGGTGCCGATCCTGCAAAACCTGCGCGCCCATCCGCTGCCGCAGGGCACGCCCCGGTGCATCCGGGCGCTGGTGCTCACCCCCACCCGCGAGCTGGCGCTGCAAATCCAGGAGAGCTTTACGGCCTACGGCCAATTCCTGCCGCTGCGCTGCTGCGTCATCTTCGGCGGCGTCTCACAAAAGCCGCAGGAGCAGGAGCTCCGGCGCGGGGTGGATGTCCTCGTGGCGACCCCCGGACGGCTCAACGATCTGATCGGCCAGGGGCTGATCCGTCTCGACCACCTGGAAATCTTTGTGCTCGACGAGGCCGACCGGATGCTCGACATGGGCTTCATCCACGACGTGCGGCGGGTGATCCGCCAGCTCCCCGACAAAAAGCAGACCCTGCTGTTTTCCGCCACCATGCCGAAGGAGATTGCTGAGATCGCGCGCACGGTGCTGGTGAATCCGGCAAAAATCGCAGTGGCCCCGGTCTCCTCCACCGTGGATTCTATAGAACAGAGCGTCTACTTTGTGGACAAGGCTAACAAGCGCAAGCTGCTCATCCACCTGCTCGGCAATCCGGAGATCGTCTCCGCGTTGGTGTTCACCCGCACCAAACACGGGGCCGACCGTGTGACGCGGGAGCTCACCCGCGCGGGCATCAAAGCCGCCGCCATCCACGGGGACAAATCGCAGGGGGCGCGCCAGCGGGCGCTCTCCAGCTTTAAGGACGGTTCGGTGCGCGTGCTGGTGGCCACCGACATCGCCGCGCGCGGCATCGACATCGTGGAGCTCTCCCACGTCATCAATTTCGACCTGCCCAACATCCCCGAGACCTATGTGCACCGCATCGGGCGCACCGGGCGCGCGGGGCTCTCCGGCGTCGCCATCTCGTTTTGCGACGAGGAGGAAAAAGCATACCTCGCTGATATCCGCAAGCTGACCAAGCGGGACATCCCAGTGGTGGAGGGACACCCCTATCCGCTGGGCAGCGCGCCCACTCCGGAACCGTCTCTGTCCGCCCCAGCGGCGAAAAGCGCTGTAGCGGCGCCAGACCGAGTGCCATCGCGCAGACAGCCGAAAAAGCAAAAGGCTACCGACAACGAAGCGGAAGACGCACCAAATCCGCCTAAACGGCAAAAACAGAATAAGAAAAAGGGCGAGGCAACCGTGCCTGCTGCTGAACCCGCCAAGCCGGCCTCCGCTGCGCCCCAGTCTTCCAAAAAGTCCGATCGGGGCCGTCCGTCTGCACGGCGCAGACGCCCGCCCGAGCCAAAGGTCAACCCGGCCGACGAGCCGGTCACCCGCAACGCCTACTTCATGAGCCCGCTCAAATCCGGCCGTCCAAGCCGTGGCCGCTGACCTGCGGGCGGAACGCCAACTGTTGGGGAGAACATCATGCTACTGTTAAATGCAGAAAAACTGTCGAAAAGTTACACCGAAAAGGAGCTGCTGCGCGACGTGTCGTTGAGCATCGGGGAAGGAGACAAGCTCGGACTCATCGGCATCAACGGAACTGGAAAAACCACCCTGCTGCGGGTACTCGCCGGGGTGGAGCCGCCCGACAGCGGCAGCATTGCCAAAGCGGGCGGGGTGCGCGTGGGCTACCTGCCGCAAAATCCCATCTTCGATGGGGAGCGCACCGTGCTGGAGCAGGCGCTCACCGGCGTGGACGGGCAGCAGAGGGACAGCAAGGAGTACGAATGCCGTGCGATCCTCACCCGGCTGGGCATCACCGATTTTGAGCAGCCGGTCTCACAACTATCCGGCGGGCAGAAGCGCAGGGTAGCGCTCGCCAGCGTGCTGGTGTCGCCCGTGGAGCTGCTCATCCTCGACGAGCCGACCAACCACATCGACAACGAGATGGTGGAATGGCTGGAGGGGTATCTCGCGCGCTACAGCGGCGCGCTACTGATGGTCACCCACGACCGCTATTTTCTTGACCGGGTGACCAACACCATTTTAGAGCTGCAGGGCGGCCGCCTCTACCGCTACGAGGGGGCCAACTATTCCAAGTATCTCGAGCGCAAAGCGGAACGCGAGGAGATGGCCGCCGCCAGCGAGCGCAAGCGCCAGGCGCTGCTGCGCAAGGAATTGGCCTGGATTCAACGCGGGGCGCGGGCTCGCAGCACCAAACAGCAGTTCCGCGTCAACCGCTTTGCGGAACTCTCGGCGCAAAAGGTGGATTTTACAGAGGACAAAATGGAGATCAGCGCGCTTTCCTCCCGGCTGGGCAAGCAGATCGTGGAAATCCGCGATGTGAGCAAGGCCTACGGGGGACGCACCCTGATCGACCATTTCTCCTACAACCTGCTGCGCGACGACCGAGTGGGCATCATCGGTCCAAACGGGTGCGGCAAATCCACCCTGCTGCGGATGATCGGCGGCCGCCTGGCGCCCGACAGCGGCAGCGTGGTCCACGGAGAGACCGTTCGGATTGGATATTTCTCGCAGGAATGCGAGGAATTGGACCCCGCCCAGCGCCCGATCGATTACATCAAAAACATCTGCACCGAGGTGGAGACCCCGGAGGGAACCCTCACCGCGGCGCAGATGATGGAAAAATTTTTGTTCGACGGCAATCTTCAATATACCACCATCGGCCGACTTTCCGGCGGAGAGCGGCGCCGCCTGTTCCTGCTCGGCATCCTGATGCAGGCCCCCAATGTGCTGCTGCTGGATGAACCGACCAACGACCTGGACATCCAGACGCTCACCATTTTGGAGGATTATCTCGAGCGATTTTCAGGCGCCGTGGTGGTGGTGTCGCACGACCGCTATTTCCTGGACAAGGTGGCCGGCCGCATCTTTTCCTTCGAGCCGGACGGCGACATCCTCGGCACCATGGGCGGCTACACCGACTACCTCGCGCAGCGTCCGCGGCGGGAGGCGAAAAGCGAAAAGCCCGCTTCGGATAAGCCGTCCTCAGAGACTTGGAAGCGAAAAAGCACCAAGCTCAAGTTCACCTTCAAGGAACAGCGCGAGTACGAGCAGATCGACGGCTTGATCGCGGAACTGGAAAAACGGATTGCCGGTACCGAGCGGGAGATCGCCGCAGCCGCGAGCGACTTCGAGCGGCTGCAAGCCCTGCTGGCCCAAAAGGAGGAGCTGGAAGCGCAGTTGGCGCAGCAGATGGACCGCTGGGTCTACCTGAGCGATCTGGCACAGCGCATCGCGGAGCAGGAAAAGGGCGAGGCATGATGAAACCGCCGCATCTCAGATGAGAGATGCGGCGGTTTTTTTGTCGTTTTATGTCCTGCTGAACTCCGCCAGCCGGAGCCCTTCGTTCTTTTCAATCGCCCAGTTGATGTTCCAATTGTCGGTGAACAGCAACAGGAAATTGCCTCTGAAGTCCTGCACCACCTTGGTATCGGAAGTGATGCTCAACTTTTTGGGATCGATGTCCTCGTTTTCGATCCATCGGATGTACTGGTAAGACAGCCGGTCCATAATGATATCCACGTTGTATTCGTTCTTCAGGCGGTACTCCAGTACATCGAATTGCAGGGTACCCACCACGCCGACAATCACTTCCTCCATGCCCTTGCCCGGCTCCTGGAAAATCTGGATCGCGCCCTCCTGGGCGATCTGGGTCGCGCCCTTGACGAACTGCTTACGCTTGAGCGTGTCCTTCTGCCGCACCCGGGCGAAATGCTCCGGCGCAAAGGTGGGGATGCCCTCGAACTCAAACTTTTTATTCGGCACGCTGATCGTATCCCCGATTGAGAAGATGCCCGGATCGAACACGCCGATGATATCCCCGGCGTAGGCCTCGTCGATGATTTCGCGGTCCTGCGCCATGATCTGCTGCGGCTGGGACAAGCGCATGGTCTTGCCGCCCTGCACATGCAGCACCTCCATATTCTTATCAAACCGGCCCGAACAGATGCGCATGAACGCGATGCGGTCGCGGTGCGCCTTGTTCATATTCGCCTGGATTTTAAACACAAAGGCCGAAAAGTCCTTGTTGAACGGGTCGATTTCCCCCACCGAGGACTTGCGGGGCAACGGCGGCGGGGTCATCTGCAAAAAGTTTTCGAGGAACGGCTCCACGCCGAAGTTGGTGAGCGCCGAGCCAAAAAATACCGGCGAGAGCTTGCCGTGGCGCACCTCTTCCATGTCGAAGTCATAGCTCGCTCCGTCGAGCAGCTCCACGTCGTCGGAAAGCTGCGCGCTCAGCCGCTCGCCCAGCATGTCGTGCAGGCGGGGGTCGCCCAGCTCGATCTCCTCCTTGGCCACCGCGCGCTGTCCGTTGGCCAGCTCGCCCGCCTCAAATTTGATGATCTCCCGCTTGTGCCGGTCGTACACGCCCTTGAACTCCTTACCGCAGCCGATCGGCCAGTTGATGGGATAAGTGCGGATTCCCAGCTCGTTCTCGATCTCTTCCATCAGGTCGAACGGGTCGCGGGCCTCGCGGTCCATCTTATTGATAAAGGTGAAGATGGGGATGTCGCGCAGCAGACACACCTTGAACAGTTTGCGGGTCTGCGCCTCCACGCCCTTGGACGCATCGATCACCATAACCGCGCTGTCCGCCGCCATCAGGGTGCGGTAGGTGTCCTCCGAGAAGTCCTGATGTCCCGGCGTGTCCAAAATATTAATGCAAAACCCCTCGTAGTTGAACTGCATCACCGAAGAGGTGACCGAAATCCCCCTCTGCTTTTCAATTTCCATCCAGTCGGACACCGCATGGCGGGCGGTCTTTTTGCCCTTGACCGAACCTGCCAGCGCGATTGCGCCGCCGTAAAGCAGAAATTTTTCGGTCAATGTGGTTTTACCCGCATCGGGGTGCGAGATGATCGCAAAAGTCCTTCTGCGTTCGATTTCGTGATTGATTTCAGCCAAGCTCAATTCCTCCACCTGTAGCATTCGATTCCAAAGCTATATCATATCATTTTTGCCGCTCAGGCGCAAGAAAATTCCATTGTTAAGAGGCAAATTTTTCAGTAAAAAACCACCGGCACGCTGGATACCGGTGGTTTTTATCTCACAATCCCCCGGCTCAGGCAAGCCCGGTCAGCCGCGCCACATTGGCCACGACAAAACAGATGAGAATGCCAGTGACAGTGGGCACCAGGAAGGAGACTGCCGTCCATTTGAGGCTCTGCGTTTCCTTTTTTATCGTGAGGCAGGTGGTGGAGCAGGGCCAGTGCATCAGGGAAAACAGCATGGTGCACACAGCGGTCAGCCAGGTCCAGCCGTTATCCACCAGAAGCGTCCGCAGGGACATCAGATCGAGCTCCAGGATGCTGCCGGTGGCCATGTATGCCATAATTACAATCGGCATCACGATTTCATTCGCAGGAAAGCCCAGGATAAACGCCATCAGGATCACGCCGTCCAGCCCGATCAAACGCGCAAACGGGTCGAGAAAGCCGGCACAATGCGCAAGCAGGCTCATATCCCCGACTGTGATGTTCGCCATCAGCCAGATCACCAGGCCAGCCGGGGCCGCCACAGCCACGGCGCGCCCGAGGACAAACAGCGTCCTGTCAAAGATCGACCGGACGATCACTTTGCCGATCTGTGGGCGGCGGTAGGGCGGCAGCTCCAGCGTGAAGGAGGACGGCATCCCCTTGAGGATGGTGGCGGACAGCAGGCGGGAGATGAGGAAGGTCATCAGCACCCCGAGCACGATGACGGCGGTGAGCAGCAGCGTGGAGAGCAGCGACTGGGCCGGCCCGCCCGCCGTCCCCACAAAAAACATGGTGATAATTGCAATGAGCGTGGGGAAACGCCCGTTGCAGGGGACGAAATTATTGGTGATGATGGCGATCAGGCGTTCCCGCGGCGAGTCGATGATCCGCGCGCCCACAATGCCCGCGGCGTTGCATCCAAACCCCATGCACATGCATGGGCGCCGCGCGGGATACCCCGGCGGCATCCATCGGGCCCATGTTACGGCAATCTTTCCTCCATGCTGCTGATTTTGATCACCTTTGGGTCGTATTTGACCCATTTACCACCTCTGACCATGCTGCCGCAGGTCACACACTCGCCCTTTTTCAGCTTCTTCAGCCGTTCGGCCCATTCCTTTGCGCCCTGTGCATTGATATCGATATTTTTAGCGACCATTGTGACGCCGTCGTCGGGTGGGCAAAAATAGAGCTTCTGGCCGGCCTGCTGCAAGCGCTGGATTTCGTCGTCTGAAAGCTGAGGCTTCATAAACTGGGTCGCGTACCAACCGGAAAGGCCGAACTTCCTGCCCTCGGTGAGGATTTTTGCGCTCGGCGACCTATCGCTGTGACTGAGATTCTGCGCCTCGTCGAGCACCAGGATAAACGGTTTGGATTCATCGCCATTTTTGATGCTGTAGCTCCAAATATCCCAGAGCATCAACTCGGTCAACAGGATTTGAATGTCGCGGCCGTAGCCGGTGAGCTGCATCACATAGACCATCCCCTGGGAATCGCGGATATCCTCCCACCGGAACCCCTCGTCGACGGCAAACGGGTCGATATCTGTGAAAGCCTGGATTTTACTGACGACCGTCTTTGCATAGCTCGTCCCCATCCGCTCGAGCTCCTCCACCATGAGCTGGAAGTTCATGGCCTCCCCATGCGCTTTGACTCCCGCCAGCACAGCGGAATAGACCGCGCTCTTCTGCTGGTCGCCCAGCGCATAAACGGATGAAAATATCTCAGCGAGTTTGCTCGCAATATCGACGTCGTTTTCCGGCACGAACAGCTCCGCGTCGATCTGGATTTCGTGCTTGGCAAAGGGGTTGATGGGGATTTTTTCAATCCGGATGATCCGCTGCCGGATCCGGTCGCCGAGCGCCTCCTTAAAGACCGGGTCGAGCTTGCTGTTGGTAAAACCGCCGGTGTAGTCGAACACCACCGAGGATACCCCCTGCAGCGCGGCCTCCATGAGCAGCCCTTGGATGCAGTATGTCTTGCCGCACCCGGAGTTGCCGTTGATCAGGAGATGCCGGTTGTTGAGCTCCCGGTTGCCGAACTCCCAATAATATTTCTCCTTTGTCCGTGTCTCCTCCCCCAACAGCAGCCGGACCGCGCCGAGGCCCTGTCGCTCCTCCAAAGTGGAGGCCGCATCCGGCGCGCCGGCCGGGGTCTCATCCGCAGGCGCCAAAGGGGCGGATTCCACCCCGGGCCGCTCAGTCGAGCCCTCGGGTTCGACCTCTACCTGCCCCATCTGCACGGCCCGCTGCGCCTCCACAAAGGACAGAAATGCCTGGGGCGGCCCCTCATGGTTGATTTTATCCAATAGCTGCGCGCCGAATGCGGTGAGATGAAACCGCGCCAGCTCGCTGTTTTCCAGCAGGCCGTTTTTTCTGAAATCGGTGATGGCGAAATCGAGCACCGTCTCCCATTTGGCGTGGTTGTTGCTCGGATATTTGATCCGCTGATCCTCAACCGAAATATTGAACTCGTCTTTGAACCAGTTGAGCGAATCCCGCCTGGTGTGCTCCTGGCCATCCGCCAAAAAACGCAGGAACGGGAGATAAGCGTCGCGCGTCCTGGGGATCGTCTCGCCGCTGCCGACGGCCGCAGCGGAGTCCCCCGCCGCTGGTTCCTCGGCCTCCTCCGCCCCGGTTTCTTCCGATTCGACCTCGTTGTATTGAAAGGTGGACGAGCGCTCCTCCTGCGGGAGCAGCATCTTCTGTATCAGAAGCTGGCCGCAGGTGTGGCAGGCCATGGAATTGAGACGGATGCCTTGATCCGCCAGCTCCTGCGGCAGCGAAGAGACGATCTCCCACTCGTCCAGCCGGTCGTCGTTCTCATCCAGCCAAAAGGCGAAGATATCGCCGGTCCAGTCGATCTCAAACCTGCCGTCCAGAATCCCGATGATTTTATCCCGGATGATGTGATAGCCTGCGGCGGTGTTCTCCATGTTGAGCGGCGAAAAAATGATGGCGCGGTAAAGCTGGTTGAGCCAATAGCGGCGCATCACCCCCGAATTGCGCGGGTCCCAGTTGCCGCTCATCACACGGAGCCCCTTCTCCAACTGCTCGCGCGCCTTGGCGATTTGATTCCCATTTCGATACCCCATCTTGCACTCGATCATCTTGACCTCGATGTGGAGCAGGCACTCGGGCGAGAGGTTCTCCGGCGTGTTCGGAATCTCAATCAGCATAAAATCGGGGCGCTTGTTGTCTTTGCACTTCTCCCCGTCCTCCGCAAACCAGTGCTGATAGGAGTCGAGGCTGATGAGCGAGCGGACGATGTACCGGTCGTCCGCGGCCGCCATATTCAGCATCTGGAGCGTCAGGATGTAGGCCAAAAAGCTGTGGATTTCATAATCGTAGGGGTTGAGCGCTTTTAAGATGCGGCTGCCGTCCATCCGCTCTGAAAGCCCGTCCACGCAATAATCGGCGGCCTTTTGCAGCCGGGCGTCGTCCCAGTTGGCGAACTTCTCGGTAATCCGTTTGCGGAGCATGTGCTTGATATCGCGCAGCAAATCTTTGCGGGCGGACACCGTGACATTGAGCTCCCCATAGCGGCCCTCGCCCGTGGTAAACCCAATGATCTTGCTGTTTTTGGTCTCCAGCATGTGGCGGTCGATCGCCTGGTCAATACAGACGACCCACTTGCAGCAGATGTGCGCTGTGTCGATGATCCGCTCCTGAATAGGGGATAGCTCCAGCGTCCGGTACGCGCGGTAGACGCGGTCGATGCTGTCTGGGTACCCGACCATGTGGGTTGCCTGCGTCTGGCTCTGCGCCGCGGCAAACTGGGACTGAGAGAGGTTGACCTTTCTCGACTTTCCGTGGGTCGCGGATATGGTGTCGGGAATCAAGGTCATGGGAAACTTCGCCTGATCCGCGGCGCCGCCCTCCTTGACGGCCGGGCTGAACTGAACGCCCACAGAGCTTAAAATGTTGTAGACAAAGCAGAGGTCGTGGTGTTGCAGCAGCCCTTCCAGCTCCTCCACCCCGGAATCGGCGTCGATCGACAGATAGCGAAGGAAGGTGTTCACCTTGACCGAACGCTCGTCGTCGAAATAGCTGTCCAGCCACTTGCGCAGGTAGGACGCTGAATTCTTTCTGCTGTTGAGGCAGATCAGCTTCAGATGAATGGTTGCGACAATCGCGCTGTCCTCGAGGTATTTGGCGATGGTGTGCACCGCCGCGACGATATGCTGCATGTCGGTGGGGGCGACGAACGCGATCTTCAGGCCGTCCACGCGGGCGGGAAAGGTGCGCATGTAATCCATGACGTTGCGCACGATGATGTTGGACTGCGGGGACACATGGAGCATCGCGGAAGCGTCCTCGTCATCGGTGACGATAGAGGCCCCGAACGAATTGCCGGAGATCAGATCGGTATCCACAGCCGCATCGTAGTAGACGCCGTAATACTCCCACATGCTCTTGCAGGTGAGGAAGCTAGCGGCCTTTTTGAAGATGGTATCCACCCCCTGGGTGATGGAGGAGAGCTGCACAAGGTTTTCCAGCTTAGCCAGCAGCCTCTGGTCCGACTGGGCGCCGGTCGCCCGCTGCGCCATCAGCTCCGCAAAGCCGTCGCGCAGGAATTGCAACTTGGCGTCGATCTTTTCGAGCAGGACGGGGTGATAGGCCGGCAGCAGCACCTCCGCCATGTCGCAGTCCCCGATGACATTCTGATTGGAGGTGATCATAAAACAGTTGAGCAGCAGCGGAATCTTTTCCCGCTGCACATCGGTAAAATCGGCGTAGTGGTCGTGGAGATACTGCATCAGGTCGCGGTATGCCGCGACCACCCGCTGGAGCTCCGCGAGCGCGTGGAAAAAGCCGCGCCTGCTCAACTGCAGCGCAAAATCCTTGAAATTCCAGCAGAGGGAATCGAATTTCGCAGCGGCATCCGAGCTTCCGAAGTACCGCTCGACCTCCCTCCGGTGCTCCTCATAGAGCACGACGTCGCGCAACTGGCTCAACTGCGCATAAAACTCCTCCTCGCTTTCGCAGGCGAGGTAATCCTGGATGTTTTCACAGGCCACCAGGGTGGGCAGGAGGACATGCTCCCCCGCGCGGTCGATCACGTTGTCCAGATAGGAAAACGCGTTGCTCCACGCCGCATAGGGCGAGAACGCCCACTTAAAGTCGTAACTGTGGGTCTCGCCGCCCCCGCGCAGTCTCAGGGTGAGGATGACCTTGCAGGGGTCGCCCCACTTGCCGGCCGTTTTGAGGCAAGCCACGGGAATCGCGTCGAAGTGCTCAAAGTCGAACGGATCAGGTGTGCCGAAACAGTCGTAGGAAAAGGAGAGCTCACCCGCACCCGATGGAATGCCTGCGCCGCGGAAAAACTCCAGGATGCCGCCGAGAAATGCGCAGAGGTTGCAGTAGGCGTCGCTTTTGGAGTCCTCGGTGCAGTTGGAGAGGATGATCTTATGGATCTCGACGCGAATCTCGTCGGGACAGATCCCATATTCCGCATAAAAGTCGTTTGCGGCGAGCAGGAACATCCTGGAATATGCCTCCATCGGTTCGCCTGTCACCAGCGGCGCTTTGGGCTTTGGGTCCGCGCCCTGAATCTTGGTTCCGATGATCCGGTCCAGAATCGCGTAGTCGACCGCGAGCAGCCGGCTGCGGTTGAGGTCCAGGTCCTTCCCCTTCATGAAATCCAGGACGCACGTTTCAAACTCATCGTAATTGACAAACAGCCCGGTCTCCTGTGGAAAACCCGCGCCGGGATCGACCTCATTCTCCTCCGCATACTTCTGGAATTTTTGATGCAGCTTTTGTTCATACGACTGGGTGGGGATGTCGTCGGCCCGTTCGATGAACCGGATGGCATTGGCGATGATCTTTGCGGGCTTGCCGGTCTTGAGGCTCCGGACCATAGGCACCGACCGCCCATCGATCACGCTCGGGATGCCCCAAACGGTGTTCAGCGTCTCACAGATGTAGGCGATGAGCTCCTGCATCGAACCGAACGACAGGTCGTGGAGGCGGTCGATAAAATCGCTGTAGGTGAACACATCCACGTTGGCGCTGGAAAAAATGGTCTTATACAGGGTGTTGAGCGCCGCGCGGTTTTCTTCAGTATCCAGGTTGTTTTCCGCCAGGATATCCCCGAACCAGGCGCTATAGTCGGCCTTAAGCGCCGCGATCATCTCCTTGGTGGAGATCTCATAGATCGAATCCTCCAGGCTGCCCTTGTCGTCGGTCGCTTCGGTGCCCATCAGTACCACCAGGGCTGGGGTCGCCGCCAGATACTCCGCAGATTCGTTGCGCCATTTGGTGATCGCGCCGTCAAAATCGACATAGCTCTTGGCCTTATACGCCTCTGTGAGCGCTGTGCTGTAGCTGTCGTTCTCCCCCCTGATGCAAAAATACGAGCGCCTGCTTCCACTCTTCCCTGTTCTCCCGCTCGAACTGTTGGAACCGTTCATAGGTGAGCTTGGCTACAAAGGTATTGCCGGCGGCATATTTGAGCTGCTCGCAGACATCGCTGTAGATGACCGGATTGTCGATCCCCTCGATCCGGACGATGTTGGTTTTTGAGGGCTCCCGCTCCATCTGTTCCAAAATCCGCATCAGCAGGACTTTTGTCAACTGTTTCACACCAAATCATCCTCGCTTTCATAGGGGTTTTCGACGATTGAGGTCGCGTCGGACAGATCGCGCAGAAATCCGCAGTCCTTGAGCTTCTGGGCGAGCGCGCGCTTGTTCTCCTCCAGACAGGAGGTGTCCCCCGGCTTCTTCACCGACCCGCGCGCCGCCTCCCTGAGATACTGCTCCTTGCCGATGACCATGCCGAAGTGCCGGTAGAGCAGCTCCATAAACTCGTCGAGGGTGATCATCTTTTTGGGAGGGATCAGCGAGAGCACCAGAAACTTGATGATGTCCTCGGACAGGGAGAAGCGCATCCCCGCGCCGGTATTGGGAATCACAACGCCGATCGCCTTACCCATCTTCCGGAACAGGCGGTAGGAATCCTCCGCGGCGCCCTTGATGGCCTTTCGCTCGTCCTGCTCCTCCAGTTGATCGCGCAACTCGGCGTATCCGCGGTAGAGGTAACTGCTGATGACCTCTTCATTGTGTTTGAAGGCGGCAATCGCCGTCTTTCTCATCTCGCTGTTGTCCATTCCCTTGTAGTTGATGTCGAGCACCCAGCAGTTGCTCTCGCGCCCGATGGCGGCCGCGAGATACATCATCCTCAGCATTTGCAGGAGGATGCCGTCTGCAAGAATCTCCATCTTCTCGAACGGATGGGACTTGCTGTTGAGAAAGTTGCGGAGCTCGGACAGGGTATCGCGGTTGCGCTGCGAAAAGGCGCGGGGAATCGCACCCAGGTCCTTGGAGGTCTCCTTCTTTTCTTCGGCCGGAACCATCATATAATTGTCCCAAGTCCCCTGCACAAAGTTGCACAGGTGGGAAAACTGCGGAAAACTGTCGATCATCTGGGTCAGCCGCGCTTCGATGACCGCCTGATAGGCCGGAAACTCGTTGATGGCATTGAGCAGATGGAGGTAATAGACCTCCCCGCCGCGGCACATGTAGGTGTAACGGTGGTAGTCGAACGCACCGTCCACCTTGGCGTCCCCCACGCTGAAGGTGAGGCCCTGGCGGACGCGCTTCACGCCCATGCCCTCGGGGAGGATGGCCTCGCGGCAGATGGGGAGCAGGTTCTGGTCGAACCAGGAGCGGTTTTGATTGACCGCGCTGAACCCGCTGAGGAGGTTTTGAATGATCGTGATGTTATTCCGTCTGGCCATGGCGTTCGCACCCAGCACATTCTGTTCCAGCGCCGAGATGCATTCCCGGTACGCCTGCTTATCCACCTCCGCCTTGCCCTCCAGCTTGCTTTTTGGCAGGAATACAAACCGCTTGAGCCCGATCCTTGTCTCAGGGAAAAAAGTGAGGTTGTAGGCCTCCACCCGGCGATCGACCGGGAACATACCGGAGAAGGGCTTGCCGGTGAGCGCGTCCTCCTTGCGGGCGATTGCCACCTGCAAAAATTCGATCAGATACTCGTATTTGGTCTGGGCCGCCTTGATCCGGTGCCCAAACAGCTTGCTCTGCAAGGAGTTCACATTTTTGTATGTCCTGGGGTACAGCTCCATGATGTCGTCCCTCCTAGTCGATCAACATTTTTCCTTCCTCAAAAGCTATTTTCCTCACCTGCTGCCCCTTCGCGGTATTCACCAACACAGTGAGCTCGTTGTCGTCGTCATGAAAACTGTACAGCTCATGCAGCAGGGCATCCAGCTTGGCGATGCCGTGGGTGAGCGCGGGATTGCTGTTGGATGCGATCGCGCCGTCGATCAGGGCGCTGAAATAGGTGAGCAGCGGCAGGGTGATGGGAAACTCCCGATCCTTCACCTTGAGCACCAGCGACCACTTCTCATCAGCATCCTCAAAGCGGTTGTTCTCCTTCCGCTGGCAGAGTTCGAGGTCGCTCTTGTTGACCGTGCCGAGCACCAGCATCACGTTTTGGAACACGTCGTCCTCGCGGCGGAGGGTCAAAAACAGCGGCATGTCCCCGCTGGGCAAAAATCCGGTATTCTTCTTGTAAAGCGCCTGAAAAATGGTATTCTGCATCCGTTTGAGCATCAGGCGGGGCTGCCGGCCGGAGATCAGCTTTTTATAGTCGGTAAAATGCCTGCCAAACACCTGATTCATCACCTGTTCCATCTGAGCCTCGTCGCTGCACATGCTGTACATCAGATAGAACCGCCGCACCGCCCGGCGCAATTGGGTTTCGCGCTTCTGCACGGGGTTGGAGGAGGCCGCGCCCTCCTCTGAAATCCGGTAATATCTCCGGTTTTTCCGGAACAGTTCGGTCAGCTCCGTCTGGATTTCCGGGCTGAAGCAGGTATAATCATGGTTGACAAACAGGCTGTAGTCCGCATCCAGCGCGATTTTGTCCAGCTCCAGGCTCCTGATCTGCTCGATTCCCTTCACCTGGCCCGCGTCCTTGTCGTCGCGCAGGCCGACACAGCCGAAAAAGAGGTTGGCAAAGTTGTAATCGAAGAAAGGGGCCCTGTAATAATGCCCCTGGATGGCGTCACAGGTGAGGTTCCCGGTGAGTGCATAACTGATCTGGCCCACCATCTGGCGGATGGTCATGCGCTTGTCATTCTCGTATAGGTAGCGGTAATAATTTTCCAAAAACGCCAGCACGCGCTTGCGGTGCTCGCTGACATACCTGCGGTTCCAGCAGATGGGGCAGCGGTCTTCGCAGGCGCAGCCGTCGCACGCAGCCCACAGGTCGTCCGCGAGGATATTTTCCAAAATTCTGCCGGCAAACGCGACGTTGTCCACCCGCGCAATGTTGACGAGGACGAAGGAATACCCCTCGATCTCAATCGCAGCGTCCCCGCTCCTGTCGAGCTGCCTGAGCAGGGTGGACTGGAGCTCGATCCTCTCGTCCTCCCCAAACGGCGACCCTTTCTCCGCGCGTATCTCCTGCACCAGCTTGACAAACACATCCATCAGCGGCCCGGTGTTGCTGATGAGCAGGCTGCTTTTCCCATTTGCCGGAGATTCGAGCGCTTTCCGAAGCACCCCGGTCTGGTCGTGCTTGGGAATTTCGCTCATATCCTTGACATAGTAGAAATGCTCGTAATCCTTCTGTTTTTCCAGGCCCTCCGTCGGCGCCAGCAGACCCTCCTGTTTGAGCGCCTGCACCAAAATGCTGGTTTTGCCGTCGCCCGCGTGGCCGGTCAGCACAAACGCCTCGTACCGCTGCCGTTCCAGCCCCTCGGCGATATACCCGCCCAGCCTGCGGTCTACCTTGATCCGGTCGTAATAGGCGCTTTTCACCTGCACCTCCGCCAGGGAACCGGTGGAATCGCTGCCCGCATTGTTGGTCGAGTTCAGGTAGTTGACAAATTCGTTCATGGTCATGCCCCCTCTATCTCAGAAACGGCTTTGATCACTGTGTCGATCTCCTCCATCGTATTGAAATAACTCAGGCTCAGGCGAACCGTCCCTTTATAAACAGTCGATCCGATGAAATCGTGCACATAAGGCGCACAGTGGTATCCGGTCCGCACCGCAATCCCGTAATCCTGGTCCAGGATCGCGCCGACCTCGCCGGCCTCATACCCTTCCAGGTTGATCGACAGGACGCTGGTGTGCCGGTGCAAATCTGCGGGGAGGTAGAGCTTCACGCCGCCGAGGCCGCTGAGGCCGTCGATCAGCCTGCGCATCAGGTCCTTTTTGTGCCGGTAAATCTGGCCCCTGCCGACCGACTCGATCCATTGAAGCGATTCGTTCAAGCTCGCGATCGCGATGACGTTGGGGCTTGCAAATTCGTAGCCCGCGGGCGTCGAGGGCGGCATACCGAGGTTGAGGGAATCAGAACCGGTCCCCCCTGCAAAAAAGGGATGAAGCGGATATCCGCTGTTTTTGACAAATCCGCCCACGCCGAATGCGGCGTACAAATTTTTGTGGCCCGCAAACACCAAAAAATCGATGCCGGACACGGAAAGGTCGATGTCGAGCAGCCCCAGCGACTGGGACGCATCGACGATCACCGCCGCGCCGTATTCCTTGGCCGCCCGCACAATCTCATCCAGCGGGGAGATCAGGCCGATCACGTTGCTGACGTGATCGACGAGCACATAGTCCGGTGGGTCGATTGAAAACAGCCGCTCCATCTCTGCGGCGTCGAGCTGGTAGGTGGTCTTATCGTAGGGCAGCAGGTGCACCGCAGCGCCGCATCTCCGGCGGATGGCCTCCAGCGGGCGGGCCGCCGCGTTGTGCTCAAATGGGGTGACATAGACATTTTTATACTCGTCCCACTCCAGCCCGAACAGAATCTCGTTGAGGGCGATGGTTGCAGACGGGGTGAAGACGACATCGTCCGGGCTTTTCGCACCGGCCAGCTTCGCTGTGCGCGCCCTCGCCTCATCGACCACCGCCGCGGCCGACTTTGCAGCGGCGTAAGAGCCGCGGCCGACGTTCACGGCCAGATTACGCTGTGCGAAATCGACCGCCCGGTAAACGCATTCCGGCTTGGGGAAGGTCGTCGCAGCGTTATCCAAATAAATCATATCGTTCATACGGCGCTCCTTAATCCAAAAGGTCTTTCATCAGTTGAATCAGAATGGCGAGCTGTTCGTCGGGTTCCAGCGCGCCGTTGTACTCCTCGAAGACGGCCTGAAGGTTGTTGAGAGCCGTCCTCCCCAGCGGGGAGATTTCCTCCTCCGAGAACGCCTTTTCTATCCTCCGTCCGGTCAGGTTGATGACCACATTGCAGGGACCCGCCCCCTGCGCCTCCCCATCCGCCTGATACTCGTTGATCCGCCGGATGGCAGACGATATCTCGCCGTCAAACTGCGCCGCCAGGGCGTCGTTCCAGTCCTCGATCGCCATGGAAGAGAAGCGGTAGACGAGGTCGTCCAGGGTCTGTTCGTCGTCGTACCCGCTGAGCTTCCCCGCGAAGGATAGCAGCTCGTTTGCGGTACTGTCGAACAGGTGGGTTCTGGCCGCCGCGGGCAGACCGTCCCGCCACGTCTGAATCGCGCGGGAGAGCCCACCCCGGTAGCCCGGCGCAAATTGCGCGATCAGCCTCCCTCTGAGTTCCGCTTTGCAGCGCTGCAGGTGGCCCTCCAAAAAGGATTTCGCGCCCTCAATCTCAACGTAGCATTCGGATATGTCGCCGGACGGGCTGAGGCTTTGGCGGAAGGTGCTGAAGAGCAGCTCGCGGGAGTTTGTCTCAAACCTCAGCAGCTCGCGCCGGATGGTTTTGACCTCCTCGCCGACGGCCTTGGATTCGCCGTTCTCCCAATAGGACCCAAACTTCTTGGTATATTCGGGGAGCGCGCGCATCCAGTTCTGCATACTCTTGACCACGCGGTAGATGCGGTTGACGCTGGTGGTTCTCAGGTCCTGATAGGGGGCGAACAGGGTTTCCAGACGGTCCAAGTAGGCTTCGCGCTCCCCCGTGCCCGCTTCCAGCAGCATCTCATACTGTTGCGGCGCCTCCACCAGCCCGCCCAGGATGGCGGAGGAGAGCTCGACCTCCTTGCCCGCATAGTAGAAGACGGCATTTTCCCTGTATTGCCGCAGGGCATAGGCGAGGAACAGGGGGATGACCCCCTTGCGCACCCCAAATGGGGCCTCTGTCAACGTCTGGTACAGAGCGCCGAAGTTCCGCCGCTCCTCCTCGCAGGAGGTGATGAAGCGCGCGATCTCGCCGAGTACCGCGCGGATGCCCGGGTCCTGCGCCTCGGTGGAGCGGTCCAGACCTGTGCGCACAAACATCGATTTGAAAATGCTCACCTCCGGGCCAAAGCCATCCATACAGGGGATCACGTTGTCGTCGGCGCGCTCCAGAATCCAGTCGGCGACGAGGGCGCGCGCCTTGCGGATTTGAGGTGTTATCACATTTTTGTTGACCATCTCGTTGTTGACAACCGGGGTCTGCCAATAGCAAACGCTGCAAATGCGGGAGATTTCGTGGTTGAGCTCCACCTGGCGGCAGATGACAGGGAACGGCCCGTCACAATTGACAAAGTAGCTGTTGGGGCTGCCCGGCGAGTACAGGTCCTGTACCGCTTGGTGGATCTGCCGGAAGATATCCTCCTCCAGGTTGTCCATCTCCTCGAGATAATGCGGGTCCCCCATCTGATCCGCCATATCCGCCTTGAGCCGCTGAATCGCGACGTACTTCTTCAGCAGCTCCTCCTGCTGAAAAAACGCCTTGGACATGCACAGCACGATCTGCGGCTGCCCGTGAAACGACCGCACCTTCTGTTCGATCTCCTCAGCCGCGACCTCCCCTTCGTTGACGATGTAGATCACGAGGCCGTCGTAGGGATAATCGGCCAAAAGTTGTGAAGCGTCCTGGTAGTGCAGAAAGACTTTGGCCTCCAGGAAAATATTCTTGAAATAGCGCACCATCCGGAACCTGTCGTTGTATTCCCGCGGCATCACAAAGCCGAGGTCCACCACGTCCGCGAGAACCTCACAGGTCTTGATCCGCGCGAGCTTGGATTTGACGTAGGTCTCCACATTCTTCTGCACATCCACGCCGTTAGCGGTCATCAGGACGTATTCCGACGAACCGTGCTGCACCAGAATATGCCGCTTGAGCAGCTCGCGGCTCGCCCTGGCGAACCGGTCGTCGTCCATCATCAGGGCCGCTTTGATGTGCGACGATGTGCATCGAAACGCCTCGTCCCCGATGATCTTGATGACGGCGAACGCCTTGAGGATTTTGAGCTGATCCCCGTCTGAAACCTGCCGGATGGCGGAATCGGCCTTGGCCCAGATGCTGTGCACAGTGGTGTTAAACACCTCCCGTTTGAACAGCTCCCCAAAATAATCGTAGATCGATTCCACCGTGAGGAACCGCAGGGTGTCGTAGTCGTTTTGCAGAAACGCGGAGAGCGTGTTTGCATCGCGCTGCGCCAGGAAGGTGAACAGCGTCCGCTCATTTTGCCCCACCTTCTCGCTGACCTTGAGTAGCGCGTATGCGCTGAGGGGGGACAGCGGAAAGCAGCCGTAGACGAGCTTTTGCTCGAACGCCTGCTGCGAGAGGTCGCCAAACACGCCCACCATCGACGAGACGCTGATCGCCCGCTCAAACTCCGCCCGGTGTTCCCGCTTGAAGTCTTCAAACTCGGGCGCCTTTTCAATCGCGTTGGAAATCAGCTCGTAGCTCTGCTCGGACGGCGCGATGAAGCGAAGCTGGCGGAAGCGCCCCTCCACCGTTTTGAAGCTGTCGCTGGCGGAGTAGTCTAAAATCTCCTTGTGGGTGACACAGGTGAAATGAATCTGCTGCCTGCCGCTGCGGGTCGCGGCCTCGGCCATATCCTGGATGATCTTGAAGTTGAGCATCCTGCTCCTGTCCAGATTGGCCTCCAGGAACTTGCTGAACTCGTCGAAAATGATGTTGATGCCACGAAACGGCGTCTGTTCACAAAGGGCGTTGACCACCGATGTGTAGAGCTTGACCACGTCCATATTGATGAGGGGGTTGAACTCCGCGCCCGCAGCCACCGAGGGGTAACAGGCGCAGAACAGCTCGTAGGCAGCCTGGTCGTACCGCTTGAGGCCGATCAGCAGGTCCTCGACCGAGCGCTTGTGCTGCCTCAGCTCCCGGCCCAGCTTTTCGTACGCCTCGGGAAAGGACGCCTCCCACTTGCCGATCATGGCGCAGGCAGCGTCAAAGTAGGTCTCAGGCAGCAGGTTCTGCAGGCCGGTGTTGACCAGCGCGTCCCGCAGCGCGACGATAAACGCCTGATTGATGTCGGTCGTGTTGCTGTTGACGATCACAGGCAGCGTCCGGATGCCAGACTCCACCACAACTTTGGCCAGCTCGCCGACCTCGGGATTGACGGCGCTGATCTTGCTGCAGAGCTCCCGCTGCGCCCTCGCGGCCTCCTCTGCCGTCCCCCCGCCGACAGCGTACACGTCGAGGGAGGTCAGCGCGGTGAGGATGAGCAGGAGGTGAGATTTTCCACGTCCATACGGGCCGATGAACACCGTCGCTCTGTTTTGCGTGTTGTTGTCGTAATAGAAGGATTGCAAAAAATCGCCGAGAATCTTGACGGACTGCTCGGTCGGTATGTAACAATCGACCTTGTCGATTTGATTCAAGTCATACTCCAGGTTGATCGAGGTCTGAAACTTCTCGTTCACCCGGATGAAACTACCGTATTTCATGGATTACCTCACCGTTGCTTTTTCATAATACGCCGTCATAATCTCAGGCGGCGTGGGGGAATCTTCCAGGTACACCATGTCCAGGCCGACCGTGCGGGTGAGCGTGAGCAGCCCGGAGACCCGGAGCTGGTCGAGATACTCGTTGAGCCCCACCCGATTGAGGTGGAACACCTTACCGACGTTGTTGGGCGCGCCGAGCAGATCATCGATGCTGACCGAGCGCTTGCCTTCGGCCAAATTCTTCCTGATGACGTAGAGGACGGCCAGCTTATCCAGCTGGTCGGGTGATGGCGCTACCTTTCGGTATGCGTTTTTGGAGTTGGCGCTCCTTCGGATGAGCCCCAAGGCCGCGAAAGGGCACCCGAGGCTCTCCTCCGGGTCCTCGCTGGTCTCCGCGCTGAGGTACATCTTCAGGATGCTGGCGCAGTCGCTGTAAAACGACTTCTCGGAGAAGGCAGCCCCCTCCTCCATCCGCTTGACCAGCTGCGCTTTGCACATCAGGAACAGATCCTCCTTAGTGAAGTTCTCCCCCTCGTACTCGTTGAAAAAGATGTTCCAGGCGATGCAGAACTCCTCGTTGGCCACGATGTTCGCATGGAGCAGCCAGAGGGTGAAGATATCGTCAAAATACGGGTCGTAGCGGTCGATCACACGGCCGAAGTCCTCGGTGATCGTCTGGACGCGGCCGCCGTTTTGATACACCTCTTGGGTGAGGCCGGTGGCCTGAAGCCAAAACCGAACCGACTTGACCATCTTGCTGCCCATGCCGAGCAGTTCCATCGCCTCGCGCTTGGCGAACAGCCTGGGGTCCTCTGCCACGCAGCGCATCCCCTTGCGGAGCCAGCCCTCGCGGATGTTGAAGGATTCGTTTCCCTTGAGCCTCACCTTGTTGAGCTTATTGTTCATTCTCAGAATATCCCTTTCCACGGGGCAGCAGCACCCGCCTCATATAGCATCCGCCTGTATAGTGGTTGATACATTCGCAGCAGTGGTTGCATTTGCCCTCATCGATTTCATATCGGTATTGATAGCCGGTCTCCCCGACTTTGATCAGCTTGATCGCATTTTGCTTGCAGACCGTCTCGCAGGCGTGACACCCCGCACAGAGCTGGTATTTGGTGATCTGGCATTTGAATTTCAGCTCGATCTCCGCCGTCTTGATCCGATGGGCGATCGGCGTACTCAGAATGGTGATGCGCAGCTCGTCCGTGCCCAGCCTGCCCTGCAACTTCATAATCGGCTGCATGGTTTTATGGTCGAGGATGTAGACCTCGCCCAGCCTGGGGTTGCCCATATCGAATTTGAGGACGCCGAACGGCTTAAAAAGCTCGTAGAGCTCCCTGGTGATGGGTTTATTCAGGACATAGTTGAAGCTCTTGGCGTCGGTTGCGCAGGGCTTAAATTCAATCGCCACATTCTTGCTCAGCTCGATCCCCGCGCCCCCCTGCCGCGCCTTCCATCCGCCAGAGGCGACATATTCCTCGGGGTTCTCCTTGCCCATCTTCACCGCAAAGCGGTAGAGGATGTCGTGGAACCGCTTGCTCTGCTCGGGCATATAGATGCTCGCCAGAAACTGCGACCACCTGCTGTTGTTGGGGCAGCACCAGCAGCCCACACGGGTATAACCCAACCGGTAGGCGTCGTTGAAGTCGATTCCGGTGGTCAGCAGGTAGAGCCAAATGTCGTAATCCAGCCAGTCGATGATGGGCGAGGCGACCAGCTGCTTGCTGATCTTCCGGCCCACCGAGGACCGCTCATAGGTATTGCGGCTCGCCGATTCACTCCGCCGGATGCCGTAAAACGTGAGCACGGCCTTGTTGTCGGCATCGAAGGTCCTTTTGATTTTCTCCCCAATGAAGCCGGTTTTGAAGATGTTGCAGCACCACCGCAGGGTGCGGCTCGGTGGGCCGAACACCTCGCAGAGGTCAAAAAAATCCTGATCCCTGTTTTCGGCGCGCAACATGGGGGTCTTGCGGTTCTCCTTGCGGAAGCGCTCCAGATATTCGTAGGTCTGAGGGAACTCGAGGGTCGTGTTTCCAAAGATGTGGATGACGGAGGGATTGCTGAGCGCCTTGCGCACCAGGTCGCTGACCACCGTCGAATCCTTTCCTCCTGAAAAGGAGACAAACGACGCCACGTTGTCGGTGTTGAGAAAGCGCTGGGAATAGCCGCTGACGTACTGCCGCGCCTCGGTTGTGATGAAGTGGAGGTGCTGCGCGTTCGCCTGAATCCAGCGGCCGATCATCTCGTTGAACGGCCCATAGGAATTCTGCGGTTTGTACCTTTCCAGCTTTGCACGAATCTCCTCGGGGTCGTACCGGCGCAGGTTGGAGACGGAAAACGGGATACGCTTCCCGTTCACATAGTAGCGGTTTCCCGTGCCGTTCCAGACGGAATCGTGCAGAAACGCAAACGGCTGATCCAGCATAATCTCGATCAGCAGCCGCTCTTCGGGGAACACCGGCCTCGCATCCGACGTGAAGTACGCCCCGCGGCCGTGGCAAAGGGGGCAGGTCTCTTCGTAAAGCGGGATATTGCAGGAGGGGCACCAATAGAGCTCGCTCTTCATCTCCGTCCTCTTGTTGCAGATGGGGCATTCACTCTTCTCCACCGCGATCTTACAGTTGTTGCAATAGTAACTAACCATCTCATTCACCTGCCTTTGCTTACCGCCATGATATCATATATTCGGTCCCATAAAACGGATTATCCGGCAAAACACCCCCGCCGCTTGAGGCGGGGCGAACCGATCGGATTCAACAGAGTGCTCCCTACAACTTTACCATATCAGACCGATTCTTTCAATCTGGAATCCTGGAATTCGAGCTTTTCCGCCGTGGCCCGCCCCAGACATATCCGGACTTGTTCCCCGCATAAGAGTGATGGGACGGATTTTTCCTAACATGTAATAGGGAGCGGCGGTGAAGAAATTGGAGCACAATGAGGAGAAAATCTGGGTTACAACGTCCAGCGGAGACCAGTACGAAGTCGTCAGCGTCCATCCTGCAGGGCCGGCGCTCGAAGAGCTGCTGTTGGAATTTCTGCTGGCCCACCCGCCCCCACAGAGGGGATCGTAAAGACGCATCCACCGCGAAAGGAGGGCGCTGATGGGCACCGATTATTCAGCGGGGCTTTACCTGCGGCTGTCGCGGGACGACGATAAGCTGGGGGAGAGCGCCAGCATCTCGACCCAGCGCAGGATGCTCGCCGCCTACGCCAAGGAACACGGCTATCTCGTTTACGCCGAATATGTGGACGACGGCTACAGCGGGACCTCCTTCGACCGGCCGGGTTTCCAGCGGATGATCCGGGATATCGAAAGCAAGAAAATCAACATGGTCATCACCAAGGACCTCTCCCGCCTGGGGCGCGATTACATCACGGCCGGCCAGTACACCGAGCTCTACTTTCCGAGCAAGGGCGTGCGTTACATCGCGGTGAACGACGGATACGACAGCGACTCGCCTTACAACGACCTCGCCCCCTTTCAGCACGTCATCAACGAGATGTATGCCCGCGACGCCAGCAAAAAAATCCGCTCCGCGCTTCAAAGCAAGATTGCGGCCGGATGCTTCATCGGGAACTTCGCCCCCTACGGCTACCAAAAGGACCCGGAAAACAAAAACCACCTGCTCGTGGACCCCTCCACAGCGCAGGTGGTGCAATACATTTTTCAACAGGCCGAGCTGGGCTTCCGCCCCGCCGACATCGCGCGGGAGCTGAACCGCCGCGGCGTCCCCTGCCCCGCCCTCCACCGCTGCCAGACCCATCCGGGCCTGGACGCAGCCAACTACTCCAGGCGCCTGGAATGGACCCCTTCCACCATCGGCAAAATGCTGCGGAACATCTGTTACCTCGGCCATATGGCGCAGGGCAAGACCAGCAAGCTATCCTTCAAAGCCCATGCCACCATCGAAAAGCCGCGCGAGGACTGGGTGGTGGTGGAGCACACACACGAACCGCTGGTGAGCCGCGAGGCGTTCGACCTGGCGGGCCAGCGGATGGCCTCCCGCACCAAACGGCCGGCGGGCGGATTTCACAACATCTTTTCCGGGATCGCCAAGTGCGCGGACTGCGGCCACAACATGTCGATCACTTCGGCTCATGGGGTCTATCGCCTCGCCTGCGGGGCCTACAAGCTCCGCGGCACAGCTGGATGCACCAACCACTTCATCGACTACGAAACGCTGTGCCGCCTGGT
The DNA here is from genome assembly GCF_014384885.1 of Ligaoa zhengdingensis. GTDB lineage: Bacteria > Bacillota > Clostridia > Oscillospirales > Ruminococcaceae > Ligaoa > Ligaoa zhengdingensis. The sequence continues at coordinate 161,731 of NZ_JACRST010000002.1, forward strand.
GCTGGAGCAGCTCCGCAAGCAGCTCCAGCTCACCGACGAACAGCGCCATGCCCTACTGAACCGGGCAATGGAGCTGCCCGGCCGGGCGGATGGCGGCCGGACGGACAAACGGGCGGCAACGCTGAAAAGGCGCACAGCCGAATTGGATCGCGTGATAGAGCAGCTTTACGAGGATAACCTTTCGGGAAAGATCGGCGACGAGCGTTTTCAGCGGCTGCTCGCGCGCTATGAGGCGGAGCAGAAGGGCGCAGAAGCGGAGCTGCAGCAGATACAGGAGCGCGCGGAGGCGGGCAGCCCCGCGGACCAGCGGGATTGTTCCACCCTGCTGGCGCAGTGGGAAAACCCCGAAGCGCTGACGCCAGACCTGCTCTACCGGCTGGTCGACCGCGTAGAAATCAGTCAGGGGCGGTATGAGACCGGACCGGACGGCCGCAGGGTGAAGCGCCAGCAGATCAAAATTATCTACCGCTTCTCCTCGGCAAACTAATTACAGGTAATTGACCGCGATGATCGCCACACCCAGCACCGTCAGCACCACACCGGTGGCGCGGTTGAGCACGACAGGATTCGCCTTGTTGGCAAATTTGGCGGCGATGCGCGCCCACAAGAGCGTGGAGAGAACACAAAAAATCAGGACCGACCAGTCGGGGGCGCCGCCGATGGCGAAGTGGCTGACCGCGCCGGTCAAGGCGGTAAAGGTCATGATAAACACGCTGGTGCCCACCGCCGTTTTAAGCTCATAGCCGAGCACACTGGTGAGGATCAGGAGCATCATCATGCCGCCGCCTGCGCCCACGAAGCCGCAGATAAAGCCGATCAGAATGCCGCAGAGCACCGACTGCACCGCGCGCTTTTTAAAGCTGACCCCGGCCATCGAATCCTTGGTGGTCAAAACGGGGCGCACGATGAACTTGATGCCGAGCAACAGGGTCATAAACACCGAAAATCCACCCATCGCACCGTTAGGGAGCAGGCTGGACACCCAGCTTCCCACCAGGGTGAATCCCAAAACCGTAAACATCATAATCAAGCCGTTTTTGATGTCCAGATTCTTGTTTTTGCCGTAGGTATACGCGCTGACCGCGCTGGCGAGCACGTCGCTGGCCAGCGCGATGCCCACCGCCTCATAGGCGGGCAGATGCAAAAAGGTGATCAGCATGGGGCTGATCACCGCTGCGGCGCTCATCCCGGCGAACCCGGTCCCCAAGCCCGCCCCGATTCCAGCGATAAAACAGATCAAAAATTCATAAGGCATTTCCCATTCCTCCTGTGAGAGCCGCGCGGACGTTCTCCGCGATTCGGCCGAATCTGACCCCCATCTCCTTGATTTCCTCGGGCCGAAAACCCGCAAATGCGCTCGCAACGAACCGACTCTGCGCCTCCTGCCCGCAGGCGAGAAGCTCCCGCGCCGCCGGGCAGATTCGGAGATGGACGGTTTTATGGTTTCCCTGCTGGAAGGACGGCTCCAAATATCCCCGCGCGATCAGCGAATTCACCGATGTGGACACGTGCGATTTGGTCAGCCGCCGCCGCTCCACGATGTCCTTGGCTGTGTCGTAGGGCGGATTGTTGGCGAGGAACAGCAGGACATCCAGCTCCATGCGTGCCACCCCGAACTGCTCGCAGACCGGCTGCATACTCTGATCGTACAGGCGCTTTGAAAGGGAGAGGAGATTCCAAAACTCCATATACACGACCTTTTCACCTCTATATTGTTCTATTTAGAACTATATAGGATTATAGCACCTCTTCGCAAATTGTCAAGGGTCCCTCTGCAAACCGGATGCAAAAAAGAAAGCGGCACCCCGGCCGCAGTATAGGACACCATCCCCCTTCCAGTTTTCCAATCATCAGGTAAATGTCTTCTGTCACCTCGGAAGGATCAAAAATGCCCTGCCGGCGACCAAGCACATGGTTAGTGCCTGTTTACCACATGCGCGGCATTTTTTGAAGCCCCGGTCCAGGTTAAACGCCACGCGCGGCAGATAACCCGCGTCCTCCAGCAGGGTGAACAGCGGAAAGAAGATCGCCATGGGCGGCAGCATCACCGCGACCACCCAGGCGAGCACGCGGTAGACACCCAACACGAGCGCCCCGTGCAGCCACTCCGGTGCATTCAGCGCGGTAAACAGGTCAGTGAGCCGGTCCTGGACCCAGAACAGGCCGTCGGACAAAAGCTGGGACGGGTAGTTCGCCCCAGTGATGGTCAACCAGAAGATACCGGCCAACAGCAGCAGCATCACCGGAATCCCGGTCCACTTGCTGGTGAGCAGGTAGTCGATCTTGCGGTCGCGCTCGTTGTAGGCGCGATCCTCGAAGAACACCGCGTCAGCGCACACGCTCTCGGCGCCCAGCACCAGGCAGGACACCACGCTGTCCCGCAGATGTTCCTCGTCCAGGCCCTCCCCGGCCAGATACCGGCGCGCCGTCTCCACCGCCTGCGCCACCTCGTCGTCCTCGAACGGGTCGGCGCCCAGGAAATCGGTGAGCGACTGCACCAGCGAGGGATCGGCATCGATCAGCTTGAGCGCTGCCCATCGCGTATTGATCCGGTCCCCGATCCGCCCCTGTAAAACCGGTTCCACCATGCCGATGGCTGCCTCGATGTAGGAATTGTAGCGGACTTTCATCGGAGCGGCCGCCTGTTTCCCATCCGCCACCCGCTCGACGCACTCCATCAGTTCATCCAGTCCCCGGCGGCTGCGGGCGCTCGTCCCGACCACCGGAACCCCCAGATTCTGCGAGAGCTGCTCGAAGTCGATGCGGATATGCTTCTTCGCGGCCTCATCCATCAGGTTGACGCAGACCACCACGTTCGGGGTGATCTCGATGGTTTGCAGTACCAGGTTCATATTGCGCTCCAGGCAGGTGGCGTCGCACACCACCACCACCGCATCCGGGTTGCCGAAGCAGATGAAGTCGCGCGCGACCTCCTCTTCGGCCGAATGTGCCAACAGCGAATAGGTGCCGGGGATATCCACCATCACATATCCCCGGCCGTTATGTAGATAGCGCCCCTGCGCGTTTGTGACGGTCTTACCCGGCCAGTTGCCAGTGTGCTGCTTGAGGCCGGTCAACTCATTGAATACCGTGGATTTTCCCACGTTGGGGTTGCCGGCCAGTGCAATCACCCGGTCGCCCGGGTCCTCCTTGCGGATCACCAGCCCATTGTCCACGGCCCCAAGCCCCGTTGATTCTGCCGTTAAACCCATGATCATTCTCCTTCTGTTTCAAATTTTAGATGCGATCGATCGGCAAAACATGCCACCCGCCCCTTCCCGTCGAGTTCTCGGCCGGAAAAGGCGGGCGGCACACCGCCTCAGAGCGATACGAGGATCTGTGAGGAATCCTCCGAACGCAGCGCGATCACCGCACCGCGGATTAAGTAGGCGACCGGGTCCCCCGCGGGGCTCCTTTGTAGGCAGCGCACGTCGGTCCCCTCTATGAGGCCGATATCCTGCAGGCGGCGGCGCATACTCCCTGTGGATTGCAGAGAATGCACCTTTGCGGTCTTTCCTTCCGGAACTCTATATAAAGTTATGGTGTTTTCGTTCATAATCATTGACTCCTGTTAATATTTTAGGAATGGGCAAATTTGTTTCCCTGTACTAATTTATTCGGATGCGGCACGGCGCGCTACAACTTTTTAGGAGGTGAGAGCGGATGGAGGAGAGCGAATTCCGAACGCTCAAGGGCTACCGGCTCAAAAACAACCGCGCTGTCACCGACGCGATGGAGGATTACCTCGAAATGATCTGTCGCTGTGAAAAGCAGGATGGCTATGCGCGTGTCAACCACATCGCGGCTGCGCTGGGGGTCAAGCCGTCCTCGGCGTCCAAGATGGTGGCCAATCTGAAGGAACTCGGCTACGTGGATTCCCAGCGGTACGGCATGGTGAAGCTGACCCCAAAGGGATGGGAACTGGGGGAATACCTGCTTTATCGCCACGATGTGCTTCACCGCTTTTTGTGTCTGCTCAACCACACCGACGACGAGATCGAGCAGGTAGAGCAGATCGAGCATTTCTTTGATGAAAAGACCATTGAGAACCTGGAACGCCTGCTGCAAAGGCTGGCTTGATTCCCGACGGGCAAAAAAGGCTTCCCCGATACCAGGTGTCCGTAAAACAGTATTGCGCCGAGAAGCCGAAAACCAAATGGAATGGGTGCGGCAGATGAACGCTTGCAAGGCACAGGCAGAAGCGATTGTGATATTTGAGCTGATTTATGATTGATACAGAGAACACCTGGGCTCAAAATGCTCGGGTGTTTTCGTACAGGCGGTAGATTCCTTCATATTTTTCTGATATACTTATGAATAAACAACCGAAATTTGGTGGAGGTACAGGGCGCATGAAAAAGTTTAGAACTGTAGTATCTATTATCACTATGGTCATTGCAGGAGTTATCGGTTTTTTCATTGGAGCAACTATGAATGAGGCAATGAGTGGAGCTATTTTGTTCTCAATGATTGCTGGAATTGCTTGTGTTGTTTTCACAATAGATAACCGTGCGGAATAGAATACTTTCCGGTTTGGAGGGACTGAAAAAATCCCTTTAGGAACTAAAGGGTGCACTTCTATACTCTCCTATCGGGAGTATCGTGCGTCCTGCGGAGCTTCATTTTCCGTCAGCAGAAAGAAACTGACAGGCCTCGAATGTTTCACTTTGTTCCGTCAAGGTGGCTGCACTCCCTTGCGCCGCTAATGCGGCTATCCCCTGTGGACTTGCTGTCCGCAAACGGTTTGACAAACCGTTCGCCGCCAGCAAGGTTTCATTATGAATATAAATAAACCCTCCGTATGCTTTCAGTACATACGGAGGGTCAACTGTTTTATGAACCCCTCTCTATGCGCGGGGAAGCCTTTTTTTGCTGCGGTTTATTCAAAAATTTCCGGACAGAGCTCGAGGGCTTTCTCTTTGAGGGATAGAAAATCCTCCAATCCTGCCGGTTTGCTGGCGGGGGTGCGCAGCAGCGCGGCGGGGTGGAAGGTACCCATCATGAGGACGCCGTTTTTCTCAAACCAGACGCCGTGTTCCTTGGTCACCTTGAAGTTGGGGCTGATGAGCCGGATCGCGCTGATCCTCCCCAAGCAGACGATGATGCGCGGGCGCAGCAGGGCCACCTGGTTGCGCAGGTAACCGATGCAGGCCTCGCTCTCCTCCGGCTTGGGGTCGCGGTTCTGGGGCGGGCGGCATTTGACCATGTTTGCGATGTAGACGTTTTTCTGCCGCGACAGATCCACCGCCTTGAGCATCTTATCCAGCAATTGGCCGCCCCTGCCCACAAACGGCTCTCCCTGCAGGTCCTCGTTCTCGCCCGGACCCTCGCCGATCAGCATAATCTTCGCATCCTGCGGGCCTGTACCGAACACCACGTTGGTGCGCGTCCGGCACAAGTTGCACTTTTCACACTGCATCGCCTGCGCGCGCAGCTCCTCCCAGGAGTTTACCATCGTCGATCACTTCCCTCTTTCTACATTCTGTATTTGATTATATCATAAATCGCAGCAAAAGCGACAAGTTTTCCGCCAAAAGCGTCCGGATGCCCTTGCGGTGGGGGGATTCTTTTTGTATAATAATGGACAGAGCTTCGGGTGCGCCGTCCGGCGCGCTCTGGGACTTTTTCCCCGGCGGGATTCGATCCCGCGCAAAATGATGGTATGGAGGTACAAACCGATGGCAAAAAAAATTCTGATTGAAACCTCCGCCCGCCACGTGCATGTGACGGAAGCGGATCTTGAAACTCTGTTCGGCAAGGGCTACAAGCTGACCCCGAAAAAGGATCTCTCTCAGCCCGGACAGTTTGCATGTGAGGAGCGCGTGGACGTGGTCGGCCCCAAAAAGACGATCCCCCGCGTCTCGATCCTCGGCCCCACCCGTTCGGCCACTCAGATCGAGGTTTCCTTCACCGACGCGAGAACGCTCGGCCTCAATCCGCCGGTGCGCGAGTCCGGCAACATCGCGGGTTCGGCCGGCTGCAAGCTGGTCGGCCCCTGCGGCGAAGTGGAGCTCTCCGAGGGCGTCATCGTCGCTCAGCGGCACATCCATCTCACGCCCGAGGCTGCCGCTGAGTTCGGCGTGAGCGACAAACAGATCGTGTCGGTTAAATGCGCCGGCACCGGCCGCGAATTGGTCTTCGGCGACGTGGTCTGCCGTGTCTCGCCCTCCTACAGCCCGGCGATGCACATCGACACCGACGAAGCCAATGCAGCCGCTGCGTTCGGCGAGTTCTACGGCGAAATTCTCGACTGATCGACCACGAAAAAAAGGGCCGGGCCGGATGGAAAAATCCATCCGGCCCGGCCCTTTTGTATCCGCCCAAGCGCTTATTTTTGTTTCTTTTTGTTCTTTTTGCCGCCGAGCACCACCAGGATGATGACCAACAGCAGTGCGCCGCCGCCGATACCAAGCACCAACGGCAGGTTGGAATTGTCGCCCGTATCCGGGTTGAGCGCAAACACGTGAACCGATGTTGTCAGCAGGGTGGCCATCGCAACTGAAAGCGACGCTGATATTTTTTTCCATCTATTTTTCATGAAACGATACTCCCTCTTTCATAAGATCCCCTGATCCATCATGGAACATCTCTGCCCTGTTACTTCATTATTATAGGTACCTTATTTTCGACTGTCAAGCGCGCGCCATTTAATTTCAAAATTGTACATAATTGATTCAAAATTACAAAAATTAGTGAATAGGCATTTTCATTGGCAGGGGTCGATCGGTTCGATCACAGTAATTGAGGTGGGGGATTCCAATGATAAATTTGATCGTACTGGGCAATTCGGACGGCAGCGCGCTGGCCGACGCCATCTACCAGATTCTGCGGCCGTCCTTTCAGGTGGCCTACATCCGGGAGGGTGGAAAGGTCAGCGGCTGCGCTGAAAGCCCGGATTTTTTGCTGCTGGAATGCGACCGCATCCACACCGGAAACGGCGCGCACAGTATTATTTTGTGCAAAAGCCGCTTCGCCATCCCCTTTGACCGCTGCGCGGTGAGCGAGGACGGCGCGGTGGGTGTGCTGCAAACCGAAAACCGCAATGCAGCCGAGATGATGAGCCGCTGGGGAATCCCCGCTGTCTCCTGCGGCATGTCGGTCACCGATACCGTCACCCTCTCCAGCATCGATGCGGACAGCGCCACCGTCTGCCTCCAGCGCAATATCCCCACATTGGACGGCGGCAGCATCGAACCGTTCGAGATTCCGCTGCGCCTTTCCCGTCCGCTTGACCGCTACGCGCTGATGTGCACGGTCTCCCTACTGCTGATCTCCGGCAACGCCTCCAAGCTGGACGGCCTCTCGTGGTAAAATGAATTTTTTGTCGATTCCCGGTTTATTGTAGAATTTCTGAATGAATTTACCAAGTATTTATTCTTTGGATGCGCCCATACTATTACCACAAACGCAACAGCAAAAGAAAAAACCTTGAAAAAATTAAGGAGTGTAAACATTATGTCTAACAACAGTAATTCTAGCAACAACCTTGTTGTGCCTCAGGCCAGAGAAGCGATGGATAAATTCAAGATGGAAGCTGCCAACGAAGTAGGCGTCAACCTGAAACAGGGTTACAACGGCGACCTGACCTCCCGCGAGGCCGGTTCTGTCGGCGGCCAGATGGTCAAAAAGATGATCGAGGCTTATGAGAACTCGATGAAATAAGTCCTTTTCAGCAACAAGGCAGGGGTGCAACTGCACCTCTGCCTTTTCTTATTTATCTATGATAGCCAGCGTTGCAGCCATCGGCCCAACGCCTGAAGCGCTGTCTCTGCAAAGCCGCCTTGCTTCCGCGTAGGAAGGCGCGGCTTACCAAAAAAAGTTCGCCGGCTTGGCGCCCTGTTCCCGCTCTTTTTTCGGCATCTCCTCAGCCTCGTCTTCCTGCTGCGGCTGCTCCTCCTGGGCCGGCGCCGTCTCCTCCTCGCTCGAAATATCCGGTTGGACAACCGGTTCTCCCCGGAACTCGACCCCGCGCACCGCAGCGTCCAGCGTATCGATCGAGCTGTCGATCGCGTCCAGGCGGCGTTCCAATTCGGACATCGAGAATTGCAGCGTCACGCGCAGAGTTGCAACATCGCTTTTGAAGGTGCTCACCTCGGAGCCCAGCTGGCGGATGCTTTCCACCGTGTCAGCGCTGATCTGTCCCGCCTTCTGCTGCGCCTCCTTGATGATATCGTCTGCGCTTTCGCGCGCCTCCATCAGGGCGCTGCCGATCTGTAACATCGCTTCGTCATATTTGCGGCCCTTGCGCTCGAGATTTTCCGCGCGCATCGCGAGCTGGCGGTGCTCCTCGCGCTCCCGCGCGAGCTCCGCTTCCCGCTCCCTCAGGGTGTTCCTCTGCTGCGCCAAATCCTCCCTGAGCTCCGCAACAGTCTGCTCCAGTCCGGCGGCCTTTTGGGCGGACTCCTGCTCCACCTGTTTGACCTTGGCGTTCAGGGTCTCCACCGCACCTGCGAGCTCCTGGTTTTTCGCCTGTGCCTCTGCGAGCTGGCGCTCGAGGCCCTCCACGACGCTTTTATTCTGCTCCCCCAGCTCATCGATATATTTCAGCACCGATTTTTTATTAAATCCGCCAAATGCACTGGTTTCAAACGCGATTTCCTGCTCCACGTCCGGTCCCTCCTCGGTCAAAATCAGATTTCTAATGGTATTATAACATCGTTTCTCAGTGCTGACAAATAGATTTTAAAAAAACAAGCGCCCGCATGCTAGAAAAATCTACCAAACGGGCGCGGTCTCAATAAAACATATTCTTTTTCACCAGGATAATCGCCACGATGATGGTGAGCACCGCAGCCAGCACACAGGGGAACCAAAAGTAGGGCAGCGGCAGGCCGGATACATTCATGCCGTAGAAGCTGGATACCATGGTGGGGATCGCCATCAGAATGGTGATGGAGGTGAGCACCTTCATCACGATGTTGAGGTTGTTGGAGATCACTGAGGCGAACGCATCCATCGTGCCCGATAGGATGCTCGCGTAGATATTACACATCTCGATGGCCTGTTTGGTCTCGATCAGGACATCCTCCAGCAGGTCCTGATCCTCCTCATACAGCTTGAGGATGCGCCCGCGCAGAATTTTTTCCATCGTCAGCTCGTTGGCCTTGAGCGAGGTGGAGAAATAGACGAGCGACTTTTCCAACCCCAGCAATTGGATGAGCTCCTTATTTTTCATCGACTTGTGGAGCTGGTGCTCCATACGCATCGAAAGTTTGTCGATCTGTTTGAGATGCTGTAGGTAACGCGCCGCAATGCGCAGCAGCAGGGTGAACAGGAAGGTGTTCTTGTGATGGGTGGGGACGTTCTTCACCAGGCCCCCCGCGAACTCGCCGATGAGCGGATTGCTCTTGAGCGAGATGGTCACAATCTGCTTGGGCAGCATGACGATGCCGATAGGCGCAGTGGTGTATTGGATGGTGTCGTCCGAGTTGGTTTCCGCAAGCGGCAGGTCGATGATCAGCAGGGTTTGATCCTCCTCCTGCTCCACGCGGGAGGTCTCCTCCTCATCCAGCGAGGAGCGGACAAACCCCTGGTCGATCCCCAGTTGGTCGGTGAGAAACGCGACCTCGCTCTCGGTGGGGCAGACAGCGCTCACCCAGCAGCCGTCCTGAATCGCCTCAATGCTGACGAGGCGGTTCTCCACCGTCTTGTAGTAATTGATCATGAAATCTCCCCATTTCTATGGGGCGGCCGGGTGGGACACCGCAACCGCCGAATATTTTTTTGTCTCGTTTCGTCGAGGGATGGGATCGGGGTTCACAGCGTCACCTCCGTTGAAGTCTGATCTCTTAAAATTTCCAGCCCTATTATTATATCATATCCCAGCTCGATTGCAAGCGATATCCTCCGATTTCAGCTTAAAAAGCGAAAAAAACAGCGAAATTCCGCACTAATTGAACCGATAAGGCCAAATATGAAGGAATTCCGCTGTTTTTAAGTAAAATTATTCTTTTTGTTTGCGCAGGATTGTACCCACGGGAAAGGGCCGCTCAGACGGGATGCGCAGGCGCTCCATGGGGTGGCAGGCGCTCTGCACCGTCTCCCCCGCTTCGTTCAGAATTCGCTCCGCCACAAAGGGCACGGGGCGGCTGCGCGGGGGCAGCGCCTCCAGCTGGTCGCCGGGAAAAAAGCGGTTGCGCTGGATGACCTCCAACATGCCGTCGCGCCAGGAGTCTACCGTGGCCACCACGTCGCAGGTGCGGACATACCCGCCGTCCTGGTAGCATTGGGCGTTTTCCGGCTGGCCGAAGTAGAATCCGGTGGAGTACTCCCGATGGCTCACCTTGAAGGTCTCCTCCAAAATCCACGGTTCCAGACGGAAGCTGTCGGGGTGGCGCCGGTACTGATCCACCGCGTTGCGGTAGGCGTTGGTCACAACGGCTACATAGTAGGCAGATTTGGCCCGCCCTTCAATTTTGAGGCTGTTCACACCCACCCCGGCCAGCTTATCGATGTGTTCGATCATACACAGATCCTTGGCGTTGAGGATGTAGGACCCGCGCTCGTCCTCGTAGACCGGGTAATACTCGCCCGGACGCTTCTCCTCCATCAGGTAATAGCCCCAACGGCAGGGCTGGGCGCACTCCCCGCGGTTGGCGTCGCGCCCCACCATGTAGTTGGAGAGCAGACACCGTCCGGAAAAGGACATGCACATCGCGCCGTGGACAAAGCACTCGAGCTCCACCTCATCGGGCAGGTGCTCGCGGATGCGGCGGATCGAATCGAGCGGGAGCTCGCGCGCGAGCACGATGCGGCGGGCGCCCATGCGGTGCAGCTCGCCCGCGGTGACGTAGTTGACCACCCCAGCCTGGGTGGAGATGTGAATTTCGAGTTCGGGAACCACCCGCTTCGCGGTCATCAGCACCCCGATATCCGAGACGATCAGCGCGTCGATCCCACAGGCGGCCGCGTCGCGCAGGTAAGCAGGCAGCCGTTCCATCTCCTCGTTGGTGGGCACCGTATTGCAGGTGAGATAGACGCGCACCCCGTGCCGGTGCGCGTGCTCCACCGCGCTTTTGAGCTGCTCAGGCGTGAAGTTGGCTGGCGAAGAACGCATCCCAAACTCCTGGCCGCCCAGGTAGACCGCATCCGCGCCGAACAGCACCGCGGCCTCCAGCCGTTCCCGGTCGCCCGCCGGGGCGAGCACCTCCGGTATCATCAGTTCCGACATAGCCTCTCCTTTCCGATGCGGCGGACGGCGATCAGTCGGTGGCGATTCCGCCGGCCACGCCGTCTGCGGTGCGGATATTCTGCTCATGCTCCTGCATGGTGGCGGCGTAGTAGAAGTCGCCGTTCTGATCGGTGAGGAAATAGTAATAATCGTTCTGATCGGGGTAGAGCGCCGCTTTGATCGCATCTATGCCCGGGTTACAGATTGGGCCGACCGGCAGGCCCTCGCATTTATAGGTGTTGTAAGCGTCGTACATCTCCTGATTTTTGGTGTCGATGTGCGGCTTAATCGATTTTTCCACATAGAAGATGGTCACGTCCGACTGCATCTGCGGATAAACCTCGGCATTTTCAAAGCGGTTGTGGAACACGCCCGAAACCGCGTACATGTCCTCGGGGTAGCTCGCCTCCTTCTGGATGATCGAGGCGAGGGTGATCGTCTCATCCAGGGTCATTCCCATCTCCTCCATGCGGTCGTACATCTCTCCGGTGATGTTGGCGTTGAAGCTGTCGAAGAATTTCTTCACCACCGAGGAGGGCTTCTCACCCACAAAGAAGTCGTAGGTGTTGGGGAAGACGTATCCCTCGTATTTGTAGAACCGCAGCGGGTTGTCCGCGGGGATGCTCTTCATAAATTCATAGTCGAAGGTGCCGGTCTGCAGCTCCTTGACGAACGCTTCAGCCGAGCAGACGTCCGCGTCCTCCAGCTTCTGGCCGATTTCCCACAGGGTGAGGCCTTCAGGGAAGGAGATGCGCACGACATCCTGCCGCTCGTTGCCGCTCTTGAGCGCAATGATGATCTCGTCGTAGGCCATATTGCAGTTGAAGATATATTCGCCGAATTGGTATTTCCCATCGGCATCCTTAAACTTGGAATAGAGCTGGAAGGTGAGCGGCGTATCCACCACGCCCGCCTTCTTGAGAATATTAGCGATCTCGCGCGTGCTGGAACCCTCCGGAATATCGACCTTGACCTCGCGGTCCTCCTGCTCGATGCCGATCACCTCAAGGTTGAGTCCGAGCAGGTCGCTGACGCTTTGCAACCCGAAATATGCCAGGAAGCAGCAGAGTCCCACCAGCACGGCTGTGATGAGCAACGCGCGGGCCACGCGGTATTTTTTGCGCGGCTTTTTGCGCTTGGCGCGGCGGGATGGGTTCCCTGCCAGATGTTCTTCCGGCTGGCCCTGAGCGCGCGGGGTCGAAGGGACATGCCGCGCATTTTGAGGCCGCGCGGCGGGATGCTCCCCTTCCACACGGCGTCTGCGCTCATTTTCGTTTTGATTCATCGGCATAACGATTTCCTCCAAACCTTGGGTCTCCTGTAACCCCACACGGATGTTTTTCATAGTATGTAGCATCTGCAGGGCAGATAACTATTCCGGTACAGGAGGTGAATATAAGTGTGCTGTAATAACAATAACTGCGGTGGCTGTGGCAACGGCTGTGGTGCCGGCTTCGGCGGCTGCTGGTGGATCATCATCCTCATCCTGATCATCTGCTGTTGCTGCAACTGATCCCCGAATTGGGCCGGAAAACCCATCGCTTCCCAACCTTGATACATCACCCGGTCAGCGCGAGCCCCCGTCGGACGATGGGGGCTTCGCTGCGTACCGGCGCTGGGCGCGGTAATTTTTGTTGATCTTGCGCAGGTATTTTTCGGTGACCAACAGGTCAACCGGCACGTCGAAGCGTCCGTGAAGCAAATGCCTCGTGGTACATTCGGAATAGACCACCCCGATTTTCGCCTTGGGGTAGCCGGATAAAAAGCGGTCGTAATAGCCCTTGCCGTATCCCAGCCGGTAACCATCCATATCGAACGCCAGGCCGGGCACGATACAGATGGTGCCCGCATAGTTGGTGAGCCGTTCGCAGCGCTCCGGATCCGGCTCCAGCACGCCGAAGGTGCGCGGGGCAAGGTCGTCGAACGAACGGATGAAGTAAAATTCCATCTCGCGCGAGTTATCCACACAGCGCGGCACCGCCACCCGCTTGCCGTCGGCCAGCGCCTGCCGGATGAGTTCATGGGTGTCCACCTCGATCGCCGTGGACACAAAGGTGAGCAGCGTCGAGGCGGTTTTGTAGTGATCGAGGCCCCTCACGCGGTTGCGGATGCGCTCGTCGCAATCCGCCTTGACCTCGGGCGGCATGGCGCGCCGCGCCTTCTTATATCTTTCGCGCAAACGGTTCTTGTATGCGCGGATATCCCTCACCGGCATTGCAGAGAGGCCCTCAACAAAGCCGCGCGCTCCAAACCCTTGAGCTTCTCCACAAGGGCAAGCGCAAATTCCATGGCGACGCCCGCCCCACGGGCTGTGACCAGGCTGCCGTCCACCTCGCAGGGCCCTGCGGTGTAATGCGCATCGCCCAGCTGGGTCTCAAATCCCGGGAAGCAGGTGACCGTCCGCCCATCCAGCAGGCCGAGGTGCCCCAGGATGGACGGGGCCGCACAGATCGCGCCGATGGGCAGGCCCCGTTCCACCGCATACGCGATGAATGCCTGAACCACCTGCGATTTTTCCAGATTCAGCGTGCCCGGCATCCCGCCCGGCAGTACAATCATCTCGAGGCCGTTCGGGTCGGCCTGCTCCTCGGTGATGTCGCAGGTCACGGGGATGCCGTGGGAGCCCCGTACCACCTTGCCCGTGACGCCCACCGTGTGGACCTCCAACTCGGCCCGGCGCAGGACGTCCACCGGGGTGAGCGCCTCCACCTCTTCAAATCCATCCGCCAAAAATACATAAATCATCCTGAGTTCCCCCTTCTATCGTCGATCGGCCCGCAGCCGGGCCTCAGTCCAAAACCAGGTTGAAATAGCCGCCGCCCCCCAGGGGCGCACCGGCCATGCCGAACGGCCGAACCGCGCCTTCCACCGCGCTGTCGGCCGGAAGCCGGACCTCCACCTCGCCGCAACCCATCCGCCGTGCCAGCTCGCACAGCGCGGGCTCGACCGCCTCGTCGGGCAGGGTGGTCTCCCGCACCCAGAGCAGCTTGTCCCTCCGCTGGCCGACAACCGCCGCGCGGCCTCCGTCCGGCAGGGACGCCGCGCAGGCGAATCCGCCGGTGAAAGCGTTCTCGCGCAGGGCGTAACCGATCGCAGCCTCATCCCAACAGAGGTAACCCTCGCGGGCGAAGCGGGCGTCGCGCAGCGCTTTGTACTCCGCCGCAGAAAGCCCCTCGGAAAAAGCATAGCCGCCGTCGCTGTATCGCTGCACCGGAAAATGCGCTGTTTTCAGGCTCGCCGCCTGTGTGTAACCGCGCTTGGCGTAGAAATCGAACAGCGCCGGTTCCGCCGGGACAAGCACCGTCAGGCCCTCATCCCGCTCCTGTAGCAGCAGGCGCGCATGCTCCATCAGACGGGTGCTCAACCCCCTGCCCCGCCAGGCATTGCCGGTGGCCACGGCGTAGATGTAGCGCGCCGGGCACGCCGTCCCGCCGCAGATCACCGAGACGGGCAGCAGGCTGAGCATGGCAACGGGCGCGCCGCCTTCGCGCCAGACCAGCGTTTGGTCGCAGCGAAAGCGGTTTTGAAAGTAGAAGTCGATATATGCCTCCGGGTCGCCGAAGCACTCCCGCCAAAGGGCGCGGAGTGCCGGCAGATCGGAGGGGATTGCAAAGGTTATCATCGGGTGTCTCCTCACGGGTTTTTGAGGGTTGCCACATATTTCTCGAGCAGGATATCGGGATAATAGGACATCTTAGCTTTGCGCAGGCCCTCGTCGCCCAAATCCTCCTCGCGGTTGACATAGGTGAAATCCTGGCAGTTGTGCAGTACAAACTGCTGGTTGATCATCGGATAGGCCCCCTGGATTTCTGGAAACGCTTTCTCGATGTGCACCACATAGGTGTCCGACGAGAGAGGCTCGCCCATGGTGTAGGCGATCACCCTGCCCTCCCGGCGCAACAGCCCCCCTTGGAGCTTGAGCTCGAAGAAGTGATCGAACGCCTGCCTGACTGCGCACGCCTCGTGGTTGAGGCTGTCGCTCTCGTAGCAGCGGTAGAGCTTACACCACTCGGTATTCATGGCGCGGCACTCGTCGATGTTGTCGCGGGTGATCGGCTCGTAGGCCCAGTCGTCGTTATCCTTGAAGCGCGCGATGTGGTTGCGCTTGCCGTGCAGCTTCTTGCCCGACAGGGTGGTCAGGCGCTCGACGCTGTAGAGATAATCGCAGAAGTCGCGGTGGTTGTTGTAGTCAAACAGGTCGGGGAACAGCGTCTGCATCAGCTGGACGCTCTCCAGATTCATGCCGCGCAGCCGGAACCCGATGCCGCGCTCGGCCGCATCCTCCATCAGGGCGAGGATCACAGGGCGGATATCGCCGCTGCCCGCGGGATAGGTGTAGTCGATCTCCCCTTCTACGCCGCTGATAAGGCAGTAAAATCCGTTCACGTCGGCGTAGTGGATATTGTTCGGGCCGCTCCAGATGAAGTTGTTGACAAATGAATAGTCGCAGCTTTTAAAATCCGACTGCCGCAGGCGCTCTTCAATCCAGGGGCGATCCTGCAGCGTGATTCTTTTAAATGGGATCAAACAATTTCCTCTTTTCCTAATTTCCTTTGCGCGGGCCCAAGCCCAACGCGCACAGTATTTTTTCGTGGATCTCCTCGATGCTGTACGGACGCTCGCCGTCGCAGCAGCGGATCACCGTCCACCCGCAGCGCTGCACCGCGTAGTGCGCAGTTTCGCGGCAGGCCATCAGGTAGGCGAAGTCGCGCTCGTGCAGATCCTTCTTGGCCTCGTCCCCCGCGTAGCGCTTTTCCAGCAGACGCCTGGAGGTCTCCGGCGCCATATCCAGGTAGAGCACATGGTCGGGGTGCGGCAGGCCCAATTTATCAAATTCAAAATCCTGCTGCCAGGTGAAGAAAGTTTCCCACTCCGCCCTCGGCAGCTTGCTCATCTGGTGGATCAAGTTGGAACCGACGTAGCGGTCGGCCACAATCGTCTCCCCGCCGCTGTAGGCGGCCTCCCAGCCCTTTTTGAAGCTGGCGTAGCGGTCGAGCGCATAGAAAGAACTGGCGGTGTAGGCGTTGATATCGCCCACCCGCTGCCCAAACTCGCCGCCCAGATACATCCTGACGAACACCGACCAGGGGTGCTCGTAATCGGGAAAGGTGATGCGGCGGGCGGATATCCCCCGCTCGCACAGGCTCTGCGCCAGCAGGCGGGACTGGGTCTCCTTGCCGCTGCCGTCCAGCCCCTCGATTTCGATCAGTCTCATACCCCGCTCCCCTTCAGCGCGGCATAACGGCTGCGCACCTCCTGGATGCGGCCGCAGCTCATCTTGCCCTCAGGGCAGGAGCCGTGGAGACAGGGCGGGCCCGCCGCTGCGAACAGCGTGGGCGCGACCTCCGTCACCAGCCGGAGCATCTGCTCGGCCACCGCGCGGATTTCCCACTGGGCGCGGTTGCAGCACCGCTCGCGGAAGAAGTTGTGGAGGCTGCGCGCATTCATGGTGACCACCATCTTGGTATCGCAGGCGTTGGGCAGAACAAAGCGCGCGTCCTCCATCGCCTGTTTAGAGGCGATGCGCGCGGCTTCCTCTTCGCTTTTCCCCTGCGCCACCAAAACGGCGGTGTGCTTTTTGGTTAGTATCGCTGAAAGTTTGGCGTAATATTCCGCTGCGTCCCTCATCGCCTGTAAAAACAACGATTTTGCCTCGGCATCCGCTTCAATCTCGGGTGGGAGAATATAATCGAAATTTTCCTTGCTGACATAGCGCTGGCTCTGCACGCTGTAGGAGGCGATGCGGTGACGGGTGATCTGCGCCAAAAACGCGCGGGATACCCCTTCGATGCCAAAGGTGAAGCTCGCGTGTTCGATGGGGCTCTCGTGCCCGATCTGCGCGAGCATCCGCACAAAGCTCTCAGTTTTTTCCTCTGTCAACCCTGCAAGCAGGTCATCCACCCCCGACTTGCTGTAGCACAGCTTGGCCGCTGCGGCCACCGTCCTTTCCGGGTCCGGGGTATGGCTGATCAGGGTTACTTTCGGCATGGCCCGATTCCTCCTTTTCACGTCCTGTAAGGGATGATTGCGCATATAAACCGAAGAGCCAGGAAGGCGCGGATGGCCTGCGCATAGTCCCCGGGTATAACAGCCGCTTTGCGGCTATTATACCACAAAGAAAACCGCCTATCAATTAATGACAGACGGTTTTTGTGGTTTTTTGACGAGAAGTGGAAGCCGGCCGCGGGATGGGCGCGCGCCGGTTCGGTTCGGCGCGCCCCGTCACGGCCGGGAACAGTGCGGTAAGTACAAATCTTTGCGATCAGTCGCAGTGGCAATCCTGTTCGCGCGGGGGAAAGAAATCGCCTGTGGGGAATTTAATCGCTTTGAACACTTCGCAGGGGTCGTCGGTGGTGGTGATGCATTCCTTGTCGGGGATACAGAAGTCGTAAGCCGGCACCATCATCTGCACGCTGCGCTCCAACTGCACGATGGTGAACATGCCGATGGTGACATACACGCATTTTTCCGGGGTGCATCCGCCGAAATCGCCCTTGAAGTTGCAGCAGATCTCCTTGGGGATTTCCACATGGCAGGGGCAGCAGTCATGGCAGGGGCAGACGCGCGCGGAGAGCACGATCGGGTCTACCACCGAGACGCAGGCGGTGGGCATATTGGTGCTGTACTGGTTGGGATGATCCGAGCAGTAGACGCGGACGTTGCCCTCGCTGCCGTACAGAATCACCTTTTTGGTGAAGTACGCCAGGCCGTCCAGGATGCAGGGCGTGCTGCTGGCGGCGGTGTAAACCTGTACCTTAACCGAGAAGAAGAAGGTGATATCGACCGAGTAGAAGCCCTTATTAAAGGGCACCGGTTCCACATCCAGGTACACATTCAGAATTTCCGCACTTTTGGCCTTCAGGTTGTTGCAGCCGTCGATAATCGCCTGATCTTCCGGCACAAAGAATACCTGAAGGTCTTCCAGGCAGTCCTTGGCGCTGCAGCTGTCATAGATACGCTTGGTATCAATGCAGACTGCTTCTTTAAACAGGTTATTTCCGCAGCCGCTATTGCTGGTAGTTGCTTTCGGTTCAGCCATAATAATCCTCCTATTACTTATTGAAGAGTGCACTTCAATAACATAATATGAGGTCAAAGGATTTATGTGATTAATTTTCGTCCATCGCCGGCCCGCGGAAGGGCATTTTTCCCCACAACAAAGCCATCCCCGCCCGGGGATACCGGACAGGGATGGAAAATCAGCCGTATAAGTGCATCACGCCTTGATATCGAAGGTATCGGACGAGAAATCGAGGCTCTCCTTGACTTGGGTGCCGAAGACCTCCCACTCGCCGCTTCCGCTGTTGTAATGCATGGTGACGATCTGGTAGTTGCCGCCTGCGAACCACTTGCTGTCGTCGCTCTTGTATGCATAGTCATAATCCGCCTGGACGTTGAAGGTGGCGTACAATTCGCCGTCCTTCTCATAGCGGTCGATGCTGCGGCGGTCGAAGGTCATCGCGTGGAAGTCGAACAGCAGGTCCTTGTTGTAGGCCTCCATCTTTTGCAGCAGATCCTCGCGGTAAGCCTCGCTCACCCCTTTGATGAGCTCGGGCTTCCACTGGTTGATCGCATCGAGGTAGGACAGGTAGAAGCTGTAAAACCGCGGGCCCAGACTGTTGATCAACTGGCGGTTGGTCATCTCAGCCGGGCTGGCCGGATTGGGGTTCTGCGCCTCCTGCTGGGCGATGTAATCGACCGCTTCGATCTGATCGCCCCCTCCAGCGACGGTGAAATCCTGGGTATACTGGTCGCAGCGGATGGTCACCTGCATCCCTTCAAACGCGGGATGCAGCACGATAAAGCCGCCTTCGGGCTGGATAGAGGAGGATTTTCCGTCTACCAGCACCTCCAAACCGGTTTCCGTGCCGGCCAGCTCGACCTCGAGCGATGCGACCCCTTGCCCCAGCGAGACCTCCACCGGTACGGTGGAGGAAAAGCTGCCCGTGAGTTCGGCCCGGCCCAGCTCATATTCGGGGCCGTAGGCGCTGTACACCGCGTGGATAGTGTGGGACCCCGGCGACACCTTGAGCAACAGCCCGCCCTCCGCTAAGTCGGCGGACACGGCCTTGTCGTCCACGTAGAGGGTCATATCCTCCACTGCGGTCTGCACTTTGACCTGTACCGGGCTCACCTTCACCACGTATTTCTGTGAAAACAGGGTGTCCTTGGTCTGCTTGAGGGAAAAACAGCTATATGTCTCGTTATATCCGCCCATCGCATCCCCCTGGGATGAGAGCAGATGGTCCTTCAACGCGGACAGGTCCATGTCCTCCCGCATCGACGCCACCATCCGAGCCACGTCCTCCGACGAGGACAGCCCGCTGCCCGCTGTCTCGATGTTGGCCACCACATAGCTGTTGTCCCCCTGCGCTACCGCGTCCACAAACGCATCCACCGCCTTTTGAGGGGCGTTGGCCGCATTCATTTTGAGCAGCACAAACCCGATCGCACCCGCCAACGCCAAAACCAGCGCGGCCACGGTCATCCAAATCACGCCGGAGCCGTGCGAGGACCGCTTCTTCGGCTTCTGTGTGGAAACAGCGGCGGCCGGTTTTTCCCGCTTCTGTACCGGCAAGGGTTCCGGGATCGGAAGATCCCTCGCTTCCTCGTTCAGCTCCGATGCGGCAGGGAAATCCAACACCGCCACCGGAGCGGCGGATGGTTCTGGCGCAGCGGCCTGGACAGCCGCCTCCGGTTCCGCCTTTATCTCTACTGCTGAGGGTGGTGCCACAGCGGATTCCATCGGAATCTCCTCTTCAACCTCTTCGCTGATCGCCTGCCGCCACAGCTCCTCGGGCGTAAGCCGGGGAGCGGCCGGTTCGGGTTCCGAATGCTGCTCGGCGCGGTGCGCCGCACGGGGAGCACGCTGCGGCAACTCAGGTTCCGCCGCCGGCTCCGGCACGGGTGCAACCACAAGGCTCTCGCCGCATTCCGGGCAGAACTTGGCCCCCGGCAACGGCAAGGGGTTCCCGCAGAATGGACAATATTTCATCTGATTCACTCGCTTTCTCTCATTTCATCCCAATGCGCATTACAGGAACGAAACCGCTCCTATAATTTTTTTAGCTTTGCAAAATTTGCCATCAATTTTTTGGTGCCGCCGCGTTCAAACGCGGCTTCCACCAGCAGGTCGTTGGCCATCGGCGTCACCGAGAGCACCATGCCCTCGCCGAACACCTTGTGGGCCACCAGGTCGCCCGGCTTGAGGTCGATCTTCGCCGCCACTGGCTGGGTCGCTTCCACTGAGGAAAGCCCGCCCGTGCGGATGGCGCGCGACTCCTGCTGCGGGTAGGCGGATACACGGTGCTGCACCACGGTGGCGTCCTCCACATCCAGCAGCTCCTTGGGGATTTCACCCACAAAGCGCGACAGCCGGTTGCGGGTGGTCTGGCCGAACAACAGGCGCTGAGCCGCCGTGGTGAGATACAACCGTTTTTTGGCCCGGGTGATGCCCACATAGGCGAGCCTCCGCTCCTCCTCGATCTCGGACGGGGAGTTCATCGACATGCGGCCCGGGAAGATGCCCTCCTCTGCGCCCGCCAGAAACACATACGGGAACTCCAGGCCTTTGGCGGAGTGCATTGTCATCATCAACACCGTATCGTCGTCCAGATCGGTGCGGTCCATATCGGTATAAAGCGCGACCTCCTCCAAAAACTGCGAGAGGTCGCCGTCCTCGTTTTCTTCCTCAAATTTGACCATTGTGGATTTGAGCTCCTCGATATTTTCCAGACGCGTCTGACCCTCAAAGCCCTGCGCCAGCAGATACAGGTGATAGCCTGTGCGGGACATGACCTCGTCCAGCAGTGTGCTGAGCGGCTCGTCCTCCGCGGTCTTCTGCAGTTCCAGGATCATCTGCACAAACTCGCCGAGCGGTTTTGTCTTTTTTTGCATCGCCGCATAGCTTTCGGCGTTGGCGATCACCTCAAACAGTGGGATCCCCAGCTGCGCCGAAATCTGTTCGGCCGCTGCGACGGTGCTGTCGCCGATGCCGCGCTTGGGCTCGTTGATGATGCGCTTCAGACGCACGCTGTCGCTGGGGTTGTTGATGACGCTCAGATAGGCCACCATGTCGCGGATCTCCTTGCGCTCGAAGAAGCGCAGGCCGCCGATAATTTTGTAGGGCACCCCCGCTTTGACGAATGCGCGTTCGATCATGTTGGACTGCGCATTCATCCGGTAGAGCACCGCATGATCCTTGTATTTGGCCCCGTTTTCCACATTTTTGAGCACGGTGTCCACGATGAACCTGGCCTCCCCCTGCTCGTCGGCCGCGCGGTAGAGCTGCACCTGCTCGCCGCTGTCGTTCTGGGTCCAGAGGGTTTTGCCCTTGCGCTCGGTGTTGTGAGCGATCACCGCGTTGGCAGCGTCGAGGATGCGCTGGGTGCAGCGGTAGTTCTGTTCCAGCCTGATCACCTTGGCGCCGGGGAACTGGTTTTCAAAGCTCAGAATATTTTCGATGGTGGCGCCCCGGAACTTGTAGATGCTCTGGTCGTCATCCCCCACTACGCAGAGATTTTTATGCCTGCCCGCCAACAGGCTGACCAATTGGTACTGGGCGTGGTTGGTGTCCTGGTATTCGTCCACCATGATGTATTTATAGCGGTTCTGATAGTGCTCCAACACGTCGGGGTACTGCTGAAACAGCCTCACCGTCAGGAGGATGATGTCGTCAAAATCCACCGCGTTGGCGCTCTTCAGGGTATTTTGGTAGCTGCGGTAGATCTTCGCGATAACCCCCATGCGGTAGTCCCCGTTCGATCCCTCCGCAAGCTGCTCCGGGCCGAGCAGCTCATCCTTGGCCCGGCCGATCACCGAGAGCACCGATTTGGGCGGAAAGGTGCGGTCGTCCACATTCAGCGACTTCATCGCGTCCTTAACCACCCGCAGGCTGTCGTCGGTGTCGTAGATCGTGAAGCTCTTTCCATAGCCGAGCGGTTCGATCTCCCGCCGCAGGATGCGCACACAGGCGCTGTGAAACGTTGCGGCCATCACGTCGTTGGCGCTGTCGCCCAGCATCGCAGCGAGCCGCTCCTTGAGCTCCCCCGCCGCTTTGTTGGTGAAGGTGATTGCCAGAATGTTCCACGGCTTGGGCCTGTCCTCGCTGATGATTTCAGCCAGGCGTTCCTCATCTGTCTGGCTGCCCGCTGCAAAATCGCGCAGATAGGCGATATTCTCCTCGGTGAGCCAGGACGGCACCCCCTCTGTGCTGGCGGCCCGGCCAAACCGCACCAGATTGGCCACGCGGTTGACCAGCACCGTGGTTTTGCCGCTGCCCGCGCCGGCCAGGATCAGCACCGGGCCGTCTGTTTGCAGCACCGCCTCGCGCTGCCGGTCGTTCATGCGCGCAAACACCCGTTTCAGCGCAGCCTGTTTGAGCGTCTGATATTCCTGTGATGTGATATTAACCATGATTCCTCCCAAAAGCGCCGCCAAACCGGGCAGCGTTAGAAACACTGACGTTTGTCTTGTGGCTATGACAGCGCGAACACACAATATGCAGTGATGTCATAGGCCCGCCTACCGGACGGCCGCAAAATAAAAGATGAAAATCGCTTTTCGGTTATTATAGCATAAATCAGGCCAAAAGCGGAACTTCGCTTTCGCAATCGTCATAAACGATTATCCGCCCTGCGGGCGAAGCCCGCTTCCACTGAAACAACCGCATTGCGGCGCTGCCGCGCCGCTGTTGCACAAAACGCGACAACCAAACGGCAGGCCGTTTGGTTTACGATTATTATAGCATACTGCGTCGAAAAAGGGAACAAGGCTGCCCGTCAAAAACGAACAGCCTTGCAAAATTTTACCAAATAAATCTCTTATTTCAAGATAGCCAGCAACACGCCCGCCGCAACAGCAGAACCGATGACGCCCGCCACGTTGGGGCCCATCGCATGCATGAGCAGGAAGTTGGAGGGGTTCTCCTGCTGGCCGACCTTCTGGGAAACGCGCGCCGCCATGGGAACCGCCGAGACGCCGGCCGAACCGATCAGCGGGTTGACCTTGCCGCCGGTTACAACGCACATCAGCTTGCCGAACAGCACGCCGCCCGCGGTGCCGAAGCTAAACGCGATCAGGCCGAGCACCACAATGCCGAGGGTCTTGGGGGACAGGAAGTTGGCAGCAGTCGCAGTTGCGCCGACCGACACGCCCAGGAAGATGGTGACGATGTTCATCAGCTCGTTCTGAGCGGTCTTGACCAGGCGATCCACCACGCCGGACTCCTTCATCAGGTTGCCGAGCATCAACATGCCGACCAGCGGAGCCGCGTCGGGCACGATGAACGAAACCACGATGGTGGTGAGCACCGGGAATGCCAGCTTCTCAATTCTGGAAACGGGACGGAGCTGCTCCATAACGATCATGCGCTCCTTTTTGGTGGTGAGCGCTTTCATGATGGGGGGCTGGATCAGCGGGACCAGCGCCATGTACGAGTACGCCGCGACCGCGATGGAACCGAGCAGGCCCGGGGCGAGGGTCTTAGCCACATAGATGGCGGTGGGGCCGTCCGCGCCGCCGATGATGCCGATGGCGCCCGCGTCAGCAGCGGTGAAGCCGATCGTCTCGGGAAACGCTGCGCCCAGCGCCAGCGCGCCGAAGAAGGTGAGGAAGATACCGAGCTGAGCCGCCGCGCCCAGCAGGAAGCTCTTGGGGTTTGCGATCAGCGGGCCGAAGTCGGTCATCGCGCCGATACCCAGGAAGATGAGCGGCGGATAGACGCCCAGCTTGACGCCTAAGTACAGGATATCCAAAAGACCGCCGTGGTTCATAATCTCCATGGCGTTCATCACCGAACCGTCGGCCTGGATTTGGAAGAATTCGGGGTGGTACATACCCGCCATCGGCAGGTTGGTGAGCAGCATGCCGAACGCGATGGGGATGAGCAGCAGGGGCTCAAACCCTTTTTTGATCGCGAGGTAAAACAGCACGCAGGAAATCAAAATCATCACCAGCTGCAGTAGGCCTTCGGTGGTCGCGAGCTGGGGAAACGCGGATTTTGCAATGATGCCCTGAACGGCTTCCACGAAGCCATTGATTATCTCCATAGTCTCTCTGTTCCTTTCTTGCAGTTAGTCGTCCGTGTCGATCAAGGCCAGCCCGGATTAAAACGGGCTGGTGTTCTGCTGCATCCCCGCCAGGCTCCAGACAGAACGGCCGCGCGCGGTTTCTTTCGCCCGGCGCACGCTGTGGATGGCAAAGCCGGAGCCGCCCAACACAGCGGCAATGGAAGCGGAGATCACCGCGACAACCTCATCCGAGATGCCGTCTTCGACGATCTGCGCCGGGACCGCCTTGGGTGCAGGGGACGCCGCCTTTACCGGGTCACCGGATTTATTGTTTTTTTTTGCGTTTACGGCGCTGTCCATGATCTTGCCGAACGCCATTACGATGAGCGTCAGGATAATCAGGACCAAAAAGACGATGCTGATGCCCGAAAGGATCACAGTCCACGCGAGTGTAAAGTCCATAAATCTATCTCCTTTTCCATAATATACAATTCTTTTTTCGATTTTTTGGTTTGCCCGCCAAAAATCGAAATCAAATTTATTATAGTACAAAATGAATTTTTTTTCAATTCTTTTGGAACAAAATATTGACTTTTTTTAAACAATCTTTTCGTACAAAAAGTGGGGAGGACGGCTTTCGCCGTCCTCCCCAAAGCTCAAAACCTCAAACAAAGGGTATTCACTTGATTATTTCTGGCTGTCCAAAAAACGCTTGTGCGCCTCGCGCAGCTCCTCGCTGGTCGCCTCGGGGCAGGTGGGATTGCAGTGCGCCCACACGCCGGTCTCGCTGGAGGCGTTGAACTTGATCTTGTCGGCCGAGCGCATCGGCGGGAAGAACTCGATGTGGAAATGCCAGTAGGCGCTGGTGTCCTCGCCGTTGACCGGCGCGTTGTGCATACACATCATGTACGGGAAGCGGTAGCCGAACAGGCTGTCGAGCATGCCCACCGTCTGCTTCAGGCAGACCGCGAGATCCTTCTTCTCCGCGTCGGTGAGCTCCGCGATGTTGCCCACATGGCGGTTGGCGAAGATGTACACGCCGTAGGGATACTCGGTGAAGAACGGCAGGAACACCGTGAAGTGCTCGGTCTGGAAGATCACGCGCTTCTGGAACGCGAGCTCCTCCTTGAGCATCCGGCAGTAGATGCACTCGTTTTCCTTGGCGAGATGCTCCTTGGCGGACTCCATCTCCAGCTCAATCTTCTTGGGCACGAAGGGATAGCCGTAGATCTGGCCGTGGGGGTGGGGCATGGTGACGCCCACCGCCTCGCCGCGGTTTTCAAAGATGAACACATATTTGATCTTCTCGTCCTTCGAGAGCTCGGTGAAACGCTCGCTCCAGAGGTCCACCAGCTTGGCGACATGCTCGTCGCTCAACTCGGGCAAAGTGGTGGTGTGGCCGGGCGAGTACAGAATGACCTCGCACTTGCCGTAGGCATCGGCGGTTTTGAAGAAGCCGTTCGCCACGTCGTCGGGCACCGGCGGGTTTTGGGAAAGCGCCGGGAAGTCGTTGTCATATTCCAGCACCTCGTAGCTCTTGGGAACCTTGTCGTTGTCCGGCCCCGGGCAGAACGGGCACCAATCCTTCGGCATCTGCGGGCGCGCCTGCCGGTGCGATGCGATCATCACCCAATCCCTGGTAAAGGGATGCCATCTCAATTCAGCCATCTTATGTATCCTCCTCTATTCCAAACACCAGTTGTTATTCTTTGATCTCCACTTTGATGCCGCCCACCGGACGGATGCTCAGGACGTAACATTTGCCCTCGCCGAATACCTTCTCCATAAAGCTCTTATACTCCTCCAGCATCCCGTTGGGCACAAACGCCTGGATGGTACCCGCGAAGCCTCCGCCGTGTACGCGCCATGCGCCCTTGCCCGCCAGCAGCTTCTCGGAGAGCGCCAGCGCCAGCGAAAGTCCCTGCTCGCTGGGGAGCTTTGTGGTGAACACGTTTTGCAGGTAATTAAACGAGGACTGGCCGGAGGCCAAAATCAATTCTTTGAAGGCGTCGAAGTCGCCTGCGCGCAGCGCATCGGCCTCAGCCTTGGCGCGGTCGTTGTCCGCGAAGAAGTGGATGGCGCGCAGTGCGGCGCGGTCGCCGGCCTCCTTGCGGATTTCAGCCAGCTTGTCGTAGAACACGTCCTGATCCACGTCGCGCAGCACCGTCTTGCCGCACATGGCCGCCACCTGTTTCATCTCAGCCGGGATGTCGGCATAATCGGAGGTGAGGTCGGCGTGGTTGCCGCCGGTATCGACGATGCAGAGGGAGTAGCCCGAATGCGCAAAGTCAAAATCGATCTTCTCCACCACCGGGTGGGCCGGGTCTTTGAAGTCGATGGCGGTGAAGCCGCCCACCGACGAAGCGGTCTGGTCCATCAGGCCGCAGGGCTTGCCGAAGTAGTGGTTCTCAGCGTACTGGCCGATCTGCGCGATCTCCACAGCGCTGATGGCGCCATCGTTGTAGACATGGCTGAGGACGGTGCCGACCAGTACCTCGAATGCGGCCGAGCTGGAAAGGCCCGAGCCCTTGAGCACGTTGGAGGTGGTGTAGGCGTCGAAGCCGCCGATCTTGTAGCCGAGGTCGCTGAAGCGCGCCGCAATGCCGCGGATGAGGGAGGCCGCCTTGTTGATCTCCTTCTGCTGTACCGACAGATCCGAGAGATCGATTTCATCCATGGCGTAGCCCTCGGATTTGATGCGGATGACCCCTTCGTCGTTCTTTGAGCAGACAGCGATCACATCGAGGTTGACGCTGCCCGCCAGCACCCTGCCGTGCTGGTGGTCGGTGTGGTTGCCGCCCACCTCGGTGCGGCCGGGCGCGCTGAAGAACTCCACCTCGCGCTCTTTGCCGTAGAGACCCTCAAACTCGGTCACCGCCTTCTGATAGCGCGCCGCCTGCTGTGCAGCGCCCGCCTCGTCGGCGGTATAAATGTAAGAAAACAAATCGGCGCAACCGCCCGCCTGCAAAATCTGCATTGCTTTTTCCGTTTTCATACCAATTGCTCCTTTCTTGCGATATCTTTATGGATTCTATATGGAATCCATAACCATTCAATTAATTTAACTGTAACATTTCTTTCCGCCGATACGCAATTTCATAAGCAGTCAAGTTTATGGATAATTGTTGCGATTTGTCGGATGATCGGTTATACTGGTGATGGCAGGCTTTGATTGCAACAGGAAAGTGGGTGATCGATTGGCAGGCAATTCCTACAAACACTCGTTCAAACCGAAAATTCGTGAGAATCTTGGGCTCGCGGTTTACAACTGCGGATTCCAAAAATGCGAGGGCGGATATACCTGGGGACCGGCGCTGCGGGACCACTATCTCATCCATTATGTCACGGCTGGGAAGGGCGTTTACAAGGTGGACGGCCACACCTATGAGCTGCACGCGGGCATGATGTTCGCTGTTTTTGAGTCTTCGGTGGTGAGCTACACCGCGGATCTCGACGACCCCTGGGAATACTACTGGGTTGGGTTCAACGGCACCGATGCGGAGCGGCTGGTGAAGCTGCTGCCCTTCAGCAAGGAAATGCCTGTGTTGGACGCGCCCAACAGCGAGGTGTTCCGCTCAGCCCTGCTCGACATCTACAACAACGCGGGTTCCGGCCCGGCCGACGAAGCGAAGATGGTCGGGTATCTCTACCTGTTCCTCTCTGCGCTGATCGCACTCTCGTCCAGCGGCGAAAAGTATTCCTCCTCGGGCGCTTTGTATGTGGAGAACGCCCTCCGGTTTATCCGCTACAACTACTCCCGCAAGATCGACATCTGCGACATCGCGGCCAACATCGGCGTGTCCCGCTCGCACCTCTACCGCATCTTTGTGAAGCATCTGTCCATGTCCCCCAACGAGTATCTCGCCAGGTTCCGCATCAACGAGGCCTGCGCCCTACTGCGCAGCTCCTCCCTCTCGATCGGCGAGATCGCCAACTCGGTGGGCTTTGACGATCAGCTCTATTTTTCGCGCGTGTTCAAGAAATACAAGGGGGTCGCGCCCAGCCGCTACATCGCGCAGACCGAACCGGACGGCAAAGCCCCTCCCGCTCCCGCGGCCAAGCGCGGGGTCTAACCTGCCGCAGCGCCGCATAGGCTGTGTCGAACCGGGAAAGGCGGGGAGACGGCCATGCGTGTGATTCTAAATTTTCTAAAGGTGGATTCAACCATGACGTTTGAAAAATTATGGGATTTATTTTTAAAGTGGGCCGCTGCTGCGATTCCCCCCATTTTGACCGCAGCCGTCGTATTTCTCATCGGCTGGTTCCTCATCAAGCTGGTGATGCGGATGCTCGACAAGGGTCTGAAGCGCAGCAAGCTGGATGTGACGCTGCACGCCTTTGTCAAATCGCTGGTGCGCATCTCGCTCATTGTACTGCTGGGCATCTCCTGCGCAACCATGACCGGGCTGGTGGACCCCGCTTCGGTGGTGACAGCGCTCGGTGCGGTGGGCCTGGCCCTCTCGCTCGCGGTGAAGGACAGCCTGACCAACCTCGCGGGCGGCCTGATCCTGCTGGCTGCAAAGCCGTTTGTGGTGGGGGATTACATCGAAGCGGACGGCATCGGCGGCACCGTAGCCAAAATCGACCTGGTGCATACCATGCTGCGCACCGTGGACAACAAGGAAATTTTCATCCCGAACGGCCAGATGAGCAACGCCAAGGTGGTGAACTATTCGGCTGAGCCGCTGCGCCGGGTCGATCTGGAGTTCACGATCGATTACTCGGACGACTTTGAACATGCGAAGTCGGTGATCGGCGAGGTATTGCAACAGCACCCGCTGGCCCTCAAGGATCCCGCGCCGACCGTGCGGCTGCTGCGGCACGATGCGAGCGCGCTGGTGATCGTCTGCCGCGCATGGGTGGACGGCGCCAAGTACTGGGACCTCTATTTTGACCTGA
Organism: Ligaoa zhengdingensis; assembly: GCF_014384885.1. GTDB lineage: Bacteria > Bacillota > Clostridia > Oscillospirales > Ruminococcaceae > Ligaoa > Ligaoa zhengdingensis. The sequence goes on from NZ_JACRST010000002.1 coordinate 190,810, forward strand.
TGGAGCAGGTCAAAACGCGGTTCGACGAAGAAGGCATCTCGATCCCGTTCAACCAGTTGGATGTACATGTAAAACAATAAGCAAAAGGCCGGGTGGCAGCTGCCATCCGGCCTTTTTTGTGCGGCTTTAACCGTTCTGCTGGGCCAAATACTTCTGCTTGGCCTGGGTGATCTTGTTTTGGTCGGCTGCTTCCATCTGATACCAGCCGCGCTTTTGCATTTCCAGGAAAATCTCATGTTGAATCTGGTGCTCCTCGTTGAGGATGTTCATAAAGTCGGTTTTCAGCACCGGGGTGGCACACTCGTTGGCATAGGTGTTGTATCCATCGGTGATGAACTTTTGAGAACAGAGCGCGTCGTCCATCATTTCGCGGTCGCCAAACTGATTGGTATTGATCTGCATTCCGTTTCCCTCCTTAGCTCAAGTGGCCCATAAGTTTATTGAAGTGGTCCTGGTGCTTGGCGGCAACCTGCTCGCATTTCGACTTCAGCTGCGGATCGGTGGCCGACTGCGCGTACATCTTGTACTTCTTAATCAGGGTCTGTTCCGCGCTCAACTGGTCCTCGATCGCGGAAAGCTCTTTGGATGTGATGCTCGCCATCGTTTCAACCTCCCATTTTTCCCAAAATGCGCCTGCGGGGAACTCACAAAAGGCGTTGCGGCAAAACCATCTGCGGCGATCGCTTTGCCGCCGGCCTTCGCAATCGACAGGCGCACTCTTAGTTTGTATCGGGTCGGTGCTTTAATGTGTGGAAATATTTTTGAGGGCGTTTTCTCCCGTAGAGGAAAATTTTGCATCATTAATTTTTAGATTTTGCCGGCATCCGCAGGCCGATCAGCCGCAAGGTATCCCGCAAGATCGCCTCGCTGGCGACATCGATCATCAGCCACCGTCCGCCCATACCCGAAGGGGTGTTCCTGTAAAGCTCCCGTGTATACGGGTCGGCATCCAACAGCAGGAATTCCGCCTCGTTCTGTTCCCGGTCGCTCACCACCACCATGCAGCGAAACCCTCCGCAATTCGGGTAGAGGGTGCAGACAGCTCTGCCGCCCTTTTTGTACTTGACATTCCAGCCGGGCGCCATCGAACAGCGGCTGTATTCGACGCGTGGTGAAACGCCGTAGCTCCGTTCGATCTCGCCGCACAGGCGGGTCCACAGCGGGTTACCGACCGCCTCGGCGATCTGCTCCATCGTGGGCTGGTTGGTAATGGGATAGGTTTCGTTCCAGTTCATGGTTGTACCTCCTCTGGTTTTGTATTTGGCGTTCTCATCAAGCAGTATACCACAGAAACCCCGAGCAAACAAAAATGCGGGGAGGAAAACCTCTCCGCACCTTTGTTTGCAGCCCGAACGCCCGCTTGTTTAGGGTTATTGTAGTTTTTTTGCGGTCCCCAAGGCCGCTGGCAACTCGTATCCACAGCACCATGTGCACGAATCCAAATTAAAATTCCTTTCGCTGATAAAAGTAGACCGACAACAGATAGGAGAAAATCAGCAACGCGACCGCCATCACCGGCAACACCGCGCCCATCCAAAAGAGCATCTGTTCCTCGCTGGGCGGGTCGATGCCGAGTTGGGAAAGCAGCAGAAAGCCCACAAACGGCACCGCGATCAGCGCCATGAGCAAAAACCGGCCCTTCTCCACGCCGAGCTTGTAGCACAGTGGGAGCGCCACCGCAAGGTAAAGCACCGCGACGCTGGCGATCATCCCGAGCGCGTACCATCCTCCCTCGCTTTCGACATCCGGCTGAAGCCGCTGCTGCACCACCATCACCGCGGCGCTGAGCAGGCCGCAGACGGCCAGGGCCAGCAGGGCGAGCAGATACCGGGCCGTCACCACCTGCCGCCGGCTGACCGGGAGCGACAGGCAGTAGGCGTCCCACTTGGCGTAATCGTCGTAACTGAACAGGCTGACCGGCAGCATCACCGCGAACATCATGATGATTGAGGAGAACATGGTGCTGTTGCGGGAGGTCAGTCCAAAGATCAGGTAGAACACCGCCATCACCGCGAGCACCCGCAGGTAGCTCTTCAAATTATAGAGATCCTTGAGCAGCAGCGCTTTCATCTGCGGTCACCTCCCACCGTATCGGTCATGATATCGTCCAGCGAGGCCGGGTCGATCACCAGGCCGGGGCATTGCCGCTCCACCGCCCGCCGGTCGTTCACCAGCACTTCGCAGCCAAAGCGGTTTTGCCGCATCCCTGAGCGATAGCGCGCGTCGATCTGCGCCCACTCCCCTTCGGCACAGCGCGCCACGCCATAGCGCTCGAGCAGCGCGTCCTTTTGCTCGCTGAGCACAACCCTGCCCTCGTGCAAAAAGGTGATGTAGTCCGCGATCTTTTCGAGGTCCCCCGTGATGTGGGAGGACAGCAGAATCCCGTGCTCCTCATCCTGGATGAAATCGAGAAACACATCGAGGATCTCCCCGCGCACCACCGGGTCGAGGCCGCTGGTGGGCTCATCGAGCAGCAGCAGCCTGGGGTGATGCGCGAGCGCCGCCGCGATAGCCAGCTTCATCCTCATGCCGCTGGAGAACTCCTTCACCTTTTTCTTTTCCGGCAGGTGGAACCGTCCGAGGTAGCTGCGGTAGAGCGCGTCGTCCCAGTTGCGATAGGCCGCGCGCAGGATGCGGCCGATCTCGATGGGGTTGAGCATGAAATAGAAAAAGCTGTCGTCCAGCACCACGCCCAAATCCTGCTTGAGCGCGCTGCCGCCGGTGTTGTCCCCGCCGAGCAGGCTGATCTCGCCGCTGTCGCGCCTGACCGCGCCGATAATCGCCTTGATGGTGGTGGTCTTGCCCGCGCCGTTTTCGCCGATCAGGCCCATGATGCTGCCCTTGGGCAGCTCAAACGACACGTCCGTCAGGGCAAAGCCGCTGTATTGCTTGCACAGATGGCTGACTTTTAAAATGGTATCCATGGTTACTCCTCCGTATTGTAGATGAGCGACAGCATTTCGGCGAGCTCCGCGTGGGAGATGCCCGCCCGCTTCGCCACCTCGGCCGCCTGTTGCAGATAACCCTCCGCCTGCCGGAGGTGTTCCTCCCGGATCAGCTCGAGGTTGCCCCCCGCCACAAAGCTGCCCTTGCCGGTGACTGTCTCGATGAAGCCGTCCCGCTCGAGATCCTCGTAGGCGCGCTTGGTGGTGATGACGCTGATGCGCAGCTCCTTGGCCAGCAGGCGCATGGAGGGGAGCGCTTCCCCCTCGCGCAGCTGGCCGGTGATGATCTGCGCCTTGATCTGCGACGCGATCTGTTCGTAAATAGGTTTCCCGCTGGAATTGCTGATGATGATGTCCATGATCGAGCTCCAATCATATTGTATATATACTACATATACACTTATAACACCAGATATGTGTTTTGTCAAGAGGATTTTTCTGAGAAAACAAAAAAGCAGGAGAATCCGCTTCTCCTGCTTCTCATCCTGTTTTACCTCGAGTGGGGGTACAAAATCGAATCCACAATGCCGTCGCTGAACTCGTCGGTGAAGTCGAACAGCTTACCGGTGCCGATCGCCACACACTCCTCGGAGTTGGGCGCGAGGTACGCCTCAATTTTGAGCACCTTGCGCACCAGCTCAGGCAGGCCGTGCAGCTTTGCGCCGCCGCCCGTGAGCACAATGCCGTTGTTAATCATGTCGCCCACCAGCTCGGGCGGGGTGCGCTCGATCACCGACCGCACCGCCTGCAAAATCTGGATCACCGGATCCATGAGCGCCTCGCGCACCTCGCTGCGGCGGATGGTGCGCTTCTGCGGCAGGCCGGACATCAGGTTGCGGCCGCGGAAGTCCATCTCCATCTCCTCCAGCTTGGGGGCCACGCTGCCCACGCCGATCTTGATGCTTTCGGCGGTGCGCTTGCCGATGAGCACGTTGTAATTGTCGCGCACATATTTGATGATAATTTCGTCAAAGCGGTTGCCCGCCACCTTGAGCGACGCCTTGGTGACGATGCCGTTGAGGGAAAGCACCGCCACATCGGTGGTGCCGCCGCCGATATCCAGGATGATGTTGCCGTTGGCGCGGTTGATGTCCACCCCCGCGCCGATGGCGGCCGCGACTGGTTCCTCCACGAGGTAGACCTTGCGCGCGCCCGCCACCACAGCCGCGTCTATCACCGCGCGGCTCTCCACATCGGTGATGCCCGACGGCACACAGATGGCCACGCGCGGCTTGACCATGCTGCTCTCGCTGACCTTCTTGAGAAAATACTTCACCATCTGCTCGCACAGCTCGTAGTCGGCGATTACACCGTCGGCCAGCGGGCAGACCGCCCGGATTTTGTCCGGGGTTTTGCCCAGCATGGACGCCGCCTCGCTACCCACCGCCAAAAGCTGGCCGGTGCGCGTGTTGACCGCCACCACCGACGGCTCCTTGAGGCAGATGCCCTTCTCCTTCGTATAGATCAGCACCGTTGTGGTGCCCAAATCGATTCCAATATCAATGTTGCTCATAGTCCCATGTTCCTCCGAAGCCGCTCATTGCCCAATCTTTCACTAGTATATCGTTTTTTTCAACACGTTTCAACAAATAAATTTTGAATAAAGTGCTAATTTGGACGCAATCAGCCGGCCGGACCGGCTGCTGGAGTGGCGAGCACCGCGGCAGCGCACACCCGCTTGGCGCCCGCCGCCTTCAGGGTTGCGGCGCACTCGCACAGGGTCGCGCCGGTGGTGACAATGTCGTCCACCAACAGGATGGATTTGCCCGCGGCCAATTCCGCCGCCGCGCGATAGACCCCTTTGACATTCTGCTCCCGCTCCTCCCTGGATAAGGTGTGCTGGATGCGGTTGTGCAGCAGCTTTTGCAGGGCGCGCTCGTCGCAGGGCAGCCCCATCCGTTCGGCCAGGCGCTGCGCGATGTATGCCGACTGATTGAAGCCGCGCTCCCGCCGGGACGCCTTGTGCAACGGCACGGGCAGGACAAAATCGAACGAGCGCCCGGCATAGTATGCGCACACAGCGGCTTCAAACCCTTCGCGCAGCTCCAGATCGTAGCAGCGCAGCTGGCGGTGAAATTTGAACTCCCGCATCAACGCCGCGCCCGCGTCCTGATAGAGGTATGCGGCCGCCAGGCCGTCGAGCGGCGGCACAAGCGGCGCCGCTGGGTCGTCGCGCAAGCGCAGGGTGGGGCGGCAGCCGTCGCACAGCACGCCGCGGGCGATCACCTCGCCGCAGCAGGCGCAGCGCGGCGGAAACAGCAGGTCGAGCAGGGCCTCCAGCACGCGCGGCCCGCTCATGTCTCCTGCGGCGGGTACGGGATTTTGCCGTGCTCCGCTTCAAATTCGCGGATTCCCTCCCTGATAAAGTAAAGCACTTGACCATTGCCGGAGCGGCCCTCGTATTTTGCAATATAGCGCAGCTTGTAATGCGTTTCAGGATCAATCGTCATGCCGAGATGTTTTTCGTCCTTCATCGAATCCTCTCCAACTCAAACCATACTTAAAATAAGATATATCAAGTACAGTTTAAGTCTTATTCTGAGAATTATGACGAAATAGTCTTGAAACCATCTCGATTTAAGATTGAAAAATTTTCATCCCGGCCCGCCCGCGCCGCCCATCGGGTCCTGTTCTGCGCGCAGCAAGCGCGCCAGGTTGGTGTAGCGCAGCGTCTTTTTGTTGTTATCCACCATGTAATAGACGCTGGACTCCTCCCCCAGCAGGATCAGCAGCTTTTTTGCGCGGGTCACCGCCGTGTACAGCAGGTTGCGGTAATACAGGTTGCGGCTGGGCCGCCCCAGCGGCAGGATCACCGCCTCAAACTCGCTGCCCTGCGATTTGTGCACCGTCACCGCGTAGGCCAACTCCAGCTCGTTGGCCATGTCGAAGCTGTATTCCGCCTGCTTGTCGTCGAAGCGCAGCAGCATCATGCGCGCGCCCCGGTCGATCTGCAAAATCTCCCCGATATCCCCGTTGAAGATGCCGGTGCCGCCCTCGCCGCCCTCGCGGTCCCACACGATGTCGTAGTTATTGCGGATCTGCATCACCTTGTCACCCGTGCGGAAGGTGTAACCGCCGAACACAAACTCCTGCTTGTGCGCCGCGGGCGGATTGAGCCGGCGCTGCAACCGCCGGTTGAGCTCCATCGTGCCCAGCTCCCCCTTGCGGGTGGGCGACAGCACCTGGATATCCCACAACGCGGAGAAGCCGTAGGCCGCGGGCAAACGCCGCGCCACCAGGTCCTCCAGCGTGGCGGCCGCCGCCTCGGACGAAGGGCTGCGCAGAAAGAAGAAGTCGTTGTCCCGCACCCGCAGGTCGGGGTGCTCCCCACGCACGATCTGGTGCGCGTTGGTGACGATCAGGCTCTGCGCGGCCTGGCGGAAGATTTCCTTCAGCTGCACGGAACACAGCACGTCCGAATCGATCAGGTCGCGCAGCACATTGCCCGCGCCCACGCTGGGGAGCTGGTCGGCGTCCCCCACCAGCACCAGCCGGCAGGACAGCCGCATCGCCCGCAGCAGGCTTTCAAACAGCAGCGTGTCCACCATCGACATCTCGTCCACAATCAGGACATCCGCGTCGAGCGGGTTGCGCTCGTTGCGCTTGAAGGTCACCGCATCGCCCGCGCGGAAATCCACCTCCAGCAGCCGGTGGATGGTCTTTGCCTCCCGCCCGGTCATCTCGGTCATGCGCTTGGCCGCGCGCCCGGTGGGAGCGGCCAGCAGCACCTTCTCCCCCATCTGCTCGAACAGCTCGATGATGGCGTTGATGATGGTGGTCTTACCGGTGCCCGGCCCGCCAGTGAGCAGGAATACGCCGTTTGTGAGCGCCCCCACGATCGCCCGCTTTTGCAGCGCCTCATAGCGGATGGAGAAGCTCTCCTCCAGCGCCGCGATCTGCGGGGCGTAGTCGGGCGGCTCGGGGTTGGCAAACGCGCTGCGCACAATCATCAGCCGCCCCGCGATATAGCGCTCGGCGCAGAACAGCTCCGGCAGATACCAGAACATCCGCCCGTCGATCTCCATCCGGACCAGCGCCTCCTCCCGCTCCTGCTCGTAGAGGCACTGTTCCACTGGCTCGCGTCCGGTCTCCAAAAGCTGCGCCGCAATCTTCACCAGGCTCTCCTCCGGCAGACAGGTGTGCCCGTTGCCAAGGTTGTGTCGCAGCACAAAGGCGAGCGCCGCCGCCACCCGGTGCGGGTCGTCGGGCGCGACGCCCAATTCCACAGCGATGGCGTCGGCCTGTTCAAAACCCAGGCCGATATCCCATCCGCACAGCAGGTAGGGGTTCTCGGTCAGGGTTTCCACCGAGGCACCCCCCCACTTTTTCCACACCCGCACGCAGATGGTGGGGTGCACATTAAAACGCGCCAGGAACAGCATTACCATGCGCACCCCATAGACGCGGCGGAAATCCTCCGCGATCTCCGCCGCCTTTTTGGGGGAGATGCCCCGCACCTCGGTGAGGCGCTCGGGGTTGTTTTCCATCACGTCCAGCGTCCGGTCGCCGAAGTGGGTGACCAGGCGCGCCGCGATCACCGGGCCGATGCCCTTGATCGACCGCGCGGAAAGATACTTCAGGATGGCGTTGGCGGTGGATGGCAGCGCCTTTTCGCAGATCGCCGCCCGGAACTGCTGCCCATAGGTGGGGTGCGCGGTGTACTCGCCGGTGAGGGTGAGGTGCTCCCCCTCGCAGACCGGCTCGGCGAGCTCCCCCACCACGGTGACCAGGTCGCGGTCGTTGTCGATCGCCAGACCGAACACGGTGAAGCCCGTGTCGTCGCTGCGGTAGGTGACATACTCCACTGTGCCCTCCAGCCGCTCCAATTCCCTTTGCTGTTCCATGCCGCCTCTCCCATCCGTACAAACCGTTTACATTTCAGTATAATACGCGTCAGCGGTTTTGTAAACCCGCGATCTGTCCCGCCAGCTCGCGGGCCCCGCACACCCTGGCGTAGCTGCATTCCTCACAAAAACTGCGACAGATGCGCAGCGTTTCCTCGTCCGCGCCGTAGTCGGCCACCAACAGCAGCGGATCGTCCCCCATCACCCCCTGCAACAGGTCGGTGTAGGCGCTGCGCAGCCGCTGCTCGATATCCGGCTCCGGGCCGAATACCGGCATCACCGCTGCAATGCGGGAGGGATGGCGCGGCTTCAAAATCCAGCGCTGCAACACCACCAGCAGATACCCCAACCCGATTGAGGCGAGCAGGCCGATCAATAACAGGATCAACGTTTTCATAAAATTACCCCCATTTCATGCCATTTTCATACCCCATCCTATGAAAATGTCCCGCCCGGGGTGAAAAACAAAACGGCGCCCGGCGGCAGCGGTCTGCCGTCGGGCGCTCACGAATGCATATTGAAATACGGGTCAGCGGCGGGCCTCCACATAGGCCTTGAGCGCATCCGCGCGGTCGGTCTTTTCCCACGCAACGTCCAGATCCTCGCGGCCCACATGGCCGTAGGCCGCCAGCTGGCGGTAGATCGGGCGGCGCAGCTCGAGGTCGCGGATGATCGCGGCCGGGCGCAGGTCGAAGACGTGCGCCGCCGCCTCGGCGAGCAACTCGTCGCTCACCGCGCCGGTGCCAAAGGTGTCCACCATCACCGAAACGGGCGCGGCCACGCCGATGGCGTAGGCCAATTGCAGCTCGCACTTTCTCGCAAGCCCCGCCGCAACGATATTTTTGGCCACCCAACGCGCCGCATACGCCGCGCTGCGGTCCACCTTGGTGGGATCTTTGCCGGAAAACGCGCCGCCGCCGTGCCGCGCATAGCCGCCGTAGGTATCCACGATGATCTTGCGGCCGGTCACGCCGCTGTCCCCCTGCGGGCCGCCGATGACAAAGCGGCCTGTGGGGTTGATGAAATAACGCGTCTTCTCGTCGAGCAGGTGGGCGGGCACCACCGGCTTCACGACATGCTCGATGATGTCCGCGCGGATGGTCTCGAGCGAAACCTCAGCCCCGTGTTGGCTGGAAACCACGATGGTGTCCACCCGTACCGGCCGGTCGTCCTCATATTCGATGGTGACCTGGGTCTTGCCGTCCGGCCGCAGGTAGGGCAGCGTGCCGTTTTTGCGCACCAGGGTCAGACGCTTGGCCAACTGATGGGCGAGTGAGATCGGCATGGGCATCAGCTCAGGGGTCTCGTCACATGCGAAGCCGAACATCATGCCCTGGTCGCCCGCGCCGGTTTCAAACGCGGCGTCCTCCTCGCCCGCCTTGGCCTCCAGCGCCTTGTCCACGCCCAGCGCGATGTCGCCGCTCTGGTCGTGGATCGAGGTGAGCACTGCGCAGGTCTGGCAGTCGAAGCCGTATTTCGCGCGGTCGTAGCCGATATCCGCGATCACGCCGCGCGCGATGCTCGGCAGATCGACATAGCAGCTTGTGGTGATCTCGCCCATCAGCAGCACCATGCCGGTGGTGACGGCTGTTTCGCACGCCACGCGCGCGTCTGGATCCCGCGCGATGATGCTGTCGAGCACCGCATCGGAAATCTGGTCGCAGATCTTGTCGGGATGCCCCTCGGTGACTGATTCGCTTGTAAAAAGATGTTTCGCCATTCTGTTTCCTCCTATCGGCCGGTCCACCGTCCCTTATCCACACCGGCGCCGGCCGCCTGTTATATTTGATATCGCCATGTTGTTTCCGGAGCAGCCGCAGCGCTCCGCCCATTTCCGGACAAAAAAAGTCTCGGCCAAAAACCGAGACTTTCCGTCATCCTCATCTCTCGGTTTCCCGCAGGATTTGGCACCTTACAAATGCAGGTTGCCGGGCATCACAGGGCCTGTTCCCTCCGCCGCTCTTGATAAGGGGTTATTCAACTGTATCTTCTATAGTATACCAATGGCGGTCTCTTTGTCAACCGTCATTTCGCCGAAACTTATACATTAAGCAATTTCCCCGTCGTTTTATACAATAAAAAGGTGAAAACAGAGTTGACGCCCGCCTTCATCAGGTTAAAGGGGATGATGACCGGCACCAGCATTTCCACCACGGCGTCCACCGGCGTCCCCATGAAGATGGGCGTGAAGATCAGGTTCATCGCCACCATCAGCAGCGTCATGGTGAGGGTACCCACACCCAGCGCGAGAATTGCAGTTTTGAAGGACTTGTTGCGGCGGTAGATCGAGCCCGCCACCAGCACATAGCCACCGGTTGCCAAAAAATGCATCAGGATGCCGATGATACCGCTGCCCGCGCTGACAGTAGTCCCTTGCAGCACCGCAACCACCAGGGTCAGGATGAGGGCCTCAACCGGACCGTAGGCGAACGCGCTGATGAACAGCGGCACGTCCGCCGGATCGTATTCGAGGAACGGAGCTGGCGGGAAGGGGATACGCACCGCCAACAGCAGCACGACTGAAAGGGCTGCCAGCATAGCGAGGCGGGTGAGCTTTTTGGTGGATGCGGATACATTCATGACAATTACCTCCTGGGCCGGTTGGGCCGAGCATAAATTTTAGAATAGCTGTCAGAAGGGTTTGGCGGCCCATGCAAACAAAAAAGCCCTCGATGATGGAATATCATCAAGGGCTCAACATGTACGCTCCAAACGGGGCCGCACCTGTTTCTTTCCTCCGGACTATACCGTCGGTATCGGATTCCAACCGATTCTGCACAATGGCTCGCGGACTTGTCGCACAAAGGCGCTTCACCGCCGGTGGGGACTTACACCCCGCCCTGAAACAGACTGTTCTATCGATATTCAGTATACGCAGCATGGCGGCCCGTGTCAAGCGTTTTTTTGCCGCAGCAGCGGGAGATAAGACAGCAACGCGAGCAGCAGGAATATGATTGCGAACAGGGTGAGCGCGGGGAGTCCCATGCTGTCGATGAGCACTCCACCCAGCCACGAACCGATGATCGAGCCGAGATAGATGGTACAGGCGCTTCCCAGTGTGATCGCGGTGGAATTGAGCTGCCGCGGCGTGTTCTGGCAGATAAACTCCATCGAGACGCCCAAAAAGCCGATGTGGGCGATCCCGCGAAAGACCATCGCCAGGATGAGCCCCTCCGCTGAGGAAAGATGGTGCAGGATCAACAGGTTGCAAAGCATCGAGGAAAGGACAATCAAGCCCGAATATTCAACGCGCGATTTGCGGTTGATCCGCCCCAGAAGGTTGAGGGTTGGCATCTCAGCAAGCGCGGTGGTACAGAGCAGCAGCGCCAACATTCCGCTGCCCTGCTGGAAGAGCGCCACATAATTGGGGAGAAAGGTCATAGTGGAGCGGAGCGCAATGTTGAAGCACAATCCGCTGAGCAAAAATAAGACATAGCGCTTTTGTCTCGCCAGCAATCCGAGCGCCTGTAGGGTACCGATAGAAGCCGCGCCGCTCCTTGGCCCGTTGCAGCAGGGCACCCCAGGGATCACCAAACAGCCTACAATTAGAGCAGAGGCCACCAGGCCATAGGAGAAAAACATCATGCGCGTGCCGAAATGCTCCATCAACGCGCCAAAGCCGAGGATGAAAAAAGCATAAAAGAAGGAGGCCATGCCCCTGGTCAGTTCAAAACGGATATAGGGGCGTTCGTCGCGCAGCAGCAGTTCCCACGCATCGATGATCGCGCTGTTGGTATTGAAAAAGGCCGAATAGACCACCACAGACAACATTGCTAGAGGCACCGTCTTCACCGTTGCGGGCAACAGAAGCGCAGCTGGTATGCTCAGGGCAGTCGCCAGCATTAAAAACTTTTTGCAGGAAAGATAGGTATCCGTGATGTAGCCGTAAACCGGTTGCAAAGCCAATGTGATGACAGCCTGTAAGGTGATGGTCAGACCGCACTCGGTGTTAGTAAAACCGTGTTCCTGCAAATAGAGAACCAGGAAATTATTGTAACAGCAAAACCCGAACTGATATAAGGATTGCACCAAAGTAAAGCCGATATTTTCCCTTTTTATCGCGGTCTTTAGAAAAGATGTCATCCCGTTTCTCCATTTTCAAGTTACTTTTTGTTTTATCGTAGCACATCCCTCCTGAGAATACAATTCGTATCCTCACCAAAAAATCACGCTCTTACGTAAAACGTGGGACACACTCAACGCGGCCCTATAAGAACCATTAACCAGCAGCACCTAACGGTCGTCAGCCGCACTTGGCGTTACTTTTTACTGATTGGATTATCCGCAGGCATTGAATGGATCTTCATATTCTTTGAAACTCATTGGATATGCTTCTTCATCCTCGCTTCATTCCCACCTGCTGTGTTCACATAATGCCCCTTTGTCCAAAATGCCCCCTCCATTTTTCCACTGTCATAGCAGATAGTTACCTTGCCAAATGAAGCGGGGCGGCCAAATTGGCCGCCCCGCTTCATGGGAAAAATATAAGAAAGGAAAAATGAGAAAGCTGTGTCAGATTTCGTTGCTGTTTCTGCGGCGGTAGATGGCCACCACCAGCACCGCACCAGCCAACAGAACCGCTGCTATCGCCGCGATGGTCCAGCCGGGCAAGCTGTTTTCGGCTTGCACTTCGCTCGCGCCGCCGATCGTCTCGCTCGCACTGTTCGCTTCGCCAGCAGGCGCCGCCGCGTTCGGCACCGTCGCTGCTACCTCGCCGCCCGTCTCCGGGTTGGCGTTGCCGCTGCCAGCCGCATCGCCCGCAGCCGGGGTTTCGCCGTCCGCCATTGCGATGAGTTCCGCCGCGCTGTAGTACACCGCGGATGCGTCGATCGCGTAATTGCTCAGCAGGTATGCCTTTCCGCCGATCTCGATGTTCAGCGCGACACCCTTCGCCGCCGCTGCATCGATCACCGTCGCAGGCGTCATCGCTCCGCTCTCCAGCGTCGCGTTCACTGTGCCACTCTTGGCCGTGCTGTTGATCTTCTCGATGATCCCGTTCCAGTAATCGCTGTCGCTTACTTTAGAAACGGAGCCGTTCGAGCCGCCCTTCGTCTTCAGGCCCTTCACTGCGTTCGCCAGCTTGGTCGCTGCTCCGGTCAGCTCTTCTTCCGTCGCGTTTTCGTTCGCCAGCAGCGCCTTCGCTTCCGCCTGCGCTGCTTGCACCGCATTCCAGCTTGCCGCCGTGTAACGCGACGCGTTCAGCCCGTTCACTTCGGCCACCGCCTGCATGAGGCGCACCTTCGCGATCGCTCTGGTCAGCTCCGCTGCCATATCGTC
>NZ_JACRST010000003.1 GCF_014384885.1 Ligaoa zhengdingensis
CATCGAACGCCGCCCAGCTCTCCTCGGTGTAACGCGCTTCCTCGAACACTCCGTCGATCGCTTTGATCAGCGATTCCAGCATGCTCTTATCCACATCGGAGGGAATCTCGCCCTCCACCAGATTGGAAATCGCTGTCTCTAATGCCGCCAAGGCGTCGCTCACCTCACTGTCCGCAACGCTTTCATCCTCCAAAATTTGCTGGGCGAGAGCTACAGCATCCTGAAGCTGTCCCCAGCTTTCCGCCGTATAGTCGTTCTGATTGAGCTGTTCAATCTGCGCCAACTTGGCTGCGATGCGCTCCCGGTCCGAACGGGCGGCAAGCTCATACAGGGCCTGATTCAACTGCTGGCTCGCCGCCTCGATTTCCGCCTCTGAGGCGCTTTCGTCGCCGCATACCAGCTCCGCTTGTGCAATCGCTTCCTCAAGGCTGGCCCAACTTTCATTCGTATACTCGTCCTGCAAATAGTATTGCTGGATAAACTCAATCTTGTCCCGAAGCGCTGTTGTATCCGCTTTTAGCTGTAGCGTATCGATTGCATTTTGCAGCTGATCGAGCGCCGACAGGATTTCGTCCGCCTGCGGATTCTCTTTCTCTGCAATGTTTCGCGCCTCATTTAATGTGCTGTCAAAGGCTGCCCAATCGGTGGTGGAGAGATAAGCATCCCTGTCGATCCGTTCTGCATGGAAGATCGCGTCCTTCAAAAGACCCAGGGTGGAACTGTAAACCTCGAGCTCGCGCATCCCCGCCCAGACGCCGTTGGTGCTGCTCAAAAAGCGAATGCGCAGATACCGGGCCCGCGCCGCGCCTGACGCGGCATACTCGGTGGAAACCTGGCTGTTGTTCGATTTGTCGCAGAACACCTGCCAATTGCCGCTTGCAAAGGAATCGTCCGCCCAGTCGCTGGGATCATTGGAATATTCGACAACGTACTGGAATCCAGCGGGTTTTTCCGCGGTGAAATCGACATTGGTGACGAGCGTTTCAGCGCCGAGATCGATTTTAAACCATTGGGGCATCGCGTCGCTTCTGACGCACCAACGATTTTCCACATCCGCGCTGTTGATGCCATCAACCGCTTTTTCCGGACCGTAATCGCCGTTGTACTGCTCCGATGCCTTCACCGCTTTGCCGAACGCAAGATTGTCCCCGCGGTCAGCCGTTATGCCGGTTTCCGCGCGGAAATAGGTGGTGTAGGTCTCGTCGCCCACCTCTGTGAACGGGACGAACAGCAGGGAATTGCCGCGCCCGTCCTCTGCGGAGAAGTGCAGCGGCAGACCATCACCGGCCGGTTGGAACCATTCATTCAGGTTGTCCTTCCAATTCTCATATGCGGACTGCGAGTCGAAAGCGAGCGTTCCGTTATCATTCACCGAGCCGATGGCGGCCAGGGCGACGGGGCCGTAGGTAAACGCGGTCACCATATCATCGTCGCCCATGGGAGCGCGCGCGAAATCCATTGGCAGGGAGACGCGGATGGTGTCACCGGTTTTAAATTCACCGGTTACGGCTACAAAACCGGATTCCGTTCCGCATGCATATTCCTCACCGTTGAGCTCAATGGTGTAACCCGACTTGATCCAGCTCGGAATGCGGATCATCACGGTGAGTTCCCGCCCATCCGCCTGCTCAAAGGTGAGAAGGGAAGTGTCTTCATAAGGGTAGGAAGTTTCCTGTTTCAGCCGGACGCCCTGTTCCTCCCAGTTGAGCGTGGAGGCTGCGAACTGGGCGACGTAAAGGGTGTCGTCGGAGAAGAAATACAGGCATTCGTTGAGCTTTGAAAAGTTTTCCAGACCAGAGCCATTGCAGCAGAATGCGCCGTACACGGTGTCGTTCCAGGTCGCCCTGCGGTTGGCGCCCATCGGCTGGAAATAGGTCTTATCCCCCTCCGGGTTCATGCTGCCCAAAATCTGGTTGAACAGGCCCTGTTCGTAGTAATCGAGATATTTGACATCGCCGCTCCATTCAAACAGGTCGCGCGAAATTTTGAGCAGGTTGTAGACATTGCAGGTTTCGCAGGTATCGCCATTGAGCTGGTGAGAGAGGGTGTTGGGCACCTGATAGTGTTCGGCGATGCTGTTGCCACCGTTCACATAGGTGCGTCCGTCCTCCACCACAAAATCCCAAAAGTGCTCGGTGGCCAAGCGGTAATAGTCGTCGCCGAACAGTTGATAATTGCGCGCCAACCCTACAATTTTCGCGAGATAGGTGTTGCCGTGCATCCCGTCGAGGTTGTCCACACCATTATAAAGGTCGTCGAACAGGCGTTCGCGCTCCTCAAACAACGCCGCGATTGGGAGGTATTCCTCCTTGCCGGTGGCTGCATACATGTTGAGCAAAACTTCATTCATGCCGCCGTATTCCTCATAGGAGAGCACCTCTTCGGCCCGGTCGCCCAGCCGCTCCATGCGCCATTTGGTCCATTGGGCCAATTGATCTGCTACTTCAAGCGCCTTTTCATTTCCACAGTAGTTGTACGCATCCAGCAGGCCGGCCATGATCTTGTGGATCATGTACCAGGGCACCGCAGCGTATTGATGGGATTCCAGTTGGTCAAAGCGGCTCTCCGGAAACGCGGAAAGGTATCCCCGCGCCACCTTCGGGTCTCCGGGGTTGTCCCCATCGCTGAGCATCAGCCCCTGGATTTCGGCCAGCCCATCCACAATTGCATCGAGTTTCGCCTTATCGGCCTCATCGTGGTATCTGCCGTACAGCATCGCCAGCGCGGACATGTAGTGGCCCTCGAGGTGGCCTGCAAACTGGTGCCCCGGTTCGGCCCACCCATGCAGGGAAGGGGCGCCCTTATAGTCCAGGTTGGCGCCGTAATTTTGATTGGCGTTGTAGCGGAACGCATACAAGATGGTGTCCGCAGAGATGCTGTCCATCACGGCGCGGTTGATCTCTTCCTTCTCCAGAAATTCGCCGTCCAATAGGGCGACGTCCTCCAGGTCAAAGGAAAGGATCTGTTCCTGGGCGAGCGATGCGCGCACCGTAACGAAGAAATCCTTGCTCAGGCTCGCTCCACCGCTTTGGATGGTGGCTGTGAGCTTCACCAGCACATCGCCACTGTCCGGTCGGGTCACTTTGCCGTCCGCGGTGATCGCCTCCGGACGGTTGGATCGCCAGCTGATGCGCGTCCCATAGGCTCCAGTGCGCACAAGCTCGAGGTTTTGAACCGCTGTTTTGGGGAGGGTGAGCAGCTCCTTGGCTGCCTTCACCTTTTCCATGTCGGTGAGGCTTGCAACCTCGGCAAGTTCTTCCGCGGAGAGCGCTCTGCTGTAGAGGCGGAAGTCGTCCATCTCCCCGCAAAATAAGGGATCATCCCACAGGGATTTTCCGAGATAGCTGCGGAAACCTTCCGCGTCCACGGCGATATCCGAGGGTTTCAAAGCGATTTCAGCTTCGGCTTGCTGTACCCCGTCGTAATAAATTTTGGCGATTCCCTGCTGATAGACAAGCGCCAGATGGAACCAGCGGCACTGCGGCGCTCCATCCTTTACGACAACCGATTTTTCCACCGCAGCGCCTCCGCCATTTTCCGAAATGGTATAGTTAAGGCCGCTGTTCCACTGGTTGGTGCTCCGGGTGATCAGACACATAAATTTTCCGGTTTCTCCGGTTCCAAAGTCGAAGACCCGCTGGAAGGTGCGGTCCTCCGCTACCTTCAGATACACGGATACTGTGAAGTCGTCAATTTGGGACAATTGGCCGTCCAAATCCGGGATTTCTATGTAATCATCTCCGCCGTCAAATGTGATTGCATTCCCTTTGATGCCATCTGCAAACAGCGCACCGCCGTTGATGACACCGTCCAGGCCGTTTCCACTTCGATCGGGCAGTTGGACCCCTTCCGAGCCCTCCATATCATACCACAAAACCAAATCATCCGCCGGCGGCTGCACCGTGTAGGCGCTCGCTGTCACAGCTGACGCCAGACTTGTTGCGATCATCACCGCAGCCAAGACGGAAGCTGTCGCCGCTTGAACCCTTTTTTTCATCCTTATTTTTCCTCCTTTTTGCTGTTTCCTCGAATTTTTACCCGGCGAGGGATCTTATTTATTATTTTACCACGATAAGTATTTTGAGTATTTACAATATTTTAGCAGATTTGCTGACAAAATGTTTAAAAAAGAAACAGGCGGGAGTTCCCCAGGAAACTCCCGCCTCAATGCCCGGTTGAACCGGTTTTGTTATCTCATCAATTTTCGCTTGTCCTTTTCACGGATAGATTTGCGGGCGTTTTTCATCCCGCCCACCTCTTTGAACATTTCATTCAGCTTTTTGGCTTCAAGTTCTCTAAAGTTGAGGCCATCGTATTGTGCTTCCTTTTGCAATTTCAAATAGCTTGCAAGCCGGTCCGTGCCGAGGCTGCCCTCCTGGATTGCCTGTTGTACGGCGCATCCGGGTTCTTTGGTATGGGTGCAGTCCCGAAATTTACAATGCGCCGCCAAAACCTCGATATCGGTAAACGTCTTTGATAGGTCGGCATTCTCCAAGCCGAGTTCGCGCATACCCGGCGTGTCGATCACCATCCCCCCGTTTTCCAGTGGGATGAGCTCCCGCCTGGTGGTCGTATGCCGGCCTTTATCGTCCGCCCGAATTTCATGGGTATCCAATTGTTCTCTACCGATCAGACGGTTGATCAGCGTCGACTTTCCGACGCCGGATGACCCGATAAAAGCCACGGTTTGGCCGGGTTCGATATATTTCAGGATGGAAGCATAGCCGTCTTCATCGACCGAGGAGGTGATAAGGATGTCCGCGCCGATCGCCACCGATTCCACCTGGGCAACCCATTGCTCCACGTGATCACACAGATCCGCCTTAGTTAATACAACGACTGGGATCGCTCCGCTGTCCCAACTGATGGCAAGGTATCGTTCCAGCCTGCGCAGATTAAAGTCATGGTTGAGCGACATGCAGAGGAACACTGTGTCGATGTTGCTCGCAACGATCTGCTCGTCATTGGCGGTCCCTGCCGCTTTCCGGATAAAGGCACTCTTTCTGGACAGCACATGATGAATCACAGCGTTGCCGTTGAGATCCGTTTCGCGGTCGATCATGACAAAATCACCGACCGCGGGAAAATCGGAAAGCCGGGTTGTCTCAAACCGGAATTTGCCGGAAACCGAGGCCATGAGTTCGCCGTTTTCACATAGAATTCGGTACAAATCCCTGGACTGAGAGACCACACGTGCAACAAAGAGGCCGCCGTACATTGCCGCTTCGGTTTCGAAGCGGCCTGTATATCCCAAATCTTTCATATTCAGTTGTTTCAATTGTAAATCCTCTCTACATTCAAAATTTTTATCCTGTTCGTTACCGCCGCTGTGATTTGCCGCGGTAAGAGTTTTTGGCCCGGCCAGAAGTTTTTTAGATCGCAAGCAGGCGGGTCGCAATTGAAAAATAGATGACCAGCGAGAATGCATCCACGATGGTGGTGATCAAGGGTGCAGCCATGATTGCGGGGTCGGCCCGGAACAGTTTGGCGACGATCGGCAGAATTCCGCCGATCGTTTTGGCCATCACCACGGTGGCGAACAGGGCCAACGCCACGGTGAGAGCCACAGCCTCATTGCCGGGGTAGGTGATAATCAGCCGCACATAGTTGACCGCCGCCAGAACAGCGCCAACCACCACGCTCACCCGCAGCTCCTTCCAAAGGACGGAAAGCAGGTCGTGCGGCTGAATTTCTGCCACCGCCATGCCGCGGATGACCAGGGTGCTGCTTTGCGAACCCGCGTTGCCGCCGGTATCGGTCAACATGGGGATAAAGGTGACCAGCAGCGGCATGGCGGCAAATGCGGCCTCATATCGCCCCAGAATCCCGCCGGTGATCATGCCGGAGATCATCAGAACCAGCAGCCACAGAATACGATTTTTGGCCAGGGAGAACACGCCGGTTTTCAGGTAAGGCCGTTCGGAGGGCAGCATTGCCGCCATCTTTTCAAAGTCCTCGGTGGCCTCCTGCTCCATCACATCCACCGCGTCGTCGACAGTCACGATGCCAACCAGGCGGTTTTCGTGATCCACCACCGGCATGGACAGCAGGTCGTATTTGGAGAACAGCCGCGCAACCTCCTCGCGGTCCTCGGTCGTCTTCACCGAGATGATATCGGTATCCATGATCGTGTCCAAAGCGCATTCGTCGTGCGCAAGCAGCAGGTCCTTTACGGTCACTACGCCGTCCAGCTTGCGCTGCTCGTCGATGACATAGCAGGTGTAGATGGTTTCCCGATCCTCCCCGGTGCGGCGAATGTGCTTAATCGCATCTTCCACCGTCATGTCGCGGCGCAGGTCGGTGAACTCAGCGGTCATGATGCTGCCAGCCGAGTTTTCGGGGTACTGCAAAAACTGGTTGATCAGCGCGCGGTCGTCCGGCGTCGCATTGCGCAGCACCCGCTTGACCACATTTGCGGGCATCTCCTCGAGCATATCCACCGCGTCGTCGGTGTGCAGATCATCCAGAATCACGGCGAGCTCCCGGTCGGTGATGGAACCGATGATGACTTCCTGGGTTTCAGACGATAGATTGGCGAATACATCCGCAGCCATATCCTTGGGCAGGGTGCGGAAGGTGACGACCGCCTTCTCCACTGGGAGCTCCTCAATGAATAGGGCGACGTCCACCTCGTTGGTGTCAGAGAGCACTTCGCGCAGCGCGCGATAATTTTTGGTGTCCAAAAGCGCTTCCAACGCTTCAAAATTTGAGTTGATTTCCATTTTGATTTCCTCCTTGCGTCGTTTTTAATCAAGGTAGGAAGCTCAAAAATGAACAAAACCGCATGAGAAGGCACAGACCTGTCTCATGCGGTGATTATCCTTATGTGCAGAGAGGGCCGCAAATTCAGCGCGCCACAAAACAAGCGGACCAATATGAGCCGCCGCACAAATGATAATCACTGTCTTGTTCCATTTTTGTACTTCGACCGCATATGTCCACCTATTTTCCCTCCTTTGTCCGTTTCAAAGTCTTAGAATGCCCAAAATTTCTCCAGGAATCCTTTTTTAGTATACGCTGAGCCGCACTTTTTTGCAACTGTTGGTCAGCGCTTCTCCAACAGTAGGCGGCGGATATCGTTGCCCTGGAACCACAATACACTGTAGTTGCCGATCAATCGCGACACGATGCGGTCGGCGTACTGCTGGTCGAGCTCCTTCAGGGTGAGATTGGTGCTGATGATGGTGGATTTGCGGGTATTGATGCGGGTGTTGATCAGGTTGTAGAGCAGGGAATTGGTAAAATTGGTGGCGAACTCAGACCCGAGGTCGTCGAGGATCAACAGATCGCACGCCAGCATCGATTCCAATGTGTCGTAGCGGCTGCCTTCGCGGGAGAACTTTTCGTCCTCCGCGCGGCGAAACAGGTCCTGCATCGAGCCATACACCACCTCAAACCCGCGTTTGATCACTTCGGATGCAATGGCGAGCGAGAGATGGGTCTTGCCCAGGCCGGTCGCGCCGAGCATCAGCAGGTTGCGTCCGCTGCCCCCTTGAAAATCGCGTGCAAACTGGCGGCAGACGTCGTAGATCGCCTCCATGCGGCGGCGGGGCGCCGCGCCTCCATCGGCGGTATTGGGGTAATAATCGAGATGAAACTGGTCGAAGGTCGCCAGCGAGAGGGAAGAGACCGAGTTGAGGCGGCGGAGCTTCTCCTCCCGAAGGACCTTTTCCAGGCAGGAGCAGATTTTTCCATCGATGTATCCCTCATCCCTGCACAGGGGACAGACAGGGCTGGGTTCGAGGTAGTGCTCCTCCACCCCGACCGAGCGCAGCAGCTCGGTCCGCTCCTGTTGCAGGGCAAGATTTTTGGCCTTTACCTGTTTGACCAGTTCGCCGGTCGATGATCCGCCCGCTATCACGGCGCGCACTAACTCCAGGCCGGTGCCCGCAAGCTCCTGTTCGATCGCGCGCAGGCGCGGCAGATGGCGGTACAGCTCCTCACGCCGCTCGGTTGCCTGCGCCTTGGCGGTGTTGCGCCGTTGGCTGAGAACCCCCAGGCCATATTCCAATAAATCCTTTGAATAAGCCACAAAATCACCGCTTTCGTTTTATTTGGGCGTGCTGCCCGCGAGGTATGCCTCCAGCTCATCAATATCGTAAGAGGATTTCGGCTTTTGTTGTTCCGCTTTTTGACGGGCAAAGGCCGAGCTTTCCTTGGCGACCTGTTCGGGGGTGCGGATGTTCTGGCTGCGCCAGTTGGAGAGAACCTTATTGATATAGGGAAAGCTCAGTTTCCCGGTGTTTTCGATCGACCGTTCATAGGCCAGCTTGATAACTGGCAGATCAAACCCGTAATCGCAGAACCAGGTGCGTATGTATTCGCACTCTTTGCTGGTCAGTGCGCGGTCGTAGATGCCAAAGGCAGCTTTGCAGAGCTGCTGCCGCTTGTCCGCCTCCAGGCTCTCACGTATGTAGTGCTCCGCCTTTTCCAGCGTATCGATGCCGCGCTCCTGCCAGGCCATCGCTACCTTTTCGATGTACCGGAGATTGGTCTTTCCAATCTGCCGGCAATATTCAATTACGGTGAGCAGCACGTCTGCTGGGATACCGGCCCAGTCGTAGAGGGAGGCCAATGTCGCGAGGTCGGAGCTGGTGAGCGTCTTGCCCAGGGCCGCCTCAGTTTCAGTCAGCAGAGCCTGGAATTCGGCGCTGCTCCGGGCCAGCTTGGCGATTTCGGCGGATGTGAGCCGCAGCTTCGGCGGACTGCCCGAGGGGCGCGGAGCCGGCGTTTGAGAGGCGACAGGGAAAGCCGGAGCGGGTTCGGCATTTGTACTGGGAACCGTAAGGCGGACGGAATCCTCATCGGGCAGGGCGCAGAGGACCCCCGCGCCGATCCAATAGTTGAGCGCATCCTGGGTGTCTCCTGCGGAAAGATTCAGCGCTGCCGCAAGGTCGGCGAGCTCCACAGCTTCGCCTGCCCGCCGCAACAACAGCAGCAGCACCTTCAGGTGGGCCACGCCGCACAGCTTTAGGTGTTTGTCCACAATTTGAGTAGGTACGGCGAACACCGAATTCCATATACCAAAATTTAAAGAATATTTCATAGAGAGATAGACCTCCGCCTTGTTGGTTCTGATTGTTTATCTTTATTATAACAGATTTCCGGCTTCTCGTCACAAAAAGGAGAAAAAATTTGATAAAACAGTTGACAGGGGAAAATTTATTTGCTATAATAAACCAGTCAGCTCAAGAAAGTGAAAAATGCGGGTTTAGCTCATTTGGTAGAGCGCCACCTTGCCAAGGTGGAGGTAGCGAGTTCGAACCTCGTAACCCGCTCCAGAGAGAAACCCCGTGAATTGGCTTAGAATGCCAGTTCGCGGGGGTTTTTTTATTATTTTCAATTTGGGTTTTGAGCCAAAATTTTTATAGATTTTGAGTATTTTTCAGCCGTAAGGTAACACGTAAGGTAACAGACTTACAAGGGATAAGGTAACAAATATTATACTACGAGTGATCGTCCTAGAAGCTCTTTTTGATCTCATTCTGGATGACCTTCAGGAACCAGCGCACTAAGACTGATAGATCATTGCTGCTGCTTTTGTATCGTTGAAAATAGCGGCTCTATGACTATAAATCGTTCTGTTTTAGGATATTTTTCCTGCAAATAAGGTGCCTGATTGGCCACCTTTTATGATTTCATATAGACTTTCAGGTGCTTTTCCATTTGTGATAATGGTATCTATCCCTTGTGCGGTGGCAAGCTGAGCGGCCCGAAGTTTTGTTTTCATGCCGCCTGTTCCGCGCCTTGAGCCTGCGCCGCCTGCAAGAGAATATATTGTTTCATCAATTTGTTCTATCCGGCTGATCAGCTTGGCATTTGGGTGCAGTCGCGGGTCTGCATCATACAGACCGTTTATATCGGACAAGATGACGAGCCGCTTTGCCCTGCATAGAACCGCAACGACAGCGGAAAGCATGTCGTTATCGCCGAATAGCCTATCCTCCGATTCTATCTCTGTATAGCTTACTGAATCATTTTCATTGACAATGGGGATAATGTTCATTTCCAATAGGGCGTTGAATGTATTTGTCAAATTTTCTTTCTTTTCTTCTTGTTCCATGTCTTCCGCATTCAGCAGAATTTGGGCGATTGTCTTGTCGTAATCATTGAAAAATTTGTCATACAAATACATGATGCTGCATTGACCGACCGCAGCAGCAGCCTGTTTCATTCGCATACTGGAAGGACGCTCTTTCATATTCAGTTTGTTCGTTCCAACGGCTATCGCGCCGGAAGATACCAAAATCACTTCATACCCCATATTTTGAATGTCGGACAGTACACACGCAAGGCGGTCAAAGGAACGCAGGTCGCTTTTTCCCATTTCGTTTGTCAGTGTGGAAGTTCCAACTTTTACTACGATTCTGTTTTGATATAGTCCCATATCACACCTCAATAACAGTGGCAGTATGCTTTGTAAATGGCAGGAACTTCCGGTAAATGTCATCTGTTTTCACTTTCATGTATCCGGTTGTCGTGCCGTCGCTGCACCCATACCATTCTTCTGCAAGGACATCTTTATCAAAAACAATCCTCACTTTGTTTTCGCTGTCTAAAAGGCTGCTGAAAACAGTTGCTGCGCCTATTTTTGTGCTGAGCATGGCATCCATTTGTTCCGCTGGCGCAAAGGAGACGCGGGAAACATCTAATGCATTGCTGAAGTCTTTAGAGCGAAACGGCTTATTGCCAACGGTAATAAACAAATAGAAATCGGTTTGCTGCCTGTTGCAGAGGAATAGGGTTTTTACCATATTCATATTCAGTTTTTCATTAATGGCAACGCAGTCCTCCATTGTAATCGCTTCCTCTGTATCGACGCGCTCAAACGGAATTTTCAGTTTTTCTAATGTCTCATAGACTTTTTTCTGAAGCTGCGTCTGAAAATGACAGGGAGCTTCGGTTTGAATTTCACTTACATAAAACATGTTGCTGTCACACTCCTGCTTGACTTTTTTGCGTTTTCAGTTTACCATACTTTTTATAATTACAAAAGCGAATGTTTATCATGAAAAATATGATAAAATCAGATGGAAAAACAGGGTGATAGTATGGATATGAATATCCAAAAGTATATGGCATTTGTAAAAACAGTAGAGTATGGCAGTTTTACAAAAGCCGCTGAGATGCTTCATTATTCCCAATCTGGCATTAGCCGCATGATTAATGATTTGGAAAAAGAGTGGAAAATCGTTCTGTTGGAACGGGGGAAATTGGGGGTAAGACTCACAAGCGACGGAATGAAGCTGCTTCCGCATGCCAAGAGCGTCTGCATGGAATACGAGAAACTGCAAATGGAGGTAGACGAGCTCTCCGGGCTGCAATCCGGGCTGATCCGTATCGGTACATTTTCCAGTGTGGCGACACATTGGCTGCCGAACATCATCAGAGAATTTCAAAAGGCATATCCGAACATTGATTATGAATTGTTACTTGGCGACTATACGGAAATCGAAGCATGGATATTAGACGGACGTGTGGATTGCGGTTTCCTGCGTTTGCCCGCACATCCGGAATTTGAAACAATTTTTTTAGAACAGGACAGGTTGCTTGCTGTCCTGCCAGAAAATCATTCTTTGGTACACCTTGAGAAAGTCCCTGTTGCCGCGCTCTGTGATGAACCGTTTATGCTTTTGGAGAAAGGCGCAAAAACGGAGGTGTCGGAAATATTTGAACGCTGCAATCTAACGCCTAAAGTGCATTTTACAACGTGGGACGATTACGCGATTATGTCAATGGTGGAAAGCGGTCTTGGCATCAGCATTCTGCCGGAATTGATTTTGAAGCGTGTTCCATATCGAATTGTTGTAAAAGAATTAGACGTTCCTGCCTATCGAAAAATTGGTATCGCTTTGCGGAATAAAAAAACAGCTTCGCTTGCGGTAAAACGGTTCTTAGAGTATCTGCAATATCGTTAAAACTTCAGAAAGTAAAATGCCAAGACAGCGCCCCCATATTTAACCCGATTTACGGTTGAATATGGGGGCGCTGTCTTGCGGTTCAGATCTTTATATCAAAATGAAAAATTAAGTTGTTAAAAGAGTTGCAAAGAAAAAATCTCATTACATTGTTCGACGATAAGAAAACAAAATTGATACAAAGTGGAGATCGACCGCTGTAAGATCATATCGGTTTAATATATAGCAGTTTCCTTAACACGGTAGGTCTAGCGTTAAGGAAACTGCTACAAAATTATCAATTTAGTGAATGTAAGCTGAGCACGCATAGATATCATAAATAATATGTGAAAATAATAAACTTTTTAAAATATTTTTTATTTACAAAATTTGTTATTTGTTGTATAGTAAAAACATATCATCCAATATTATACAAAATTCTACAAATTATGGATGGTTTGGGAGGTGGAACTAATTTTCCTTGGGGTAGGTTGAAGACAAACGAGAGTTGAGAACGGAGGAGATTTATGAAACGACAACTGAGGATTGTGACAGGATTAATCGCGATGTTGAGCATACTTGTTGGGTTGACAGTCGTTGCGTATGCGACGGAAAAGCATCCGAATCAGGTAAAGAGCAATGATATCGGACTTGATGAAGAAGGGAATCCTGTAGATCTGGATTTGTGGGAGTACAGTTTTGAAGCCTCCCCGCAACTACTTAGCCTGGAAGGTGCAGAGGATGAAAGCGATGAAAAAATCGCAAATGTGCGTTACGTTGGACCGATTATTGACGGACGAATCTTGGGAAATGCACCAGCAACCATTCAAAGCAGTGCGACGAATTATGATTCTGCCTTTCAAAATATGACCAGCTTGATATATCCCCCTGAAATACCGGAAGGCGTTATTTCAATGAACCATACCTTCAATGGGTGCAGTAATTTAGTAGCGGCGCCAGAAATTCCATCTACAGTTACATCTATGAACTTTTGTTTCGCTAACTGTACCAGCATGGTGACACCGCCGCCGTCAATTCCGGAGGGAGTTTACACTGTTTACGGGACATTTGCAAATTGCAGCAGTATGACGACAGCGCCGCAATTTGTCAGTTGGCCTGGGATGGTGCAAAACTTGTTTATCCAATGTACAAGTTTAAATCTGGATATGACGGTGCAGCCGACACTTTCGTATACGACCAGCGGAATGTTTGATAATGTCTTGAGCGTGCGATTTTTAAGAACAGATACGACTCTTGTTGACTATGCGGCAAGTACCCCAGCAGGGGGATATGATGCACCTCAAAACTGGATTATGGTGCAGCATGAAGAACTCGGAAACATCGCTTTAGGACAAACCTATAGCTACACAGGATATCTTGGAACAAAGCCGTTAGATTATATGACGGAATATGTAAAAGAAGAATGGATAGATTTCACGCCGACACAAAGTGGGGAGTATAGGATTTTATTAAACGGAAGTGATATGACGGCATATTTTGGGGAAAAAGCAGGGACATTGAGCTGTCTATCCTATCATTCAAGCGTGTTGGATATCACAAGAGCATTGACGGCAGGAATCACTTACAGAGTCAAAATAGAAGGCTCTGAAAATAGTAGCAGCAGCCTACAAATTAGTTCGGAGGGAACTACGCCGCCAGCTCCGCCTCAAGAATATATCGCAGGAGAAGAATACAGCTTTGCGGTGAAAGCAGAAAATGTGACAAACTTCAGCAACATTGTGTATAAGCTGGAATTCGACAACACCAAATTTGACATCGTGAACCTGTGTGCTGGGATGTATCCGGCAAAGACAACAACGGGAACTTGTTCCGGCCAGTATATCACAATTCAGTCGATTGACAGCACAGGCGTGACCTTCAAGTGCACGAGGACGGTGCCGGCAGGCAAGGCGTATACAGGGGTGATCAATGTCATCAAACTCAAGGCGAAGACAACAGGGGAAGCGGAAGTAAAAGTGACAACGACGAATGCGTAATGGAGGAGGGGCATTATGGATCGAACCAGTTTAAAACAGAAGCTGCTGAGCATTTTGCTGTGTGCGGTAATGACGTTCAACCTGGGAACCGTGGCGTATGCGACGGAGCCAATGAGAGAAAATACACAAGAAGAAGCATCACAATCGGAATCCGTAGTGGAAGAACAGCAGGATATAGCTCCCGAGGTGGAGGAACAGGAGAGCGCCTCTGAGTCTTCGGGTGAAGAAGTTTCCAGTACGCCAGAAACGAAATCAGACAAAGAGCAAGGAACCACTGAGGAATCTTCCGAGCCGTCCATTGAAGATGGCGAAGCATCCAGTGAGCCGGAGAAGCCGGACACGGAAGCGCTGGGAACAGAAGGAGATAATACAGGAGCGGAGCCGGGAAGCGGCGATGTTCCTGAAGAAAGCGATCCGCAGAGCCAAGCGCCAGAGGGTTTGACCGACGAGGAGCTGGACGCGCTCAAGGATTCCATCACGGAATATACGGAGGAGGAAAAGGCTGTTCTTTTAGAGAAGTTGGGGTTAACGGAAGAGCAAGTCTTGACTTTGGAAACGGAAGAAAAGTATACCCTACCCCAGATTGGGCTAATCAGTATTATTAAAGCTAATTATCCATTTTCTTTGGAAGATGCAATAACCTTTTTCGGGCATCACTACAACCTTGGAAATATTAAGCGAACAATAGCGGAACTTATTATTTTAA
Source organism: Ligaoa zhengdingensis (assembly GCF_014384885.1). Taxonomy (GTDB): domain Bacteria; phylum Bacillota; class Clostridia; order Oscillospirales; family Ruminococcaceae; genus Ligaoa; species Ligaoa zhengdingensis. The sequence continues at coordinate 14,601 of NZ_JACRST010000003.1, forward strand.
CGGACGACGATTTAAACCATGTAACAGCCCATGAGGTGGAAAGCTATTTCTTGAATGGCAACGAAACAGAAGTGATCCGTGATGCGGTAATTATTGCAGAAATAACAGGACTTCCAATGGGAGAACTGATCAGACCAGTTCCAACAGAGGAGGAACTGAATCTATCTTCGAATGAATCTCTGCACTTTACAAATAGAAGGACCCGCCAGTTGAACCGTGCCTTGTCCTATAGAAACTGGTCCAATGGAGTTTATACAGTAGTCAACATAGAAAATTTTGAAGAATATTATTGGATCAACCTAGAGAGCATTCTGGCGGAACTGAGTGGGGAAGAAGACGAAGTGGATTCTGGATTACTCAATCAAGCACTGGAAAATATTCTCTATCAGGCGTTAGAACTGGAAGCTGAACTATATGGCGAGATGGTATTTGCAATTTCTCGTGCAGTTCCAGAAGAGAAATCGGAGGAGGAGCCAGAAAGAAACATAGTGGAAACAAGGGCATCGCGTCCCCGCCCGCCAGCTGAGGAGGATAAGGATAACCCGGTGGAAGCGCCCTATGCGGTTGCAGCAAAGGAAAATGAGCAAATCAATATGGCGACGGGTGCCTTGAAATACACATACAATGTCCTGGAATTGCCGAATACAAATGGAAATGGGTTTAAATTGAGCCTCACATATGACTTGGATGAAGCGGCAGTTGGAAAGGAGTTCTTCGGCAGTAAAACAAGAAAGGTTTATTGTAATCGGTATACAGAATATACCGATACGGGAGAATTTTATGACCAATATTATAAGTACTATTTGGAAAATGATAAATCGTATCAATGGGATTATGAAGATGATAATGATCCGAGTGATGGTGTTTATGTGACTCAAATGGGGCCGACGACCGATCTCACTACAGTTAATGAACTGTTAGATAGCTTTTCGGACACCACGAGCAACCTCGGACCTGGTTGGATGTGGGACTTGCCAATTATCGATACGCAACTGAGAGGATATAACCTTCTATATCTGCCAAACGTGGGCAAGTTTGCCTTTAAAGCCAGCGAATTAAAGTTTGAGAAATATCCGAGAGACGACATTAGTATTTCGAAAGAAGGCTCAGGTTCGAATGAGAAATATAAAGTGACGTTAAAGGATGGAGAAAAATATTATTTTAAGAAGTCTACCGGACAGCTACTGGAGTCTGAAGATCGCTATGGGAATAAAACGATCTTTAGTTACGATGGGGACTGGTTGCAAAGTATTGTGGATTGTTACGGAAGGGCAATAAATTTCAGCTATACAACTGAATCAGGGAACAGGAAACTGACAGTAACCGCCCCGGATGGAGGAACAATAATCTTTCATTGTGCACCAAAAGCTGTGATTGATCAAGAGGACGGAGGGTATATCAATCAGCAAATTTTATCCAGAATTGTAGACCAAGAGAATCGGGAGACCAGCTTTGATTACGATGCCAGTGAATATACTTTCGATTTCTATGACAAGATGGATGAACGCACCATGTATAAAATTATGGATGGTGCGGTAACAAATTCTATTTTGACACTTAAAGAAGTCACCTATCCGACTGGTGCGAAGACACTTTATACCTACACGACCGATTGGGAAAATTTGGCGAAATATGGCCGTATAAAAAAATACAAGGTCAAAACCAGAACAGACATAATAGACGACGGAAACTATAATGTAGAAAGTTTTCCTAGCTATGGAAGATATACACAGCATCCTAAAAAAACGACCTCTACTAGTAGAACATTTATTACAGAGCGCAAAGAACTGTTGGAAAATCAGACGTTGCGTTCCTATAAATACACATTTAATGAAGATTTCTTGACGACAAAAGAAGAATTTGAGAGCATTACAAATGCAGCCGGTGGAAAACTGAGCAAAACAACCACTCGTCTGTTTAGTACCTATCAATTGCCAACAAAAGAAACTGTCGTAAGCACAGACACGACGAGTGGTACTTCCAACAATGCACAGACGCTCATCAAGCAGTACAGTTACAACAAAACAGGCAATCTACTATACGAAATTGGAACGAAGGCAGAAGGCAGTTCAACCGATACGACATACCGCACGGATTATACTTACTATACAGACACGTCTACCCCTTACAGCCATCTTTTAACGAAGACCTACAAGCAGGACGCAAATACGACAATCCGGGAAGTAAATGTGTTGGATGAAGCGACTCACTCTATGGTAATCCGCACTGAGGTCTACAGCAAAGATTGTTCAGATGTTAATGCGGATTACGTTTTACAAAGCAAGACAGAGTACAGCTACAACTCGAAAGGAAATGTGACGCAGAAGAGGGAATACCAGGATGTGACCACCGGAGAGTGTATCATAACGAACTACGAGTATGACAGCAGCGGAGCGAATGTGATCAAAGAGACGGTGCTGGGCGAGAGGGACAGCGACGGCAATGTCATCAACGAAGCGGACAACATCTCGACCAGCTATACCTACGACGCCATGGGCAATGTGACCTCTATCACTGATCCCAACGGGAATACCAGTAGCATCACTTATGATAGCATCTATCGCGTTACTGAGAAAAAGGATGCCCTCAACCATACGGAAACATACGCATACGACGATACCGCGAACAGCACAATCTACACCGATCAGCGCGGCAAGTCCTACGAATATCAGTATGATCCGCTGGGGCGTCTTGAGACGGTGAAATATCTGCCGGATAAAGATCATCCGGAGAATGGCCAGCTGCTGGCTGCCTACGAATACGATGCAAACGGCAGGCTGATCAGGGAGAGCAAGAACCAGGATGCGGGCGGAGTGCGCAATATCCGCTATGAATACGACGCGCTGGACCGGCAGATCAGCAAAGGATATTATGAGAGCGATACCGCAGCCACGCCGGTTTATCTCGAGACCACGTCCTATGAGGATGTGACGTCATCGGACGACAATTCAGGCGATATCACCAAGGGCGGATCGAAGGTGACGATCACAATCGGCAATCGCGTGACAACCCAATATTACAACCGGTATGGAGAACTGATCCAGGAAGGCGGAGTGCTCAATGGGTCAGACGCACAGACCAGCACCTATTACGAATACAACTACCTGGGCCAGAAAGTGGCGGATAAACAGTACATCGGCGGTGCGTTAACAACTGTGGCGGCATACGAACTGGACTACGCAGGCCGGATTGTGAAAACGACCGATGCGCTGGGCGGCTATGCGTCTACAGAATACGACGATAGGGGGCAGGTGCTCAACCAGACGGATAAGAAGCAAAAGGTAACGGTCAACACCTACGATATCTTTGGGCGGATGGTGGAGCAGAAGCAGCCGTTTGCTTCAGACGCAGGGCAGGATGTGGAACAGTACAGTTTCCAATACACCGAATACGACAAAGCAGGCAATGTGGTGAAAACGAGGCGGAGCAACCAGGCGAGCGACAGCGCGGCGGGCCGCTATGCCGTCACGGAGTATGAGTACGACGCCAATAACCGATTGACGGATGTGATTCAGACGATCGAGGGGACAAAGAAGCAATACACCCACTATGAGCTGGACGCAGCGGGCAACACGATAGCGGCGTATATCGGGCTGAGTGTGCCGTATGGGCAGCGGTCCACATCGGAACCCTACTCGGTCATCGAGTACGAATACGACGACCAGGGCCGCCTGGTCAAGACAACCTATCCGGATGATACGGTGGAGACTGTCACCTACGATGCGAATGGGAACAAGGCAACCGCAACGGACCGCAACGGAGCAGTGACGACCTACAGCTATGACGCAGCGGGCAGAGTGATCAGCGAGAGCACAGCGCAGGGAGAGGCCGCGCCAGTAGTAAAAAGCTATAGCTATACCGGAGCAGGGGATATTGCGGCGGTGTCGGCCGAAGGCATGACCATCGGCTATGAGTATGACGGCCTGGGCCGGATGACCCAGGAAACCCAGCCGGATGGGATCGTAAAGGAATACGGGTACGACAATCGGGGCAACCGTCTGTCATTCGTGCTGAAGCAGGATAATGTGGAACGGGTGAACGAGGGTTATACCTACGATGCTCTAAACCGTATGCAGACGGTGAAGGAAGGCGGAACAACCGTAGCCACGTATACCTACGACGCGAACGGGAACCGCGCAAGCCTGACGCAGGGCGGCGTGACGACAACCTACACCTACAACGACGCGAATCTCGTGACCAGCTTGACAAACAAAAAGGGAACGGACATATTGAGTTCCTATAGTTATACCTACTACCTGGACGGCAACCAGCGCACTAAGACAGATGTGGTGAATAACAGGACAACGACGTATGGTTACGACCTGGCGGGGCGTCTGACGAGCGAGAGTGAGAGCGGCGGGAACACCTACGCCTACACGTACGACAGCCGGAACAACCGCGCAAGCCTGACGGTGAGCGGAGACGAGAGCTACAGCGTGGCGTATGAGTACGACGGGGACAACCGCCTGCTGACCGAGACGAAGACGATAAACGGCAGGCAGGAGATCACGAATTACTCGTACGACAACAACGGGAACCAGATTCTGAAGACGCATTCGGTACTGGAAACAGCAGGCAGCGGCACGGCGGGAGCGTCCCTGCAGGTCAGCGCATCGGAGCCGGTGGAGTTCGACGCGACGGTATCGGAGTACGACGTGTGGAACCGGCAGGTGAAGGTGACGAACGACGCGGGCACGAGCAACTACGCGTACTACCCGGATGGGCTGCGTTACAGCAAGACGGTGAACGGCGCGCTGCTGCGTCAGGTATGGGACGGCACGAACCTGGCGTATGAGTACACGCTGGGCGAAGAGGACGCGGTTGTACCGGTGCGGCGGTACGCGCGTGGAATCAATGCGATCTACGTAGAGAGCGGCGATGCGAAGAGCTACTACCTGTACAACGCGCACGGCGACGTGGTGCAGATGACCGATGCGACAGGCACGGTGACGCAGGAATACGAGTATGACGCATTCGGCAACGAGCAGAACCCCAGCGCAAACGACACGAACCCCATGCGCTACTGCGGCGAATACTTCGACGCGGAGACCGGCACGATCTACCTGCGCGCCCGGTACTACGACCCGAGCATAGGTAGGTTTACCAGTGCGGATACCGTGTTGCAGATTATGGTGGAGCTCAGCAGCGGCATTGAAGTGCCTGATCCGTTGAGCTTGAATCGGTATACCTATTGCCATAATAATCCGGTGATGTATATGGACTCCACCGGCAACTTTGTAATTTCGACTACGGTTCTATTGGTTGCTGCAGGAGCTGCGATCGTAGGAACAATAGGGGGCTTTGTAGGTAATTACATTGCTGACCAAAAAGGAGCAACTGGTTGGGAGAAGGCTGGATATATTGCAGGTGGTGCGGTAATTGGCGCTGTTGCGGGAGGTGTAGCCGGTTATGTTGCAGCACCAGCGGTTGCAAGTGCTACAAATGTTGCTGCAATTTCTGTTACAAGTGCTGGTGTTGCTACGATTTCTGCCAATAGTACGGTAGTAGCTGAACAGACATCTCGAATATTCAACAATGCTACGACAGCAATTACGACATATTATCCTCCCAATAATGGCTTTTTGGGTGAATCACAAAGAATTATGTTGGACGCTGGGACAATGATTCAACGAACTGGAAATTTAAGTGGATATTTTGTGGCTCCAGCGGGAACACCAGGAGCAATGTTGGCATTACCCTATGATAAGATAGGAGATGCAACGACATTGCTTCAAATTCAATATCCAATATATGTAGAATCGGGGCAAGTAGCTCCTTGGTTTGGGCAAATTGGTCTGGGTACACAATATATTTTAGAGCAAAATTTAGATAAACTAATAAGTGTAGGAGCAATAAAAATAATAGGAGGTTAACTAAAATGTTGGATGATGATTTTTTTGAAGTTCTGAGAGCAAATAATATTCCTGAGTTCAAAGTAAGTATTAACAACGCAATTAAAGATGATGTGTATTGTATAAGAGAGAATTATAATCAGTGGGAAGTATTTTACAGAGAACGGGGAAAGGAATTCAATTTGAAAAAGTTCGATACTAAAGAAGAAGCCCAAAACTATTTGCTTAATTATTTAATAAGGATTAGATAATCTAGATATTAAGGATATTTCTAATTGTTAATGACAAATAGGGAACAGTTTTTTCTGTTCCCTATTTGTTCCGTCAAAGTATTGGTTGAAGGAAATATCAAACAGCGGCACGGCGGGAGCGTCCCTGCAGGTCAGCGCATCGGAGCCGGTGGAGTTCGATGCGACGGTGACGGAATACGACGTGTGGAACCGTCAGGTGAAGGTGACGAACGACGCGGGCACGAGCAGCTACGCGTACTACCCGGATGGGCTGCGTTACAGCAAGACGGTGAACGGCGCGCTGCTGCGCCAGGTGTGGGACGGCACGAACCTGGCGTATGAGTACACGCTGGGCGAAGAGGACGCGGTTGTGCCGGTGCGGAGGTACGCGCGCGGAATCAACGCGATCTATGTAGAGAGCGGCGACGCGAAGAACTACTACCTGTACAACGCGCACGGCGACGTGGTACAGCTGACGGATGCGACGGGCATAGTGACGCAGGAATACGAGTATGACGCATTCGGCAACGAGCAGAACCCCAGCGCAAACGACACGAACCCCATGCGCTACTGCGGCGAATACTTTGACGCGGAGACCGGAACGATCTACCTGCGCGCCCGGTACTACGACCCGAGGATTGGTAGGTTTACCAGTGCGGACACGGTGTTGCAGGTTATGCGAAAGTTGGGCAGCGGCATCGAGGTGCCTGATCCGCTTAGTCTCAACAGGTACACTTATTGCCATAACAATCCGGTGATGTATATGGACTCCACCGGCAACTTTGTAATTTCGACTACGGTTCTATTGGTTGCTGCAGGAGCTGCGATCGTAGGAACAATAGGGGGCTTTGTAGGTAATTACATTGCTGACCAAAAAGGAGCAACTGGTTGGGAGAAGGCTGGATATATTGCAGGTGGTGCGGTAATTGGTGCTGTGGCTGGAGGTGTAGCGGGTTATGTCGCAGCACCAGCGGTTGCAAGTGCTACAGGTGTTGCTGCTATTTCTGTTACAAGTGCTGGTGTTGCTACGATTTCTGCCAATGGTATAGTAGCAACTAATCAATTAATTAATACAGTTCCTGGGGTTCAGCAAGGATTATATACTTCGTTAGAACAAGGTGTTAATTTTAGTCGGAGAGCTTTGGAGCATATGCAAGAGCCAGGGAGATTTGTGCCGGTTCAGTCGTTAATTGATACAATAAAAATAGGTGCTAGTATGCCGGATCCACAAGGTTCACAGGCTCTAATGTATTATGCAGAATTATCCATAAATAGCAAACTATATAACTTAGAAGTACTATATGATAAATTTTCAAATACTATTTGGCATTTTAAATATTATGTATAGGGAGGATCGCAATTGGATCAGAAAGATGAGTTATATTATTTACTTAGGGCATTTTTGAGGGGAGAATACGATATAAGAACATTTTGCGATGCTTTTTATGATGTATATTATCCAGATCGTCCAATAAAATTTATGGATGAAGAAGAGTTCAAATGTTTTGATAAGTTAGCAAATGTGATATCAAGATATACGCCATTTGAAGATGATATAAAAGCTTGCCCGAATGCATTTTATAGCAAAAATGATGTCAATAAAGCTATTATTACCACATGTAAACTATTAGGTATAATATAAAAGGAAATCTAAAAAGCAGGGCAGCAAAAGTTATTTTGCTGCCCTGCTTTTACGTATAACGACGCAGACTCGCGGTCAACTTGACAAACAAAAAAGGAACAGCTACACTGAGCTTATATAGTTACGGAACCAGCGAACAGGATAGCGTGGAATCAACGCGATCTATGTAGAGCGTGGAGACGCGAAAAGCTACTACCTGTACAACGCGCATGGCGACGTGGTGCAGCTGACCGATGCGACAGGCACGGTGACGCAGGAATACGAGTATGACGCATTCGGCAACGAGCAGAACCCCAGTGCAAACGACACGAACCCATTGCGCTACTGCGGGGAGTACTTCGACGCGGAGACCGGCACGATCTACCTGCGCGCCAGATACTACGACCTGAGGATTGGCAGGTTTACCAGTGCGGACAGTTTCCTGGGCAATGCGAATGACCCGCTGAGTCTTAATCGGTACACATATTGTAAAAATAATCCGATTTTATACATAGATCCAAGTGGTAATTTGACCTACAATTTGGGAAAGGGATGGACGGCTCGTATTGAGAACTCCCATGTTGAAAATGGGAAAGGAAAACATATTCATTTAATATACAAGTTATATAATTATCTCCATAGCATAAAGATCATCATGGGGAGTTCATCAAATCGCAAATTGCTTGAGCATAAGATTGGCTATCCTCCAAAATGTTGAGCGAGTCGGATACTTTTCTAAGAAGTAGAAAAAACAGGGGAAGGAATCGTTTTCCTTCTCCTGTTTTTGATAATCTAGTAACCAGCTTGACAAACAAAAAGGGAACGGCTACACTGAGTTTATACAGCTACGGAATTAGCAAACAAGATAGCGCGCGGAATCAACGCGATCTATGTAGAGAGCGGCGATGCGAAGAGTTACTTTTACTTGAAAATTATCTACGTATGGTATACAACCGGTCCGGTTAAAGAAATTTTTCTTGTCTCCAAAAAATTTTCAAGGAAATGGAATATCGTCGATGATCGGCTGCTCTTCCGTCACCTCTAATTTAAAAATCACAGGACGCAGCCCGTCGTTACAACTGCAAATGGCCCGGGTTTGCGAATCCAGTCGCCATAGTAAAATAGTCCGTTTTCAGCTCCGTGCGCCAAGGCGAAAACATACTGATAAATCGCCTTCCACGCCTCGTCGCAGAGCCCTTCTGGTTTGGCGTAATCCGCATAAAATGCCTGTCCCGCTTGTAGCATTGGGCAGGCAGTCAGACCCTCGACACCGTATTCCTTCGCCAATTCTTCATCCAGGGTTGTCTTCAGTACGGTGATCTTTACCTTTTTCACGAGCAGTTCCTCCCAGCATTCAAATGGTCAAGGGTTCGCGTAATACTCAATTTTTTCAATCTCATCCGCCTGAACCGTAAGTTTATCCGCGCGTTTGAAGATCGAATCGGGGATGGTTTCCGCAGAAAAAGCGGTGCCGTCGTCGATCGGTTCGGTGATGGTTACGCGTCTGCCATCCTTGAGCAGCACAATGTCCCTTGGACCGATTTTATGTAGACTGAGGATTTCCTCCCTGTGTTCTTGAAATTCACGGTTCTTTTTCCGCCCCACAAGGTATAAAATGACAAAGATCAGCGCCAGTAGCGCTGCGGTCAGCAGGATAAATTGGACTTGCTGGTCAAAGTTTTCCATAAAAAGAGCCTCCTCCAGAAAAAATGCCCTCTTCCAAGTGAGAGGGCTTGAAAAGACTTAACCAAAACGCCGCAAAAACTTGGGACGGAACCAAGTGATGTAAGCGGAGATGATGCGGGTAAGCGCCAGATCAAAGATGACGAACACCACATTGCCCAATGCTAGGGTGACGATGCCCGTATACCGACCCAGTTCACCCATCTCGGTCATGACCTCTGGCATCTTGAGGACATAGATCATCAGCAGATAGGCCGCAACCACACAGACGTTAAAAAGGATCATTTTAAGCGCCCATTCCAGGATACGTGAGGGCAGTTTTTCCAAAGCACCCTTGAGGATGGGATAAAATCCTAGGAAAAAGACGAAGAGGAGCGCAGCTGTTTTATCAGGTGCGACCAGAACGGAGAGAATGGATACAGCGATATAGACCACAACCGCCCATTTGGTCCCGCATTCGATCACCATGACCACCATCAAAAAACCTGCCATAGCGGGCACAGCGTAGGTCAAAAAAGGGAGGATGCCGGTCAGCATCATCAGTAATACACAAAGCGCCGCAATCATGCCGCCTAAGGCGACCTGCGAGGTTCGTTTTAACATAGATAGAACTCCTTTTCTGTCGTTGCATCAAATCAACAGCAGCTGATGAGATCCCCGCCCATGCATTCGCAACAACAATCCGCACAGACCAGGGAGGTGCACATATCACATGGGCTGCATCCCCCCGCGGACGTGGTGCGGTACGGGCCGGTTTGATTGGTGCCGTGGTTGCGCTGCCAGAGCATCTGGTTGAGCGCTGCGCGGTATTCCGGGTTCTGAGGGGCCAGATTGACCGCCTGGGCCATATGTTGATACGCCTGATCCAACCACCCACGCGTGTAGAGCACGCTGCCCTTGAGAAAGTGCCATTCCGCATCGCGGCGGCCCTCCGGCACGCCGTCGAGAAGCTCCGCAGCATCTTCCACCCGCCCATTTTGGATCATTCGGCGGATATCTGCAAACTGGGAACCGGAAGTATAGCCGTAGGCGCCGGTTTGTCCCTGCGACCGGGAGGCATTTTTTCGCTGTGCGGTGATGGTGTCGTAGGCTTCGTTAATTTCCTTCATCTTTTCCGACGCCAGATCGGCCAGCGGGTTGTTGGCGTAATTATCCGGGTGATACTTGCGCGCCATCTCCCGATAGGCGGCTTTCACCTCGTCATCCGAAGCATTGGGGCTGATGCCCAACACCTTATAAGGATCTGTCATGCGGGTTTCTCCTTTTTTCCTCGACCTGATTGAGGGTATTTTTTAGTCCCAAGTATACGACGTTATCCAGAATGGTTTTGTAACGCCGGAGCTCAAATAGTTCATAGGCCTTGGCCAGCTCGGCCGCCGTCTGGTTGAGGGATGCCACTGCTGCGCCGCGAATCGGCGCCAAGTCGCTTTGCACGGTCAGATGTTCATTTATGACAAAGGCGTTGTAGCTCCCGGTCTTGATGTCGTCCTCCAAGTTGTCCAGCGCATCGATCAGATAAATCCAGCGCCCCAGCAGGTAGCCGAAGCGCTGCAAAATGCGCTGTTCCGTTTCATCCTGCGAAAGCAGGCTGCAGAGCTCAGAGAGACAACGCGCCGTCGGTTCGGCAGCCTCGTCGATCGAAGGGCAACGGGCATCCTCCAGCGCACATTGCCGCCTCATCATCTCGGCGACGAGCTCATCCACGCGGGGATATTCCCGGCGGGCCTTGTTCCGTGCGGCCGCGGCGAACGGCCGGGCCAAAAGCATCAGCGCCTTGCCGCCGGGGCCGGAGTCGCGGTAATTGTCTTCGAGCTTATAATAAAGCATAATCATAGCGGTACACGCAGCGAAGTGGGACGAGTCGTTGAGCGAACAACAAAAGCTCTTTTTTAAGGGGTGAGCGATGCAGCGTTCTCGACAAAATTCGGGGCCATTTGCCTGCAAAGCCATCGACAAAATAGAAAGGAACGCGAAATCGTAACTCAAAGTGAAGCACGCCGCGAATCCATAGGAGTGACCCAGTTGTTTGCATAAGCCGCAATAGACCGCCTTGTAGGTGTCATATTCACAAATTTTCATCTGCGGTTTGTACGGTTTCACATAACCAAACATCGAACCTCAACCCTTGCTGTTGGCAATATGATTATTTTACAATAGCAAAGGGGACATTGCAATGAAAAAACTGTAAATTCCCCTCGAAAAGTCGACATTTATATGTCCAAACTGCGGCGTAAATTAATTTTTCAGCTCCCGGATTATGGTGCGCGCCGCCAAGGCGCCGTCCCCAACCGCTTTTGAAATCTGCAAAAATCCTCCGATACAGTCCCCCGCGGCATAGACGCCCGGCATGTTGGTGCGGTAGCTGTCGTCTACCACGATGCTGTTGCCTTCGGTCAAAATCCCCATCTTGACGGCGAAATCGAGGGCCGACGCGGCGCCCTCCGCCACAAAGATGCCGTCGATCTCCAGGCGGTCGCCGTCCTGAAATTCCAGGTGCTCCGCCCGGCTGCCGCCGGATACCCGGGCGAGTGCGCGGGTGTCCACCTTAATGCCTGCGGGCAGCGCGTTTTCCCAACTGGGTTCGCGCCCGTTGGTGCAGATGGTGATGTCTTGGGTAAAGCGGGTGAGTTCTTCGGTTTCCGCGAGCGCGTAGTTGGCACTGCCGAGCACTGCGAGCCGTTTGCCGCGGTAGAAAAAGCCGTCGCACACCGCGCACAAGCTGATGCCCCGCCCCAGAAAGGCGTCCACTCCATCCAGCTTGGTGGTAGCGCGGGGTTTTCCTGTGGCGATGAGCAGGGCCCGGCCTTCGTACTCGCCGCGGGTGGTTTTGACAACGGCGGTTTCGTATTTGGAGACCGACACAACCTCGTCCTCAACGAAGTCGCAGCCCAGCCTGCGTGCATGCTCTACCCCGCGCCGGTGCAGCTCCGCACCGCTGATGCCGCCGGGAAATCCGTAATAGTTGTCGATTTTTTCCGCATGTTCCAGCGCGCCGATGCCGCTGCCGATAATCAGGGTGCGCAGGTTGGCGCGCACCGTGTACAGAGCCGCCGAGACGCCGGCCACACCCTTGCCGATGATGATGATGTCATACATAAAAAGTTCCTCCATACCAAATGATAAAAGGGCGAAACAGCGATAAAACGCCGCGCATATACATAGTATTATACCACAGATAGGAAATGTTGTATCCCTCTCTGTAAGAAATTTTAAGAGACCGATTGACATGACAAAATAAATTCAGTATAATAAAAAGAATGCCATATCGGAAAAGGTGATCAGTTTGGGGATTGGAACGCTATTTTTACTTGCGGTGGGGCTTTCGATGGACGCCTTTGCGGTGTCCATCACCAACGGGCTCTGCATGAAGAACATCACGCGCGCCAAGGCACTGCAAATTGGACTGGCCTTCGGCCTGGCGCAGGGGATCATGCCGATCATCGGCTACTTGGCGGGGCAGACCTTCAGCAGGGCGATCTCGAGCCTGGACCACTGGGTAGCGCTGATTTTGTTGGGGGCGATCGGCGGAAAGATGGTGGTGGAGGCTGTAAAAGGGATGCGCGAGCCGGAATCCTGTCCGGTGAACGGGCTGCTCACTACAAAGATGCTCATCCTTCAGGCGATCGCCACTAGCATCGACGCGCTGGCTGTGGGGGTAAGCCTCGCGGTGATGAGCGTGAACATCTGGATTGCATCCTCGTTCATCGCCTGCATCACCTTTTGCTTCAGCATCGTGGGCGTATACATCGGCAAAAAGTCGGGGACGTTCCTCAAAAACAAGGCCGAGCTTGCTGGCGGGGTCATCCTGGTGCTGATCGGTGTGAAAATTTTTGCCGAGCATGTGTTCGGCTTATAGCAGCGGCAAACAGGCCGCGGCGGGAAGCAGAAATGCGCCGCCGCGGCCTGTTCTGGTGTTTCGACAAAATCTGTGGTATAATAGCCGCAAACTGGCAGTGATGCCGGTTGGATGCAGGACACATGAGCAATGAATTCCTTTTGTATCCCAATAGAAACCAGCCCGCCGCAAATAACATGCGGCGGCCGTAATGAAAGAGAGGAAGGAACCAAACGATGCAGCATGAAAAGAAATCCATCCTGTCCACCTCGATCAAGATCGTTGTGCTGTTGGCGGTTGCGGCGGTTTTACTGCTCAACTCGATGTACAGCATCAACGAGCAGGAGCAGGCGGTAGTCACAACCTTTGGCAGCCCTGCCACGGTCAGTACGCCCGGCCTTCACTTCAAGGTGCCCTTTTTGCAGCAGGTAGAGAAGGTGTCCACCGTCATCAACGGGTTCCCCATCGGCTACGATATCGAGACCAAGGAACCGATTGAGGCGGAATCCCTGATGATCACCTCCGACTACAACTTTGTCAATGTCGATTTCTTTGTGGAGTACAAGGTATCCGACCCGATCAAATACCTGTACTCGTCCCAGAACCCGGTGATGATCCTCAAAACGTTGGCGCAGAGCTACATACGCGACACCATCGGGCTTTATCCGGTGGACAATGTCATCACCACCGGCAAAAATGAGATTCAAGCGGAGATCAAAGAGAAGCTGATCGACCGCCTGGAGAAGGAAGATCTCGGCCTTCAGCTGGTGAACATCACCATCCAGGATGCGACGCCCCCCACCGCCGAGGTACTCGAAGCGTTCAAGGCGGTGGAGACAGCCAAACAGAGCAAGGAGACCTCGATCAACAACGCCAACAAATATAAGAGCGAACAGGAGCCCGCGGCCGTCGCCAAGGTGGATGAGATCATCAAAAACGCCGAGGCGACCAAGCAGTCGCGCATCAACGAGGCGGAGGGACAGGTCGCCCGCTTCAACGCCATCTATGAGGAGTACACCAAAAACCCGCTGATCACCAAACAGCGGATGTTCTATGAGACGATGGAGGAGCTGCTGCCCAGCCTCAAAATCGTCATCGACGACGGCTCGGGCGGGGTGGATAAATTCCTGCCGTTGGATAGCTTCGCCGCGAATGAGCAGTAGGGAGGGGAATACAAATGATGAACTTTAACTTTGATACCGACCGCCAGACCGACCAAAAACAGGCGGTGGATGTGGAAGCTGCTTCTCGCAACAAGACCATTCGCCGTGTGATTACGGCGTTGCTTGTGGTGATGATCGCGGCCATTCTGCTCGCCAATGTGACCATTGTCACCAAACAGAACGAATACACCATGGTTCAGCAGTTCGGCAAGATCGTTGCAGTCCGGTCAGATGCGGGTTTGAGCTTCAAGCTGCCGTTCGTACAGTCGGTTAAGAGCATCCCCAAGACCGTCCTGCTCTACGACCTGCCCATCTCCGATGTCATCACCAAGGACAAAAAGACCATGGTGGCGGACAGCTTCGTGCTGTGGAAAGTATCCGACCCCACACTGTTTATCCAGACCCTCAACGGCAACGTGAGCAATGCGGAGGCGCGCATCAGTACGATCGTATATAACTCGATGAAAAATGTCATCAGCAGCCTGTCGCAGGCCGAGATCATCAGCGGGCGCGATAAGCTGGCTGAAGCCATCTTCGCCAATATCGGCGACAGCCTGGAACAGTACGGGGTGGATCTGGTTGCGGTGGAAACCAAACACCTCGACCTTCCCGACGATAATAAACATGCGGTTTACGAGCGCATGATCTCGGAGCGGAACAACATCGCGGCCGCGTATCAGGCTGAGGGTGAGTCTGAGGCGAAAAAGATCCGCACCGAGACGGATAAGGCGATCTCGATCAAGATATCCGAGGCCCAGGCCAACGCGGAAAAGCTGATCGCAGAGGGCGAGGCCCAGTATATGCAGATTCTCGCGGAGGCCTATGCCGACCAGTCGCGCGCAGATTTCTATACGTTCGTCCGCGCGTTGGATGCGGCAAAAGCATCGCTCAAGGGCAGCGATAAGACGCTCATTCTCTCCAAGGATTCTCCGATTGCGCAGATTTTCTATAACATCGATTAAAAATGTTTGTTAACAGCACCCCGGCCGGAATTTTCCAGCCGGGGTGTTGCTTTGGGGATATCCCGCTAAAAAAATTCTGATTCTACTGAAATTGTTCGCATAACGGCCGCTGAAAATGCCCTCGCCGTCTACCGAAAGAACATACAGAACAGGCGCGGCAAAAGTTCTGCTTTTAAGGGAATGGTTCTTGTAGTATAATAGACTGAGAAAAATCGAGTAAACAGGCGAGGGGCGCAGGCGAGAGATGGGAAAACAACGGGAAGACTACTATTGGCACCGACTGGATAACGCTGCTAAGGTGTTTCCGGCGGTGCGCAGTTCCAGCAACTCCAGCGTTTTCCGCCTCAGCGCAAAGCTGAAAGAATCGGTCGATCCAGAATTACTCGCGTTTGCGGTGGAGAGCGCGCTCAAAGAACTGCCCACTTTCCGTGTCAAGTTGAGGCGCGGGCTGTTTTGGTATTATTGGGAGACCAACGACCAAAGGCCGATTATATTAGAGGATTGTTTCTATCCCTTGCGTGGCATCGACAAACGCCAGAACAACGGTTATATGTTCCGTGTCACCTATTACGGTCAGAAGATCAATCTGGAGATGTTTCACGCCCTCACCGACGGGGCGGGCGCCATGGTTCTGCTCAAGAGCATCGTTTACTTTTATCTCAAGCAGCGCCACCGCGAGGAGGTCGCGGTGAACGAGTTGCTCGCTGACACCGGATTCTCGCAGCACGCCCTGGATGAGGACAGCTTCCAACGGCTGCGGAACCGGATGGAGAAAAAGCCGCCGCGGCCTAAGGTTACGACCGCATATCAGTTGAAGGGAGCGCGCTATCTGGGCGACCGGGTGGATGTCACCCAGGGGATTCTTCCCACTGGGGAGGTGCTGAAGCTCGCCAAACAGGCGGGCGTCACTGTAACCGCCTACCTCGTCTCGCTACTCCTCTATGCGATCGATCGGACCAATTTTCAATATTATGCTGAGAATAAGCCGGTTGTCTGTTCAGTGCCGGTCAATCTCCGCGGTTTTTTCCAGTCCAGCACCATCCGCAACTTCTTTTCGTTTATCACGGTGTCGGTCAACTTCCACCAGAAGAAATATACCTTTGAGCAGGTGTTGGAGGAGGTGTCCGGCCAGATGAAGGAGGCGCTCCAATTGGAAAGCCTCTCCCAACGCTTGGCCTACAATCTGAATGCGGAGCGCAACCTGGCAATCCGGTTTATCCCGCTGTTCGCCAAGAATTTTTTCCTCCGCGCCATCTATCGCCGTGGAGAAAAGGGCTACACCACCACGCTCTCCAACCTGGGCCAGGTGCGCCTGCCTACTGAGCAGTTGCCATATGTGGAACGTTTTGAGGCGCTCAACAACCTCACCCGCAGCCAGTGCTTCAAGGTCTGCCTGTGCTCGCTGGGGGAACGAATGACCGTGTCGTTTGTCTCTGGGATGGAGGACAAAGATGTAGAGCGCTTCTTCTTTCGCAGCTTGGCTAATCAGGGGGTGGAGGTGCAGATTGTGAGCAACGAGGTGGATGAAGATGAGATACTGTGAAAGCTGCAAGGTGTCGGTGGTGAGCGGACAACGCACCTGTCCCCTGTGTCACAGCGACCTGGCGGACCGGAATGATCAGTTTGAACAGGCATTTCCGTCCGCCCCGGTTTCATCCGGTGCCAAACGGAAGACCAAGTTGCTTATTTATCTGTCGATCGTGGTGGTGGCTGCCTGCGTTTTGATTGATTTTTATACGGCACGCAGCGGCCATTGGCCGCTGATTGCAGCGATCGGTTTGGCCTACCTTTGGTTGAGCATCCGCTTTATTCGCAAGTCTCGCCGCAACATCGGCATGTTGGCCTTGATCCAAATTTTTGGAATCTCGTTGCTGTCGTTTGCGATTGACTCCGCGACTGGTTATTACCAGTGGAGCACCAATTATGTGATCCCGTTTGTGTTGATCTCTGCTGCGGGCCTGATGACTGCGGTGATGATCTTCCGCCCAAAACGTTTCCGCGATTATATCCTCTATCAGCTCGGTATCTCGGTGCTCGGCATCGGGATGTCCGCCTTTCTGCTCTGGGACAAGTCTACTGTGATGTGGACCGGTGTGGTGGGCGCGGCATATTCTGGGCTGACAATTTTGGGAATCATCATTTTTACCCCGCGCAAGACCCGGCATGAGCTCAAAAAACGGTTTCACTTTTGAAAGGAGGAAAACGGGATGCTCCAAGAATTGTTGAGTCCCAACCAGGTCGTCCTACAGACGGTTGTACCCGACTGGGAGGCTGCGGCGCGGCGCGCCGGGGAGCTGCTTCTCTCAGGTGGAGGGATCGAGCCGCGCTATGTGGACGCGATGGTCGATACGGTGCGCACCGAAGGGGCGTACATCGTACTGACCAAGGGGTTTGCCCTTTTTCATGCGCGTCCCGAGTGTGGTGTGCTCCGCGAATGTGCCTGTCTGTTGACCCTGTCCCATCCGGTGGCGTTCGGTGCAGGCGAAAATGACCCGGTGGATGTGGTGATCGCTTACGGCTCCCCCGAGAGTGACGGACATGTGCGGTTTTTACAGGAGCTTGCAGGGTTGCTGATGCGGCCTGGTTTTTTGGATGAGCTGAGAACCTGCCGCAGTTATACAGAAGTGAAACATCTGCTGATGCAGCAGGAATAAGAAAAAGTCCCGTCAGGCAAGGGTTAACATTTGCAAGTAACTATTAGTCCTGTGGTTGAGGCAGAGGACGGTGTGACCGTAAAGGTCACGCCGTTTTTCTGCGTCCAAGGGTAGATTCTGCAATCATGGGTTCTGCCAGCGCGGGGATTTCCACATCGTCCGCGAAGTTGAAGTAAATCTCCACCTTCTGCCTGCGCTTGCCGCTGGACTTGTCCGGCGCATGGATAACGATCTTCTTGATATACTCATTGACAATCGTCTGCGTCAGCTCAATGACATCCACATACTTCTTCGTCAGTGCAATGAAAGCGTCCAGATCTTCGCCCATTTCCTGCCGCTGCTCGCCCCATTCTTCTGGTGTTTCAATTTCGAGTTTTAACCGTTCCTGCTCCGCCTCATAATCAGCAGTCATCTTCTTGTACTTGTCCTTGCTGATCTCACCAAGGGCATAGTCTTCATTAGAGCCGGGACATGACCACATCAAGGTTGGCAAGGCGTTTTTTTGCCTGCTCCACGCGCTTCTGATCCTCTCGGATGTCCCGTTCCTGATCGGTGCGGCGGTAATGCAGCCATTCTTCCTGAAAACCGTCCATATCGCTGCGGATATACGCATTGACTGCCTGAATGCGTTCCAACATCAGCTCTCGCAGCACATCCTTCCGGATATAGTGTGCAGGGCAATCGCTGCGCCCATTCTTGTACTTGGAGCAAACATAGTGATCCTGCTTGCCCTCAAAGCTCTTGCAGGTGGCAAAGTTGAGCTTGCTGCCGCAGTCTGCACAGTACAACAGCCCGGAGAACAGTCTCTGCCGTTCCGCTTTCGCGGAGCGGCGTTTGTTTTTGCGGTTCTGCTTTTCAGGGTCAGGCTGTTCCTGCGCCCGGTGCAACTTGCGGATAACAGACCGCTGCTCGTCCGGATGCGGTTCTCCCAGCAGCGCAGACACATCCCGGTCAGCCTGACGGAAGCGGTCATAATCGTAATTCCTGCCACAGGTATTCTTGATCTTCTCCCGGACTTCTACGGTCATGCCGCCGCGCAGCTCCATGCGGGCGGTGAGCAGTTCGTCGGTGTCAACGGTTTCTGCCTGCTCCTGTAGTTCGCTGTATTTTACGATCTCGGCATCCATGGAAGCGGCAGCGTTGGCTGCGACCCTTTCAAGCCCCGCTTTGTTGGCGGTCATTGCGTCAAACCGCTGTTTGACCTCCTTCATGTGTTCCGGATCGGCCTTGTCGAAACCGGCAAGCAGCACGGACATTTCGGATTTCAGTTCCTCCATATCCTCGGTAACAGCAGCCAACTCGCACTTGATCTCCCCACGGCGCAGGAAGCTTGTCGGACTGAGTGCTTTCAGCTCCGCCGTCAGCGCCTTTTTATGCTTGGATTTCTCCCGCAGCAGCTTCCGTATCTCCAAACTGCGCTCATAGTCCGACTGAATCTCCTGAATCCGCTCATCGAGCTTTTTTGCCGCGCCGGTATAGTAGAGCCATGAATAACGCAGCAGCAAAATACCCTTCCGGGCTGTTTCCAGAGCTTTTGCAAGGGCAGTGACAGAGGTCATGATTGCGTTTGTCAGCTTTGTGATCTCCGCACGGATGGCGCGAATGAGCTTGTTTTGCTCCCGTGTCTGACGGTTGATCTCGCAACGGTCAGAAACAAGCTCCATTGCCTCCATCTGGCGGGCAACTGGCCCTTCGTGAATGGTCGGAATCTCGTCCAGACCTCGCACGGCATTGCTGCGATGATTGATGCGCTCCTCATGACCGGCACGTTCCAGATAGCGGTTGGACACATCCGCCCACGCCGTCCGCCATGCCACAAGCTGTTCCTCGCTGTTCCAGCGTTCGGAGATGGGATTCTCTGCCTGCCGTAACGGGTGCTTTTGGGATGCTTGTACGCCCGGGCAAGCCCCTGCGTCTCGGCAGAAGATGGCGTCATATACACTTTCTTTTTACCGATCTTGTAGGGATGCTGTTTCTCCCAGCCGTCTTTCTGTGCCATTTTGGACTCAGCGGCGGTGAAGCCCCGTTCCTCGCCGTTTCTCATGCAGAGATATTCCTTCTCGGTCTTGTACTGCCAACGTCCTTGTTCATCCAGCGGGCGCACGGTCAGCATAATATGAGCGTGAGGATTATGACCGGGCGGGTGCGGATCGTGGATAGCAACGTCAGCGCACATTCCGTCAGCCACAAACTGCTGCTGGATGAACTCTTGCAGCAGTTCAATTTGCATCTGCCGGTCAAGCTCTCGCGGCAGTGCAACGATGAACTCCCGCGCAAGACGGCTGTCCTTGGTTTTCTCCGCTTCCTCTACGGCATTCCATAACTGTTCCCGGTCCTTCCATTCGGGCGGAGCCATAGCCGGTAGGAACACGCCCTGCCAGACAAGCCGCTGTTTTCTCGTATAGTCATGTTGTATCCCGTCGTAATCGTTATACAGGCGGGAATAGCTCAGATAAGCAGAAGCGGCAACCGCAGAGCCCTTGCTGACCACCTTCGTTTCCAGATGATAGATTGCCAAACGAGCTCCTTTCTGCCTGCACACAGGCTTGTTTTTGTTTCTTTTTCGGAAAAAGAAAAGAGTGTCGGCATTAGCGACACTCTATCTGCGGCAAAGCTGCCTGAACATATCTGGAGGATTTGTTCTTGGCTGAGTTTGAATCAGGCGGTTGGAGAAATAACGTCGCAGAACGCAACGGTATTTCTCCAACTGCGCGGACAATGACAGCAGCACCCAATGGGGCTGTGGCATTGTCTGGAGGCTTCCGCAGAAGCCGCGGTCCCCCTCGGAGAGCGCACGGTTTCCGCAGGAAATACCACCGCCACAAAAGGGCTCCCGCAAAGTCGTTGACTTTGTAGGAAAAGGAGGCACAACGAAATGGATGAGACCTGCCGCTTGCGGCGGGGCGAAGGATATGGAGTTTGTGCCGACGTGGTGGTGAATAAGTGCGTCCTTACGGGAGAAAGCTACTGGCTTATCCTCCATTTTCGCCGTTCCCCGTCAGCCTATGGGAAAGATATTCATCCAACTCAGACACGGCTACAACCTGTACCTCTAGCAGCACTTTTTCCAGCACAGCGCCCCCTGAATAAGCCTGCGGGTACGGGCTTTGCGCTCCTTTATGCGATCCCGCGCCTGCGCTTCTTCTAATTGATGCTGTGCCTGCAAGAACTTCTTTTCTGTATCGGTCATGCGAAAACCTCCTTATCTTCGTTTCTGCCAGATAATCTCATATCCCAGCGCGTCAGCAAGTTGGACAGCCTCGATGTAGCGCAGGGATTCCCGCTGGAGCTTGTTGGACAGGTTGGAAACGCTGTCGCTCCCACCGTGTTCGTCCCGAAGAAGATCAACCACCTCCTGCATGGTCATTCCCTGACGGACGATGTACGATTTGATCTCGTTTCTTAAGTTAGATTTCATCATCTTTTACCTCCATATTTTCGTGTAGTGAGTTTTCGTATCGGTGATGCTGGTGTGTTTGCAAGTGAAAATCCCGCCGTGCGGCAAATCCGCTCAGATTTTTGCCCATGATGCCCTATTCATAACAGAACCCTATCAGCTTCATTGTTTTTGCGTGGGAACATACGGAACGGGAGAATATGCCGCAGTCCGGTGCCGCGGCTTCACGCTTCGGTAAATCACCGAACGGTGTGCTGCGTTCGACCTGCGGCAAAAACCTTCACGGATTTCACAAGCATTGATTTTGGAGTCGCAAAATTAAGCCGCCTATGTACGGCTCAGTACGGCAAAACAGTGTTGTGTACGCTTCTGTACGTCCTGTGCGCCGCTTTTAGCACGTTGGGCGGGCGTGCAACAGGCTGATTTTGCACGCAACTGTGAAGCACTTCACGAAACGCACAAGCACAAGCCGTTTTTCAGAGATGGAGTTGAAAAGTGCCGTACAGAGTGTACGGCGTGTACGGAAATTTTGAAGTTCACTTTCCACTTTTAATAGGGCAGCGGATTGACCACCTCAATGCCCATGAAGCCCCGCACACGCTTGCCGCTGATGCGGACGTTGTTGGTGGCTTCCACATTAGATTTGATATAGTTGGTCTTGGGCAAAGCACTCATATCCATATCATCGTCCACCATCAGGAGCTTGTTTTCGAGGTCAGCGCGGCTGAACCGGTTGCTCTCGACCTTCTGGATGCTGGTGGTATTCATGCTGTTGCCCAGCAGGGAACGCATGATAACCCGATGCGGCTCTTGTCCTCGCCGTCCTTGCCGATGAGCATGAGCATTTTCTGCCCCATGGTACAGGCGAATGGCATGACAAGTCTTTCCTTGTTCATATCTGTATGGTATAATTTAAAAAACGTGACAAGAGGAAAACCGTATGGCCGCACCTATCACCGACCACAATCTTCTGACGCTGGAGTACTGGCAGAACAGCGTGACTTATGAGGGGAAAACCGTACCAAGCGGCACTATTGGCTGCGAGGTACTGAACATCTCGGATACGCTGTGGGAGGAACTGGCACAGGCAAGTATCCCGCTGCGGAAGATTGTTGCAGCAATCGGAGAGAACAAGTTGACCGCCGAGTTGCTGCGTCCTGCCAAGGACAGTATTTTGCGGATGATCCGGCTTGCCAAGGCTACGCACCAAATGACAAGCATGGGCGTACCTGCCGTCAAGTTGGAAATCTCCGTGGGCGTGAACAGCGGGAGCTTGCCGCCGACCATCCCATTAAGAGAATATACACGACGCGGTTCAATACGATCACGCAATATCTTGGACGCGGCACGCTGGACGAGCAGACCTCCGCTGTGATGAAGATGCTGGCAAAAAGCAAACTGGAAAAAGCGCTGCAAGACAACCGGTATGCACAGGGCAGCTACGCCGCTGAAATGGAGCAGGCTGCTCTGCTGGCAGAGGCAAAAGCAAATTTGAAGCAGTAAGCAAAAGCCATTGCGGAGGGAGGTGCGGATATGAAGGATAACCGTGACAAGCAGATACCGGAGCAGCTTGCTGGTTACTCATGGGATTTATCCGGCTATGCGGCGAAAGTACCGTTCTATAACACGGACGATTTGACGATGCAGGAAGTAAAGAGCGTTTTTCAGCTCACACCGGAACCGCCAAAGATGGAGCTGAACGACTACATACGCAAAGCTGTCCAGCGAAAAGATTTTTCCTTTTTTTGCACCACTTTGAACGGCAGCTCAACAGCTGGGTTTACCGTTTTCTCTCGCAGAATGGCCTTGACCGCTATGGTCCGGCGCGGTTTCTGGACTACAAGCTGGAAGTCCTTCAAATGCTGCGGTACTGTCTGCCAAAGTATGACCTGGCACAGGGAACGGAGTTCCTGAAATATGCCAGGCACTATGTCCGTGATGGGCTGCTATTCTGCCGCATGATAGGCGAAGCCGGTTCGTTCTCCAGCCTTGCGGAGTACCGGCGCGTGCGTCAGATCGGCGCGATATACAACAATCCGGGAAAGAGCCGCGCAGAGATCGTTTCCGAGTTTGCCGCCAAAAGCGGATACAAAGACGAAAGCACAACGGCGGATGAACCGCTGACCATTGCCCAGCGCAACCGCAGTATTGTTCCCCTCTACCGCACAGAACAGGATGAGGAAGGCGAGGAAACCGGCGAGGATGTAACACGCAACGATAGCTGGAACTATGCCGAAATCCTATGGAATGGGATTCAGGCTAAAGAGGTTGCGGCGGCGTTTGACAATAAGGAGCAATGGTATCTGGAAAATGCGATCTGCATGACCTGCGGGCACGTCAGCCCCTTGTCTACGCAGCCCACCTTTGAAGATTTGGCTGTGGATTTTGAAGGTACGACAGCCAGCGGTGCGGAGCGGTTTTACCGGCGTACATTGGACAAGCTGCGGCTGAACCTGTTGGAAAGCGGTCTCATTCATACCGTGACGCTGAAACAGACAAAACGCCAGAAGAAGAACAAAAAATAGCCGCCGCTGTCTACCTGTATCAGGCGGACAACGACGGCGACTGGGGCGAGATTCAGTTTGACTTTGAAAACGGCACGGCGGAGATCATTAAGTTGGCAGAGTGGGACACAATAAAGTCCAACATTTTTGCTCAAACGGCGATCCGCTATATCCAGAACCTACCGGAAGCAAGGGTGCTGAAAGAAACGGTCGTGCCGTTTAAGATGGAGACTTTGGAAAAATAGGTTTCTATCGTAAAAGAAAATACGGTACTGGCACTCATCAATCAGAACACAATCACACTATATCAGACAGATTGTCTGTTCTGCGGAAAATGGTTACTTGGAGGGAAGCATCATGCCGAAACTAAAATGGAATTTGAATACCATCTACATATCAGAGCGGCTGCAGGAGAGCCTGCGCCCTATCTCCCGCTGCGCCTTGACCACCGTGGTTGCCCCCATGGGCTACGGGAAAACCACGGCGGTGAACTGGTATCTGGAGGAGCGCACAAAGACAGAGCCGCTGAAGGTCATTCGCATCAGCGTGTATTCTGATAACCTTGCGATTTTCTGGAAAAGCGCACAGGACGCCTTTGCCCGCGCCGACTTTGATTTCCTGCGGGACTACGCCTGTCCCACGGACGCGGCTGGCAGCGGACTGCTGGTGGACGACCTCTGCCATGAGCTGGCGGCAGAGGAGCCTTGCTACATTTTCATTGATGATTTTCACCTGCTGACCGATAGGCGTGCGTCGGTGTTCCTCTGTACGCTTACAAACCGCCTGCCGGGAAATGTCCACATCATCGTTGCCAGCCGGGACCGCTTTCTGCCCGCTGCGGAGACAGTGCGATTGGGGGTTAAAGTCTATCAAATCGGCACGGAGCAGCTCAGGCTCAACCACACGGAGCTTGCCGTCTACGCCCACCGATGCGGTACGGATCTTTCCGATGCGCAGGTCGAAAACCTCCTTTATTCCAGCGAGGGCTGGTTTTCCGCTGTCTATCTAAACCTGCGGACGCTTTCCGAGCGCGGAGTGCTGCCCGACCGCAATTCCGATATCTACACCACCTTTACCGCTGCCATGATCGATCCGCTGCCAAAGCAGCAGCGGGAGTTTTTAGCGGTCATGGGCCTTGCCGATGAGTTCACCGTGGAGATGGCGCATTTTATCACAGGAGATACCAACGCAGGGCAGATACTCTCTATGTTGACCGCACAAAACGCATTTGTGAAGTGCCTGCCAGATGGCATCACATACCGTTTTCACCACATGATGAAGGAGTGTGCCGAGCGCACCTTTGAGATGCTGGATGCGGAAAGGCGGGCCTTCTATCAGAAACGCTTCGGCGCATGGCATGAAGCGCATCACCAGTATCTCCACGCCATAGCGTCCTACCGGCGCTGCGGCGACTATGATGCGCTGCTTCGCGTGGTGCGGGAAGATGCGGGTATCCTCCTTGCATCTCTCAAGCCCACTGACGTGCTGGAGGTTTTGACGGAATGTCCGATCTCCACGCTCAAGAAACACCCGCTCGCCTTGCTGGTTCTGATGCGCAGCATGTTCAACTGGCGGAACATTCCGAAAATGATGGAACTGAAAGAAATCCTGCTGGCCGCCATTGAAGAAAACCCGGAGCTGTCCGCAGAGGAGCGCGGCAATCTGTTGGGTGAATGTGACCTCATCATGAGTTTCCTTTGCTACAACGACATCAGCGCCATGAGCCGTCTGCACCGCAGTGCCAGCACACAAATGTCCCGACCGGCCATCAGCATCCAAAACAGCGGCGGATGGACGTTTGGTTCTCCATCAGTGCTGATGATGTTTTACCGTGCGCCGGGCGAGCTTCAAAGCGAGCTTGTGGAGATGGACGAATGTATGCCGCATTACTACAAAATCACCAACGGGCACGGGCAGGGTGCGGAGAAAATCATGCGTGCAGAAGCGGCGTTTATGCAGGGACGCCTCACGGACGCACACATTGAATTGGAAAGCGCCTACGCTCAAATTGAGGGCAATGGGCAGGAGAACATGGCTCTCTGCTGTGATTTCCTTGCATGGCGACTCTCGCTGCATAAAGGGGTGGAGCATCGCTGTACCCTTGAGGAGCGCCGTGCGGAACTGCTGCGGCAACACAACGCCGCGTGGCTCAATATTTGGAACGCCACCAGCGCCTATTACCACGCTCTGCGGGGTGATACGGAGAATATCCCGGAGGTATTCGCGCAGCACCAGCTTTCCTCCGTCAATATCCTTGCGCCGGGCAAGCCGATGATGGAGATGATCGAAAATCAGGTGTATCTTGCTCAAGGTTCTTATGCAAAGGTCATTGGACGAAGCGAGGGGCTACTTGCCGTGTGCGAGGGGATGCATTACGCGCTGGTGACGCTGCACATCCGTATTCAGACTGCGGCGGCCTATGAGAGGCTGGGCAAGTACGAGGAAGCACACACATTGATCTCAAAGGCGCTTTCCGATGCCGCACCGGACGGCTTTGTGATGCCTTTTGTAGAAAACTACGGTTATCTGGAGCCAATGCTGGCGAGGGGAATTCAGAACGACCTCATTGCACAGATTATCGAGTTCGGCGAAACGGCGAAGCGGCGAAAAGATGAAAGCGTCCGACCGCCAGCGTTCGCCGCACTGACGGGACGGGAATATGATATCGTGGGTCTGATGGCAAAGCGCCTGAGCAACCGCGAGATCGCGGAAAAGCTGTTCCTATCCGAGGGCAGCGTCAAGCAGTATGTAAATCAAATCTACTCAAAGCTCCATATTGAGGGCGACACCCGGACAAAACGAAAGCAGTTGACTGACCTATTATCACAAAAGACCTAACCTTTGGTTAATGGTTATCTTTTTGAATCCACCGTACAATATTTGTACGGTGGATTTTTTCGCCTTTATTTGACTGAAAAGGAGGATGTGCATTTGAACCGGAGGTATATTGCAGCCGTTGCACCGTTGCCTGATCGCGTGCTGCAAGTCGATTTTGTGTCCGGAAGTCGGCTTTTGCTTGATATGAAACCCTATCTGGACAAGATCCGTTTCCGCCCGCTTGCAGATACGCTAGTGTGGAACAGCGCCGTGACCAACGGTATCTTCGTCCGCTTCGGCAATGTGGAATTGAGCCACGATGAGATCTTGTCCATGGCGGAGCAGGAACATTGATTCAACTTATCTGAAAAAGGAGAAAAGAACAATGAAAAGCTGGAAAACATATTTGTCCCTTGTGCTGGCGCTGGTAATGTGCATGGCCCTGACCGCCTGCGGCGGCGACAGCGGAAACGGCGATGACGAATTTGGCGCCCCAGAATCCTTTGAAGGAATGGTCAAGGATTCGCAGCTCCTGACGGACTATGCCATGTATTGGGGAACCTGGACAGGCGAGGATAACAGCGAACTGATTGTGGAGATGAACGACAGCGGCGACGAGGTGCGCTATGCGCTGTACGACGACAATACCGATCTGACGGCCAGCGGCTACATTCAGGCTGTGCCGGAATACAGTGCTGATTATTTCTATAACGAGCACGACGGCGTGGCGCACCACAGCTGGTTTGATGATGACGGTGTACTTCATATTGATTTCTTCGGCGTCTTTACCAAGGTGAGCGGCGATGTGCCTGGTGAAAACGTCGGATTTGCAGACATTGCCGGTGAGTGGTACTGGAACGGCCAGCTTGACACGTCCAGCTATATCGAAATCGACGAAGACGGCGAATGGGAGCTTTATGAGCTCGACGCCGACGCGGACTTCGTTCTTGTGGATTACGGCTACTTGGAGCGTGACACCGAGGACGAAGACCAGTATTACGCCCATTCGAATGAATTCGAGGGCGTGACTTATGACATGTATACGACCAATGAAAAGACCCTGTTTGCCTGGGGCGGCGAGGGAGATACCTATGCGCAGCTGTCGGATGGGCAGTGAGTGATTTTGTGAGGCATGATATGAGTAAGAGGCTGCATCTGACCTTCGTGCTGGCACTGATACTGTGTCTGAGTCTAACCGCCTGTGGAAGCGACAACGACCTGGCATCGCCGGATGAAGTTGCGAAGGGTAACGAGCTCGTGACCGACATGGCGTTTCTCGACGGAATGTGGAGCAACGACGGACTTTCCATGCTCTATTTTAACAGCGATGGCGGCTACTATGTCTATCATTCCACCTACGGCCCCACCGGACGCGGCGAGTTTACCGACGAGACCGGCAAGCCCATGATCAACTACGGCGGCTTCCTGTATGACTTTTATCTGCGCGATGACGGCGTACTGCTGCCGAACCAGAACGGCGAGGGCGGCGATACGCCGGACATCGACCATCACACCTTCCGCCGCGACAACGAAGCGGAAATCTGTCTGTGGGAGCTGGACAATTATGACGGTATGTGGCAGAACGCGGCGGGCGAAACCATCGTCATCGACGCCTCGCTGAGCGAGTACACAGCCTGTTCATCGAAGTATTCCTCAAGCGGTACCATCGGCGACGAGGAGCAGGGCAGAGGGCTTTACCTTTATGATGACGGCAGTCGCGCCTACATTTGCCCCTCCGCCGACGGCAACAGCTTCACAATCTCCAGCGGCTTTGCCGGGCGTTACAGCGAGGACGGACACTTCGACGGCGTTTTTTACCGGGATGGCGACATAGAAGCCTATACCGACCTTTCGAACGCAGAGTTCTACTATGATTTCTGGCAATGGTATTTCGACGGCGTGAATGATTATTGCTTAGGTGACGACTATGAGGTCAGAGAGGATGGCCTTGCCTATCACGTCAAAGATGGAAAAGTCTATCCTGCGGGCTGGATCCCCGAGGAACGATACGATCCCGCCGACGACTGGGGCGAGCAGTTCGCGGCAGACAAGATTCTCGTACTGACAGGCGGCGTACTGCCCTTCACCAATATACAGAACCTGAGCTCTGACAACAACCCGGACGGCACCTATTATTACGAGGACGTCACCGAGGACGGACTCATCGTGGTAAACATAGCGGAACAGAGCTGCTTTGAGCCTGACGTGCAGGATATGGAGGATTATCTGACGGCCTGCGTCCTGTCGCTGAGTGATGCGGATACCTATGAGCTGCTGTCTGCTGAGGAGAACGAGGAATACAGTGAAAATCTGAGTTATCCCGTTTACATCGTAAAGTATACCGCCGGTGATGGTGAGGACACCCGGAGATGGATCGTCTTTGCCACAGACACAGACAACTATACCTATCTCTATGGCTTCTGCGAGGCCCCTGACGCCGCAGAGGACATGGATGAGACCTATCAGAGCATTTTTGCGCAGCTATATTTGAGCGATGAAGGATAAAGGAGGCGAGCCACATGAAAAGAAGAATGCCATATCTTCTAACGAGGTTGGTGCTGGTGCTTTGCCTGCTATGCACAGCCTGCGGTGGAACGGAGAATTCGCTCTCTCCTCAGGACGATCCAAACGAGGGTCTGGGCAGGAGGCTCAATGAGGACACGGTGAATGATTTCAGCGAGTATGCGGGCATCTGGCTGGGCGAGGCGGACAATGATTACGATTCCATGGAGATCGACGCGGAGGGCAACTGGACGCTTTACCTCAGCGGCGATGTTGTAGATGACGGTTATCTGCGGTATGAGCCGGAGTGGGAGGGCGTCTACGCCTACAGTAATCAGGAAGATTCCGGCAGCCGTATTGCGCTGGAAAACGGGCAGCTTTACAGCGCCTCTTACGGTTACTTCAACTACGGCGACGGAATGGAATATCTCTGGTATGAGAACGGCGGAGGGGATCACAACGGCAACCACCGGCTCACCGAGTACGATGAGCCCTATCCGTCCGAGGTCGATGTACCGGACTGGAACGGTCGTCTGAACGGGAATCCGGATTCGTATTGGAGCCGGAACTCAGACCTCTGCCAGCGGAATGTCTCCGAATTTGAGGGCGTATGGCACTACGACGGCGATCTCTCGGCTGAGACCTACATTGTGATCGATGGATCCGGAAACTGGAGCTACTACCAGCGTGCCCCCGGCTCCGAGCCTGCGGAAATGGATTGCGGTACGTTCTCTTACTCCACGGATGAAGCAAGCACCTATTATGCAAATTCCACCATGAATGAAGGAATGTCGTACCGGGTGTTTGAGTTTGATGATGTTTTGGTCTGGGGTGACGAGGGCGCTTACTGCCTGATGGAGTGATGGAAAGAAAGAGAGGATGACGATGATGAATCAACTGAAAAAGGGTTTTACAATTTTGCTGACGGCTGTTCTCTGCCTGAGCCTGACAGCCTGCGGAGGAGCCAAGGAAGATATTGTGGGCGACGACTGGCGTGTCAGCGGTGTGGTAGTAGACAGTGGAACCATCACTCATGACGGTGACAGCGTAGATGTGCTGGTCACGATCAGCCCTGAGAGTGCAGCCTTCTACCGGGATAGTTCGGAACAGGTGCTGTTTGACAGCGTGTCCTTCCCTATGACGATCTCCGATGCAGAGGACGCGTTCAACTCTATCTCATTCAATGATATGGATGGCGACGGTGAAAGCGATGTGCTGGTCAGCTTCATCCATGAAAACGGTGATACCACAGAGCTAATCTGGATCTGGGATCCGGTGGAGCGCTATGTCTTCCGGGAAGATCTCTCCACCGTCACCATCAGCGGCGGTGATCTTGACGAGTATGTGGGACTCTGGGAGTATCAGGGCGAAAATCTCTGGCTCAAGATCCATGACGATGCCACATGGGAATTTGTGAACGATCAGGATGACGTGATTGAATACGGTACGCTGTGGGTGGATGAAAACGGTGTGACGCTCCACTTTGATGGCAGCGGCGATGTGTTGCAGCTTGACCGAACCGTCAGCGGCGACCTGATCGACACCGCGAACGATGGGACACTTGTTCCAGTGGAGGGCATCCAGTCCAGCGAGCCTTATTTTTCCCGCAATGATCTGGAGATCAACGCCGCTGTGGAGAAGGGTACCTTCCTGCTGAAGGACGGTGCCTGCAGCTACGCCGCCCTTGGCGACGGCTACAGCGTCGGTGACTGCTACTGGGAGGTCACAAAGGGCTACGACTATACCCACGACGGTATCCGGGAGCTCCAGTTCGACGCGATCTGTTATATCCCTGACAGCTCCATTCCGTACTTTGATCAGCAGTATGTTACCAACACCGACAGCGAGCTGTACGACTTCTACACCGGTATGTGGTTCACTGCCGCATCCTCTTACGGCAACAGCAGCCGAGGCGAGAATTATTATCTCCACACCGTCAGATGGAGAGGAAACAGCTATCTGATCGAGTTCGCCTACTCCACGGATTGGCAGTACAATGTGGGCGACTGGGCGGCAGTTCTGACCAAGAGCTACGTCGTTTACCTGCCCGAGGATTACGACGGTCTTGTCTTTGCGGCCGAGACGCAGCCGGATAACTATAAGGACAGTGCCAAGCGGATGCAGCTCGACAGCATTTCTCCTGAAGCCGGCATTATGGATATCGACACCGTTGACCCGTACAGCAGTCTGTATTTCAGCATCTGCTATTGAGAGGGAGCGCACATGAAAAAGAAAACAAATGGCTTTGAAACGGTGGGGACAGAAAAAATGACGGACGCGGAACTGTCAAAAAAGCTGGGACACTATCAGAAAATGTCCTCGGCCTGGCTTCTGGTCGGGCTGATCGGCGTGGTAGGCGGAACGATCTCGTTTTTCGCGGTGCAGGACGCCGCGCTCAAGGCAATCCTTGTGACGGTGCTGTTTTTCGGCGGCGTCTGCTGTGCGCTGTTTCTTGGCGGCGGCGCGCAGAAGAAGCTGAAGGCGCTGATGCACGAGCAGCTGGGCGATTTTTTCCGCGCGGAGCTGGAAAAAGCATTCGGTCCCGATATACATACTCCGGAGATGCGCATCAACGAGCCGTTTATGAAAACGCTTCATCTGCTGGACGGTCAGTGGGAGGAGTGTGAGGTGGAGAACTTCCATGAGGGCACGCATCGCGGTGTCCACTTCTCCGCCGCCAATGTGCGTCTGGATCATGTTTATGAAAGAGCCATCGCGCACGAAGGATTGGAGACATGTCGGGATAAGGTGTTCAAAGGTCTTGTCCTGCGCTGCGAGACGTGCGTTCCAGCCCCGTCGCCCATCCGCGTCAATGCGCGGACAGAGAGTAGTCCGCGCGGCGTTGTGACGGATAATGAGATATTTGACCGCAGCTTCTGCGTCACGGCGGAGCCGGGGCAGGATGCTTTCTACCTTCTTACACCGCAGTTCATGGAACTGCTGGAGACATTCGGTCAGCGCATAGAGGGACATATCCTCGGCTTTCGGTGGGAAAACAGTATTTTCTCGCTGGCACTGGAAACGGATTTTGGCTTTGCCGCTATCGCAAGCGATGTAGCCCTGCGTGACCTCGATGCGGCGCGCCGGAGCTATACAAAATCGCTGCAGGAAATGGGTGAAACGCTCGATCTCCTGTTGAAAAACGCCACTCTCTTTGCGGGGAGAGACTGAGAAAGGAACGAATGTATGACTGGTATCATATTGGTTTTGATTGCTATTCTGCTGATTGCCGTCTGGTGCGTTAGCACCACCAATGGTTTCAAGAAAAAAGAGATTCGTGTGCAGGAAGGACTCTCTGGCGTGGAGGTGGCGCTCACCAAACGCTATGACATGCTCACAAAAATGCTCGACACAGCTAAGGGCTATATGGCGCATGAAAACGAGCTGTTCGCCAAGGTTATCGAGCTGCGCCGCGGCATGAGCCTCAAAGAGCTGAATGATGCCCAGCAGAAGATGGACAGTCTCAGCGGCAAATTCTTCGCCGTAGCGGAGGGCTATCCAGAACTCCGATCCAGTGATGTTTTCGCGGAACTGCAGCGAGGCATCCGCGATGCGGAGGAGCATCTGCAGGCGGCACGGCGGCTGTACAATACCAGCGTCACCGCCTATAATACGGCCATTGCCATGTTTCCGGCAAGGCTGTTGGCGGGTGGCCGCCAGCCCAAGGAGTTCTTCGCCGCAGACGAGACCAAGCACGAAGACGTAAAAATGACATTCTGACAGGAGGCACAGTATGGACGAAAAGCAGAAGTTGACAAATGAACAGCTGGAAGCCGAACTTGGCAGCCGCCGCAGCAAAGCAACGCTCGCCAAAATCGTGACCTATGGTTCCGGTGCGGCGACAATGCTGTTGTTTGGCATAGGACTCACCCCGGTGGCAATTATTTGCCTGTTGATCGCACTGGTGGGCGGATACCAGCTGTCCAAACAAACGGAGGTTCTGAAAAAAACGCTCAGCGACAATGTCGTCAGCAGCGTACTGGACGAGGTGTTCGAACGTGTGGAGTACGATCCTTTCGGCCGCCTTTCCGATGAACTGGTGAACGGCGCTGGCATGGTGTTTCCTTTCTCCTATGAGCGCGTCCGCGGCAGCGACCACATCAAGGCCGTCTACAAGGGACTGAACCTTGAACTGAGCGATGTGGAGCTCTATCATGTAACGGATTCCTACAATGAGGAACGCAGCGAGTGGGAGGAATCCGAGAAGAAGGCCTTTCAGGGTCAGTGGCTTGTGTGCGACTTCGGAAAGACTCTCTCCGGCGAGGTGCGCCTGTCTGAAAACACGAAGGCCCTGCGCAAGCAGCATAAGAACGATCGTATCGAGATGGAGAATCCTGTATTCAACGACCACATCATCGTCATCGCCGAAAACGCGCAGGAGGCATACTACGTTCTCACGCCGCACATGATGGACTACATCCTTACAGCTGCTGGCAGAAGCGGCGGCGAGGTCTACATGTCCTTCCTCCGCGGCGGCAAGCTGCATATCGCGGTCAAGACCGGAAGAGACTTCTTTGAGCTGGGCAGAAACAGTGCCAACATTGATTCACTGCGGCAGAAGTTCCTCGGCGAGCTGCGCTGGTTCACTGATATCATCGATACACTTCGCGTAGAGGATACGCTTTACAAAAAGGAGACGAGCGCATGACTCTCGAGACTGCTGTAATTTTGCTGCTGTGTGCGGCTGTCGGCATTGCTGCGTCCCGTATCTGCCTGCGGCAGAAAAAAGCTCTGCGCACGATCTGCATCGTGCTGCTTTCACTGCTCGCGCTGGCTTTAACAGTTTACATCGGTCTGATCATTTTCTTTGTGGATGCGGTCAGCCACCAACCTCCTGTGTAGTAGAACGGAACAGTGAGAGCTGAAAATTAGAAAAGGAAGGCATCTGTCAGGATGTCTTCCTTTACGTTAGGATGTGTCACACACTCGAATCCGTTAGCTAACAGTAGTAAGTATGAATTAGTTCCTTATCACTGTTAAGCCAATGCCTGACGGGGCTTTTGGCTGTTATATGCGGAGGTTAACGGGGCAGAGGCGAGAGCAACCGGCTTGCCGCTCCTCACAGAGGTGATGCAGCAGGCAACTTTCCTTTCGGTTTCCTGTGTTCAGATACGCAACCTCGATTGGGACATTCCGCTCAAGCGCTGGACAATAGCGTTCGACCATCGATTTTAATTCGTTCAAACCACTGCCTCCTTTTTTCTTCCGTCTATGGTATCCATTATATGCCATGAACTGAAGAATTAACCGCGAATTTTCGCGAGGAAGGTTCAGCGGACGGTATATTTTTTCGCATACCTGCCAATCCTTTCCGCATAGAATCTATGGAAAGGCGGAAAGGATATGACAGAATTACTGACAAAATGGAAAGCGCGCGTAAAACGTGAGTCTGCGCAGCAAAATCCGGAACATGACGCTTTGAAAGCGGAATTGAAGGAACTGCGCCGTCAGCTCGAATGCATCGATTCCTGCTTTGATATGATTCAGGACGGTGACATGATCGATAGCCTGATTTATCAGCGCAACGGGTTAATGGCTCGCTACGAATACCTGCTCAAACGCGCCAAGGAACAAAATGTGGTCAGCAATAACATCCGCATTTCGCTGTAGACTCTCTGCGGAAGGAGGAACGGAATGGATACGGTACAGGCGGTTCTGCTGATTGGCGGCATCGTGCTGGCGTTTCTGATGCTGACCATCTACGCGCGCACGGGAAAACCCTTTCGCTCGTTGTTGGGCACCGCGATACCGGGTGTACTTTCCCTGGCTGTGATCAACTATGCGTCCTTTTTTACCGGGGTGGGGATCACGGTCAGCGCGGCGACGCTGTTCACCTCGGTATTTCTCGGAATTCCCGGGGTGATCTCAATTTTTGTGCTAAAACTTTTGTGGGGGCTGTAAACTGTATTAAAAAAGCGGGGCGGTTAGATAACCGCCCCCGCTTTTTATTGGGAATCTTCCTGTGTCTGGTTGATGATGTTGACCATCATCTCTTTGGTAAGCCCCCCCGGTACATAGCCGTAAATGTTTCCGTCCGTGTCGATCATAAAGGTGGTCGGCAGGGAACGGATCAGGTAATCTTCAAACACCGCCCCATCTATATCGAACACGACGGGGAAGGTGTACTCGTGTTCTGCCAGGAAGGTTTTCACTTCGTCCGAGGTTTTCTCCTGCACATAGGGGTTTTTGTCCGATTTAGGGCTGGAAACTCCGAGAAAGATCACATCCCCAGTATTTTCGTCGTATTCCTCATATAACTCCTGGATATGGGGCATCTCCTGCAAACAGGGGGGACACCAGGTTGCCCAAAAATTCAAAAATACAACCTTGCCCTTGTAATCCGAAAGGGTGTGGGTATCCCCATTTTGGTCGGTCAGAGTGAAGTCGAAAGCGGCCATCCGCTCTTGCTGTGAGGAGGATTCCACTTGAGAAGAGGATTCAGGCTGCGACGAGGTGCTCGAGAGCCCTTCAGAGGAAGAACCGTCCCCTTCAGAAATAGAGGAAGAGGCCGTGGCCTCGCCAGAAAAGGAATTGAGATAGCCGGTAATCCCGTTCATCCAACCGGTAAAGGTCATGATGCCGACCAAGATAAGCAGGATGCCGCCGACCTTGATGGCATACTGTAGAATTTTCTGCTTCCGTTTAATAAAATTGAGCACCTGAGTGGTAAATAAGCCCAGGGCCAGAAAAGGCAACACAAATCCGATGGTGTAAATCAACACCAGCATATTGCCGGTCAGGGCGTTTTTGGCGGTGGAAGCGAGCACCAACACTGAGGAAAGCGCCGGCCCGACGCAGGGGGTCCAGGCGAAGCTAAAGGTAAACCCCATGACGAATGCCACCAGCGGATTCATATTTTGGAGCTTCAGGCGAAAGGGCAGGCGATGCTCCTGGTCGAGCGACTTTAACTTCAAAAATCCTACTTGGTACAGGCCGAGAAGCAGAATGATAATGCCGCCGACGCGGCTGAACACGTTTTTATATTGGTTAAAAAAGCTGCCCAGCGCCGAAAAGGAGAGCCCCAGTACAAAAAAGGCGAAGGAGATTCCCAACACAAAAAAGACGGTGTGAAAAAATACCTTTTTGCGTTCGTAAGAGATCGTCCCATCCGGCTCGGTTCGCTTTGCATTGCCGGCAAGATAGCTGACATAGATCGGGATCAGCGGGAGCACACAGGGGGAAAAGAAGGAAACCAGCCCCTCTAAAAAGACCACCCAAAACGAAATTTGCCCACCGATTGAGATTGCGTTTTCCATAATATTCCTCCGTTTTTCTCTGTTATTTTAAGTATACAATATTTGTTCAATTTGGCAAGGGGATTGAGGAAAAGTTTCCATTATAGTTTTAATTTATTGTGAGATTCAACAATACAATTTTGTGGAAATGAAACAGGAAACATATTAGAAAGTTGTCTAAACAAATAATTGTAGAAACAGAATTTTCGTGGTAAAATAAGGAATTGTATTCACATGTTGAGGTCAGTTAGTCTCGACATGGAATAGACAGTTTGGGAAAATGAAATGGAAGAAAGGGAGATGTACGATGAAGTTGTTTTTGGATACCGCAAATGTTGATTACATCCGTGAGATCAACGACTTGGGTGTCATCTGTGGGGTCACCACAAATCCCAGCTTGATCGCCAAGGAGGGGCGCGACTTCAAAGAGGTTGTAACCGAAATCACCGGCATTGTGGATGGTCCAATTTCGGCGGAGGTCATCAGCATGGACGCTGATGGTATGGTGGAAGAGGCCAAGGAGCTTATCAAAATTCATAAAAATATTGTCATCAAAATCCCCATGTGCGCGCAAGGGCTGAAAGCCTGTGCAGCGCTCACCAAAATGAATATCAAAACCAATGTGACGCTCATCTTCTCCGCAGCTCAGGCGCTTCTGGCGGCGCGGGCCGGCGCAACTTATGTCTCACCGTTTGTGGGCCGCCTCGACGATGTAGGCGCGCATGGTGTCGAGCTGA
Organism: Ligaoa zhengdingensis; assembly: GCF_014384885.1. Taxonomy (GTDB): domain Bacteria; phylum Bacillota; class Clostridia; order Oscillospirales; family Ruminococcaceae; genus Ligaoa; species Ligaoa zhengdingensis. Next base: position 51,793 of record NZ_JACRST010000003.1, read on the forward strand.
TCGAAGAGATCGCCAATATCTTCGCAGTACACGGCATCGAATGCGAAATTATCGCTGCATCCATCCGCAAGCCCGGCGATGTCACCGCCTGCGCGCTGGCAGGGGCGAATATCGCGACCGTGCCTTATGATGTGATGAAAAAGTGCATCGACCACCCGCTCACTACTCAGGGTATCGCCCGTTTCCTCAAGGATTGGGAGACGGTTCCGAAAAAATAATTATACAGTTTTCGATGAAGGCCGCCCGCTGCGCTGCGGGTGGCCTTTTGTTGTTCCTTTAACTGTAATCGCTTTTTGGAACCTTTCCTGCTATAATGGGAAAAGTATTGTGCCAATAAAAAGGAATAAGATGCTGAAAGTATGCCAAAAGAGAAATTTGAGCGTTTGAGGGAAGCGGAGAAGCGGGATTATTTGGAGCTCCTGTTGCTCGCTGACCCAGAACGGGCGATGCTGGAACGCTACCTCACGGCTGGAGACATGTACCTGGTGCGGCAGGGGGACGCTCCGGTGGGGGCGGCGGTGGTTCTGCGCCTGGAAGGGGAGCGCTGCGAGCTCAAAAATTTAGCGGTTGCGCCAGAATATCAGCGGAGGGGCTGCGGCGGCCGGCTAGTGCGCCGTCTCTTCCAGCTCTATGCAGGCGATTGCGCGGAGATGCTGGTGGGCACCGGCGATTGTAGTCGTGGAACGCTCTGCTTTTATCAGAAGCTGGGGTTTATTTACTCCCACACGGTGGAGCAATTTTTCATCGAACACTACCCTGAACCCATCTTTGAAGATGGGTTGCAGCTGCGGGATATGATCTATCTCAAGCGTAATCTGAGGGAAAAACCGTGCTTTGTTTATATGTTGGAATGTGAGGATGGCTCCCTGTATACCGGATGGACCAACGATCTCGCTGCACGGATGCGCGCCCACGCGGGGGGAATAAAGGGTGCAAAATATACCCGCTCCAATCCCCCGGTGCGGCTGGCCTTCTGCGAATGGTGCCCGGACCGGTCGCATGCGATGAGGCGGGAAGCGGCGATCAAACGCCTGAGCAGGGCGCAAAAGCTCGCATTAACCGAACAGGCTGCGTCCCTGGATGGAATTTTTCATCACCAGTTTGCTGATACCGATTTGTAATGATTTCGATGCAGTTTGCTCAAAATTTCCTCATTCCGGCTTCATAAAATGCAGGTATAATAATTACCGACCTAGAATTGGTGCGAGTTGCGCTCTGTTGTGGGATGTGCAGCTCTCTCGCCTTTACTGTATTTCCCGAAATCAAACAGAAAGAAGGACAAACTTATGAAAAAAACGATCGCGATTGTGTTGTCGCTTTTGATGCTCACCGGTGCGCTGGCCGGATGCTCTAAAAAGAATGAGGGCAGCTCGTCCGGAGGGGCGCAGTCCTCGTCCGTTGTGGGTGGCGGCGACACCGAAACACAGGACAAACGCGACTTCGGCGTCCTCACCGGAATCGATGAGGAGAACCTCTACCTGGAACGCGCCAAGAAAAATGAAGAGAAGCCGAACGGCATCGAGTCCCTGGATGAAGAAGTGATGTATCCGCTCAACGACTCCATCAAAGTGACGCTCGCACAGGATGGCAATCCGACGGATGGCAGCATATCCGATCTGGCGGAAGGGGATATTGTCACGATCACCTACCGCAACGTGGAGGGCGAGTCGGTAATTTCGTCGATTTCGGTGAGCGGCAAGGCTGCATAAGAAAGTCCCATCAACAGAGGGAGGCGTGGCTATGGCGGAACAGTTGCAGAGGATCATCGACGACAGCGCCAATATCGTATTTTTTGGCGGCGCAGGGGTATCCACCGAAAGCGGCATCCCCGATTTTCGCAGCACCGATGGGCTATACAATCAGCAATACCGCTTCCCCCCTGAAATGATCTTGAGCCACAGCTTTTATCTGCGCAACCCCGAGGAGTTTTATCGCTTTTATCGCGATAAGATGCTCTGTTTGACTGCGCGGCCCAATGCGGCCCATTATAAACTCGCTGAATTGGAGCAGGCCGAAAAATTGTGCGCGGTGGTGACGCAGAACATCGATGGACTGCACCAGATGGCTGGGAGCCGCAATGTGCTGGAGCTCCACGGTTCGGTTCATCGGAACTACTGTATGCGCTGCCACAAAGCCTACGATGCCCGTTTTATGCTGGAGAGCGAGGGAATCCCGACCTGCTCCTGCGGCGGTATGGTGAAGCCGGATGTGGTGCTGTACGAGGAAGGATTGGATGAACATACCGTCCGCGCTTCCATTCAAGCGATCCGCAGCGCCGATCTGCTCATCATCGGTGGAACCTCGCTGAATGTGTATCCAGCGGCCGGCCTGATCGATTATTTCCGTGGGAGGTATCTGGTGCTCATCAACCGCTCCCCCACTCCGGCGGACGCGCAGGCAGATCTGGTGATCCAAGAGAGCATCGGCGAGGTGCTGGGCACTGTCAAGGTTTAACAATTTTATGCGATAGAAAAAAGCGCTCCCTGTAGTAGGGGGCGCTTTTGCTATGGATAAAATTGTCTATTCCAGGCTCAGCATTTTGCCCAGGGTGTGGATCACCTTGTTTTGGCAGACCACCAGGACTTTGTCATTGCTGAGGATCTGCGCGTTGCCTCGCGGGATAATCATTTCGCCGTCTCGGATGATCGAAACGATGATGCTCTCCTCCGGCAGATGCAATTCGCTCAGGCGCACGCCGTTGCGCCGGTAGTTGGCCGGGATTTGCAGCTCGCTGATGGAGGTTTCCCCGCGGTTGAGTGAGATGATCTGCTTGATGGCGGCGCTATCCACCTCGCGCTCGAGCAGGCGTGCGATATTGTCGGTGCTGCTGATGGGGATATCGACGCCGAGCTGTTTCATTACCGACATATTTTTGGGATTGTTGACCCTGGCGACCGTCCGCTTGACGCCGAATTCCTTTTTGGCCAATTGGCAGGCGATCAGGTTGTTTTCGTCCTTGCCGGTCACACCGATCAGGGCGTCGGCCTCCTCAATGCCTGCGTGTTCCAACGCCTCAATGGTGCTGCCATCGCCGCAGATAACCGGTATGTCCAGCTCGTTGGCGATGCGTGTGCAGGCGTCTTTGTTCATTTCAATCAGGCGCGGCTTGTGCCCGTGTTCCATCAGGGTGCGCGCCAGGTAGAACCCCACTTTACCGCCGCCCACGACAATTACTGTCATCATACGCACCTCCCTTTAATCGCACTGTTTGGCAAAAATCAGTTGATCCCCCGGCTCCAGCGCAGCGTGTGTGTTGCAGGCCAACACCAGCTGCTGATCCGCCTTGAGCACGCCGAACAGGAGGGTGTCAGGCTCCGCCTTCACATCTCCGATCGATTTTCCGACGAGCTCAGAGGGAAGCGGCAGGGTGGCGTATGCGATATTTGAATGGCCGAACGGGATCTGCCGGTAATCGGTCGCACGCTCCAACGAGGCGCAGACGGCCGAAACCGTGAGGTTGGTGGGGCAGATGGTCTTGAGATGAAAATGCGAGAACACATTTTCGCGTTCCGGGTCGTAGATGCGGGTGAGAACGTTTTCAACGTGAAACACCTCGCGGGCGAGCTGCGACACCATGATGTTGACATTGTCGTCCTGCGTCACAGCGATCACCGCGTCGCTGTTTTCGATGCCGGCCCGCCGCAGCACATCCTGATCGATGGGGATGCCGCTGACAGTATAACCGGAAAAATCGTGATCCAAACGTTCAAAGTTTTCCGTTTCTCGGTCCACAATGCAGACATCGTGGCCCATTTTATCCAGCACGGATGCGAGCTTGGAGCCAACCTTGCCGCATCCGACCACCAGTAGATTCATTTTGAAAAGCGCCGCCTTTCCTGTTTGAGGTCACTTCATTATAATCCATTCCAGAACGGGTTGCAACCCCAATTCTTTGAATAGGTTGTCAAACTTTGTGGAATGATCCTCTCTCTTTTCAGTATACCCGAAGCAGCAACAATCAAACCAGGTTTTAAGAGGCGGCCTGCCGGTCGTTCCACACACACCAGGCGGTGATGGCGCAGATGACTACCACTCCGCCGACGAGTGCGAACGGGCCGGGCGCTTCCCCATCAAACAGGAATACCCACACAGGGTTGAGCAGCGGCTCCACCGCGCCCAGCAGGGAACAGGCGAGGGGTGGGCAATCCTTCACTGCGAGCCCGTACAGCACATAGGGGATACCCAACTGCACAATGCCGAGGGCCAGGATGCTGAGCACCGCAGGAGGATCGACCGGAGTGGGGAACACCAGTGCCATGGGCACGCCCACCAGCGCGGTGATGAGGTGCCCGATGAAGATACCCGTCATCCGCGCGTTTTCATCCGCCCGGCCGGTGAGCAAATACATCACACCCATAGAGAATCCGGCCCCAATAGCCACAAAGTTGCCCAATAGCGAACCGGGTGTGAACTGATCGAAGAAAAACAGGGCAATTCCTGCGAGTGTGACCAGGACCACCGCCAGGTCGGCGCGCCGCAGCCGCTGATGATACAGCAGGGTGGAGAGCAGAAGGATGAACACCGGCGCGGTGAATTGCAGTACAATGGCATTGGCCGAGGTGGTCAACTTGTTGGCGGAGACAAAGGCCAAAAAAGTGAGCGCCAGAAATATTCCGGAGAGCAGGGAATCCTGGTTGAACACAAAGCGCACACGCGCCACAAGCATATAAACGGCGAGCACTCCCGCGGCGATCAGGCTGCGAAAGCCCGCGATTACCAGAGCATTCCAGGGCAATTGTTTGATAAAAATGCCCGCGATGCTCCAAAGTCCAGCGCAGAGCAGCATCATGGCGATGGCGCGCTTCTGCGCCTTGGTGGATGTCATTGAAGGAACCCTCCCTTATAATTTTGTCAGGACAACTCAGGCGAGCCGCGCTCAGGCACCTGCGGCTGTGCAAATAGGCGGCGGGAATAGATGGCAAAGGTCAGAACAGTGGTGGTTACGGCGAGAACGTCCGCGACCGGTTCAGCGATAAAGATGCCCTTCCATCCCAGAAAATGGGGCAGGATAATCGCCAACGGGATGAGAAGGATGATTTTGCGCAGCAGCGCGAGGAACATCGAAATTTTAGCCTGGCCGAGCGCGACAAACGTCTGCTGACATGCGCACTGGGCGCCCATCAGCAGAGTGCCGGCCATGAAGATGCGCATCCCATATACGCCGAGCTCCAGCAGCGCGGGGTCATCCGAAAACAGTGCGACAAACGCCTGTGGGATAAACATAGAAATGGCCCACAATGTGCAAGAAAAGGCGAGCGCGCTGATCAACAGGATGCGGAATGCCTGTTTCACCCGGTCAATTTTACCCGCGCCGTAGTTGTAGCTGATGATCGGCTGAGCGCCCTGCGTCAGACCTGTCAAGGGCATCATAACAAACTGCATGGTGCTGATGAGAATGGACATCGCGCCCACCAGTTGGTCGGCCTGCGCGCCGCCGTAGGTTTTAAGACCTGAATTGAGGGTGATCTGTACCAGACTCTCGGTCGACTGCATAACGAACGGGGACACGCCGAGCGCCAGCACGGGCAGGATGATACGCGCCTCCAAGTGGAAGTACTTTGGATTGATTTTTAGGGTGCTTTTTTTGCTGAAAAGGAAGAAGAGTACCCAGGCAGCGGAAATAAACTGCGACAGGATGGTGGCCAATGCTGCGCCGCGTACTCCCATACCGAACCCAAAGATGAAGATTGGATCGAGCACGATGTTGATGATCGCGCCGATTAACACGGTAAACATGCTGGTTTTGGCGAACCCTTGCGCAGAGATGAACTGGTTGAGCCCCAAGGAAATCTGTACAAACAGGGTACCCATCAGATAGATTGAGAAATAATCGTTGGCGAAGGGCAGGGTGTTTTCCGTTGCACCGAAGGCCACAAGCATCGGTTCCTTGCCAAGATAAAAGATCAGCGTGAGTGCAACCGAGATGCCGATTAAAACCAGGAATGAATTGTTTAAAATCTTTTTGGCGTCCTCCAGGTTGCCTTCGCCCATCTTAATCGAGGCGCGGGGTGCACCGCCCATGCCGACCAATGAGGCAAACGCGGAGATAATCATGATGAGCGGAAAGGCGACCCCAAGCGCTGCGAGAGCCAGGGAGCCGTTTTCCGGCATCCGCCCTATGTACATGCGATCTACAATATTATAGAGGGCGTTGATCAGCTGCGCAGTGATCGCTGGAACCGCCAGCCGGAACAACAGCCGTCCGACCGGTTCTACCCCCAGTTTGTTTTGGCTTTCTTCCATAGTAAAATCCCCTTTTTCGGCTTGCCCGCTGCACCTTATCCAGCGCCAATCAAGCGATCTTTAGAACTTTACTATACTACCACATTGGACTGACAAATGCAACGGAGTCCCTTCGGGAAACGAAAAAGGAGGAGCATCGCTCCCCCTTTAGTTCCGATTTATAGATGCCATTGTGTGATGTTTCCGTAAAGATTTTGTTCCCCTTGAAATGTATTCTCCTTGAGGCTGGAGTGCCCCATCGTCTGTCTGTCGTCGAATACAGGGGTGGGCTGTACCTCGGGCTCATAGGCCACCAGCACCACACTTTTTCCGGTGTCGCGCTTGATTTGGCGTTGTAACCGGTCCAATTCTCCCACTACGCGGGGCGGCAGGTCGGCGATACGGAGATCGTTATCCATTGCAATCACCTCATAGATAGCCTATCTCGGTTTCGCACGTTTATGTGTCGATACTGCCGGTGTTTTTTTCCTGATGCGCGGACAAAACAGCCGCACCGCCCCGGAGGAGACGCGGCCTGTGGGTTTACTGATAAAGTACGCGAACAAGGTCGGGCAGATCAGTGTGCCCGTCGGAGGTGCTCAGGCGGATTTGATCCCCTTTTTCAATACCGAGGGAGAGAATGGGCAGCAGGTGGGTTCCCCGGCAGCTTTTGTGGCTGGAGAGCTTTTCGATAAAAACCTCTCCGCCAGATTCTTGAATGGCATAGTGCAGATCGCGGGCACGACTGTTGTAAATGTCGCAGGGAGCTTCCAAAACAATCGATTTTTGTTTCATATACATATCCTCCCTAGCGTCCCCCTGTGGGGCGGCAATTATGCCGGTGCGCGGGAGAAAACGGGGTGTTCAATCCTCCGCAGTGATAACGGAAACCGGGCAGCTATCCTGAGCGGTGACGACTCCCTCTTCGGCCTCCTCAGGGACAGGGTTTTGGTGCACGTCAGCGAGCCCATCGTCGGCCATGTGAAACACCTCGGGGCAGATTTCGACACACATTCCGCAGGCGATGCAGCCGTCGCGGTTAATTTTAGCAGTCATGACAACAACTCCTTTCCCACAAAGTATTGCCGGGGAAAAGGGCGGCCATTCCAAAAAATTTTAAAAAATGAACCAAAATCAAGGCAGGACAATTTGGTCGAGAATTCCAGTGAGCTTTGCGAGCGCCACGCCATAGTTGGTCATGGGAACTCCTTGCGCCTGCGCCTGCCGGATGCGCGATAGGACGTAACGGCGGTTGAACATGCAGCCGCCGCAGTGGATCACCAGGTCATAGGGGGTGAGGTCAACCGGGAAATCGACGCCAGCGCAGATGTCCACCCGCAGGGATTCGCCGAAGCGCTTGCGCAGCGCACGGGGGATCTTCACCCGGCCGATATCCTCTTGGAGAGGCGCGTGGGTGCAGGCTTCGGCGATCAACACGCGCGACTGCGCGGTGAGCTGGTCGATTGCGGCGGCGCCCTCCACGTAGGCGCGGATATCCCCTTTGTAGGCGGCGAACAATACCGAAAAGGAAGTGAGCGGCGTTTCGTCGGGTTTGACGCGATGAACCATCTCGAAGCATTGGGAATCGGTGATGATGAGAGCGGGAGGCGCTTTCAACGCACGCAGGGCAGGTTCCAACCGGTCTGCGGTCACGCTGACGACGGTACAGCGGCGGTCGAGCAGGTCGCGGATGGTCTGCACCTGCGGCAGGATCAGCCTGCCCTTGGGCGCCTGGATATCCTGCGGCATGACGAGCAGAACGATGTCTCCCTCGCGCACCAGACTCTGGGTGATGCTGGCTGCCTCGAAGCCCTCGGGCACGGCTCGGGCGATCGCTTCGCGCAGCGCGGGGATGCCCTCGCGCGTCTTGGCGCTCACAACGATGGGGGAGAGGGAGAACTCCTTCTGCACGGCCTCGCACAGTGCGATGACGTTTGGGATGCGATCCGCCTGGCTGATCACCCCGACAACCGGGACGTTTTGTTCCCGCAACTCCCGCAGCCACCCGGCCTCCTGAGAAAAATCTCCGTCCGGAGAAAACACCATCAGGGCGAGATCGGCCTTGCGCAGCGTCTCCTGGGTGCGCTGCACGCGCAGCGCGCCCAATTCTCCCTCGTCGTCGAATCCGGCGGTATCGATGAACATCACCGGCCCGATGGGATGCAGCTCCATCGCCTTGTAGACAGGGTCGGTGGTGGTGCCGGCGTAATCTGAGACCAGGGCGGTCTCCTGGCCGGTGAGGGCGTTGATCAGCGATGATTTGCCGCTGTTGCGCCGCCCATAGATGCCGATGTGCAGGCGGTTGGCGCTGGGGGTATTGGTGAGGCTCATCGAAACAGCTCCTTTTTTGGAATAACAGGGATATCGCAAAAATGGGGAATGTTTTTAGCAAACATTGCAGAAAGAGAAAGCGCCCAACCCCAAATTTCCGGCGGGCGCTGCCCGCTAGAAGCGAAAATCGCGCATCCCTTCCTCCATCTCGTGGATGTGACGGCGGGCGATCTCTTTGACCTTGGGGTTGGTGATCCGCTCCAGCTCGCGGTCGATCACGGCCAGCCCCTTGCGGCGGGTGTCCTCGCTGGCGTAGTCCTCGAGGTATTCCTTGAGGGTCATCAGCGCGTTGGGGTGGCAGCAGTTGACGATCTGTCCGCTCTTGCACAGGCTCATGAAGCGGTCGCCGGTGCGCCCTTCGCGGTAGCAGGCGGTGCAGAAGCTGGGGATGTAGCCGAGGGTCAACAGCCAGTTCACCACGTCGTCGAGGGTGCGGGTGTCGCTCACCTCGAACTGCGCGGAGTTTTCCTCCTCCGGCTCCGGTTCTACATAACCGCCCACGCTGGTGCGGCTGCCGCCGCTGATCTGTGACACGCCCAGGTGCAGCACCTTTTCACGGGTCTGCTGGGTTTCGCGGGTGGAAATGATGATGCCGGTGTAGGGCACTGCGATGCGCAGCACGGCGACGATCTTGGCGAAGATTTCATCCGAGATGCCGTTGTCAAACTCGTCGGGGTCGATGTCGTCGGCCGGGCGCACGCGGGGCACGCTGATGGTGTGGGGGCCTACGCCGTGAACCGCCTCCAGGTGTTCGGCGTGCATCAACAGGCCGACAAAGTCGTATTTATAGAGGTTCAGGCCGAACAGCACGCCGCAGCCCACATCGTCGATGCCGCCCTCCATCGCGCGGTCCATCGCCTCGGTGTGGTAGGCGTAGTTGTGCTTGGGCCCGGTGGGGTGCAGATATTCATAGGTGGGTTTGTGGTAGGTCTCCTGGAACAGGATGTAAGTACCGATGCCCGCCTCCTTGAGCTTGCGGTAGTTTTCCACCGTGGTGGCCGCGATATTGACGTTTACGCGGCGGATCGCGCCGTTTTTATGTTTGATCCCGTAGATGGTCTTGATGCTTTCCAGCACATATTCGATGGGGCAGCGCACCGGGTCCTCGCCGGTTTCCAGCGCCAGGCGCTTGTGACCCATGTCCTGTAGGGCAATGACCTCCTTGACGATCTCCTCCTGAGAGAGCTGCTTGCGGGCGATATGCTTGTTTTGCCCGTGATAAGGGCAATAACGGCATCCGTTGACGCAGTAGTTGGAGAGGTAGAGGGGGGCAAACATCACGATGCGGTTGCCGTAAAACTTCTGTTTGATCTCCTCCGCCAGGTGGTACATCCGTTCCACCAGGTCGGGTTCGTCGCACTCCAGCAGCACCGCCGCCTCGCGGTGAGAAAGGCCCTTGCAGTCCGCCGCGCGGTTCAGCAGCGTTTCCACCAATGCGCGGTCGTTTTTGTGCGCCTGCGCATAGGCGAGAGTATCCTGAATTTCTTCGTCGCTGATAAATTCGGTCGCCACCATCGATTTCTTGTCGTACAATTGAATCCATCCCTTTCTAAAATAGGCGTTTCGTCAAACCGGAATGCGCCCTAATTTTCTGATCTGCCGCTCCAGCTCCCGGCGCTGGGCCGCGATATCGGTCCGGTCGAGATGAGCGGGATAAATTTCATAATACTGTTTATACGGGTCTGGGGTCACCTTGCGCATCACCACATTGGCCCCGCAGGAAAAGACGTCGTTTTTTTCCGCGCCGTCGATCACCCCGAGCGAGGTGGTCGCGGGCAGGTTGGCCTTGGGCAACAAGATCCTGGCGAGCGCCACCGCCCGCTTGGTGAGCTCGGTGCTGCCCTGCGCGCAGCCGCGCAAAGGGGTGTCCGGGTGGGGGATGAACGGGCCGATCCCCACCATGTCGCATCCCAGCTCACGCAGCAACAGCAGATCCTGTGCGACGGTGTCGAGCGTCTGCCCGGGCAGACCGATCATAAAACCGCTGCCGGTTTCGTATCCCAGCCGTTTGATGCTGCGCAGACAGGCCACCCGATGCGCGAGGGTGCCGCAGGGGTGCAGCCGGTCGTAGAGCGCCGGGTCGGCCGTCTCGTGCTTGAGCAGATAGCGGTCCGCGCCGCACGCGCGCAGGTGGGCAAGCGCCGCGTCGTCGAGCTCGCCGCAGCTCACCGTCACCGCCATACCGGTGGTTTTGATCTCGCGGATCAGCTCGCCGAGCAGCTCAGGTGTGAAATAGGCGTCCTCGCCAGACTGCATAACGAGCGTCTGGTAGCCCGCTTGTGCAGCCTCGCGCGCGGTGTGGAGGATTTCCTCCGGGCGCATCCGGTAACGGTGGGCGCTGCGGTTGTCGCAGTTGAGCCCGCAGTAGCGGCAGCGACGCTTGCAGTAATTGGAAAATTCCAGAATGGCCCGAATCTGCACCTCATCTCCGACCGTCTCACGGCGGATGCGGTCAGCCTCAGCGTAGATGGGACCGAAATCGGGCAGAGCGAGGAGCCCAGCAAGCTCCTTGGCGGAATCAATTTTAACTGCCATGCGATCCCCCCGCCTTGGAATACATCGTCTTGGCCGCCACGCCGGGGAGCATCCCCAGCTTGCCGGACAGCGAACTGATCACGTCTGCCGGTGCGTCCACAATGATACTGATGATACTGATGCCGCGCTCCCGGTAGGGGACGCCCATGCGCCCCACGATATAATTGCTGAATTCATGCAGGAGGGCGTTGAGCCGCTCGGTGGAGGAGGGCTCCTCCACAATGATGCCGATCAAAGCGATTCTCGTCACCAAAATCGACCTTCCTTTCCGCAGTTCTAAACAAAAAAACGCCTCCGGGCAGGCATAGCTGCACAGAGGCGCTTGAAACAAACACCATAGCTGCCCCTTGCGCTAAAAACGCAACGGGAACACCTGATCTGCCGCCGCCTTTCCGCTTGGGACGAACCCTTGCCGGTCAGAACCGCTGAATTGTAAAATAATCCCTCACACTTGGACAAATCCTCGCGTTTGGAACTGAACCGACCGGACGACCGATCGGTATTTTCCTTATTATATCACGGCCTTTTCCGATGTGCAACCAAAAGTCGGAAAAAGCGGCGCGGATTTTCCGTTTTTTGTCGGGCGATCTTTGATTGACAAAATCATATGAAGATAGTAGATTGGAATGGCCCTGGGATGGAGACAGCCCAGATGGCCGAATTTTTATAGATTACTCCGCAATTTATAAAAATTTGCTTGACAAAAGAATAGATACAGAGTACTATTGTATCAAATTAATAATACAATAGTACAGGAGGCGAAGCGATGAATTGGGATTTGAAATCCGATCGCCCTATCTATGCACAGTTGATCGAGCAAATGGAGCTTCGCATCGTGGCAGGAATCTACCAGGCTGGGGAGCGCCTTCCGGCGGTGCGCGACATGGCGGCGCAGGCCGAGGTGAACCCGAACACCATGCAGAAAGCGCTGGCGGAGCTCGAGAGGCGGGGGCTGGTGTACACCCAGCGCACCAGCGGCAGATTTATTACGGAGGACAGAGAGATGATTCGGAAACTGCGGGATTTATTGGCTAAGACACAGGTGGAGGAGTTTCTGGAAAAGATGCGCAGCCTGGGTTTTAGCGGGCAGGAGATCCGGCAGATGATGGAACAAGTATTGGAGGGAACAGAGAAATGACGCCAATTTTGGAGTGCAGAGCGCTGGCCAAGGTTTACAGCGGCAGACGGGCCCTGGCCGGCATCAACCTCACCGTCAATCGCGGCCGGATTGTGGGGCTGCTCGGGCCGAACGGCAGCGGAAAAACCACGATGATCAAGCTGGCGAGCGGGCTGCTCACGCCCACCTCAGGTGAAATCCTGATCGACGGCAAGCGGCCCGGCGTGCAGACCAAGCGGCAGGTCAGCTATCTCCCCGAGCGCACCTATCTGGAAAATTGGATGACCGTGGATGAAATGCTGCATTTTTTCAGCGATTTTTATGACAACTTTAACCTGCCAAAGGCGGCGGAAATGCTCCAGAGGCTGGGGATTCAGCCAGGGGACCGGCTCAAGACGATGTCCAAGGGCACCAAGGAGAAGGTGCAGCTGATCCTGGTGATGAGCCGCGAGGCCGACCTGTACCTGCTGGACGAGCCGATTGGTGGCGTGGATCCCGCCGCGCGCGACTACATCCTGCACACGATTATCAGTAACTACAATGAAAATGCGACGGTGCTCATCTCGACCCACCTGATTTCGGATGTCGAGCCCGTGTTGGACGACGTTATTTTCATCAATCAGGGGTACATTGCGCTGACCGAGTCGGTGGATGACATCCGCGAACAACAGGGTAAGTCGGTGGATGCGCTGTTCAGGGAGGTATTTCGATGCTAGGAAAATTGATGAAATACGAATTTAAGGCGACTTCCCGCATTTTCCTGCCATTTTTCGGTGCCCTGCTGGTGATGTCGGGGATCACCCGGCTGTTCTGGAGCCTGTTCCAGACCGAGGAGTTGGATGAAATGATCACCCAACTGGTGATGATACCGAAAATATTGTCCGTCACCCTGTATATCATGGTGATTGTTGCGATCTTTGTCGTCACCTACATCGTCATGATCCAGCGGTTTTATAAAAATCTGCTGGGCGACCAGGGCTACCTGATGTTCACCCTGCCGGTGGAGCCCTGGATGAATATTGTGAATAAGCTGCTGGTGTCGCTGATCTGGATTCTGGCGAGCATGGTCGTGATGATGCTTTCCGGCCTGATTTTGGCGGTCGGCACCGAGCTTTGGAACGAGATGGTTGCGGAGTTCCCGCGAATTTTCCGCGAGATTGTAGATTTGTTCGAGCGGGAATTCCACATGAGCATCGTCTGGCTGGTGGTGGAATGGGTCGCCGCTGTGATCATCGGTATTATTCACGGCATCCTGCAAATCTATGCCGCAATCGCGATCGGCCATCTGTGCGGCCGCTACAAAATTCTCGCGTCAGTCGGCGCCTACCTTGGAATTTCCATCGTGGTACAGACGATCGGCGGAATCTTTTCCGTAGTTGTGATGATCCCGTTCATCAATGCTGCGAACAGTCCGCAGATGCTTTCGAGCTACTGGAACCTGAGTATGCTCTCAGGCATCGCCATTTCGCTGCTCACCGCAGCGGGCTGTTATATTGCAACCCACATCATCCTCACGCGCAAACTAAATTTAGAGTAAATCGGCATCCGCCGGTTCTCAATAAAAAAACAATAACCCTAAACGTCAAAATGCCTCTCACAGAACAAGAAACCGAAGCAACCATTCGGGTTTCCATCTGCCGGGAGGCATTCTGGCGTTTTTATTTTGTTACACCGCCGTTCGCTTAGGTCAGTGGCAGATTCAAAAGCGCAGCCGATTGCCGGCGCAGCCGTTCCACCATGTCCGGGCCGCTCCGACTGTCCACCAGGATAGCCACATAGCGCTCCTTGTGTTTGGAGGCGTTTGGGAACAACGATCCGTCTGGGACAGAGCGGTAGCGGAGCCCCTGCTGCGCGCAATACTCGCTGAGCAGCATCGGAAAGGCCTGACGCATCAGCACGCCGCCGCTGTTGATACGGCTGATAAACTGCCGGGGGTCCTCCACTGCATCCGGGAGCTGCAAGATCAAGCGGTGGCAGGCGTTTGGGGTTTCGTTGAAACCGGGGATCGGCTTGTAGCCAAGCGGCTGAAGGGCGCGCAAAATCACTTGAGCGCGTCCCATCCGTTTGGAATATCGGTCCTCATAGCTGTCCAGCAGCGTGAGGATCAGGAGCGCCTGAAGCTCAGAAATGGTACAATTCAGCCCGAACTGTTGGAAGAATGGAGTTTGGCTGGAACCATGCCGGATGAAATTAGCAGCAGCGACGGAAAGCTCAGCGTCGTTCGTGAGCAGCGCACCGCCTCCACCGGCGTTGATGATGCCGCCTTTACCGAAGGAGAGAACCACAGCGTCGGCACAAGAGGCCAGGTCGTGGTGAGATTTGACATAAGGCAGGTAGGCCTGGCGCGCATCGATGACGACGCGCAAGCCGCTGTGTTCTGCGCGCAGCGCGCGGAAAGCAGCCGGATCGCCGGGAAAGCCGAACCGCTGCATCATCAGGATGGCGCGTGTGCGCGGGGTGATCCATGGCGCGACAGCCTCCGCGCTGAGCACCAGGTCATCCCCCACATCACAAAATACAGGGGTAGCTCCGGCGGCTACGATCGCGTTGACCATGGCCGGATAGCCGTTGACCGGGCAGATCACCTCATCCTGCGGTTCTGTGATGTGCAGGACGCGGAGTGCAGCCAACAGCGCGGCGGTGCCAGAAGCAACTGGAAGGGCATGGGCTGTGTGGTACTGCTCCTGTAAAGTCCAGCTCAGTTGACAGATGGACATCGTTCGCGGCGTATCTTCCTCGCAGGCGCGGAAAATATCGGCGATTTCTTGCTTGACTTGGGGCGATAAGAGGTCATGAGGTTCCATTGGCATCGAAAGCATCTCCTCAGTGGTGGGATGAAATAGAGTTATGTCGATGAATGATTCTACGATGTCAAAATATGTCGGAAGTAAAATTTCAAAAAACGGCCCAGAGCCAATCTGTTTAGCCGGGCCGTTTTGAGCACAATGTGAGCTGTCCTTAAAATTCCTCCGTCAGTTCAAGCGCGCGGTCGGTGTTCAACCCCTTGCAGACCTCAACAAACTGTTCCAGAGTCAGGTTGTTGATCTGTTTGCCGGAGCGCACGCGCAGGGAAACGGTATTGTTCTTCATTTCTTCCTCGCCCACGATCAGGATATAGGGCAGAAATTCGTGCCGGAAATCCTTGATTTTGGTGCCCATCGGGATGTCGTCCAGCCGAATTTCGGTACGGATGCCATTGGCGCGCAGGGTATCCCGAATCTTCAGGGCATAATCGTTGTGGTTTTCGCGGATCGGTACGATGCCGACCTGCACGGGGGACAGCCAGAAGGGGAATACGCCCGAGAAATGCTCTGTGATTACGCCGATGAAGCGCTCGATAGAGCCGAATACCACGCGGTGGATCATCACCGGGCGGTGCTTTTTGCCATCCGGACCCACGTATTCGAGCTCGAAGCGCTCCGGAAGCTGTAAGTCGAGCTGGATGGTGCCGCACTGCCAGGTGCGGCCGAGGCAATCCGCAAGGTGGAAGTCCAGCTTGGGGCCGTAGAACGCGCCGTCGCCTTCGTTGACCTCATAGCTCTTGCCCATCTCGGTCACAGCATCTCTCAGCGTGTTGGTTGCGAACTCCCAATCCTTCTCGTCGCCCATGTGATCCTCGGGCATGGTGGAAAGTTCGATCTGATAGGAGAGGCCGAACGTAGAATAGACCTCGTCGAACAGGCGCACGACGTTTTTGATCTCGTCCTTCATCTGATCCCACGTCATAAAGATATGCGCATCATCCTGCGTGAAGCAGCGCACACGGAACAGGCCGTGCAGCGCGCCGGAGAGCTCGTGGCGATGCACGAGGCCGAGCTCGCCCACGCGCAGCGGCAGGTCGCGGTAGGAATGCATTTCCGTCTGATACACCAGGATGCCGCCCGGGCAGTTCATGGGCTTGATGGCAAAGTCGGTATCGTCGATGACGGTGGTGTACATATTATTTTTGTAGTGGCCCCAGTGGCCGGAACGCTCCCACAGGCTGCGGTTGAGCATCATGGGCGTGGAGATTTCCACATAGTCATAACGCGTATGAATCTCGCGCCAATAGTCGATGAGCGTGTTTTTTAGAACCATGCCTTTGGGGAGGAAGAAGGGAAAACCGGGTCCTTCCTCCATCAATGTGAACAGGTTGAGCTGGGGACCCAGCTTGCGGTGGTCGCGTTTTTTCGCCTCCTCCAGCATGGCGATATGCGCCTTCAGCTCGGCGTTGGTGGGGAAGGCATATACATAGATGCGCTGCAGCATGGGGCGGGAGGAATCCCCCTTCCAATAGGCGCCGGTGATCGAATGAATCTTGAAAGCCCAGGAGAGCAGCTCTTGAGCGTTGTTGATGTGAGGGCCTGCACAGAGGTCTTTAAAGTCCGAACCGGTCTCGTAGATCGAGATTACCGCGTCGTCGGGCAGCTCGGAGATCAGTTCCATCTTATAAGGCTGATCCGCAAACTGCTCCATCGCTTCCTCGCGGCTCACCTCGTGGCGCACAAAGGGCTCCTTGCGGCGCAGAACCTCCTTCATTTTCGCCTCAATCGGGGCGTAGTCCTCTGCGGTGAGGTTGGCCGGAAGCTCAAAGTCGTAGTAAAGGCCGTCGTCGATCGCCGGGCCGATGGCCAGCTTTGCGGTGGGATACAGCTCCATCACCGCCTTGGCCAGGATATGGGACATGGAATGCCGCCCCATTTGCAAAGCGTTGTGATCCATGGGATGTCCTCCTCTTCACGGTAGCTGCCGGAGTTGACTCAAAAAGGAAAACTGCCTGTCCCTTTTCAGTAGGGAACCTCCGCATTGCGAAAGACACCCTGCCGGGATTGACAGCCTAAAAGCCTTTTCAGAATGGCAACCAACCAGATAAATTGATATGGAAATATTATATCACCACAATTCAGGCACCGCAACACCCTATTTGAGAAATCCGCCGCCTCTTGCCAATTACAGCGGATTATGCGAGAATAGAACCCAAGCAAAGGGGGGAGTGAAGATGCGATGGAGAGCATTTGCGGCGCTTTGGCTCGCGGGGGTGCTGCTGTCCGGATGCGCCCTGCCGCCAAAGGAGCGAACCGGCCGGTCGGAAGCGGTCTATCAGATGGAACAGGAGTTGCCCCGAGAACAGCCGCACCCCGCTCCACCGGAGCCGGAGGGGGAACCGGACGAACCGTCCATGCCCCCGCCGACGGAAGAGGACTGGAACGAGCGGCTTTTGCAGGGGATTCTCGATCATGAGGCGTCCATCCCGCTGCCGCCGGTCGATCTGTCTGATCTCGACCTGGCACTGCAAAGGCTGCTCGACGTGCATCCCGAGATTTTCTGGGTATCCAACGGTACGGTGACCACCCGGAAACGCGCCGGTGTTTTGGTGGAGCAGACCTTCACGCCGGAGTACACCTACAGCAGGGAGGAGCGCGACAACTTGCAGGCGCTCATCGACCGATCGGCGGCTGCGTGTCTGGCGGGCGTCCCGTCGGATGCAAGCGACTATGAAAAGGTAAAGCATGTCTACGAGTACATCGTCACCAACACCGAATATCGCCTGGATGCGCGTGACGGCCAGACGATTTGCAGCGTTCTGGCATATGGGGAATCGGTCTGTAACGGATACGCTAAGGCGACCCAGTATTTGCTCGGCCTGCTGGACGTACCCTGTGAACTGGTCAGCGGCGTGGTAAAGGGGGGAGAGCCGCACGCCTGGAATCTGGTGTGGATCGATGGGGAGAGCTACTATGTCGATACCACTTGGGGGGACCCCGTGCCGGAACCAGGCCAGGAGCGCAGGCTGGAAATCTCTTACGATTACCTGGGACTTACCACCGAGGATCTTTTTCTCACCCACCAGCCGGATGATGGGGCGGCGCTGCCACTCTGTACGGCCACACGATGGAACTATTATGTCGCCGAGGGGCGGATGTTGGACGGCTATGACGATGAGCGCCTGGCTGTGCTCGCCCAGATAGACCTAGATGCCGGGGCGCAGGCGACCTCGGTGAGGTTTGCAGATCAGGAGAGCTTTGAGGACGCGCTTTGGATGCTGTTTGAACAACAGGAGATATTCACGATCCTGGATGAGGTTTTCGGCGAAGCGCAGGAGGCGTGTACAGTGACCTACACCCGAAATGAGGAGCTTCACACGTTGACAATCTACTGGGAAGATTGAAAGTAGTTGAAACAACTGCACATTTTTGAGTATTCATCATATAACAGAATAGACAAAAATAATAGGATATACACCGGGTTCTTTTGAGTTGACCCGGGCCCTTTTTGTTGACAAAAGGGGGATTGCGGCATTACAATATTGTTAGACAGAGCTAACAGAAATCTGGGAACAAGAGAGGGATTGGACGATGAGCAAAAAGCAACACAGCCTGCGCGATCTGCACCCCGGGCAGAGCGGCAGGATCATTGCCATCGAGGGGACGGGCGCACTCAAGCGCCGGCTGATCGATATGGGCCTGACGCCCGGTTGCGATGTATTTGTGCGCAAGGTGGCGCCGCTCGGCGATCCCATCGAGATCAACATCCGCGGGTATGAGCTGTCCCTGCGCAAGGACGACGCGGAAAAAATTCTGCTGGAAAACTGAACGCTACCGGGGCGCGGCAAGACATAAAACGCCGCGGCTAGGAATAAACTGAAGCGGAACGACTTCAAAAGAAAAAGAGGACGAGTTTGAGGATATGAGCTATACGATCGCATTGGCGGGTAATCCCAACTGTGGTAAGACCACGCTGTTTAACGAGCTCACCGGGTCTAACCAGTATGTCGGAAACTGGGCGGGCGTCACCGTGGAGAAAAAAGAGGGCAGGGCGGTTCACAACGGCGTGGAGCTGGCAGTGATGGACCTGCCGGGAATCTATTCTCTTTCCCCCTATACGATGGAGGAGGTCTGCGCGCGGGATTATATCATGAACGACGATCCGGATGTCATCATCGATATCATCGACGGCACCAACATCGAGCGCAACCTCTATCTCACCATTCAATTGATGGAACTGGGGCGGCCGATGGTGATTGCTGTCAATATGATGGATGATGTCGAACAAAAGGGGGAGCATATCGACTGCAAGCAGCTCGGCGAGCTGATGGGCGTCCCTGTGATCCCGATTGTCGCTCGCAAGGGCGAGGGCATGAAAGAACTGATGGACGAGGCGGTACGCATTGCGGCAGGCGGCGAGGTGCAGCATCACCGAATCAAATACGACTATCAAACCCAGAACGCGCTCAACGACATCCTGCTGATTCTTTCGGAAAACGAGGACACCTCCGACCACCACATCCAGTTCTACGCGAGCAAGCTGTTGGAGGCGGACGCTTCAATCGCCGATATGCTTAAGCTGACCAGCGACCAACGCCGCCGTATCGAGGATGTGATCGTGCGGTATGAGGCGACCTCGCGTTACGGCGACCGCGACACCATGCTGGCGGATGCACGCTACCGCTACATCACCGAACTGGTGGGCAAGACGGTGGTGAAAAACACCACCCCCGGCTTTATGACCCAGTCGGACAAGATAGACCGCATCGTCACCAACCGGGTGCTCGCGCTGCCCATCTTTTTGTTGGTGATGTTCCTGATGTTCTCAGTGGTGTTCGGCCCGGTGGGGGAGGGGCTCAAAGCCGCCGTGGAGTGGCTGATTAACGGCCAGATCGCGCCTGCGGTACGGCACCTATTGGTTGCGGCGGACGCGCCGTTCTGGACCCAGAGCCTCATTGTGGACGCGGTGATCGGCGGGGTCGGCGGTATCCTCACCTTTTTGCCGCAGATCATGCTGCTGTTCCTGTTCCTATCTATCCTGGAGGACAGCGGTTACATGGCGCGTGCGGCGTTCATTATGGATCGCCTGCTGCGCAAGCTGGGGCTCACCGGTAAGAGCTTCATCCCCATGCTGATGGGGTTCGGCTGCACCACCCCGGCGGTGATGGCGGCCCGCACGATGGAGAACGACAAGGACCGCAAGCTCACCATCATGCTCACGCCGTTCATGTCCTGCGGCGCACGCCTGCCGATCTATGCGCTGTTTGCGGGCATTTTCTTTGAGGAGCACCAGGGCCTGGTGGTCTTCTCCATGTACGTGCTGGGCATTGTGGTTGCGATCATTGTGGGGCTGATCCTCAAGCACACCCTTTTCCGCGGCGAGGCGGCGCCATTTGTGATGGAGCTGCCCACCTACCGTCTGCCCACCCTGAAAAGTACGATGCTGCATATGTGGGACAAGTGCAAGGGCTTTCTCATCAAAGCGGGTACCATCATCTTCTCGATGAGCATTTTGGTCTGGATCCTGCAAAACTTCAGCTTCTCGCTTCAGATGGTGGACGACAGTTCGGCCAGCATGTTTGGTCAGATCGGCGCTTTTATCGCCCCAATTTTTGTCCCGCTGGGCTTCGGCACCTGGCAGGCGTCGGTGTCGCTGCTTTCGGGCGTTGTAGCGAAAGAAGCGGTGGTCACCACCATGAGTGTGCTGTACGGGGCGGGCGGCGCCGCACTGCAAACCGCGCTCGCGGGTGCATTTACCCCGCTGTCGGCCTATTCGTTTATGGTGTTCAGTCTGCTGTATATGCCCTGTATCTCGGCGTTTGTCTCGATCCGCCGGGAGATGAATTCGCTCAAGTGGGCGCTCGCCACCGCAGCGATGGAGACGGGCGTCGCCTATGTTGTGGCGCTTTTGGTGTATCAGATCGGGAGCCTGTTTGTCTAAAATGTCCGGCATTATGCTATGGAGGACGATAAAAATGGGAAAATATATTGTGATCGGATTTTGTATCCTGTTGATTGCGCTGGCTCTGGTTCTGTTGGTGCACACCCTACGCAACATGGCTAAAGGGCGCTGCTGTGAGGGCTGCAAAGGTTGCTCGCAGCGGCAGAATTGTAGTTCAGCGAATGGCAGTGAAAGACACGATAATACAAAATAAAAACCGGGATAGATCGGATCGCCCTCCGCGAGCTTTCGCGGGGGGATTTTTGTTTGTACCACTGTTGCAATGCGCGCATGAGGCCTCTGGAACGCGTAAGGGTTGTGCGGGAAGGGGAGTTGTTCAATCTTGTGATCTCAGCGGCAATAATATTTTTTAATGGTTTATCAGATAATTTCACAATAATAAAATATTTTTCTTAAAGGATGGTATTAAAAGGCACGCAACTTTTGAAAAAGTAAATTGTTAAAAATAGATGCGATCCGTAATGCGGATTGTATCTACCTGTTCATCAGGAGAACTGCGGGCATCTTGTGTCGGCAATGATACTGTTTTTTATAGTAACCGCTAAATTTGTGGGATATCCGCAAAATTTACTTGCAATATAAAAAGAAAGTTTTATAATGGAGGTATCGATGATAAATAATTATTTATCAAGATGCCCCAATCAGCGGCCTTTATTTTTCGGTTTGCAGTATGTTGCCTCCTCCATTGTGAGGATGGACGACGTCCGCTGAGCGGCTGAGCCGGCGGAAGGCGGGAGGAAATTATGAATCAATATGTCAGCGCGTATCTCCCTTTGGTCGACTTTTTGGCCGATTGCCTGGGGGAGAACACCGAGGTCGTCCTACATGACCTGACCGACTGCCGCCAGCCGGTGGTGGCGATTCGCAACGGGCATATCAGCGGCCGAAGCGTCGGTTCGCCTATCACCGATCTGTCCTTGCGGGTTCTCAAGGCTGCATCGTTTGAACAGGTACCTTACCAGGTCAATTACCAGGGCGCGGCCCAAAACGGGCACCTGCTTAAATCTTCCGCCTACTTTATCAAGGACGACAGCGGCCGTTTTGTAGGGATGCTGTGTATCAATACCGATTATCACGATCTGGTCGCCTCGCGCGACCTGCTCAACCGGGTTATCGCTATGTGCAAGGTCCCCAGCGAGGGCGCAGCGGTGTCGGAGACGCCCAATCGGAATGTCCAGGAGCTGGTGATAAACCATATCCGGCGCGCCTGCCCGGAGATCGATTTGATAGCGGAGACTATGCAGCAAAAGGAGAAGATGGAGCTGGTCGAGCAGCTCAACGACATGGGCACCTTCCTGATCAAGGGGGCGATCGGCTATGTGGCGGAGGCGTTGCATGTATCGGTGCCGACCATCTACCGCTATCTGAATCTGGTCAAAAAAGAGAACCGTTAAAAGACGCCGCACATCCCTAACCGGATGCGCGGCGTTTTTTCAATTGACTTTTCTTCAGATTTCGCGTACCCTAAGCGATAGGAAAAAACGAAAGGGTGGGGTATGTGGACGAAAATTATAAAGAGCTGTTGGTGCAAGCGGGCAAACGAATGCTGCACAGCGGTTTAACCGTGGAGACCTGGGGCAACATCAGCCTGCGGGATCCGCGCAGCGGCAGGATCTATTTGACCCCCAGCGGTATGGATTACGACTGGTGCACACCGGAGGACATGGTCGTCTTTGATCTGGACGGCAACCTGCTGGAGGGGACGCGAAAGCCGACCTGCGAACGGGAGCTGCACCTGAGGATTTACCGCGAGCGGCCGGAGGTCAACGCGGTGCTGCACACCCACCCCATCGATTCGCTGGTGTTTGCCTGCCTGCGGGAGGATATCCCGCTGATCATCGACGAGGCGGCGCAGGCGCTGGGCGATGTGGTGCGCGTGGCGCAGTATGCGCTGCCCGGCACTACAGAGCTGGCGGAGAACTGCATGGCGGCGCTGGGCAGGCGGGCGAACGCCTGCTTGTTGCAGTCGCACGGGGCGGTCTGCGTCGGAGACAGCATCGATCGCGCCTTCCGGGTGGCGACGGTGCTGGAGATGACCGCAAAGGTTTACTATATGACGAGGACTATCGGTACGCCGGTGCCGATTGCCCCTGAGCACATCGAAATTATGAAGGGCTACGTGAATACCTACGGCCAGGGTCGATGATCCGTTTTACCGGCCATACAGCCGGGTGAGATGGAGAATCCGCTCGGAAAGCTCCCCGGTGAGCGCGTTTGGGGCGCAGCGCCAAACCCAGTTGCCGCCCAGTGTGGACGGAGTATTGATCCGCCCTTCGCGGCCGAGGTTCAGCCAGTCGGGCAGAGGGATGATCGCGGTATCGCACACGCTGGCGAGCGCGGCGCGGATCATCGCCTCGGTGAGATCGGAGCCGGGGGGCGCGTTTAGATAGTCGCGCGCCAAGGCGACATCGTCGGGTGGGGCGGACTCCTGCCAATCGCGGGTTGTGGTATTGTCGTGGGTGCCGGTGTAGACCACGCTGTTGCGGCCGTAGTGGTGGGGCAGATAGTCGCTCGCTTCGCGGCTGTCAAATGCAAATTGCAGCAGTTTCATGCCGGGATAACCGCTCGCCTGAAGGAGCTTGCGCACATCGTCGGTGAGATAGCCGAGGTCTTCGGCGATGATGCGCAGATCGGGCAGCGCCCTGCGGATAGCGTGGAGAAAGGGGATCCCCGGCCCTGTTTCCCAGCGGCCATTTTTGGCGGTATCCTCCCCTGCGGGGATCGAAAAATACCCGGCGAATCCGCGAAAGTGATCGATGCGCACCACGTCGTAGATGCCGCCCGCATGGCGCAGGCGGCGAATCCACCAGGCGAAATCTTCCTCCTTGTGCCGTTTCCAGTCGTAGAGTGGATTTCCCCACACCTGTCCGTCGGCCGAAAAGCCATCGGGCGGCACCCCGGCCACCCGCGAAAGGGTCCGGTCGGGGGTGGTCTGGAACAGCTCGCTCTGCGCCCACAGCTCGGAGGAGTCGGGCGACACATAGATGGGGATATCGCCCACGAGTTCGATTTCATTCTGGTTGGCGTAGCGCTTGAGTTGCCGGTATTGCCGGTCGAACAGAAATTGCACCGCCTTCCAGAAAAAAATTTCCTCCGCAAGCATCGAACGGGCGCGCTCCAGGGCGCTTTCCTGGCGCATCCGGTACGCTTCCGGCCAATCCTGCCAGGAGGCTTCCCCATGCGCGCGCTTGAGCGCCATAAACAGGGCATAATCCTCCAGCCAGAAACTGTTTCCGCCGCAGAACCGCTTGAAGTCGCTTGCAGCGGGATTCAGCCGGCCGGCGGCCTGCCGCAGAAGCGCAAAGCGGCGTTGGTAGAGCATTTGATAATCGATGCGACCGGGATCGCATTCGCAGTCCGCCGCCTCGATTTCCGCGCGGGTCAGCAGGCCGTCCTCTTCCAGCCGGTTGGGATCGATGAAATAAGGGTTGCCTGCGAACGCGCAAAACGATTGGTAAGGGCTGTCGCCGTAGCCGGTAGGACCGATGGGGAGCAGCTGCCAATAGTGCTGCCCGCTTTCACGCAGGAAGTCGACAAAGCGGTAGGCACCCCGCCCAAGCGTGCCGATGCCGTGAGGCGAGGGCAGGGAAAAGAGCGGCATGAGAATTCCACAGGTGCGCATAAGGTTACCTCCGACGACATTTTGATACCATCATTATGGGAAGGAATGCGCGGATTATCCGTTTGCGTGCGCAAATATCCGGCCGGTGTGCACCGAATTTCAGTCGCTTTTTCTTTGGCGGAACATCAGGGCCAGCGTGTTCACCATGGCCGCCACCAGGAAGATCACCCAGCCCGGATGCCACAGGTTTTTCCAGAAGCCCAACAGCAGGAAGATCACCAGCGCCGCGAGAAAGATCACCGTGGTGACCGGGTCTTCCTGCTTTTCTTTTGTCCCCTGTTTGCTGTCGTACCGCTCGGACTGCACGCCAAAATAGACGAAAAGGCCGGTGGCAACGATGATAGGCAGGAAAAAGAAGGTGAAGGATAGGGCTTGGCCAGCCGGTTCAAACAGCAAAAAGAGCAGGGGAGCCGCTATGTACAATGCGACGGCCACAGTGGAGGCCACCGCAAAATGTTTGCAAAATTGCTGATATTCCAAATCATTCTCAGCCTTTGTTGCATCCTCCTGCGAGATGCCGAGCTCCCGCCGCAGTTCATCGATGCTGCCGAATTCGGAGATCACCGTGCCGAACGCCTCATTTTTGTTTTTACCTTCGGACAGCAGGGTCTCGTATTTGTCCTGCATTGTCTCGATGATACCGAGCTTTGCCTCCACCACCTCGCGGCTTTTGGGCAGGCCTGCGAACATCGCCTCGACAAAATCGCGAATCTTATTGTCCATACCGTTGCTCCTCCTCATTTTCTAATTGTTCTGACTCCGTGGTAAAACGGCTGATCACCTGTTGGGTCTGCTGCCATTCGACACATTTCTCGCGGTAGTAAGCGGCGCCTTCCCGCGTGATCTTATAGTAGGTGCGCCGTTTGCCGAAGGTTTCATCTCCAAAATAGGAGGCGATGTAGCCCTTCTTTTCCATCCGAGTGAAAGCCGAATACAGGGTGGTTTCCTTGATGGTATAAAGTCCGCCGGAGCGCTCCTCGATCTCTTTGGAGATTTGATACCCGTAGGAATCGTGCTCCAGCAGCAGGTGCAGAATGATAGTGTCGTTGTAACCACGGATAACGTCGCTGCAGATCAAAACATCACCTCGCAAACTACTACGTCTGTCGTAGTATCCATATTATAGCATAATTACTACGACAGATAAAGTAGCTTGCGCTAATTTTTTTCTTTTTTGGCCAGGAGCTCCCGCACGCCCATATAGAGCAGCAGCAGCGCGAACAATTTGCTGAGCAGATTTTCGCTGATTATGCGGGTCAACCACAGTCCGCCCCACACACCGGCCAGACCGAACGGGATGCAGATAAAAGCGGATTTATAGTTGATGAGCTTGTTTTTGGCGTGGATGCAGACGGCAACCACGGCGATGGGCAGAAAAAAGATGAGATTGATCCCCTGTGCGGCGAGCTGGTTCATTCCGGCAAAAGCGGTCAGATACAGCAGCAGCACCGCGCCGCCCCCCACGCCCATGGACGCGGCAATGCCCGCGAGCAGGGAGGAAATAAAAATCCAGACGTAACTCATCGCAGCAGCAGGCGGATGGCGGAATAGAGGATGAACACCGCAAACACCTTCCGCAACCAAAAATCGGAGATTTTGCGCAGCAGCAGCGCACCGGCCACCGCGCCGATCACCCCGCCCGGCAGATAGGGTAGGGCGTCGGATAATGTCACATTGCCGCCTGTGACATATAGATATGAGCTCGCCAACGATAAAAACAGGGTGATCAAAATGGCGGTGGCGTGCGCGGTTTTGACATCGCCATCCAGCTTGCGCAGAAAACTGACCGCTACAATGCCGCCGCCTGCGCCGAACAGCCCGTTGAGCACGCCGATCGAGGCGCCGGCCAGTGCGTGCCAGCAGAACCCGGCTATGCCGGCCGGCTTTTTGTCCGAGTGTGAAGCCTGATTCAGAGCAACCACTTCCTTACGATAAAAAATCCCTATGGAACAGTGTTCCATAGGGAGAAGTGATTATTCCAACCTAGATTCCGCCAAAACATCCCGTACCAATTCGGCGGCGAGCAGATACCCCGCGACCGGCGGCACAAACGAAATGCTACCCGGACTGTGGCGGCCGTTTTCGCTGGAGGCCAGCACCTTGCGCGCCACCTCTGTGGAATAGACGACCTTTTGATGAAGGACGCCGCGCCGCTTCAGCTCCTTGCGCATCACGCGGGCCAATGGACATCCGCTGCCGGACGTTTCGGCGATGTCGCCCACCCGCAGCAGGGAAGGGTCGAGCCGGTTGCCGGTGCCCAGCGCCATCAGCAGGCGGACACCCCGCTCCTGGCAGGACACCGCCAGATGCAGCTTGGCGGTCACAGTATCGATCGCATCGACGACGCAATCGGGGGCAAAATCAAACACAGCGGCGCTGCTTTCCGGCAGATAAAAGCAGCTGAGCGCCGCGATCTCCGCCTCCGGATTGATATCGCGCAGGCGTTCCGCCGCTACATCCACTTTGTTCATTCCCACATGCCGGTGGGTATAAAAAATCTGGCGGTTCAGATTGGTGATGTCCACCGTATCATGATCCACCAGCAACAAATGGCCTACTCCCGCGCGGCAGAGCGCTTCAGCCGCAGCACAGCCGACGCCGCCCAATCCGATCACAGCGACACGCAGCGCCTGCATGCGCTCCATCGCTTCGTCGCCCAGAAGCAGGGCCGATCTCGTCAAAAATTCGGTCACAGTGTATTCCTCATATCGTTGGAGTTGTTTATAGAAGTAACCCGCCTTGCCGGTGGTATGGCTTATTAAACCCGTCCTAAGACAGGGTGGGTAAAACCTCCTCGCGGTTTCACGCTCCCTTCGTCCGCCAGAGCGGGAGGTCTGCAATCTGCCGCGAGATCCGGAATCCCTTTTCGTAAGTGTTGGATTTATAGACGCCATACCTGTCGCACAAGGCAGGAAACAAGCGGATTGATCTTCCGTTTGCAAAAATTAGTCTTCCTCGGTAAAGTCGTAATAATCCTTGAGATGATCCATGAAGATAGCGGAAACTTTGTCAAATTCATCCTCATCTTCAATCGCGATCAAAAATTCCTCTTCGCCCTCCGCCTGGATTTTCAGCACGATCAGCTCGCCGTCGTCCTCCTCCAGCGCGGCCTCGTCTTCCACCGGAACCACAGCGATGTAACGGTGATCGTCGTCCTCTTCATAGGTATCGAGCACTTCAAATTCATGATCGACGCCGTCCTCATCCTGTAAAGTCAGGATATCCGGACCATACTCCATTTCTTCATCAAAACTCATGGTGAACCTCCCTAACAGCTGCGCCAGCGGCACAGATAATCAACCGAAAAGCGATGCACACAGCGGAACGCGGTTCGCTTCCTGATTACTTTCTTATTATAATACAATTTGAGGGTAAGTCAATAACAAAGCGATTTTAATATTAGATTCACAAATTATTTAATTAACATACAATAAAACTATTGACAATAAACAATCTGTGTGCTATAGTAAAGACAAGAACAGAGCAAGTAATAAAATAAACAACTTGCAATGAAAGGTGGCGATTCCCATGTACACGGAAACCGAACCGGTTCAGTTTGTAGGTTGCGTGCTCCAGGCGGAATACGCAACCGTTCTCGAAGACTAACCGCACCATAAGAGGAAGAGATGTCGTTTTGGCTGGTTTGTCAAAACGGATACTTTGAACGGATGGCAGTAAGCCAAAATCTGGTTAGCAGTTTAGTGGACGAGAGATACAACTGAATACACATTTATCCGGGTGCCAGAGAGCATCTGTGGTAACATGTCGACAAAATGAATGTAAAGGTTGAGTCCCATGAACCATTAAAGGCGTAATTCACCAAAGAAATATGAAGGGTGAGTCCAATGAAATAAGCACTTTTGAGAGAGAGCTTAGTGGGCAACAAACACGAATTGGTTTGTCAGTCATAATACTGCAAAGATTATCTTTTGTAAGTTGTGCGACGCAAATTTGTTCGAATCATGTGGAAGATAGGAGATTTAACCTGTAAAAAATTTATATAAATAGTACGTGGTACGTATTCATTTATACAAAATATTCAGGGCCCGCAGCAACAGTCGTTGCTGCGGGCTTTTTGTGTCCGCTCGGAAAAAGTTCTTGCCACATCTATAGGAATCAGATATAATAAGCTACGGAGTGTTGGCGGGAAGCTGCACTGCAAAAGAAAATATTGGCCGTTTTCCACGGGGTGGAGCGGCCTTATGAGGTGATTTGGTGAATAAATTTTTGAAGTGTGCCAGCATGCTCTTAGCGCTTGCAATGATCTTTACCGCGGCGGGCTGCAAAAGCCAGGATTCCGTAGATTCGGAGGATGAGATCATCAAGACTCCTGAGCAGCAGATCGAGGAGAATAAGAACATCACCGACGATCAGGTCAATCTGGTTCAGTTTGAGGAAGTTCCTGACGGCGCGCAGGTCGCCAGAATTGAAACCAGCATGGGCGAGATCGTCGCGGTGCTCTATCCGGAAGAAGCTCCCAAAGCGGTGGAAAATTTTGTGGCGCTCGCCAAGTCTGGGTATTACACCGGCCTGTCTGTTCATCGCGTCATCAGCAACTACCTGATTCAATCGGGCGACCCCACTGGCACTGGCACCGGCGGTGAAAGCAGCTTTAAAGATGAAAGCGGCAATCCCGTTGGATTTGAAGGGGAGTATTCGCTGAATATGTGGAACTTCAAGGGCGCTTTGGGTATGGTGCCCAATGCGGATGGCTTGAATGGTAGCCAGTTCTATATGATTGTCAACAGCGCGCTGGAACAGGAGACGCTCGATAAGATGGAGGAGGCCAATTTTCCGCAGAAGGTCATCGACAAGTACAAAGAGGTTGGCGGCGCGCCATGGATGGACGGTAAATACACCGTGTTTGCCCAGGTGGTGGAAGGGCTGGAAATCCTCGATGAAATTGCTGCGGTCGCGGTAGATGAGAATAAGGTCCCGGAGGAGGATGTCATCATCACGCAGATCACAATCGACACCTACTAATTGTTACAATCAAAAATCCCCGGCTGCGATCAGATTCGCAAGCCGGGGATTTTTTCAGGATTTTTTGATTCCGTCTTTGAGGGCGCGTTCCAGCCAGACGCTGGCGAGATCCATCGCATCATAGAGGCTGGACTTTTCACTCTTTTTGATGATGCGATCGCGCGCACGCAGATCCAGATCGGTGGACAGGAGCTGGATGGTCACCTTTTGCGCGACGTCAAGGCCGATGGTCTCATCCTTTTGGCTCTCCTGAATCTGCATCATAATCACGTATTTATCCTTCATGCTGCCGTAATAGATAGTATTTTTGCAACGAACAAGAGGCTTTCCCTTATAGGTTAAAAACTGCTCTTCTTTTTTCGCTTCACTCATCACAATCATCCTCCTGTTTATATCAAATCTCATCGAAAACCGGTTGATCCACCAGATTTGGTGTGACAATGTTATATTATACCATAATTATGGGCTGTTGTAAACGCGGGCAGTCAAAACCACAAAAGTTTGACCATGCCGGTTAATCTTCGCGGAACAGATCCTCAAGCATCTTCTGCGGATAGTTCAGAAACTGGCGCGTCAGCAGGTAGTGGGAGGTCTCCCCGTAAGGGGTGAGGCGGATGCCGACTTCGTCCAATTGGTAGATTTCCGCGCCCGGATAGGCCATGAGAATGGGGGAGTGGGTGGCGATCAGAAACTGCGAATCCCGTTCGACCAGGTCCCGCATCCGGATCAGCATGGCGAATAGGCTGGAGGGGGAAAGCGCCGCCTCCGGTTCGTCCAGCAGGTAGAGCCCCTGTCCGCCAAAGCGATGAAGCATCAGCGCAAGAAAGCTCTCGCCGTGCGATTGGCAGTGCAAAGACCGGCCGCCGTAGCTTTTCAGCAGCGGGACCGGCGTGATTTTATCAAGGCGGTCCACCTCGGTGGCGACGTTGTAGAAGCTCTCTGCGCGCAGAAAAAAACCATCCTTTGGCCGCTTCACCCCCTTGGAGACGATGAGTGCGCGGTGAAGCAGGGAATGGGTATCGCTGGTGGAAAAGGAAAAGTTGCGGGTGCCCCCTTCGGGATTAAACCCGCAGGCGACCGCGACCGCCTCCAGCAGAGTGGATTTTCCCGTCCCGTTTTCTCCCACCAGAAAGGTCACCGGCTGGCGCAGCTCCAGTCGTCCCAGATGCTTGACGGCGGGCAGCGAAAAGACATAGCTCTGCGCCAGTTCGGCGTCTACTGGTTGGCGCAGCTCTATGCGGGTGAGATACAGACCGCTGAACAATGCCGCCACCTCCGTTGCTGCAACACAAAAACGCCCTCTCCGTCGGGGATTCAGCGGCAAAGGCAATCGCCGCTGAAATTCCCCGCGCAGGGAGGGCGCTGGATCAACCTTAATCGTTCAGATACGCTTTGACAAGCGCCTGCAACAGTTCATCCCGGTCGATACGCCGGATCAAACTGCGCGCATTGTTGTGCGTTGTAATATAGGTGGGGTCCTCCGACAGGATATAGCCCACAATTTGGTTGATGGGGTTGTAGCCCTTCTCGCGCAAAGCATCGTATACAGTGGTTAAGGTCTGTTTCATCTGCTTTTCTTTGTCCTCATGAATCGAAAAGGAAATTGTGGGCTCATGCATGATACAAACCTCCTATATAAACGGCTTTGTTTATAGAATACACGAAAAGAGTAAAATTATCAAGCGAAAAAGGACGATCTTTACAGATTTTTCAAATCATATCGCACATTTTGTGATGAAACGATCAGGAACGCAGCTCCGCGCCGAGTTCGGCCAGCGCTTTGAGCACCTTCTTCATGATATTGCCGGTCTCCTCGTCGGTGAGCGTTTTGTCGGCTGAACGCAGCGAGAGGTTGTATGCCACGCTCTTTTTCCCCTCCGGCACCTGTGCGCCGCGGTAAACGTCGAACAGCTCCACCTTGTCCAGGTGCTTACCAGCAGCTTTTTGGATCGCCTTGCGCAGGCTCAGCACCGGCAGGTCTTCGTCGCACAACACCGCGATATCGCGCGTGGTGGCCGGGAACTTGGGCAGAGGGTGGTACTCCTTGTCGGCCGCGCGGTTTTCATACAGCAGCGTTTCGTCCAGCTCCGCCACATACACGCGCGCGTCGATATCGTAGTTCTCCAACACGGCGGGATGGATTTCCCCGAGGATGCCGAGCGGCTTGTCGCCGAGCATCAGCTTGGCGCAGCGACCGGGATGGAAGGTGGGATTTTCCTTTTCCGGGATCACATCGCAGTCATAGCCGCCCAAGACCTCGAGCAGTTCCTCCACGATGCCCTTGAGCGCGTAATAATCCGCTCCATCCCCGTACATGCCCACCAGAATCTTCTGGTTTTCCTCCGGCAGCTTGTCAGGCTCGGTGGGGACATATTCGGTCGCGATTTCAAACAGCGAAGCGGAGAGGTTGCGGTTGTTGTAGTTGCGCGCCAAAACCTCCAGCATCGACGGGATGGCGGTGGTGCGCATGACGCTGGTGTCTTCACCCAGGGGGTTGCTGATGACGATCGACTTGCGGTAGCTGCTGTCGGCGGGCAGGTTGATCTTATCATAGTATTTGGGGCTGATGAAGGAATAGGTCATGATCTCGGTGCTGCCGAGCGCCAGCAGGGTGGAACCGATTTTTTTCTCGAACTTTTGCAGGCCGGTCAGCTGTGCCTGTGCGCTGCCGCGGATCGCAGTGGAGGGAATCTTGTTGTATCCGTAGAAGCGGGCGATTTCCTCGGCGATATCCGCCTTGTGCTGGAGATCAGCGCGGAAGGAGGGGACCGTCACCACGTCGTTTTCATCCACAGTGCATTCCAGCCGCTCCAGGATGCGGATCATCTCCTCGCGTGGCACCTCGATGCCCAGGAAGCGGTTGATCCAGTCGTGCTCCAGCGGGATACGGGTGGGGGTCCTATCGGAGTTGTCGATGTCGATGATGCCGCCCATCACCTCGCCTGCACCGAGCAGCTCCACCAGCTCGCAGGCGCGCAGTACGGCGGGGATACAGGTCTGCGGATCGAGCCCCTTTTCAAAGCGTCCAGACGCCTCGGTGCGCATTCCCAGCTTTTTGGCGGTGACGCGCACCGAAGGGCCATTGAAGCAGGCGCTTTCAAATACGATGGTGTTGGTGTCGTCCATGATGCCGGAAAATTCGCCGCCCATGACGCCCGCCACAGCGGTTGGCGCCTTTTCGTCCGCGATCACAAGCATATCCGGGGTGAGGGCGCGCTCCACTCCGTCGAGGGTGACGATTTTTTCGCCCGCTTCGGCGCACCGCACGATGATCTTTCCGCCCTGCATCAGCTTGTAATCGAAGGCGTGCATCGGCTGGCCGTATTCGAGCATCACATAGTTGGTGATATCGACGATGTTGTTGATGGGGCGCACGCCGCAGGCGCGCAGGCGCTCGCGCATCCACAGAGGAGACGGGGCGACTTTGATGTTTTTGACCGCCTTAGCCACATAGCGCGGGCAGAGCGCAGGGCTTTTCACTTCAACCGACAACAGGTCGTGGATGTCATCGCTCTCATGTTTCACCTCGGGCTGAGGCAGATTGAGCGGCTTATCGAAGGTCACGGCCGCCTCGCGCGCCAATCCGGTGATCGACAGGCAGTCCGGGCGGTTGGAGGTGATTTCAAACTCCACGCAGGTGTCGTTCAGTCCGATGGCCGACTGGATGTCGAGGCCGATTTCAATTTTAGCGCCCTCCTCCTGCTGCAGAATGAAGATGCCGTCCTCGATCGCGTAGGGGAAGTCGTGAGCGGTGAGCCCCAGCTCACCCAGTGAGCAGAGCATTCCCTCGCTGACCACGCCGCGCAGCTTGCCCTTTTTGATGGTCTTGCCGCCGGGCAGTTTCGCGCCGTCCAGGCAAACGGGTACATAGTCGCCCGCATTCACGTTGGTCGCGCCAGTGACGATCTGAACCGGCGACTCGCCGCCGACCTCCACCTGGCAGACCACCAGCTTGTCGGCGTCGGGGTGCTTCTCGACCGAGAGCACCTTGCCCACGACCACCTTTTCAATCTCGGAACCCTCGGTTTCGTACCCTTCAACCTTGGAGCCGGACATGGTCATCGCCTCGGAGAAGGCGCGAGGCGCGAGCGTATCATCTAATTTTACATAATCGGAAAGCCATTTCATCGATAAATTCATGGTCGGTATCCCCCTTAAAACTGATTCAGGAAGCGCAGATCGTTCTCATAGAAGAGGCGCAGGTCGTCGATGTTGAAGCGGCGCATGACGATGCGCTCCAGGCCCATGCCGAACGCAAAGCCGCTGTATTCCTCCGGGTCGATGCCGCAGATCGACAGCACCTTGGGGTGCACCATGCCGCACCCGAGAATCTCAATCCAGCCCTCGCCCTTGCACAGGCGGCAGCCCTCGCCGTGGCAGGAGAAGCACTGCACGTCAAGCTCCGCGGAGGGCTCGGTGAAGGGGAAGTGATGCGGGCGGAACCGCACGACCGAATCCTCGCCGTACAGCTTTTTTACAAAAATTTCGAGGGTGCCTTTGAGGTCGGCCATGGTCACGCCCTTGTCCACCACCAGGCCCTCGATCTGGTGGAACAGGGGGGAATGGGTGGCGTCCACCGCGTCGCTGCGGTAGACGCGGCCGGGCGCGATGACGCGGATGGGCGGCTTCTGTTGCTCCATCGTGCGGATCTGCACCGGCGAAGTCTGGGTGCGCAGCAGAATGTTGTCGGTGATATAGAAGGTGTCCTGCGTGTCGCGCGCCGGGTGATCCTTGGGGATATTGAGCGCCTCGAAGTTGTAGTAGTCGTATTCCACCTCAGGGCCCTGGGCGATGTCGAAGCCCATGCCCATAAAGATGTCCTTGATTTCGTCGAGCACCAGGTTCAAAGGATGTTGCTTGCCGATGGGGCGCTTGACGCCCGGCATGGTCACGTCGATGGTCTCGGCCTTCAGACGCGCGGCGGTGCCAGCAGCCTTGAGTTCGGCGGTGCGGGACTCAATGTGCTGCTCGATTGACGCGCGCACCTCGTTGGCGAGCTGGCCGATCACCGGGCGCTCGTCGGCGGTGAGTTTGCCCATCTGCTTGAGGATGGCGGTGAGCTCGCCCTTTTTGCCCAGGAATTTGACGCGGATCTCGTCCAGCGCCTTGACGCTATCCGCCGCGTGCAGCGCTTCCAGCGCGCCTTTTTGGATCTGTTCCAATGCGGTTTTCATAATTTGACCTCCAATTTACAGCGTCAGCCCATTCGGACAGAACGCCGCGTGTTTGTATCAAGAATTCGCCCCTGCGAATGGAAAACAAAGGTTAACCGGCCACGGACAATAAAAAAGCTTTCGCCCCCAAAACAGGGACGAAAGCTATGACTTCCGCGGTACCACCCGTATTTTTGCGGCCAAAGGCGCGCAAACACTTTGTACTGCCGTTAACGAGGCAAACCGTCGCCGCCTATTTCCCTCAGGGTTCAGCGGCGCCGTTCGCGGGCGAACTTCGGTGTTTGGGCCTTTGGGACGCTCGCAGCCGGTGGCGTTCCCTCTCTGGAAAAGTCGGTCAAACCCTACTCTCCCGGTCATCACGTTGTGACATAATTTTTAGATTCTTATTGCACTATAGCACAGATAAAAAAGAAATGCAAGCCCGATCGTTACAGGGTTTCAGGCTCCCCGTAGATCTCCCCGAAGGTTTCCACGGTGACCCGCTTCATGCGCTGGTCGTCATACGGCTTGTCGCTGCGGTCGCGGGGGGAGGATACGATCCGGTCGGCTTCGTCCATACCTTCGGTCACCTTACCAAACGCGGCGTATTGGCCATCCAGGAAGGGGGCGTCGTCCACCATGACGAAGAACTGGGAGCCTGCGCTGTTGGGATTCTGGGCGCGCGCCATCGAGAGCACGCCGCGGGTATGGCCCAGGTCGTTGCGGAACCCGTTGCCGCTGAATTCGCCGCGAATGGAATAGCCCGGGCCGCCGATACCGATCCCTTGGGGGTCGCCGCCCTGGATCATAAAGCCGGGGATAACGCGGTGGAAGATAATGCCGTCATAAAAACCCTTCTGCACAAGCGATACAAAGTTGCGCACAGTGTTGGGGGCGATTTCGGGATAAAGCTCAGCCTTGATGATGCCGCCGCCCTCCATTTCAATGGTGACAATCGGATGTTTCATCGGAATATTCCTCATTTCTGTTTAAAATCCGCCGGCTGGGCGGTAAGGGTAAACACAATTATTATAACACATTCGCAGAGGAAATTACAGCCAGAACTTTTTTGTTTTTGCCCTTTTCATTTTTTGTGAAGATTGATATAATAAATAATTGTATTGGATCATTGTAGTCGAATTGCGGCAGAATAACAGCAAGTTAGGGGAAAAACAGAGGATGCGAAAAAAATGGATTTCAACATTGCTCGCCGCCGTTATGACGGCCTGCGCAGTCACAACAACCGCTTTTGCAAAAGAGTCCACTGTGCCGCCCAGCGTTATCTCCGAGGCCTACGTGGTGATGGACGCCGAAACCGGGCAGGTGCTGATTGAAAAAAATATGAATCGGCGGGAGTATCCCGCCAGCATCACCAAAATTTTGACCGTGGCCCTCGCGCTGGAAAATTCGGACTTGGACGACCGCGTCACCGTGAGCCAGGATGCGGTTTATGCGATCGAGCCCAACAGCTCGCACATCGCGCTCCAGCCCGACGAAGTGGTGCGGATGCGCGACCTGTTGTATGCGACCATGCTGCCTTCGGCCAATGATGCGGCCAATGTGGCGGCGGAATATGTGGGCGGTTCCATGGAAAAGTTCGCGGAGATGATGAACAAAAAGGCGGCGGAGCTGGGCTGCGGGAATACCCATTTCGTCAATGCCAACGGTCTGCCGGACGACGACCATTATACCACCGCCTACGACATGGCGCTGATCACCAAATATGCGATCGGCGTCACAGGTTTTTTGGATATCTTCGGCTATCAGGATGTTTATCAAATCTCGCCGACCAACAAGCAGGAACAGGCTCGCCGGTTCGGCACCGAGCACATGATGCTGGTCGAATCGAAATACTATTACGAAGGCACACTCGGCGGAAAGCTGGGCTGGACAGAGGAGGCAAAGCACACCATCGTCACCCTCGCCCGCCGCAACGATATGACGCTCATCTGCGTGGCAATGAAGTCGCCGCAGCGCTACGACAAGTTCAACGACAGCATCGCGCTGTTCGATTACTGTTTCGACAACTTCGAGCCGGTCGCCATACCAGGCGACCAGCTCAAAACATTCAGCGTGTCGCACTACCGTTCAGGCGGTTCAGCTGAAAACGTTTCGATTTCGGGCGAGGAAAGCTACCGCTTCCTGGTGCACAAAAGTGTGGGCAAGGATGCGGTCGAGATCAGCTACAACGTGCCGGAATACTATTCGGATGAAAATATCGACCCATCGGTATCCTTTTCCGTGGATAGCGGCAGCATGTATGGCGAGATCGGGAGTTTTCCGATGGCATTTCAGACGGTAGCGATCGAGGAACTGCCTGCCGAGCAGAATCAGGAGGATGTTCCGAAGGAGACGTTCGCGGATCAATTCCTCGGCGTGATGAAGATCGTCGGATATGGCGCGCTGGGATTGCTCGGACTGATTTTGTTGGCGTTCCTGGTGATGCTGGTCATCCGCTTTTGCAATAAGTACCGCCGGTGGCACCGGCGGAGGGCGCGCAACCGGCGGATTGCACAGCTTGACGACCCGGATTTGATCGTCCGCCGACCGCAGCGCAGGGGCAGCGCGCCGCCTCCAGGAAGGCGCAGATAATTAAAGAGAAGAGGCAGGGGGTCTCGGCCTCCTGCCTCTTTATGTGTTCAGATCAGATCGCACAGCGCCAAGTAAGCGCCGCCCAAAAAAGCATCGGGCAGAACGGAGAATGCGCCGAGCTGCTTTTCCAGGTCCCCATCCTCTGTGCGAAGCATCTCGCGCACCAGCAGAGCGGCAAATTTGGTGCGCACCTGCCGGTTGAGCAATGTCGCCGTTTCGCGCAGCGAATCCAACAGGCGGCGTTTGCTGCCCACATTGGCGTTCCCCAGTAAGCCCTCGGGTAGTTTTACCGCATCCACCGCAGCTTTCAGGCGTTTGAGCCAAACTTGTTCGGAATAGATCGGCTCGGGAGACAGCTCAAAGGTTTCGCCCGCCGTCTCTGCGCAGATGAGGGCTAAGCCGGGTACACTGGGTCCGGACATGCCCCGATCCTCCAGAAACTTGACAATTCGCCCCCGGAAGGCATGTTCCCATCCGGTGGCATGTTCCTCCGGCGGAAGCAGCATCCTGGCCAGCGCCGTCTGGGAAAACAGCTCCGTCAAGCGCGCGGTGAATCCGGGGAGATAGGTGAATGCACCGCCCTCGTAGGCTCCGTAGGCCTTGAGGGTATCGAGGTAACCCAAACGGATATTGCGCCGGATGACCGTGTGATCGAACACCAGTGTCGGCCCCAGGTCGCGCTGGCTGCGGAGATATTTCACCTCGCGCGCGAGCTTGAGCTCCTCGCGCCGCACCACGCCGAACGCCTCCAGATCGACGGCAATCACGCTGGTAGCGCCGCGTTCCAGCGCCATCTTCACCGGCATATTGTCGTGGTAGCAGCCGTCGATGTAGCGCACGCCGTCGATCACATAGGGCTTAAACGCTGGATAGATCGACGCGCTCGCCAGAATATAGTCGATCATCTTTCCCTGTGGGATGTCGCTGCAGAACAGCTCGCGCGGCTGGCGCGAATCCATCTCCATCGTCACCACACCGTACTCAATGGAGGAGGAACGGATTTTTTGTTCGTCGAAATAGGCCGAGAGGGTTTGCCGCAGGGGATGGGTGTCGGTGCCGCCGCTTTTGACAAAGTTGCGGAAAAAGGTTTTGTACGCCTGGGCTACCTTTTGCTTGAGGGAGAGCTGTTCGTCCATCTCTACCTCGAACACATGGCTGGTTTCAATTTTATTCCACAGCTCCACAGCGGTGTCGTAGTCCCCTTGGGCGATCAGTGCGCCGTTGATCGCGCCGATCGAGGTGCCGGTCACAATATCGATATCGATGTCCATTTCGCGCAGCGCCTGCCACACCCCCAGCTCATAGCTGCCGCGCGAACCGCCACCCGCCAGAACCAGTGCCGTCTTTTCCATATTGAGCCTCCCTTCGGTTGGCTCCATCTTATCACACGCGGTAGTATTATACAATATAAAAATCGGAAAAAAGTGAGCAGGAAAGTGCCAAAGAATCGACGAATATAACCAGAGATTCCCTTGACACGATATGGCGATTCCAGTACAATTTGAGATGATAAAATACAAAATTGCAACTGTGAGTGATCCGCTCTTTGGCGGATTGAAATGGGAAGCCGGGTGAAAATCCCGCGCAGGGCCGCTGCTGTAAATGCGGAGTGCCGCTCCAAAACCACTGGGGAGATCCTGGGAAGGGGAGCGCGCATGAGGATGCATGAGCCAGAAGACCAGCTCACAGCCGATTGTGCGTGCAGTTCTGCGGATTCCGGTGTGCGTAATAGAGTAAGGTCATTTCCTTATCTGAGCCGTCGCGGCGTCCACAGGGATGCTGCGGCGCTGTTTTTTATCGAAACAGGCGAAAGCCAAAAAGAAAAGGAGAATGACCTATGAACAACTGGCAAAAAAGGTCCATGAAAGCATCTGTCATCGTGTCCATGCTGATGCTGACCGCAGTTCCTGTCTATGCGATGCACATCGCGGAGGGCATGTTGCCCATCCAATGGTGCCTCATCTGGGGCGCCCTATTTCTTCCGTTTTTTGTATGGGGCTTTTGGTCCATCAAAAAACAGTGTGCGGGTAGCGGCCGTGTTAAAATGCTGCTTGCTATGTCCGGCGCCTATTGCTTTGTACTTTCCGCGCTCAAAATGCCGTCGCTGGTGACTGCGAGCTCTTCGCACCCCACCGGAACGGGCTTGGGCACGATCTTGTTTGGCCCCGCCTCCATGGCGGTGCTCGGATTTATCGTTTTGCTGTTTCAAGCGCTGTTGCTGGCGCACGGCGGCCTCACCACGCTCGGAGCGAACGCCTTTTCAATGGCGGTGGCCGGCCCGTTTGTCGGTTATGGCGTCTATCTGCTGGCCAAAAAGTGTAAGGCTCCGCGCGTGGTATCGGTCTTTTTGTGCGCGTTTGTGGCCGATCTGTTCACTTACGCTGTGACCGCCACCGAGCTGGCACTCGCTTTCAACAACGCAGAGGTATCTTTCATGCAGGCCTGGGGCAAGTTTATGGGAATCTTCGCCATGACCCAGATTCCGCTCGCGATTGTGGAAGGAATTTTGACGGCGTTGGTGTTTGAGGCCATTGCTTCGCTCTGTAAGGATGAAATGCCCGCCCTGTGCGCGGTGACAAAGTGAGGAGGGGAACGATATGACGACAAA
Source organism: Ligaoa zhengdingensis (assembly GCF_014384885.1). Lineage (GTDB taxonomy): Bacteria > Bacillota > Clostridia > Oscillospirales > Ruminococcaceae > Ligaoa > Ligaoa zhengdingensis. Next base: position 91,662 of record NZ_JACRST010000003.1, read on the forward strand.
AAATAAACGAATCCTTGGAATTGTAATCGCATTGCTTGTGTGCGTGGGGCTGTGTGTCTACCCGCTGATGGCCCACCCCGATTCGGAATTTGGCGGCGCGGACGGCGCTGCGGATGAGATCATCACCTCGATCGAAACCGATTACGAGCCTTGGGCGGAGCCGATGTGGGCGCCTCCGGGCGGCGAAACCGAAAGCCTGCTGTTCTGTTTGCAGGCGGCGCTCGGCTCCGGGGTATTCTGCTTCGGCATCGGTTATCTGGCGGCTTCCAGAAAGTATCAGAAGAAGGAACAGCAGATCGATGACAACCGTTGACAGAATCGCATATACCTCCAAGCTAAAAGATATGAGCCCTGCCATCAAGGCGGGGCTCGCCGTATCTACCCTGTTGGGGGTGCTGGTCGCCAGCCAAAATGTCTTTTCAGTTGCGGTGTTCGCGCTGATGACGGCGCTCTGCACCGCCGGTTCCGGATTGCCGCTGAGGCAATACCGGAAGATGTGCGCCATCCCATTTTGGTTCTTGCTGGCGGGTGCGGCGGTGGTCGCGGTGGGCTTTTCCGAGGCTCCGGCGGGCCTGTGGCACGTGCGGATATTCGGGGTCTACCTCGTCGTCACACTGGACAGCCTTCGCCGGGCGTTGGAGTTGTTCCTGCGGTCGATGGCGGGGGTATCCTGCCTGTATTTCCTGTGTGTGACCACACCGGTCAACGATCTGCTCGGATTGCTCAACCGGATGCACGCCCCAAAGCTGCTCACCGAACTGATGATGATGATCTATCGCTTTATCTTTTTACTGGCGGGGCTCGCCGGGCAGATGGCCGTGGCGCAGAAGGCGCGCCTGGGCAACGCGGGATATCGGGCGTCGCTGCGCTCGGTCTCGATGCTGGCTTCCTCCGTGTTCGTCTGCGCCTTTCAGAAGTCGGCCGCGATTTACGACGCGATGGAGTCCCGCGGGTACGACGGAAATTTTGACTTTACCGGCGAATTGAGCCGGTCAACGGGGCGGCAGCGGCTGATTTTCGCAGCTTATGAAGTGCTGCTGATCGGAGCGGTTGTCGCTGTGAAATGGATTGCGGGGTAACGATGGAGACAATGATAACAATAGAAAAGCTGCGCTACACCTATCCCGACGGGACTGAGGTGCTGCGCGGCGTCGATCTCAAAATCGGCCGTGGGGAACGGGTGGCGGTGCTCGGGCCGAATGGATCGGGGAAGAGCACCCTGTTCCTCTGCCTCAACGGGGTACATAGAGCGACCGAGGGTCGCATCCTGCTGGAAGGCAGGCCGATGGCCTACGACAAAAAGGGGATGCTCGACGTGCGCCGGAAGGTCGGCGTGGTATTTCAGGACCCGGAAACCCAACTGTTCTGTGTGGACGTCTATCAGGAGGTGGCGTTCGGGCCGCACAACCTGGGTTATGGGAAACAGCAGGTTCACGACAGTGTGATGAAGAGCCTGGATGCGATGGATGTGACCGAGCTGAAGGACAGGCCGCCGCACTTTCTCAGCGGCGGGCAGAAAAAGCGGGTCACAGTGGCGTCGGTGCTGTCGATGAGCCCCCAGGTGTTGCTGTTCGACGAGCCGACCGCTGCGCTCGATCCGATCCATGCGCGCCAACTGATGGAGGAGATCGACCGCCTGAACGCCGAGGGGATCACCATCCTGATGGCTACCCACGATGTCGATCAGGCCTACGCGTGGGCCGACCGGGCGGTAGTGCTCGACAGCGGTGTGGTGCGGGCCTCGGGCACGCCCGATGAAGTGTTCTGCGACGTGAAGTTGCTCGAACAGACCGGCCTGCAAACGCCGTTTGTGCTGCGGACCTACCGCGCCCTGCTCCGGAGCGGCCGGATCAGGGGGGCGGATTCTCCGCCCCACACTGCGGAGGAGCTGGAAGCGCTGATCGAGGAAGTATAACAGGGGGGACTGGATTGGAACAATACACCTATGTGGACCAAAAGCGGCTGCGGATGGGATATACCACCGGTTCCTGCGCGGCGGCGGCGGCCAAGGCCGCCGCACTGACGCTGCTCTCCGGGTGCGAGGTCCCCACGGTCAATCTGATGACCCCCAAGGGTTATTCCCTCTCATTGGAGGTGCGCTGTCTTGAGCGCAGCGGGGATTGCGTCCGGTGCGCCATTCAAAAGGACAGCGGCGACGATCCGGATATCACCGACGGAATTTTGGTCTTCGCGGCTGTCCGGCGTGCCGGGGCGGGAATCGCCATCGAAGGCGGCGAGGGGGTGGGGCGGGTGACCCGCCCGGGCCTGGAGTGCCCGGTGGGGGCGCCCGCGATCAATTCCACCCCGCGCCGTATGATCGAGCAGGCGGTGCGCGAGGTCTGCGAGGAGTGCGGCTATCCGGGCGGGCTGTCGGTTACAATCTCCATCCCCGGCGGGGAAGCGCTCGCGGCCAAGACCTACAACCCCCGGCTGGGCATTGTGGGCGGGCTGTCGATCCTGGGGACCAGCGGCATCGTCGAGCCGATGAGCGAGCGGGGCCTGGTGGACTCCATCAAGGTGGAGATGAACGTCCTGCAGGCCGCGGGCGTGGCCAACCTGGTGGTGACGCCCGGCAACTACGGGGAGGTCTATGCCAGGACGCAGCTGGGGCTCACGCTGACAGAGGCGGTCAAGTGCAGCAATTTTATCGGCGATGTGCTTGACTATGCGGTACAGGGGAGATTTAAAAGCCTGTTGCTGATCGGGCACCTCGGCAAGCTGGTCAAGCTCGCAGGCGGAGTGTTCAACACCCATTCGCGCTACGCCGATTGCCGGATGGAGATTTTGGCGGCACACAGCGCGCTCGCGGGCGCCGATGGGGCGGAGATCAAAAGAATGATGGACTGCATCACCACAGACGAAGCGTGGGGGATTGTGGAATCTTCCGGACTGCGGGAACCGGTGATACAAAGCCTTCTAAAAAAGATCGACTTTCATCTCAGAGCGCGCACCCACAATGAGCTTGAGGTCGGCGCGGTGGTGTTTTCCAATCGATGGGGCACGCTGGGGATGACACCCGGCGCACAAAAATTGATTCACAAATTCAAACAAGCGGAGGAACAGGGATGAGTGGAACATTGTATGGCGTCGGGGTGGGGCCCGGCGACCCGGAGCTGATGACGATGCAGGCGGCGCGCATCATCCGGAAATGCGCCGTGGTGGCGGTCCCCAAAACCGGCGACGGCGACGGGGCGGCCCTGCGCATCGCCAAGGGCGCGGTACCCGAGCTCGAACGGAAGGAGCTGTTGCAGCTTTACATCCCGATGACGCGCGACCGCGTGGCGCTGGCCGGCTATTACGATCGGGCGGCCGAACAGATCGCGGAACGTCTGCGCCGCGGCGAGGATGTGGCATTTTTGACGCTGGGCGACTCCACCATTTATTCCACCTACGCCTACCTGCACCGCCGCATCGAACGTATGGGGCTGCCTGCCCAGTATGTGGCGGGCGTCCCCTCCTTTTGCGCGGCGGCGGCCCGGCTCAATCAATCCCTCGTTGAGGGGGCGCAGCCGCTGCACATCCTGCCCGCCTCCTACCGGGGTGCGGATGAAGGGCTCGATCTTGCGGGCACCAAGGTTCTGATGAAAGCGGGAAAATCCTTTGAGAGGGTCAAACACCTCCTAGGCAGCAGGGCGATGCTCGGGCGCGCCCGCATGGTACAGAAGTGCGGAATGGACGGGGAGCGCGTCTATCACAACCTGGAGGACGCGGAAGACGGATCGAGTTACTTTTCGATCATCGTCGTACAGGATGAGGAGGAAGCGGAATGATTCATTTTGTCGGTGCGGGCAGCGGGGCGCCCGATCTGATTACAGTGCGCGGGCAGCGCCTGCTGCGCGAGGCGGATGTGGTGATCTATGCGGGCTCGCTGGTGAACCCCGAGCTGCTGCGGGAGGCCAAACCCAGCTGCACCATCTACGACAGCGCCCGCATGACCCTGGAGCAGGTGATTGCTGCGATGCAGGAGGCGGAAGCGTGCGGCAAGACCACAGTGCGGCTGCATACCGGCGATCCCTCGATCTACGGCGCGATCCGCGAGCAGATGGACGAGCTGGAACGGTTGGGTGTCGATTTCGACGTGACGCCGGGGGTTAGCTCGTTCTGCGGCGCGGCGGCTTCCCTCAAGGCGGAATATACCCTGCCAGATGTCACACAGACGGTAATTATCACCCGTATGGCGGGCCGCACGCCGGTGCCGGAGCGCGAGGAGCTCTCCCGTTTGGCGGCACACGGCGCCACGATGGCTCTTTTTCTCTCGGCCGGGATGCTGCCACAGCTGCGGGAGCGCCTGCTGGCGGGCGGGGCTTACACCGAGAGCACCCCTGCGGCGATCGTCTATAAGGCCACATGGCCGGAGGAGCGGCAGGTCGTCGGCACGGTGGGGGAGCTGCCTGAGATGGCCCGGAGGAATGGAATCGATAAGACCGCACTGATTTTGGTGGGGGATTTTTTGGGCAACAGCTACGAACGCAGCAAATTATACGATCCGGCGTTTACCACAGGATATCGCAGGGCGGAACAACAACCGACCCCACAAGGAGGAACCGACCATGTTTGATCAGATTCGAGAACAGGCCGCGGCGGCAGTGCGGGAGCTGTTCGAGGCCGCCAAGCTCGAGGAACGCGAAGTTTTGGTGGTGGGTTGTTCCTCCAGCGAGGTCGGCGGCCACAAGATCGGTACCGATTCCAGCCCCGATGTTGCGGCTGCGATCCTCTCCGGAATTTACCCGGTCTGCCGGGAGCGGGGCGTCTTTCTGGCAGCACAGTGCTGCGAGCACCTCAACCGCGCGATTATTTTGGAGCGCGAGGCTGCACAGCTTTATGGGTGGGAGCCGGTGAACGTGGTGCCCCAGCCCAAGGCGGGCGGTTCATTTGCCACCGCAGTTTATGCCGCATTGGAGCATCCGGTCGCGGTGGAGGAGATACGCGCCCATGCCGGACTGGATATCGGCGGCACCTTGATCGGGATGCATCTGAGGCGGGTGGCGGTGCCGGTGCGGCTGTCCACCGCAAAGATTGGCGAGGCGAACCTTCTGGCGGCGCGCACGCGGCCAAAATTCATCGGCGGCATCCGCGCGCATTATGACGAGTCGCTGCTCTAAGATTACGAAGTGGAAAGGGGTGCACGGCGATGCGCCTGTGGTTGATTTCTTTTACTCAAAACGGCGCGGCGCTGTGCGCGCACCTGCAAAACGGGCTTACAGCCCTCGGCCATCGGTGTGCTGGATATGCTGTCGCCCGCCATGCATCTGCCGCCGGGCTGCTCCCGTTAGAGACCAGCGCGCAGGAGTGGGCAGGGAGGGTGTTCTCCCAGGCGGACGCGCTGATCTTTGTCGGCGCGGCGGGCATTGCGGTGCGCTCCATCGCGCCGTGGCTGCGCGATAAGTTTACCGATCCGGCGGTGGTGGTGGTTGACGACCAGGGCTATTTTTCCATTTCTCTGCTCTCCGGACATGTCGGGGGCGCCAACGCCCTCGCAGTGGAGGTCGCCGGCCTCATCGGGGCCCAGCCTGTCATCTCGACGGCAACCGATGGCGCCGGGCTGTTTGCGGTGGACCGTTGGGCGGCTCGGAATGGGCTGTATCTCTCCGACCGCGTTGCGGCCAAACGGGTGTCCGCAGCGCTGTTGGATGATGAGCCAGTCGGATTTGTATCCGATTTTCCAATTCAAGGGGAGCTGCCATACGGGTTTTGTGCGGATACCGCTGTGCGGGTCGGCGTCTGCGTCTCTCTCGATGAAACCCGTCGGCCGTTCGATTGCACCTTGTCGATCGTTCCACGCGTCCTCGCGCTGGGGGTCGGTTGCCGGAGGGGTATCGCGCCAGAAACTCTGGAGGAGCGTCTGCAAGCGGCATTGGAAAGCTACAGCATCTCCTTCCGTGGGATCGCCGAGGTGTGTACCATCGATCTCAAGCGGGAGGAGCACGGGCTGCTGGAATTTTGCCGGCGGCATCGGCTGCCGCTGCGCGTCTTTTCGGCGCGCGAGCTGGCACAGGCGGAAGGAAGGTTCACTCCTTCCGCGTTTGTCAGCTCGATCACCGGGGTGGACAATGTCTGCGAGCGTGCGGCCGTGTTGGGGTCGGGCGGAAAATTGGTGGTAACAAAACAGAGCGGAGATGGCGTCACTTTGGCGCTGGCCGTTCGGGATTGGAGCGTCACATTTTGATGAATTTTTGTATGGCCGGCATCGATCACAGCCGGGCCACAGTGGAATATCGGGAACTGTTTTCCTTCACCAAAACGGCTGCGGCGGAAGCGATGCGGCGGGTCAGGGCGGAATTCGGCGCGGAGGGCTGCGCGATTATCGCAACCTGCAACCGCACCGAGCTGTGGATCGATTGGGGGGAGAAGCCCGCCCGCGATCCCTATGAAATTTTATGTGCGCTCAAGGGGGTCATCCCCGAAGATTACCGGGAGCTCTGTATTCAGCGGAATGGGGAGCAGGCGCTGGATCACCTTTTGGAGCTCGCCTGCGGCATGAAAAGCCGCGTATTCGGCGAGGACCAGATCATCACCCAAGTGGGCGCTGCGCTGGATGAGGCGCGCGCCTGCGGGTGTGCCGACGCGGTGCTGGAGCGTCTGTTCCGCACGGCGGTTACAGCGGCGAAACGTGTGAAGACCACCGTTCGTCTCGCTCCGGTCGGCAGTTCGGTGGCGCTCCGCGTGGTCGAGTTGCTGCGCGAACTGCGGGCTGGACTGGCTGGGTTGCGGTGCCTAGTGATCGGCAACGGTGAGATGGGGCGGCTGACCGCCGGCGTATTGGTTGAGCAGGGGTGCGATGTCAAGATGACCTTGCGCCGGTACAAGACCGGCGAGGTTGTGATTCCGCCGGGCTGCCGCGCGATCCCCTACGAGGAGCGGCTGGATGAGATTGCCCGCGCGGATGTGGTGGTCAGCGCCACTGCAAGCCCGCACCATACCTTGCGCTATGAGGAGATTTTCCCTCGCTTGGATGGCTCCCCCAAGCTGTTTTTTGACCTTGCGGTGCCGCGCGACATCTCTTCGCGCCTGAGCGGTGCGCCGGGGGTCTCGCTCTATGACATCGACAGTCTGGGTGCGGGATGTGCGGACGAGGCACAGGATGCAGCCATGGCGGCGGCTCGCGGGATTTTGGGGGAATACCGGCGAGAATTTGAGGATTGGTACTATTTTCGCAGCCTGGTGCCGCTTGTCAACGAGATCAGCACGTTGGCGGCGATTGAAATCACCGGCCGTATTCACAAAACCATCGAACGGCTAGATGTCGACAACCGCGAGCAGGAGCAGCTGCGCGAAGCGGTGGAGCACGCGTCCGTCCGGGTGGTGGGGAAACTCCTGTACGGGCTGCGCGACAACCTCGAGCGCGACCGGTGGGAGGAATGCGTCAAAAGTATGGAAAAGGCGGTAAAACCATGAAATGTTATGTTGTGGGGCTGGGACCGGGGGCGTTCAGTCAGATGACCCCCCGCGCGATGCAGGCGATTGAAGAGAGCGATGTACTGGCGGGTTATACCGTCTATGTGGATTTGATTAAGGATCATTTCCCGGGAAAAGAAGTCCTATCCACGCCGATGAAGCGGGAAGTGGAGCGCTGCAAGCTCGCTGTGGAGCGGGCGGCGGCGGGCAGCACCGTCGCCATGGTGTGCAGCGGGGATGCGGGCGTATACGGCATGGCCGGCCTGATCTACGAGGTCGCGCAGGATTATCCTCCCATCGAGATTGAGGTGATTCCCGGCATCACGGCCGCATCTGCGGGCGCTGCGGTGCTGGGCGCACCGCTCATCCACGACTTCGCGGTGATCTCCCTGTCCGATCTGCTCACCCCCTGGCAGCGCATCGAACAGAGGCTCGCTCTGGCGGCGGAGGGAGATTTTGTGATCTGCCTCTACAACCCCGCCAGCAAGAAGCGCAGCGATTACCTGCAAAAGGCGTGCGATATCGTGCTGCGCCACCGCAGCGCGGAGACCGTTTGCGGTCTGGTGCGCAACATCGGCCGCGCAGGTGAGGAGAGTAGCGTGCTCTCTTTGGCGGATCTGCGGGAGACACAGGTGGATATGTTCACCACCGTGTACATCGGGAATTCACAGACATGTAACCTGCGGGGCAAGATGGTCACCCCGCGCGGCTATCGAATTGATTGAATGAAGAGATAATTCCCTTTACAACGACGGGGTGAGGAGGATAGTGATGCCGCGATTTTTGGTATTTGCTGGGACAACTGAGGGCCGCGAGACTCTCGAGCTGCTGTCGCGCTGTGGCTGTGAGACCGTCGCCTGCGTGGCGACCGAATATGGCGGCGAGGTGTTGCCCGAGCTGCCGGGCCTTGCGGTGCACACCGGGAGGATGGGCCGCGGGGAGATGGAGAAGATGATGGCATGCGGCCGCTTCGACGGCGTGCTCGACGCGACCCATCCCTATGCGGTGGAAGCGACAGAGAACATCCGCGCCGCCTGCGATGGTGCGGCGGTGCCCTATCTGCGAATTTTGCGAACCGACGCCGGTCTGCCGCGCTGTGTCCAGGTGACAAATACCGCAGAAGCGGCGCGCTATCTTGCAAGTACAGTGGGAAAAGTGTTGCTTACCACAGGGTGTAAAGATTTAAACCTTTACACATCGATTCCGGACTATCGGGAGCGGCTTTGCCCGCGGGTGCTGCCTGCAGCGGAATCGCTGGAGCGCTGCCTTCAGCTGGGATACCGGCCGCAAAATATCGTTTGTATGCAGGGCCCGTTCAGCGAGGAGATGAATCTTGCAATCCTGCGGTCGCTGGGCGCCACCTGCCTTGTCACCAAAAATTCCGGTGAGGCGGGAGGCTTTTGGGAAAAATGCGAGGCTGCACGCAAGGCCGGAGCGGAATTGGTGGTGATCGGGCGGCCGAGCGAAAGCGGCGGCGTGACGATGGATGAACTGCCCCGTCTGTTGCGGGAGCGCTGGGACCTCGAAGTTCCTGCAAAGAAAAAAGAATCCCCTTCGGAGGCATATTTCCCGATGTTTGTGCGGCTTGCGGGAAGGGATGTCGCAGTGGTGGGGGCGGGAGAGATCGCTGCCCGCCGCATCAACACCCTGTTGGAATTCGGCTGTCGCATCCATGTGATCGCACCGGAGGCATCTTTGTCTGTACAAAACCTGTCGGAAAGTGGTAAAATAGACTTAACTGTTCGGGAATATCACGCGGGCGATTGTGCAGGCTGCGCATTGGCGGTGGCTGCAACCGACTGCCGCGAGGTCAACCACCGGGTTTATGAGGAGTGCACAGCGGCCGGGATTCCGGTGAGCGTGGCGGATTGCCGCGCGGAATGCAGCTTCTATTTCCCGGGGGTGGTGCGTTCAGGCCCGGCGGTCATCGGCGTGACCGCGAGCGGAACCGACCATCACCTGGCAAGCGCCATCACCCGCAAAATCAAAGCGTTCCTGAGCAGCATCGTTGAAAAATAGAAAGAGGAAAAATAACCGAGGAAAGAAGGGGAAAATCACAGATGTACAAACAAAAAATTCGGGTGGGCAGCCGCGAAAGCAAGCTGGCCGTCGTCCAGACAAAGCTGGTGATGGATCAGATTGCGGCGGCGCACCCCGAGCTGGACCTGGAGCTGGTTACAATGAAAACCACCGGCGACATCATCCTCGACCGCAGCCTAGATCAGGTGGGCGGCAAGGGGCTGTTTGTCAAGGAGCTGGATCGTGCGCTGCGCGACCGGCGGGTAGACATCACAGTACATAGCCTCAAGGACATGCCGATGGAGACCCCAGAGGACCTGCCGCTGGTGGCGTTTTCCAAGCGGGCCAATCCGTTGGACGCATTGATCCTGCCGGAGGGGGCAAAGGCGCTCGATCTGGCCAAACCTTTGGGGTGCAGCAGTGCCCGGCGCGTCTTGCAGCTCCGGAAGCTCCATCCCGAACTGGAAACCAAGCTGGTACGCGGCAACGTCATTACCCGGCTGCACAAGCTGGATACGGGTGAATACGGCGCGCTGCTGCTCGCCTGCGCAGGGCTTGAACGGCTGGGGCTTTCTCACCGCATCAGCCGGGTTTTTACCGATGAAGAGATGATCCCGGCGGCGGGGCAGGGTATTCTGGCCATCCAGGGCCGCGCGGGGGAGGACTATGGCTTTTTATCCTGTGTGGATGACCTGGAAGCCCGCTGCTGCGCTCTGGCGGAGCGCGCTTTTGTCCGCACGCTGGACGGCGGCTGCACCTCCCCGATCGCCGCACATGCCAAGCGGCTTGAGGATGGACAGCTCAAGCTGACCGGCCTCTATGTCGACGAGACCTCGGGGCGGCACACGGTCGGTTCGATCAGCGGTGCGCCCGAAGACGCCGAATTGTTGGGCAGGGAACTGGCAAATAAGCTGAAAGGGGAGGTCGCCGATGAACGGTAAGGTGATTCTGGTGGGCGCGGGCCCGGGGGATTCCGGCCTGCTCACCCTGCGCGGCAGAGCGGCCCTGGAGGCAGCGGATGTCGTGGTGTACGACGCACTGGTCGGCCAGGGGGTGTTGGCGATGATCCCGCCGAACGCCAGGCGCATCAATGTGGGCAAGCGGTCGAGCAACCACCTGGTGCCCCAGCACGAGATCAATCAAATCCTATTACATGAAGCGCAAGAGGGCAACAACGTGGTGCGCCTCAAGGGCGGAGATCCGTTTTTATTCGGCCGCGGCGGGGAGGAGCTGGAGCTGCTCGCCGAGCATGGGGTCGATTTCGAGGTGGTGCCGGGCATCACCTCCGCAATTGCGGTGCCGGCCTACGCGGGCATCCCCGTCACTCACCGCGACTTTACCTCGTCGCTGCACATCATCACCGGCCATACCAAGGCCAAGGCGGAGGCGCAGATCGATTACCCTTCGCTGGTCAAATTGAACGGAACGCTGGTGTTTTTGATGGGCATCTCCGCCATGCCCACGATCATGGAGGGGCTGCTCGCGGGCGGCATCGATCCGGACATGCCCGCCGCCGTGTTGGAGCGCGGTACCACAGCGCATCAGCGCCGGGTGGTATCCACCGTGAAGAACCTGGTGGAGGACGCGTGCGCCGCCGGGATAAAGACCCCCGCCATCATTGTGGTGGGGCGCGTTTGCGCGCTGGCCGGCCAGTTCCACTGGGCTGAGGACCGGCCCCTGGGCGGGTTGCGCATCCTGATCACCCGCCCGCGCGAGCTGATGTCCGCCTTTGCAGGCCGCCTGCGCGCGTTGGGCGCTGAGGTGGTGGAGCTTCCTTCCATCGCCACGCAGGCAATCCCTGATAACACAGCGCTGACCGGTGCGTTCAGCTGCCTCGACCGCTACCAGTGGCTGACGTTCACCAGCCCCAGCGGCGTTCGCATCTTCTTTGAGGAGCTGCGGCGGATGCGCCGCGATGTGCGCTGCCTTGCGGGCCTCAAGCTGGCTGCGATCGGCCCCTCCACCGCACGGGCGTTGGAGGAGCACGGCCTGCAGATCGACCTGATGCCCGAGCGCTACGACGCGGCCCACCTGGGCGGGGCGCTCGGCGTGGCGGCAAACGGCGCAAGGGTGTTGATTCTGCGCGCGAAGATCGGTTCCCCCGAGCTCACCCGGGCCCTGGAGCGCGCTGGCGTGGGATACGACGACGTGCCGCTCTATGAGACGGTCTACGCCTGTGCGAACGCCGAGTTGGTCAAGGATCAACTTGAGCAGGGCGAGGTGGACTATGTCGCCTTCACCAGCGCTTCCACGGTGAAAGGCTTTGTGGGCGCGATGGGGGACTTGGATTACAGCAAACTAAACGCCGTCTGCATCGGGGAACAGACCGCTGCGGAGGCGCAGCAATATGGAATGAAGATTGTGACGGCGCAGTCCGCGACCATCGACAGTATGATCGATTGCCTGACCGGTCTGAGCCGCCTAAAAGAAGGGGGAGTTTAATCGATGGAGCTTTTGAATCGGCCGAGGAGGCTGCGCGCCAATCCGGTGATCCGGAGCTTGGTGCGCGAGACGCGCGTCTCCAAGGACGCGCTCGTCTACCCGCTGTTTGTGCGGGAGGGCACTGATATTGTGGAGGAAATTCCCTCGATGGATGGACAGTACCGCTACAGCCCCGACCGGCTGGACGGCATCCTGACCCAGCTCATCGGGGCAGGGGTGCACAGTGTGCTGCTGTTCGGCATCCCCGAGCATAAGGATGAAATCGGCAGCGGAGCATGGGACCCGCAGGGTGCGGTCCAACAGGCCATCCGGTATATCAAAAAGAAATATCCCGGCATCTATGTCATCACCGACGTCTGCATGTGTGAATACACCAGCCACGGCCATTGTGGCGCGTTGCACGGCCAGGTGGTGGACAACGACGAGACGCTGGAGCTGCTGTGCAAAACGGCGCTGTCCCACGCGCAGGCGGGCGCGGATATGGTCGCTCCGTCGGATATGATGGACGGCCGTATCTTAGCGATGCGCAACACCCTGGACGAAAACGGCTTCAGCGAGGCGCCGATCATGTCCTATGCGGTGAAATACGCCTCGGCGTTTTACGGGCCGTTTCGCGACGCGGCGGGCTCCGCACCGTCGTTTGGCGACCGCAAGGGCTATCAGATGGATTACCACAACCGCCGCGAGGGGATCAGGGAGGCCGCGCTGGATGTGGAGCAGGGCGCGGATATCATCATGGTAAAGCCGGCTCTCAGCTACCTCGATGTGGTTCACGAGGTGTCCGGGACCTTCGACCTGCCGCTCGCCTGCTATAGCGTCAGCGGCGAATATTCCATGATTAAGGCGGCTGCCAAGGCTGGGCTGGTGGACGAGGCTTCGATCGTCTGTGAAACTGCGGTCAGCATGTTCCGCGCGGGCGCGGATATCCTCATCACCTATTTCGCCATGGACTTGGCGCGCTACATCGACGAGGGGAGGATCGGATGATGATGACGCCCAAGACGAGACACGAGCGCTCGCGCGAGCTGTTTGCGCAGGCCAAGCTGATGATCCCGGGCGGGGTCAACAGCCCGGTGCGCGCCTTTCAGTCGGTGGGAGGCACACCGCGCTTCATGCAGAAGGCGAACGGCGCGCATATTACCGACGTGGACGGCCGCACTTATTTGGATTATGTCTGTTCCTGGGGCCCGATGATTCTGGGACACAACCATCCGGCGGTCAAGGCCGCGGTGCTCCAGGCGGTGGAAAACGGCCTCAGCTTCGGCGCAGCTACCGAGGCCGAGGTGACGATGGCGCGCCTTGTCTGCGACCTGGTGCCGTCCATCGACATGGTGCGGATGGTCAACTCCGGAACTGAGGCGGTGATGAGCGCGATCCGCGCGGCGCGGGGTTATACCGGCCGCTCCAAAATCATCAAGTTTGAGGGCTGTTACCACGGCCACTTTGACGCGCTGCTGGTCAAGGCGGGCAGCGGCGTGATGACGGCGGGCGTACCCGACAGCGCCGGTGTGCCAAAGGGCACGGCGGAGGACACCCTCACCGCGGTTTACAACGATATCGACAGCGTGGAAAAGCTGTTTGACGAGAACCCCAAAGAGGTCGCAGCGATCATCATCGAACCGCTTGCGGCCAATATGGGCGTGGTGCTCCCGCAGGAGGGCTTTTTGAAGAAGCTGCGCGCGCTGTGCAGCGCCAACGGCGCGCTGCTCATCTTCGACGAGGTGATCACCGGCTTCCGGCTCTCGCTGACCGGCGCGCAGGGGTATTACGGGGTGAAACCCGACCTCACCACCTTTGGTAAGATCATCGGCGGCGGTATGCCGGTGGGCGCTTACGGCGGACGGCGCGACGTGATGAGCACGATTGCGCCGGTCGGCGGAGTGTACCAGGCGGGTACCCTGTCCGGCAATCCGGTGGCGATGGCTGCGGGCATCACCCAGCTCAAGATTTTGAGGGATAATCCCGAAATCTATGAGCGGGTCAACCGCCTGGGCGAGCGGCTGTATACCGGGCTCGCCGGTATCGCGGAGAAACACGGATGTACCGTCAATCACACCGGATCGCTCGGCTGCCTGTTTTTCACTAACCGGCCGGTGACCGACTACGCGACGGCCAAGGCAAGCGACACCGTGCGTTTCTCCCATTATTTTAAAAAGATGCTGGGGGACGGCGTATACCTCGCGCCCTCCCAATTTGAAGCGATGTTCCTTTCCGCCGCGCACACCGAGGCGGATGTGGACTTCACCCTCAACTGTGCGGAGGATTATTTCCGGCGCGAAGATGACTTTGTACGATAAAAATGTGGAGAGCAGCCATTTTTTCGCGCATCTGGCCGTTCCGCGGGCTGAGCGCCGTGATCCCCTTGTCCGCGGCGGACGGAGCCGCCATAGGGGCGTTACTTGATAGATTCTCAGGGCGAAACCAGAAATAAAACACAGTGCGACAGGAGGCGAGCGAATGAAGCTACAGATTGTGGGCGTGGGGATGGGCAACCCGGATACCCTCACGCGGCAGGCCGAGCGGGCGATTGCGCAGAGCGACTGCCTCATCGGCGCGCAGAGAATGCTGGAGGCATTTAAAGATTTTGCGGCGGCGCGCTTCGCCTCCTGTTCGCCCACAGAGATTTTAGAGCATTTGCGCCGGCACCCGGAGTATCGGACGGCGACGGTTTTGATGAGCGGCGACGTTGGATTTTACAGCGGTGCGAAGGGCTTATGCAGCCTGATTGAGCGGGAGGCGTCTGGAGAATTTGAGGTTGTGCGCATCCCGGGCGTTTCCAGTGTGCAGTATTTCTGCGCCCTGCTGCAAACCTCGTGGGACGATGCGAAGCTGCTCAGTCTCCACGGACGGAAGCAGGATCTGCTGGGCGCGGTGATGACTTACCCAAAGGTGTTTTTGCTCACGGGCGGGGAGAACACACCGCGTGCTGTGTGCGGGCGCTTGACCGAATGGGGCTTGGGAGATGTGCGCATTTGGGTGGGGGAATGGCTTTCCTATCCGGACGAGGCGGTCATCCAAGGCAGCGCACGGGAGCTCGCGGAGCGCGATTTTGCGCCGCTTTCGGTGATGCTTATGTGCAATCCCTTGGCGCAGACCCCGCCGCCCACCCACGGCCTGCCGGATGGGACGTTCCTGCGCGGAGGCGCGCCCATGACCAAATCGGAGGTGCGCGCGGTTTCCATCGCACAGCTCCGCCTCCACCGCGGCGACGTGGTGTGGGACGTGGGCGCGGGGACCGGGTCGGTCTGTTGTGAGATCGCCCGCGTCCTGCCCGATGGTGCGGTCTACGCGGTGGAGCGGGATGCAGAAGCGCTGGAGCTGCTGCGGCAAAACCGGCAGCGGATGAGCCTGTACAACCTGCACATCGCTGCGGGCGAGGCCCCCGGCGCGCTCGAAACTCTGCCAACGCCCGACGCGGTGTTTATCGGCGGCTCGGGCGGCGGCATGGCAGAAATCATCGCTTGTATTTTAAAAAAGAACTCCGCCGCTCGCATCGTCGCCAACGCAATCACTCTGGAGACGGTGGCTGAGGTGCTCGATTCATTCAGACGCTTCGCGCTGCCTCATCAAGAGGTATTGCAGCTGACATCGGCGCGGGCGCACACAGCGGGCAACAAACACATGATGATGGGGCAAAACCCAATCTGGATTCTCAGCGGGGGAGGGCGGCCGGATGATGCAGGGTAACCCTCCCCGTCTCCTGCTGGCTGCGGCCAACAGCGGCGCGGGAAAAACCACCGCGACCTGCGCGCTCTTGCAGGCGTTTGCAGACCGCGGCGAGCGGTTGGCGTCCTTTAAGTGCGGGCCGGATTACATCGATCCCATGTTTCACAGCGAGGTGATCGGGGCAAAGAGCCGCAACCTCGACCTGTTTTTCTATGGGGAGGATACCGCCCGCTTTCTTTTGTGCAAAAATTCGGCCGACTGCACCCTTTCCATCCTCGAAGGCGTGATGGGATTTTACGACGGGGTGGGCGGCACCTCCACCCGGGCGAGCAGCTATGACCTGGCGCGCGTCACCCGAACCCCGGTGGTGCTGGTGGTGAACGCGCGCGGCTTGTCGCTGTCTGCGGCGGCTCTGGTCAAAGGCTTGGCGGAGTTTCGGCCGGACAGCAACGTATGCGCGGTGCTGCTCAACCGCTGCTCCCCCATGACCTACCCGATGCTCAAGCAGGCGATCGAGTACGAGACGGGTATTCCGGTAGCGGGATATCTGCCGGAGATGGCGGATTGCTCGCTGGAAAGCAGGCATCTGGGGCTGATTACCGCGGCCGAGGTACAAAACCTGCGTGAAAAGCTGCAAACGCTCGCACGGCAAGCGGAGCGGAGCGTCGATCTCGGCCTTCTGCTGCGTCTCGCCCACAGCGCCCCGGAGCTGGAGTTTTCTCCGCCGCCTTTGCCGGCAGGGTTGCCTGGTAAGGGGGTGCGAATCGCGGTGGCTCAGGATCGGGCGTTCTGCTTTTATTACGAGGATTCCCTCGACCTGCTGCGCGAGCTCGGGGCGGAGCTTATCCCGTTCAGCCCTTTGGCGGATGCTGCTATCCCCGCTGAAACCGATGGTCTGCTGCTCGGCGGCGGGTACCCGGAGATCTATGCAAAGACCCTCTCCCAAAACTGCGGGATGCTGCAAAGCGTCCGTGAGGCGGTGGCTGGCGGGCTGCCCACTATCGCCGAGTGCGGAGGATTTCTGTATCTGCACCGTGAGATGGAGGGCGAAGACGGCGTCGACTACCCTATGGTTGGGGTGATCGACGCCCGATGCTGGAACGCGCGCAAGCTCTGTAGGTTCGGCTACGCCGAATTGACAGCGCAAAGCGACGGCCTGCTCTGCCGCAGAGGGGAGCGATTCCATGCTCATGAATTCCACTATTGGGACAGCGAACAAAACGGCGATTGTTTCGAAGCCGTGAAGGTATCCGGTCGCCGGTGGCGCTGCGTGCACAGCGCACCGGCTCTCTACGCGGGTTTCCCTCATCTGCACTTTTATTCCAACCCTGGAATGGCTGTCCGGTATCTGGAGCAATGCCAACTTTATCGAAAAGGATATGACCGACCATGAACTTGCAGGATAAAATCGCGCAGATCGAACCCATCGACCAGTCGGCTGTAGAGCGGTCCTGGCGGCGTTGGGACAGTATCGCCAAGCCGCTGCGCAGCCTGGGGCTGCTGGAACAGGCCGTAACCCGGATCGCGGGGATGAGACGGGAACCGGAAGTGACCATCGAAAAGCCCTGTGTGGTGGCGATGTGTGCGGACAACGGCGTGGTGGACGAGGGGGTAACCCAGACCTCGCGGGATGTCACCGCTGTGGTCACTAAAAATTTCACTACCGGCGCGACCAGCGTGTGCAGCATGGCGCGCGTGGCCGGCATTCCGGTGGTTCCGGTGGATATCGGCGTGGCCTGCGACATAGAGGCAGATGGGTTGATCCGGAAAAAGATCGCCTATGGAACCCAAAACATGGCGCAGGGACCGGCGATGACCCGCGACCAGGCGGTCGCCGCCATCGAGGTGGGGATCGATATCACACTCGATCTCGCCCGACAGGGGTACGACCTGTTCGCCACCGGCGAAATGGGTATCGGTAACACCACCACCAGCAGCGCGATGGCGGCGGTACTGCTCCATCGGAGCGTCAGCGAGGTCACTGGGCGCGGCGCGGGCCTTACCTCCGAGGGGGTGAGGCACAAGATCGCCGTGATCCGCCGCGCTATCGCCGTCAACCAGCCCGATCCGGATGACCCGCTCGATGTGCTCGCCAAGGTGGGGGGATTCGATATCGCAGGCCTCGTCGGGGTATACTTGGGCGGGGCGCTCGCCCACCGGCCGGTGTTGATCGATGGGTTTATCTCTTCAGTCGCCGCCCTGTGTGCGGTGCGTCTGTGTCCGGCTGCGGCGGGTTATCTGCTGCCGTCGCATGTCTCCGATGAGCCGGCGGGAGCGCTGGTGTTGGAAGAGTTGGGCCTCAAACCGTTTTTGACCTGCGGCATGTGCCTCGGCGAAGGCACCGGCGCGGTAGCGGCTATCCCAATTTTGCGGATGGCGTGCGCGGTTTACAACGACATGAGCACCTTTGCTGAGGTGGAAATTGAAGAATATAAACATCTGAAGTGAGGCGATGGCGATATGCTCACGTTGGTGACTGGGGGAGCAGCGAGCGGAAAAAGTGAATATGCCGAGGGCTTAACGCTCCTGTCTCCCGGCCGTCGCTATTATCTCGCCACCATGCGCCCCTGCGGCCCCGCCGATCCGGAATTTGCCGCAAGGGTGGCCCGGCACCGCGCCCTGCGTGCAGGCAAGGGATTTCAAACAATCGAATGCCCGACTGAGCTTCGCAATGTGGCCTTGCCGGGAGGTTCCGCCGTGCTGCTGGAATGCCTCTCCAACCTTGCGGCCAACGAGCTGTTCGGCGGGGCGGGAGAAGACGCCGAGCGGGAAATCCTCGCAGGTATCGATGCGCTTTGCCACCGGGCGCGCGATGTGATCGTCGTGTCCAACGAGATTTTTTCCGACGGCGTCGCCTACGATTCCGGCACCGAGCGGTATCTCGACCTACTCGGCCGCCTCAACCGGGAGATTGCGCGGCGGGCTAGACGGGTGGTCGAAGTGGTCTGCGGCATTCCGATCTATCACAAGGGAGGCCCCCACGAATGAAGCTTTGGCAATCCTGTGTCATCTCTTTTTCGATGTATTCCAAGATTCCCATGCCTCGCGTCGATTGGACGCCGGAGGGCATGAAGTATGCGATCTGCTTTTTTCCATTGGTGGGCGCGGCTTGCGGCGGTGCGCTGTGGATGTGGAGTCTGCTGAGCGGCTGGCTGGGCGTCGCGCCTTCCGGCATCCTGTGGGCGGCGGTGTGCGCCCTGCTGCCGCTACTGGTCACCGGTGGCATCCATCTCGACGGATTCTGCGATACGGTGGACGCGCTCTCCTCCCACCGGGAAACGGCACGGCGGCTGGAAATTCTCAAGGACCCCCACATCGGCGCGTTCGGCGTGATGGGCTGTGTCGCCTATCTGTTGCTGTCGTTTGCGCTGTGGACCCAGCCTGCGGTGTCGGAGCACCTTTTAACGGTTGGGATCGGATATCTACTGTCGCGCAGTTTCAGCGGCCTTTCGGTCGTGAGCTTCCGCGGCGCCAAAAAGGAGGGTACCTTGGCGGCGTTTTCGAGCGGCGCGCAGAAAAACGTGGCGCGCGGCGTGTTGGGTGCGTCCGCGGTATTCTGCGCTGCGGCGATGGTGTGGAGCTCACCGGTTGCGGGAACAGCCTCAGTGGCGGCGGCCCTGTTGGCCTTCGCGGTTTACCGTGTGGTTTCTTACAAACAATTTGGCGGCATCACGGGCGACCTGGCGGGGTGGTTCCTGTGCCTCTGTGAGCTCGCCATACTGGCCGCTGTGGTGCTGGCCAGTCCCTTGTACCACTAATTTGCTGGAATCGGAGGATAAAAAATGCGGTTGATCGTCGGCGGCGCCCATCAGGGCAAGCTCGCCTATGCGCTGGAACAGACCGGGCTGAGCGCAGCCCAGGTGGTGGATGGAGCGGAGTGCGACCTCTCCGATGTCGGGCGGATCGCGCTGTTCACCCATTTTCATCTCGCTGTGCGCAGGTTGTTGCAGGCAGGCGAAAATCCGATGCAGTTTGTAGAACGGCTGCTTGCGTGCAACCCTGATATCGTCATCCTTGCCGACGAGGTCGGCTGCGGGGTGGTGCCCCTCTCCCGCGAGGAGCGTGACTGGCGGGAAGCGGCGGGGCGCGCCTGCTGCGAATTGGCGCGCCGCGCCAGCCGCGTCGACCGCGTGTTTTGCGGCATCGCTGTCACGATCAAGGGGGCGACAAAATGAACATCGCTTTCCTTCGCCACGGCAAAACCCAAGGCAACCTGGAGCACCGCTATGTGGGCTCCACCGATTATCCCCTCTGCGGGGAGGGCGTCGAGGAGCTGCGCGCCCTGCTCGGAAAGGGGATCTATCCGGATGCGGAGCATCTGTATGTCAGCCCGCTGCTGCGTTGCCGCGAGACCGGCAGCCTGCTCTATCCGGGCGTGCCGTCCACCCTGTTGGACAGGCTACGCGAGCAGCACTACGGGGAGTTTGAAAACAAAAGCTATTCTGAGTTGAAACATGACCCGGCCTTTCGTGCGTGGATCGACGCGGAAGGCGGACAGCCACCCCCCGGCGGAGAGAGCCCCGAGGCATTCGCGGAGCGCACGGGCGCGGCGCTGGACTGGCTGCTGCGCGACGCCCGGGAAAAGGGATACGGCAGCATCGCGGTTGTCACCCACGGCGGGGTGATGATGTCGCTGTTCAGCCGGTATGCGCGCCCCGTCCGGGATTTTTACGGTTGGCAGGCGGGTAACGGGCGGGGATTCTTGTTCAAACCCACAGCGGCGGACCGGACGCTCACGCTGCTTAAGACGATCGATTGTGAGGAAGTTGTGCTATGACGCTTTCGCTATTGGCGCTGTGCCTCGGCTGTGCGCTGGATTTGCTGCTGGGGGATCCGCACTGGATGCCCCATCCGGTGCGGCTGATCGGCGGCCTGATTGAAAAAACCGAACGGCTGGTGCGGTCACATTGTAGCGAAGAACCCGCATCCCTCCGCCGGGGCGGGGCAGTCACGGCTTTGGTTGTTCTGGTGCTCTCTACCTTAACGCCTCTGCTGCTGCTTCTGGCGGCACAGCGGATCAGCCCCTGGCTGCGCTTCGCGCTGGAAACGCTGATGTGTTATCAGATTTTGGCGGCAAGGTCGCTATATGATGAGAGCATGAAGGTCTGCCGCGCCCTCCGGGATGGCGACCTCGTGGAAGCACGTCGGGCGGTTTCCATGATTGTGGGGCGCGACACCGATGCGCTCACCGCAGAGGGAGTGGCCAAAGCGGCCGTGGAAACAGTGGCGGAGAACACCTCAGATGGGGTGGTGGCCCCGCTCCTGTTTTTGGCGCTGGGGGGGCCTGTGCTGGGTTTCTGCTATAAGGCGGTCAACACGATGGATTCGATGCTCGGTTACAAAAACGACCGGTATCTCCACTTCGGCAGATTTGCGGCCAAGCTGGACGACGCTGTCAATTTTGTCCCTGCGCGCCTGGCCGCTTGGGCGATGATCGCCAGCGCCTATCTGCTCGGATTTGACGGGAAAAATGCGCGAAAAATCTACCGGCGCGACCGCCGCAACCACGCGAGCCCCAACAGCGCGCAGACCGAGAGCGTCTGTGCTGGGGCCCTGCGGGTACAGTTGGCGGGCGACGCCTATTACTTCGGCAAGCTCTGTAAAAAGCCCACGATCGGCGACAGCTTGAGCGCGGTTTCCTGCGAGATGATCCCCGCGGCAAACCGCCTGATGTTTGGCTCTGCGCTGTTTACCCTCGCGGGCGGCGTGTTGTTCCGTTTGGCGGCGATGGCAATTGTGGTATTGTTTTAGAAAGGAGGGATTGCGATGATCGAGCTGATCCACGGCGGGGATATTTACTCCGCCCATGAGAGAGGGCTGGAGGCGGTTCTCGATTTTTCCGCCAACATCAACCCTCTGGGGATGCCGGATGGGGTCAGAGAGGCGCTTGCCTCCGGCCTCGGTTCCTGCGAGGCCTATCCCGATCCCCTCTGCCGCGCGCTTACCGCGGCGTTGTCGCAGAGCCTTTCGCAGCCTGCGGAACGAATACTCTGCGGCAATGGCGCGTCCGACTTGATCTACCGCCTAGTGCAAGCGCTGTGTCCCAAGACGGCGCTGGTGCTCGCCCCTTGTTTTGAGGAATACGAGCAGGCGCTTTCCTCTGTGGGCTGCACAGTGCGCCGCCACCTTTTGCGCGAGGAGGAGGACTTCCGCCTCACCGAACGCATATTGGGCGATCTGACGGAGGAGATCGATCTGTTCTTTCTCTGCAATCCGAACAATCCCACCGGCCAGACGGTCGATCAAGGTCTGCTGCGCCGGATTTTGCAACACTGCCGTGAGCGGGGGATCGTCCTCGCATTGGACGAATGCTTCAACGACTTTTTAGACAATCCCGAGGCTCACACCATGCGGGATTCCCTTGCGCAAAACGACAACTTGATCCTTTTTTATGCCTTCACCAAGATGTACGCCATCCCGGGGCTGCGGTTGGGCTACTGCCTGTGCGCCGACCGCGGCCTGTTGGAACGGATGTACCACTGCGCCTCCCCCTGGAACGTATCCGCACCGGCCCAATTGGCGGGCATCCAGGCGCTGCGCGAGGAGGATTACCGCCGTCGTACCGCGGCGCTCATCCGTTCTGAACGGGCTTTCCTGAGGGAGGGGCTCGCAAAACTGGGCTGCACCGTCTATGGTTCCCATGCCAACTACCTGTTTTTCCGCCCGCATGTCCCCCATCTGCGCGAAAGATTGGAGCCCCGCGGCATCCTGCTGCGGGATTGCGGAAACTTCAAGGGTCTGTCCGGCGAGTTTTGCCGCATCGCAGTGAGGGGGCGGACGGACAACGAGGCGCTGCTGGCGGCGATGGGGGAACTGACATGACCCCGATGCTGTTGGTGATTCTGGACGGGCTGACCGACGAACCGTCGCCGCTGGGAACCCCGCTGGAGACCGCCGCTTGCCCCGCGCTTGGCCGAATCCGGCGGGACGGCGCGTATGGGACGCTGCTCACTGCGCCTGCGGGCCTGCCGGTGGATAGCCTCACCTGCATCTCCACACTGCTGGGGGTGCCGCGCGACCGAATTCCGGTCGGCCGCGCCTATTTGGAGGCGCTGTCCTGCGGTGTGCCGGTGGGGAAGGCGGACGCGGTCTGCCGCTGCAATCTGGTCACAGTGGAAGATGGCCGGCTGGTAAGCTCCTGCGCCGGGGACTGGGACAGGGCGCAGATGCAATGCTACTATCGCTCGGTTTTTCCGAGGATTGAAAGGGAGAGCGGGTTTCGATTGTTCCCGATGGGGGGATACAAAAATCTCTTGGTTGCACAAAGCGGCACGCAAGGATTAAAAGGACTTGTCGCTGTGCCGCCGCATGAACGGATCGGGCAGAAGGTGGATTCTCTCCTACCGCATGGCACGCCGTTGGCCGCGCAGTTGGCGGGTTTGGCGCGCCGCAGCCGGGCGGTGGACGCGGGTAAAACGGTGCGAGAGCATATGCTGTTCCCTTGGGATGCGACCGCTCCGCAGTCGTTCCCCAACTTTGCATCGCTGCACGGACTGCGCGCGGCAGCGGTGTGCGCTACCGAAATTGTGCGCGGAATCGCCATCGCCATGGGCCTGCGGGTGGTCACGCCGGACGGAGCTACCGGAGAAGCCGACACCGATTTAGCGGCAAAAGCGACGGCGGCGCTGCAGCTCTTGTCGGAATACGATCTGGTGCTGGTGCATGTCAACGGTGCGGACGAGCTATCTCACCGGCGTGACGCGGCGGGAAAAACCGCGTTCTTGTCCCGCGTAGACCGCGATTTGATCGCACCGCTTCTGTGGCATGCTCCGCCCAAAACGCGCATGTTGGTCTGTTCCGACCACGCCACCAGCGTCCGGACGGGAAAGCACCTCGCCCTGCCTCAGCCGTTTTGGCTTTGGGGTGCACAGATTCGAGGCGCCCTCGGTCCGTTTGCAGGCGATAGAGCGGTACAACTTTTGAAAGGAATGATCGAATGGCCAAGGCAATTATGATCCAGGGTACCACCTCCAATGCCGGCAAAAGTCTCTTGGCGGCCGCGCTCTGCCGCATCTTCCGGCAGGACGGCTACTCGGTGGCTCCCTTTAAGTCGCAGAACATGGCGCTCAATTCGTTTATTACCGCCGACGGCCTGGAGATGGGCCGCGCGCAGGTGATGCAGGCCGAGGCCGCCGGAATCGAACCGGACGTGCGCATGAACCCGATCCTGCTCAAGCCTCAAAGCGACACCGGCTCACAGGTGATCGTCAACGGAGAGGTTTGGGGCTGTATGGGGGCGGCGGAATACTATGAGAAAAAGCGCGAGCTCATCCCCCACATCCGCCGCGCCTATGACGAGCTTGCAGCGCAGTACGATATCATCGTGTTGGAGGGGGCGGGCAGCCCGGCGGAGATCAACCTGAAGGAAAACGACATCGTCAACATGGGTATGGCCAAGCTGGCGGGCGCGCCGGTGCTGCTGTGCGGCGACATCGACCGGGGCGGGGTATTTGCTGCGCTGGTGGGCACCCTGATGCTGCTGGATGATGACGAACGCGCCTTGGTCAAGGGGACGATCATCAATAAATTTCGGGGCGACCGGGAGATTCTACGGCCGGGGCTCGAGATGTTAGAAAAGATCACGCATACCCCGGTGCTGGGCGTGGTGCCCTATCTGCGGGTGGATATCGACGACGAGGACAGCCTATCCGACCGGTTTTCGCGCACGAGCGCGCCTGCGCCGGTTGAAGTTGCCGTCATCCGCCTGCCGCGAATTTCCAACGCCACCGATTTCAACGTCCTGGATTACCAGCCCGGGCTTTCCGTGCGGTATGTCACCACTGTAGCGCAGTTGGGCAACCCCGATTTGGTGATCCTGCCCGGCACCAAAAACACCATGGAGGATCTGCTGTGGCTGCGCCAATGCGGCCTGGAGGCGGCGATTCAGAAGCACGCCGCGCACGGCGGGGCGGTGTTCGGCATTTGCGGAGGCTATCAGATGCTGGGGGAGGAGCTGTGCGATCCGGATGGCGTGGAGCACGGCGGCAGCATGGCGGGCATGGGGCTTTTGCCCGTGCGCACCATCTTTGAAACCCACAAGGCGCGCACCCGCGCGGCTGGAAAGGTGGGGCAGGTGAAGGGCCCGCTGGATAGTCTTTCGGGTGCAAGGTTCGAGGGTTATGAGATTCACATGGGCCGCACCGAGCGCAGGGCGGGCTGCGCGCCGCTCAACCTCGTTGAGCAGGTGGGGGGCGAGGCGGCTGATCTGCTCGACGGCGCTTGGAGCGGCAGCGTCTACGGCAGCTACATGCACGGTTTTTTCGACAGCGAGGAGGTGGCGGGCGCGCTGGTGCGCTCGCTGTGCCGCGCCAAAGGGTTGGATTGCGACCCTGCTGCGACGGTCGATCTCGCATCATACAAACAGACCCAGTACGACCTGTTGGCCCGCGCGGTGCGCGAATCGTTGGAGATGGATCGGATCTACGGGATACTGGAACGCGGTGTATGACCACATCGCGTGGGCGGAGAGGAGTCAAATATGAAGGTACAACTGCAAAAGGTGCTGCCCGCTGAGATCGAGCGGCGCAGCTTTGAAATCATCGGCGAGGAGCTGGGCGGCATCAAACTGCCGGCCGACCAGGAGGCGGTCGTCAAGCGGGTGATCCACACCACAGCCGATTTTGACTACGCCCGCACCCTGTGCTTTTCGGATGGGGCCGTGGAACAGGGGATCGCGGCGCTGCGGGAGGGCGCTCGCATCGTGACCGACACGCAGATGGCACGGGCTGGGATCAGCAAGCCGACCCTTTCCGTGCTGGGGGGAGAGGCGCTTTGCTATATGGCCGACGAGGAGGTCGCGCGCGCCGCCAAGGAGAACGGCACCACCCGCGCCGTCGCCAGCATGGAGAAGGCCGCTGTTCTTGACGGGCCGCTGATCTTTGCCATCGGCAATGCGCCCACCGCGCTGGTGCGGCTGTATGAGCTGATCCTGGAGGGAAAGGTAGCCCCGCGCCTGGTGATCGGCGTGCCGGTTGGGTTTGTCAACGTGGTCGAATCCAAGGAACTCATCCGGGAATCGGGTGTGCCCTACATCGTGGCGCGCGGACGCAAGGGCGGCAGCAACGTGGCGGCAGCCATCTGCAACGCCTTACTTTATCAAGCAAAACCGCGGGAATAAGTCAAAAAACGGGAGGAAGCCGGTCGGCTTCCTCCCGTTTTTTGATTGGGCATCCTCAGCGCGTCACACAGCGAATCCAGTTTGTGCCGCGCAAGCGCATCAGGCAGAACATTGTTTTCAAAGGGTAATCCAGTTTTAAAATCAAAAATACCACGATTGGGGGAAGGTGAAACAAAAAAGCAGCCAGCGCGCCGAACGGGATAGCGAACCAAAGGCAGCCGATATCCACCAGCGCGGCAAACCGTGTGTCGCCCGCGCCCCGAAAGATGCCGGTGATCAAGGGGTTGGCGTAGGCGGTGAAAAAGATCGAGAAGGCATATGCGATCATCAGTTGATTGGCAAAGGCGAGGGTCTCAGGCTCGATGTTGTAGATCGCAAGCACCGGATTTTTGAGCAGAAGCAGCAGACCAGCCGATGCGATGCCCAGCACAAAGTAGATGCGTTTGAACCGTTTGACACACTCGAGTAGATATGGGATGTCGCCCGACCCGATGATATTGCCGGTCATCACCGCTGTGGCGCTGCCGACGCCAAAGATAAAGGAGGTGGCGAGCTGGTAGACCACGCTGCAAATGCTGTTGGCAGCCACCACCGTGGCGCTGATATGCCCGAGGATGACCGAATGCAGCGAGATGCCGACTGCCCAAAAAAATTCGTTGAGCATCACCGGCAGGCCGTAGTGGATCATATCGTGGATCAGATCGCGATCGTTTTGCAGAAAGGTGCGCAGGCGGTAGTGTATCTTCTTCTCAAAGAAAAGGAGGTACACCAGCAGGATCACACATTCGGTAGCGCGGGCGATCACCGTGCCGACCGCGGCGCCGGTCACACCCAGCTCGGGCGCGCCCATGCGGCCGAAGATGAAGCAGTAGTTGAAGAAAACGTTGACGCAAAAGGAGATGGAGTAGATCAAAACAGAGATGTTTACGGTGCCCACGCTGCGCAGCACCATCAAAAAGGTGGCGCTGATGCCGCCGGTGGTGTAGGAGAGCGCGACTACGCGCAGGTAGTGGATGCCCGCCTCGATCACCGCAGCGTCCGGGGAAAAGATGCGCATAATCTGCCCAGGGAACAACATGACAACGGCGGAAAACAGCAGAGAAAAGGCGGTGATGATCTTGACGGCCAGGCCGGTGATCTTTTGGATCGCCTCGGCGTCTTTTTTGCCCCAGTATTGGCTGGCAAGCACGATTGCGCCGCTCGATACACCGAAGCAGACCACGTTAAAGATAAAGAACATCTGATTGGCCAGCGCTGCGGCCGAAAGCGCCACCTCGCCCAGCTTCCCCAGCATCACGGTGTCCATCAGGTTGACGCTGAAGGAGATCAGGTTTTGCAGGGCGATCGGCAGGGCGATGGCGCAGACTGATGTATAGAATTTTTTGTCGATACAGCTCAATTTCGTATCCTCCTCGCAATAGCCATTTATTATAGCATTGCTGTCAAAAAAGATCAAGCTAATATTTCTTTCGCTTTTTTTCGTGCCTCGTTGCCATTTGGCACGGAATTGTTGTATAATAGAAATCACGAGTTTTTTTGACATTATTAGGATGGACGAGGATGTTATTATGAATTACATTGGCTCCAAGCTCACGTTGATCGACTTTTTGGTCGAGACGATCTGGGAGACCTTGTCGCAAAATGGCGACAACCGCAGGCCGCAGGAACTGCAATTTGCCGACCTGTTTGCGGGTACCGGCGTGGTATCGGTGGCCGCCAAGGAGATGGGATGCAATGTGATTTCAAATGATCTGCAATATTACAGCTACGTCCTCTGCCGCCATTTGGTCCAGGGTGGCGCAGCGCTGACCAAGCAGCAGGGCCAGTTGCTGTGCGACCAACTGTTTGCAACTCCGCCCGAGGAAGGCTTTATCTACCGCAACTACAGCGCAGGCGGTACCGCGGGCAGCCAGCATCCGCGGTGCTATTTTTCCGATTTCAACGCGGCCAAGTGCGATGGAATGCGCACTGAGCTGGAGCGTCTGCGTGAGAAAGAGGAAGTCAGCATGGAGGAGTATTATTTTCTGCTGGCCAGCCTCATCACTTCGGTCGACCGCTACGCCAACACCGCGTCGGTTTACGGGGCGTTTCTCAAAACCCTGAAAAAGACGGCGCAGAAGGATCTCGTACTCACTCCCATGCCGATTATCCACGGGTCTGCGAATTATCAGGTGTACAACGCCGACGCAAACGCATTGCTGAAACATCTGTCTGGTGATATCCTTTATGTCGATCCGCCGTACAATGTGCGGCAATACAGCTCCAACTATCACCTGCTCGAGACGATCGCCCGCTGGGATTTCCCGGTGATCGGCGGCAAAACGGGCGTGCGCAAGGTGCGGCAAAAGAGCGAATTTTGCTCCTACCGCTATGCGGAACGCGCGATGGAGGAGCTGATCTCCCAGGCGAATTACCGCTACATCTTCCTGAGCTACAACAACGAGGGGCTTCTCCCGCTGGAAAAGATCGAGGAGATCATGAGCCGCTATGGGTACTACAGCGCCGTAACGCAGCGTTACCGCCGCTTCAAGGCGGACAGCGATGAGAACCGCTGCCACAAGGGGCGCGCGACCACGGAATACCTGCACATATTAATCAAGGACTCTGTTTGAGGAAACGAAAAACGCCCCGTCGGGAGGAAACTCGCCGGCAGGGCGCATTTTATTGGCTGCGGGCCGGTTCCACCCCTGTGAGGTCGAACGGCGGGATGTACCGGCTGCTTGCGGATTCGGGTTCCTGGACGAATCCATCCTCGATGCCGCTGTAAAAGAGGTACTGCTCCACACGTTCGCGCTCTTCCTGCGTGATCGGCCGGTCGATTTCAGGGTACTCTGCGGCGCGCCCGCAGGGGATGTACTGGCTCATCAGGCTGAACAGTACCTTGCCGCGGCGGAAGTGGCCGGCTACCCAGTCGATCACATCAAAGGAGTTTTCCACATGATTGGGAAGGATGAGGTGGCGGATGACCACACCTTTTTGCAGGATACCGTCCTCGTCCATCTCCCACGGGCCGACCTGGCGGTACATCTCCTGGATGGCCGCAGTCGCGGTCTCGAAGTAGCGCTTCGCGTTGGAATAGCGCAGCGCGAGGGGGTCGTTGGCGTACTTGAGGTCGGGCAGGTAGATTTGCACTTTGCCCTCCAGCAGGCGGAGCGACTCCACGCGCTCGTAGCCGTTGCTGTTGTAGACCACCGGCACAGGGGGCGGCGGGGTCAGGCTCTCAGCGACAGCCTCGATAAAATGGGTGGGGGTGACCAGGTTGATGTTGTGCGCGCCCTGGCTCGCCAATTCGCGGTAGATTTCCCGCAGGCGCTCCACCGGGATTTCGCGTCCGAAGCCCCCGGCGCTGATCTCGTGATTTTGGCAGAAGCAGCAGCGCAGGTTGCAGCCGCTGAAAAATACCGTGCCGCTGCCGCGCGTCCCGCTGATGCAGGGTTCTTCCCAGGCATGCAGCCCGGCGCGCGCCACCACAGGGCGGCGGCCGACGCCGCAGAACCCCGCCGCGCCGCCCTGGGACGGCGCGCGCTCTACGCCGCAGCGGCGGGGGCAGAGATTGCAGATGCTCATATTGGATTCCCCTCGGTTCATCGGTTGATTTTAGGGTTGTTGGTTCGGCCGAGGATGTAGTCGGTCGAGACGCCGTAGTAGTCGGCTAACTGGATCAAGAGCTCGCTCGAAATATCTCGTTCGCCCGATTCGTAGCGCTGGTATTGCGGCTGTTTCATTTGTAACAGATCCGCAAGTTGCCGCTGAGTGAGATCGCGATCTTCGCGCAGGTCGCGTAACCGTCTATAATGGCTCATATGCTGCCCTCCTGATAACCAAACGATTATATTGACATTGTAACGCAAGGGTGCTATATTATGCTTGGCTGATAACCAAATGATTATCGAGGTGATTATAATGAAGTCGATTTTGGAGGAAATCTATTTCGGGGAGTGGCAGCCGGGCGAAGCGGTCACGCTCAAAGACGGCACCATCCAGGCTTTGGAACAGAGCGAAAAGTGGCTGATGGAGCACTTGGGCAGGGAGGAGCGCGGTTACCTTTTGGAGCTGCTCGACGCCCAAAGCAGCGAAACAGGAGAGGTCGCGGTGGAAAATTTTATCAGCGGGTTCCGAGCGGGCGCGCGGCTGATGCTGGAAATTTTCCCGGATGCGTGCTACAATGGGGAACAGATTTGAAAGAGGCCGCGCCTCAAACCGCGCGGCGGAAGGGAGCCTGCTATGGCCGAGACAAAAACCAATGTGATGCGCATTTTAGAAAGGGCGAAAATTCCGTACACCGCCCACGCCTATGACCACGGCGACGGGTTGATCGACGGGGTGAGCGTCGCCCAAAAGCTGGGCCAGGACCCGGCGGCGGTCTTTAAAACGCTGGTGACCAGGGGGGCGAGCGGGGCTTACCACGTCTTTGTCATCCCGGTGGCAAAGGAGCTCAACCTGAAAAAGGGCGCAAAGGCTGCGGGGGAAAAGTCGGTCGAGATGATCCACGTGAGCGAGATCAACAAGGTCACCGGCTATATCCGGGGCGGATGCTCCCCGGTCGGAATGAAAAAACAGTACGCCACCCTGTTTGATTCCTCCGCCCTGGCACAGGAGCACATCATGGTGAGCGCGGGTAAGATCGGCCATCAGGTGGAGCTGGAGCCGAAGGCCTTGGCCGATTTGGTGGGCGGCGGTTTTGCATCCCTCACCGACGAATGAGGGATGCAAAACCGCGCTTTTTTGCTTGTGCTTTCGTGTGAGATAGGGTATCATAGAAAATAATAACGCATGGAAACCAAAGGGGGAGACGGTATGTCAGAACAGCCAGAAAACAACTTTGAAGAGATTTCGCCGGAGCAGTCGGTCGATCGGGAGCCCGCCGTACCGCAGCAGCGGATGGAGGGGTCCCAGCAGGGCAGGCCTCAGCCGTCTCCATCTGAATCAGTCCCGCACCCGTCGCGCCGCCAACGCAAAAAGCGCGGCGCGTTCCAGGTGTTCGGGGTGGTTATCGGGCTGTTGGTCGGCCTCAGCCTGGCTGCGTTTGCAGCGATCGGGGTGATGACCACCCTCAACCTGCTGCCATCTCAAAATATGCCCGCGCCAATGCCCAGCGCGACCGACCCCAGCTCCCTGCCGCAGAATGTCAACCCGGATTATCCGGGGATGGAGCTCAACAACAAGCCGCAGGCCGCGCCCTCAGACGGAGAGTTCACCACTGAGCAGGCGGTGGAGAAGGCATCCCCCAGCGTGGTTACCATCCAGGTGACCGCGAATCTGATGGGCGTCACCTACCATGGCTTGGGCAGCGGCGTCGTCATCGACGAGGAGGGCTATATCATCACCAATGCGCATGTGGTGGAATATGCGCGGAACATCAAGGTCATCCTCAACGGCGAGGAGGAGGAGCTCCCCGCGACGCTGGTTGGAATCGACCGCCGCACCGATCTCGCCGTGATCCAGCTCACCCAGGAGGAAGGGGAGGAGCCCCGCACTCTCGTGCCCGCTGAGCTGGGCAATTCGGATGAAGTCAAGCTGGGCGAGAAGATTCTCATCATCGGTACTCCGCAGGATATCGACCTGGCGGGTTCGGTATCGCAGGGGATCATCTCCGGCGTCAACCGCTCCCTCACGTCGGCCACCACCCACTACACCGGCCTCATCCAGGTGGACGCCGCGATCAATCCCGGCAACTCGGGCGGCGCGCTGATCAACAGCTTCGGTCAGGTGATCGGCATCAACTCGGCCAAATATATCGATGTCAGCTCGGAGGGCTTGGGCTTTGCCATCTCGATCAATTCCGCCAAGCCGATCATCGACGAGCTCATCCGGGAGGGCAAGATCACCAGCCGCGTCTGCCTGGGCTTTACCGCATATGAGGTCACCGAGGAGATGGCCCGCCGCGATCGGATGCCGATGGGGCTCTATGTCGAATCCCTGCGCCGCGGCAGCGACCTCATCAATAAGGGCGTGCTGGAGGGCGATGTGATCACCGAGATCGACGGCGCACCGGTCACCACCTTCGAGGAGGTCAAGACGGCGATCGAGGGCAAGCTGGCGGGCGAGGTGGTCACGATCAAGCTCAACCGTTACAATGTCGAGACCAACGAGGACGAGGATATGGAGTTCACGGTGGCCTTGATGCAGGATATCGATGAGACGACCGATTACAGTGAGATGTTTCCGGACGACGGCTCGGACGATGAAACCAGCCGGCCGGATGTTCCGCCCGAGGTGGAAAACCTCAGCAGCAAGATCGAATGCCGGGCCATGTGAAGGGAGGAAAGCGATGTTCGAGCGGAAAAAGCGGCCGTTTGTCTCCGCGGTGATTGTGGCCGCGGGCGATGCCAGCCGCATGGAGGGGATCGACAAGCAGCTCCTGGATATCGGCGGCGTGCCGGTGGTGATTCGGAGCATCCTCGCCTTCGAGCAGTCCCGCAAGGTGGATGAGATCATCGTCGTCACCAAAAAAGAGAGCATCCCGGAGCTCAACCGGCAGGTGCGCGAGTTCGCCTGCGACAAGGTGAAATTCATCGTCAAGGGCGGGGACAGCCGCCAGCAGTCGGTGTTTTGTGGGATTCAATGTGTGGATGAACGCTGCGCCTATGTGGCTGTTCACGACGGTGCGCGGCCGATGGTGCTCACCGATGCGGTGGACGGCTGTATCGACGACGCGGTGGAATACGGCGCGGCGCTGCTCGCTGTCCGTGTGAAGGACACCATCAAGGCGGCGGACGCGCAGAATATGGTGGAACGGACGGTCAGCCGCGACAACCTGTACAGCGCACAGACGCCGCAGATTTTTGAAATTGGCCTGTACCGCCGGGCGATGCAGATGGCGTTGGATCGGGGAACCGATTACACCGACGACTGCCAGCTGGTCGAGGCGGCGGGGCAGAAGGTCTACCTCTCGCAGGGGGATGACAGCAATATCAAGATTACCACGCCGGACGATATCCCCTTTGCGGAGGCGCTGCTGGCGCAGAGGGAGGGGAATTTCCTGTGAGAATCGGACACGGTTACGACGTGCACCGGCTGGTGCCCGGCCGCAAGCTGGTGTTGGGCGGTGTGACGGTTCCGCACGAAACCGGGCTGCTGGGTCATTCGGACGCGGATGTGCTGACCCACGCTGTGATGGACGCGCTGCTGGGCGCGGCGGCGCTGGGCGATATCGGCGGCATGTTCCCCGATACCGACCCCGCCTACGAGGGGGCGGACAGTATTGCGCTGTTGGAAGCGGTGGCCGCCCGGCTGGCGGAAAGTGGCTATGCGGTGGGCAACATCGACTGCACGGTGATCGCTCAGCGCCCCAAGTTGAAGGAGTTTATCCCGCAGATGCGCGCCAACCTGGCCGCCGCATGCGGCATTGCAGAGGGCGCGGTCAACGTGAAGGCGACCACCGAGGAGCGCCTCGGCTTCACCGGCCGCGAGGAGGGTATCGCCGCCCACGCGGTTTGCCTGTTGCTTGAAAAGATTTTATAGACGGTCAAAAACATCCGGACGGCGCACCTGGGCCGTCCGGATGTTTTTTGGTGATCAGTGGTTACCTGCCAGGAGCTGCGGCATCGCCGGGCGCTGCGCCACGTCCAGGCCGTTCCCCATTCGGAAAACCGCCCTGTCCGCGGCCGCCGCCCATCATCCCGCCGCCCATGCTGCCGGTCATGGCGGTGCCGTCCTGCGCCACACGGGTGACCGCTGCGGAGAGGGTGATGTCGCTGAGCTTGGTCCCACCGGAGTAGGCGCTGGCCCCATAGTAACCGCCGTCGGCCTCCCCGTCGCAGCTGCCGCCGGTGGAGAGCTGGTAGCTCGCACCCTGCGTCAGGTCGGGGGTGCTGATGACGATGTTCTGGAACGACTTAGACGGGGCGAAAGTGAGGAGGGTATTGCCTTGTGCATCCGAGAGGTTGACCAATGTTCCAGCCTCCTGCACCTGCGTGAAGTTCACCATCAGGCTGCTTTGGGTGGAGCTGTCGCTCGGCGATTGCGCCATGTCCGCGCTGCCCGCCGCCGCTAGGACTCCTCCGGTGATTTCGCAGACGCCGTCGTAGTCGATCGCACTGTTGCCGCCGCTGGTCGGGCCGTTGATCAGCACTGTACCGCCGTCCAGGTAGAGCGCCCCGTTGGAATCGAGACCGTCTCCCGAGGCGTCCACCAGGACAAAGCCGCTGGTGATTCGGATATAGTTGCCGCTCCCGGTGCGGAAGGTGTCCGTGCGGCCGGTGTTGCCGTCGCTGCCGCCCGCTGCGTTGATACCGTCATCGCTGGCGGTAAGGCGGATATCACCGCCGTTGATCTCGACGGTCGCGCCCTCCAGGCCCTCGTAGGAGGTATTGATCCGGATGGAGCCGCCGTTGATGGCCAGCGCGCCGTCCGCGTGAAAGCCATCGTCGCCGGTGGAGATGGTGAAGTTGCCATCCTCCACGGTCAGGTCGCCGTTGGTGTGCACCGCATCGTCCGCCGCATCAATTGAAAAGCTGCCGCCTGAAATGGTCATACCGGTACCGGACTTGATTCCCTTGTAGCTGTCCGATTGATTGGAGCCGTCCGCTGTGTCGGTTACTGAAAAGGTCACCGCAGTAGGGATAGGTTGCTGTGCCCCGGCGGGCCCGCCCTCAAATTCCGGGGGAGTTCTGCCCCTGTCGTCCCGCATATCGCCCTCCGGCCGGACGCTGGGCCCGCCCATACCGCCGGGATTTTGCCCGAAATCGCCGCCTTGAACCGCTGCATTGGCGCTGCCCCCGCCGGCCACGATGGTGTAGGTGCCGCCAGTCACGGTCAGGGAGGTTTCCGCCTGGATGCCGTCATTGCCTGCGGTGATCTGATAGGTGCCGCCGTCCAGCCTGATCCATCCTTTGGAGGTATCCTCGTCATTGTTGGATTTGATGCCGTCTCCGCCCGACTCGATCGCAAAGCTGCCGTCGACAATCGAGACAGAATCCCTGCCGCGCAAACCGTCGTTTACCGCTTGGACCGAGAGGTTGCCCGCGGTTACGATGAGATTATCCTTGCTGCCGATGCCGTTGTGAAAATTCCCGGTGACTGCCAATTGCCCTTGGCCGGTGATGGTCAGATCGTCTTTGGCAAAGATCGCGGCGTCCGGTTCGTCGCCTCCGTCGGGATAGAGATATTCCGAACCGTCTGTGACAGCGTTCTGGGTGCCTTCCGCCAGGATCAAGACGGTTTTGCCCGCCTGTTTGGCGTAGATGCCGGCGCTGTGAGAGCAGGTGATGGACGCGCCGTTGAGCACCAGACGTACCAGGTCGTCCTTGCCCGCATCCACCACGATCTGCCCGTCGTCGAGCTGGCCGCTGACCTGATAGGTGCCGGCCTGGGTGATGGTGACAGTTGTGCCGCTGACGGAGACGCCGGTTCCCTCCGCGGTCGCTGAAGTACCGTTCAGGGTGATTTTTACAGCGTCCGAAGGGTCCCAGGAGTCGTCGCTGTCTTCGCTGGAAGCAGCGACTGTTTGAACAAGCTCCGCCGGTTGGCTGCCTGCAGAGCTGGGGGCGCTTTCTGCGCAGCCGGACAGGGGAAGGGCGCAGAGAGCCAGCACCAGCAGGACGATGGTGAGTTTGCCGGTATACTTCATCAAAGAATGCCTCCTTTACAGTTCGTCACGTTCACTGGAGAGGCGGCCGCACACGATGTTCAGGTTGCCGTTGCGGCACCGCAGCTCATCCAGGAACTCCTTGTTGATCGATTCGCCCTTGAGCTCGACGAGATAGACGAGCTCGTAAAGGCTGCCCATATTGGTGGTTTTCACACGGATGAGCTCCGCGCGACGGGTATATCTTTCAAACAGGTCGTCAAAAATTCCGTCGTAATCCAGGCTTTCAGGGATAGTGACCTTCAGTTCGCGCTGGGTGTGATCCGGTGCGCCAAAACGTGAAGCGGAAAGCGCCAGCATCGCGCTGCCGACCACAACCAAAAATAGCGTGGCGTAGGCCAGATATCCCATGCCGGTGGCCAACCCGATGGCCATGGCGAAGAAAATGCTGCCGATCTCGCGGGCACTGCCCGGCACCGAGCGGAAGCGCACCAGACTGAACGCGCCCGCCACAGCGACGCCGGCCCCAAGGTTGCCGTTCACCAGCATGATGACGATCTGCACCATGGCGGGCAGCAGCGCCAAGGTGACGACAAAGCTCTTGGTATAGGTGCTGCGGTGCATAAAGATGGCGGAGATGCACACGCCCAGCAGCAGCGAGGTTGCGGTACAGGCCAACATGTTCAGCAGGGTGAGGCCGTTTTGGGTGACACTGGCGAAGATAGAATTAAGCACAGATCATTCCTCCTGTCATGACTTTTTGCAGATGGTTCTGATAACATACCCCATACTTGGAAAAGCTCGTGGGGTAGAGCGCCAGGGAATCAAATAGGCGGCACATCCACAGCGGCATCGCGCCGGGGAGCTTGACTTCCATCAGGGTTGTGCCGCGGTCGAGGATGGGGGCGCCCCAATCGCCCTTATTGAGATCGAGTGAATCGCCGCGCCACCGGATACCGGTGTCGAAGGTGACGCGCAGAGAGGGATTCTCCCGGCCGAACAGGGCCACGCGGTCGTAGGCGATAAACGCCTTGGCAGCCACCGGATACCTGCTGCGGAACCAGTCGATCTCGCTGAGAATTTGATTCGGGAAGGGGCGCTGGCCGATGGCGAGGTAACGCCCCGCCTCCTCCAGCGTCAGGGGGACACGCCGCTTGTAGACCACACCGCGGAACTTCTTCTTCAGCTCCAGAAAAACGGTGCTGTCCGCCTGGGGAATGCCATAGCTGCGCAGCCGCAGTTTCTCCTTATAGATCGGTTTCTCGATCGATGCGCGGATGAGTGTGAACTGGTCGGTGTCGTAATACAGGTTGCAGATGGTGTGTTTTCCATAATCGTCCGGCTGCATTTTGTCACACAGCAGGGGATAGAGCGCCTGATACTGTGCCCAATCGAGCAGGTATTTCTTCTCGTAGCGCTCGAACACAGATTGAATTTGGGCCATATGACAACCTCCCTTTCTGTTGAGATGGATTGACGGGTTCGCCTGTAGGGCGCCGCCCTTCCGATGGTTTTATCATACAGGCTGTTTCTGAAATTAGTCTGAAAAAAGATTTCAGAGTAATTTCAGCTTTTTTCGCTACAGTAGAGAAAAAGAAAATTCCGCTTCACGGCGGATTGTGTTATGATAGAATGGAGGAGGGGGACAGGATGCGCGTATTGATTGTGGAGGACGAGCAGCGGCTGGCGGAAGCGCTCAGCCAGATTATGCTCGAGCAGAGGTATGCGGCGGATGTGGTGTATGACGGCAACGATGGGTTGGCTTACGCGCTCAGCGGCCAATACGATGTGGTGGTTCTGGACGTGATGCTCCCCGGGCGGAATGGTTTTGATGTGGTGCGTGAGATGCGTGCGCAGAAGAACGCCACGCCGGTGCTGCTGCTGACAGCGCGGGACGAACTCCCTGACAAGGTGAAGGGGCTCGACTGCGGCGCGGACGACTATATGACCAAGCCGTTCGCACCTGAGGAGCTGCTGGCGCGCGTGCGCGCTCTCTCGCGGCGGCAGGGGGATGTGGTGCTCGAGGAGCTCGCATTTCAGGACCTGACCTTGAGCCTTTCGACGCGCTCACTCGCCTGCGGGGCCAAATCGGTCACCCTGGGCTACAAGGAATTCGAGGTGCTGCGCCTGTTGCTGACAAATCCTCGGATGATCGTCCCGAAGGAGGATATCATTACCAAGGTCTGGGGGAGCGATTCCGATGCGGAGGACAACAACGTCGAGGCGTATATCTCGTTTTTGCGCAAAAAACTATACTTTTTGGGTTCGCGCGTTTCGATTGGAACCGTGCGCAAGGTCGGTTATAAATTGGAGGCGGTGGAGGTATGATTAAGCAGCTGCGCCGCAAATTCATCTGGATCAATATGCTGCTGGTCAGCATCGTCCTGTTCGCAGTGATCGGCGCGTTTTTGTTTTCCAACAGCCAGCGGCTGGAGCGGGAAAGCTTCGCTGCCATGAAACAGGCGGTGAGTCTGCGGCACGGCGAGGTACCGCCGCAGGTGGAGATGGGAAAGAAACCGCCGCGTCAGGCGCCGCCTGACGGGAGTCCCCAGGCGGAAGGGGGAGCGGCTTCGCCTGACAAGCGCCAGGCGTATTACAGCATTCCGGTGATCTGCGTGGAGTTGGACGGGCAGAATCAGGTGCAAACAGTACACGGCGAAGAAAACATCACCGTATCGGACGAGGCGCTCGACAAAATGGTGGAGATGGCGCTGGCAGATGGGGGGCGCAGTGGGCGGCTTGCGGAATACAGCGCACGGTTTTTGGTAGAACAGACGCCGAATGGCACGAAGATTGCCTTTGCAGATACCGGCGGCGAGCAGAGCCAGATGATGAGCCTGGTGCTTACCTCGTTGGCCGCAGGGGCGGGCGCATTATTGGCGTTTTTCCTCATCAGCCTGTTTCTGGCTCGCTGGGCGCTCCGCCCGGTGGAGCGCGCGTGGGCGCAGCAGCAGCAGTTTGTCGCTGACGCTTCGCATGAGCTCAAAACCCCGCTGACGGTGATTCTGGCGAACATGGGTATCGTGTTGTCCCACCCGGGGGATACGGTGCAGCAGCAAGAAAAGTGGATCGAGAATACCCAGGCTGAAGCGATGCGGATGAAGCAACTGGTGGACGACCTGTTGTTTCTAGCCAAGTCGGACGCTTCGGGCGTGCCCCGGCTCACTGGAACGTTCAATCTGAGCGACGCGGTTTTAGGCAGCGTCCTGCCGTTTGAATCGGTCGCCTTCGAACAGGGGGTGAGGCTCAACAGCGATGTCGCCCCGGGCATCGATTTTACCGGCAGTGAGGGGCAGATCAAACAGCTCGCCGCGATCCTGTTGGATAACGCCTGCAAATATGCGGGCAAGGGCGGCAGCGTCACCGTCCGGTTGTGGGTGGAGCAGGAGAAAATCCGGCTGGCGGTGAATAACACCGGGACGCCCATCGCTCCTGAAGATCAGCAGCACATCTTTG
Source organism: Ligaoa zhengdingensis (assembly GCF_014384885.1). Lineage (GTDB taxonomy): Bacteria > Bacillota > Clostridia > Oscillospirales > Ruminococcaceae > Ligaoa > Ligaoa zhengdingensis. The sequence goes on from NZ_JACRST010000003.1 coordinate 130,286, forward strand.
AGCGGTTTTATCGTGCGGACAAGTCGCGTGTGCGCAGCCGGGGTGGCTATGGTCTGGGGCTCGCAATCGCCAAACAGATTGTGGATGCCCACGGTGGCAAAATCGCAGTGGAATCGAGCGAAACGCTGGGGACGACCTTTCTGGTCTCCCTGCCAGTCAGAAAATAAACGCAAGAACGCCCGGCGATCGATAAGACCGCCGGGCGTTCTTTGCCTCGGGTATTTGGTAAAGTCCGCGCGCGGTAATTGTGGAGGTATCGCACGCGAGCGAGGTATGGCTTTATGATTTTCCGCCGGAGGGTGGAGCGGAATGGTGCTGCGGCGATGTGTGGGCCGCGGAATGGCAGTGTTCGCAGTGACAGCCGCAGCTATCGCAGCCGCCGGCACATCCGCCATTTTTCACATTTTTGTGGATCGACCAGGCTGCAAAGCCGGTGATCAACAGGAGTAACCCGCCGATAATCCAGGTTCCCATCCAAAAACGCCTCCTTTATTGCGCTTTGACTGCGGCCGGAACGACCGCCTTCAGGTGCCCATCTTCTTTGTATCCTTTGCGGAACAGGAGCCAAACGTAGCAGATCAGGAACACCACTGCGACGCCGGTTCCCAAACCGAACCCGTGGCCGGAGAAGAGCAGACCGAATTGATAGATCATCAAAGAAACGGTATAAGCGAAAATTGTCTGATAACCGATGGCGAACCAGGTCCACTTGGCGTTGTTCATCTCCCGCTTGATCGCACCGATCGCCGCGAAGCAGGGGGCGCACAGAAGATTGAACACCAAGAAGGAATAGGCCGACAGAGCGGTGAAGTGCTGCGCGATGTTGCCCAGCGCGCCGAAGTCTCCTGCTTCCACCAGTTCGAGCGCGTCGCCCGCCACCGCATACAGGGTGCCGAACACGCCCACGACCTCCTCTTTGGCCACCAGTCCGAGCACGGTTGCCACGGTAGACTGCCAGTTGCCAAAGCCCAAGGGCGCAAAGACCGGAGCGATCGCGCTGCCGATTGCGGCCAGGATGGAGGCGTCCATATCTTCAACCATGCCAAAGGAGCCGTCCACGAAGCCGAAACTGGATGTGAACCAGACAAAGATGGATGCCAACAGGATGACGGTACCAGCCTTCTTAATGAACGACCAACCGCGCTCCCAGGTGCCGCGCAACACATTGACTACGGTGGGCAGATGGTAGGCGGGAAGCTCCATCACAAATGGGGCCGGGTCACCTGCGAACATTTTGGTCTTTTTGAGGATGATGCCGGAGATAATTACCGCCGCTACGCCGATAAAATATGCGGAAGGGGCGACCCACCAGGCGCCGCCGAACAGCGCGCCCGCGATCAGCGCCACAATCGGCATCTTCGCGCCGCAGGGGATGAAGGTGGTGGTCATAATGGTCATCTTGCGGTCGCGGTCCTGTTCAATGGTGCGCGAGGCCATGATGCCCGGCACGCCGCAGCCGGAACCGATCAGCATCGGGATGAAACTTTTGCCCGAAAGGCCGAAGCGCCGGAAGATGCGGTCCATGATGAAGGCGATGCGCGCCATGTAGCCGCAATCCTCCAAGATGCACAACAGCAGGAACAGCACCAGCATCTGGGGGACAAAGCCCAGCACCGCGCCGACGCCCCCTACGATGCCTTCCACGACCAGGCCGACCAACCAGTCGGCGGTGTTGATGCTGACGAGGAAATTTTCCACAGCGGGGGAGATCCACTCGCCAAACAGGGTGTCGTTGGTGAACCCGGTGACGATGTCGCCGATGGTGGTCACCGAAATATAATAGACGAAGAACATCACCACCGCAAAAATAGGCAGAGCCAACCAACGGTTGGTGACAATTTGGTCGATTTTATCTGAGGTGGAAAGACCGGAATGCTTTTTATGTACACAGTTTTTGACCAGCTTGGCGATGTAATTGTACCGCTCATTGGTGATGATTGATTCACTGTCGTCGTCCATCTCCTGCTCACAGGCAGCTATGGCCTTTTCGATTTGCATCGATTCCACCGGAGAGAGGGCGATCTGGGCCAGAACCTTTTCATCCCGCTCGAACAGCTTTACCGCATACCAGCGGCGGTTTTCTGCGGGTATTTTGCCGGATGCGGCTTCCTCAATTTCCGTCAACGCTTGTTCGACGCGATCACAGAAGGTGTGCTGCGGTTCGGTCCGACGCCCCGATTGGGCCAGCTGCAACGCGGTCTGGGCAGCCTTCATCGAGCCTTCCCCTTTGACCGCTGCAGTTTCCACAACCGGGCAGCCCAGCGCGGCCGACAGCTTTTGCACGTCGATCCGGTCGCCGTTCTTGCGCACAACATCCATCATGTTCAGCGCGATCACCACCGGGATGCCCATTTCGGTGAGCTGGGTGGTAAGGTAGAGGTTGCGTTCGATGTTGGAGCCGTCCACCAGATCGAGAATCACATCGGGATGTTCCCCCACCAAATAGTTGCGCGTGACGACCTCCTCCAGTGTATAGGGGGAGAGGGAATAGATGCCCGGAAGATCTGTAATGGTCACATCCTTGTGGCCTTTGAGCCGGCCTTCCTTTTTTTCCACCGTCACACCCGGCCAGTTGCCCACAAACTGATTGGAACCGGTCAGGTCATTGAACATGGTTGTCTTGCCGCAGTTTGGGTTGCCTGCAAGCGCAATTTTGATTGACATATTCGGTTACCTCCTCTGCGGGCCTCCGCCCGCTGTTGTATCCGCCTTTGAAGTTTAAAGTTAGCATAAACTAACCATCGACCGCAAAAAACGCGGCTGCTTTGCATCGATTCAACCTGCGTTCCGCGTCATTCCACCAGAATGTTTTCCGCGTCGCCCTTGCGGATCGACAGCTCATAACCGCGCACAGTAATCTCAACAGGGTCGCCCAAAGGGGCCACCTTGCGCACATAAATTGACGTGCCCTTGGTGATGCCCATGTCCATGATGCGCCGGCGCAGCGCTCCTTCGCCGTCCAGCTTTTGAACGACTACTGTTTCGCCGCATTTGGCGGTTTTGAGAGTTTTCATATCGCTGTTCCTCCTTTGGATGGTATACCAACCGCATTAGACCATGATTTGATTGGCCATGCCTTTGCTCAGAGCAATGCGCGTGTCCTTCACATTGACGATCAGGTTGCCGCCGATCTCCGAAATTACAGTCACAGCTCCGCCCTCTACAAAGCCGAGGCTCTCCAAAAAGCGTTTGGTTGCGTCTTTTCCGTGGATCTTTTTCACTGTGTTGGTCTGTCCCGAAGGGGCCATAGTCAACGGCATAATGAAAACCACCCTTTCTTTTTTGGTTAGATTTGGCTAACCTCTGGTCTGTTTAGAAGGGGTTAGAAACTGCTAACCCCTTTACGCCCATAAGTTTACCATCGCTAACTGAGTTTGTCAAGGAATTTTTTTCTAAACTTAAAATATTTTAACCTGAACTCTCCGACGGAGGCAGGTTTTGCTAAGATTTCGCAAAACCGGGAAAAAGGGCTTTTTAAAAGGTGAAATCTATGCTACAATAATAAAGTATGCGGTTTGCCTGGAACGTGTGTTTCGGCAAAAGATAATCCGAGCAATTTGGAGGAACTATGATTACTGTAACCGATCTGGCCCTTTCCTTTAACGGGCAAACTTTGTTTTCCAACGTCAACCTGCTGTTTCAGTCGGGCAACTGCTATGGCGTTATTGGCGCCAATGGCGCGGGAAAATCCACCTTTTTAAAAATATTGAGCGGCGAGTTGGAGCCCACCAAGGGCGAGGTTGCTATTTCGCCAAAAACCCGCATGTCGGTTCTCAAGCAGGATCACTATGCGTATGAGGAGTACACAGTACTGGAGACCATTTTGCAGGGCAATCCGCGCCTCTATGAGGTGCTTCAGCAGAAGGACGCGCTGTACAATAAGGAGGATTTCACCGAGGAGGACGGCAATCTCGCAGCCGATCTCGAGGCGGAATTCGCGGAGCTGGGCGGCTGGGACGCGGAGACTGATGCGGGCAAGCTGATGCAGGGCCTGGGCATGGACAATAGCGTCCTGTATTCGCAGATGTCCGTCCTCTCAGAGAAGGAAAAGGTGAAGGTATTGCTGGCGCGCGCCCTGTTCGGCAATCCGGATATCATCATGATGGACGAGCCGACCAACGGCCTGGATATCAAATCGATCGCCTGGCTGGAGGACTTCCTGCTCGATTACGAGGGCACCGTCATCGTGGTATCGCATGACCGCCACTTCCTGAACAATGTGTGCACCCACATTGTCGACATCGACTACACCAAAATCAAGATGTATGTCGGCAATTACGATTTCTGGTATGAGTCCAGCATCCTGATGCAGCGGATGCTCAACGATCAAAAGAAAAAGGCTGAGGACAAGATCAAGGAGCTGCAAGCGTTCATCCAACGTTTTTCGGCCAACAAATCCAAATCCAAACAGGCAACCAGCCGCAAAAAGTTGATCGACAAGCTCACCGTGGAGGAGATGCCTGCCTCTTCCCGCAAATATCCCTATGTCGGTTTCACGATGGATCGCGAGCCGGGCAAGGAAATTCTCGCAGTTGAAGGAATCAGCAAGACGGTGGATGGGGTAAAGGTGCTCGATAACGTCTCGTTCCGTGTGGCCAAAGGGGATAAGGTCGCGTTTGTGGGCGAAAACGAGATCGCCAATACAACCCTGTTTAAAATTCTGATGGAGGAGCTGGAACCGGACGAGGGAACCTTCAAATGGGGCGTCTCCACCACTCAGAGTTACTTTCCGGCCGACAACAGCAGCTATTTTAACGATTGCGACCTCTCGATCATCCACTGGTTGGAGCAGTATGCCAGCGATACCCACGAGACCTACCTGCGCGGGTTCCTGGGGAAAATGCTCTTTTCCGGCGAGGATGTGAATAAGCCGGTTAAGGTGCTGTCGGGCGGCGAGAAGGTCCGCTGTATGCTTTCTCGCATGATGATGTTCGGCTCCAATGTATTGGTGCTCGATCAGCCCACCAACCACCTCGATCTCGAATCGATCACCGCGGTCAACGACGGCCTGATCGATTTCAAGGGGATCGTGCTGTTCGCATCGCACGACCATCAGTTTATCCAGACGGTCGCCAACCGCATCATCGAGATCACCGAGCACGGCTGCATCGACCGCATGGGCACCTACGACGAGTATTTGGAGAGCCGCTACCGTTTCAATCAATAAGTGCATATGAAATAGCGGGGCTGCATGTCAAGTGAAGCATGCTGCCCTGTTTTTTTGCTTAAAGCCGCCAACAGAGAGAGTCCGGAACCCCGCAGCGAGGTTCCGGACTCTTGCTATTATTGAATGATGGGTTGGAGCTGTAAGTTTTTTAATGCATGTTCCAACGTCGGCTGAATCAATGTGAAGTCAGCGACCAGCGAAGTGGGCTTTTTGATGCAGTCGTCCTGCCGATATGGAACAAAGTAGAGGTTGCGAACGTTCAGCAGTTGGCCAATGTTACGCGCCGATGCGCCCAGACCATCGTTGGTGGATACCGCGATAACCACCGGCCGCGCATTGCGCAGATGAGCCTTACAAGCCATGGTGACAGATGTATCTGTCACAGCTAAAATTACTAGAATCGGGAGAGCTACCCGGCCCTCCGCCAGCAATAGAGTCGTTAAATAGATCAATCACATATTCGTCACCGTGCCAAGTGATTTTTTTAATAACGAGCTTCAGAAGTTCGCGCTTCGCATCAAAGTCCTTTTGATCGATGGTGTCGCAGAATTCAGCGGTCGCCGCTTGAATGATTTGAATGTTGGAAATTTCATTGTTTGCGGCGTATTGCTTGCGTTTTAATTGCTCCAACTCCAATTTAAGTTTCTTGCTTTCCGCAACGTTCTGGCGCAGCGCCGCCTGAATTGGCGCGTCGGTCTCGTCGGAGCTGCTGCGCGCGAGGCGCAAAGCCAGGGCGATTCCATCCTCTTCATTCCGCTTGATCTTGGTGTTGCACTCCTTTATTTGCGCGGTGTAGTCCTTCCTCTCTGCTTCGGCGGCGCGATACGCCTGCTCCATGCTGGTGAAGGTGTCGCCGCCCACGGAAAAGTGCGCCTTCAGCAGGGCGATTACATTCTGGTCGAACTCAATTCCATTGATGTTCGCTATATCGCATAATTCCCCGGCACTGCGGTCTTTCCGGCTGCATTTATAATAGAATGTTTTGATGCCCTGGGAGTTGACGCGATTTCCTTTCACCATCATGGGCGCGCCGCACTTTCCGCACCGGATGAGACTTGCCAGCAACGCGACGCTACTGGTATCCCACCGGGGGTACTTATCTCCGTTTTCCTGAATTTTGGATTGAACCGCTATCCATTTGTCGCCGGGGATCACGCCGGGGTGAAGGGAAACCGCAACAATCCAATCCTCTGGCCGGCTTCGCCGGCGCGTGGTGTTTTTGGTGCCATTGGTGTAGGTCTTACCGTAACCGATAAGGCCGTGCTGTCCATCGTATTCGTGGCGGTCATTTGCAAGATTTGCCCCGCGCGATTGCAGAAAGTCGTGAACGCAAGGCTCATTGGTGGCATATACCGGATTGGTCAGGATTTGCCGCAATACCGCCTTGCTGAATTCTTTCCCACCCGGGGTGAGAATGTGGTTGCCAAGTAGATATCGTTCCAATCCACGCAGACTTCCAAATTCGATATACAGGTCAAATAGCTCGCGGACAAGGGGCAGTTCGCTTTCGACCGGTTGCAATACGTACCGGCTGCGCTTATCGCCGTTTTCATCCACGGATTTTTGTCGAACTGCGGTGAAGCCCATCGGCGGCGTCCCGCCTTGCCATCGTCCGGTGCGATACAGCCGATACTTGTTATCCTTGATGCGTTCGGCAATCGTCTCGCGTTCCAACTCGGCAAATACTGACGCAATGTGGATCATGGCGCGCCCCATCGGGCTGGATGTGTCAAAATTTTCGCGGATGGAAACAAAGCCGATCCCACGGTCCGTCAGATCATCCAGAATGGTGGAGAAGTCAGACACACTGCGGCTGATACGATCCAGACGGTAACACATAAGGATGTTATATCGGTCATTCTCCATGTCCCGCATCAGCCGCTGAAACTCTGGCCGGGCGGTGTTTTTGCCGGAAAAGCCTTCATCCTCATAGACCATAAACTCAGAATCGTGCCCAAACTTATGAAGCGCATATTCCTTGCACATTTCAACTTGATTTTCAATCGATTCGCCCGCGCCGGTATAACGCGATTTGCGGGAATAGATCGCTATGACCTGGTGATCCACAATAACGACCTCCTCCTATTCTTCATTTTATTCCGCTCCGGTGTTACAGCGCCGGAGCGGTTTTTTATACTTTTTTTGCGTTAATTCCGATTTGTTTTGTAATATTTGTACGGATAGGCTATATAATTTGATACGTTTGCTGGGATTATTGCTGTATATTTAGTGGCATTTTTTGTCGGATATGTAATTGTCATTTCAATCCACGCCCCCGCAAGGAGGGCGACCAACACCTCAAAGCCCGGCCTCCAGCTCATCAAATTTCAATCCACGCCCTCCGCAAGGAGGGCGACAGGAAATCTGCTCAACTTAATCAACACCAAGTCATTTCAATCCACGCCCTCCGCAAGGAGGGCGACCCAGCATCACCGTCAATATCTGACGGCGATAGAGATTTCAATCCACGCCCTCCGCAAGGAGGGCGACGTGCCACTTAAGCCCTGACTGGTCGATCTGTCCATAAATTTCAATCCACGCCCTCCGCAAGGAGGGCGACCGCTTCAACATGTTACCGCCTCCCCTCTTACTTATTTCAATCCACGCCCTCCGCAAGGAGGGCGACAGTAAAATTAAATAAATAGGCACACTATACAAACCATTTATTAGAGCATTACACTAGTTTTTTGATTATCTATCCGTCTCGAGCCCCTAGAACAATGCGGCGAATAGATCAATTTTTGGTGCGAACCCAATAGGATATCTATGTGCACTTGTATATCGCACCTTTTGTCCCATAAAACGGATTTTGACGAGGCGAGATTGAAAACTTTTTGGCCGCAATTTGGTAGGATTGGCATTTGATTGTGAACAGAAACTATGGTAAAATGATATCAGAAAAAACAAATGTTTTCTAACAACGGACAGAATGGAGGTCTAGCAATGTCAACCAATCCCGACCCGACAACCACATATCGCCATAATATCTGCGGCAGCATGGCAGATCGGCACGATAGCGGGCCGGGTATCATACGTTGCGGCGATATGCCGCGAGATATAATTGAATTTAGGGATTTACATGGCCAAATAGAGCGGAAAAACCTCATTTCTGCTTGTCTTCTTGCTCTACGAGATATCGCATGTAACGCAGAGCATCTTGACGAAGATTTTCGGGAAGCGACATAAATATATCTTCATGAATGGAGAGCTGATCGTCTGTATCGACGGTTGGCTCTTCTTTTCTGTATCCGAATGCAGATAGAATATCGGTGATCCCGTACAGGTCGCAAAGCTTCAGAAAATAATCCGGAGCGGGTTGACTGTTCCCGCTTTCCCAGCTGTATACAGTTTTCACTGATGCTTTTTCGTATCCCGATGACTTCATCAATTCAGACACATCCTGAACTTTCAGGCCCGCTTTAATGCGGGCCTGTTTTAATGTCTCCCCGATGCGGTGTTGTTCCACGGTTAACCACCTCCTTATATCAACTTTATTATATCCATTGAGATTTGCGGTGTCAATATTTTTTTCTAAGATTTTCAGAAAAAATGTATTGACATTCCATGTTTCTTGGAATATAATTAAATCAAATCCTGAGAAACTTAGAATTTTGGGGGTGAGAAAATGAAAATTAATAACCGAGTGAGCCCTGACAATGGAACAAAATTACTGGCTGCTCATATCAGGACAAAAGGAATTTCGATCAAGCAAGTGTCAGACCAAACTGGGATATCATATGACAAACTGATCAGGAGCCTATCAAAGGAATCCCGCGCCTTAAAAACAGATGAGTTTCTTTGCGTGTGCCAATTCCTTGAAGTTGACCCAATGAGATTCTACGTCCCGCAGAACCACAACCAAGCAAGCTAGGAAGGAGGCGTGAATCGTGGATTACGAAAAAACAATGGACACGCTTCAAAAGCAGCTGCAACTGCTGTCGAAGCGCGCCCAAAAGGCACGATCTGTAAGAGAACTTGCAAAAATAAGTGATTCAATGGCAAATATCGCAATGGTAAGCGTTAGTTTGGCTGAGCAAATCCGATTCTCCTCGCGGGGGTCTTCGGGTCTGGCCTCTCAACAGACATCAAAAGAAAATTCAACTCGCTCACATGCTGGATAAGCTGGGCTGGCTTTCCATCGACAAAACCACGGAAAACAATAATGGACGGATTGCAATACCCGACATCTGTAACGTGCAGTAAAATGCTTTGCCCAAAATGACATAACCTGAATGCAACTTCGTGGTCGCCGTCAAGCCCTTGCTCGAACTTTTGGATTTGCTTCATTATGATTTCGTATTGGTAATCGGCCAGATAATATTCGCGCGTGGGCCTAAGGTCTTTAAGTTCCAAAAAAATCACCCCCTTTCACCGCAATTGTACTGCGATGAAAGCGCAGAGGGTGGAAAAACCAGTCGAACGGGTGAAAAAATTGTTGACAAACATCGAAGCGTAACCGCTCCGATGAAACATCGAATCATGTCGTAAGATGAAGAAAAAGCCGTCCGGAGGGCGGCGGAAAGGAGCAAAAAGCATGTCAGAAAAGTCCATTGATAGATTAGAGGCGGCACTACTCAATTTTGTGGAGCGCGTGACAGATGGGAAAACCGCAACCTCTGAAACAGAAATTGCGGTTCTACCAGAGGTTGCGAAGGTGCTAGTACTTATAAAAATTTTCAATAGAGATTTATAAGAAAAACGGTTTATCGTGCATCCCCAGCCAAATTATACCACGGCGATAAGGGCGCGACAACACGATAAATCAAATAAGGCCGCCCTAAGGGCGGCGGGTGATAGGACATCCGGTCGAAATCATAAGATTCTGTGGGGAGGTGAAGCCCAGTGCCGAAAAAAGTAAACTACCGTGATATGCCACACAAAATCACCATTGGTGGAAAAACCAAGGAAGAGATGGGAACAAAAGCATACAACGAAGCATTCGCGCGATGCATGATTCGCGCGATGTTCAGGGCTCGCGATATGGGGCTGCTCACGGAAGATCAAAGAAGCAAGCTCGAAGGATGGGAATATAATCCCCCAGACGAATAGCGCCGTAGTCGGCGCGGAAAACATGTGGACAAGCAGGGAGGAGACGACTGCATAATGAGCGACCGACAACGGATCGAGCAGTGGATCAAAGGGATGGAACGGCTGCTTGCAAAGTGGAGCAGGCCGGATATCCAGAGATGGCGCAAGGCGCTGCAAGAGGAGGCCCGGCGCGAAGGACGGAAGGAGACAACATGACAAGGGCGGCACTGAGCATCATAGGAATATGGATTGGCTTGCCAATGACCGGCAGCCTGCTGGACGGCGGGCGGACCTGGGCGGGTATCATCGCAGGTATCGCAAGCCTAATCCTGATCGCCAGCGGAGCGATCACAATATATGACGAGGAGGATACATAGATGAGAGAGTTGACTGACAGCGAAAAGCGAATCCTGGATGACCACGAAAAATGGCTGCGCAGAGATGATAGTGGGGTGCGTGCCGACCTGTACGGTGCCGACCTGTACGGTGCCGACCTGTACGGTGCCAACCTGCGCAGTGCCGACCTGCGCAGTGCCAACCTGCGCGGTGCCGACCTGGACTATAGTTGTTGGCCGTTGTGGTGCGGCAGCCTTGACGCCATCATTGACAAGCGCATATTCGCGCAGCTCGCATATCACCTGTGCCGTACAGTATGTGATGATCCGGAGGTACAGGAGGCGCAGCGATCGTTAAGACACATCGCCAATCAATTCCATCGCGTGGATGAGTGCGGTCGGATAGGAGATGGCGAAGATGCTTGACCTGGGAATCGTGCGGTTTGAAGGCGTGGCAGGGGCGTTGGAGCTTATGGGCCTAATATGTGCCCTGATGCTGGGCTATGCGCTCGGGAAACTGGGGAGAGGGAGGTGATCGAAAATGAAGCAGGAGTACAACACTTACACCGAGATTACACAGAAGCTGTTGGACGGCCTCAAAATCGGGGACATGGTTAGAATCAACGATTGGAAACAGTCAATACCAGTGTGTGGCGTGTCAAAACATTATATTGTCATGGCGGCGCGACAATTTGGAAATTGGCGTTGCGTTGTTATCCAAAAAGAGACCTGGGCTGGCTACGACCGAGATACCTATGCCTGGCTTGTGGGCAGGTATGTGTGCCGCACACACGGACTGCCGGGTACCATGTTTGACCTCGACGACCCGTCCGAAGTCAAGAAGTACCTCAAAAACCTGGAATCCGTAAGCCTGGACGAGACGGCTCCATACGGGGCGACGGCGATCAATACGCTTAGGATTAGGAAGAGACAAAAAAAGAGCGCCCGGACGGCGGCAACCATCCAAGGCGCAAAACCAAATTGCTGTAAGTCAAGTATATCCTAAGGGGACAAAAAAGTAAATAGGGAGGATACATAACCATGGAGATCACAATTAAGCTCACGGCAACCCCCGAACTATGCAGAGCTCTCGATTCGCTGGCGAAGCTGATCAGCGTGACGGAGGAGATCAAACCCGGAGCCGTGAACGCGCAAGCAACCACCCAGGCGACAATGCCCGTGACGCAGACCCCCGCCTCAACGGTGCCGGCGGTACCGGTTGCGCCTGTACAAAATCCAACGCCACACACAGCTCCGGTCGCGCCCCCTGCACCCACAGTACCCGTGGCGGGCGCTCCTAGTTACACCATAGACCAGCTGGCAGTGGCCGGCGCGGCTCTCGTAGACGCCGGCAAGATGGAGCAGCTACTCGCCCTATTAGCTAAGTATGGCGTGGCGGCAGTCACCCAACTTCGGCCGGAGCAGTTTGGCGCGTTCGCTACAGAGCTCCGGGCACTGGGCGCTCAGATTTAAGGAGGTACTTATGAATCCAATTGTACTGAAATGCAACGGCCCGTCTTTAGAATGTATCGGGACGGTCCGGCTTACCCCAGAGGCTGAAAAAGTAGTTCGCCGCCTGCGCGAAAAGACCAATCTGCCCATTCGCCAAATTGTTTCCGAGATTATTATACAGGCGGAAAGCCTTATTGACATCGAGAACGGGGAGGAAGACTGAGCATGCCGCCCGAAAAACATGCATTGCTTTCCGCATCATCTGCATCCCGCTGGTTAGTCTGCACGGCGGCCCCCCGTTTTGAGGAGGGACTGCCAGAGAGCATCAGCACCTATGCGAAGGAGGGCCGCCTGGCTCACGCCATTGCAGAACTCAAGGTCCTCAAAAAATTTACCGCAGCCGTCACCCCTGGGGCCTACGCCACTCGCCTCAACAAGCTCAAGAAAGAGGAGCTTTATGACCCGGAGATGGACAAGACCACTGATCTCTACCTGGATCACCTGGTTGAGCAAGCAATGCTCTATGACAGCGCGCCCACCGTGGCGGCTGAGGTCAAGGTTGACTTTGGTGAGTATGTGCCAGAGGGGTTCGGCACTTGTGACTGTGTGATGATCGGTTGCGATACCCTGAGCATAACCGACTACAAGCACGGCAAAGGCGTGCCCGTGTCCGCGGTGGACAACCCCCAGATGCGCCTTTACGCCCTGGGCGCTCTCAAGCGCTACGTCCCCGTGTTTGGTGACACCATCAAGAAAGTCCGCATGACCATTGACCAACCCCGCCTTGACAGCTACACCTCAGACATCATCACCGTGGAGGAGCTGAAAGCGTGGGGTGAGAGCATCAAACCCATTGCACAAAAGGCTTTCTCCGGCCTTGGTGAGTTTGTCCCCGGTGAGCACTGCCGCTTTTGCCGTGGCAAGGCTCAGTGCCGTGCCCGTGCCAAGGTAAACACCGCTTTGGAGGATTTCAAGGACTGCGTGCCCATGAGCAAGGCTACCCCGGAACAACTTGCCCAAGCAGAGGAGGACGGCAGGGATGGCATCCCCACGCATCTCCTCTCTGATGCGGAAATTGGTGACCTGCTTATCCGTGGCCAGCAGCTTGTCCAGTGGTACAAGGACCTGGAGGAGTACGCCACCAAGGCCCTGCTGGATGGCAAGCCCATTGAGGGCTGGAAACTGGTGGCGGGCCGGAGCAACCGCACCTTTACGGACCAGGATGCCGCCATCAAGGCTGTCATTGCCGCCGGATATGATGAGGCTCTGGTTTATGATCGCAAGCCCAAGACCCTCTCTGAGCTTGAGAAACTGATGGGCAAGGCGGAGTTTGCTGAGAAAATCGGCAGCTTTGTGGTCAAGCCCCTTGGCAAGCCCGCGCTGGCGCTGGCCACGGACAAGCGTGAGGCCTACAACCCCGCCGCCTCCGATTTTGCTGGGGTGGTGCAGGAATGACCAACACAACCATCCATTTCCAATACGAAACCACCCGGTTTGAGATTTATCTGGATAAAATCACCGGGCTACCCGCTCCGAACATCCGCAAGCTGTTCAAACTGATGCTTTCAGAGCCTTGGAACAATCAAGCCGCCATTGACACCGTTGAGGCATTTCTGCCGGCGCAGATTGAGAAGTCCAAAGAGGCGTGGAGGCAGGCATCCGCTGATTTCAACAACGGTTGGCGGCTTGTGCAGAATAAACGGAGCAAACAGGGCCGTGCCATTATGGCCCAAAACAACAGGATCCATAAAGCCGTAAAGAGCACCAAGGGCATCCACCAACATTGGGTGCGGATTTATGGCTATTGGAATGACCACAATAAACAATGAAGTATAAGGAGATAACGATTATGTATCAGAATGATCCCATGAAAGTATTGACTGGAGAGGTGCGCCTGTCCTATGCCAATCTGACCACGCCCAGAGCTGCCCAGCAGGGCGCAGAGCCCAAGTATTCCGTCGCCATCCTCATCCCCAAGAGCGACGCGGCCACCAAGGCTGACATTGACAGCGCCATCCAGGCTGCGGCCAATGCCGCTCTGGCCAAGGTGTGGAATGGTGCCCGCCCCCCTGTTCTCAAGGTGCCCATCCATGACGGCGATGGCGTGCGGCCCTCTGGCATGCCCTTTGGCGATGAGTGCAAGGGGCATTGGGTGATGACCGCCTCCACCAAGAACAAGCCCCAGGTAGTGGGCATCGACAACATCAACTGTGAGCTGGCCCCCTCTGACATCTATAGCGGCATGTATGGCCGGGTCACGGTCCGTTTCTTCGGCTACTCCAACAGCGGCAACAAGGGCGTAGGCTGCAGCCTGGGCAACGTGCTCAAGACCCGTGACGGTGAACCTCTGGCCGGCGGCGCATCCGCAGCGGCTGACTTTGCGGGCCTCGGCGCCACTCCGGCGGCCTCCTGGAACACCAACAACGGCATCAACCCCATCACCGGACAGCCCATGTAAGGAGAGATCAACATGCGCCATCTCAGCATAGATCTTGAGACCTATTCCAGCGTGCCGATTGCAAAAGCCGGTGCGCAAAAGTACATATCAAGCCCGGACTTTGAAATCCTGCTTTTTGCGTACAGTATGGATGGCGCTCCTGTTGAGGTCATCGACTTGGCACGGGGGGAAACTCTCCCCCCGTGGTTGGTCCAGGCCATCACCAGCCCCGACTATATCAAGCACGCATACAATGCCCCCTTTGAGTGGGGCTGCCTGTCCAAATATCTGGACGCCGCTCTGCCGCCGGACCAGTGGAGGTGCACCATGTTTCACGGCCTCTACTGCGGCTATACAGCGGGCCTGGATGCCACTGGGCGGGCTCTGGGGTTGGCTGAGGACAAGCGCAAGCTCAACACGGGCAAGGCCCTCATCCGCTATTTCTGCGCGCCCTGCACCCCTTCCAAGGCCAACGGTGGCCGCACACGCAACTACCCGCACCACGACCCCGCCAAGTGGGAGCTGTTCAAAGATTACTGCCGCCAGGATGTGGTTACGGAGATGGAGATTGAGCGGCGGCTCTCTGCTTTCCCAGTGCCGGACTTCGTGCAGGAACAGTGGGAAACGGACCTTGTCATCAACGCCAGAGGCGTAGCCATTGACATGGACTTTGTAGAGGGCGCTCTATACCTTGGGGAGACCGTACGCAAAAATCTGATGCAGGAGGCCACTGAGCTCTCCAGGCTGAACAACCCCAACAGTGTGGCCCAGCTCACCCAATGGCTCCGGGAGGAAACAGGTGAGGAGCTGGCGGACCTGCGAAAAGATACCGTTTCCCGGTTGCTCCAGCAGGATGACAACAGCCCGCAAGTGCAGCGCATGCTGGAAATCCGCCAGGAGCTTGGCAAGACATCCACAAAAAAGTACAACGCCATTGAGATCGCTGTGTGTCCGGATGGCCGTGTCCGTGGGCTGCTCCAATTCTACGGCGCAAACCGCACCGGCAGATGGGCTGGGAGGCTGGTACAGGTCCAAAACCTGCCCCGCACCTACACAGAGCCGCTTGACCTTGCCCGTGATCTGGTAAGGAGCCGCAACCTGGATGCGCTGCGTGCGGTTTATGGTAGCGTGCCTGATACCCTCAGCCAGCTCATCCGTACGGCCTTTGTGGCCCCGGAGGGCCATGTCCTCATTGACGCCGATTTCAGCGCTATCGAGGCCCGTGTCATCTCCTGGCTAGCCGGTGAGCAGTGGCGGCTTGAGGTGTTCCGCACCCACGGGAAAATCTATGAGGCCTCTGCCTCCCAGATGTTTGGGGTGCCCATTGAGCGCATCAAAAAAGGCAACCCAGAGTATGCGCTCCGACAAAAGGGCAAGGTTGCAGAGCTGGCCCTCGGCTACCAAGGCAGCACCGGCGCGCTCATCAACATGGGGGCTCTTGATATGGGCATCCCGGAGGAAGATCTGCCGGACATCGTGAGCCGCTGGCGCGAGGCCAACAAGCGCATCCGTGATCTGTGGTATTCCATGGACAACGCCGCTGTGCAGGTCATCACCCAGGGCGGCTCTGTTGGCATCAACGGCCTCATCATCACCCGCGAGTACGACTACAACCAAGGCATCGACTGCATGACCATCCGGTTGCCTTCTGGCCGCAAGCTCTACTATGTGAGCCCCGGCATCGGTGAAAATCAATGGGGCAACCCGTCCATTTCTTACATGGGCATGGACCAGAAAACCAAACGGTGGAAACGCATTGAGACTTACGGCGGCAAGCTGGTGGAAAACTGCGTGCAAGCCATCGCCCGCGACTGTCTGGCGGAGACCATTGAGCGGCTGGAGGACGCAGAGCTCCCGGTGGTATTCCATGTCCATGACGAGGTGGTCATTGATGTGGCTCCCTGGAGTGATGAGGGCGCCATGCTGGAGCAGGTGGTCAATATTATGCGCCAGCCCATCCCCTGGGCGCCGGGCCTACCCCTCAATGCTGATGGCTGGGTGGGCGGCTACTTCAGGAAAGACTAATCGAAAGGAGACCGCATTGTGAAAAGAGCTGAAATTTTAGAGGCCGCCCGCGTCTGCGTGTGCGGTGAACGCGAACGGGACTACGGCGCACCGGAGGACAGCTTTGCCCTCATCGGCAGACTTTGGACTGCTTACCTGGGCACGCCGGTTACCCCCAAAGACGTAGCCATGATGATGGCGCTGTTGAAAATGGCCCGCATCAAGGTCGGTGACAAGGCGGACAGCTTCATCGATCTGGCGGGCTATGCAGCCTGTGCGGGCGAGATCGCGGGGAAGAACTCAGAATAAAGGAGTGCCGCCGTTATGCAATACGACCGCAAAATAACCATATCCGCCGGCAACAACCGGCGGGCAATGAACTGGACCGCCCAGACCATGCTCATTTCTGAACTGTGGGCCCGGCTCCAGACCCCCGCCAGGGGCACGGAGCCCCTGGCAGAATACCTGAACATGAAAAAGGCGCGGCAGGATGACCTCAAGGATGTTGGCGGCTTTGTGGCGGGCTCTCTCTCCGGCCCGCGCCGAAAAGCAAGCAATGTGACTGGGCGTGACATCATCACGCTGGATTTGGACAACATCCCCGCTGGCGGCACGGAGGACGTGATCCGCCGGGTGGAGGCGCTGGGCTGCGGCTATTGTATTTACAGCACCCGTAAACACAGCCCGGCGGCCCCCCGCTTGCGTGTCCTCCTGCCTCTGGACCGCACGGTGTCCGCGGATGAGTACGAACCCCTAGCCCGCAAGATGGCGGAGTACATAGGCATTGAGCTCTGCGACCCCACCACCTTTGAGGTGTCCCGCCTCATGTACTGGCCAAGCTGTTGTTCTGACAGCCAGTATGTATATCTCTGGCAGGACAAGCCCCTCCTCTCCGCCGGCGGCCTGCTGGCCCAATACGAGGACTGGCGGGACTGCACCCTCTGGCCACAGGTGCCGGGCGCTCTGAGCCTGCCCAAGCTGGCAGTCAGGCAAGGTGACCCGGTGGCCAAGACGGGCGTTGTGGGCGCTTTCTGCCGCACCTTTGATATCTACCGGGCCCTGGATGAGCTTATCCCCGGCATGTACGAGCCCGTGGAGAGTATGCCCGGAAGATACACCTATCTGGGCGGCTCTACCACCGGTGGCGCCGTGATCTATGACAACGGCAAGTTTTTATACAGTCACCACGCCACTGACCCGTGCAGCGGCCGCCTGGTCAATGCCTTTGACCTTGTGCGCCTCCACCGCTTTGGTGACAAGGACGATGAGGCCCAACCGGGCACACCCACCAACCGGCTCCCCAGCTACCAGGCCATGTGTGAGATGGCCGTCTCCAATGCGGATGTGGCCGCTCTGATGAGCCAGGAGCGATACCAGGAGGCCGTCAAGGACTTTGAGGGTGTGGAGCCCACCAACGAGAGGGACTCCGCCAACTGGATGAGCAAGCTGGCCGTGAATAGCCAGACAGGCCTCCCCAAAGCCACCATTGATAATGTCTGGATTATCCTGGAGCACGACCCTCTCCTCAAGGACAAGTTCGCCCTCAACTGCTTTGCGGGCCGCGGTGAGGTGCTGGGCGCCCTCCCGTGGGACGGCCGCACACAGCGCCGCCTCTGGGATGACAACGACAACGAGGGCCTCTATTGGTATATGGAACGCTACCATCACATCACCGGCAACGGCAAGATCGACGGAGCCCTGTCCCTGCACTCCACAAAGCACGCTTTCAACGAGGTGCAGGACTATCTTCAGGGCCTCAAGTGGGATGGCCAGCTACGGCTTGATACCCTTTTCATTGACTACCTGGGCGCTGTCGATACCCCATACACCAGAGCGGTGACCCGCAAGGCGTTCGCCGCCGCCGTCACTCGCGCCATGGCGCCGGGCAGCAAGTATGACACCATGCTCATCCTCTCCGGCCCCCAGGGCATAGGCAAGAGTACCCTGTTGGATAAGATGAGCCGGGGCTGGTTTAATGACAGCATCCGCACCTTTGAAGGCAAGGAGGCCTCTGAGCTCCTGCAAGGCGTTTGGCTGGTAGAGATAGCGGAGTTGGACGCTTTCCGGCGCACCGATATTGCCCGCATCAAGCAGTTTCTCTCCCTCCGCAATGACCGTTTTCGGGCTGCCTACGGCCGCCATGTCAAGGAGTTGCCCCGGTGCTGTGTGTTCTTCGGCACCACCAACACCTCCGATTATTTACAGGATCGCACCGGCAACCGCCGCTTTTGGCCCGTGGACACCGGTGTGCAGCCGGTCACAAAGAGCGTGTGGGCTGATCTGCCGGAGGAGGTTGACCAGCTCTGGGCGGAGGCTGTGGTCCGCTGGCAGACGGGAGAGCCCCTTTTCCTCAAGGGTGATCTTGAGGAGGCCGCCAAGGCCAAGCAGGAGGAGCACCGTGAAGTAAGCACCCGTGAGGGCATCGTGCTGGACTTCCTGGCCAAGCGGGTGCCGGAGGACTGGCAAAGCTGGCCTCTGGACCGCCGCCGCATGTTCTGGGGTGGCGCCGTGCAGGGTGAGGTCAAGCTGGTGGACCGGGACCGGGTGTGCGCCCTGGAAGTGTGGTGTGAGGCCCTGGACGGCAAGCAGCGGGATATCCGCTACTCTGACACGGCGGAGATAAACGGCATCATTGAGGCTTGCTCAAACTGGGAAAAAAGCAAGAGCTCTTTGCGCTTTGGTTACTGCGGCAAACAGCGTGGTTTTCTGAAAATCCGTGATAATTTATGGGATAAACTGGAATAAAAAGGCCGGAACATTCCCCGGAACATCTTAAAAACGGCGCTTGAATGTTCCGGGCCATGTTCCGCCTAATGTTCCGGGGAATGTTCCGGGCTAAACCCTTGAAAACACTGGCTTTTTTGAGTATCTGGAATATTGGAACATTTATTTTCTATTAAATATAAAAATAGAGAGAATAGAGAGAATAGAGAATATATATACTCTCTAATCCCCCTAATATAAGAAATATATAGAAAAAATGCTGAATGTTCCGCCCCAAAACAGAAAGGTGGATAAGAATGAATGTGAAACACTGGCTTGAAAATATTGTAAAAGCAAGAGGCCCCATATCACCCAAGGATGTTTATGCCGAGGGTAAAAAAGTGGGCATCACAAGAAAAGAGATAAAAGCCGCAAGATGCTGGCACGGAAAATATGTAAACACAGAAATCTGCGGTGACAGAACATTGTGGCGGTGGATGCCATGAAAGAAAGTTATATTGAGGGCTACATGGCCCGCAAGGTAAAAGAGCACGGAGGGCTGTGCTATAAGTTTGTCTCCCCCGGCAATCCTGGTGTGCCTGACCGTATTGTCATCACCCCCAACGGCCGCACCATCTATGTAGAGCTGAAAACAGAGATTGGGAGGCTGACCAAGATGCAGAAATGGCAAAGGGGCGAGTTGGAGAAACGGGGGGCGGATGTCCGTATACTGTGTGGGATGGATGCCGTGAAAGAGTTTTTAAGGGAGGTTTTTGGCTGATGGGTAGACCGAGAGCTGCGGGACCTGAGTTTTGTACGAAATGCGGAAAAGAAATGTACAGACCTCCGAGTGCCAGAGCCGGTGTGAGCCGTCCGTTCTGCTGCAGGGCTTGCCAAATGGCGTATCTCAATGCGGAGAACAACCCCAAGCGGATGACACCGGAAGTGAGGCAGAAATTGCGAGAATCACGTTTGAACACGGGTAACGGTAAGACATACACAAAGTTTTTTGGGAGGCATACGCATCGTGTCGTAGCGGAATTGATGCTGGGCAGACCCTTGCGACCCGGAGAGGTGGTGCACCACATAGATGGGGATAAGCGAAACAACGACCCTAAGAATCTAATGGTTTTTGAAAATCAAACCGCGCACGCCAAATGGCACACGCAGCAAGGAGGTGATAACAATGAAATTTGAGCCGCATAATTACCAAGCCTATTGTATTCAGCGAGTAGTTGAGGATCCCGCAGTTGGCTTGTTCCTGCGGCCCGGTTAAATGGCCTTGGCAAAACGGTCATCACCCTCACGGCGGTCAACATTCTCAAGTATTTCCGCTGGCGGGTGTCCAAGGTCCTGGTGGTAGCACCCAAAACGGTGGCAGAGGCCACCTGGAGCAAGGAGGCAGCCAAGTGGGATCATCTGCAACACCTCCGCATTTCAGCAGTGCTGGGCAGCACCTCCAAGCGGATTAAGGCTCTTAATACTCCGGCGGATGTGTATGTTATCAACCGAGAAAACGTAGAGTGGCTGGTGGACTATTATAAGCAAGCCTGGCCTTTTGACATGGTAGTGTTGGATGAGAGCACCAGCTTCAAGAACTCCCAAAGCAAACGCTTTAAGGCATTGAAACGGGTACGGCGTTTCGTCAAAAAGATGGTGCTACTGACCGGCACGCCGTCCTCCAAGGGCCTCATCGACCTGTGGGCTCAGGTGTACTTGCTGGACCAGGGGGAGCGGCTGGGGCCCACTCTGAGCGCCTACCGGGAGCGATATTTTGACCCGGATCAAAGGAGCAGGACCCAGATTTTCTCCTATAAAGCCAAGGATGGGGCGGAGAGTGCGGTGCTGGAGGCTATCTCTGACATCTGCATCTCCATGAAAGCGGAGGATTATTTGCAGCTGCCGCAGATCATCCAGCACGAGGTGCCGGTGCTGCTTGACCCCAAGGCCACGCGAGACTATGAGCAGTTTGAGCGGGACCTGCTGCTGGAGGTGGATGAGGATGTTATCACCGCTGGCACCGCCGGGGTGCTGGTGGGCAAGCTGTTGCAGTATTGCAACGGCGCGGTCTACGGCACCGAGGGTCAGGTGGTCCATGTCCATGACTGCAAGCTGGATGCTTACATGGAGCTGTTGGAGCGTTTGAACGGCGAACCCGCCTTGACGTTCTACGGATACCAGCATGACCGGGATCGCATCCTGGAGCGGCTGCAAAAGCAGCGCAAGGATCTCAAGGTCAGGGTTTACAAGGGCGCTGGGGACGCCGATGCCTGGAACAATGGAGATGTTGATGTGCTGCTGGTGCATCCGGCCTCCTGCGCCTATGGCCTCAACCTTCAGGCCGGCGGACGCAATGTCATCTGGTACGGTCTCAACTGGAGCTTTGAGCTTAATGACCAGGGCAATTGCCGCTTATGGCGGCAGGGGTCCCCTTACGACAAGGTCTATATCCACTACCTCATCGTGCAGGGGTGCGAGGATGAGGACGTTATGGCGGCTATCCGAGACCGTGCTGACACCCACGAGGCCGTCATGCGGGCCCTGAAAGCAAGGATTGAGAAGACGCGAGGGAGGGGCTAGCATGGAGCACATTTTATCGCTGAGCTACGGCAAAGATAGCATGGCCTGTTTGGGAGCTATCGAGCGTTTGGGGTGGCCCCTGGATCGCATCGTTACGGCCGATGTTTGGGCTACGGATGACATCCCAGCAGATTTGCCGCCTATGGTAGAGTTTAAGGCGAGAGCTGATGCGATCATCAAAGAACGATGGGGCATTACGGTGGAGCATGTCAGGGGGAAGTATACGGCGGAAACGCTGATGTACCGCCGCCGTGTAAAAGGTAATCACGCGGGCCAAATAAGGGGCTGGCCTATGACCAAGGGGCAGAGAATGGGGTGCGAATTGCAGCGGCCGTGCAAGGTAAAACCGTTACAGGAGATACAGCGCGGAGGCATCATCTATCTTGGGATTGCGGCAGATGAGCCAAGCCGAATAGCTGGGCATATCAACAGGCCGAACGTAAAACTCCCATTGGTTGAGATTGGCTGGCAGGAGGATTACTGCGGTCTATGGTCCAAGTATTCCGGGCTGCTTGCGCCTATATACACCGAAGAGGTGCGGGGCGGGTGCTGGTTTTGCCCAAACCAGAGGGTTGATTCACTCCGCCGGCTGCGGAAGAACTACCCAGATTATTGGGCTCTGATGTTGAGCTGGGACGGGGACAGCCAATTCCCGTTTAAGCCAAAGCGCACGCTCCGCGACTACGACCGCCGATTTCAGGCGGAGGACGAAGGCAGAATTGCCCTCGAAGGCAAAAGATTTCGGTGGGAGGAGGTCACACCGTGACGAATCAAGAAAAGAAGCAATATTTGCTACAGTATCGGAATAATGAATCTGAGATCAGCCGAACTATCGAAGAATTGACGAGGTGGGAAAGCAGAGCCCGTCGGGTCACCAGCGGATGGAGCGATCTGTCCAGCGGGACAAGCAATCAGGGCGACAGAATCCAGATGTGCGTCGAGAAGATCATAGAGATGCAGAACAAGTTGGCGGAGCAAATTGACAGAGGAGTTGCATTGCGTGAGGATATCGAGAAAGCAATTGGAGCAGTAGCGGATGATCGGCTAAGGCTGCTGTTGCGGTACCGGTACATAGACGGATATACTTGGGAGAGGATTGCAGTAGAGATGCACTATTCGTGGAGACAGGTTGTTAGAATGCACGGCAAAGCACTCGAAGAGATGTCATAGAATGTCATATCGAAACAATGATATAGTGTAATTAGAAAAATCCGCTCATGGGGTACCACGGGCGGATTTTCTGCGTCCAAAGGGAGGGATGCAACATAGCCAAGCCATGGATGATGCGCAAGCCAAAGGGCGAGAAGATAATCAAAAAAGCGTGGTGGTGATGTGACGACAAAACGAAACAAAACGGTGCTCGGGAAAAAACAGCTCAAGGCGGCGGAAATGTTGTCAAACCCTGATTTCAGCGGGACAATTACGCAGCTATGCGAGCGTATTGGTGTCGCAAGGTCTACGTTTTACCGGTGGCTTGAGGACGAGACGTTCCGCGATTACGTGGATGGCCTGATCGATAGATATACGGACAGCGAGCTGTCACGTGTTTGGAAAGCCCTTATGCGCCGTGTTGACGTCGGGGATATCCAGGCGATCAAGCTGTATTTTGAGCTCAAGGGACGGTACAAACAAGATGCCGTCGGGCGCGACGCGGGAGTGCAAATCGTTGATGACATATAAACTATCTAAAATAATATCCCCTGCGTTCGCAGAACCGCACCGAAAAATTAAGATGGGCGTAGTTAATGAGCTGGTCTGTAAGGGCGGACGAGGGTCCGCAAAGTCAAGTTATGTCAGCGTGGAATTGGTGCTGGAACTCCTGAAGCACCCTCTTTGCCATGCGGTAGTGATGCGTAAGGTGGGCAACACCCTCCGCACATCGGTATACGCGCAGATATGCTGGGCTATTGCTGAGCTTGGATTGGCGAACAAGTTTCGGTGCACAGTGTCGCCGATGGAGTGCGTATATATCCCAACTGGGCAAAAGATTATGTTTTTTGGGATGGACGACCCTGGAAAGCTCAAATCAATCAAAGTAGCGTTCGGCTACATCGGGATTGCGTGGTTCGAGGAACTGGATCAGTTTGATGGCGAAGAGCAAATCCGCAGCGTGGAACAGTCATTGTTCCGCGGCGGTGTGTACTCTATGTGCTTTAAGAGCTTCAACCCTCCTGCCATGGCGAGAAACTGGGCGAACCGCTATGTGATAGAGAGCAAGCCTGGGAAAATAGTGCACCATAGCACCTATCTTACAACTCCGCCGGAGTGGCTGGGGCCTCGTTTTCTGGCCGATGCCGATCACTTAAAGTCCATCAACCCAACCGCATACCGGCATGAGTATGGAGGGGAAGTTGTAGGCTCAGGCACGCAGGTGTTCGAAAACTTGCGGTTAGAGCCGATATCAGAAAAATTTATTTCCGAACAGGACTGGCATTACTTTGGTCAAGACTGGGGCTGGTATCCAGACCCCAACCAATTTGTGGGATGTACATACAGTAGCAAAGACCGTGTCCTGTATATTTACGAGGATTATCGGGCCAATCGTTGCCCGGACGACCGGTGGGCGGAAACTATCAAGGCCCACAAGAACGACCGCATTGTGGCCGATCCTGGTGGTGGCGGAGACAAGTCAATCAGCAATTTTCGGTCCATGGGATTCGACATGGTGGCCGCCAGAAAGGGGCCTGGTAGCGTTGAAGCTGGAATCAAGTGGCTACAATCCCTGCCGGCTATTGTGATTGATCCAGAACGATGCCCAAATGCAGCGAAAGAATTCAGCGAGTATGAATATGAACGCAACGAAAAGACCGGCGAGGTTCTCCAGGGCTACCCAGATGCAGCGAATCACGTTATCGATGGATGCAGATATGCCTTGGAGCAAGTATGGAGGAGGCGTGGGATGTGATAACTAAATTAAAAACATGGCTCTATAAACGATTTTTGCCTGCCTGGTGTCGGGACGATCTAACGGAGGCAAACGAAAGACTGCGGGAGAAGCTTGCTGTGCAAAGGCGGGAAATCGAACGCCTGAGCGCATATATTGACGGAATGGAGTACGCCATGCGGCGGAGACCCCGTATCATCATCAACGCAAAAGAGGTGAGGGAGGAATGAGTATACTCACCGCACTCTTTGACGGCAATAAAATTTATAATTTTGAACAAGCGTTTGGGGTTAAGGATATCACTTCGGCGCCGATGAAAGCTGCAATCGGGGACTGGATGGGACTATATTACCAGACTGAGCCGACGGACAGGGAAGACCCGTGCCAACGTATTCCGGTGGCCGTAGTACATAAATTGAGCAAAACCACATTTTCTGAGTATGAGGCGGGTGCTGCTGGTTCCGGCCCTAAAACCGAGTATATAACAAGTGTTTTGGGCGCACTGGATGTGTGTCGTAAGAAAGCGATGCAGCAGGCGCTTATTGGTGGACAGTGCTATCTCAAGCCGATTTTTTTATCTAAGGGCGTCTCCTTTGGCGTGATCTCTCGCAGTGACTATTTGGCGCTCGGACGCGACGAGCGCGGTGATCTGACCGACATCGGCACAGCGGAGCGCACCATAGTGGATAGACTGTATTATACCCTGCTGGAGCGGCGCACGGTGGATGCAGATGGGTGGCTGAAGATTGAAAGTAGACTATATCGGTCAAACACAGAGGACATCTTAGGCACCGAAATTCCACTGCAAGCCCTGGAGAAATATGCGGCGCTGGAGCCTGTTGTGGTGTTTCCGAAGCCAGTTGGCAGTATTGGACTGATACCGCTACGCGTACCCTTGGAAAACACAGTAGATGGCAGCCTGGATGCAGTCAGCGTATATGCTCCTGCTGCGGGCCTGATCCACAATATCAACCGCAACGAGGCGCAACTCAACGGGGAATTCGAGCGCGGGAAAAGCCGTATCTTTGTAGACGATACGCTGCTTGAACGCCGGGACGGCCGAAAAGCATTAACGGACGATGTTTTTGTGGGGGTTTCGGGCGACTACCAAAGCGGAGGGATTGACATCTTCTCCCCGCCTTTGCGGGAGGCATCCTTTCTTGCGCGAAAGACAGAATACCTCCGAAACGTGGAAAGCCTAATTGGCTTAAAGCGCGGGCTGTTGTCGGAGGTTGAGGCGATGGAGCGTACGGCTACGGAGGTGACGTCCAGCGCGGGCGACTACAACCTATCCATCATTGATCTTCAGGAGATGTGGGATGGTGCTGTACGCGAGGCTGTGAGGGTATGTGGTGTGCTGGGCCGAATGTATAAAATTTATGCTGGGCCGGAGATCAACCCAGGTAAGGATGTAATCATCAATTGGGGAAACGGAATCCTCTACGATGAAGATCAAACCTGGGGCGATTACAAGGCTATGGTAGCGGCGGGAATGCTGAAGCCAGAGATTGCGGTTGGCTGGTACTTTGATATGCCGACCGAAACAGAGGAAGATTTACAGAAGATTAGAGGGCGATATATGCCAGAGGTTGAAGAAATGGCGAAACCTGGTGACGAATGATGTTAACACCAGAACAGATTGACGCCATTCGGGACGCCGCTACAAAGCTTACAGACCCAATCAGCAGCTACCTTATTTCTGAGATTGCAAGACGTATTTCAGAGGCGGGGCAATTGACTTCCACCGCTGCATACGAGGTTTGGAAACTCCAAAACTTAGGCGTATCACAAAGGGAAATTAAGAAACGCATCCGAAAGCTGTTAAAGGTTTCACACCAAGAATTACGTAGATTACTTACGCAATCAGCAGAGGTAGGATATAACTACGACATAATGAATTTCCCTTTTGCCCAGGCTGTTCCATTCGCAGAAAATATCGTCCTTCAACAAACGATAGCGGCAGCAGTAAAACTGGCACAGGATGATCTGACTAATATGGTACAAACCATTGGTTTTGTAGCGCCTGATGGGAAAACGTACCCGCTGACCGCTGCATATAAAAAGGCGTGTGATTTCGCGTTCGAGCAAGTCGCCACAGGTGCGTCGGACTACAACACCGCAATTCGACAGGCCACCAAGAATTTAGCGCATAAGGGAGTGCAGTGGATCGACTATCAATCTGGTGCTCACACGTCTCTGGAGGCAGCGGTGCGGCGCAACATTATGGGCGGGCTGGGCCTGATGCAGGAGCAGATCAGTCGGCAAGAGCATGATAGTCTAGGCGCCGACGGATGGGAAATTTCAGCTCACGCAGCAAGCGCCCCAGATCATGAACCGATCCAGGGCAGGCAGTATTCGGATGCCGAATATATGGCCCTGAACAATAGCCTCGCTCGCCGCATTGGTACACTGAATTGCGGCCATGTGGCCTTCCCTGTCATTTTGGGAGTTAGCGTGCCGCAGTACACGCCGGAAGAACTGGCGAAGTTTAAGCGGGACAACGCTACTGGCATTGAATACCTGGGTAAGCACTACACTATGTATGAAGCAACACAGATGCAACGGAAGCTTGAGCGCTCTATGCGTGCTCAGAAACGAAAAATTCTGGTGGATGAATCGACAGGCGACACAGAAAAATTGCAAATAGACCAGATTAAGCTTCAGGTGCTAAGCGGCGAGTATAAGCGCTTTTCTGCGGCGGCCGGACTTCGGACACAGTCTGAGCGGGCCGAAATAGCGAACTTTGGAAAGGGACAGGCGGCAAGGGCTAAATCAGGATACGCAAGAGTTGCAACAGCCGCAAATTCGATGTATGATATTGGCAGCGGAGAAAAGAATATCAAGGCGTATATGCGAGATTTGCCGCTACGGCGAAAAATTCAGTCCGACCAAGTGATAACAACCATCGAGCCCGGACAATTCAGAAAACATGTTGCGGGAACAAACGAATATAAGCAATATGTTGAGAAGCTGAAAAAGCAGGGGAAAAACGGGCCAAGCCGCTTGACCGTCAGCGCAGACGAGGCGCAGGCTTTGGTAGATCAATACAAGGGTACCGGGATATTAGAGCGAACAAACGATGGCGTGTGGCAAAGCAAGGAGGTTGTTACCATGCATCCTGATGTGATCGGCGTTGTCGTTGATAACCGCAATGGGGCTGAGGCGGAAACGACAGTATTCAAAATCCACTACGGCAAGCGAGGGACGCATATTGTCCCCGACTACCCGAGCAAGAAGGGGGCGAAAGGCAGAAGATGAGATATACGGAAAAGAAACTGTTTGATTTCATGGATTCGGAGCGGGAAGTCTGTGTTACCTGCACAGATGGACAGATTTTTTCGGGCCGCTGCTGGGCATACTGCGCCGTCGAGAATGAGGAGGAGGGCGGTGTGTTTGAGCCAAGTCTCGATGTTGGCCCAGGTACCGTCCTCTATATCAGTAGGATCGAAAAAATTGAATTTATAGATTAAACCACCAACCTTTTGGGAGGTGGTTTTCTTATGCCGCAAATTTGACGCGCAAAAACGGCGGCGCCCTGCAATTTTAACAGGGCGCCGCCGAAAGGATCACTTTTCGTATACAAACTTTATTTTGCCACTGTGAAACTGGCTCGGCTGATAGTTGATTTCCAAACGTTCCATATCTTTTGGAACTTCGTACCCCAACACTCCACTCATTTTCTTTCCAGGTGCGATTGTCCCGTCTAAGCTTTTTAGACCACCGTCCTCCGCAAAGGAGACGAGGCTGATATTTGCGGCGTAATCGTCACAATACGCATCAAAACTCATAATTGAACTGACGTTTATTTCTTTGGCCGAGTTGTTTTCAATTTCAAACTCTACAGTTACAAAGACATTCCCATCCCCTGGATGGATGAAATCCGTTCCGAACGATTCAGAGACATTGACCATGGTGGCCTTAATCCCGAGGAATTCCGCAGGTTCGTTCAGCCCGTAGACACCATCTTCTTTGTTGTTCGCCTCGTCTGAAGAAAGGGATGTTGTGCCGCTAGATGAACTCTGATTCGCCGAAACGCTGGTCGAAGTCGGCTCATTGGAACCCGAAAGAGCTCCAACAACGAAAACAACGGCAAAAATAGCAACCGCGATTACGATAACAACGAGGCACCCGTTTTTCTTTTTTGGAGGAGGGGCTGGGTTGCCTTGGGACGGGGCGGGTTGCTGAGGCGGGTTAACGAAAACCGGTTGCCCGCACTTGGGACAAAAATTTGCGTCTTGGAATTCTGTGCCGCACTTCTTACAAAACATGAGAATGCCTCCTAAACCTGTCGTATTTTGTTAAATTATACCGCGTATATGAGTCGTAATTACACGAATTTAGGAATTCGATGAAAAATATAAAGGCAAAGGTGATGATTTTGATTTACGAGGGAAAAGAGAAGATTAATGGAGAAAGGCGGTGATCCAGATTTCTCCCGGCGCGGGGTAAGGCGCCGCCCTGAGCAAGGCGTTAAAAGGCTCTATTGTTATGCCGATACGGCGGAACCGGCCGTTTAACCGGTTCACCCACTGACCGGAGAAAGACCGGTGGATAAATTATTTTAGGGGGATCCGAATTGAAGAACATTTACGAGATTCTATCCGGGTTAAATTTAGAAATCCCGGAGGGCAAAAAATCAGATTTTGAGAAAGATTTGTTTGCCAACTACAAAACTGTGGCTGACTATGATAAGCAGGTCGGCAAGGTTGCGCAGTTGACAGACCAGCTCAAAAGCACTACAGACGGCCTGAAAGCATTTGAGGGCGTGGACGTCAACGAACTCAAGGGACGGATCATAAAATTGCAAGGCGACCTTGCGAGACAAGAGTCGGACTATCAAGCCAAAATTGCCGATATGGCCTTTGAAAGCTTACTGTCCAGCG
This sequence comes from Ligaoa zhengdingensis, assembly GCF_014384885.1. Lineage (GTDB taxonomy): Bacteria > Bacillota > Clostridia > Oscillospirales > Ruminococcaceae > Ligaoa > Ligaoa zhengdingensis. The sequence goes on from NZ_JACRST010000003.1 coordinate 159,759, forward strand.
CGGTGACTGCCGCGAAAGGACGCGACGCAAAGGCTGTATGCAGCATGTTGGACATCGATGCACTAAAAAACAGCAAAAACCAAGAGGCGGACATCAGAGCGGCCATGGATCAGCTAAAGAAGGATAAGAGCTACTTATTTGAGGCCGATCGAACCCCTCCCCCTTACGCCGCAGGCACCGGCACACAAAAAATGACCGGGGCTGTTACCAAGGAGTCGTTTGCAAGGATGGGTTATCGCGAGCGACTGGAACTGAAACAGAACAATCCAAAATTGTATGAACAAGTAAAGGAGTAAAACTATGCCTGATGTTATCACTACCCTGAATAAGCTAATTGATCCGGAGGTTATGGCCGACATGATTACCGGAAAGATTCCCAAGAAAATTCGAGTCATCCCATTTGCCAAGGTGGACGCCACCCTTGAGGGCCAGCCTGGAAGCACCATCACCGTCCCATCGTGGGGGTATATCGGCGATGCTTACGATGTAGACGAAGGTGCAGACGTTACTATCGAGGCTATGAGCACTTCTAGCAAGACCGCAACCATCAAGAAAGCTATGAAAGGTGTGTCTTTAACCGACGAGGCAGTGCTCTCGGGTTACGGCAATCCGGTGGGTGAGGCGGCCAATCAGTTGGCCCTATCTATCGCCGCCAAGGTGGATAATGATGCGATGGACGCGCTGCGTACAAGCACCCTCTCCTATGACGGCACAAGCGCAAAAATCGCCTATAACGGCATTGTAGACGCTATCGATGTATTCGAGGAGGAAGTCAACACTGAGAAGGTGCTGTTTGTCCACCCTGCACAGGTTACTACTTTGCGCAAAGACAGCAATTTTATTTCCGCCGACAAATACAAGGAGGGCGTAATGCTCACCGGCGAGATCGGCATGATCGCTAATACTAGGATCGTCCCATCCAAGAAAGTCGTGAAGATCGGTTACATCAAGGCTGAATCCGGCGACAGCGGAGCAGTGAAAATCGTGGACGAAACCGCAACCCCGTCCTCTGGAGAATCCAAGTTATCCAGCCTGACCGCCGGAGATTTTTGGGACTCTGAAGAAAGGGCTGTATTTGTGCCTGAGGTCAATGATTACGTTGTACCGGTTACGGCGGCCTACTACCTTAATCCGTTGGTAAAGCTGGAACAGGATGACGAGACGGAGGACGCGCTTCCTGCTATCACAGTGTATCTTAAGCGAGAGACCAATGTGGAAACTGAAAGAAAACCAAAGAACCGCACCACGGAAATTACCGCCGATCGTTTTTATGTGGTGGCGCTGTCCAATGAATCTAAGGTGGTTCTGGCAAAATTCAAAGCCTGATCCTGGAGGTAGGCCTATGGTCGATTTCATATTCTATAGGACCAAATATAAAGGCGATACTATCCCTAGTGCTGATTTCCCCAGCCTTATCAAGCGGGCTGGGGATCAGCTTGCCCGGTATAAACGCATTTACATAGTTACAGCGCCGGAGGCAGATTCCGAGGGCATGGCGGTCTGCGCCATGGCTGATGCGCTGTATGGATTTGATTTGATCGCCAATGGGGAGGGCGGAGCGGTACGATCAGCATCTATCGGTAGCGTTTCCGCTAGCTACAGCGGCGCTGGGAATGACGCAGTGGATGTGACTCCAGTGGGCCAAGCCAGAGAATTGTTTCGCTGTGCCTGCTTATACTTAGATATCTACCGGGGGGTGCACTAATGCAAACCTTGAATGTCCTTGGCACTCCGTACACAATAACCGTAAGAAAATACAAAGAGGATGAAGCCTTTGAGCGTGAATCGATTGACGGGTACTGCGATCGCTATCTGCAGCAGATAGTCATCTGTGATATGACAACCTGTAAAGGGTGGGAATACGAATCTGCCGAAGCTGCAAGGAGTGCGCAGCGGCAGATTTTACGGCATGAAATTGTTCACGCTTTCTTTGACGAATCCGGGCTCGCGGATAGTTCTTTTAAGGTTGATGGACCGTGGGCAAAAAACGAGGAATTGGTAGACTGGATTGCTTTGCAGGGGCCAAAAATTTATGCCGCATGGCAAGAAGCGGGGGCGTTGTGATGGCCCGTATCAAGCGCCGCGCCTCTCCTGTGGAGTATAAGCTGTGCAATCAGACGGTGACGGTCTACCACAAGGATAATGAGATATACACCAGAAGGGTGTACACTCACGCGTTCTTGGATTTTAAAAAAAGCCAAAACATAGACAAAACAGGCAGCGCTGAAGCAAATGGCTTTTTGCTGGTTATTCCGTGTCCGGAACAAAGCGTTTATGTCGGCGACAAAGTCTTACTAGGAATTGGCCCTGAAGTCTCCACACGGGAAGGGTGGGCGTCGCTTATCCCGGCGAAAGTCCCGGGGCTTGTGGTAGTCAAATATGTTGATACAAAGTATTGGAACGGGAAAATGGTGCATGTGGAGGCGGGCGGATGAACATAGTGGGAAGAATAGCCGTTAATATGAAGCCCATAGATCAAATACTGAAAGCAAAAGGGCTTACGAGGGGCGGAGATGTGCAGCGATATCACACTGCAAATGTCTTGCGAAGGATAGTAAAGTACATGCCGTACCGAAGCGGAGCCACCATCAAGTTGACTCAGGCGCAAACACATATTGACACCCCCGAGATTGTGACTGATACGCCTTATGCGCGGTATCTCTACTATGGAAAGGTGATGGTTGGGAAGGCTCCAAAAACGGTTACGGATGTCGACTTGCAATACACAAAGGACAAAAATCCGCTGGCCGGCCCATTTTGGGATCGCAGGTTGAAAGCTGCGGAAATACCCGCAATGCAATCCGAGCTACAGGAATATGTAAGAAGGAGGGAAGGCCGATGAGCGCGTTAGCAAAGCTGAAGAGCTGGCTGGCTGAATATCCCGGGTTTGACATCCTTTCTGCCTTTCAGGTGGACTACACAGACCAGATACCTCGAAACGGTGGATTGTTTCCGTCTGGCTTGGTGGAAATAGAGCGCCGCCGGGATATTCTTGGGAATGTTACTGTGACCAACCAATATAATTTCGGACTATACTATGTCTTTGAGAAAGCGCCTGGCGACGACCAGGGGGCCACTATAAATGCGGACTGGATCATGGATTTTCAGGAGTGGGCGCAAGAGCAATCTGCGACAGGGGCGGCTCCGGTTTTTGGAGACGCGCCGCAAAACGAAAAGATTATAGCCCAAAACGGAGTTTTATACGAAGCCGATGGAGAGGGAACGGCGACCTATATGGTTCAGCTCTCCGTCCAGTATGTAAAGAAATTTGAGAGGTGAATGAAATGGCCGATATAACTTTTAACACTGCGGCTGATGCGGCGGTTGAACGCGAACTATTGCTACTATATCTGAATACGGGCACCTCCTCGGCACCCGCGTGGAGCGTCATTGGAAAGCGCGTGGAGGACAGTTCCATCGAGTTTGACTGGGGAGACGAGACCAAGACAGACATTCTGGGGCAAACCTACACCACAATGAAAAAGCCGGCCCTGACGCAATCATTTGAGCCGTGTGAACTGGATGCAGGAGACGAGGCACAGGTGAAACTGTGGAACCTGGCGATCAAGGATCAGGACGTGGCCGCACTCTCAAACCAAGACATGCTTTTGGTGCATCTTTATGCGGGCACCAAAAATACAGCGGTGTTCGCCGAACGATACAGTTCGTGTGCAGTCAAGCCGTCTGGCTTGGGGGGTTCCTCGAATGTGGGAATGCCTATTGACGTGATCTTTGGCGGAAAGCGGACTGTAGGGACGGCATCGAATGCGAACGGCACAGTAACATTTACGCCGGATTCTGAGGAGTGATTAAATGAACAAACTGACATTTGACACTGGACTAAAGACTTACACAATCAATGAAGCGTGCGAAGTGCGATTCAACCCGACCGACAGCACATTTGTGCGTCGGCTGTATGAAGCGTTCGACGCGCTGGAAAAAAAACAGGACACATATCGAGAAGAAGTGGAAAAGCTTTCGGAACCGGAAAAAATTCTTGCCTTTGCAGATGCGCGCGACGCGGAGATGCGCGGGGTGATAGATGGCCTGTTAGGAGATTCGGTCTGCTCCTCGTTGTTTGGTAATATGAACGTGTACGCGCTTGCAGACGGCTTGCCTGCATGGTGCAATCTGATGCTGGCAATTTTTGCTGAAGTGGATGCATCAATGAGCAAGGAGCAAAAGTTGACCAATCCGCGCATCAAAAAATATATGGAAAAGTATAAAAGATGATTTACGACTTACCAACGAGCGTAAAGATAGACGGCAAGGACTATGAGATCAGATCCGATTACAGGGCGGTGTTGGATATCTGCACCGCCCTGTCCGATCCGGAACTTACAGATCAAGAAAAGATATTGGTGGCCCTCAGTATCTTCTACCCGGATTTAGACGAAATTCCGCCGGATATGCTTGAACAAGCGGTAAAAAAGTGCTTCTGGTTTATTGACTGTGGAGAGATTTCACCGCAAAAAAAGGCCCCGAAACTGATGGATTGGGAGCAGGACTTTAAACACATTGTAGCGCCCATAAATCGTGTATGTGGGCGTGAGATAAGGTTGGCGGAATATATGCATTGGTGGACCTTTGTTGCTTTTTACCACGAAATAGGTGGAGAATGCCTGTTCGCCCAAATTGTGCGGGTGCGTGACCATCTGGCGCGGGGTAAAAAGCTTGATAAAGAGGACCGAGAATGGTATCGAAGAAACCGAGAACTGGTGGATCTAAAGCGCCCAACAACGACAGAGGAGAACGAATTGCTGAAGCAGTGGGGAGGTGGATGAAACGGCGGACGGGGCGATTGTGATTTCGACCGAGCTAGACAACAAAGAGCTGGAAAAGGAGCTTGCACACACCAAAAAGAAAATAGACGCGCTAAAAGAAAAACTCAACCAAAAGCAAAATGATATGGAGCCCCTCACTCAGGAAGCGAACCAACTGCGCACAAAAATAAGAGAGGCTACAGATGCGGCCAAACAATACGGGGAACAGTGGAAAGCTGGAGTTCTTGGGGCCGATCAACAGCAGGCTGCATCCTTGGATAAAGTGTCCAAGCTCCGATCCGAATACGAGGCGATTCTTAAAAAAATGGCCCCATATGATAACGCATTAGTGAAAACAGCAACAGAGTTGGAACGGCAGGAGGAAAAAGCTGCGCGCCTCTCCAAAAATTTGGCCGAGGCTAGCACAGGCGGGGTACGAATAGGAGACGCTTTAGATCGGGCAAGCAACTATCTGGACAAGTTCACACAACGCATCAAGGGACTTGCGCGTCGAGTATTTGTGTTTACGGTCATCACGTCGGCACTGCGTGCAATACGGGACTGGATGTCCAAGGTTATCAAAACGAACAGTGAAGCAACCGCGACGATGGCAAGGCTCAAGGGCGCGCTTCTGACATTGGCACAGCCGTTGGTTGATGTTGTTGTTCCAGCGTTCACTTGCTTGGTCAACATCCTTACACGCCTGATATCGGTTGCTGCACAGCTTATGGCGAGGTTATTTGGCAAGACCGGGAGCGAATCCAAGAAGGCGGCCTCAGAATTGTATAAGGAGACAGAGGCGCTCAATGCGGTCGGGGCCTCAGCCAAAGATGCAGAGGGAGCATTGGCTGGGTTCGACGAGATTAATGTGTTGCAGCAATCGGACGCTGGCGGCGGTGGAGCTTCCAGCAGCATATCTCCGAGTTTTGATTTTGACACAGGGATATCGGAGGATCGGCTGAATAACATTTTGATGATCGTTAAAATGATTGGCGCCGCGCTGCTGGCGTGGAAGCTTTCCGATTCTTTTGGCGGGGGAATTAAGATGTTCCTTGGCTTGTTATTGGCAATTGATGGGGTTGTTGGTTTTGTGAAGAGCACATTTGATGCGTGGGTGAACGGGGTATCGTGGGAAAATCTTATGTCTATGACGGGACGGATGCTTGAATTGGTGGCGGGACTTTGGATTGCCTTTGGTAAACTGGGCGGCGGCATAGGGCTGGTCGTCTCTGGGATTGTGATGCTGGTGACTGCTTTTCACGACGCCGACAAAAACGGCTGGAACCTGCAAAATACTATGATGGCTATTACGGGAATCATAGCCACTGGACTTGGCATCGCCCTTTTAGTGGGATCGTGGATACCGCTGTTGATTGCGGGTATTGCGGCGCTGCTGCTGGCGATAGTCAACGCCTTTGGAGATGGGGAGGCCCTTATCGAAGGGTTTAAAACCATCCTGGGAGGGTTTAAGGATTTTTTTGTTGGTATCTTTACCGGGGACATTGGCCTGGCTATAAGCGGCGCAGGAAAGATATTTGAAGGTTTGGGTACCGTATTCAACACTGTAGTGGATGCGATCAAAAATATGTTTCTTAGTTTTCTGGACTGGTTGAATGAAAAAACCAACGGAAAATTCAGCGGTATCATCAATATAGCGAAAGCTATCATAACTGGGTTCTTTGATTACATCAAAAGCATTGCAGGAGTCTGGATAGATGGCATAAAACAGATTTTCCAAGGCCTTATCACATTCTTTACGGGCGTATTTACCGGAGACTGGGATATGGTGTGGCAGGGAATTAAGGATATCTTTGGTGGAATTTGGAACATCATCGTTGGGCAACTGGAAACTGCGGTGAACTTTATTATCAAGGGCGTCAACTGGCTCATTGATCAGCTCAACAAGATTCATTTTGAATTTCCAGATTGGGTTCCTGGTGTTGGGGGTAAATCGTTTGGCATTAACATCTCGCATGTCAGGGAAATACAACTGCCAAGGCTTGCAGAGGGCGCGGTTATCCCCGCAAATCGAGAGTTTTTAGCGGTCTTAGGCGACCAAAAGAGTGGGACAAATATTGAGGCCCCACTAGAAACGATAGAGCAAGCGCTGGCAAATGTCATGGATGCACGCGGCGAGCAGGAGATCGTCATCCATTTTACCGGGAGTATGGCTGCGCTTGCGCGGGTACTCAAGCCCGAACTGGATCGCGCGACGGCCCGAAAAGGGATAAAGCTGGTACGAGGAGGAGCAATCTGATGATGTATATAGATGGAGATCAATACGATGTGCCAGTGCTCTCTATTAAGCGAAAAGCGGACTTCCTGGATAAGTATGCAGAGCGCACGGAAGACGGAGTACTTCGCCGCGAGCTGATTGGTGTCTACTTCAACTATCAGTTGCAGCTTGGCAGTACCGCGGATGTGAATGAATATGCCAGACTTTGGGGAAAGCTGACAGAACCGCAGGAGTTTCACACGGTAATTGTGCCGGACGAGGCTGGAGACTACACGTTTGTTGCCTATTTCTCAAATGTTCAAGATGAGCTGTTGAGAATACATAAATCTAAGAATTACTTCAAAAACTTAACAGTTAATTTCACAGCCCAGGCCCCAGCGAGGAGGTGATTCGGTGGGAACCTCGACAAAAATCTATTTTGGGCTATTGGATGTCACTGCTAGGGAGGACAGTACTCCAATCTGCGCGGATAAGCAGGACTTTGTCTCGCTATCCGATCTTAAATCGGAGGTGCCGCTGAGTCCACCGAAGTCAGCAACCCTGGAAGACAGCTTTTTTCTGCTGGACGGGAGCTTCTCGCCATTTCCAGACGCACCATCCGGTGCGGGGTGGGGGTTGTGGTCGGCGTCAATGTCTGGATCGGATGGATCGTTTTCAACGCCTCCTGTCTTAGAAGTGTCTTTCACTGAGCCGCACAGCAGTATCGGCTTGACGCTTACTTTTTCGCCTGATACAAACGATTATGCAAATAGCGTGCTTGCAGTCTGGTACGATGGAAGCGAAAACATAATCGCACAAAAGGCATTCGCTCCGGACGGCGCTCAGTATTACGTCGAGAAAAAGGTTGAGGGCTACCGCAAGGTGACCCTCACTTTTTATTCTACCGCAAAACCGTACAGATACCTGAAACTGCAAAATATTGAATACGGGCTTGTCTCCATGGAACTTTCGGGGGAAAGTATTGTGTCGGCATCCATCCTGGAAGAGATGGATCCAACTTCTGCCGAACTTACAGTAAATACCCTTGATTTGCAAGTGTACAGCAAAGACTCAAGGTTTTCGTTGCTCAACCCTCAAGGCGTCTTTTCCGTCCTCCAACAGCGCCAGAGGTTAGCGGTTTCAGAGATAGTCAATGGGGTGGAAATCCCAATGGGCACATACTATTTGGACGCCTGGAAAAACGCGGATGACTATAGCGTGGATTTGTCCGCAGTCGACTTGATTGGCATTATCGATCAGACCAACTTTAGCGGGGGAATGTATAACAACGTTGCGGCGAGTGATATTGTGGCATCTATAATGACCTCAGCGGACGTGCCATATAGCCTTGATGCAAGTCTTGAAAACAAGACCCTGTCTGGGTATCTTCCGATCTGTACACATCGCGAGGCGTTGCAGCAGGTGGCATTTGCGCTGGGGGCCGTGGTGGACTGTAGCAGAGGGGATGAAATCCGAATTTGTTCTCCCCCGAGCCGCCCCACCAGCCATATCAGCAAATCCAGAAAGTTTTCTGGAGGTACGGTAGAGCTGAGAAGTTTGGTCACTGGTATAGATGTGGTCGCGCACAAATACCAACCAAACACAGAATCGCGAGAACTGTTTTCTGACACGTTGGAGGCAGGAGACTATCAAATCGTCTTTACCGATCCAGCCCACAACCTCTCTATATCAGGAGGAACGATCCTATCTAGTACAGTCAATCAGGCGGTCATCCGCGTTTCTGCGGCTGGAAAGGTGGCATTAACGGGCCAAGGATATACCGATACGAGAAGAATCGTGTCTAAGCGGATGTTGGATTTGCCTGCAAATACGACGTCAAATGTACTTCAGGTAGACGATGCGACGCTCGTGACCGGAGATAACGCTGATGCAATTGCGCAGCGCCTTTATGACTACTACCAGCTGCGGTACAACAACGAATTCAAATTGTTAACCAGCTCAGAAAGGGTCGGTGATTGGGTTGTTGTTGATAGCTTGCGCGATGAAAGGCTGAAGGGGACGATAGAATCTATGGAGATCGATCTGACCGGGGGGTTTATCACATCAGCCCGTGTAGTCGGAGCGCGTATCCCTACAATTACCGGGTATCAACTTGGCGAACTGATTTCAGGCGAAGAAATGGGGGCGCTGTAATTATGGCGTGGATTACGCCGATTGTAGATCGCACGGCTCAAGATGTTATTGAGCATACGGAGAAGGGGTATTGCAATGTGGGCGACATCAACAGGTTGGAAGAGAATTGCGCTGTACTGGGTGAACTGCTTGGAGTTGAAATATCTACTCAGACATGGAGCCGAACAGACAAGCCCCCGGAGGCCGCATTTAGACGGATTAACGACAATATAGCGGCGCTCCGGGAAGCGTTTTACACATATGCTGTAACACCAGCAACACCTGAATATCCTTTGAACAGTTGGGACAAGTGGAACTCCGCAGAAAAAATTCTGGCGGATATGTATGAACTATATCACAAAACAGCCGCCGCGACACCAGGCCTGGGAGAGTGTTATGCGGGCGAGCAGATAGGAGTGATCTAATGTCGTTTACTAAGAAAACGTGGGTAGATCGGCAGGTGGAATATCCAGGGAGGCGGAAATTGACGCCCACAGGGACGGCGGACGTATACGATGTGTCAAGGGAAGAGGGGCTTGAGGTCGCTGCTGGAGACGCGTTGAATGCTGCGAATCTTAATAACCTAGAAAATCGCATTGCCGGCGCAATAGGAAACACTGCCAATAAGTCCACCCTAACCACCAAAACCCTGTCCAAGACAGGCTGGACAGGCAGTGAGCCCCCCTTTACCTACAGCCTGTCGGTGTCCGGCGTGACAAGCAGCAGCGTGCAGGAGATATTACC
>NZ_JACRST010000004.1 GCF_014384885.1 Ligaoa zhengdingensis
GCGGGCCAGCCCCAGCGGGACAGGCCGATTTACCTCGTGCAGGCCGGCGCTTTCGCCGACAAATCCAACGCTCACCGCCTCGCACAGCAGCTCAGCCACCTGGGGTTTGACGCCTTTGTGAAGGAAGAGCGGTGACAAAACAGGAAAGATTTGTGCGCGGGTGGGCGGAAAAGCCCGCCGCGCGGCTGTTTCAGGGGCCTCACCCCGCCGATTTCGGCGGGGTGAGGCCCCTGTTTTTTGCGTGGAATTGATTGATTCTTTCCCGCTGCGCGCATATAATGGAGAAAGGTTCAATTTTTTCAAAGGGAAGCAGGTTGGGATATGAGCGATTATCTCCGGCGCACCTGGGCGGAAATCGACCTGGACGCGCTGTCATACAATGTCGAACAGATACAGAAGCGGCTGGCCCCCGGCTGCGGGATGCTCGGCGTGGTCAAGGCGGACGCCTATGGGCACGGGGCGCAGCAGGTGGCGGGGGTGCTGGCTCAGCACGGAACCGCGTGGTTCGGCGTCTCGAACATCGAAGAGGGGGTGGCGCTGCGCAACAGCGGGTTTGCCCAGCCGATCCTGATTTTCGGCACCACCCCGCCGGAGCTCGCGGGGGAGCTGGCGCAGCAGCGGATCACGCAGGCGGTGTACTCGCTGGAGTACGCGCGGGCGCTACAGCAGAAGGCGGAGGCCGCGGGCGCTGTGGTGGACTGCCACATCAAGCTGGACACCGGCATGACCCGGCTGGGCTTTTTATGCGACGACGGGCAGTTTGAGCGCTCGATGGCCGAGATCGAGGAGATCGCCGGGTTTGCAAATCTCAGGCTGGGCGGGGTGTTCACCCATTTTGCCAGCGCGGACGACTACGAGGGGGACGCGCCGGACTACACGCGGATGCAGTTCGACCGCTTCCAGCAGGCGGTGGCGCATCTGCGCGCGCGGGGATTGGCGCTGCCGGTCCGCCACTGCGCCAACAGCGCGGCGGTGATCAGCTACCCCGAGATGCACCTGGAGCTGGCGCGTCCGGGCATTATTTTGTACGGCATCGACCCGTCGGACCAGTGCGCAGGCCGGCTGGATTACCGGCCGGTGATGTCGCTCAAGAGCACGGTCGCTTCGATCAAGCGGATCGGGCGGGGCACGCAGGTGAGCTACGGGCGCACCTACCGTGCGCCGCGCGACATCGATGTGGCGGTGGTGCCCATCGGATATGCGGACGGCTACAGCCGGGCTCTTTCGGGGCGCGGCCGCATGCTGGTGGGCGGGCGGTACGCCCCGGTGTTGGGCCGGGTGTGCATGGATCAGCTGATGATCGATGTGACCGGCATCCCGGATGTGAAGCGCGGGGACGAGGTGGTGGCGTTCGGCCGGCAGGGCGGCAACGCCATCACAGCGGCCGAGCTCGCGGAGCAGATCGGCACCATCCCGTATGAAGTCACCTGCCTGATCTCCAAGCGCGTCCCGCGGGTATATCTGCGGGGCGGCCGGGCGGTCGAGGTGGTCAACCACATTTTATAATTGCGAAGTTTTGTGAGGAGGAAAAAAGATGTCCCGTTTTATGATCGATCTGCCGGTGAACCAGCCGGAGGAATTTGTGCGCTTTGTATCGCAGGATTTTTTCGCCAAGGAGGGGTTTGAGCTCAGCCGCTACAAGCAGGAGACGGTTTGGCGCAAGGGCATGGGCCTGCTCACCTGCCCGCAGTTTATGAAGGTGGAGTACCGCGGCGGGGTGGTGCATCTGGAGGCGTGGATGTCGCAGTTCGCGCTGCCCGGCATCTACCTGGGCGAGATGGGCGTCACCGGCGCGTGGGGCTGGGCGGTGAAGCAGACGCTGAAGAGCCGTGTGGACACGCTGATCGGGCTGCTCAGCCAGCAGGCACCCACGCCGCAGGCTGCCGCGACGGTCCCCGAAGCGCCCGCGTCCGCTGCGGGACAGGCCCCGGCGGTAAGCGCGCCCGCGGCGCCCGCAGCGCAGCAGCCGATCCCGGTGGCGGTGCACGACCCGCGCGGCAAGGCGACCGCATCGCTGGTGCTGGGCATCGTGGGCCTGCTGGCGTGGCTTTCGCCCATGTTGGGCACGGCGATCGGCGTCATCGGCATTGTGATGGGCACGATGGGCCGCAAATCCACCGCGCGCGGCCGGGCCACGGCCGGCCTGGTGCTGAGCATTTTGTCGGTGGTGGCGAGCGCTGGCAACTTCATCCTCTCGGTTTATCTGATGTTCTCGGGCATCTTCTGGTGAGGAACCATGATTTTTTGAGCGGGCTGCAACAATTTCCCACTTTCTTTGCACTGATGAAATAGCGGCCTGTTTGCGCGGCGGGGGTGGGCTTGTCAATCCCTGTCAAATCGTGTATGATGGTACAAGCGACGGCCGACTGCGGTGTACGGCGAAGAGAGGAGATTTTTCGATGATGGATTCAGCAACCGGCATGGCTGCGGCCTCCGGGATCATTACGGTACTCAAATACATACTCATCACGCTGGGGGGCGGCATTGCGCTGGGCGCGGTGGGCGGCCTGATTTATGCGGGCATCCGCTACCCAAACCCCAATAAAAGGTCGATTTTTACTGCGCGGCAGAAGGTTATCATGCTCATCTGCGTGCTGCTGGGCGTGGGATTGATTGTCACCGCGTTTGTCTATCAGCCGGGGGAAAAGGACTCGGGCGGCGACCTGATGGTGAACGCGATGATCGACCCGGCCACGGGAATGCCGATGACCGATGAATCCGGCCATGTGCTGGGCCAGGACGGGATGCCGCTGATGGATGAAAACGGCAACTATCTGGATATGAACGGGATGCCGGTTGCGCCGGGCGACGAGATGGAGCCGGACGGCGAGGAGCCCGTGGACGGCGCCCTGCCCGAGGGCGAGGACGGCGAAGCTGAAGACAGCTCGGAAGCGGACGGCGAGGAGAGCTCCGGCGAAGAGGACGCCGGCAGCAGCTCTGAGGATGCCGGCTCGGACGGCGGTTCCACGGTGACAGGCGGCTCGGTGCCCGGCGGCAACGGCGGAGGAGCGGTTGCGATCATCGGCGGCATGGGCGGCGCTGTGCGTGTTGGATAATCGACAAAATTTTGCCATGTAATTTGAACAGCCTGTAAAGTTTTGTGCTTTGCAGGCTGTTTCCATTGCTTTTTGTCCCATGCATGTTGTATAATGGATTCTTGTACAGAAGACCCTATTTTATGAGAAGTATACTGGAGGCTTAATATGAACCTGTTTCAAAAATCAACCGCGCTGCTGATGGCGGCAATTTTGAGTGTCGCCGCGCTTACCGGCTGTTCGAGCGCTGGCAAGGGGGATTCCTCGGACGCGGCCGACCCGGACAAGACCTATTATTTGTACGACGAAAACGACCGGCCCGTGGAGGTGGAGAACATCGCCACCGTCAACGGCGAGCCGATCTCGCTGGAGGAGTACCGCTACTACTTCCTTTCCGAGAAGAGCTACTATGAGCAGATGCTGGCGGCCCAGATGGGGGACGAGGCGTCCTCGGGCCCCGAGGTGATCTGGGCGAACAACCAGGAGACCCTGGACACCGTGAAGGAGCAGGCGCTGCAATACTCGATTTTTGACCGCGTGGCGAAGAAGTACGCGGCGGATAACAACATCACGCTGACCGAGGACGATCAGAAGAAGATCGATGAGATGATGCAATCCACCAAGGACCAATACGAGACCCCCGAGGCGTTCCAAGAGGCGCTGGTGGGCCAAAACATGACCGAGGACCTGTACCGTTTCCTGCTGGAGAGCCAGACGATCCAGGAGAAAATCCAGTCCACGATGGTGGCGGTGGGCAGTCCCCTCGCCCCCACCGAGGAGGAGATCAAAAAGAATTTTGACGAAAACTATCTGCACGCCAAGCATGTCCTCATTATGACCCAGGGCATCACCGACCAGGCCGAACTGGATGAGAAAAAGGCCATTGCCGACCGCGTGGCCGAGCGCGCCAAAGCGGGCGAAAACTTCGACGACCTGGTGAAGGAATACAACGAGGACCCCGGCATGGAGCAGCAGCCCGAAGGCTACTACTTCGGCGAGGGCGAGATGGTGACTGAGTTCTACGAGGGGACCAAGGCGCTCGAGGTAAACGGCATCAGCGATCCGGTGCAGACCAGCTATGGTTGGCACATCATCCAGCGGCTGCCCATCGAGGACGACTATTACGAGACCAACAAGGATCAGATTCAGAGCAAAATCCTGCAAAACGAGGTTATGCCCAAGCTGAACGAGCAGGTGGGCGCCCTGATGGACAGCGCTGTGGTGGAAAAAGCGCCTGAGTTCGACCTGATCGGGGCCACCAACCTGAAGTAATTCGGAAGATGACGCGACACCAAATAAGCCGTGGGGCCTCTGAACGGCTCCGCGGCTTTTGTTTTTGAGCGGAATGGAGGAATTTTGATGAGCGAACAAACGCTGACCCTGCGCCCCGCGCAGCGGGAGGATGTGGGAACAATTTTGGAGCTGATCCGGTTGCTGGCCGAATATGAGCATATGACCGATCAGGTGGTGGCCACCGAGGCGCTGCTGGCTGAGACGCTGTTTGACAAGCGCCAGGCCGAGGTGCTGTTGGCCGAGCTGGACGGACAATCGGTGGGGATGGCGCTGTTTTTCCACAACTACTCCACCTTTTTGGGGCGCGGCGGGCTGTATTTGGAGGACCTGTTTGTGCGCCCGGAGTATCGCGGGCGCGGGTTTGGCAAGCAGATTCTCCAGCGGCTGGCGCAGATTGCGGTGGAGCGGGGATGCGGCCGCATGGAGTGGGCGTGCCTCGACTGGAACGCGCCGAGCATCGGGTTTTACCGTTCGCTGGGCGCGCAGCCCATGGATGAATGGACGGTGTACCGCCTGACAGGCGACACGCTGGCCGCAGTGGCCGGCAACGCCGGCAGGAAAGCCGGGGATGGCACTTGCTAAGGCACAGTGTTTTGCGCACTGTAGCGCAACTGGCCCGGCTTGGGCCTGGGCGCTTTAGTTTGCACCCGGCCTTGCAGCTACGGGCACTGCACCCCACGCCTTAATAAGCACTTTCCTCGGCATTGCTGCCGGGCGCTTGCCCAACCCGGAGCCAAAAATCAAGCGGTGCGGTGCCTGCGCGCTTTGCGGGTATCGCCCGAGGGCACCCCGCAGGGGCAATGGTTCGTGGGAGCGAAGTGCAACCCTGCCACTTTTCACGAAGCGACTTCAGAACCATTGCCGAGGGGGCTTGCCGCACTTCGCTTTCACCAGCGCAGATTTTATCTCCGGGCGTGTAACGGGGTTTTCAAAGGGGTGCCCCCTTTGACACGTTTTTGCTCGCTTTTGGCGTGTACCAAAAGCGAGTCGTCGTGCGGGGCCGAAACCCCGCCGCCAAGTGAATTGCCGACATTTTCTTTTTAAAAGAAGGACATTTAAAAATGAAACATTAAATTAAAATTGCACCAGCCGTCCCGCGGAGGCGCAACCCCGCTGGCCAGTGGCCAGGGCCAAGCCGGGCCAGTTGCGCTACAGTGCGCAAAACACTGTGTCTGTAGCTGCACAGCTAAATGCACACCCCGCCGGGCAGCGCCCGGGGTGCTATGCCGGGTTAGCGTATGGCAATGCGCAAAACGCTCTGCCCGTAGCTGCAAAGCCAAGTGCCAACCCGCCCAGGGATGCTCCTGGGGGCAATGCCGGGTTAGCGCATGGCAATGCGCAAGACCACTCTGCCCGTAGCTGTACAGCTAAGTGCAAGCCCGTCGGGCATGCGCCCGGGGACAATGCCGAAGAAAACACTTGCTAAGGCGTGGGGCACACTGCCCGAAGCCAGTAATTTGCTTTGTCACTCGATGAGCTCCAGCCCGAGCTGCCCCTCGCTGACCTGCGGGATACAAATCACCTCAAAGAGGCAGGAACCGTCCTCGCGCTGTTCCAGGTCGTTTCTGCTCACGCTGGAAAAGGCGCTCTCCTCGAGCAGGCGCTGATAAAACAGGTCGGCGGCTTCGGCGGTCTCGGCCTCGCAGGTGAGGATAATGTCATGGTGATCGTAGGCCATGCCAGTGGGTTTTACCTCCTCGGGCATGGCGGTGGCCAGGCTGAGAAACACCTTGCCATCCAGTTTGGGCACCGAATCGAAGTTGATGGCCGCATCCGCAAAGGCGAACACATACTGCTCAAGCAGGGATACCGTCTTGCCGCGCAGCAGCTTGTTCTGCGCGCCGCGCACCGATACCCCCTGCTGGCGGAACACCTGCGCCACCACCATCTCGCCGCCCTTATCCTTGAGCGCCTGCGCCAGAAAAGTGCCGGTAAACAGGATACAACCCGCCAGGGCGACGCTCGCCGCAGCGGTCATAGCGCTCACGCCGGGCAGGGTCTCACGGTTCCATCTTGCGGTGCGGTTCAACGGCGCGCCTCCTTCCGCCGCCGCATCGCCCAACCGGCATGCGGCAGTCAATCCAACTCGCCCAGATATTCTTCCAAACAAATCTTTTGCTCCATAATTTTTTTCGCATGTTCGCGGCCCACATAGCGGTAGTGCCACGGCTCGTAGGTGATGCCGGTGATCTCCTGCTTATCCTTGGGATAGCGCAGGATAAAGCCGTAATCGGCGCAGTTGGCGTACAGCCATTTGAACTCGTCGAAGGTTTCAAAGTCGTGTTCCAGGTCGGCGTACTTGGTGAAGTAGTCAGCCGATACGATATCCGCCGCCAGGCCGGTGTTGTGCTCGCTGGTGCCCGGAGGCGCAACCCACTTGGCGGCCTCCACCGCCGCGTCCTCGTCGGAGTAGCCCGCCGCCTTGTACTGGTTCACCTTGTTGTTGTAAAGCACGCGGCTGCGGTCGGTGGAGCGGTAGGCCGAGCAGATTTGCAGACTGTAGCCCGCCTCCTTGGCCGCCGCGATCATCGCCTGCATATCCTCGACGATGCGCGCGTCGAGCTGATAGTTGGCGTTCACCGGGGCCAGCTCCACATCGTAGTCCCCATTCAGCTTGTGGGTGGGGTTGACGAGCACCAGCCGCCAGTCGCCGTCGGTTGTGGCGGACGCGGGAAGATCCTCCGGCTCGGACGGCGAAGAGGGGTCATCCGCTGCGGAGCTCGAGGAGGGAATCGCCGCGCCCGAAAGCTCGGACGACGAGGACGGGGATTCGGAGGAGGTGCTGCCGGGGTCTGCCTGCCGGCTGCAAGCCACCACGCCCACCGCGACCGCGCCCACCAGCAGCGCGGCCAGCAGGATGGCGGGCCAAGGGTTGCTGCGGCGCCGACGGCGGCGGTGCGGGGGAGGGGACGAGGGCCTGCCCGCGCGGGCCCGGCCGTTTATTTCGCGCGGGTTGTAGCCGCGCCGTGATTCATTGCTCATTGTTTCATCCTATCCTTTGTACGTACTGTGATTGTGGTGTAGTTTATGTTTGTATTAGGTTACCACGGATATTATATCATAAAAATATGAAATGAAAAGCGGAAGCCTGACGACAAATCGTTCCTTTTCTGGGGGCGCGGGCCTGTTATTCTGTCGGTTTGTGGGGACCGGGGGCGTGTGGAGCGCCCCGCTTCGGCGGCGGAATATTCGATATTGTGTATGGAATCAAAAGTATGGTATAATAGCCGCAATACGGCTATTATATCTTTGCTGCATCATCTGCGGCGGCAGCGGTCAGGGGGTACACGGCATGGACCTTGCGCAGCGGCTCGCATCCTGCCCCGCCATTTTAATGGAGGGTGCGCTGAGCGAACGGCTAAAACGGGAATACTGTCTCACATTCGACGGCCGGGTGGCTCTGGCCGGGCTGGTGTCCACTGAGGCGGGTCGGGATGCGCTCGCCGCCCTGTGGCGGGAATACATCGACATCGCCCGCATCTACCGCCTGCCGTTTCTGGCAACCACGCCCACCCGCCATGCCAACCGCGAACGGGTGGCTGCCTCCCGCTATGACGAATCGATTCTGGCGGAAAACGCGGCGTTTTTGTGTTCGCTGCGCGACCAGAGCCGCCACGAGATGTATGCGGGGGGCCTCATGGGCTGCAAGGGGGACGCCTACACCGGCGAGGGCGCGCTGAACGCCGGGGAGGCCCGCTCGTTCCACGCCTGGCAGGCCGGGCGCCTGGCGCGCGCGGGGCTGGATTTCCTTTACGCGGGCATCATGCCCACCCTGCCCGAGGCGCTGGGCATGGCGCAGGCGATGGGGGACACGGGCCTGCCCTACTTCATCAGCTTCACCCTGCGGCCGGACGGGCGGCTGATCGACGGCACGAGGCTGTGCGACGCGATCGAGCAGATCGACGCGGCGGCCGACCCGCGGCCCCTGTGCTACCTCACCAACTGCATACACCCCGACCGGCTTTACGAGGCGCTTTGCCAGCCGTTCAACCGCACCGCCGCCGTGAAGGAGCGGTTTTGGGGCATCCAGGCGAACGGGTCGCCGCTTTCGTTCGACGAGCTGGACGGTTGCGCCGAGCTACAGTGTTCAGAACCCGACCGCTGGGCGGCCTCGATGCTGCGCCTGCACGACGAGATGGGGCTCAAGCTGTTCGGCGGGTGCTGCGGCACCGACGCGCGGCACCTCGCCGCGATCGCGCGGCGAATCGCCAAACAACCATAAGCGGCGGGGGAATCCGCCGCATTTCCCGCCCGGCCCTGTGTGGGCGGATATTTTGAAATTTGCGGACCGCGTTCCATCCGGGCCGGCCGCAAGGAGGCAAATCTATGGACAATCTCCGCGACACCATCCGCAACTTCAGCATCATCGCGCACATCGACCACGGCAAATCCACCTTGGCCGACCGCCTGCTGGAAAAGACCAGCGCTGTGGCCCAGCGCGACATGGAGGAACAGCTCCTCGACAATATGGACATCGAACGCGAGCGCGGCATCACCATCAAGGCGCGCGCGGTCACGGTGAGCTACCACGCCAAGGACGGGCGGGACTACACCCTCAACCTGATCGATACGCCGGGGCATGTGGACTTCAACTACGAGGTCTCGCGCTCGCTGGCCGCCTGCGAGGGCGCGGTGCTTGTGGTGGACGCATCCCAGGGCATCGAGGCGCAGACGCTCGCCAACACCTACCTCGCCATCGAGCACGACCTCGAGGTGGTGCCGGTGGTCAACAAGATCGACCTGCCCGCCGCCGACCCCGACCGCGTCTGCCACGAGATTGAAAACGTGATCGGCCTGCCCGCCATGGACGCGCCCCGCATCTCGGCCAAGCAGGGCATCGGCATCGACGAGGTGCTCGAACGGATTGTTTCGGACATCCCCGCGCCGGACGGCGATGAAAACGCCCCGCTCAAGGCGCTGATTTTCGACAGCTTTTACGACAGTTACAAGGGGGTTATCGTGTACATCCGCGTGATGGACGGCACGCTCACCCCGGGCATGACCATCCGCATGATGGGCACCGGCGCGGAATTTACCGTGGTGGACGTGGGCACGATGGGCGCGACCCGCCTCAACCCCGCGCCGCGGCTGTGCGCGGGGCAGGTGGGCTATCTCACCGCCAGCATCAAAAATGTGCGCGACACCCGCGTGGGCGACACCGTGACCGACGCGGCCCGCCCCTGTGCTGAGGCGCTGCCCGGCTACCGCAAGGTAAACCCCATGGTGTTCTCGGGCATCTATCCGGCTGATTCGGCCCGCTACCCCGACTTGCGCGACGCGTTGGAAAAGCTCCAGCTCAACGACGCGTCCCTGAGCTTTGAGCCTGAGACCTCAATCGCGCTGGGGTTCGGCTTCCGCTGCGGCTTTTTGGGCCTGCTGCATATGGAGATCATCCAGGAGCGGCTGGAGCGCGAGTTCAACCTCGATCTCGTCACCACAGCCCCGAGCGTTATCTACAAGCTCACCCTGACAAACGGCGAAAAAATCGAGATCGACAACCCCACCAACTACCCCGACCCGGCGCTGATCGCCGAGGCGGAGGAGCCGTTTGTGCGCGCCTCGATTTTCACCCCCAGCCAGTACATCGGCAACATCATGGACCTGTGCCAGGGGCGGCGCGGCGAGTACCGCGACACCAAATATCTGGATGAGGACCGCGTGGAGCTGCACTACGACCTGCCGCTCAATGAGATCATCTACGACTTTTTCGACGCGCTCAAGAGCCGCACGCGGGGCTACGCCTCGTTCGACTACGAGCTTTCGGGCTACCGGCCGTCCAAGCTGGTCAAGCTGGATATCCTGCTCAACGGCGACATTGTGGACGCTCTGTCGTTCATCGTGTTTGCCGACAACGCCTATCCGCGCGCGCGACGCATGGCGGAAAAGCTCAAGGAGAACATCCCGCGCCAGATGTTTGAGGTGCCCATCCAGGCGGCGGTGGGCGGCAAGATCATCGCCCGCGAGACGGTGAAGGCGCTGCGCAAGGACGTGCTGGCCAAGTGCTATGGCGGCGACATCACCCGAAAAAAGAAGCTGCTGGAAAAGCAGAAGGAAGGCAAGAAGAAGATGCGTCAGCTCGGCACTGTGGAGGTGCCGCAGGAGGCGTTCATGGCGGTACTCAAATTAGATGAATAAGGGCGGCGACAGTTGGATGGATACATTTAAGAAGATTATGAAGGAATGGGTGATCCCATTCGGGTTAGAGATTCTGGCGGTGCTTCTGATTGTGAAGTATGTGTTTTTCTTTGCGGTGGTGCCCACCGGCTCGATGCTGCCCACCGTCTCAGAGCACAGCCTGTTGTTTTCCACCCGCATGTACAACCCTGAAAAGAATGTAAAGCGCGGGGATATCCTGGTGTTTTACAGCGACGAGCTGGAGGAGACCCTGCTCAAACGGTGCATCGGGCTGCCCGGCGAGCATGTGGTGATCGACAGCAACGGCCAGGTGACGATCGACGGCGTACCGCTGGACGAGCCCTATGTGGTGTACAAAAACGGCGACACCGGCAACTTTGTGGTGCCTGAGGGCTGCTTTTTGTTCCTGGGGGACAACCGCAACGGTTCGCTGGACGCGCGCTATTGGGATAACCCCTACATTTCCGGCGACCAGATCAAGGGCAAGGCGCATTTCACCATCTGGCCGTTTGACAACTTCGGGCCTCTGAAATAAGCGCGATGTTTCACCCGTTCTGCGGATTGCGGCTGACGCTGCTCCGCAGGGCGGTTTTTACTTTTATATGTGAAAAATATCAGCAATTCATTTGGCAACAGGTTTGCAAGTGATTTGCCAGCTACGGGCAGAGTGTTTTGCGTATTGTAGCGCAACCGGCCCGGCTTGGGCCTGGGCGCTTTAGTTTGCACCTGGCCTGCCAGCTACGGGCAGAGCGGTTGCTTCGGCATTGCCCCCAGGGGCATCCCTGGGCGGGTTTGCACTTGGCTTTGCAGCTTCGGGCACAGTATTTTGCGCACTGTAGCGCAATTGGCCCGGCTTGGGCCTGGGCGCATGCCCAGCGGGGTTGCGCCCCCGCGCGACGCCTCACTTTTGGTACGCGCCAAAAGTGAGCAAAAGCGCGCCAAAGGGCGTTCCCCCCTTTGGCATTCCCCCTTTTGGGGCGGAGTAGACGGCCTGCGCTGTTTTTATCGGTTTTCACAAGTGCCCTCGGCAGGTGCCTTCCAGTCGCTTCGTGCAAATTCCAGGGAGTGCACTCGCTCCAATCAGGCACCTGTCCCGCCTTTGGCGGGATCCCCTCGGGTAATGCCCGCATACACTCAGCCGTCCCCCGCTTGCCCTAGATCCTCCGCCCCTCCGAGGGCGTAAATGCGGTGTTCTATTTGTACCCCCGGCTTCGCCACCGCGCCCCCACACAACGTAAGCGCCTTCCTCGGCATTGCTGCTGGGCGCTTGCCCGACCCGGAGCCAAAAATCAAGCGGTGCGGTGCCTGCGCGCCGTGCGGGTGTCGCCCGAGGGCACCCCGCAGGGGCAATGGTTCGTGGGAGCGAAGCGCGCCCTTGCCTTTTTTCGCGAAGCGACTTCAGAACCATTGCCGAGGGTACTTACCGCACTTCGCTAACACCAGCGCCGATTTTATCTCCGACGCGGGGGTTTCAAAAGGGGGAAACCCTTTTGTGTGCTTTCTTGGTCCTTCTTTTCACATAAAAGAAGGACATTTAAAAAATAAACATTAAATTAAAATTGCACCAGCCGTCGTGCGGGGCCGAACCCCCGCCCAGGCGGCGCCGCGGAAAGCACTTGCTAAAGCATGGGGCGCGGTGGCCGAAGTTGTGAAGCCGGGTGCGAACCCGCCGGGCAGTGCGCAAAGCCCCGCCCCCAGCAGCGCAGCCCCAACCCCGCAAAAAGGCGCAAAAAAACGAGCGCACGGGGGATGTGTCCAAGTCCATCCCCCGCGCACCCGCGAAAAGACGCAAAAAGGGCGCTGCATGTTGTTACTCATACAGCCCCCCGAATGTTCGCCATCCATTCGTGCAACGCAGACCGCCTGCAAAATACAGCGCGGCACATTCTCCCCGGCTCACTCTCCCACCGCGGGCGAACCCGCGGGCGGCCCCTGTCCCTTGCTTTACAGGGCGGGAAAAATGTTGTATAATGTCGTTGCAAGGCGCGGCATTATTGCCGCAGTGTATGAGCTTACCCTCATATGCAGGGCGCAGGAGAGGTCAACTCCTGGGCCTGCCTTGCGCTTTTTGCGCCTTAAACTTATTATAGGCGAATATTGGCAAAAAATCAAGTGTTTTGTCGAAAAAAGGAGGTCCCGCCATGTCCCCGCTCGGCGTCTACCTGCACGTGCCGTTCTGCGCGTCCAAGTGCCCCTATTGCGACTTCTACTCGCTCGCCGGGGACGAGTCCGCGATGGACGCCTACACCGCAGCTGCCCTCGCGGGCATCGACGCGGCTGCGCGCGTGTTCGCCCCGCGCCGTGCGGATACCCTCTACCTCGGCGGCGGCACCCCCAGCCTGCTGGGGGCGGCGCGGCTGGGCGCGCTCATCGGGCGCGCCCGCAGCGCCTTTGGGCTGTCGGACGCGGAGGTGACGGTGGAGGTGAACCCCGCGGACGGGCTGCGTCCGCTGTTCGACAGCCTGGCCGCCGCCGGGGTGGGCCGCCTTTCGATGGGCCTGCAAAGCGCGGTATCCGCCGAGACCGCCTTTCTCGGCCGCCGCCACACCCCGCAGCAGGCGGCTGACGCGGTGCGCGACGCGCGCGCTGCGGGCATCGGCAACATCAGCCTCGACCTGATGCTGGGGATTCCGCAGCAGACCGCCGAAAGCGTGGAACAGTCGATCGATTTCTGCGCCGCGCTGGGGGTGGATCACATCTCCGCCTATCTTCTAAAGGTGGAGGAGGGCACGCCGTTCGCGCGCCGGGGCGTGGGGGCGCTCTGCCCGGACGAGGACGCGCAGGCGGACATCTACCTGCGCGCGGTCGAACTGCTGGGGCAGCGCGGCTACCGGCAGTACGAGATATCCAACTTCGCGCGCCCGGGGCGGGAGAGCCGCCACAACCTCAAATACTGGAACCGTGAGGATTATCTCGGTATCGGCCCGGCGGCGCACGGCTGTGTGGGCGGCGCGCGCTACTATTTTCCACGGGATCTGCGCGGCTTTGTGGAAAACCCGGCGGCCGTGCTCTCCGAACGGGACGATGAGCCGCTCGCGCTCGAGGCCGTCGCGGCGCGCGCTGCGAAGGGCGCAACCGGCCCGGAGGCGCTGGGGGAATACCTGATGCTGCGGCTGCGGCTGGCGGCCGGGTTTGACTACCGCGAGACCCGCGCCCGCTTCCCCGCGTTCGACCCATCCCCCTTGCCGCGCGCGGCTGCGCCCATGGCGAGGGCCGGGCTGTGCCAGATAAACGAAAGCGGGATCGCGCTGACCCCGCGCGGCTTTCTGGTGAGCAACGCGGTGATCGCGCGGCTGCTCGACGCGCTCCCCGGCGCAATCTATTAAAGTGATAGACCCGGCAGGCCAAGCGCCCGCCGGGTTTTTTGCACCCTTGGGGCCAATTGCGGCGCGGGGGGCAAATCCTTTGTAAATATTTTATGAATCCGCTTGACAAATGGAAAATCTCGTGTAGAATAATAATCGTTAGCACTCGATATAAATGAGTGCTAAGTTCGGATAAGAGGTGATTTGCTGTGGAGATTGACAACCGAAAACTGAAGATACTCGCAGCGATCGTCGAATACTACATCCGCACGGGCGAGCCGGTGGGCAGCAAGACGTTGGCGCAGATGCTGGAGTTCCAGGTGTCGCCCGCCACGGTGCGCAACGAGATGGCGGCGCTGTTCGACCTGGGGCTTTTGGAGCAGCCGCACACGTCGGCCGGGCGGATTCCGTCCCACCTGGGTTACCGGGTGTACATCAACCAGCTGATGCGCTGCCAGCCGCTCACCGAACAGGAGCGCGACGAGATCGACGCGCTGTTCAACGTGAGCGACCCTGACCCCGACCGCCTGCTGGCGGACGCGGCCAACGCGCTGGCCGAATATACCGGCTACGCCACCATCTCCACCACAGTGACCCCCAAGCATGTGACGGTGCGCCGCATCGAGGTGGTCCCCATCGACCGCCGCACGGTGATGATGGTGGTGATCGCGTCCAACGGCGTGATTAAAAACAAGGTGGCGCGCGTAAACTATCTTTTAAACCACGAGATCATCGAGTTTTTCAACAAATTTGCGAACGACCGCTTCGGCGGGCGCTCGATGGATGAGATCACCACGATGTATCTGAGCTCGGTGGCGGTGGCGCTGGGCGAGTATTCCAAGATTTTCACCCCGCTGCTGGCCGGCATCTACGAGCTGTGCCGTTCGATCAACGACGGCCCCTACTTTGCCAGCGGCGAGACCAACCTGCTGGGCTACAAGGAGTTCGGGCCGGTGGCGCACGACCTGCTCACCACCATTGCGGACCGCCAGAAGTTCGCCGACCTGCTGCCCATCGGCAGCGGCGAGGGGGTCAAGGTGTCTATCGGCAAGGAGAACCCGCGGTCCGAGCTCACCGATTCGTCGGTGATTGTGGCCACCTACAAGATCGGCCGCGACAGTTGCGGTGCGATCGGCGTGGTGGGGCCGGTGCGGCTGGATTACCGCCGCCTGATCCCGCACATCGAATATTTCGCCAAGACCCTGGGCGAGCTGTTATCCAACACCCTCGACAACGGGGAGGACTAAAAACAGAGAGGAGACATGCGCATTGTCTGCCAAAAAAGCAAACGCGCCGGCGCCCGACGCCGAAGAGATCGAGGAAATCGAACAGGGCGGGGAGCCCGAGACCGGGGCCGCCGCCGAGGAGGCCGCGCCGCCTGAAAAGACCGAAGCGGAGCAGCTGGCCGAACAGGTGGAACAGTTGAACGACCGCCTGATGCGCACCCTGGCCGAATATGACAACTACCGCAAGCGCTCGCAGAAGGAGCGCACGGAGCTCTACCCCGAGGCGGTGGCCGCCACGGTGACCAAGTTCCTGCCGGTGGTGGATAACTTTGAGCGCGCCCTCGAGAGCGCCTGTTCAGACGCGGACTTCAAGAAGGGGGTCGAGATGATCTACACCTCGATGATGGAATGCCTCAAGGGGCTGGGCGTCGAGGAGATCGAGGCGCAGGGCGCTGCGTTCGACCCGAATTTCCACAACGCGGTGATGCACATCGAGGACGAAGCCCTCGGCGAAAACGTCGTCGCGTCGGTGTTCCAAAAGGGATATAAGATCGGCGACCGCGTGCTGCGCCACGCGATGGTGCAGGTAGCCAACTAGGCGGGCAACGCCCGCAGGCGATGCCGGGCAAACCGCACAGCGGTGGCCTGGGCGCACTGCCCGAAGCCGGATACATCGCTGCAAAAGGCGAAGCGGGCAACGGCCGGTGGATTCCCGGGAAAGGTGCATACCGCGCTTTTCCCATCAAAAAGGCAACAATCACTTCACATTCACATAAATTGAAAACAAATTGGAGGGCATTGATTATGGGAAAAATTATAGGCATTGATTTGGGTACCACCAACTCCTGCGTGGCCGTTATGGAAGGCGGCGAGCCGGTCGTCATTGCGAACGCCGAGGGCGCCCGCACCACCCCGTCGGTGGTATCGTGGAACAAATCGGGCGAACGCATGGTGGGCCAGGTGGCCAAGCGCCAGGCGGTGGCAAACCCCGACCGCACCGTAAGTTCGATCAAACGCCACATGGGCAGCGACTACAAGGTACACATCGACGACAAGGCCTACACCCCGCAAGAGATTTCCGCGATGATCCTGCAAAAGCTCAAGACCGACGCCGAGGCGTATCTGGGCGAGAAGGTGACCGAGGCGGTCATCACCGTGCCGGCCTACTTCAGCGATTCGCAGCGCCAGGCCACCAAGGACGCGGGCAAGATCGCGGGCCTGGAGGTCAAACGCATCATCAACGAGCCCACCGCCGCGGCTCTGGCCTACGGCGTGGATAAGGAAAACGACCAGAAGATCATGGTATACGACCTGGGCGGCGGCACCTTCGACGTCTCGATCATCGAGATGGGCGACGGCGTGCAGGAGGTTCTGGCCACCAACGGCGACACCCGTTTGGGCGGTGACGACTTCGACGAGCGCATCATGAACTATCTGGTGGCCGAGTTCAAAAAGGAGAGCGGCATCGACCTTTCCAGCGACAAGATGGCGATGCAGCGCCTGAAGGAGGCCGCCGAGAAGGCCAAGATCGAGCTTTCCGGCATGACCACCGCCAACATCAACCTGCCGTTCATCACGGCGGACGCCACCGGCCCGAAGCATCTCGACATCACCCTGACCCGCGCGAAGTTCAATGAGCTCACCGCGGACCTGGTGGAGCGCACCATGGGCCCTGTGCGCCAGGCGCTGGCCGATTCCGGCCTCAAGATCGGCGAGATCGACAAAGTGCTGCTGGTGGGCGGTTCCACCCGTATCCCCGCCGTGCAGGACGCGGTCAAATCCTTCACCGGCAAGGACCCGTTCAAGGGCATCAACCCCGATGAATGCGTCGCCATCGGCGCGTCCATCCAGGGCGGCGTGCTGGGCGGCGACGTCAAGGGCCTGCTGCTGCTGGATGTCACCCCGCTGTCGCTGGGTCTCGAAACCCTGGGCGGCGTGTTCACCAAGCTGATCGATCGCAACACCACCATCCCCACCAAGAAGAGCCAGATCTTCTCCACCGCCGCCGACGGCCAGACCTCGGTTGAAATCCACGTGTTGCAGGGCGAGCGCGAGATGGCCGCGGACAACAAGACGCTGGGCAACTTCCGCCTGGACGGCATCCCGGCTGCGCCGCGCGGCGTGCCGCAGATCGAAGTCACCTTCGATATCGACGCGAACGGCATTGTGAATGTCTCCGCCAAGGATCTGGGCACCGGCAAGGAGCAGAAGATCACCATTACCTCCTCCACCAACATGTCCAAGGAGGATATCGACAAGGCCGTGAAGGACGCCGAGGCCTTTGCCGCCGAGGATAAGAAGCGCCGCGAGGAAATCGACGTGCGCAACACCGCCGACCAGACGGTCTACCAGTCCGAAAAGACGATTGCCGACCTGGGCGACAAGCTGGATGCAGCCGACAAGGGCGAGCTGGAAACCAAGGTGAACGCCCTGAAGGAAGCCCTCAAGGGCGCCAATATCGACGACATCAAGGCCAAACAGGAGGACCTGCAAAAGAAGTTCTACGAGGTATCCTCCAAGGTGTACAGCCAGACGCAGGGCGCGCCGGGCGCTGACGCTGCGGGCGCCAATCCGGGTGCGGGCGCTGCGGGCCCGAACGTAGGCGAGGACGGCTACGTGGACGCGGACTACAAGGACGCCGACTAAGCGGGGACGCCCCCGCAGGCATGCCGGGCGTTTGATACAGCAATTTCCCGGGCGCTCTGCCCGAAGCCGGAGACGCCGCTGCGAAGGACGTAACCGGCGGGCGGGGACGCCCCCGCAGGCGCCAATCATTCCGATGAAAAAGCCATCAAATAAACCCAACCGGAATCCAAGCGGCGGCCTCGCCGCTTGGATTTCTGGCGAATGGGCGGCTGTACAAACGGCAATGGATATGCTACACTAAAGAGCGCATGACTTTACGATAGATAAGGGTGGTAACTTTGCCAGACAAAAGAGATTATTATGAGGTGCTCGGCGTACAGAAGGGCTGTTCGGACGACGAGCTGAAAAAGGCATACCGCGGTCTCGCCAAAAAATATCACCCGGATTTAAACCCCGGCGATAAGGAAGCCGAGGCCAAGTTTAAAGAGGTCAACGAGGCGTATGAAATCCTCTCCGACCCGCAGAAGCGCCAGCGCTACGACCAGTTCGGCTTTGCCGGGGTGGACCCGAGCTACGGCGCGGGTGGCGCAGGCGGCGGGGCAGGGTTCGGCGGCTTCGATATGGATATCGATTTGGGCGACATTTTCGGCAGCTTTTTCGGGGGCGGCTTCGGCGGGAGCACCCGCACCCGCAACCCGAACGGCCCGATCCGCGGCAACGCGGTGAACGTCCAACTGAACCTTTCGTTCATCGAGGCGGCCAAGGGCTGCCAAAAGGAGGTCACAGTGCAGCGGCTGGAGCGCTGCGACACCTGCTCGGGCACCGGCGCGGCCAACGGCACCCAGCCCGAGACCTGCCCGGACTGCAACGGCACCGGCCAGGTGCGGGTGCAGCAGCGCACCCCGTTCGGCGTGATCCAGACCAGTAAGACCTGCCCCAAGTGCAGCGGCAAGGGCAAGGTCATCAAGACCCCATGCGGCGACTGCCGCGGCATGGGCCGGGTTCGCCACACCCGCAAGATCACCGTCAACGTGCCCGCGGGCATCGACGACGGCCAGACCTTTGTGTTGCAGGGCCAGGGCGACCACGGCGTGAACGCCGGCCCGGCGGGCGACCTCAACGTCACCGTCTCGATCCGGCCCGACCCGATTTTTGAGCGCGACGGGTTCAACGTGTGGTGCGAAATCCCCATCACCTTTGCACAGGCCGCGCTGGGCGACGAGATCACCGTGCCCACCATCGACGGCAGGGTGAAATACGACGTGCCCGAGGGTACCCAGCCCGGCACCACCTTCCGCCTGCGCAACAAGGGCATCCCGTATGTGAACGGGCGCGGGCGCGGCGACCAGTATGTCAAGGTGGCGGTGGAGGTGCCCCGCAACATGAACGCCAAGCAGAAGGCGGCGCTCAAGGAATTCGACGCGCTGTCCGGCGAGAAAAACTACGAGAAGCGCAAGAGCTTTTTCGATAAACTCAAGGACGCAATGAAAGGGGACGAATAACCGGTGGAATGGAGCGAAGTGACGGTCAAAACGCCTGTGGACCGGGCGGAGGAGGCTGCTGCCATCGCGCAGATGGCGGTGCCCTACGGCTTATATATCGAGGATTATTCCGATTTGCTGACCGAGGCGCCCAAGATCGCGCACATCGACCTGATCGACGAGGAGCTGCTGGCGCGCGACCGCGAGCACGCGCTCATCCATCTGTACATCAAGCCCACTGAGAACCCAGCCGAGGCGGTGTCGTTCCTCACCGAGCGCCTCACCGAATCCGGCGTGCCCTTTGAGATCGGCACCGTGAAGGTGCGCGAGGAGGACTGGGCCACCGCCTGGAAGAAATATTATCATCCCACCAAGGTGGGCCGCCGCCTGGTGGTGTGCCCCTCGTGGGAGGAATACAGCCCCGCGCCCGGCGAGGTGGTGCTTTCGCTCGACCCGGGCATGGCGTTCGGCACCGGCACCCACGACACCACCCGCCTGTGCATGCGGCTGCTCGAAGACTACGTCACCCCGGACACCGAGCTGCTCGACATGGGCTGCGGCAGCGGCATCCTTTCGATTTCCGCCATGCTGCTGGGCGGACGGTCGGCGGTGGGCGTGGATATCGACGACACCGCGGTGCGCATCGCCGGGGAGAACGCCGCCATGAACCATGTGGACGGCCGCTGCACCTTCCTGTGCGGCGACCTCACCGACAAGGTGAGCGGTAGCTTCAATGTGATCTGCGCCAATATCGTGGCGGATGTGATTATCCGCCTGAGCCCCGCGATCCCGCAGTATCTGCGGCCGGACGGGGTGTTCATCGCCTCGGGCATCATCGGCGAGCGCGCCGAGGAGGTGGCCCGCGCCCTGGAGGGCATCGGGCTTGAGATCGTCCGCCGCGAGGAGAGCGGCGGCTGGGTGGCCTTGGCCTGCCGCTGGGGTCGGTAATGCCCCCGGGCGCATGCCCGGCGGGTTCGCTTGTAGCCTTGCAGCTACGGGCACAGTGTTTTGCGCACTGCCGTGCGGCTGCCTCGGCACCACCCCCGCGGGACGCCATCCTTTTGGTACGCGCCAAAAGGATGCAAAAGCGCGCCAAAGGGCGTTCCCCCCTTTGGCATCCCCCTAGGGGCGGTCGGCCAATGGCCGAAGGAAAGCCGGGCAGGCTCGTTTGTTAAGTAAAGTGCAGCTTCCGCGCGGAGGACGCACCCGGTATGGCGCAAGCGCCAACCCGGATTGCCTGTCGGCGCTGCCGACCCGCCCGCGAGTCGCTTCGTGAAAAATTTGTAGGGCCCACTCGCTCCACGCGGGCGGCTGTCCCGCTGCGGCTGCGCCGAGCGGGATTCCCTCGGGTAATGCCCGCATCCGCTCTGCCGTCCCCCGCTTGCCCTAGATCCTCCGCCCCTCCGAGGGCGTAAATGTGGTATTCTATTTGTACCCCCGGCTTCGGCCACCGCGCCCCATGGCCTAGTAAGTGTCATCCCCGGCTTTCCTGTCGGCGTTGCCGACCCGGAGCCAAAAATCAAGCGGTGCGGGGCCTGCGCGCCTTATTGGTGTCGCCTGAGGGCACCCCGTAAGGGGCAATGGTTCGTGGGAGCGAAGCGTGCCCTTGCCTTTTTTCGCGAAGCGACTTCAGGACCATTGCCGAGGGTACTTGCCGGGTGTCGGCAACACCAGCGCCGATTTTATCTCCGGGCGCACAACGGGGTTTTCAAAGGGGTGCCCCCTTTGACACGTTTTTCCTGCCTTTTGACGTGCATCAAAAGGCAGTCGTCGTGCGGGGGCGAAACCCCGCCCAGGGATGCCCCTGGGGGCAATGCCGAGGCAGGCGCATGGCAATGCGCAAGGCGCTGTGCCCGAAGCTACAAAGCAAAGTGCAAACCCCGCCGCCAAGTGA
Organism: Ligaoa zhengdingensis; assembly: GCF_014384885.1. GTDB lineage: Bacteria > Bacillota > Clostridia > Oscillospirales > Ruminococcaceae > Ligaoa > Ligaoa zhengdingensis. The sequence continues at coordinate 20,956 of NZ_JACRST010000004.1, forward strand.
ATTGCTGACATTTTCACATAAAAGAAGGACATATAAAAATGAAACATTAAATTAAAATTGCACCAGCCGTCCCGCGGGGGCGCAACCCCGCCCAGGCGGTGCCTGGAGGCGTTGCCGAGGAAAGAGCTTATTAAGGCATTGGGCTCGGTGCCCGTAGCTGTAAAGTCAGGCGCACGGCAGTGCGAAAAACACTGTGCCTGTAGCTGCACAGCCGCAAGTAAAAATAAAAAGGACCGGATTGGCCCGTTAGGGTCATCCGGTCCTTTTTGTTTTTACGAGAGGGGCAGCGTCACTGCGATGGTGGTGCCCTTGTTGACAGCGCTCTTCAGCGAAATTTCGCCGCCGTATTTGGCCACCACATGCTTGACGATCGACAACCCCAGGCCAGTGCCGCCCACCTTGCGGCTACGCCCCTTGTCCACGCGATAAAACCGCTCGAAGATGCGCGGCTGATCCTCATACGGGATGCCGATGCCGGTGTCGGCCACCTCCAACCGCAGGCCGCCCGCTTGCCTTTGCAGCAGCACCGAGACGCTGCCGCCGTCCCGGTTGTACTTAACGGCGTTGTCCAGCAGGTTCTGCACCAGGGTTTTCATCTCGTCGGGTACGGCCTGCACGGTCACGTCCTGTGCGTCCACCTTGACGGTCACATGGCGGGCCTCCAACTGTGGCTGAAGGTTGGCGATGGTCTCCTCAATCAGCCCGCGCAGGGGCACGGGCTGGCGGTCGCCGGGTTCGCCGGCGCTGTTCTCCAGGCAGGAGAGGCGCAGAATGTCGTCGATCAGGGCGGCCATGCGGGCGGTTTCGCTCTGGATGCGCGCGAGATAATCGCGCACCTTGTCGGGGTTGTTCACCACGCCGGTGGTGAGCAGCTCGGCAAAGCCGCCGATCGAGGTGATGGGGGTCTTGAGCTCATGGGATGCGTTGGCGACAAATTCGCTGCGCATCCGCTGGACCTGGCGGTCGCGGGTCACGTCGGTGATGAGCACAACCGCGCCGTTGGCCTTGCCGCCTGCCATCCAGTCGGATTGAATGGCGGTGACATGCACCGAAAGCACCATGCCCTCGTGGTCGCTGCTTTCCAGATCGAACAGGGAGGAGACTCCGTTGTCCACAGCGCTCTGCACCGCATCGATCAGCTTGAGCTGATGGGTGTACCGCAGCAGGTTGCGGCCGTCCTCCACCGGCTTGTTTTCGCCCAAAAACCGCTGGGCCGCGCCGTTGAGCTGCAACACGCGCATTTCGTTGTCCACCAGGATCAGGCCGTCCTCCATGCTGCTCAGCAGGTAATCGGTCTTGTGGCGCTGGTCGCTCAGCTCGCGCATGGTGTCGGAGATGTGGCGGGTGAGCGAATTGATGGTGTCGGTGATCGGTTGGAGCTCGTCGTATTCGGAGGGCAGCAGCTTGACCTCATAGTTTTCGCTGTCCAACTGTTTGAGGGAATCAGCCACCCCAGCGAGCGGGCGGGTGATGCTGCGGGCGGTGGCCGAGGCGAGGATGGGGGAGACGATGAGCGCCACAATCAGGCCCGCGAGCAGCGCCGGGATGAGGTCGAGCATGGTGGCGTTGATGTTGTCAACTGGGGCGGCGATGCGGTAGATCACGTCGCCGTCCCGCCGGGCCACATAGACCATCGACGCGCCCAGCGTGTCGGACCGGCGCTTCTCGTAGCCGGTGCCCGCGGCCAGCGCCTGGCGGATCTCCGGCCGGTCGGCGTGGTTCTCCATGTCCGCGCTGTCCGAATGGGAATCGCCCAACACGGTGCCGTCCTTGTTTAATATGGTGATGCGGTAATCGAAGGAGAGCTGCGCATAGCGTTTGGCCAGCCCGGGGTAATCGGCGCTGGCGGGATCCTCCCCGTCGCTTTGCAGGGTGATCGCGGTCAGGATATCCTGCATGTTGCGCACGATGCTCTGTTCCTTGTTGTATTGCAGAATCACGGCGCTGGCCAGGCTCGAGATGAGCACCACGGCCAGACACAAGAGGATGCAGCGGATGACAATTTGTTTTTTCATAAGCCACCTCAGCCGATAAATTTATAACCCACGCCGCGCACCGTCTTGATAAAGCGGGGCTGCTCGGCGCTGTCGCCCAGCTTGGCGCGCAGGGTCTTGATGTGCATATCCAGCGTGCGGGTTTCGCCCAGGTAGTCGTAGCCCCAGATGGACGAGAGCAGCTCCTCGCGCCCCACCACGCGGTCGCTGCTCATCAGCAGCTTGAGCAGCTCGAATTCCTTGAGGGTGAGCTCCACCGGGCGACCGTCCACCGTGACCTCGCGGTTGCGGTTGTCCAGGGTGACAAACTGGCCGCGCAGCAGGTCCTCGGCGGGCCGATACACCACCTCGCGGCGGCGCAGCGCGGCCCGGATGCGCGCGGACAGCTCCAGCACGCCGAACGGCTTGGTGATGTAATCGTCCGCGCCGATATCCAACCCGCGCACCTTGTCGATCTCGCTGGATTTGGCGGTGAGCAGAATTACCTGCACCTGGGAGGTGGCGGGGTTCTGCTTGATGGTTTGCAGCGCCGTCAGGCCGTCCATGCCCGGCAGCATGATATCCAGCAGCAAAAGGGATGGAACCGCCGTCTTTAGGCGATCGAGCAGCTCCTCTGCGGTTTCAAAGCACTCCACGGCGTAGCCGAAGCTCTCCACCGTGCAGCGCAGCAGCTCGCGGATGTTGTCCTCATCCTCGGTGACAAAAATCAGATGGCTCAATCAAAAAGCCCCCCTTTAAAGAGCGCCTGGGATGTCGATACGGCCATTGGGGCGGCCGCACCGGCGCACAAATTATCCCGGCCACAGCTATTATAACATAATCCGGGCATCCGGTCTCACAAAATCTGCGTCTCCTTGTGCAGGCCGGTGTCGTAAAACACCACCCATTCGCAGATGTTCACCGCGTGGTCGCCGATGCGCTCGAGATATTTCGCAATCATCATCAGGTCGATGGCCTGGTTGGCGGTTTCCGCGTCGCTGCCGTTTTCGAGCATCTTGATGAGCTCGTCGCGCACCACGTTGAACAGATCGTCCACCTCGTCGTCGCGCTGGATGGTGGCCTTGGCGAGGTCCAGGTCGTTTTCGATGAACGACTGTACGCAGGCGCGCACCATCTGGGTGGCGATGTCCGCCATGTCGGGGATGTGCTGGGCCATCGCCTCGGGCTTGTTGCCGTCCAGCCGGATGGTGAGCTCGGCGATGTCGGCCGCGTGGTCGCCGATGCGCTCCATGTCGGTGATCATCTTGAGCGCCGTGGAGATGGCGCGCAGGTCGCGCGCCACCGGCTGTTGGCGCATCAGCAGACGCAGGCAGCGGGCTTCAATCTGCTTTTCCATGTCGTCCACCGAGTGGTCGGACTGGATGATCTCGCTCGCAATGGCTGTGTTCGACTGTTCGAGCGCGCGGATCGATTTGGCGATCGCCTCTTCGATCATGCCGCCCATCTTGATGAGGTCGAGGTTGAGCTGCTCGAGCTCCATATCAAAGGTTGATCTTGCGGTCATGGTAAAAAGCTCCGTTCCGCCGCCGCGCCCGGCAAAAATTTGGAAAAAGGGGAGGCCCTGCGGCGCGGAAAGGAACGCAGAGCTTTTTTGCGCATGAGGGCGGGAGCGCCGTATTGCGGCGCGGATCGCCCAGCGCATCCACCGGAGGCAGGGCTGAAAGCCCTCGCTCCGTTCCGCCGCCGCGCCCGGCAAAGATTTGGAAAAAGGGGAGGCCCTGCGGCGCGGGAAGGAACGCAGAGCTTTTTTGCGCATGAGGGCGGGAGCGCCGTATTGCGGCGCGGATCGCCCAGCGCATCCACCGGAGGCAGGGCTGGAAGCCCTCGCTCCGTTCCGCCGCCGCGCCCGGCAAAAATTTGGAAAAAGGGGAGGCCCTGCGGCGCGGGAAGGAACGCAGAGCTTTTTTGCGCATGAGGGCGGGAGCGCCGCATGGCGTAAGCGTTTACCCGGTTTTCAGCCGGCCGTTACCTTCCGGCTTCGGGCAGGGCGCCCGGCGCATACCTGTGCGCCAGCCCCGGCATCGCCTGCGGGGGCATTCTGTGGTTATTGCCGGCGCCCGCTGTGCGGAGGACGCACCCCGCATGACGTAGGCGTTTCCACGGTTTTCAACCGGCCGTTGGCCGGTTAGCCGAAGCGGCCGGTGATGTAATCCTCGGTGCGCTTGTCGCTGGGCATTGAGAACATGCGCTCGGTCTCGTCGAATTCTACCATCTCGCCCAGCAGGAAAAACGCGGTGCGGTCGGAGATGCGGGCGGCCTGCTGCATGTTGTGGGTGACGATCACCACGGTGTATTGCTGCTTCAGGTCGCTCATCAGCTCCTCAATCTTCATGGTGGAGATCGGGTCGAGCGCGGAGGTCGGTTCGTCCATCAGCAGCACGTCCGGCTGCACCGACAGGGCGCGCGCGATGCACATGCGCTGCTGTTGGCCGCCGGAAAGCCCCAGCGCAGATTTTTTCAGGCGGTCCTTCACCTCGTCCCACAGCGCCGCACCGCGCAGGCTCTGCTCCACCAGATCGTTGAGCTCTGCCTTGGAATGGGTGCCGTGCAGGCGCGGCCCGTAGGCGATGTTGTCGTAGATGCTCATGGGGAACGGGTTGGGTTTCTGAAACACCATGCCTACCCGCTTGCGCAGCCAGGTCACATCCACCTCGGGCGCGTAGATGTCCTGCCCGTGGTAGAGAATTTCGCCGGTGATCTTTACGCCGGGGACCAGGTCGTTCATGCGGTTGAGCGTCTTTAAAAAGGTGGACTTGCCGCAGCCCGACGGCCCGATAAACGCGGTGATCTGGTGCTCTGGAATCTTCATATCGATCCCCTTGAGCGCCTGGAAGGAGCCGTACCACAGCTCCAGATTGTTGGTGGTGATGATATCCATAACAGGCTCCTTCTAAAACTTATTTTTGAGCTTTCGGTTGACCAGCTTGGCCGCAAAGTTGATGCACAGCACTAGAATCATCAGGATGGCCGCGATGGCGAAGGCCACGCCGAACTCGCCGCGCTCAAAGGCGTAGACATACAGCATCACCGAAAGGGTGCCGCCGGAGCGGCTCATGGCCGCGAAGATGTTCTTGGCGATGATCGAACCGATGCCCGCTGTGAACAGCAGCGCGGCCGATTCGCCCACGATGCGCCCCACCGCCAGGATGCAGCCGGTCACAATGCCGTCGATCGAGCTGGGCAGGATGATGGTGCGGATCATATACCACTTGGTCGCACCCAGCCCCAACGCGCCCTCGCGGTAGCTTTCCGGCACCGTTTTGAGGCTTTCCTGCGTGGTGCGCACAATGGTGGGCAGAATCATCACCACCAGCGTGAGCGCGCCCGCCAGGATGGAGGTTTGCAGGTTGCAGAACTGCACAAAGAACAGCATTCCCACCAGGCCGTAGATGATCGATGGGATACCCGTGAGGGTTTCGGTGGTGAATTCGATCAGCCACACCAGCCGCCGGTTGGTGGCGTATTCGGTGAGATAGACCGCCGCGCCGATCCCCAGCGGCAGCACGATCAGAAGACTGATGAGGATGATATACAATGTGTTGAGCAAATTGGGTAAAATACCGATTGTATCTTTGAGCGCGCTGGGCGCGGTGGAGACCAGCTCCCAGGTGATGTTGGGCAGGCCGCGGTAGAAGATATAGCCGATGAGCCCCACCAGCAGGGCACAGGTGATCAGCGCCGCCAGATAGAGAAAGCCCTTGATGAGCAGGTCGTAGGCGCGGCGGCCTTTGGACAGGGGCGGGATGACGATCTTTCCGGTTTCATCGCGTTCGTAGTTCGCCATCATTTATCCCCTCCTTTTTTCTTGAGGATGCAGCCCAGAATCACGTTGATGACCATGATGAACAGGAACAGCACCAGCGCGATGGAAAACAGTGCCTGCCGCTGAAGCCCCGAGGCGTAGGACATCTCCTTGGAGACCGCCGTGGTGAGAAAGGTGACCGATTTGAAGAGCTCCGGCATGTTGGCCACGTTGCCGGCCACCATCATCACCGCCATGGCCTCGCCGATGGCGCGACCCACGCCGAGCACCACGCCCGCGGCGATGCCGCTGCGCGCGGCGGGGATGCTCACCTTGAAGATGGTTTCGATCTTGGTGGCCCCCAGCGCGAGGGAGGCCTCCTCGTATTCGGGGGGCACCGCATTCAGCGCAGTTTCAGATACGCTGATGATCGAGGGCAGAATCATGATCGCCAGCACCAGGATGGCGGCGAACAGCGAGGTGCCGTTGGCCAGCCGAAAGGTCTTAGCCACCGCGGGCACCAGCACGATCATGCCGATCAGGCCGTACACCACCGAGGGGATGCCCGCGAGCAGCTCCACGGCCGGGCGCACCACGTTGGCCACCCGCCGGGGCGCGACCTTGGAGAGAAACACGGCGGTGAGCAGCCCGACGGGAACCCCCAGCAGGATCGCCCCGCCGGTGCCGTAGAGCGAAGTGAGAATGAACGGCAGGATGCCGAACTGTGGGTCCTTGGCGGTACTCTTCCACACCTTGCCGAACAGGAAATCGGCGAGCCCGATCTCCCGGATGGCGGGCAGGCCGGAGAGGACCATATAGAGGGTAATCACCACGACCGAGAGGATGGCGGTCATGCCGCACAGAAAAAAGATGGTGTTCATCAGCCGTTCCGTTATTTTTTTGAGCTTCACAAGCGTCAACTCCCAGGTGGGGCGCGAGGCTGGGCCTCCTCCCCGTTCAAATTCTGTTCAAATAAACTTTACACAAAAAAGCTCTGAGAAATGCCTCCAGATGCCGCTGCAAGTGGAGGCATTTCTTTGCGTAGGGGGATGGGTTATTTGGCGACCGAAACCGCGCCCGCGCCCGCGATGATCTCGGCGTTGGCCGGATCGAGCGCAAAGTCGATGAACGCCTGGACCTCGGGACGAAGAGTTTCGCCCTTCTTGGTGACCATCACGAACGGGCGCTGTACCTTGTAGGTGCCGTCCAGCACGGTGGCCTCAGAGGGGGTCACGCCGTCCACCGTGACCATGTTGACGCTGTCCTTGACCGAGGAGAGGGAGGCGTAGCCGATCGCGTTTTCATTGCTCTCCACTGCGGCGATCACCGCGCCGGTGGCGGTCAGCTCCTGAGCGTACACGCATTTTTCCGAGGTGCCGGTGATGCTTTCAAAGCCATCGCGTGTGCCGGAACCGGCTTCGCGGCCGATCATCACGATCGGGGCGTCTGCGCCGCCGACATCCTTCCAGTTGGAGATTTCGCCGGTCGCAATCTTGGAGATCTGCTCGAGGGACAGGTCCTTGACGCCGTTGGCCTTGTTGACGATGATCGCAATGCCGTCGAGCGCCACGGTCGTGCCCTCCAGGTCTGCGGTTTCCTCATCCTTCAGCGCGCGGCTGGAGAGGCCGATATCCGCGGTGCCCTCCTTGGCGGCGGTGATGCCAGAACCCGAGCCGGTGGGGTCGTAGGTGACATCTACACTGCCGTTTTGCTGCATAAACGCTTCGCTCAGCGCACCGATCACCTTTTCCATCGAGGTAGAGCCGTTGGTGGAAACCTTGCCGCTGAGCTGGGTTGCGCCCGACGGGGAGGACTCACCCGAGCCCTCTGCGGGGGCGCCGGAGTCGGAACAGGCGGCCATCGAAACAGCGAGCAGGGCGCTGAGTGCTATCGCAAGAATCTTTTTCATCGTAAAAGTCTCCTTTTCATTTGTACCAAAATTATCGGTTTCTTTTTGTCCGTTTTGCAAGCCTATTGTACCGTTCCGTGCGGCTTTACAATATCATACGAGCGTAAATCTTGTGTAAAGTCTGTGTAAATCGGGCGGCGAAACGGCTTGTACAGTAAAATTGTTGCCGTTTTGCCCTGTATAAATACCAAGAGCACGGCTCAAAATAATCGTAAGCCAATCAAGTAACTTCTTTTGGAGGTGTAGTTTCATAAAATGAAAAAGAACAGCTTATCCAATTTTTTAAACGGCAAGGGGTTCTACGCCGCGCTTGCCCTCTGTCTGGTGGGCGCGGGCACCGCGGCCTGGGTGGTGGTGGACAAGACCCTCGGTTCCATCACCGAGCCGTCCGCGCCGCCCGAGGCGAGCAGTATTGTGGAGGAGGATGCCAGTTGGGGATTTCCAGAACAGTTAGAGGAAGCGGGCAAGGAGAAGTCCGGTATCGAAATCTCATCAAGTTCCTCCTCATCGGAGTCAACATCGTCCTCGTCGCCCGAGCAGTCGTCCGCTGCACCCGAGCCGTCCGAACAGCAAACGCTTTCGCTCGAACCGCAGATTTCAGCATTCGCGCTGCCCATCAAATCCGCGGAGGTGTTTAACCAGTACAGCGCAGGCGAGCTGGTGAAAAACACCACCCTGGATAAATGGTGCACCCACGACGGCATCGACCTGAAGGCCGAGGTGGGCACCGAGGTGCTCTGCGCGGCCGACGGTACTGTCAGCCGCATCTACGACAACGGCATCTGGGGAAAAACCATCGAGGTGTCGCACGCAGGTGAGCTCACCAGCATCTACAGCGGGCTGGAAAAGGAGGTCATGGTGAAAGAGGGCGACACCGTGGCCGTGGGCCAGGCGATCGGCAAGGTGGGTGAGACCAACCTCGCTGAGGCCAAACTTGAGCCGCACCTGCACTTTGCGATGAAGCAGGCGGGCAAGTTTGTGGACCCCCTGCAAACCATGGGCAAAATTTAAAAGAACGGCCGCCGCATACCCGCGGCAAGCACAAGAACGGTTAAAGCCAGGCTCTAACCGTTCTTTTTTTGTTTCGCATATTTATTTTTGGTGGCCATCCCGCCACGGATATGCCGTTCCTGCTTGTTGACGTCCAACACCTGCTTCACCTTGCCGTACAGCTCCGGGTTGAGCTTTTGCAGCCGTTCGGATACGTCCTTGTGAACCGTGCTCTTGCTGATGTGGAATTCTTTTGCGGTGCTGCGCACGGTCGCGCCATGCTCGATGATGTAGGTGCCGAGCGCTATCGCCCGTTCCTCCGGCAAACCCTTCAAAGCGTGTTCCTCCCCGCATTACGTGTTTATCCCATCTATATGCGCCGCGGCACGCGGGTATGCTACAGCGCAAAATGGCCGGACAGCAAGATTCCGCTGTCCGGCCACTTAATGCGTTGGTCAGATGGTTTGTTGGATGGTGGAGATGCCGAGGATATGCTTTTTGAGCAGCAGCAGGTCGGCAATGTCGGTCTCGCCATTCCGGTTGAGATCGGCCGCTTTGGCGGAGAGATCGCTCAGCTGCCTGATCCCCAGGACGCTGCTTTTGATTTGCAGCAGGTCCACCACATCGATGGTCCCGTCGCCGATCAAGTCGCCGTACAGAAGCACCCGATAGGTGGCGCCGCCGCACCGGACCTCGCAGCCGGTGCCGACGCACTTCGGCGTTGTGCCGTCCGGCGCCTGGACCGACACGTCCTTGCCCAGCGCCCGATAGTGCGCCTCCAGCCAGGCCGGGGTTATGCCCACCGGCAGGCCGGAGAGGATACCGGATTGGTTTTCTTCGTTCAGGCCGAAGTCGTCCGGTTGTTCAGGATTGTTTTCCGCCATCACAAAGGTGCTGAAGCTGGTCACCGCAAACGAGGCGTAATGCACCCCACCGGATGCTGAGAGAATCGGATGGATCTCCTCATAGCTTCCGTCCTGATGGTAGTGCAGGATGACTAGAAAGTCCGGGTTGATCGAGGCCGGGACAGGCAGGGTGATCTTCACAGGGAAGCTCAGCTCCGGCTCCACGTTTTCCAGTTCCATAGAGAATTGCACCGTGTTGTGGTAGATAGTGGGGATCACGACGCCCTCGTCGGGCTCGCCGATGTGGAATGTGACGGCGCGGTCCTCGCTGCCTGCGGGCAGGTTGAGGCCCGCGCCCGCGACCGATATGTGATCCACGCTGAAGTGGTTCTGCATCCCGTCTGCAACCTCAATTTGGGTGGAAACGCCGGCGGCCGCTTCCAGCTCCCGCACGATATCGACGATGCCGCTGTTGTCGGTATCCGCGAGCATGGCGGCGGAAAGGTCGTCGCGGTTGAGCTCCTTGGCCGCGCTTAAAATCTCGTCGCGATCCTCCAGCAGGAGGATATCCTCCAGAGTTTCCTCCAGCGAGCCGGAAATCTCGGTGAGGTCGTAGGGGCCGCAGAGCTCCGACCAGGGGCCGTTGCGCAACACTTCGATGTTGTTGCTGAGCGCGCGCACTTTGAAATAATAGTAACCGGCGCCTTCAATCGTCCAATCATCCAGCATATCCTCGGTTTCTGCGGTTCGGAACCAGGTGCTGCCAGTGAAATACGGCTCCTCATCCGGGCTGGGAGTATAGAGATATTGGATCTCATACCCGTAGGAAACGCCGTCCGGTGCGTCGATGTCATCCCAGTAGATATTGCGGGACTCCGCGCCCTCCCCCCAGCGCAGCCCATCCACCTGCGGAAGCTGCGCCTCGGGGGCGGTGTAGGTCCAGAGGTCAGAGGTGGCAACGTCGCTGTCTGTATATTTGGTTCCATCCCCCAACGCCTGCACGGTGAAGTAATAGGCGCCGCTCTCCAGGTCGGAGAGAAGGAAGAGATCGTCACTCTTGAGATATTCTTGGACACCGCGCCAACGGGTGTCGCCAACTTTTTCATCGTCTTCGGTGTAAATGCACACCTCAAAACGGTCTTGATAGGGCTCCTGATTGCGCCAGCTTATCATGCCGGGAACCTCTGCGGAGGTATACTGCCATTCGCCGTTTTCATCCTGTGTACAGCGATATTCCATTCCCCACTGCAGATCGGTCGGGGTGGCCAGCTTCTCGTCTGGAGAGGATTCCCCCGGCTTGGGTCGCGGCGTCTCGTAATCCTCCCCGGGATCAGTCGGATCCAACTTGGTATCCTTGTCCTTCATGGCGTCGATGATGTCGCCGGGCACAGTACCGCCCTCTGAGGAGCCCCCCTTTTTGGAGCCCTCTATCTTCTCAATAACAGAACTCCAGTAGTCGTCGGCGCTGCTCGCGAACGCCTGCGCGGGCAACAGGGCCAACAACACCGCCAATGCTAAGATAAACGAAACCGCTCTTTTCATCCTACAGTCCCTCCTAAACAGTGAATCAATCTGATGGCATGCCGTCAAAATAAGGGTGGATTGAATGGAAGAAGATGTTTTGTATGGCGCGCTGCTGCACAAAATGATGTGTCGAATTGAAACGAATTTTGACAATTTCATTATAACGTAGCCGCAAAGAAATGTACAGTATTTTCCAGAAAATATTTTGGCAGCACATCGCCGAAGTCACAGCCTCGACCTTGACTTTTTTCTCTGGATATGCTATGCTGAATCCTGTATCTAAATAGAGGCACAGGCGACGACAGGGAGGAGTACGCGCAGACCCAATGCACAGAGAGGGAACGGCTGGTGCGAGTTCCCGTGAAGGCGGCGCGGAAGGTAGCCCTCGAGCCTTGAACCGAACGGGCGGCGAGCCCCCAAGTAGGCTTCAACGGAGTTCCACCGTTACCGGGAAGCGGCGCGGCCACAGCGGCGCCGGCGGAGTGCGGGGTATTTGCGCCCCGAAGTTAGGTGGTACCACGGATCGTCCGATTCGCCCTAAGCTGGAAAACAGCTTGGGGCTTTTTTGTTGTGTTTTACACAACAAAAGCAGGATGCGCGGGGCGGTTTGCCCGATGCGCAAGCCTTGTCTGTGTTATGTCCCGCAGCTCAATTTGATCGTATAGGAGACTAGAAAACCATGAGAAAACAGCTCGAAAAGGTCTACGACCCCAAACAGGTGGAGGACCGCACCTACCAGTTCTGGTTGGACGGCGGCTACTTCCACGCCGAGGTGAACCCGGATAAGAAGCCGTTCACCATCGTGATTCCGCCGCCGAACGTCACCGGCCAGCTCCACATGGGGCACGCGCTGGACGAAACCCTCCAGGATATCCTGATCCGTTGGAAGCGGATGCAGGGCTACGAGGCGCTGTGGATGCCCGGCACCGACCACGCCGCTATCGCCACCGAGGCCAAGGTGGTGGCCGCGCTCAAGGAGGAGGGCCTCACCAAAGAGGGCCTGGGCCGCGAGAAGTTCCTCGAGCGCGCCTGGGAGTGGAAGGAAAAATACGAGGGCCGCATCGTCAGCCAGCTCAAAAAGCTGGGGTCCTCCTGCGACTGGGAGCGCCAGCGCTTCACCATGGATGAGGGTTGCTCCAAGGCGGTGCAGGAGGTGTTCCTCAAGCTGTACGACAAGGGCCTGATCTACCGCGGCGAGCGCATCATCAACTGGTGCCCTCACTGCAAGACCTCCCTTTCCGACGCCGAGGTGGAATACCAGGAGAAGGCCGGCTCCTTCTGGCATATCAAATACCCGCTGGCGGACGGCAGCGGCTTCCTCGAGGTGGCGACCACCCGCCCTGAGACCATGCTGGGCGACACCGCCGTGGCCGTGCACCCCGACGACGAGCGCTACAAGGCGCTGGTGGGCAAAAACCTCATCCTGCCGCTGGTGGATAAGGAAATCCCCATCGTGGCGGACGAGTATGTCGAGATGGATTTCGGCACCGGCGTGGTGAAGATCACCCCGGCGCACGACCCCAACGACTTCGAGGTGGGCCTGCGGCACAACCTGCCGGTCATCAACATCTTCACCGAGGACGCGCACATCGCCGAGGGCTGGGGCAAATATTCCGGCATGGACCGCATGGAGGCCCGCCGCGCGATTGTGGCCGACCTCGAGGCGGGCGGCTACCTGCTCTCCACCGAGGATTACAGCCACAACGTGGGCGAATGCTACCGCTGCGGCGAGACGGTGGAGCCCCGCGTCTCCAAGCAATGGTTCGTCAAGATGGAGCCGCTGGCAAAGCCCGCGATCGACGCGGTGCGCCAGGGTGAGACTAAATTTATCCCCGAGCGGTTCGACAAGATCTATTACCACTGGCTCGAGAACATCCGCGACTGGTGCATCTCCCGCCAGATCTGGTGGGGCCACCGCATCCCCGCGTGGTACTGCGACGGGTGCGGCGAGATGATCGTGGCTGCCGAAGCCCCGACGAGCTGCCCGCACTGCGGCGGCAGTCATTTCACCCAGGACCCCGACACCCTGGACACATGGTTTTCGTCGGCGCTGTGGCCGTTTTCCACCCTCGGTTGGCCGGACAAGACCCCCGAGCTCGACTACTTCTACCCCACCGACGTGTTGGTCACCGGGTACGACATCATCTTCTTCTGGGTGGTGCGCATGATGTTCTCGGGGCTGGAGCACATGGGTAAGGCGCCGTTCCACACGGTGCTCATCCACGGCCTGGTGCGCGACGCGCAGGGCCGCAAGATGAGCAAGAGCCTGGGCAACGGCATCGACCCGCTGGAGATCATCGATGAGTACGGCGCGGACGCGCTGCGCTTCATGCTGGCCACCGGCAACAGCCCGGGCAACGATATGCGCTTCTCGGAGGAGAAGGTCAAGGCCAGCCGCAACTTCGCCAACAAGATTTGGAACGCCACCCGGTTCATCCTCATGAACTTGTCGGAGGAGATCACCGCGCCCGGCCTGCCCGACGCGCTGGAAATCGAGGACAGATGGGTGCTCACCAAATATAACAACCTCGTCAAGGAGGTCACCGACAACTTGGAGAAGTACGAGCTCGGCCTCGCGGTGCAGAAGCTGTACGACTTCATCTGGGACATCCTGTGCGACTGGTACATCGAGCTCACCAAGACCCGCATCCAGGCGGGCGGCGACACCGCGCGCGACGCACAGAAGGTGCTGGTGACGGTGATGACCGGCACCCTCAAGCTGCTGCACCCGTTCATGCCGTTCATCACCGAGGAGATCTGGCAGGCGCTGCCCAACGACTGCGAGAGCATCATGGTGGCCCCCTGGCCGGTGTACGACGAGGCGCTCAACTTCGCGGAGGAGGAGCGCGACTTCGAGCGGGTGATGGCGGTCATCAAGGCGGTGCGCATCCGCCGCGCCGAGATGAACGTGCCGCCGAGCAAGAAGGCCAGCCTGCACATCGAGACCAAGTTCGGCCCGGTGTTCGAGCGCTGCGCCGCCTTTATGCAGCGGCTGGCGTCCGCTTCGCAGGTGGAGGTCGCCCCCGAGCAGAACATCGAGGGTGCGGTGCAGGTCATCACCGACTCCGCGCGCGTGTTCATCCCGATGGACGAGCTGATCGACAAGGAGAAGGAGCTCGCGCGCCTCGAGAGGGAGAAGGCGGGCTGCGAAAAGGAGATCAAGTCGTTCGAGGGCAAGCTGGCTAACGAAAACTTTGTCGCTAAGGCCCCCGCGCATGTGGTGGAGGCCGAGCGCGCCAAGCTGCAAAAGTTGCGCGAGCGCTATGAAAAGATTCTCGAGAGCATCGCGGCGATGAAATAAACCCAACAACAAAGCGCCCCGCGCCCCGCCCCGGCGAGCTGCCGGAGGGGGTGCGGGGCTGTTCATTTGATACGACAAAGGAGCGGATTGCGGATGGAACCATGGGAGCATGACGAGCGGTGGGCGCTTGAGCGCATCCACAGCCACCCCCGCTTTGCCGGGGCGGCCTCGCTCGAGCGCATTCGGGCGCTGATGGCCGCGCTGGGCGACCCGCAGAAGGCGCTGCGGTTTGTACACATCGCGGGCACCAACGGCAAGGGCAGCGTGGCCGCCATGACGGCGAACGTACTCACCCATGCGGGGCACCGCACCGGGCTGTATATCAGCCCGTTCGTGCTCTGCTTCCGCGAGCGGATGCAGATCGACGGGGAGATGATCCCGCCCGGGGAGCTGGCGGCGCTCACCGAGGAGGTGGAGGAGCGCGCAGGCGGCCTTGCGGCGGGCGAGTTCGAGTATGTCACCGCGTTGGCGCTCACGTGGTTCGCGCGCCGGGGCTGCGACATCGTGGTGCTCGAGGTCGGCCTGGGCGGGCGGTTCGACGCCACCAACGTGATCGACCCGCCGCTGGTGCAGGTGATCACCAGGCTGGGGCTGGACCACACCGCCATTTTGGGCGGCACCATCGAACAGATCGCGCGGGAAAAGGCGGGCATCATCAAGGGCGGCGTCACCGTCGCGGCCCCGCACCAGCCGCCCGAGGCGCTGGCCGAGTTGTACGCGCGCTGCGCCGAGACCGGCGGCACGCTGATCCAGCCGGGGATCGGGTCGGTCGAGCGGCTGCCGTCGGACGACCCGCTGGGCGGCGAGGTGTTCGACTACGGCGGGCTGCGGCTGCACCCGTCGCTGCCCGGCGAGCACCAGATCGACAACGCCATCACGGCGGTGGAGGTCTGCCGCCAGCTTCGCGCGCAGGGGTTCGCGCTGTCCGACGAGGCGATCGCCTGGGGCGTCGCGCACACCGTCTTCCCGGCGCGCATGGAGGTGCTCTCCCGCCGGCCGCTGGTGGTGCTGGACGGCGCGCACAACCCGGACGGGATGCGGGCGCTCGCCGGTATGCTCGACCGCCTGCGCGGCGCGGGGCGGCGCATCACCCTGCTGATGGGGATGCTGGCGGACAAAGACTGGACGCACGCGGCCGAACTGGCGGCGCGGCACGCCGACCGGCTGGTCGCGGTGACGCCGGACAACCCGCGCGCCCTGCCGGGCTCGGAATTGGCCGCGGCGGCCCGTTTTTGCACGGATGCAGCGGCATCGGAAGATATTCCACAGGCAGCCACAATGATTGTGGAAAGCCTGCGCGAGCGGGACGCGCTGGTCTGTTGCGGGTCGCTCTATCTGGCGGCCGAGCTTCGGCCGGTGCTGCTCGGGCTGCTGGGGCAAAACCAAAATCCAACAAAATAAGACCGCCCGCGCGGACAGGCTTCGAGTAAAAATTTGAGGGGAACTCTCTATCATAGGGATAGGGAGTTCTTTTTTTCTGTGTATGTTTCGCGCAACAGTAATATTGTTCTCTGATAAAACCATTTTTAGATGGTTTTATCCCGGCGCTTTGCGCCGGGCCGCCGCAAGCGGCGGCAGAGAAAATATTGACGACGTAATCAGCGGCTTCGCCGCGGGGCCGCAGAATGCGGCCCCGATAAAATGATTGAATCGTTTTATCGGTTACTAGTATAAAAAGGACAAGGAATGGTAAAAAAACTTGCAAAGGGGCAGGGGATATGTCGATCAATATAGAGACGGATGACGGCGTGGTCGAAGTGTATTTAAGCGGCGAAATCGACCACCACAGCGCCGGCGAACTGCGCGAGCGCATCGACGAAGCGATCGGGGCAGTCACGCCGCAGCGGGTGATCCTGGATTTTCGCGGGGTCACGTTTATGGACAGCTCGGGCATCGGGCTGGTGATGGGGCGCTACAAGCTGCTGGAGGGCACCGGCGCGGTGCTGGAGCTGCGCGGGCTCTCCTCACCGGTGAAGCGCGTGATGCGCCTGGCGGGGCTCGACCGGATTGCGGTGATGGACGGAGGAACAAAAAAATGAAACAGATCAACGAAATGAAGCTGCAAATTCCCGGCAAAAGCGCCAACGAGAGCTTTGCGCGCGCAGCGCTTTCGGCCTTTGCGGCGCAGCTCGACCCCACGATCGACGAACTGGCGGATATCAAGACCGCGGTCAGCGAGGCGGTCACCAACTGCATTGTCCACGGCTATCGGGATGAAATCGGTCCGGTGTACATACACGCAAAACTTTATGAGGACAATACGCTCACCATCAAAATACGCGACAAGGGCTGTGGCATCCCCGATATCAAGCAGGCGATGGAACCGCTGTTCACCACCTGCACCACCGGGGAGCGCGCGGGCCTTGGCTTTGCGGTGATGCAGAGCTTTATGGATAAGGTGCGGGTAACCTCCAAGCCGGGAAAAGGTACATGCGTGGTACTCACCAAAAAGCTGTTGTCCAAAGGAGCCGGGAATGCCTGAATGTACCGTTTCGCGGCAGGAAATGATCGAAAATAACCTGGGCCTGGTGCACGCCTGCGCCCATAAGTTTAAGGGGCGAGGCATCGAATACGACGACCTGTTCCAGGCGGGCAGCATGGGGCTGGTCAAGGCGGTGGACGCGTTCGACTGGAACCGCGGGGTCAAGTTTTCCACCTATGCGGTGCCGGTCATCCTGGGGGAGATGCGCAGGCTCTTCCGCGACGGGGGCAGCGTCAAGGTCAGCCGCACCCTCAAGGAGCTGTCGCTCAAAACCGTGCGTATGCGCGAGCAGATCGCCGCGCGCACCGGGCGCGAGCCCACCATCGGGGAGCTGGCCGAGGCGCTCGACCGCGACCCGGCCGATATCGCAGAGGCGCTTTCCGCCTCCGCGCCGCCCATCTCGCTCACCGAGAGCGACGAGGAGGGCGGCGGGCAGTTCGATATCCCGGTGGATTCCCCCGAGGAGGAGATGGCCGACTCGATCTCGCTGGGGCAGGTGGTGGGCCAGCTTGAGCAGAACGACCGCCGCCTGATTGTGCTGCGCTACTACGGCGGCAAGACCCAGACCCAGACCGCCGAGCTGCTGGGCATGACGCAGGTGCAGGTATCCCGCCGCGAAAAGAAGATTTTGATGCGCCTGCGCGAGCAGCTGACGGGGTAGCGGGCCGCGCCCGCTTTTCGCGCTCGTAGAGGTAGAACAGGCGGATGATCAGGTCGGACATGTCGTCCTTCTGGCTGACGCCAAGGCGTTGAAAGGATTGATATAGAATGCTGTGTTCTGCAAGTAGATGTTCCCGTATCCAAGTACCGAGTCCATAATGATAAGCGGTTAGGTTGGAATAGCTGCATTCCGCAAATTCCTCCATTGCCGCTCTATCAAACTGTGATTCGATGCAAAAAATACACTTTTTGATCTCCTGAAATAAAGGCATAGCGATCACCTCAACATCATTTTACTGCATTTGCTAACCACAAGCAAGCATTACTCTGCTAATTTTTGGCTAGCATAAAGGTGTGGGGTGATGGAGTTGGAGCATTACGAAAGATACTATAAACTGATCGGGGATAACATCGCGTTTTATCGGAAAAAGAAGCATCTGACGCAGGAAGGGCTCGCCCTCAAAGCGAACGTGTCGCGAACCCATATCAGCCACATCGAGGCGGAGCATGTGCACAAGGTTCCGTCGCTGGATATTCTGTTCCGCATCTGCGAGATTCTGTCGATTGAGCCGTATCAGCTGTTTATTGAACCCGAAAGGTGCCGCTAGGCATTTCATCTTGTCCCCGCGCCTGGCGGGGACTTTTTAATTTTATCATAGAAAAAGAAGCGGCCCGAGCGGATTCCGCCTGGACCGCTTTTGAACTGTAATATTTAGCCGGCGCGCCGTTGTAGCTTGGAAAGGGGCGTCACCACCGCTGCCGTGATGAGCGGGGTCACAATCGCCTCGGGGATGCCGTTGAACAGGATCGAGGCGCCGAGGAGCCCCCAGATCACCTGGCTGCCGTTGGCCTCGGCATAGGGCGTGGCGAAAAACAGCAGGATGCCCAGCAGCACCAGGATGGTGTTGGTGAGCGACCCGCACACGCCGGCCACCATTGCAGATTTGCTCACGCTGTGGGTTTTGGCCATCAGCTTTTGATACACCTTGCCCGAGACCACGCCGATGAGGATGCGCGGCCCAAAGCAGATGAGCAGGCTGCACACCGCATACCACGCCGCCAGCAACAGGTTGCCCTGCGCCAGATTGACGCTGTAAAAGGGGCTGAACACAAACGCGGTGGGGATGACGGGACTCCCCCCGTAGATGGTGAACCACAGCAGGCTGACAAAGCCGAACACGCCGCCCAGAAACGCGCCCGAGCGGGTGCCCAGCAGCAGCGCGCCGATCACCACCGGGATTTGCGCGAGCGTTGCCACAATCGGGCTGCCCGGCAAGGGGAAAGAACCCAGCGGGGTGAAGCCCATGATGAACAGGATGGCGGACAACAGCGCCAGCTGTACCAGGCGGGTTGTCCTTGCGGAACCGGTTGACATAAGTATTCCTCCTTGCTGCCGCTCCGTCACGGATGCGGCGCAAATAATATTTATCAGACGGGGTATCCCACGGCGGCGCTGGCGGTTCGGCTCGGATAAGCTCCGTCACCGACCGGGCGCACGGCGGGGGCCGCCCCGTTGATATCCGTTTTCAGGGGTCAGCTATTGCGGTTGTAGAGCGCAAGCAGGCCGTCGAGCAGCAGGTGGTCGTCGCGGATGATCTCGCACTCGCAGTAGGGGATGACCACCCCGGCCAGGCCGCCGCAGGCCACCACCGTGACCCCGCTGCCCAGCGCCGCCCGGTAGCGGCGCACCATGCCCTCGATCATGCTGGCTGCGCCGAGTATCACGCCGCTCTTCATGCAATCGATGGTGTTGGAGCCGATCGGGTGCTTCACCTCGTCGTCCAGATTGATCTGAGGGAGCTGCGCCGTGCAGTCGGCCAACGCCTTGAGTCCGATCATCACGCCGGGCATGATCGCGCCGCCCAAAAAACTGCGCTGCTCATCCACCACCGTGATCTTGGTGGCGGTGCCCAGGTCGATGATGACCACGGGCAGCGGGTACTTTTCCATCGCGCCAATCGCGGTGGAGAGCAGGTCAGCGCCCAGCCCGCCCGGGTTGTCGATGCGGATGTTGAGCCCGGTCTTGATGCCGGGGCCCACCATCAGGGTTTTCACCGGCTGCACGAGGCGCACCGCATGGCGCATCACCGGGGAGAGCGGGGGCACCACCGAGGAGATGATCGCCCCCTCGATGCTGTCCGGCGGGAAACCGTGCAGCCCCAGGATCTCCTTGAGCACCACCGCGTATTCAAACTCGGTGCGGGCCGCATCGGTGCTCACCCGCGCACAGAAGCGCAGCTCAGCGCCCTCGTAGCCGCCCACCACGATGTTGGTATTGCCGATATCAATGGCTAAAATCATCTTGTCTCATCCTTTGCTGCGGGTTGGGGCCGTCATTCGGCCGCAATCAGGAAATAGTAGACCGGCTGGCCTCCGGACAGCATGGTGAACTCCACATCCTCCGGCAGTTTCTGGCGCAGCGCCTCTTCCACCGCCTCGGCCTGTTCGGAGGTCACGTCGCAGCCGTAATACACCGTGACGAACGCGGTGTCCTTTTTGAGCAGGCTGCGGGTCAGCTTGGTCACCGCTTTGACAAGGTCGGTGGTGACAAACGCGAGCTTGCCGTTTTCCAGCGCGAGAATCTCGCCCTTTTTGATGTCGTGCCCGTCGAAGTCGGAATCGCGCGCGGCAAAGGTGACCGAGCCGGTGGAAACCCGCTCGTACGCCTCGGTCATGGCCATCTGGTTGTGCTCCGCGTCCGCGTCCGGGTCGAAGTTGAGCATGGCGGTCATGCCCTGGGGCACCGTGCGGGTTTGCAGCACAAACACCCGGCGGTCGGCCAGCTTGATCGCCTGCTCGGCCGCCATGATGATGTTTTTGTTGTTGGGCAGCACGAACACCGTCTTGGCCGGCGTCGCGTGGATGGCGGTGAGGATGTCCTCGGTGGAGGGGTTCATCGTCTGGCCGCCGCTCACCACATTGTCCACGCCCAGCTCCTTGAACAGGGTCTGCAAGCCCTCGCCGGCCGCCACCGCGACAAAGCCGTATTCGCGGTTCGGGTCCACCGGGACATATTCGGGCGCCTGGGCCTTCTTCTTGCGGCCCTGTTTTTTCTTTTCAAACTGGTCGCGCATGTTGTCGATCTTCAGGTTGATGAGGGAACCGAATTTGAGGCCCTCCTGCAGGGCGTTGCCGGGGTTGTCGGTGTGCACATGGCACTTGATGATTTCGTCGTCGTCCACCACCACTGCACTGTCACCGATCGATTCGAGGTAGGCGCGCAGCTTCAGGGAATCCTCCGCGCCCTCTTTCTTCACCACGATGAACTCGGTGCAGTATGTAAAGGTGATGTCCTCGCCCTCATACTCCGCCGCCGCGTCCCGGCTGTCCTCGTCCCAGGATACCGCGATTTTCTTTTCGGTCTGCGCCTTGCTTTCGATGATGGCCCCGTCCGCAAAGACGCTCATCATCCCTTCAAAGATGACGACTAGGCCCTGGCCGCCCGCGTCCACCACGCCGGCTTTTTTCAGCACCGGCAGCAGCTCCGGGGTTTTGGCGAGCGCGTCCTTCGCCGCGTCGATCACCTCGCCCCACACGAGCACCGGGTCGTTTTCCTTTTTGCACACCACCTTGGCGCGCTCAGCCGCCATGCGGGCCACCGTGAGGATGGTGCCCTCGGTCGGCTTCATTACTGCCTTGTACGCGGCCTCGACGCCCTTTTGCAGCGCCTGTGCGATGTCCGCGCCGTCCGCCTGCTTTTTGCCTGCCAGCCCCTTGGAGAAGCCGCGGAACAGCAGCGACAGGATGACGCCTGAGTTGCCGCGCGCGCCGCGCAGCAGGGCCGCGGCCGCTGTGTGCGACGCCTCGGCCACCGTGGTGTTGTCGTCCAATGTGGAGAGCTCGCGCGCCGCGGCCGTAATGGTCATGGACATGTTGGTGCCGGTATCGCCGTCCGGCACGGGAAACACGTTGAGCGCATCCACCGCCTGTTTTTGATTTTCAATGTGGTGCGCGGCGGAAATAAATGCGTCGCGCAGCTGGGCCCCTTCTATCACAAACATACACTCCTTGCTTTTGCTTACTCGGTTTTCATCGAATCCACATAGACGTTGACGCGCGCGACCTCCATGCCGGTCGCCTCTTCGACCGTGTAGCGCACCTTATTCACAATGCTTTTGACGATGGCGGAGATGTTCACCCCGTAGGTCACCACGATGTGCAGGTCCACCACCAGCCGTCCGTTGAGGATGCGCACCCGCACCCCTTGGTCGGGGGCCTCCTTCTTGGTGATGATCGAGCGGAGCCCCTGGGTGGCGTCGGTCACGGCCATGCCCGACACGCCGAAGCATTCGGACGCCGCGTGGCCCACCAGGTTTGCGAAATATTCCTGCGAGATGTTGGTTTCGCCCAGATGCGTTTCCAGTTTCACCATAATGATTCCTCCTTTTACGGCTCGCGCCGCGCTGTAGTTTCAGAACAAAACGGATGCGTCCGCATCACCAGTTTTCGATGTTATAAAAGATATCCTGCTCGGTGGCGAGACTTTCAAAGTACCAGCCGCGCGAGAACGAAACGGTGCCGCTGCGGTAGAGGATCGGCAGAAACGGCAGATTTCGGCCAAATTCCTGGACGAACTCCTCCATCCCCATGGCGCCGCTGCGGAAAGCGGCGTTGGCTGCCAGCAAGGTCTCGTTTTCCGTCACGCCGAACCCCAGCTTTTCGGCGGGGGAGAGCATCCGGCTGATATCCATGTTGTCGTAGAGCTTGACCTCCGCCAGATACAGGTCGAAATCCCACTTGGTCAGCGCGTTCTGGTAGTCCTCATATTTTTTCGAGTCGATCACCAGCTCGATGCCGAATTCGCGCAGGGTGCGCTGCAATTCGGTGGCGATCTGCAGGCGGCCGGAGTTCTCCGCGTTCACCAGCAGGCGCAGGGTGAAGCGCCCGCGCCCGGGGATCACATAGTAGCCCTCCGCGTCCTTGCGCTCGGCGCTGTAACCGAGCTGTTCCATCAGCAGGGCGGCCGCGGTGAGATCCTGCGGCTGCGTGAGGTCCAGCGCCTGCACCTCGATGAAATTGGGCTGGAACGGGGTGTAAGCGGGCAGTGCGCGCGCCGCATAGGCGCTCTCGGCCAGGCCCGCGCGGTCGAGGCACAGGTCCAGCACCTTGCGCATCCGCGCGTCGGCCAGCACCGCCTTGGTGCTGTTGACGCCCAGGTACACCAGGTTGTTGAGCGGGACCAGTTGGGTGCTGCTGCCGATTGTCGCGGTCTCGTTGTCCGCAAGGTCGGAATATACATAATTTATTGTACCAAGTTTCAGGCTATAAATCAATGTATCTTGATCCAATTGGTTGATTAATTCGATCGTTTTGATCCGGCCGCCGGTCCCGCCGTACCAGAGGGGGTTCTGTTCCAGGTGCAGGTTCTCGCCGCTGCCCGCCAGCACATACCGCCCGCTGCCCACACCCGGCCGCTCTTGCGCCACGATGGGGAAGGTGAGCAGGTTGGCGAACAGCCGGTCCGGGGTGTTCAGGGTGAACTGAACGGTGCGGCTGTCCACTGCCGCCACCTCCTTGACGTTGGAGAGCAGGCCGGAGTAGCTGTTGCCGGGGGCGAGCACCTGCTGCGCGGAATAGACCACGTCGTCCGCGGTGAGCGGGGCGCCGTCGCTGAAGGTGACGCCGCTGCGCACCGTGACGATGCATTGATCGCCGGTCATGCGGATCTCCTCGGCCAGCACCTTGTGCACCTCATAATTCTGGTCCAGCTTGACGAGCGGGTCGTACATCAGCGGAATCAGGTTGAGGTTCATGGTGCTGGATGCGCTGTAGGGCTCGAGTGGGTTAGCACTATTATATGCAATTTTTAACCTGTCAAACGCAGGCGCGGATTCTGTGGGCTCCTGCGGCTGCGACTGCTGCGGTTCGTCCTGCGAGGCGTTGGGCGGCTCCAGCGGCATACAGCCCGAGCAGAACAGTGCGGCAAGCGCCAGTAAAAGCGCTAAAAATCGTTTCATCATACGCATCCTCCGGTGGTGATGGAATCGGTTTGGTATCCTTTATTGTACCCCTTTTCCGGGCCAGCGGCAAGGGAGGCGCGCGCGCATTTACAATTCTGTCATAGAAAAGATGAAGACGCCCCCGCTGGCTGCGGGGACGTCTTCGCAAATGAGTTTGTTGCTAGCGTGGTTCCACGATCAGCTTGATCGCGGTGCGTTCCTCCATGTCGATGACGACATTGGCGAAAGCAGGGATACAGATGAGGTCGATTCCAGCAGGGGCGAGATAACCCCTTGCGATGGCGACCGCTTTGACCGCCTGGTTAGAGGCACCAGCGCCCACCGCCTGTACCTCAACTGCGCCCTTTTCACGGATTACCCCCGCAATCGCGCCTGTCACAGAATTTGGTACGGATTTTGCCGAAACTTTTAGTACTTCCATAGTTGTCTTCCCTCCTGCTTGCGCTGTTGGAAACACGCAAAGATTACCTCAGGTGGGAACCCGTCCGGCCCAGACAGAATGGAAATTCGACGCATCGCGCTCCGGATAACACGATGGCCGAATGGCCGTAAATGTTCTGATCCACCGTTCGGCGCGTATTTCCTGCTTTCTATCATACAGTATTTTCACATATTTATCAAGTATTTCGGCAAATAATCTGATTATTTTATCTCAATTCTTGTAATTTTAGTAGTTTTACCGCTTTTTTCGTCGATATCTGCAACAATTCCACAAAGATGGCAGGGGCCATCGGCGTTTTCAAAGCGGGTGGGAAGATGGGTGCTCAACCGGCGGATGGCGAGCTCGGGGCGCACCCCCAGCACCGATTCCGACGGCCCGCACATCCCGAGGTCGGTGATATAGCCCATGCCGCCCGGATAAATTCTCTCATCAGCGGTTTGTACATGGGTGTGCGTACCGAACAGCAGGCTCACCCGGCCGTCGAGGTAATAGCTGAGGGCCAGCTTTTCGCTGGTGGCCTCGGCGTGGAAATCCACAATTTTGATGCGCGCATCGATCGTGTCCAGCATCCGATCGATCCAGGCGAAGGGATTTTCAATGTTGTCCAGATAGACGGTGCCCTGTAAATTGATCACCGCCACCTGATAGGAGAGCATATCGTAGAGGTACCACCCGAAGCCGTGCGCCGAGGGGTGATAGTTGGCGGGCCGCAGCAGGCCGGTGTTCTGGTCGAGCAGGTCGTTGATCTCCCGCCTGCGCAGGCCGTGGTTGCCGGTGGTGATGACATCCGCGCCAGCGTCAAACAGCTGTTTGGCCGAGCTGGGCAGGATGCCGTTGCCCTCGGCGGAGTTTTCCCCGTTCACCACGCAGAAGTCGACGCCCTCCTCCTGCCGCAGGCGCGGCAGATGGCGGCGTACCATGTCGCAACCCGCCTGGCCGACCACGTCGCCCAAAGCTAAAACTCTCATAAGGTCGATCCTTTCCGCATTTAAATTTACGATATTTTTTTGCTTGGCCCCATCAAAAGGGTCGCAAAAAGGCCGTTTTCGATTATTATACCGTAAACGGCCTTTCGGGGAAAGAGGTAACGACTTTTTACAAAATCGTAACAAATTAATTGGTAATTCTCACCGCGAGCACAAATTGTTTTCACAAAGCGTGGGTACAATTAAGCTACACGAGCAGGGCCCGCTCGCAAAACTTTTATGGAGGAATCAACGATGAAAAAAATTCTCGCATGCGTGTTGGCTGTTGTGCTTGCCTTTGGCATGTGCACGGTGGCCTTTGCGGCGTCGGATGTCACTGCGATCGACGTGCTTTCCGGCACTGTTTACACCTATGACGACGACGACAAAGCGATGTATCTCGCGGATGCCGACGACCTTGACGCCAACACCACCTATTATATCCCGGTAGTTGATGTCACCAGCGGCACCGCAGCCGACATCACCAAACTTTCCGATCTCACCAACAACTATAAAATCCGTAATTCGATCTCCGACGGCTCCAGCTATATCTCTTCCAAACCCGCGTTTGTGATCAAGAGCGTCTCTGCGACATACGGTGACTATCACCCGGTCAGCGCCAGCAAGACAGCGTTTATCACCTTTACCACCGCAGATAAGTTCAATATGGAAGAGGTAGACCTCGATATGACCATCAAGGTTTATCCGGATGAAAGCAGCTACGACATCTCTCTGAACGGCGTTGCGCAGGTTGTCGGCACTTCGACTCCCGCTGAGATCGAAGAATTCACCAACAGCACCATCTGCTACCGTGAGACGGAGGCTTCCTCTTACTTCCTGGTTCCGTCCGGCGCGCCGATCGTCACCTTTGACGACATCGACGACGAGATCGAGATGGAGTTCGGCGACGACGATGAAGAGGTGGTCTTTATCGTGAATGCTACCAATCAAAAGGATCTGTTCCTGCGCTTGGATACCGAGGATGAAGCGCTGGAGGACAAATATCCCAACGCGGAGCTCGAAATCCGTTACTTCGCGGGCAACAACAAGACCTTCCGCAAGACCGGCGAGCTCACCATCCCCACCGATCTGGATGACGGCGACGAGCCTTATCTCTATGAAGTGGTCGATGGCAAACTCACCCTCTGCGAGGATGCTAAATATGACAGCAGCGACGAGGCGTTTGTCATCAAAACCAACAAGCTGGGCAACTACGTGATCTCCGACACCAAGCTGGTGGACGAGGACGCAGATGACAGCGATGAGGATGGCGACAGCACCGACAGCACCGATAGCAGCGGCGACGCTACCACCAACCCGGACACCGGCGCGAACGACTTTGTCGGCCTGGCGGTTGCCCTGGCGGTTGTTTCGGTCGCGGGCATCGCTGTAGCGAAAAAACGCTGATCGATTGACCGGTAACGCACGCAAATAAAAAACGGAGGCTACAAAGCCTCCGTTTTTTTGATCGTTTCGCAGAGCAAAACGATAGAAACGACACAGCGCCCGAACTGAATGCGCGAAAAAATAGCTGTGAAGCAACGAATTTTTATTCGCTTTCCTGCTCCAGGCTGTCGAATTCAGGCGTGTTGAAAAACTCGCCCAGCGTGATGCCCAGACCGTCGCAGAGCCTCTTGATGGTGACGATGCCGGGATTCATGCTCTTTTGATTCAACATACTGTACACCGTCATCGCGGGCATCCCTGAGATAGTGGCGAGCTTGTTGACGGCGATGCCCCTTTCCGCGCACAGCTCCAAAATTCGGTCAGCAACGGCCTGTTTTGTTTTCATGATGACACCACCCAAACAAAAAGATTCGTCAACACAAAAACGGAGGCCGCGCGCCCCCGTTTTTTATTCGTCGTTCCCGGCCGGTTCCGCCATATGCTCCAGCGCGTAATCGATACACTGGTTGATTAGGCCGTTCCGACTGAGATGATAGCGCTCCGCCAACCGGTCAATCTTCTCCAACTTCTCAAAATCAATGCGAACTGTAACGGGCTCTTTCTTGTATTGTTTTGGAATAAAGTTAGACATTGCACCTCACCTCTTGAAATATTGTGCTCTTTATTGTATTCTTTATCATGTTCATTTTATAGCTGCATATTTTGATACTATAATTAGCATTAAATAAAATATCGTGAGGTGAATTTCAAATGACCTGTTGCTTCACCGGCCATCGCGCTCTGCCGCCGGAGGAGATACCAGCCATCAAGAAGCGCCTGGAGGACGCGGTCGCGGATGTGATCGGGCGGGGCGCGGACACCTTCCTGGCGGGCGGCGCGCTCGGGTTCGATACCCTCGCCGCGCAAACCGTGCTTGCAATGCGCGCGCAGCATCCGCAGACCCGGCTCATCCTGGTTCTGCCCTGCCGCGACCAGGCAAAATTCTGGGGCCCGGCCGACCGGGAGGCTTACGAATGGGTGAAGGCGGGCGCGGACCGGGTGATCTATACCGCACAGACCTACCGCCGGGGCTGTATGCACCTGCGCAACCGTTATCTCGCCGAACACAGCGATTGCTGCATCTGCTATCTCACTCAGCCAGCGGGCGGCACGCGCTACACCGTGGCGGCCTGCCGGGCGCGCGGCTTGCCGGTGCTCAACCTGGCTTGAAGGCGCAAAAAAGGGGAGGAACCCAACGGGTTCCTCCCCTTGCTCTTCTACAGAAGCGCTGAGACTTATTTCAGCTCGACAGAAGCGCCCGCTTCCTCCAGCTTTTTCTTCATCTCGTCGGCGTCAGACTTGGAGACAGCCTCTTTGATGGTCTTGGGAGCGTTGTCAACCAGCTCTTTCGCCTCTTTCAGGCCCAGGCCGGTGATCTCCTTCACCAGTTTGATGACGCCCATCTTGGAAGCGCCCGCGCTGGTCAGAACCACGTCAAACTCGGTTTTCTCGTCAGCAGCCGGAGCAGCCGCAGCAGCAGCGCCAGCCATCATCACGGGAGCAGCAGCGGAAACGCCGAACTCCTCCTCGATCGCTTTGACCAGCTCGTTGAGCTCGAGAACGGTCAGAGCTTTGATATCTTCTACAAATTTCAGAATTTTCTCAGAAGCCATGTTAGCTTACCTCCTAAAATAATTTTTTTGCATCCCCACATTTAGATGCTCATGAGAAGAGAGCCGCAATTACGAGGGCTCGTTGGTGGGTTCCTCCGCAGCGGGTTCCGCAGCGGCAGGCTCGCCCGCTTTCTCGGCAATCGCATTGAGCGCGACAGCCAGACCGCGGATGTTGCCGTTGAGGGCGCTGAGCAACATGCAGAGCAGCTGCTCCTTGCCGGGCAGTTTGGAAAGCGCCATGACTTCATTGACATCCATGTACTTGCCGTCCATGAAGCCCGCTTTGATCTGGAATTTGCCTTTGGAATCCTCAGCAAATTTGCCCAGAATCTTTGCAGGTGCAACCACGTCGTCCGTGGAAATCGCCAGCGCGGTGGTGCCGTCGAGCACCGAGCAGATCTCAGAAAAGCTCGTGTCCTGAGCCGCAAAGCGCAGCAGAGTGTTTTTCACAACCTTGTATTCCACGCCCGCCTCGCGCAGCTCCTTGCGCAGCTTGGTGTCGTCTGCAACTGTGATGCCCTTGTAATCCACCAGGACACCCGCCGCAGCGCTGTCCAGCTTGCTGCGCAGCTCCGCTACAATTTCCTTTTTGCTTTGTAATACTTTCTCACTTGGCAAAATCGTTCACCTCCTGATCGACGAAATGAATCTATCCAATCATCCGTTTACCGAAATGATTCTATAGCACAAGGGCAGGGGAACAATCAAAAAGCGCCCCTTCCGCCAAAAGCGAAAAGAGCGCAACCGCAAACGCGCCGTCAGGCGCGATATCATCGATTACAAGTCTCTCCTCGGCAGGCGGTTTCCCGTTATGTCTTGCGACACCTGCTGTCTAAGGAATAAACAGCTTATTTATTATATGCGATTTGCGGCGGCTTGTCAAGCCCTTTTGAAAAATAACGTCACAGCCCCCGCCGGCTGAGCAGCAGCAGAATCTGGCTGTTCATCAGTTTTTTGCCCATCAGCTCGCGGAATTGGGCGGAGCTTGTCCGCCCGGCCGCGCGCAGCGGCGCCATTTTGCGCGAGAGCTCCTCCTGCGCGGCTTCCAGCTCCTCGCGCAGGTCCTCAAACTTTGCCAGGCGCTCCACCGCGTCCCCGGCGTAGCCGCCCTCCACGGGCCGCACGGCCTCGCGCGCCACGCGGTAAGCGCCGCTTTCGGTCTGTTCGGTCATCCGCATGGGCGGTTCCCCCTTTCGGTTAAAAATATTCCACCGTGACCTTTTTGCCGGTCTTTTCGATCTCGGCGGCCAGCTCCTTGATGAGGTTGAATTTGAGGCTCAGGGAGACGGGCATCCCCGGGTTCTGGTGCGCGGGATTGAGCGCGCGCCCCACCAGGAAGTGCACCTCGGTGCTGTCCTGAAGCAGCAGGCGGGTCAACTCGGACGCGCCGTCCTTCTTGTTGAGCGAGTACATGTCCCAACTGTCGCTGTCCGCCTCGTTCATATTCTTGATGATATCGAGGCATTTGCCCAGGGTGAGCACGCCCTCAGTCACCAGGTCGATGCCCGGGATGCGCGCGGTGGGCGGCACGGCGGGGTTTTCATAGTCGAGCAGCACCTCCAGCTCGCGCCCGGTGACGCGGCTGACGATCTGCGAGGTGGTGCCGCCGCACACCACCTTGAGCCCGCCGGAGTACATCAGCTTGTCCACCACGACCTTGTCCATGTTGGGGTCGCGGGGCGGGCCCACCATCACAAAGGCGGGGCGGTTGGGCTTGAGCTTGAGGGTGCACACGGTGGAGTCATCCCCCGGCTTGCCCATATACAGGGTGTTCACCGCGCCCAGCAGCTTGCGGCAGACCACCACCGGGGCCATATCGCTGGAGAAGTTTTCGGTGATGTACTTGACGATGTTGTCGTACTGCCAGCCGAGGTCGAGCAGCGCGCCCACCCCCGCGTGCACCACGCCGTCCGAAAAGGTGATAATGGTGTCGCCGTTCTCCGCGTAAAAGTCGCTGACAAACACCTTTTTACCGCCGATGTCGAGCTCGGTGCGCTCGATATCGGTGATGGTGTTGCCCTTAAAATAGATGAGGTTGGGGTTGTCGAACTCGGCGGTGCGCACGTGGCCGGTCTTGCCGACATTCACAATGGTGAAGGTGGAGTAGGCGATGCCGCGCTCGCTGCACACCGGCAGGGTGCTGGCGATCGTCTCCACCGCGTCGCTCAGCGAAGCGCCGCTGCTCATCATGGTGGCGATGATCTTGCTGGTGAGGGTGGAGAGGATGTTCGCCTTCACCCCGCTGCCCAGCCCGTCGGCCAGCACGGCCATAAAGCGCTTGTCGTTGCGCACAAATTCCACCTTGTCCCCGCACAGCTCCTCGCCGTAGTGGTTGAGGCTCTCGTAAGCGGCGTCTACAAACAGTTCCATAGCGCCCTCACTTTCTGTCCGCGGACTCCGGGCCCGCCATCGACTTCTTCAGGTTGGTGAGCGCCACCTTGGTCTCCGCGGTGGTCTCACCCAGCAGGCTTGCGATTTCCTGCGCCACCCGCATCTGCTTGTCGATGACCTGCTGCGCGGTGTCGATGGTGTGGGCGCGCAGCTGGGCCAGCTCCTCCTGGCGCTTCTCATCGTCCGAGATGTCCTTGACGAACACCAGGTACATGTTGTGCTCCTTGATGTAGATGAACGTCTCCTCGGCCGCATGGTCGTTGCGGAACAGCTTGCTGCGCCGGGTGACGATCTTGCCGGAATCCCGCGCCTCGTCGAAGGCGGTCTCGCCGTAGAACTCGGGGAGGGGCAGGCCGATGATATCCGCGCGCGCCGCGCCGAACATCTCCTCGGCGGAGGGGTTGAGCTCCTGCACCAGCAGGTCGTTGTCAAAGGCGATGATCGCGTTGGGGCTGTGCTCCATCACCATGTTGGAAAGGTTTTCGGCGCGGTCGCGGAAGAAGGGCAGGCACATGTTGATGTCCGCCTTGCCCTGGTAGACCGCCACCGCCTTGGCGCGGCAGGTGGGGTAGCCGCAGCTGCCGCAGTTGAGCTCCTGCTCAGGGGTGTATTTGCCAATGCGCGCCAGAATCTGGCGGATCTCCGCCTCGGAGGGCTCGGGCGCCTTGTCCGATCGGTTGGCGAACACCCGCGGGTGCGGGTACTGTGCGCTGGCGGAGAGCGCGGGACGCGCGTCGTGGGGGAGGGCCTCCCCGGATATCTTTTCTTCCAGCAGCATGGCGCGCTTGCCGCCCATGCGCATGATCGGGCCGCCCAGGCAGCCGCCCGCGCAGATGTTGGCCTCGACAAACACGTGGTCCAGCTCGCCGTTCTGGATCGCGTCGAACACCTCGATGCAGCGGAAGATGCCGTCCACCGCGATCGGGCGGTAATCGCCGTAGCGCTCCTTGGGGATGGTGGCCAGGATGCCGCGCGGCTTGGGGTACAGGCGGGCGACCGCGTTCCGCACGCCCACCGCCTCGTGGTCCTCCTGCTCCAGGCGCACCCCTTGCTCGGCCATCCACCGGTCGACCGACGAGAAGGTGAGCGCCACGTTCACCAGCCCGCCCGCGAGCGGGTCGGCTGCCTCGTCCTTCTTCGAGAGGCAGGGGCCGATGAACACCACCTTGATGTCGCCGTAGCTCTCGCGCATCAGGCGCGCGTGCGCCATCATTGGCGAGGAGACAGGCGACAGCATCTTGATGAGCTCAGGGTATTTGCGCTCGATCAGCATCACCACCGACGCACAGGCGGTGCCGATGATGTTCTTCATCGAGCCCTTTTCCATCAGCTCGGCGTACTCGCGGCTGGTCTCGGCCGCGCCGATCGCGGTTTCCTCCACGCCCGCAAAGCCCAGCTTTTTGAGCGCGGCGGACAGGACGCTGAAGTCGTCGGTGCCGTACCAGCCCTGCCAGGACGGCGCGACCGACGCATAGACCGGCTTGCCCAGGCGCAGCAGCGATTTCACCTCGTCCACGTCGTTGCGGATATATTTGGCGTTCTGCGGGCAGCTCTGCACGCAGATGCCGCACAGGATGCACTCCTTGTCGATGATCTTGGCGCGGCCGTCCTTGAAGGCGATCGCCTTGATGGGGCACTCGCGGATACATTTATAGCAGTTGCGGCAGTTGGTGGGGTTGAGTTCGATCACGCTCATCTCACGCGCCCTCCTTTGCAAGCGGATAGATTTTGTCGTAGAATACCTGTTCGGCGTTGGCAAAGCCGACGTTGTCCACCGCCTCGCCGTTCACCGTGATGGCGATGCCGTTGAGGCAGTGACCCATGCAGAACGCCGCCTTGAGCTTCACCACGTCCTCGAGGTCGTTGCGCTTAATCAGGTCGGTGAACGTCTTGATCACCTGGTAGGAGCCGCGCATATGGCAGGAGCTCCCCACGCACACGCTTACTTCAATCATGACTGTGCATCCTTTCCATCGGGGGCGCGCCCCGGTTTGTTGTTTCGCCGGCGTTCGCGGCGTTTCCCGCGAATCCACGATTTTATGATACCGTACTCGCCCGCGAAATTCAATAGAATCCCGCGATTTCTGGGTGGGTTCTGCGGCAAAAGAACAAAGTTTCGCAAATTTCGTTTGCCCTATTGCAAACCTTGGCTTTTCCCAGTATAATAAAAATAGTTACAAAGCAACTATTTTTTCGCGCATCCGGCCGCTTTGCCGGCTGGGCGGAGCCGCCACATGGGCATTTTTATAGCTCCGCTCTGTGAAGCTATAAAAAATAGAGAAAATCGCTCGGAGGGATCCCAGGAGGGTGGGAGACCGCCGCGCCCCGCAGCAGCACAGTGACGATATGGATAGGAATTCGATCTATTCTTTTTACAAAATTTTGACAAGCTGGCAGTCTGCGCATCGCCGGGAGCACGGGGCGTTTCAGGGGAACTTCACGGGCGTTGTTTTTTGTTTCCTCGCGGTGGGTCCGGCGGGCAAGGATGCCCATTTGCCAGTGTTCCAGGCAGCGACCCCCTTGCCCGTCCGGCCTCCGCTGGGGATATACCTCTGCCATAGCGCTAGCGCTGGGACGGAGGTTTTTTACTCTGTTTTTCTTCCCATCCCATTGTGGGAGAAATCACCAAAAGGCCCGAACCGCTTGGCAGGGGGCTTTTTTCTTTTTGTCCGGGGCAAAAACCGCTGGATCTGGTAGTTTCCAGAAAAATCGACGCTAAAAATTGTGCATTTATCAATTGACAAGGAATTGCGAAAAGGATATGATAGACAAGTACTCTTACGGACGAAACACAATATGTTGTGTATGCATTGCGTTTTCATATACAAATGTAGTAAAGAACAGGAGATAGCTCAGTGGAGGGAATGGCATGATCGCAAACATTGTCAAGCGCGACGGGCGCAGTGTGGAGTTCGACATCGAGAAGATCGCTACCGCCATCTACAAGGCGGCGCAGGCGCTGGGTGGGCGCGACCACGAGATGGCGCTGCGCATCGCCCAGGATGTGGCGGACTATCTGGAGAAGGACCAGAATTTGACGGAACCCACCGTGGAACAGATTCAGGACGCGGTGGAAAAGATTCTGATTGAGCAGGGGCACGCCCGCACGGCCAAGGAGTACATCCTTTACCGCGCCGAGCGCACCCGTGTGCGGGAGAGCAACACCCGCCTGATGAAGGTCTACGAGGACCTCACCTTTAAAGAGGCGTCGGACAACGACGTGAAGCGGGAAAACGCCAACATCGACGGCGACACCGCCATGGGCACCATGCTCAAATACGGCAGCGAGGGCGCGAAGCAGTTCTATGAGATGTTTGTGCTCAACCCCGCGCACGCCAAAGCCCATGCCGAGGGGGATATCCACATCCACGATCTGGACTTTCTCACCCTCACCACCACCTGCTGTCAGATCGACATTGAAAAGCTGTTCCGCGGCGGGTTTTCCACCGGACACGGCTTTTTGCGCGAACCCAACGACATCCAGAGCTATACGGCGCTGGCCTGTATCGCCATTCAGTCCAACCAGAACGACCAGCACGGCGGGCAGAGCATCCCGAATTTCGATTACGGCATGGCGCCCGGCGTGCGCAAGACCTACCGGCGGCAGTACCTCGCCAACCTGGGCAAGGTGATGGAGGTGCTCTGCGGTGTGGAAAATGGGCAGGAGGCCGCCAAGCAGCTCTGCAAACGAATCGAGCGGGAGCACGGGGCGTCCCCGGTGTTGGCTGACGACAACGGCTACCGCGACTTGGAAGCGCCGCTACTGGCGGAGCTGATCCCCGCCGAACAGGTGGAGCGGGTGCGCGAAACCGCGCGCCGCTACGCGCTCCAGGAGACCCGCCGTTCCACCTATCAGGCGATGGAGGCGCTGGTACATAACCTCAACACCATGCACTCCCGCGCGGGCGCGCAGATTCCGTTCTCCTCCATCAACTACGGCACCGATACCTCGCCCGAGGGGCGGCTGGTGATCGAGAGCGTGCTGCTCGCCACCGAGGCGGGCTTGGGCAACGGCGAGACGCCCATCTTCCCCATCCACATCTTCAAGGTGAAGGAGGGGATCAACTACAACGAGGGCGACCCCAACTACGACCTGTTCAAGCTGGCCTGCAAGGTGTCCGCCAAGCGGCTGTTCCCCAACTTTTCCTTTTTGGACGCGCCGTTCAACGCGCAGTATTACAAGCCCGGCGACCACAACACCGAGGCGGCTTATATGGGCTGCCGCACCCGCGTGATCGGAAACGCCTACGACCCCACCCGCGAGGTGGTGGGGGGGCGCGGCAACCTCAGCTTCACCTCCATCAACCTGCCCCGCATGGCCATCAAGGCCAAGGGGGATGTGGACCTCTTCTTTGAGGATCTCGACCGCAAGATCGGCCTTGTGATCGATCAGCTGATGGAGCGCTATCAAATCCAGGCCGCCAAGAAGGTGAAGAACTACCCCTTCCTGATGGGTCAGGGCATCTGGCTGGATTCCGACAAGCTCGGCCCCGAGGATACGGTGGGGGAGGTGCTCAAGCACGGCACCCTCACGCTGGGCTTTATCGGCCTCGCCGAGTGCCTCAAGGCGCTGATCGGCAAGCACCACGGCGAGAGTGCCGAGGCGCAGAACCTGGGCCTCGACATTGTGGGCTATATGCGCAAGCGCATGG
Organism: Ligaoa zhengdingensis; assembly: GCF_014384885.1. Lineage (GTDB taxonomy): Bacteria > Bacillota > Clostridia > Oscillospirales > Ruminococcaceae > Ligaoa > Ligaoa zhengdingensis. The sequence goes on from NZ_JACRST010000004.1 coordinate 55,872, forward strand.
ATGAGGAGACCCGCCGCACCGGCTTCAACTTCTCGCTGATCGCCACCCCGGCGGAGGGCCTTTCCGGCCGGTTTGTCCGCATGGACCGCGAGCGCTACGGCGCGATCCCGGGCGTGACCGACCGCGAATACTACACCAACTCGTTCCATATCCCGGTGTATTTCAACATTTCGGCCTTCGATAAGATCCGCCTCGAGGCGCCCTACCACGCGTTAACCAACGGCGGGCACATCACCTATGTCGAGCTGGACGGCGACCCCTGCAAAAACCTGGATGCGTTTGAGCGGGTGGTGCGCTGCATGAAGGAGTGCGGCGTCGGCTACGGTTCGATCAACCACCCGGTGGACCGCGACCCGGTCTGCGGCTACACCGGCATCATCGACGACGTATGCCCGCGCTGCGGCCGCCGCGAGGGCGAGCCGGTGAGCGTGGAAACCCTGCGCCGCCTGGGCGTGTGGCGCGGCGGGGCGGACACCTGCGGCTACTGCGGCGATATCAACGAGGAGCGCGACCGCACCGTCAATCCCATGTGACGATACTGCTTTTATCTGAATTATTAAGGAGGAACCGATTATGAGCTACAACTACAATCCTGCAACCCAAACGGTCGGCGAAGGGGTCGGCTTCGAGCGCATCCGCCGCATCACCGGTTATCTGGTGGGCACCGTGGACCGCTTCAACAACGCCAAGCGCGCCGAAGAGCGCGACCGCGTGAAACACGGCCTGGACAGCGGCCTTGAGCAGCTGTGATGCCGCTGCGTCTGGCCGGGGTGGTGCGCGAGTCGATCGTGGACGGCCCCGGCTTTCGCTTTGTGGTGTTTGTGCAGGGGTGCCCCCACCACTGCCCCAGCTGCCACAACCCGCAGTCGCACGACTTTGCGGGCGGCTACGACTGCGATCCCCAGCGGATTCTCGACGAGATCGACAAAAACCCGCTGCTCTCCGGCGTGACCTTCTCGGGCGGGGAGCCGTTCTGCCAGCCGGAAGCGCTGTGCGGGCTGGCGCGCGAGGTAAAGGCGCGCGGCCTCGGCCTGATGGCCTACAGCGGCTACACCTACGAGGAGCTGCTGGATCTGGCGAAGGAACGCCCGGCTGTGGGCGAGCTGCTGGAGCTGTGCGACTACCTGGTGGACGGTCGGTTTGTGCTGGCTGAGCGCGACCTGACCCTGCAATTCCGCGGCAGCCGCAACCAGCGGATCGTGGATCTCGCCGCCACGCGGCGGGAGGGCGAGGTTGTGACAACCGAGCTTTGAGACGAAAAGAAGCCCCCATCCATTTGGATGGGGGCTTCTTTTATGCACCGGTCAGTTAAATGGCCAGAACAAACTTCAGGATAAAGAAGAAGGACAGCAACCAGGTGATCCAGGAGGTCTCCCTGACTTTGCCGGAGAACAGTTTGATCAGGCAGTGGGAGATCAGGCCGAAGCCGATGCCGTTTGCAATGGAGTAGGTGAGCGGCATCATAGCGACGGTGAGGAACCCGGGGATCGACTCGGAGATGTCGTCGAAGTTCATGTTCTTCAGGCCGCTGAGCATCAGCGCGCCGACGAAGATCAGTGCGGGAGCGGTGGCTACGCTCGGAATCAGGCCGACAAAGGGCGCCGCGATCAACGCGAGCAGGAAACAGATCGCGGTGGTCAAAGAGGTCAGGCCGGTGCGGCCGCCCTCTGCGATACCGGAGGAGGATTCCACGAAGGTGGTGACGGTGGAGGTACCCAGCAGGGCGCCGGACGCGGTGGCGATGGCGTCGGACAGCAGGGCGGGTTTCATGCGGGGCATGTTGCCGTCCTTGTCGAGCAGGCCCGCCTGGCCCGCGGTGCCCAGCAGGGTGCCGATGGTGTCAAACATGTCCACCATCGAGAAGGAGAGGATGAGCACCAGCACGGTGGTGATGGTGGAAGCGATATTTTTACCCGCAAACAGGGTGGCAAAGTCCAGACGGAACAGGGAGACATCCCAAAAATCCTTGGCCTGCGCGGCGAAGTTGATCGAGAAGTTCTCCGGCAGGGTGGCGACGCCGAAGGGGAAGTAGGCCAGGATGGCGGTGATGATGATGCCGATCAGGATGGAGCCCTTCACCTTGAGCTTGTAGAGAGCCGCGATGATGAACACACCCAGGATGGCGAGGATCGCGCCCATCACATCCACATGCATCTCGGGGTTGCCGAGCTGCGAGAAGTTGATGAGGGCGACCTGCGTGGAGGGATCGGCGACGACGATCTTCGCGTTCTGGAAGCCCAGGTAGGCGAGGAACAGGCCGATACCGCCGCTGATGGCGATTTTGACGTTGGCCGGGATGGCCTTGACAATCGCCTCACGCGCACCGATCACGGTGATGACGATGAACAGCAGGCCCGACATAAAGACGATGGCCAGCGCGCACTGGTACTGTTCAACCACGCTGAGTTCCTTCCCGGTGACGCGCACCATGGCGGGCATCACAGTGAAGGCGAAGAAGGCGTTGAGACCCATGCCGGAGGCCTGCGCAAAGGGGATTTTGGCCAAGAACGCCATGAGCATGGTTCCGATGAAGGCCGAAAGACAGGTGGCGAAGAAAACGCCGTTGTAAATCTGGCCGTCGCCCATCGAGAGCATACCGGGGTTGACAACGATGATGTACGCCATTGTGAAGAATGTGGTAAGACCGGCCACAATTTCGGTTCTTACCGTGGTGCCGTGTTGCTTGAGCTGAAAATAGTTTTCCAACATACGGGGACCCTCCTAAGAATTGTTTTATTTCCGGACACCGGCGCCAGCCACCGCGCCGTGTCAAACAGACAGGGACAAAAAGTCATACTATTAATAATTTATTATCAACTTCAATTTTAGCACAACTGCCCATAATCTTGCAATAGGTCTGGCGATAAAATGTAAAATCATTTCCTTCCAGCGGGAAAATGCGCGAAAAAAGCCGCCCGGAAGGCGTCCCCCGGGCGGCGGTCTGATCGAGGATCAGAATTATTTGTTCAGGTTGGCTTCCAGAGTATCCAGCTGTTCGACCAGCTCCTTGGGCAGCTTGTCGCCGAACTTCCCGTAGAACTCGCGGATGCCCTTGGCCTCTTCCTTCCACAGGTCCTTATCGACGTTCAGCAGGCCCTTGACGGTCTCAACATCGATATCCAGGCCCTCGAGGTTGATATCCTCGGGCTTGGGCTCGTAGCCGATCGGGGTCTCCACCGCGTCGGCCTTGCCCTTGCAGCGGTCCACAATCCACATCAGCACACGCATATTGTCGCCGAAGCCCGGCCAGATGAAGTGGCCTTCGTCGTCGGTGCGGAACCAGTTGACGTTGAAGATTTTGGGGGCCTTGTCGCCGAGCTTCTCGCCCATATCCAGCCAGTGCTGGAAGTAGTCGCCCATATGGTAACCGCAGAACGGCAGCATGGCCATCGGGTCGCGGCGCACAACGCCCACAGCGCCGGTCGCAGCGGCGGTGGTTTCAGACGCCATGGTGGAGCCGACGAACACGCCGTGTTTCCAGTCGCGCGACTGATAGACCAGCGGAGCGGTCTTGGCGCGGCGGCCGCCGAAGATCATCGCGGAGATCGGCACGCCCTCGGGGTTGTTGAACTCCTTGCTGATGCAGGGGCAGTTGACTGCGGGAGCGGTGAAGCGGGAGTTGGGATGCGCGCCCTTCTCGGTGGAAGTTTTGCCGTTCCAGGGTTTTCCGGTCCACTCAAGCGCATGCTCCGGCGGGTTCTTGTCCAGGCCTTCCCACCACACGGTGTTGTCGTCCAGGTTTTTCACCACGTTGGTGAAGATGGTGTTCTTCATGGTGGATTTCAGTGCGTTGGGGTTGGACTTCATGTTGGTGCCGGGCGCCACGCCAAAGAAGCCGTTCTCCGGGTTGATGGCGTACAGGCGGCCGTCCTTGCCCTGTTTGAGCCAGGCGATGTCGTCGCCGACCGTCCAGACCTTGTAACCCTGCTTCGCATACACCTCGGGGGGAACGAGCATGGCCAGGTTGGTCTTGCCGCAGGCCGAGGGGAACGCAGCGCAGACGTAGGTGACCTCGCCCTGCGGGTTCTCGATGCCCAGGATCAGCATATGCTCGGCCATCCAGCCCTCTTTCCAGCCCTGGTAGGAGGCGATGCGCAGCGCGAAGCACTTTTTGCCCAGCAACACGTTGCCGCCGTAACCGGAGTTGATGCTCCAGATGGTGTTGTCCTCGGGGAAGTGGACGATGTAGCGGTTCTCGGGGTCGACATCCGCCTTGGAGTGCAGGCCGCGCACGAAGTCGTCGGAGGTTTCGCCCAGGTTCTCAAACGCCTGCTTGCCCATGCGGGTCATGATATCCATATTGAGCACGACATAGATCGAGTCGGTCAGCTCGACGCCCACCTTGGCCAGGGGGGAACCGATCGGGCCCATCGAATAGGGGATAACATACATGGTGCGGCCCTTCATCACGCCGTCATACATCGGGGTCAGCTTCGCATACATCTCTTTGGGGTCGCACCAGTTGTTGGTGGGGCCGGCGTTCTCTTTCTCTCTGGAGCAGATGAAGGTGCGGGCCTCCACGCGCGCAACGTCGTTGGGGTTGGTGCGGTGCAGCAGGCAGCCGGGCAGCTTCTCTTCATTCAGAGCTTCCATCTCGCCGGTGGCGATCGCCTGATCGCGCAGGCCTTTGAGCTGCTCGTCGCTGCCGTCGATCCAGACGACCTGGTCGGGTTTGCACAGGGCGACCATTTCGTCCACCCATTTGAGCACATTTTTGTTATTCGTAAGTGCCATGATGCTATCTCCTTTCGCCGACTTTGTGTCGGATAAACCAAATTTTCCACAAATACATTATAGCTGTCTCGAATGCAATTTGCAATGAGGAAACGCAAAAAATTCACTATTTGTTAAAAATGTAACAAAAACTTCAAAGTTCCATAAAAAATCACCACCCTTTTGATCGGAAAGTGACCGCAGGGTGGTGAAATTTCGCATTAAAAGGGAATGTCGTCCTCGCTTTCGTCCTCATCCGGTTCCCCGTCGCAATAGCCGTCGCCCGGGAAATAATGGTTGCCATTGTTGTTGCCGCAGTAGACCCCCTTCTTGATGGGCGCCATCAGGAAGCCGATCACCACGCCGAGCAGCAGAAACATAGCCGAGAGCACGCAGACAAACGATTTGTTCATAGTGTTTACCTCCGGTTTCAAATTATGCGGGAATAGGGGGAATCGATGGGCCGGGTGGCGCAGGCGTTGAGCGAGAGCGAGGCCGTGCAGCCCGCGACCGCCTCGTAATACCCCTGCGCGCCGATCATGGCCGCATTGTCGCCGCACAGGGCGAGCTCGGGCAGATAGAGCCGGTAGCCGCGCTGGTCACACGCCGCCTGAAGGGAGGTGCGCAGGCCGCTGTTGGCGCATACACCGCCCGCGCCCACGATCACCCGCGCGCCGGTGTGCTCGGCGGCGAGCATCAGCTTGTCGGTGAGGATGCGGCAGACGGTGGCCTGGAAGGACGCGGCCAGGTCGTTGTTGTCGATCGCCTCGCCCTTTTGGGATGCGTTGTGCACGAGATTGACCACCGCCGTCTTGAGCCCGGAAAAGCTCAGGTCAAACGGGCTGCCCTCCACACGGGGGATCGGCAGGCGGTAGGCCTTGGGGTTGCCGGACTGCGCGGCCCGGTCGATATACACCCCGCCGGGGTAACAAAACCCCATCGAGCGCGCGGCCTTATCGAACGCCTCGCCCGCCGCGTCGTCGCGGGTGCGGCCGATCACCTCAAACTCGGTGTAGCCGCGCACGTTGACGATGTGGCTGTGCCCGCCCGAGGCCACCAGGCAGAGAAAGGGCGGCTCCAGATCCGGGTGGGTGATGTAGTTGGCGGCGATGTGACCGCGGATGTGGTGCACCGGCACCAGCGGCTTGCCGCTCGCAAGCGCCAGGCCCTTGGCGAAGTTCACCCCCACCAGCAGCGCGCCGATCAGGCCGGGCGCGTAGGTCACGGCGATCGCGTCGATCCCGCCGAGGCTCACGCCCGCGTCGAGCAGGGCCTTGTCCACCACCGGGATGATCGATTCCGCGTGGCGGCGCGAGGCGATCTCAGGCACCACGCCGCCGTATTGTTGATGCTCCGCCACCTGCGAGTGGATCACCGACGAGCGGACAAGGCGCCCGTCCTCCACTACGGCGGCGGCGGTTTCGTCGCAGGACGATTCTATTGCTAACAGTTTCAAATGCGGTACTTCCTTATCATAGTCAGATTGCTGGCCGCGCCTCCCCGGCGTCGCCGCCGGGCGCATGCCCGGTCAAAGGGTGCGGGTGGCAGGGTGCCCCGGCAGCTTCGGGCAGAGCGGCGGGGATTTTACAGCGGGACCTCCCCGGCATCGCCGCCGGGCGCATGCCCGGTCAAAAGATGCGGGTCATGAGAATCGCATCCTCGACCGGATTGACGTAAAAATCGGGGCGCACGCCCACCTCGTCAAAATCAAAATTTTCGTACAGCCGCCGCGCAACCTCGTTGGAGCGGCGCACCTCCAGGGTGATGAAGCTCAGGTCATTCTCCTTGGCCAGGCAGATGAGCTCGTCCAGCAACGCTTTGGCCACGCCGCGACGGCGGAACCGTTCGGTCACCGCGAGGTTGGCGAGGTACCCCTCGTCAATCACCTGGGTCATCCCCACATAACCGGCGATCTCGCCGTCACACAGAGCCACCAAAAACACCGCGAGAGGGTTGGAGAGCTCGGCAGCCAGCGACTCGTCGCTCCAGGGGGTGGAAAAGCATTCGGTTTCAATCTCCGCCAGACGCTCGATGTGCTCCTGGCGCATGGGCGTGATAGTAATACTTCGGCCTTCTATGTCCACTGATCTATCTCCTTCTTGCTGTGGGACCGGATTGCCGGATGCATGGCCCCAGCTGTCCCGCGATTAACAATACTATAGTATAAAATGGCGGCAGACGCAAGGGCCGCCCCGTTTTTCTCAAAATTTTCAGCCGTCCGCCTGGCCCAGCGCGATGGGGAGGAACCCCTCCAGCGCGCGGATTTCGTAGTCGCACAGCGAGGGCTCGGGGCAGGGCAGCCCCGCGGGGTTTAGCCAGCAGGTGGCGACGCCCGCGGCGCGGCCGCCGCGCATATCCGAGGCGATCGAGTCGCCCAGCAGGATTGCGCGGCCGCGATCGGGGTCGCCCAGCCGTGCAAACAGCCTGTCGAAGTAGTCCGGCTCGGGCTTGTAGCTGCCGAGTTCCTCGGAAATAAAGATGTCGTCTATGTATGTGCAAATGGCCGAACGAGCCAACCGCCGGCGCTGTACTGCGCCGATGCCGTTGGTGGCGATGTACAGCCTGCGCTCCGCAGCGGCCAGCGCTTCGCAGAGCGCCTGGGCCCCGGGCAGCAGATAACAGCCCTCCCCCAACGCATCGAGGTAGACGCGGCTGCACGCCGCTGGGTCGTGCGCTACCCCCAGCTCGGCGAACAGCAGCCGGAACCGCTCGATCTTGAGCGCCTCCTGGGTGATTTCCCCACGCTCGAGGGCGCGCCATAGCCCCTCGTTAATTTCAATATAGCGCGGCAGAAGCTCCTCGCCGGGGAGCCCCAGCCACCCCATCGTGGAGAGGAATGCGCCGCGTTCCGCCAGGTGAAAATCGAATAGCGTCTGGTCCGCGTCCAGCAGGATGATACCGTAACCGCGCATGGTCAAAGTCCTCCGCGGTAAAGCAGAGGATTGCCGTCCGGCCCCACCAACACGGTCATCCCGCCGCCATACCCGTCCACGCGGAACAGGTACTGCACACCGGTCTCGCGGTCCACGAGTATCTGCACCTCGCCGCCGAAATTAGTGGATTGCTTGTAAATGCGCTCAAATCGTTTTTCATCCATGGGGTTGCTCCTCCCTCCAGGCCCGTTCGATCGATGCGTACAGGCCGGGATACCGCTTTTTCATGTTGACCGGGCGGAAGGTCTTGGTGTCTACCCAGGCGTGCAGGGTGCGGCCGGTGTTGAGCGGGGTGTGCTCCCCGATGCGAAATACCTGGTATTGGAACTCCACCCGCGCCGGCGAGAGGTCGCCCACCGTCACCTCCACGATCAGCTCGTCCTCGTAACGGGCGGGGGAGATGTACCGGCAGGAGAGCTCGACCAGCGGGGTCATCACCCCGAGCTTTTCCAGGTCGCTGTAGGAAATCCCCAGCTTTTTGATATAATCGGTGCGCGCCACCTCGTACCACACCGGGTAGACCGCGTGGTGGATCACACCCATCTGGTCGGTTTCGGCGTAGCGCGCGACAATGCGGCTCTGTGATTTCATGGTGAATGCCTCCAGTTGTTCAATCTGCCGGATATTGGCTGATCCCGGCAATATCTGTGGGCGCTGCCCGCTGAGGGATAGCAGAACGTTTTGCAGCTTCGGGCACAGCGCTTGTTTTTTGCGAAGCGGCCGCCCCGAATTGCCTGTGGGCGTTGCCCACTAGCCCTTGGCCTGGTACCAGGTCTCGCCCACGTTGGCGTCGGCCACCAGCGGGACGGAGAGGGACGCGGCTCGCTCCATCTCCTCGGTGACGATGGCCCGGGCGCGCTCGGCTTCGCTGTCGGGCGACTCGACGATCAGCTCGTCGTGTACCTGCAAAATAAGGCGGGAGCGCATCCCCTCCCGCTCCAGGCGGCGGTAGACCCGCACCATCGCAATCTTGATGATGTCGGCGGCGCTGCCCTGGATGGGGGTGTTCATCGCCACCCGCTCGCCGAACGAGCGCAGGTTGTGGTTGCTGCTGGAAAGCTCGGGCAGATAGCGCCGCCGCCCCCACAGCGTCGAGACATAGCCGTGCTCCTTGCCGAAGGCCACGGTGTCCTCCATATACTGTTTGACCCCGGAATAGGTCCTGAGATAATCCTTGATATAGCGGTCGGCCTCAGCCACCGAGACGCCGATATCCTGCGACAGAGAGAAGGCCGAGATGCCGTAGACGATGCCGAAGTTGACGGCCTTGGCGCGGGAACGCATCATGGGAGTGACGAACAGGGGCGGCAGGCCGAACACCTGCGAGGCGGTCTGGGTGTGGATATCCTCACCGGTGCGGAACGCCTCGGCCATGTTTTTGTCGTTCGCAACATGCGCCAGCACCCGCAGCTCGATCTGGCTATAGTCGGCGTCCACCAGCTTGCAGCCGGGCGCGGCGCGGAAGAACTTGCGCAGGTTGCTGCCGATTTCGGTGCGCACCGGGATGTTTTGCAGGTTGGGCTCGGTCGAGCTGATCCGCCCGGTGCGGGTCTCGGTCTGCTGGAAGCTGGAATGGATGCGGCCGTCCGGCCCGATCACCTTGATGAGCCCGTCCACATAGGTGGATTTGAGCTTTGTTAGTTTGCGGTACTCCAGGATGCACTCGATGATCGGGTGCTTGCCGCGCAGCGATTCCAGCACGTCCGCGTTGGTGGAGTAGCCGGTCTTGGTCTTCTTTTTGGCGGGCAGCTCCAGGTCGCCGAACAGCACCTCGCCGAGCTGTGCAGGGCTGTTGATGTTGAACTCCCGACCGGCGTACTCGTAAATCTGCTTTTGATACCGCGCGATGTCCACATCCAGCTCTTCGCCGAAGCGCTCCAGCGCCTGGGCGTCGATCGAGAAGCCGAGCACCTCCATCGAGGCCAGCACCTCCGAGAGGGGCAGCTCGATCTCGTAGAGCAGCTCCCCCTGCCCGTTCTCGTCGATCTCCTGCGCCATCTTGTCGCACAGCGAGGGGAAGGCGGCGCAGTCGGCGGCCAGCTCTTCAAAGCCCTCGGGCACAGCGCCGGCCAGCTCCGCGACAGCGGCGCCGGTGTTTTGCGCGAGCGCCGTGATCGTGTAGTTGCTCGAGTTGGGGTTGGAGAGGTATCCGGCCAGCAGAATGTCGAAGGTGATGTTTTTCACCGGCACCTGATGCAAAAAACCGTAGCGGTAGAGCTGCTTGGCGTTCTCCACCCGCAACCTCCACGGCTTTTTGAGCAGGCGGTTTAAGATGGTGCGGCTCTCGGTGAATGCCGCACGCCCGCCGAACAGGATCGCTGTGCGCACCGGCTCGTCCCCCTGCCAGCGGCAGAGCAGGTCCACCACAGCGTCGGGCGCGTCATCCAGCGCGCGCAGCATCTCCTCCAGCTCGATCACCGTCAGCAGCGGCGCAGATGCTGCGGAACCGGCCTCCTCACCGGCGCCAGCTGCGTCCGCTGAGAGCCCGAGCCGGTCGATCATCTTGTACATCTCCAGGCGGGCGAGCAGCCGTGCGGCCCTGTCCTGCTGCACTTCGCCGCGCTTATAGTGGGTAAGGTCGGTGTCCACCGGCGCGTCGCAGCAGATGGTGGCCAGCTCCTTTGAGAGAAACGCCATCTCGCGCCCGGCCTCGAGCTTGGCGCGCATGGCGGGCTTGAGCTCGATTTCGTCGAGCTGCTCATAGAGCGCCTCCACCGATCCGTACTGCGAGATGAGTTGAATCGCGCCCTTCTCGCCGATCCCCTTGACGCCGGGGATGTTGTCCGAGCTGTCGCCCATCAGGGCCTTGAGGTCGATGAGCTGGATGGGGTCCACCCCGTACCGCTCGCGGAAGGCGGCGGTGTCATACACGCTGGAATCGGGCTGCCCCATCTTGGTGGAGGCCAGCCGCACGGTGACATAGTCGCCGATCAACTGGAGGCTGTCCTTATCCCCGGTGGCGATCACGCAGGGAACCTGCGCCCGGGTGCAGGCGGCGGCCAGCGTGCCCAGGATGTCGTCGGCTTCATAGCCTTCGCACTCCACCATCGCATAGCCGAGGTAGCCGAGCAGCTCCTTCAAAACGGGCAGCTGTTGGGCGAGTTCCTCGGGCATCCCCTTGCGCTGGGCCTTGTAGCCCTCGTAGCGCTTGTGGCGGAAGGTGGGCGCGCGCAGGTCGAACGCGATGGCCACCGCGTCTGGCTCCACGTCGGCGGTGATTTTGAGCAGGATGCTCAAAAAGCCGTAGATACCGTTGGTATAGTCGCCATTTTTGGTGGAGAGCAGCTTGATGCCGTAAAAGGCGCGGTTGAGGATCGAGTTGCCGTCCACAGCGAGTAGTTTCATCATCATCCCTCTTTTTTGATCCGGCCGGATGTATTTTCCAACCGTCTGAGTCAATCGTCAGGTTCTATTGCGGTTATTATAGCGCAAGTGCAAAGCACGCAGGGCTATAATAGGCCATCAAGGCGGAAGCGGGCGCAGCGCGCGGATCGCCTGACCATCAAACTATAATGACCGCTTGCGGTTATTATATCACAAAAGATTGTAAATTTCTCGCGCTTTTGCTAAGATAAAGTGGATGCGGGCGTGGGAGCCCGCGCAAAACTAAGCCATCAGGAGTCGTTTATGATAGAAACAATTCAAATCGGCGGCGTGAGCGTCAAGCGCACCGCGGCGCTCGCCCCCATGGCCGGTGTGGCGGACCGCGCGTTCCGCGAGATCTGCCGTAGGTTCGGCGCGTGCTACGCAGTGGGCGAGATGGTCAGCAGCAAGGGGCTCACCTATCAGAGCAAAAAGTCGGCCGAGCTGCTGGTCACGTCGGGGGAGGAGCGCCCGGTGGCGGTGCAGCTGTTCGGCGACGACCCGCTCACCATGGCGCGCGCGGCCGAGCTGGCGCTGAGCTACCAGCCGGACGTCATCGACATCAACATGGGCTGCCCCGCGCCCAAAATTGCGGGCAACGGTGGGGGCAGCGCGCTGATGAAGCGGCCGCAACTCGCGGGGGAGATCATCCGCGCGGTGGCGGGCGCAGTGGACGTGCCGGTGACGGTGAAGTTCCGCAAGGGCTGGGACGACGAAACCGTCAACGCGGTGGAGTTCGCCAAAATCGCCGAGCAGAGCGGCGCGGCGGCGCTCACGGTGCACGGGCGCACCCGCAAGCAGATGTATGCCCCGCCTGTGGACGTGGAGATCATCGCGGCGGTCAAACGCGCGGTTACCTCCATCCCGGTGATCGCCAACGGCGACGTGACCGACCTCGCGAGCTGCCTCGCGATGTACGAACGCACCGGCGCGGACCTGGTGATGATCGGGCGGGGAGCCCTGGGCAATCCGTGGGTGTTCCGCGAGATCGACGCATACTTTTCCGGCGCGCCCCTGCCGCCGCAGCCCACCCTGGAGGAGAAACTCGGGGTGATGCGGGAACAGATCGCGCTGGCCTGCGCCTACAAGACCGAGCGGGTGGCGATGCGCGAGGCGCGCAAGCACGCGGCGTGGTACCTCACCGGGGTGCGCGGCGCGGCGTCCTTCCGACATCAGGCGGGCACGCTGTGCACCTTGGCCGACCTGGACGCGCTGATCGAGCAGGTGCTCGAGCGGCAGACGATACAACGAGAGGAGGAATCGACATGAGCACCGGTATCATCGGCGGGGCGGACGGCCCCACGGCGATCTATATCGCCGGTCAGTTTCACTGGATTGCGCTGCTGGTGGGCGCTGTGGCCGCGGTTATCGCAGCCCTGGTGATCTACCTGGTCTGGAAGAAAAAATCCGGCCGATAACGAAGAAATGGGATGATGAGATGAGCTTCAATCGGATCGTGACGGTTTCGCTGAACCCAGCGCTGGACATCACCCTTTGGGTATCCGGCCTGGATCGGGAATACAACGATGTGACGAACGAGCAGTGGGAGGCCGCGGGCAAGGCGGTGAACGTGGCGCGGGTGATGCACGCGTATGGGTCACCTGTTAAGGCGGTGCTGTTGGCGGGCGAGGACAACCGCAAGCGCTATTTCGACCGGCTGGACCGCGAGGGCATCGACTATGAGGCGGTGCTGCTGCCGGGCGAGACCCGCGAGAATATCAGCCTGGTGCAGCCCGACGGGAGCCTCCTGCGGCTGGCGCGGCCGGGCTTTTTCGTGGAGGCGGCCCACCTGGACGAGCTGAAAAACCGCCTGCGCCGCCTGGTGGGGCCGGGGACGCTCGCGGTGCTGGCGGGCAGGAACCCGCGCGGCGTGGGCCCGGAGGCGTTTGTGGAGCTGTGCGCCTTTTTGAGCGGATTGGAGGCCCGGCTCGCGGTGGATACCAGCTCGGTCGGGGCGCGGGAGCTCGCGGCCATCCGGCCGTGGATCATCAAGCCCAACCTAGAGGAGCTCGAGGGGATGACCGGCCGGAGCTGCCGCACCCGCGAGGATCTCTGCGCCGCGCTGCACGGCCTGCACAGCGGCGGGGTGGAGCGGGTGCTGCTCAGCCTGGGCGGGGCGGGCCTGCTTTATTCCGGCGCGGACGGCGCGGTCTGGTATGCGCAGGTGCCCGAGGTGCCGGTCAAATCCACGGTGGGCGCGGGGGATAGCTCCCTTGCGGGCTTTCTGCTGGCACACCGCGCCGGGCGGCCGTTGGAGGAGTGCGTGCGCATCGCGGCGAGCTTCGGCACCGCCGCCGTGATGATCGACGGCACCAACCCGCCGCGCCGTGCCGACCTGGAATGGGTCTACCCGCGCGTGGAGCTTTTTCCCCTCGCGCACGACTTCGGCCCGGCCGCCGGGGAGGGCGGCTGATGGAACCACAGCTTTCCACCCTGCTCGTCGTCTGCCCGCTGGTGTTTCTGGCGGGCCTCGTCGATTCCATCGCGGGCGGCGGGGGGATCATCAGCCTGCCCGCCTATCTGTTCGCGGGCCTGCCGGTGCATCTGGCCTACGGCACCAACAAGTTCGCCATGTCCAGTGGCACGTTGATCGCCACCCTCAAATATGCGCGCAGCGGGTGCATCCGCTGGAAACCCGCCCTCTGCTCGGTGGCCGGGGCCCTGATCGGATCGTGGTGCGGCGCGCAGCTTGTGATCTACCTGGATGAAAAAATACTTAAAGTATAGCTTGCTTGTCATATTACCTATGGTTGCGGCGTTTCTGCTGTTCAACCGCAATTTTGGCCGGACAAACCCCGAGCGCGAGGCCACTGGACCGAAGCTCTACCTGTTGGCGTTTGCCATCGGCCTGCTGCTGGGCGCCTACGACGGCTTCATCGGGCCGGGCACCGGCACCTTCCTCACGCTGGCGTTCACCGGCCTGCTGGGCTTTTCATTGATCAGCGCGTCGGGCAACGCGCGGGTGGTCAACCTCGCCTCCAATGTGGCGGCGCTCGCCGCCTACATCCTGGGCGGCAAGGTGCTGTTCTGGCTGGGGATTCCCGCAGCGCTCTGCGCCATTGCGGGCAATTACCTGGGCGCGCGCGCCGCGGTGAAGCGCGGGGAGCGGTTCATCCGGCCGGTGATTCTATTGTCGGTGGCGCTGCTGTTTGTACATATGATTTTAGAGTTGACCGGGAAATAGCCGGAGAAATAGCGAGGGCGGCCTTCCTTTGTGGAGGGCCGCCCGATTTTTATTGTTGATCATTATTTGCAGATCAGCCCTTGCAGAAAAAGATCGAGCTTTCCCTTTTGGGCATCTGTCAGGTAGGAATATTGATGAAGAAGTTTCTTCTGTTCGGGTGTCAATGTCACCGCCTGCTCCTCTTCGCAGAAGAACTGGCAAAGGGTGATGCCCAAACCGGTGCAGATTTTTTCCAGCGATGGGATGGACGGCAACATTTCTTTTTTATACCACGACGAGATGGTGGACTGCGGCAAATCCGAACGTTTAGCAAGTTCATACTCTGACCAGCCCTTTCGGCAACGCAGGTCTGCGATTCTATTTAAGATGTCCATTTTCCCACCTCCGCTTCAATAGTAATGATTGTCGTATATTATATACGGATTATCGTTGCAATATAATAATCATTATTGTAGTATTACTACGATAATAATTATTATATTGGAGATGGTAGATGTGAAAGAAAGAACTTGCTGCTTTACGGGCCACAGGGAGATACCCGAGGAAAGCCTGATGAAAATAAAACAACGCCTTGAAGAACAAGTCGTAAGACTCATTCAACAAGGCGTTATCTATTATGGCGCGGGCGGGGCGCTGGGGTTTGACACCCTGGCCGCCCAGACAATACTGGCGCTAAAAAATGCCTATCCGCAGGTGAAACTGATATTAGTGTTGCCCTGCCAGAATCAAAGCGAGCGGTGGAACAGGGCGGACCGCGCAATTTATGAAGGGATTTTGGTGCAGGCCGATAAGGTGGTATATATATCAGAGCATTATTATAAGGGGTGTATGCACAAGCGAAATCGGCATCTTGTCGATTGCAGCGATTATTGTATCTGCTATTTAAACCGACTTTCGGGAGGCACCTATTATACGGTACATTATGCACGAGAAAAAGGTCTCAAGATTATAAATTGTGCTGAGCAACTCGGGTGATCCCATTCCCTTGCAACCGCATTACTTCGTCTTCGCCAAGCTCTTGGAGTTGTAAAAGGTCGGGGAATGCTTGATCTCCCCGCCGATCTCGGGAAACGTCGAGCGGATTTTCTCCAGCTCGTTTTTCATATGCTCAAATTCCTCGTACAGCCGGTTGTCGAACCGCTTTTTCCGGATATCCAAAATAAACGGCTGCAACTGGTAATAGGTGTTGATAAAAAACGAGCCGCTCATCCGGTCGGCCACGATGAGGTCGTAGACGCCCAGGTTCACCCCCAGGCTGAACCGCTCCAACAGGCTCAGATACTGCTTGATTTGCAGCAGGGTCTCCTCATCCAGCTCGTCCAGATGGATCGGATCCAGGCCGTACTTCAGAAAGAGCTTCTTTTCAATCTCCTCCGATTCCTTTTTGAGCTCGTTGAAAAATTCGATGGTCGTCTGCTTGCAGGTGCGTTCGTGGGTGGCAAGGTAGGTTTTCCGCAGTTGAAACAGGTTCACCAACGCAATCGCCACCCCGATGCAGGCAAATATAGACGCCGCCATGTCAATCCATTCCGCCATATGCTCCCCTCCCAGTTGTTAAACTTCATTTTGTCGCGGGTAAAAAATGCGGACCGGCGCGTTTCGGCGCCGGTCCGCATGGTGCATACCTGTGGGTGAGATGTAAGATTGGACTTTAGTACGCTTTGCCCCAATAGACCATCGCCTTGGCGGGCTTGCCGCAGCACACGCAGGTGCCGTCGCCGATCGTCTCCTGCTCGAACGGCATACAGCGCGAGGTCACGCCGGCTTCCTCCTTGAGCTTCTCCTCGCAGCTGAGATCGCCGCACCACATGGCCTTGACAAAGCCCATGTCCTTGCTGAGCAGCTCGTTGATCTGGTCGATCGAGGTGGCGCTCCAGGTACGGCGCTCGCGGTTTTCCAGCGCCTTCCGGTAGAGCCCGTCATGCACCGCGCGCAGCAGCTCGGGAATTTTCTCTTCCAGCTGATCCAGCGGTACAAAGGTCTTTTCGCGGTTGTCGCGCCGCACAATCACGCACTGGTTGTTCTCGATGTCCTTGGGCCCGATCTCCAGGCGCAGGGGCACGCCCTTCATCTCATACTCCGCGAACTTCCAGCCCGGGGAGTTGTCCGAAGCGTCCATCTTGACGCGGAACTTGCTGGCCAGGCGCGCGCGCAGTTCCTCGGCCTTGTCCAGCACGCCGGGCTTGTGCTGCGCCACCGGCACGATGATCACCTGGATGGGCGCGACCGCGGGCGGCAGCACCAGGCCGTTGTCGTCGCCGTGGGTCATGATAATCGCGCCGATGATGCGGGTGGACAGGCCCCACGAGGTCTGGTGGGGATATTGCAGGGTGTTGTCCCGCCCGGTGAACTGGATATCGAACGCGCGGGCAAAGCCGTCCCCAAAATAGTGGGAGGTGCCCGATTGCAGCGCCTTGCCGTCGTGCATCATCGCCTCGATGGTGTAGGTGGCCTCGGCGCCCGCGAATTTTTCCTTGTCGGTCTTGCGGCCCTTCACCACCGGGATGGCCAGCGAATCCTCGCAGAAGCTCGCATAGACGTTCAGCATCCGCTCGGTTTCCTCAATCGCCTCCTCGGCGGTCTCGTGCATGGTGTGGCCCTCCTGCCAGAAGAATTCCATCGTGCGCAGGAACGGGCGGGTGGTCTTCTCCCAGCGCAGCACCGAGCACCACTGGTTGTACAGCTTGGGCAGGTCGCGGTAGGAGTGGACGACGTGCGCGTAATGCTCGCAGAACAGCGTCTCGGAGGTGGGGCGGATGCACAGCCGCTCCTCCAGCTTCTCGCTGCCGCCGTGGGTCACCCACGCCACCTCGGGCGCGAAGCCCTCCACGTGGTCCTTTTCCTTTTGCAGCAGGCTCTCGGGGATCAGCATGGGCATCGCGACGTTCTCGTGGCCCAGCTCCTTAAAGCGGGTGTCGAGGATGTGCTGGATGTTTTCCCAGATCGCGTAGCCGTACGGGCGGATGACCATGCATCCCTTGACGCAGGAATAATCCGCCAGCTCGGCCTTTTTGACCACGTCGGTGTACCATTTGGCAAAGTCCACGTCCATCGAGGTGATCTCATTGACCATTTTCTTGTTGTCTGCCATGTTCTTGTTCCTCCTGTCGCGCAGCGCCCCACAGACCCTTTCCGCAGCGGCCGCAGCGCGGGATATTCCGGAAACACGCCTCCGGGGTGGCGCAGCCGGCCCCCAAGGCCGGCACGATATCATCTATCATACCACAACCGCGCACAGGCCGCAACGGTTACTCGTCGCCGGTTTTCTTCCCCGCAGTCAGCTTGGTGAGCGCCAGGATGATGAGGTAGATGATGAAGATGACCACAAAGATACCCAGCATCCCCTTGCCCATCAGCACCAGGGATTGCATAAAAAGTTCGTTCATACGCTGATTCCTCCCGTCGTTATTTGAGCATCTGGGGCACCAGGCCCAGGATCATGCCGCCCGCGATAACCGAGGCGATCTGTCCGGCCACGTTCGCGCCCACCGCGTGCATCAGCAGGTGGTTCTGGTTGTCCTCGGCGAGCGCCATCTTCTGGATGACGCGCGCGGACATGGGGAACGCCGAGATGCCCGCCGCGCCGATCATCGGGTTGATCTTGTTCTTGCTGAACAGGTTGAGGAACTTGGCGAAGAAGATACCGCCGATCGAATCGAAGATAAACGCCAGCAGGCCGATGGCCATGATGATGAGGGTGTTGACCTGCACAAAGTATTCCGCCCGCATCGAGAAGGAGATGGTGATGCCCAGCAGCAGGGTGATGATGTTGGCGAACTCCTTCTGCGCGGTCTGCGAGAGGGAATCGAGCACGCCGCACTCGCGGATGAGGTTGCCGAACATCAAAAAGCCAACCAGCGAGACCGAAGCCGGGGCCACCAGTCCGGCCACGATGGTGACACAGATGGGGAACAGCAGGCGGGTCATGCGGGAGACGCTCTTGGGGTTGTAGGGCATGCGGATCATGCGCTCCTTTTTGGTGGTGACCAGCTTGATGGCGAACGGCTGCACGATGGGCACCAGCGCCATGTAGCTGTAGGCCGCCACCGCGATGGCGCCGACATAGGGTGTTTTAAAAATTTGAGACACCAGGATCGACGTGGGGCCGTCGGCCGCGCCGATGATGCCGATGGATGCGCAGTCCGCCAGGGTGAAGCCAAACACGGGGGCCAGCAGCGCCGCCACCATGATGGCGAAGAAGATGCCGAACTGCGCGGCCGCGCCGAACAGGATCATCTTGGGGTTGGAGAGCAGCGGCCCGAAGTCGATCATCGCGCCAATGCCGATGAACAAAAGCAGCGGCAGCGCCTCGCTCGCCTCGATGGTGGTTTCAAACAGCCACTGGATGATGCCGTGGCTGGCCTCCGCGCCCGGGATCAGGAACTGGTCGAGCGCGCCGCTCAGGGGGATGTTGACGAGAATCGCGCCGAAGCCCATCGGCAGCAGCAGCGCGGGCTCAAAGCCTTTGGCGATCGCAAGGTAGATGAGCAGGCCGCCGATGGCCCACATCACCAGCATCTTCCATCCGCCGGCCTGGAAGAGCGCCAGAACACCGTCCAATAAAAAATCCATCACAAATTCTCCTTTGTCACAATTTCCTTAAGGTCCAGACGAAAATCATTGTACCCGAATATCTGCCATTTTTCAAGATATTGTGTGACCAAAAGATGAATAAATTATGAACTGAGCTGTTAAGATTCCGTACAGATTGTGAAATGCGCTGGTATGCACAAAAAAGCCGCCGCGCCCCCATGCAGGGGAACGCAGCGGCGGAGGGTTTCGTCCCAATCAGATCTGGTCTTCGATGTATTTCACGATATCGCCGACGGTTTTGATGTTCTCTACCTCTTCGTCGGGAATTTCGACGTCGAACTCTTCCTCAAGGCTCATGACAAGGTCAACGACATCCAGCGAATCAGCGCCCAGGTCGTCGATGATGCTCGCCTCCATCGTGACTGCGTCCTCCTCGACGTCCAACTGATCCATGATGATGCCTTTTACTTTCTCGAATACCATAGAAAGTTTCCTCCTCGTAAAATTTTTGTAGTTTATATTTTTTTGCTGATCGGGCCGACACAGCGCGGATGCGCCGCAATACCCGCCCGCGGGTTTACTCTAAATATGCCCCAATCTTCCTGAACTTATCATAGCGGTTTTGCAGCAGCAGGTCAATAGGGGTTGCGGTATATTTTTTCACCGCTTCGCGCAGGAAATCCGCGATCTGTCCGGCGGCCTGCGCGGGGTTTGCCTGCGCCCCGCCCGCGGGCTCTGGGATGATCCGTTCGGCCACCTCCAGCTCCACCAGGTCGCGCGCGGTGATGCGCATCATGTCCGCCGCCTCCTGCTCGCGAGCAGCGTCCTTCCACAGGATGCTCGCGAAGCCGCGCGGGGAGATCACCGAATACACCGCGTTTTCCAGTACAGCCAGCTCGTCGCAGACGCCCAGCGCCAGCGCGCCGCCGCTGCCCCCCTCGCCCAACACCACCGAGATGACCGGGGTGCGCAGGCGCATCATCTCCATCAGGTTGCGGGCGATCGCCTCGCCCTGCCCGCGCTCCTCGGCGGCTACGCCGCAGAACGCGCCCGGGGTGTCGATAAAGCAGAGCACTGGGCGGTGAAACTTCTCGGCCTGCTTCATCAGGCGCAGCGCCTTGCGGTAGCCCTCGGGGTGCGGCATGGCGAAGTTGCACGCTTGGTTCTCCGCCAGGTTGCGGCCCTTCACCTCGGCAACCACCGTGACGGGTTCGCCGCCCAGCCGGCCGATGCCGCCCAGAATCGCGCCGTCGTCGCCATACAGCCGGTCGCCGTGCAGCTCGATGAAGCCGTCGAACAGCAGAGGGACATAGTCGCGGATGGTCGGCCGATTTTTGTCGCGGATGAGTTGGATGCACTCCCATGCGGTTTTAGCCATCGAGCGCACCCCCTTTCGTGTGCAGACCGATGAGTTGCGACAGGGTGGAGCGCATGGCCGCGCGGGTCACGATGCTATCCACAAAGCCGTGCTGCAAGAGAAATTCCGCCGACTGGAAGTCGTCGGGCAGGCGCTGCTTGATGGTGCCCTCGATCACACGCCGCCCCGCAAAGCCCACTAGTACCTTGGGCTCGGCCAGGATGATGTCGCCGAGCATCGCAAAGCTGGCGGTCACGCCGCCGGTGGTGGGGTCGGTGAGCACGGTGATGTACAAAAGGCCCGCGTCGCTGTGGCGGGTCACCGCGCCCGAGGTCTTGGCCATCTGCATCAGCGAGACGATGCCCTCCTGCATGCGCGCGCCGCCCGAGGCGGCGAACAGCACCACCGGCAGGCGGCGTTCGGTGGCGCGCTCAAACAGGCGGGTGATCTTTTCGCCGACCACCGAGCCCATCGACGCCATCATGAAGGTGGAGTCCATCACGCCGATGCCGCAGCGCGCCCCTTCGATTTCGCATTCGCCGGTCACCACCGCGTCGCGCTGCCCGGTCGTCGCCTGCAGCGCCGCGATTTTGGCCTCGTAGCCTGGAAAATCGATGGGGTTTTTGCTGGTCATTTCCTTATCATATTCACAAAAGGTGCCGTTGTCAACCGTTAATTGGATGCGCTGGGTCGCATTGATGCGGGAATGATACCCGCAGGAGGGACAAACCCTGAGGTTTTTCTCAAATGCCTCCACAATTTCGACATGCGAACAGCGCGGGCACTTGAACAACAGGTCGGACGGGGTCGAAAACTTATGGATCATCCCCGTCACCGCCTGGGTGCCGTCGTTCATGCGCGTCTTGACCGTGCTGAAGATATCCTGTAGCATGGCGCACCTCACTCTCAAACAAAATCGTCCGGGAGCCGCTCAAAAGCGGCGCGGGGCAGGGCAGCGTTCCCACTCCGCGCAGTTTTTGCACGGCCCGGTTATTTTCCTTCCATCCTCCGGGTCAAAAAGCCGATGTCGTAGCGGCCGCGCTCCACGTCCGGGTCGCGCAGCAGCTCAAGCTGGAACTCGACGTTGGTGTCTACCCCCTCCACCAGAAACTCTGCCAGCGCCCACTTCATCTTGGCGAGCGCCTGCTCGCGGGTGGGGGCGTAGGCGATCAGCTTGGCGATCATCGAGTCGTAGTAGGGTGGGATGGTATAGCCCGCGTACATCGCGCTGTCTACCCGGATGCCCGGGCCGCCCGGCATGTGCAGGGCGGTCACCGTGCCCGGCGAGGGGCGGAACCCCAGCGCCGGGTTCTCCGCATTGATGCGGCACTCGATCGCGTGGCCGGTCAGATGGATGTCCTCCTGCCGCAGATCGAGCGGCTCGCCCGCGGCGATGCGGATCTGCTGCTGCACGATGTCCAGCCCGGTGACAAACTCGGTCACCGGGTGCTCCACCTGCACGCGGGTGTTCATCTCCATAAAGTAAAAATCCCCGCGCGTGTCCAGCAAAAATTCGATGGTACCAGCGTTGTGGTAGTCCACCGCGCGCGCCGCGCTCACTGCAGCCTCGCCCATTTTGGCGCGCAGGGCGTCATTCATCAGCGGCGAGGGGCTGGGGGACTCCTCGATCATCTTTTGGTTGCGCCGCTGGAGGGAACAATCGCGTTCGCCCAGATGCACCACATGGCCGTGCTCGTCCGCGAGGATCTGGATCTCCACGTGGCGCGGGTCCACGATGAACTTTTCGAGGTAGACGGTGTCGTCCCCAAAGCAGCTCTGCGCCTCCTGCTGTGCGGCGGTCACCGCCGCCTCCAGCGCGTCCTCGTTGTCCACCCGGCGGATGCCGCGGCCGCCGCCGCCGGCGGAGGCTTTGACCATCACCGGGTAGCCCACCTCGCGCGCAATCCGCCTGGCCTCAGCCATCGAGGTGATCGCGCCGTCGCTGCCCGGCACCACCGGCACGCCCGCCAGGCGCATGGTGGTCTTGGCGTTGGCCTTGTCGCCCATGCGGTCGATCGATTCGGGCGAGGGGCCAATGAATTTTACATTGCAGCGCTCGCACAGCCGCGCAAAGGCGCTGTTTTCCGATAGAAAGCCGAAGCCGGGGTGCACCGCCTCGGCGCCGGTGATCTCGCAGGCCGAGAGAATCGCCTGCATGTTGAGGTAGCTGTCCCGGCTGGGCGCGGGCCCGATGCAGACGCACTCGTCCGCGATCTGGGCGTGCAGCGCCAGGCGGTCGGCCTCCGAGCAGACCGCCACCGTGCGGATGCCCATTTCCCGGCAGGCGCGGATGATCCGCACCGCGATTTCGCCCCGGTTGGCGATGAGTATTTTATGAAACATGGCAGTCGCCCTTTCCCAATGCTGTTTTCATGTGGGCTGTGGGGGCGCGTTGCTACGCGCCTTCGCCTTCCGCGGGGCCGATTGCAAAGGTCAGCTCGGCCGAGACCGCCTTCTTGCCGTCCACAGTCGCCACCGCCTTGCCCACGCCCACCGGGCCGCGCACCTTGACCACCTCGAGCTCGAGGCGGATGGTCTCGCCGGGCAGGATTTTGCGCTTGAATTTGGCCTTGTCGATGCCCGCAAAGTAGGCCACGCGGCCCTTGTACTCGGGCAGGGACAGGATGCACACCGCGCCCGCCTGCGCGAGCATCTCGATGGTGAGCACGCCCGGCTGCACCGGCTCCTGCGGGAAGTGCCCCTTGAACCAGAATTCGTCGGGTTTCAGAGTCTTCTGCGCCACCACGCGCTTGCCGGGCTCCAGCTCGAGCACCTCGTCGATCAGCAAAAACGGGTCGCGATGGGGGATGATCCCCTTGATCTGTTCCTGATTGAGCAGCGCCATATCCGCCGCCTCCTTTATTCCAAAATGAGAATCGGCTGGCCGTATTCCACGGCCTGGCCGTTGTTTGCGATAATCTCCCTGACCACGCCGTCGCAGTCGCTCTGCACCTCGTTCATCAGCTTCATCGATTCGATGATGAACAGCACGTCGCCCTTCTTCACCGCCTGCCCCACCGAGACAAACGGCGGCTTGTCGGGTGCGGGCGAGCTGTAGTAGGTGCCCACGATGGGGGCCTTCACCACCGTGCCGGTGGGCTGAGGCACGGGCTGCTCCACGGCCGTGTTCACCACCGTTGCCTGGATGTTGGCGGGCGCGGGGGCGGCGGGCGGCGCTGCCGCGAGGGCCGGTTCGCGCTTGCCGTCGATCTTCACCTGAAAGTCCTGGTCGGCGATCTCAACGCTGACCCCCAGCTGGGACGCCCTTTCCATCAGCTCCATGATCTCCTTGGTCGTATATCCCACAAGAATACACCTCGTTTTCTCTTAAAGTTTGCGCAGGCAGAGGGTGGCGTTGTGCCCGCCGAAGCCCAGCGAGTTGGAGAGCGCATACCGCGCGTCGGATTTGCGCGCGCCCTCGGTGATGTAGTCGAGGTCGCATTCCTCGTCCGGCACCCGGTAACCGACGGTCGGGGGCAGGACCCCGTCGCGCAGCGCGAGCGCGCAGGCGATCGCCTCAACCGCGCCGGCCGCCCCCAGCAGATGGCCGGTCATGCTCTTGGTGGAGCTGATCGCCACCGTTTGGGCCGCGTCGCCCAGCGCCAGCTTGATCGCCTGGGTCTCGCAGGCGTCGTTGGGGCCGGTGGAGGTGCCGTGCGCATTGATGTATCCGATCTCCTCAGGAGCAGCTCCCGCCTCGGCCATCGCCAGCTTGAGGGCGGTCGCGGGGCCTTCGCCGGTCGGGTCGGGGCTGGTGATGTGGTAGGCGTCGGCGGTCGCGCCGTAGCCCGCCAGCTCGGCGTAGATCTTCGCGCCGCGCGCCTTCGCGTGCTCGTATTCCTCGAGCACCAGCACGCCCGCGCCCTCGCCCATCACAAAGCCGCAGCGCTCCTTGTCAAACGGGATGGACGCGCGGTCGGGGTCGGTGGCGGTGCAGAGCGCGCCCATGTTCTCGAACCCGCCCATGCCGAATTCGCAGATCGCCGCCTCCGCGCCGCCCGCCAAGGCCGCGTCGAGATGGCCGTATTTGATGGCGCGGAACGCCTCGCCCAGCGAATGCGCGCCCGAGGCGCAGGCGGTGACCACGCTGAAGTTGGCGCCCTTGAAGCCGTATTTCATGGCCACCGTGCCCGCCGCCATGTTGGCGATCATCATGGGGATGAAGAACACCGAGATGCGCCCCGGTCCCTTTTCGATGTATTTGCGGTGCTCGGCGTCGATGCTGTTCAGGCCGCCGATGCCGCTGCCGATGATGACGCCCACGCGGAACGGGTCGAGGTCCTTAAACTGGGTGCCCGCGTCGGCCATGGCCTGGTTGGCGGCCGCTACGGCGAACTGGCAGTAGCGGTCCATGCGGCGGGCGCTTTTTTTGTCGATGCCGAATGCGGCGGGGTCAAAATCCTTGACTTCGGCCGCCAGCTTGGTGGAGATCGCGTCGCTTGTAAACGAGGCGACCGGCCCGATGCCGTGCCGCCCAGCCTTCAGCGAATCCCAAAATTGTTCCACCGAGTTGCCCACGGGTGAAATCACGCCGGTACCGGTGATGACCACTCTTCTTTCCATCTGTTGCATTCCTCCCAAAAAACCGGCGATCGCCGGCGCTAGCTTTCAAAATATTGTCCTGTTGTTCCGGGCGGCGCGCCCCGCGTTGCGCACAGGGCCCGCCCGGCACTTCCAGCGGGCGTTGCCCGCTACATGGCGATGCAGCCGTCGATCACCAGCACCTGGCCGGTGATGTAGCCCGCCTCCTCGCTGGCGAAAAAGGCGATGGCGTTGGCCACGTCCTCGGGCTGACCGAAGCGGCCCAGGGCGATCTGGCCGAGCATCATTTCGCGGGTCTTTTCGGGCAGCGCGTCGGTCATGGCGGTCTGGATGAACCCGGGCGCGACTGCGTTGACAGTGATGCCCCGCCGTCCCAGCTCCTTGGCGGCGGTCAGGGTGATGCCCACCACGCCCGCTTTGCTGGCGGAATAGTTGACCTGGCCCGCGTTGCCGTACACTCCGGCCACCGAGCTCACGTTGATGATGCGGCCGCCCTTCTGGCGAATCATCACGCCGGAGGCGTGGCGGCACATGTTGAACACGCCCTTGAGGTTCACGTTGATGACCGCATCGAACGCCTCCTCGCTCATGCGGGGCAGCAGGCCGTCCTTGGTGATGCCCGCGTTATTCACCAGCACATCCAGGCTGCCGAACCGCGCGGCCACGGCCTTGACCATCTCGCCGCACTGCTCAAAGCTGGTCACGTCCGCGAGAAACAGCTCGCTTTCCGCACCCAGCGCGCGGCACTCCTGCACGGCGGCCTCGCCCTGCTCCTTCATGAATTCCAGCGCGTTGATGGCGATGTTGTAGCCCTGCGACGCCAGTTTGAGCGCCACCGCCCGGCCGATGCCGGTGGCGGAGCCGGTAATCAATGCTGTTCTTGCCATACGTAAAACACTCCTTTTATTCTGTATCCTGCGCGATGCTCGGGATCATGACCTCCACATCCACGTCGGCGTCGTAGTCCACGCCGGGGGTGGAGAACCCGAACATGCGGTAAAAATCCTCCCAATAGCCGTCCAGATCGGTGGATTCGGCCAGATTGCTGTTGTCGATCTTGCGCCACAGGGTCTCGACCTCGCGCTGCACGTCGTCGCGCATCTCCCAATCGTCGATGCGGATGAGGCCCTGCTCGTCGAGCTGCGGGTCGCCGCCGTAAAGGCGCTCGCCAAACAGGCGGCACATCTGCTCGATGCAGCCCTCGTGCAGCCCCTTTTCCTTCATCACTTTATATAGAATGGAGATGTACAGCGGCACAATGGGGATGGCCGAGCTCGACTGGGTGACCAGCGCCTTGTTGACCGAGACAAACCCCTGCACCCCGCCGAAACATTCGGTGATGCGATCCGCAGTGCGGTAGAGGTCGCGCTTGGCCTCGCCGATCGAGCCGTCCTTGTACATAGGATGGGTGAGCGCCGGCCCGATGTAGGAGTAGGCCACGGTGGTCGCGTCCAGCGCGATCGCGTCCGCGTCCTTGAGCGCTTTGATCCAGTCCATCCAGTCCTCGCCGCCCATCACCTTCACGGTGGCCTCGATCTCCTCGGGGGTGGCGGGGGACAGGGTGATCTCAGAGATTTCGTTGGTGCGCAGGTCGATGGTCTTGTTGGTGTAGGGCGCGCCGGTCGTCTTGAGCACCGATGAATAGACGGTGCCGTCGGGCATGGTGCGGCGCGGCGCGGCCAGGGAGTACACCACCAGATCCACACGGCCGAGGTCGCGCTTGATGGTTTGGATGGCTTTCTCCTTTATTTCCCGGGTAAAGGCGTCGCCGTTGATCGTCTTGGCGTACAGGCCGTCGCGCGCGGCGAACTCCTCGAACGCGGCGGTGTTGTACCAGCCCGCGCTGCCGGTGCGGCTGCCCGAACCGGGCTTGTCGAAGATCACGCCGAGGGTGGCGGCCCCCGCGCCGTAGGCCAATGCGATGCGCGAGGCCAGGCCGTAGCCCGCCGACGCGCCGATCACCAGCACCTTTTTCGGTCCTTCGATACGCGGGCGGCTGCGGGCAACTTCAATCTGCCGCCGCACCTGCTCGCGGCATCCGGCCGGGTGCGCGGTGGTGCAGATAAATCCACGGATTTTCGGTTTCACTATCATGTCGGTTGTCCTCCTCACCAGGTAAAGATCGCGGAAGCGTAGGTAAGCCCCGCGCCGAAGCCCACCAGGGCGATCCGCCGGCCGGGCTGTATCAGCCCGCCTTTGTTGATTTCATCGAGACACAGCGGGATACATGCGCTCGAGACGTTGCCGTGCTTGGCCAGGTTCACATAGACCCGTTCGGGGGGCAAACCCAGCGTCTTCACCGCGGTGTCCACGATGCGCACATTCGCCTGATGCGGCACCAGCAGGTCGATCGCCTCCACCGGCACGCCCAGCTTGTCGCAGGCCTCCTGCACCGCGTGAGGCATGATCTTCACCGCGAACTTGTAGACCTCCCGGCCGTCCATATATAAAAAATGGTTTTTCGCGTGGATAATCTCCTCATATTCCGGCGCCAGCTCCGGCTTGCGGAAGGGATTCTCGTTGACCGCCGGGCTCTTGGCGTAGAGCAGAGGTGCGCCGGTGCCGTCCGCCCCGATGACCGAGGCGAAGGGGGTGTCCGCAGCCTCCACCACCACCGCGCCCGCCGCGTCGCCAAACAGCACGCAGCTCGCCCGGTCGGTGTAATCGGTGATCTTGGAGAGCTCCTCGGCGGAGACGATCAGCACCCGCCTGACGTCGTCGAAGCAGAGGTAGCGGCGGGCCATGTCCAGCGCGTACACAAAGCCCGCGCAGGCCGCGTTAAGGTCGATGCAGGCCGCGTTTGCCGCGCCGATGCGCCCCTGGATGATGCAGGCGGCCGACGGGGTCATGTAGTCGGGCGTCACGCTGGTCACCAGGATGAGATCGATCGACAGGGGGTCGATCCCGCCGCTCTCCAGCGCGTCGCGCGCCGCCAGCTCGCCCATCAGCCAGGTGGGCTCTCCGCTCGCGATGTGGCGCTCCTTCATGCCGGTGCGCTGGCTGATCCACTCGTCCGATGTGTCCACAATCCCGGTGAAATCGTCGTTGGTGACGATGTTCCGGGGCAGATAGCGGCCGGTGGCGATAATTTTAATTCCCATAAAACGGCTCCCCCTTGATTGCTTTTCAAAAACGTGGTATTCTGGAAACGACAAATTTTGTAACAAGTGTTTCATACAGTCTGATCAAATCATAGCGCTTTTCCTCTAAACTGTCAATGAATATTTTGTGAAAACTACCGATGGTAGGCCGCCCCGCGCGGCTGGAAAGGAGCATCCCCATGGCAAATATCGCATTTTTGTTCCCCGGCACCGGGTCCCAGACGGTCGGGATGGGCCGGGAATTTTACGAGCAGTACCCCGAGTTCCGGCGTGTGTACGAGTGCGCGGGCGACCTGTTCGGGTTCGACGTGGCGAAGCTGGCGCTGGAGGGCAGCGCGGAGGAGATCTCCGGCACGGCTGTCTCTCACCGCCTGATCTACGCCATGTCGATGGGCGTCTACGAGGTGGCGAAGACCCGCCTGCCCGCGCCCGCGGCGTTCGCGGGGCATTCGCTGGGCGAGATCGCGGCGCTCACCGCCTGCGGGGTGTTCAGCGCCGAGCAGGGCTTTTTGGCCCTCAAGTGGCGCTCGCAGTATATGGAGGAGGCGGGCCGCGAGCTCTGCGGCGCGATGTACGCCATTCTGGGCAGCGCGCCCGAGGCGATCGAGGAGGCGTGCGCGCGGGTGGACGGCTTCGTGCTGCCGGTCAACTACAACTCCCCCGCTCAGACGGTGATCTCGGGCGACGCGGATGCCGCAGCCGCAGCAGCGGCCCTGCTCCAGGAGCAGGGCGCCAAGGCGGTCAAGCTGGGGGCCAGGGTGCCCTTCCACACCGAGCGGCTGCGCGGCGCGTCTGACCGCCTGCGCGAGAGCCTCGCCGCGCTCGACTACAGCCGCACCCCCTCCGCGCCCTTCTTCTGCAACGTAACCGGCGCACAGATGACCGACTTTTCCGACCTGCCCGATTATTTGGCGCGGCAGATGATCTCGCCGGTGCGGTTCACCGACGAGCTGGCCGCGATGGAGGCCGCCGGCGTGGACGCCTACCTGGAGCTCGGTCCGGGCAAGGTCTTGACAGGGCTGGTCAAAAAGACTATAAAGGGAAGGAAAGCGGCGAATATCGACACCCCGGCCGCGCTGCAAAAGGCGGCCGCGCTGTTCGGGTGAGCGCCGCATCCTGAAGGAATCGAGCGTGAGAAGATGATGAGAAAATTCGGCATTCTGGGTTACCCCCTGGGGCACACCATGTCCCCGCCCATCCACACCCGCCTGTTTGAAATGAGCGGGCATTCCGACGACTACGAGATTTTTGAGATCCCGCCCGAGCGGCTGGCGCAGGAGATGCCGATGCTGCGGGAGCTGTCGGGCTTCAACGTCACCATCCCGCACAAGGTGGAGATGCTTCCCTACATGGACCGCCTGGACGAGACGGTCGGGCGCTACCACGCGCTCAACGTGGTGGACGGGCTGCACGGCGGCCTGGTGGGCTACAACACCGACTGCTACGGCTTCCAAAAGACGGTCGAGACGATGGGCGCGTCCCTTTCAGGCAGCGTGTGCGTGCTGGGCGCGGGCGGCGTGGGCCGCATGTTCGCCATCGAGTCGGCCCGCTGCGGCGCTGAGGTCACCATCGCGGTGCGCGAGAACGCCATCGGGCTGGCACAGCGGGTGCAGGCCGACATCCGCGCGCAGACGCCGGACGCGGCGGTGCGCATCGTGGATATCTCTAAGCTGCACGCCCTGGGGGAAGAGTTTCATCTGCTCATCAACGCGACCCCGGCGGGCATGTACCCCAAGGTGGACGGCATGGCGGTGGACGCCGCGTTGCTGCCCCGCTGCGAGTACCTGTTCGATTCGGTCTACAACCCGTCCGAGACGCGGCTGATGCGCGAGGCGCGGGCCGCGGGCTGCAAGGTGACCGGCGGCATGGCCATGCTGGTGTGGCAGGCGGTCAAGGCGCACGAGATCTGGGACCATGCGCACTATGAGACGGAAGCGGTCGCGGCGCTGATCGACGAGATGGCGGCGCAGGTGGACCGGGATTTTCACTGAGATAAGGTGACCGGCGGCATGGCCATGCTGGTGTGGCAGGCGGTCAAGGCGCACGAGATCTGGGACCATGCGCACTATGAGACGGAAGCGGTCGCGGCGCTGATCGACGAGATGGCGGCGCAGGTGGACCGGGATTTTCACTGAGATAAGGGAGGCGACTGCGATGCACCGGAAAAATATCGTGCTGTGCGGCTTCATGGGCTGCGGCAAGACCACCGTGGGCCAGGAGCTGGCGTGGCGTATTTTCTACGACTTTGTGGACATGGACGAGCGCATCGAGCAGGTGGCGGGTATGACCATCCCCGAGCTATTCGCACAGAAGGGGGAGGAGGCGTTCCGCGACCTGGAGAGCAAGGTGCTCGCCGACCTGATGCAGGGGCACGGCCAGGTGATCGCCACCGGCGGCGGCGCGCTGATGCGCGAGCGCAATGTCGAGCTGGCGCGGCAGGCGGATGCAGCGATTGTGTTTGTCAACAGCGAGTTCGACCTCTGCTGGGAGCGCATCAAGGACAGCGACCGCCCCCTGGTGGCCCGCGAGGGGCGCGAGGGGCTGGAACGCCTGTTCGCCGAGCGCTACCCGGTTTACCAGAGGATAGCCGACTTCGAGGTGTTCAACCAGCACGAACCCAAGGACGCGGCCAAAGCGATCCTTTATAGTTTGATCTGATCGGATGCGCCTCATCCCACCCGCCGGGCGCCGGCGGGCGCGGATGGGGCCTTTTTTGTTCGTGAAACGAGAAAAATTGCGAAACCGGGTGTCTCCACCCGCAAAACTGTGCTATAATTGGTGCTGTCATAGCCGCCGGGCGGTTATGGCGCATGTGCCCGCCCGGCGCTGCGCCTTTTCAGATTTCTGTTTTTGGAGTGA
Source organism: Ligaoa zhengdingensis (assembly GCF_014384885.1). Taxonomy (GTDB): domain Bacteria; phylum Bacillota; class Clostridia; order Oscillospirales; family Ruminococcaceae; genus Ligaoa; species Ligaoa zhengdingensis. Next base: position 86,457 of record NZ_JACRST010000004.1, read on the forward strand.
TATCAGATGAAGTTTCAACTGGCCCTGCTCGTGGGCAAGCTGCTGCGCTTTGTGGGCAAATATTTCGGCAAAGCCACCAATCTGCCCGGCGAGTGGGCCCTCAAGCTCTGCCCCGACCTGATGGGGCGGTTCCGGTTCCAGGGCAAGGTGATCGCAGTGACCGGCTCGAACGGCAAGACCACCACCGCCAACATGCTCGCGTACATCCTCACCGACCAGGGGTACAAGGTCGCCAACAACGCCAAGGGCTCCAACCTGACCGGCGGCGTGGCCACCACACTGCTGGCGGCGTCCAATTTTTCCGGCGTGATCGACGCCGACTTTGTGGTGCTGGAGGTGGACGAGCGGTTTTCCCGCCTGATTTTTAAGTTTTTCTCGCCCGATTACCTGCTGTGCACCAACCTGTTCCGCGACCAGCTCACCCGCAACGGCAACGTGGACGTGATCATTGAGAAGCTGCACGAGGCGATCAAGCCCGGCGTCAAGCTGATCCTCAACGCCAACGACCCGATCAGCGGCAGCCTCGCGCCGGACAACCCCCGCGTCTACTACGGCATGGCCAGAACCGATAAGTCGCCGCTCGACTGCCCCAACATCACCCACGACGCCAAGGTCTGCCCCAAGTGCTTCGGCCGGATGCGCTACTTCTACTATCATTACAACCACATCGGCGCGTTCACCTGCCTGTCGTGCGGGTACGCCACCCCCGAGGCCAAATATCTGGCCGACAACGTCAACTTTGAAACCGGCGATTTCACCATAGGCGGAGCGCCGGTCTACGCCGACTACCGCCCGCCGTTCAACATCCTCAATATGACCGGCGCGGTGGCGGCCTGCTGCGAAATGGGCCTGTCCCTCGAATCCGCCTGCGCCTCCATCTCCCGCTTCCGCGTGATGCAGGAGCGGTACGACGAGTTCCAGGTGGGGGACCGCACCGCGGTGATGATCCTCTCCAAAAACCAGAACCCGGTGTCGTTCGACCAGTCGATCAGCTATGTGCTGGACCTGCCCGGCGAAAAGACGGTGGTGGCCCTGGTCAACAACATCAACCACACCGGCCACCGCGACACCACTTGGCTGTACGACATCGGCTGGGAGCGGCTGCGCGGCAAGGTCGATTCGGTGGTCTGCACCGGCCCGCGCGCCTGGGATCTCACGGTGCGCCTCAAGCTGGCCGGGTTCCGCGACGACGCGGTGAAGGTGGAGTGCGACGTGCAGAAGGTAAAACCCAAGGTCGATGAGACCAAGGGGACCATCTGCATCCTCACCGAGCTGTACGATGCGAAGTCGATTCTGGAGGTGATCGGGAAATGAGCGCGAATATTCTGTGGCTGTACGACGACCTGTTGGACCTCTATGGGGATAGCGGCAACCTGCTCATTCTGTGCAACCGCCTCAAAAAGATGGGCCTAGAGCCCAAGGTCTCCCGGCTGAGCCTGGGCGATACGCTGGACTTTAACCTCTACGATCTGATCTACATCGGCCCGGGCAAGGCCAAAAACCTCGCCAAGGCCAGCGAGCACCTCGCGCCCTACGCTGGACGCATGAAGGAGGCGGTAGAGAGCGGGCGGGTGTTCTTTGTCACCGGCAATGCGCGCCTGTTGTTCGGTAAAAACTTCATCGGCTGGGACGGCAACACCTATCCAGGCGTGGGCCTGTTCGATTACACCGGCCGCGAGACCGGCAACGTGTTCATCAGCGACGTGGTGGCGAGCCCGGTGTTCGCACCGGATACCCCCGGCTACGGTTTCATCAACCGCACCGCCCACATCGACGGCAACAACGGCGACTGGCTGTTCACCCTGCGCAGCGGCGTGGGGGACAACGAGACCGAAACCGAACACGAGGGCAACCTGCTGCACAACTTTTTCGGCACCTGGCAGCTCGGTCCAGTGCTGGTGAAAAACCCGCACCTGCTCTGCGAGGTGCTGCGCCGCGTGGCGGGCGACCAGTACCGCGATCCGGACAACACCCTGGAGCAGAAGGCGCTCGACCTCACCTTGGAGGAATTCGGCCTGTGAGCGCGGGCGCGCCGCGCCGGCTGTCCACCCTGTACCTCACCGATCTGGACGGCACCCTGTTCGACGATACCCCCGGCTTGAGCGAACGCACGCGCACAATTCTCAACCGCCTGCTGGACGAGGGGCTGCTGTTCTCGGTGGCGACCGCGCGCTCGGCCGCCTCGGCGCTGGAAAAGCTGGAGGGCCTGCGGCTGCGCCTGCCGGTGGCGCTGATGAACGGGGTGTTGCTGTTCCGCACCGATACCCGCACCTATGTGGGCCACACCGCGATCGACTGCGGGACGGCGGCCCGTGTGATGGACGCGATGGAAGAATTTGGCCAGAGCGCCTATGTGTTCACCTTTGCGCAGGGGCAGCTCTACGCCAACTTCCGCGACCTGTCCACCCCGCACCAGCGGCAGTTCTGTGAGGAGCGGCGCTCGAGCGGGCTGAAGCGGTTCGAGCGGGTGGACCGGTTCCGCGACCTGCTGGGCCGCCGGGATGTGATCTTTTTCAGCGTGACCGGCGCGTATGAGGAGCTGCTGCCCCTGTGCGAGCGGGTCAGGGCGATCGGCGGCGGGCTCGATGTGCTGATGTACGAGGACTTTGTCAACCGCATCTGGTACCTCGAAATATTCGACGCGCGCGCCGGCAAGGCGGCCGCCCTGCGGCAGCTCCGGTCGATCAGCGGCGCGGAAGAGACCGTCTGCTTCGGCGACAACTACAACGACGTGGAGATGATGCGCGCGGCCGACCGCAGCTATGCGGTGGCCAACGCGGTGGACGCGGCCAGGGCGTCCGCCACCGGGGTGATCGGCCACCACTGCAGCGATGCGGTGGCGCTGTTTATCCGGGACGAATGGGAGGCGCGGACCAGATAATCGACCACAACGCAAAGGGGCCGTCCCCGGCCAATGCCGGGGACGGCCCCTGATGATATTTTTGCTGCATCCGGTCACGCGGCGGGCGCGCCCTCCGTTGAGGCCGGGTCCACCGAGGCAAGGTCGGTCTGCGGGGTGAACTCGGTGACCTCTCCGCCAACCGTCTTGTAATAATAGGTGTTGTCGTAGGGCTTAATCACCGAGGCGATCTCCTGGCCATCCAGCACAAAGCGGAAGGTGTAGTCGGCCGATACCGGCGGATTGCTGAGCGCCTCTTCGGCCAGCCGTACCGATTCGCGCTCGATTTTGCCGCCGATTTCGTCGTCGGTCATCGAGCCTTTTTCGCCCAAATCGAGGGTGACAGAGATTATCATGCGGCCGCTTTCGATTGAGGATTGAACGGCGAAATAGCTGGAGGACTTGTACTCCTCGGGTATGTTTTCGCTGACGTAGCTCAACATATCCGGCGCGGCCGAGACCAGTTCCTCCGGCGCGGAGCTGGACGGCGCCTGGGGCGTCATGTCCGCAATGGGGTAGGAGGAGCTGCTGTCCGACTGGGAGGACGGGGACTGAGAGGGCTCGGCCTTGTCGCCGCAGGCGGCCAGGGACAGCGCCATCGCAGCCGCCATCAGAAGGGCGGCGGTTTTATGGATCGGTTTCATTTTCTTGAACTCCTTCGCATGTGGAATTAGAACTGCGGGTCGGTGGTCTCCTGCTCAGGCTGGGCGTCCTCTTCCACGTTCTGCACACCGGCGTCATCCTGCTCGCAGCTCACCGGCGCGGGCTGGGCAGGCTTCTGCGGGGCGTGCTCGGCTGCGTACGCCTTGAGCGCCCGCACCAGCGGCCCGGTGGCGCGGGCCAGCAGGACGATCACAAAGACATACATAATCCCCTGGAACAGGGCCACAACATACGGTAAAAATTGCAGGGTAAAATAAAAAAGATCTTGCACGGGGCGGATACCTCCTATATAAAGTTAAGATGAATTGTCTCTTAGTATAGCACAATCTTTCCGCGGAAGAAATCGGTTGCGCGCGGAATTTGCATAAAGTTCAAAACCACGCCGCGCAAGGACGCCGGACGGCGGCGGAAAATGGGCGCAGCCCACATGCGCAAAAACTTTATGCACACAGCATTTGACAACTTTCGCCGTGCGCGCAGGTGCATGAAATTTTACGGCTTTGCCGCATCCCGCGCGGCTGTAGAACTTTTCAAAAAAAGTTTGTGAAAAATGCAAAAAATGCTTGCAATGGCGTCCGTCCCGTGCTATTATAATTAAGCGTGACTGCACAGGCACATCCAATGTGCCAGATATGCGATGATGCGGGAGGTGGCCGCCCTTTTGTGGCGGGGAATTTCCGCGGAGTATGTCCGATTTCAAACCGGGCGACCAAATACTGATAACACCACGGGGAGGCACAACGACCTCGGAGGAGGGACCCGTGTGTGGCGTATTGCGACATTTTTGCAATGTCAGGTCCCGGGGGAGCTTTGCGCCGTTAAGGAGCAGGACTCAACCGGTTTTTCCATGCCCCAATACGAAACACACGGCTCCGTGTTCAGTTTTTTGATTCGTCGTCTGCAGGCAAAATTTTAAGGAGGCGATGGTAAGTGGCAGTCAAGGAAAAAATCAGAATCAGGCTCAAAGGCTACGATCACCAGCTGGTGGACGCGTCGGCGGAGAAAATCGTTGAAACGGTGAAGCGCACGGGCGCTCGCGTTTCCGGTCCGATCCCCCTGCCCACCGAGAAAGAGATCGTCACCATCCTGCGCGCGGTGCACAAATATAAAGATAGCCGCGAGCAGTTTGAGATGAGAACCCACAAAAGACTCATCGACATTCTGCGGCCTTCCAACAAGACGGTGGAAGCGCTTCAGAGTCTTGAGCTCCCCGCTGGCGTCGAGATCGAGATCAAGCTGTAACAAAGCCCGCGGCGCTGTAAGGCGGCCGCACCCCGAACCGGATGAAGCGTGTTTTTCCTTCGTCTAGGCGGGCGGCAGAAACCAGCATTGTGACCGAACGAGAGGTCCGGCAGGTCATGTTGGCGCAGGCCAACCAATAACCGTAAGGAGGTATATGGTATGCAAAAATGCATCGTGGGCAAAAAGATTGGGATGACCCAGCTTTTTGACGAAAAGGGGAAGATCATTCCCGTCACCGTCGTAGAGGCGGGTCCGTGCGTCGTGGTCCAGAAGAAAACCGTTGAGAACGACGGTTATGAGTCGCTTCAGGTGGGCTTCGGCGAGGTTTCGGACAAACATGTCAACAAACCCCAGAAGGGCCATTTCGCAAAAGCGGATGTCGCCTGCAAGCGTCACCTCAAGGAGTTCCGCCTGGACGACTGCTCGGCGCTCTCCGTCGGCGACATCATCAAGGCCGACACCTTCGCTCCGGGCGACAAGGTGGATGTGGTGGGAACGTCCAAAGGTAAGGGATACGCCGGCACCATCAAGCGCTTCGGCAACCACTCCCTGAAGGACACCCACGGTTCCGGCCCGGTTCACCGCCATGCCGGTTCCAACGGCGCGTGCTCCGATCCGTCCCGCGTGATGAAGGGCAAGGGGCTTCCCGGCCACATGGGCGTTGAGACGGTCACCATCCAGAACCTGGATGTGGTCAAGGTGGACGCAGAGAACAACCTGATCGCGCTCAGAGGCGCGATTCCCGGCCCCAAGGGCGGAATCGTGTACCTCACAGACAGCGTTAAGGCTTAAGGGGAGGAGGAAGCATAATGCCAAAAGTGAATGTAGTAGATATGGCCGGCAAGGCCGTTGGTGAAATCACCCTTTCCGATGCCGTTTTCGGGATTGAGCCGAACAAAGCCGTCCTGCACCAGGTAGTGGTCAACTACCTCGCAAATCAGCGCCAGGGCACACAGTCCACGCTGACCAGAACCGAGGTTCGCGGCGGCGGCCGCAAGCCCTGGAGACAGAAGGGCACCGGTAACGCCCGCCAGGGCTCCATCCGCGCCCCCCAGTGGCGGCACGGCGGCATCGCGCTGGGCCCCAAGCCCCGCGATTACAGCTACACCCTGAATAAAAAGGTTAAGAGACTGGCGTTCAAATCGGCGCTGTCTTCCAAGGTCTTGGAGAATAACCTCATCGTTGTCGACAAGATCGAGCTCAACGAGTTCAAAACCAAGGCGATCGTAAACATGCTCGCAGCGGTGGGCGCCGGCAAAAAGGCCCTCATCGTGATGCCCGAGCGCGACCTCAAGGTCATCAAGAGCGCCAGCAACGTGCCGGGCGTGAAAACCGCCCTGACCAACACGCTCAACGTTTACGATATGCTCAACTATGATACCATGATCGTGGCGAAAGACGCGGTTGCAAAGCTTGAGGAGGTGTATGCATAATGAGAACGGCGCATGACGTTGTCATTAAACCGGTCATCACAGAGGCCAGCATGGCGGCCCTGCAAATGAAGAAATACACGTTCCGGGTTGCAAACGACGCGAACAAGATCGAAATTGCGAAAGCGGTGGAGGAACTGTTCGGCGTGAAGGTGAAGAACGTCAACACCATGCACGTGCGCGGCCGCTACAAGAGACAGGGCCTGCACGCGGGTTACACCCCGGCCTGGAAAAAGGCCATTGTTACCCTGACCGAGGGTTCCAAGGGAATCGAGTTCTTTGAGAGCATGATGTAACCGGCCCCTGGGCTGGTGGTAAGCCGGGGACACCCCGCCGCGCACCGAATGCAGCGCGGGCCGGCCGGAAGCGGCCGGGTCCCCACCCTATTTTACAAGGAGAGTGAAACCGAATGGCTATTAAGACCTATAAGCCGACAACCCCGGCGCGCCGTGAAATGACCGTCACCGATTACAGCGGGTTGTCAAAGGTTGCTCCGGAGAGATCGCTTACGCAGACGCTGAAGAAGAACTCCGGCAGAAACAACCTCGGCAGAATTACGGTTCGCCACCGCGGCGGCGGCGTGCGCACCAAATACCGCATCATCGATTTTAAACGCGATAAAGCCGATATCCCCGCCAAGGTTCTGACCCTGGAATATGACCCCAACCGTTCCGCTCATATCGCCCTGGTGCAGTATGAGGACGGCGAGAAGCGCTACATCCTGGCCCCCAACGGCCTCAAGGTGGGCGACACGGTCGTTTCCGGTCCCTCCGCGGATATCAAAGCGGGCAACGCCCTGCCGCTCGCCAACATCCCCGTCGGTACCTTCATCCACAACGTGGAGCTGTACCCCGGCAAAGGCGCCCAGCTGGCCCGCGCGGCCGGCATCCAGGCGCAGCTGATGGCGAAAGAGAACGGCTACGCCCTCATCCGTCTCCCCTCCGGCGAGCTGCGCAACGTCGCGATGAACTGCATGGCCACCATCGGCCAGGTCGGCAACATCGACCACGAGAACGTCTCGGTCGGTAAGGCTGGCCGCAAGCGCCACATGGGTTGGCGTCCCACCGTGCGCGGTTCTGTTATGAACCCGTGTGATCACCCCCACGGCGGTGGTGAAGGTAAATCCCCCATCGGCCGTCCGGGCCCTGTCACCCCCTGGGGCAAGCCTGCGCTCGGTTACAAGACCAGAGCCAAGCACAACCGCTCCGACAAGTTTATCGTGAAGCGCCGCAACGTGAAATAATGCGGCTTGAAAGGAGGCAGATGAAGTATGGGTAGAAGTGTTAAAAAAGGACCGTTCGTACAGCCCGCGCTGATGAAGCGTGTTCTTGAGATGAACGCCGCCGGCGAGAAGCGTGTTCTTCAGACCTGGAGCCGTTCTTCCACAATATTCCCTGATTTCGTAGGACACACATTTGCTGTCCATGACGGCCGCAAACATGTGCCCGTCTATGTGACTGAGGATATGGTGGGCCACAAGCTCGGTGAGTTTGCTCCCACGAGAACGTTCCGGGGCCACGCTGGTTCCAAGAAATCCAATACCGGTAAATAACGCAGACCTAAAGGAGGTTTACACATGGAAGCAAGGGCTTATTTAAGACATGCCCGTATTGCACCTCGTAAGGTTCAGATTGTGCTGGATTTGATCCGCAACAAGCCTGTGAATACTGCGATGGCAATATTAAAGCACACGCCTAAGGCTGCGTGTGAGCCGCTGGAGAAGCTGCTGAAGTCGGCCGTGGCCAATGCGGAGAACAACCACAACATGGATAAGAACAACCTGTATGTGGCCGAGTGCTTCGTGTGCCCCGGTCCCACCATGAAGCGCATCCGGCCCCGCGCCCAGGGACGCGCGTTCCACATTTTGAAGAGAACTTCTCACGTGACCATGGTCCTCAAAGAGAAGGAATAAGCTGAAAGGGAGGTAAACTTAATGGGACAGAAAGTTAATCCGCACGGTCTGCGTGTGGGCGTCATCAAAGATTGGGATTCCCGCTGGTTTGCTAAGGACAACGCTTTCGGCGACATCCTCGTTGAGGATTACAAGCTGCGTGAGTTCCTGAAAAAGACTTTGTATGCTGCCGGCGTTCCCCGCATCGAGATCGAGCGTGACGCTACTAAGGTCAGAATCAACATCCACTGCGCCCGCCCGGGCATGGTGATCGGCCGCGGCGGCGCTGATATCGAGAAGCTCCGCCAGCAGTGCGAAGCCCTCATCAACAAAGGCAAGGACAGCAAGGTTTCCGTTTTCCTCAACATCATCGAGGTAAAACAGCCCGATAAGAACGCGCAGCTGGTGGCCGAGAGCATCGCCCAGCAGCTCGAGCGCCGCGTCTCCTTCCGCCGCGCCATGAAACAGGCGATCGGCAGAAGCATGCGCCTCGGCGTGAAGGGCATCAAAACCGCTGTGTCCGGCCGTCTGGGCGGCGCTGAAATCGCCCGCTCCGAGCACTATCACGAGGGCACCATCCCCCTGCAGACCCTGCGCGCCGACATCGACTACGGCTTTGCCGAGGCGAGAACCACCTACGGTAAGATCGGCGTAAAAGTTTGGATTTACACCGGCGACGTGCTCACCGATGTGAAGCGCCAGCCCCGTAAGGAAGGAGGCAACAGATAATGCTTCTGCCGAAGAGAGTAAAATACCGCAGAGTTCACAGAGGTAGACTCAAGGGCGTTGCCTCCCGCGGCAACACCGTCACCTACGGTGATTTCGGCCTGCAGGCGCTCGAGCCCGCCTGGGTCACTTCCAACCAGATTGAGGCGGCCCGTATCGCCATGACCCGTTACATCAAGCGTGGCGGTCAGGTCTGGATCAAGATTTTCCCCGATAAGCCCATCACTGAGAAACCCGCCGAGACCCGCATGGGTTCCGGTAAAGGTTCGCCCGAATACTGGGTGGCCGTGGTAAAGCCCGGCCGCGTGATGTTTGAGATCGGCGGCGTGAGCGAGGAGCTGGCCCGCGAGGCTATGCGCCTGGCTGCATACAAGCTGCCCATCAAGTGCAAATTCATTGCGAAAGAAAAGGAAGAGGAGAGTGAAAAGTAATGAAGGCCACTGAGATTCGTGAAATGAACGCCGCAGAGCTCAACCAGAAGCTGAGCGACCTCAAAGCCGAGCTTTTCAATCTGCGCTTCCAGCACGCGATCAACCAGCTCGAAAACCCGATGCGCATCAAAGCGGTCAAAAAGGATATCGCCCGCATCAAGACGGTTATGCATGCGCTGGACGCCAAGAAGGCGCAGTAAGGGAAGGGAGGATTTAGCTTTGGAAAGAAACCTGAGAAAAACGAGGGTTGGTAAGGTTGTCAGCGACAAGATGGACAAAACGGTTGTCGTCGCCATCGCGGATAACGTAAAGCACCCCCTTTACAAAAAGATCATCAAGAGAACCGTTCGGCTGAAGGCTCACGATGAGAACAACGCCTGCGGCATCGGCGACCGCGTGCTGGTCATGGAGACCCGTCCCCTCTCGAAGGATAAGAGATGGAGAGTCGTCGAGATCGTGGAGAAGGCGAAATAAGCAGGGCCCAAACCGCATTGAAGCCGGGAAACAGATAAATCCCGGAATACAAGCGGGCATCAGGCCCGCCGGAAGGAGGAATTACTGTGATTCAGATGCAGACCCGTCTGAAGGTAGCCGACAATACCGGCGCGAAAGAGCTCATGTGCATCCGCGTGCTGGGCGGCTCCCGCAGAAGATATGCCAACATCGGCGATGTGATCGTGGCTTCGGTCAAGAAAGCGGCGCCGGGCGGCGTTGTAAAGAAGGGCGAAGTGGTCAAGGCTGTTGTCGTCCGTTCCGCAAAAGGTCTCGGCCGTGACGACGGCACCTACATCCGCTTCGACGAGAACGCGGCTGTGATTATCAAAGAAGATAAAAACCCGAGGGGCACGCGTATTTTTGGCCCGGTAGCGAGGGAACTCCGCGACAAGGATTACCTCAAGATATTAAGCCTCGCACCCGAGGTGCTCTAATTGGAGGTGCACTACTAGATGAATAAAGTCCACGTCAAAAAGGGCGACACGGTCGTCGTTTTGTCCGGCAAGGATAAAGGCAAAAAGGGCAAGGTTCTGGAAGTGAGCCCGCGCGAGGAAAAGGTCATCATTGAGGGGATCAACATGGTAAGCAAGCATGTGAAACCCCGCAAGATGGGCGAACCGGGCGGCATTGTCAAGGCGGAAGCGCCGATGTATGCCTGCAAGGTGATGCTGGTATGCCCCAAGTGCGGCAAACCCACCCGCCTGGCGCACAAAATCATGCCCGACGGTACCAAACTGCGCGCCTGCAAAAACCAGAAATGCGGCGAAACATTCTAAGAGGAGGGATTTAACATGGCGAGAATGAAGGACCTCTACGTAAAAGACGTAGCGCCCGCTTTGATGAAAAAGTTCAGCTACAAAAGTGTCATGCAGATTCCGAAGCTCGAGAAAATCGTTGTAAACGTTGGTTGCGGCGAGGCCAGAGATAATCAGAAAATGATTGACGCTATCATGACCGACCTCAAGGCCATCACCGGTCAGAAGCCCGTGGTGTGCAAAGCGAAAAAGTCGGTTGCAAACTTCAAGCTCCGCGAGGGCATGAATATCGGCGCGAAGGTGACCCTGCGCGGCGACCGCATGTATGAGTTTCTCGACAGACTCTTCAATGTGGCCCTGCCCCGCGTCAGAGACTTCCGCGGCATCAACCCCAACGGTTTCGACGGCCGCGGCAACTACAACATGGGTCTTCGCGAGCAGCTCATCTTCCCGGAAATCGAGTACGACAAGATCGATAAAGTGCGCGGTATGGACATCTGCTTTGTCACCACCGCCAACACGGACGAAGAAGCTCGTGAGTTACTCACATTGATGGGCGCTCCGTTCACGAAATAAGGAGGGTAATTTAGTGGCTAAAAAGTCTATGAAAGTCAAACAGCAGTTGGCACCTAAATACTCCACTCGCGCGTATAACAGATGCAAGATCTGCGGCCGGCCGCACGCCTATCTGCGCAAATTTGGCATCTGCCGTATCTGCTTTAGGGAGCTCGCTTACAAGGGCCAGATCCCGGGCGTGAGAAAAGCTAGCTGGTAAAAGCTTTAAGCGAAGGAGGTTGACTGTATGCATATCACCGATACAATTGCGGATCTGCTCACCCGCATCCGGAACGCGAGCAGCGCAAAACACGATACGGTGGACATTCCCGCATCGAACATGAAAAAGTCAATCGTACAAATTCTGTTGGATGAAGGTTATATCAAGGCTTTCAACGTCATCGAAGACGGAAAGCAGGGAATTATCCGTGTTGTCCTGAAATACGGCGAGAACAAGACCCCGGTGATCACGGGACTCCGCCGCGTTTCCAAGCCCGGCCTGCGTATCTACACCAACTGTGAGGATATGCCCAAGGTCATGAAGGGCCTCGGCATTGCGATCCTTTCCACGTCGAAAGGCGTTATGACCGACAAACAGGCGAGAAAAGAGAATGTGGGCGGCGAAGTCCTTGCATTCATTTGGTAAGGAGGTGCAATTATGTCTCGTATAGGTAGAAAACCCATCACGGTGCCCGCCGGTGTCGATGTGAAGATCGACGGAACGACCGTGACTGTCAAGGGCCCGAAGGGCACCCTGACCGAATCCTTCCACAAGGATATGGCAATCACACTCGAAGGGAACGAAATCATTGTGACGCGTCCCACAGAGGATAAGATGCACAAGAGCCTGCATGGACTCACCCGCACCCTCATCGCGAACATGATCGAGGGCTGCACCAATGGGTTTAAAAAGGAACTCGAGATCAACGGCGTCGGCTACCGTGCTTCCAAGCAGGGCAAAAAGACCACGCTGATCCTGGGCTTCTCGCATCAGGTGTTTGTGGACGATACCGCTGACATCACGGTGGAGGTTCCCGCCCCCAACAAGCTGGTCATCACCGGTATCGACAAACAAAAGGTCGGCCAGTTTGCGGCCGAGGTGCGCGAGCTGCGTCCGCCCGAGCCGTACAAGGGCAAGGGCATCAAATATGTCGACGAGGTTATTATCCGCAAAGAGGGTAAGGCCGGTAAAGGCAAGAAGTAAGAAAGGAGTGCCGTAAACTATGGTGAAAAAGCCTGATAGTAATAAGGCAAGGCTGAAAAGACACTACAGAGTCCGCAACAAGATCAGCGGAACCCCTGAGTGCCCGCGCCTGAATGTATTCCGCTCCGCCAAGCACATTTACGCCCAGCTCATCGACGATGTCAACGGCGTAACACTTGCCGCGGCATCCACGATGGATAAGGGCTTCGAAGGCTTCGGCGGCAACAAAGAGGCCGCGCACAAGGTTGGCGTGGCAATTGCGCAGCGCGCCTTGGATAAGGGCATCAAAGATGTCGTGTTTGACCGCAGTGGTTATATCTACCACGGCCGCGTGAAGGACCTTGCTGAGGGCGCGCGCGAAGGCGGACTCAATTTCTAAAAAGGAGGGATAACTTTTGGCAAGAATAGATGCTTCTACCATGGAGCTGCAAGAGCGCGTGGTAGCCATTAACCGTGTTTCCAAGACGGTTAAAGGTGGTCGAATCTTCAAATTCGCGGCGCTGGTTGTTGTCGGTGACGGCAACGGCACCATTGGGTTTGGATTGGGAAAAGCTTCTGAGGTTCCGGATGCTATCCGCAAAGGAATTGAGGACGCGAAGAAAAATCTGATTAAGATTTCGCTGAAAGGCACAACGATCCCGCATGAGGTAATCGGTAAGTTCGGCGCCGGCCGAGTTCTGATGAAACCGGCCCCCGAAGGTACCGGCGTTATCGCCGGCGGTCCGGTGCGTGCGGTTTTGGAAACCGCCGGAATTCGCGACATTCGTACGAAATGTCTGCGCTCCAACAACCCGTGCAACGTTGTCAACGCCACCATCAACGGTTTGGCGTCCCTGCGCTCGGCCGAAGAGGTCGCGGCGATCCGTGGAAAAACAGCGAAAGAAATTTTAGGATAGGAGGGTGTGCAGGATGGCTCTGAAAATTAAACTGGTAAAAAGCTTTATCGGCAGAAAAGACGACCAGATTGCAACCGCGAATTCCCTGGGGCTCCGCGTCGTCGGGGACGAAACTATCCAGCCGGATAATCCGTGCACACGGGGCAAAATCGCAAAAATTTCCCACCTCATTGAGGTAACCGAAGAGTAAAGCAAGGAGGTGCGAGTACCATGAAATTGCATGAAATTCCCGCGATTCCGGGCGCGAACAAGGAGTGCTACCGCAAGGGCAGAGGCGCTGGTTCGGGCAACGGCAAAACTGCGGGCAAGGGCCACAAGGGCCAGAACGCGCGCTCGGGCGGCGGTGTCCGTCCCGGCTTTGAAGGCGGCCAGATGCCGTTGCAGAGACGCGTTCCCAAGAGAGGCTTTGTCAACATTTTCGCCACCAGATACGCCACCGTCAACGTTTCCGACCTCAACAAATTTGAGGATGGCGCGGTTGTAGACGCGCAGGCGCTGGTCGCGGCGGGCCTGTTAAAGAAAACGCTCGATGGCGTGAAGGTGCTGGGCAACGGGGAGCTCACCAAAAAGCTGACCGTCAATGCCGCCGCTTTCTCGGCCTCTGCCAAGCAGAAAATCGAGCAGGCAGGCGGAAAGACGGCGGAGGTGAAGTAGGATGTTTAGCACCTTGCGCAATGCTTGGCGTGTCGCCGACATTCGAAAGAAGCTTCTGTACACCCTGATGATCCTGGTCATCTTCCGGATCGGTTCCGCCATCCCGGTTCCGTTCCTCGATCCTTCCGCACTCAAAGAGATGGTATCCAGCCAGGGCAACCTGCTGGGCTACATCGATATCCTCACCGGCGGTGCGTTTGCAAACGCCACCATCTTTGCAATGTCCATCACCCCCTACATCACATCTTCCATCGTGATTCAGCTGCTCACCATCGCCATCCCGGCGTTGGAACGGCTGGCCAAGGAGGGGGAAGAGGGCCGCAAACAGATCAATAAAATCACCCGCTACACCGCGGGCGGCCTGGCACTGGTGCAGGCCATTGCCTACTTCATCATGCTCCGCAACCTGGGCGCGCTCACCTACAACTCCGGCTTTGCCTTCTGGTTCTCCGCTGTTGTAATCGTCACCGTGTTCACCGCGGGCGCCAGCCTGATCGTCTGGCTGGGCGAACGCATCGATGAAAAGGGCATCGGCAACGGCATCTCGATGATCCTGTTCGCGGGTATCCTGTCCCGCGGCCCTTCGGCTGTGATGAGGCTCTGGTCCTATATCCAGATGGCCAACCAGGGCGAAACCCAGTACTACTTCCTGGTTCCGCTGGTTGTGGTGCTCTTCCTCGTCATCATCGCCTTTATCGTGCTGATGACCAACGCGGAACGCCGCATCCCCGTGCAGTACGCCAAACGCGTGGTCGGCCGGAAGATGTACGGCGGCCAGTCCACCCACATCCCCATCAAGGTGAATATGTCGGGTGTTCTGCCGATCATCTTCGCGTCCTCGCTGCTCTCTATCCCCGGCACCATCAAGGGCTTCGCTTACGCGAACGCCACAGTGGAGCAGATGCAGGGCTTTGGCTACAAGCTGCTCTCCCTGTTCGATTACAACAACTGGCTGTACGCGATCCTCTATTTCATCCTGATTATCGCGTTCAACTATTTCTATGTTGCAATCCAGTATAACCCGATTGAAATGGCCAATAATCTCCAGAAGAACAACGGCGGTATTCCCGGTATCCGTCCGGGCCGTCCGACTTCTGATTTTATCGCCCGCGTCATTTCCAAGATCACGCTCATCGGCGCTCTGTTCCTGGCGGTCATCGCCATCCTCCCCATTGGGTTGGGTGCGATCACCCGCATGAACATCTCCCTGGGCGGTACCAGCATCCTGATTCTGGTCGGCGTTGCGCTCGATACCATGAGACAGCTCGAGAGCCAGATGATGATGCGCCACTACAAGGGCTTCCTGGAATAATCCCGTGGGCCCGCTTTTGCGGGCGGGTTGTGATAACGCCGGCTTTGCCGGCAGAAAGAGGTGTGCAGGTATGAATTTAATCCTATTGGGCGCCCCCGGCGCAGGTAAAGGTACACAAGCGGAGATCATCTGTGAAAAGCTTGGCATCCCTGCCATCAGCACGGGGAATATCATCCGTGAGGCTCTGAAAAACGGCACCGAGCTGGGCCTGCGCGCCAAATCCTATATGGATGCGGGCGCGCTGGTCCCGGACGAGGTGGTGATTGCAATCATCCAGGAGCGCTTGGCGCAGGATGACTGCAAGAACGGATTTATCCTCGACGGTTTCCCGAGGACGGTCCCACAGGCGCGCGCCCTCGACGAGATGGGTGTGCGCATCGACAAGGTGATCGACATCGAGGTGCCGGACGAAAAGATTGAACAGCGGCTGGGCGGCCGCCGCGTGTGCGAAGCCTGCGGGGCTTCCTATCACCTGCTCTTCAAGCCCTCGTCGGCTGGCGAGGCTTGCGGGAAGTGCGGCGGCAAGCTGATCGTCCGCAAGGATGACCAGCCCGAGACCATCCGCGAGCGCCTGAAGGTTTACCACGACCAGACCGAGCCCCTCAAGGACTATTACGCCCAGACGGGCAAGCTCACGGTTGTGGAGGGCCAGGAGGAAGTGGCCGATACCACCAAACTCACCCTCGCCGCACTGGAGGCTTAAAGCATGGTTGTGTTAAAAACCACCCAGGAGCTGCAAAAGATCGGCGAAGCCTGCCGGCTGTCGGCTCAGGCGCTGAAAATCGGCGGTGAGGCGGTCGAACCGGGTATCACCACCCGCGAGATCGACCACATCATCAAAAAATTTATCACATCACAGGGCGCGACCCCTTCGTTCCTCGGTTACGGCGGCTTTCCGGCCAGCGCGTGCATCTCGGTCAACGATGTGGTCATCCACGGCATCCCCTCCTCCTACAAAATCCAGGAGGGCGACATTGTCAGCATCGACGTGGGCGCTTGCTACAACGGCTACCACGGCGACAACGCCGCCACCTTCGCGGCGGGCAAGGTCTCGGACGAAGCGCTGCGGCTGATGCAGGCCACCGAAAAGAGCCTGTATCTGGCCATTGAGGCTGCGCAGCCGGGCGCCCGCATCGGCGATATCGGCAGTGCGGTGCAGACCTACATCGAGGCCCAGGGCTATGCGGTGGTGCGCAAGTTTGTCGGCCACGGCGTGGGCGCGAAGCTCCACGAGGACCCAGAGGTTCCCAACTACGGGACTGCGGGCCACGGGGTGCGTCTGCTGCCGGGCATGACCATCGCCATCGAGCCGATGGTCAACGCGGTCGGGTCGGACGTCAAGGTTTTGGCGGACGGCTGGACCACCGTGACCAGAAGCGGAAGCCTGGCCGCCCACTTTGAGCACACCATCGCGATCACCGAGAACGGTCCGGTGATTTTGACCAAGGCTTAAAGGGGGACCCGCGATGCAGATAGAGAAGGGCTGTGTGGTCCGGTCGATCTCGGGCAGGGACGCCGATCGCTTTTACGTGGTGATGGAGTTGCAGGACGACTGCGCGCTGATCTGCGATGGAAAGGTGCGGCGGCTCGAAAGGCCCAAGCGCAAAAACTTGCGGCATCTGCGGCCGACCAAAACGCTGCTTGCCCTCGAGGATCTGACCACAAACAATCAACTCCGGCGGGCCCTGCGGGCTTACAACAACCCCGAAGAGGCCGGCCCGTCCACCAAAGGGAGGTAAACCGCTTGTCGAAGGAAGACGTCATTGAGATTGAAGGAACCGTTGTCGACGCCCTGCCCAACGCTCAGTTCAAAGTTGAGCTGCCGAATGGCCATGTCATTCTGGCGCATATCTCGGGCAAGCTGCGCATGAACTTCATCCGCATCCTGCCCGGGGATAAAGTTACGGTGGAGATGTCTCCATACGATCTCACCAAGGGACGCATCACTTGGCGCTCCAAATAAGCGCCGCGCGCCCCAGGCGCCGCCCCTATGGCGGCACACAAAGGAGGTTATTTGTAATGAAAGTAAGACCTTCCGTAAAACCCATCTGCGAAAAGTGCAAGATCATCAAACGCAAAGGTCGTATCATGGTAATCTGCCAGAACCCCAAGCACAAACAGCGTCAGGGCTGATGTGCGGGAAGCGCAGAGGAGAACGAAGTATAGTTTGAGAAACTATATCATGGAGGTGCACAAGAATGGCTCGTATAGCTGGTATCGATTTGCCGCGCGAAAAACGCATTGAAATCGGCCTCACCTACATCTACGGAATCGGCCGCCAGACCGCCAGTGATATCATCAAGGCGACCGGTGTCGACCCCGATGTCCGCGTGAAGGATCTGTCGGAGGACGATGTCAACAAGCTGCGTGAGTATATCGACAAAAACTGCCACGTTGAGGGTGATCTCCGCCGCGAGACCGCGCTCAACATCAAGAGACTGGTCGAAATCGGCTGCTACCGTGGTGTCCGCCACAGAAAAGGCCTGCCGGTAAGAGGTCAGCGCTCCAAAACCAACGCGAGAACCAGAAAAGGTCCCAAGAAGACCATCGCGAACAAGAAGAAATAATTAGGGAGGGATAACTGAGATGGCAAAAGTTGCAACCAAGAAGGCCACTCGCCGCCGCCGCGAGAAGAAAAACATCGAGCGTGGCGCTGCTCATATCCAGTCCACCTTTAACAACACCATCGTTACCATTACCGATACCCAGGGGAATGCGTTGTCTTGGGCGAGCGCGGGCGGTCTGGGCTTCCGTGGCTCCAGAAAATCCACCCCGTTTGCCGCGCAGACCGCCGCTGAGACGGCTGCCAAGGCCGCCATGGAGCACGGCCTGAAGACGGTTGAAGTGTTTGTGAAGGGTCCCGGCTCCGGACGTGAGGCTGCGATCCGCGCGCTGCAGCAGGCGGGCCTCGAGGTCAACATGATCAAAGATGTGACCCCGATTCCGCACAATGGATGCAGACCGCCGAAGAGAAGACGCGTCTAATCACACAATACAGGAGGTGTAACCCACATGGCAAGATATACCGGCGCTGTCTGCAGATTGTGCAGACGTGAAGGGAAAAAACTTTTCCTCAAAGGTGAAAGATGCTACTCGGATAAGTGTGCGATCAACACCAGAAAGGATTCGCTGATTCCCGGCCAGCACGGTCAGGGCCGCAAGAAGGTTTCGGAGTACGGCGTTCAGCTGCGCGCGAAACAGTCTGCCCGCCGCTTCTATGGCGTGCTGGAGAACCAGTTCTATAAATATTACGAGATGGCCGAACGCCAGGCCGGCGTAACGGGTGAAAACCTGCTCCGCATCCTGGAAAGCCGTCTGGATAACGTTGTTTACCGCTCCGGCTTCGCTTCTTCCAGAAAAGAAGCCCGCCAGCTGGTGCTGCACTGCCACTACACGGTCAACGGCAAGAAGGTCAACATTCCTTCCTATCTGCTGAAGGCCGGCGATGTGGTTGCAGTTGCGAACAACTTCAAATCCACCGATAAGATGAAGGCCATCACCGACGCGAACGGCTCCCGTCCCGTCCCGAAATGGCTGGAAGTCGACCAGGAGAAGCTCACTTCCCGCGTAGCACAGCTGCCCGCCCGCGAGGATATCGACCTCGACGTGGAAGAGCATCTGATCGTCGAGCTCTATTCTAAATAATAGGCTCGTAAGCATCATCATCGGCTGGGGAACGCGAAAAGTCAGGCAGGCCCTAATCAGGCCGGCCATTTAAGGAGGGTTTTTATGATAGAGATTGAGAAGCCGAGAATTGAGACAGCGGAGATCAAATCCGACGGAACCTACGGCAGATTTGTCGTGGAGCCTCTCGAGCGCGGCTTTGGTACAACATTAGGTAACAGCCTAAGACGTGTGCTACTCTCCTCGCTTCCTGGTGTTGCTGTCACATCGGTTAAGATTGACGGCGTACAACATGAGTTTTCAACCATTCCCGGTGTGAAAGAGGATGTCACTGAGATTATCCTGAACATCAAGGGCCTCACCGCCAAGCTGTATTGCGACGGCCCCAAAACCGTTGTGATCGACGCGACCGGCGAATGTGAGGTCACCGCCGATTCGATTACTGAGGACGCGGAGGTTGAAATCCTCGACCCTGGTATGCACATTGCCACATTGGGAGCTGGCGCCAAGCTGTATATGGAGATCACCTTGGACCGCGGCCGCGGCTATGTGCCCGCGGAGCGGAACAAGCAGATGATGCAGGCGCCAACCGCACAGCAAACATTAGGCGTCATTCCGGTGGATAGCATTTATACACCGGTGCTGAAGGTAAACTACACTGTCGAGAACACCCGTGTTGAGCAGATCACTGACTACGACAAGTTAACCCTCGAGGTATGGACAGACGGAACCATCTCCGCCAAAGAAGCCGTATCCCTGGGGGCCAAGGTCCTCAACGAGCATCTCAACCTGTTCGTTGACCTTTCCGACGAGGCTTATCACACCGAGATCATGGTGGAAAAAGATGATAACGGCAAGGAAAAGGTCCTTGAGATGACCATTGAAGAGCTTGACCTGTCTGTCCGTTCGTTCAATTGTCTGAAACGGGCAGGCATCAACACAGTGGAAGACCTGATCAACAAGTCCGAGGACGAGATGATGAAAGTTCGCAACCTCGGCAAAAAATCTCTGGAGGAGGTCATTGCCAAGCTGAAATCGCTGGGCTTTAACCTCAACAAAGAGGACGAATAAAATCTTACTTTGTTTATGACTGCATAAACCGGTAAAGGAGTGAATTTCGATGCCAGGTACCAGAAAACTCGGTAGAAGCTCTGACCACAGAAAAGCCATGCTCCGTGCGATGGTGACCTATCTCTTCGAGAACGGAAAGATCGAGACCACCGTCACCCGGGCCAAAGAAGTTCGTGCTATGGCCGAGAAAATGATTACAATAGGCAAACAAGACAATCTCCACTCCAAGCGTCAGATCTATTCCTTTGTCACAAAGGAAACCGTTGCGAAAAAGGTGATTGACGAGCTCTCCCCCAAGTATAAGGAGAGAAACGGCGGTTATACCCGCATCGTCAAGATCGGCCCCCGCCGCGGTGACGCTGCTGAGATGGCAATTATTGAGCTGATCTAATCATTGGTTACAATAAAAAAGCAGGATGCTTGAAACAGCATCCTGCTTTTTTCGTTGGTGAGGTTCCCGTTGATCGATGAGCTCCACGATGTAGTCTATGCTGACATTGTAAAAGTAGGCCAGCCGGATGACAAACTTTGCTCTAATGGGAACACGGCCCAGCTCATAGTTCCGATAGGTGTGAGGGGACACGCCGGTGCGGCGCGCCACTTCCGCGCAGGATAGGTGGTGCTCCCAGCGCAGCTCGCCGATTCTTGGATAAAAGGGACAGGTTTCCCCGCAGTTTTTTACATTTGGATATGCCACTAAGATCACCTCCGGATGTATTATAATTTATTTGGAGGTGCCATATTGAATTTTAATTCGCTCCGAATTAAAAATTTTTAAGGATGATGGTTTTAGGCAGTTCGCCGGGTGGTGAGGGTTGCGCTTGCCCGACCCGGAGCCGAAAATCAAGTGGTGCAAGGTCTGCGCGCCATGCGGGAGTCGCCCGAGGGCACCCCGTAGGGGCAATGGTTTGTGGGAGCGAAGTGCCGGGTATGCACCCGGGGGCGTTGCCGAAGAAAACACTTGCTAAGGCGTTGGGCTCGCTGCCCGTAGCTGCAAAGTCAGGTGCGAACATGCGCACGGTAGTGCGCAAAATTGCTTTGTCCATATGCGCTTATGGCCAAAACAAAAGCGCCCGAATGCTTTCGCATCCGGGCGCCTGCCTTTTTAAAGTTAATCCACGATATACTTTTTGACGTTCTCGGGGAGTTCAGAAACATCGCAGGAAACCGTGAAGGTGACCTCAGCCTTGCTGACGTCGAGCAACACCTGCAGGCGCTCGATAAACGCGGCGAACTCGTCATAATTGCGGCCGCCGATCTTCAGGGTGCCGTCCACGAAGATCTCAGAAATGTCGTAGTTGCCAGCGAAGATACCGGCGAGGAAACCGTAAAACGCGTCGTAGCCTTCCACCTTATACTCTTCGATGTCGATCAGGCGGACCGCATGGTCAATATCGTAAGTCATTTTGAGGCCTTTTTCAACGCATACGATGTTGCCCGCAGTTGTTTTAACGGCAGCGTTGATCATGTCGATGAGGGTCTTGGTTTTTCCGGAGCCTTTGTTTCCCACGATAAGTTTTATCATGTTTCATTCCTCCCAAGTTTGGTATATTTTGAAATCGCCCTTGGCGAATTTTGCACGTCTTTTGGTCTCAGTGCAGTTTGGCCTCCAAAGCGGCTTTCATGTCCTCATAGCCGGGCTTGCCCAACAGAGCGAACATATTCTTTTTGTAGCTTTCCACGCCGGGCTGGTCGAACGGGTTGACGCCCAGGGTGTAGCCCGAGATGGCGCAGGCCTTTTCAAAGAAATAGACCATGTAGCCAAACTCATATTCGTTGATCTCGGGGACCTCCAACACCAGGTTGGGCACGCCGCCTTCGGTATGCGCCAGGATGGTGCCCTCCAGCGCCTTGCGATTGACCACCGACATATTCTGCTCCGCTAGGAAGTTGAGGCCGTCCGCGTTGACAGCGTCCTTCTCGAGGTACAGGTCGGTCTTGGGTTTTTTGATGTCCACCACAGTCTCCAGCAGGATGCGCTCACCCTCCTGGATGTACTGGCCCATCGAGTGCAGGTCGGTGGAGAAGGTCGCGGCGGCGGGGAACAGGCCCTTGTTTTCCTTGCCCTCGCTCTCGCCGAACAACTGCTTGAACCACTCCGCCATCATGGTGAAAGCGGGCTCGTAGCTCACCAGCATCTCGACGCGCTTGCCCTTGCGGTACAGGCAGTTGCGGATCGCCGCATAGCGGTAGCAGTCGTTGGATGCGATGTCGTCGTTGTCCAGCTCCTTTTCCGCAGCGGCTGCGCCCTTCATGATCTCGCCGATATCGATGCCGGCCACCGCGATCGGCAGCAGGCCCACAGCGGTGAGCACCGAGTAACGGCCGCCCACGTCGTCGGGGATGACGAACGTCTCATAGCCCTGCTCGTTGCACAGCTCCTTGAGAGTGCCGCGCGCCTTGTCGGTGGTGCAATAGATGCGGCCGCGCGCGCCGTCCACGCCGTATTTTTTCTCCAGCAGCTCGCGGAATACGCGGAACGCCAGCGCGGGCTCGGTGGTGGTGCCGGATTTTGAAATCACATTGATGGAAATCTCCTTGCCCTCGCAGATCGAGAGGATCTCGTTCAGATAGGTGGGGTTGATGTTGTTGCCCGCAAAGAAGATTTCCGGGGTATCCTTTTTGAGGTTGTTATAGAACGGGGAACGAAGCAGCTCGATCGCGGCGCGCGCGCCGAGGTAGCTTCCGCCAATGCCGATGACGATCAGGATGTCGCTGTCCTTCTTAATCTTTTCCGCAGCGGCCTGGATGCGGGTGAACTCCTCCTTGTCGTACTCGGTGGGAAGATGCAGCCAGCCCAGGAAGTCGTTGCCCCGGCCCGAGCCGCTGTGCAGGGTGTTGTGCGCGGCCTTCACTTCGGGGTAGATCGCTTCCAGTTCTGCGTCGGTCAGAAAGTCTTTGACATAATTTGCGTTGAGTTTCATGGACATTTGAATTCCTCCAATTTCTATGCTCCTATTTTACAATATATCAGCATTATTTTCAAGTATTTCACATGAGAATCTTAACCATTTATGCAGTTTTCACAAATCGTTCCCAATTTCTTCACAGTATACACATGGCACGCCCGGCTCATTCCTCAAAGGTAATCAGGCGGGAAAACAGGATTTTCATGCCGTTTCCAAAGGTCATCTTTTGCACCGCCTCCGCGGCCTTCAGGGGGTATTCCGAGATGGGCTGCGAGTCGAGCGAGATGAGCACCTTGCCCAAAATCTGGCCCTTCTCCACCGGGGCCTGCACATCCGGCACCAAGCTGATGCGCTGTTCCAGCCGCTGTTGATCCCCCTGCTTTACCACGATGTTGCTTGGCGGATCGCACTCCACCGCGACCTCGGGGACCACGCCGCCGATCACCTTGACCGGTGTGAGCTGATCCGCCACGCTGGGCGGGGTTGCCATCGCGTAGTTGGCGAAGCCGTAATCCAGCAGCTTGCGCGCACCGGCAAACCGGTCGTCGCTGGTGGGCGCGCCCAGCACCACCGCCACCAGGGAGAGCCCGTTCCGCTCCGCAGAGGCGGAGAGACAGCTCCCCGCGCCGTTGGTCGTGCCGGTCTTGAGGCCGGTTGCGCCGTCATAGAAGCGCACCAGCTTGTTGGTGTTCACCAGCTGGGTCGCGCCGTCGCGCAGCGAGTCCATCCACACGGTGGAATATTCCTTGATCTTGGGGTGCCTCAGCAGCTCGCAGGACATGATTGCGATGTCGCGCGCGGTGGTCTCGTGGCCGGCCGCGTCCAAACCGCAGGCGTTGATAAAGGTGGTGTTCTCCATGCCCAGCTCCTGCGCGCGCTGGTTCATCAGCGCCACAAACCCCTCTTCGCTGCCCGCAACCGCCTCGCCCAGCAGCACCGCCGCGTCGTTGGCCGAGGAGATCGCCGTCGCCTTGAGCAGGTCGTGGACGCTCATCTGCTCGCCTGGTTCCAGCCAGATTTGGCTGCCGCCCATGGTGGACGCGTGCTCCGAGCAGGAGATCATGTCCTCCATCTTTAGCTTGCCCGAATCCAGCGCCTCCATCACCAGCAGGAGGGTCATTACCTTGGTGATCGAGGCGGGCGGCATCCGCTCATCCGCGTTGTCCTCATAGAGCACCTGCCCGGTGGTCTGTTCCAGCAGGATCGCCGAT
The DNA here is from genome assembly GCF_014384885.1 of Ligaoa zhengdingensis. Taxonomy (GTDB): domain Bacteria; phylum Bacillota; class Clostridia; order Oscillospirales; family Ruminococcaceae; genus Ligaoa; species Ligaoa zhengdingensis. The sequence goes on from NZ_JACRST010000004.1 coordinate 110,425, forward strand.
TTCACATTGAGCGCCAGCGGCGCGGCTGCGGCGTCGGTATCCAGGGCCGCCTCCTCGCCGGCGGCGAACGCGGGCAGGGCGCCGGAAACGCACAAGCCAATCGCCAAAACCCATGCCGCCGTCTGTTTTTTCCAGTTCGTCATAAAAGCCAACTCCTATCCCTCCGGCGGCCCCGAAGGCGGGGCGCGGCCGCACGTTGTTGCTATCAGTGTATGCGCGCGGGACAGGAAAAAATGTGCTTTTATGCAGGATAGCTGGACAGCATGTGAGAATGCCGCCCAGCTATGTTGTATGGTGGTTCAATTATTTGACAAGGAAGGGCTTGATTTCCTCCAGGAACGCATCGCAGTTGTCGCTGTATACCTGCATCTTCAGCGGCTTGGAGAGATCCAGGCTGAAAATACCCATGATGGATTTCGCATCAATGGCATAACGGCCGGAAATCAAATCCACATCAAAATCATACTTGCTGACCGTGTTTACAAATACCTTGACGTCGTTGATCGTGTTCAGAAGAATGGTCAATTCTTTCATAACAGCAATCCTCCTTTTTTTCTATGTATGATTTATTAGGATAATTACCATAAATACACTATATCAGCCGGGGGTTTTTAAGTCAACTGCTAATTGCTATTATCGCCGTTTTTTATTATAATAAACCCTGTAAAGATCGCTTTTTTGTACAGCTTTTGCGCGAAAAACAGCGAACAAAAACAGGGCATGGAGGCGAGGCATGAGAGCCGCTTTTTATACGCTCGGCTGCAAGGTAAACCAGTACGAAACGCAGATTCTCGAGCAGCTTTTTTTCGACAACGGGTTCGATATTGTGTCGCCCGATTCCCCGGCCGACCTGCTGGTGGTCAACTCCTGCACAGTCACAGCCGAGGGCGACCGCAAGACGCGGCAGGCCCTGCGCCGGTTTAAGCGCGCGAACCCTTCGGGCGTGGCGGCGCTCACCGGCTGTTTTCCACAGGCGTTTCCAGACATCGCCGAACAAATCCCAGAGGCGGATGTGATCACAGGCTCCCGGAACCGTGGGAGCCTGCTTTGCGCTGTAGAGAAATATTTTGCGACCGGCCGGCGGGTCATTGAGATCACCCCGCACGAGCGCGGCGAGGAGTTCGAGCGCATGAAGGCCGGCCGCTTTTTGGGGCGCACCCGCGCGTTCGTCAAAATCCAGGACGGCTGCGACCGCTACTGCTCCTACTGCATCATCCCCACGGCGCGCGGGCCGGTGCGCAGCAAGCCGCTGGAGGAGCTGCGCGAGGAGCTGGAGGGCCTGGCCGCGGCGGGTTACCGCGAGGCGGTGCTGGTGGGCATCAACCTGCCGTTTTACGGCAAGGAGACCGGCTACACCCCCCGCCTGATCGACGCGATCGAGCTGGCCTGCGCGGTGCCGGGCATCGAACGGGTGCGGCTGGGCTCGCTGGAGCCCGAGCTGCTCACCGAGGAGGACATCGCGCGCATGGCGGCGCAACCCAAGTTTTGCCCGCAGTTCCACCTGTCGCTGCAAAGCGGGTGCGACAACACCCTGCGCCGCATGAACCGCCACTACACGGCGGCGGAGTACCGCGCGATTGTGGACAAGCTGCGCGCCGCGTTCGACAACCCCGCCATCACCACCGATATCATCGTGGGCTTTCCGGGCGAGACCCCGGAGGAGTTCGCCCAGAGCCTGGCGTTTGCCCGGGAAATCGGCTTTGCCAAGGTGCACGTTTTCCCCTATTCCAAGCGGGAGGGCACGCGCGCGGCCAAGCTGCCCGGTCAGATCCCCCGCGCGGTGAAAAGCGAGCGGGTAGCCGAGCTCGCCCAGGCGGTGGAGCCCGCGCGGCGGGCGTTTTTGCAGGCCCAGGTGGGCCGCACCGAGGCGGTGCTGTTTGAGTCGGCCGCAGCGCAGGGCGGGGTCGAGGGCTATACCAAAAACTACGCTCCGGTGCGGGTGCCCGGCGCGGGCGGGGAGCTCTCGGGCCGCGTGTTCGCGGTGGAGATTGTCGGCGTGGGGGAGGACTGCTGCCTCGGCCGGTTGGCGCCCAATCAGGGAAACCCCGAAATTTTTTCGGATTAAAATACAGTGAGAGAGAAACATACGGGAGGTTGCCATGTCTGTTTATCGAGTTTATGTGGAGAAAAAGAGCGAGTTTGCCGTGGAGGCAGGCGCGACGCTCGCGGACATCCGCACGGTGCTGGGGATCGATGGGGTCGCCGGGGTGCGCCTGTGGAACCGTTACGACGTCCAGGGCCTGGAGCACGAGCAGTTTGAGCGCGCCAAAAACACCATCTTCAGCGAGCCGCAGGTGGATCTTTGCAGCGAGGAGCTTCCCACTATCGGGGCGCCCAGCCGCATCTTTGCCGTGGAGTACCTGCCCGGCCAGTTCGACCAGCGCGCCGATTCCTGCTCCCAGTGTATCCAGATCATGACGCAGGGGGAGCGGCCGCTCGTGCGGACTGCCCGGGTGTTTGTTTTGCTGGGCTCGATCAGCGACGAGGAGTTCGCCCGCATCAAAGGGTTTGTCATCAACCCGGTGGAAAGCCGCGAGGCGTCGCTCGCCGCGGTGGACACCCTCGAGACCTCCTATGAAATCCCCACCACGGTCAAAATCCTCGACGGGTTCACCGCGCTGAACGAGGCGGGCCTGGCCGCGTTTTTAAGGGAGTATGGCCTGGCGATGGACCTGGACGACATCAAGTTTTTGCAGGGTTACTTCCGTAATGAAGAAGGGCGCGACCCGACTATCACCGAAATCCGCATGATCGACACCTACTGGTCGGATCACTGCCGCCACACAACCTTCTCGACCAACCTGCAAAACATCGAGATCGCGTCGGACGAGATCCGCGCGACCTTCGAGCGCTACCTCAAGTGCCGCGAAACCCTCTACGCGGGCAAGGAAAAGCCCGTCACCCTGATGGACCTCGCGGTGATCGGGGCCAAGGCCCTCAAGCGGGAGGGGTATCTGCGCGACCTCGACGAATCCGAGGAGATCAACGCCTGCTCGGTGCGCATCGACGTGGATGTGGACGGCAAAGAGGAACCCTGGCTGCTGATGTTTAAAAACGAGACCCACAACCACCCCACCGAGATCGAGCCGTTCGGCGGAGCGGCCACCTGCCTGGGCGGCGCCATCCGCGACCCGCTTTCGGGGCGCAGCTACGTTTACCAGGCGATGCGCGTCACCGGCGCGGCCGACCCGACCGTGCCGATCGAACAGACCATGCAGGGTAAGCTCCCCCAGCGCAAGCTCACCACCACGGCGGCGGCGGGCTACAGCAGCTACGGCAACCAGATCGGCCTGGCCACCGGCCATGTCGCGGAGATCTATCACCCCGGCTACGCCGCCAAGCGCATGGAGATCGGCGCGGTGATCGGCGCGGCCCCGGCCGCCAACGTGCGCCGCGAGGCCCCCATCCCGGGCGATGTGGTCATCCTGCTGGGCGGCAAGACCGGCCGGGACGGCTGCGGCGGCGCGACCGGCTCCTCCAAGACCCACACCCTCGATTCGCTCGAGACCTGCGGCGCGGAGGTGCAGAAGGGCAATCCGCCCGAGGAGCGCAAGCTCCAGCGCCTGTTCCGCGACCCCGCGATCACCCGCATGATTAAGCGCTGCAACGACTTCGGCGCGGGCGGCGTGTCGGTGGCGGTGGGCGAGCTGGCCGACGGCCTGCGCATCAATCTGGACGCGGTGCCCAAGAAGTACGACGGCCTGGATGGCACCGAGCTGGCGATCAGCGAATCGCAGGAGCGCATGGCTGTGGTGGTGGCCCCCCAGGATGTGGACGCCTTCATCGCGGGCGCGCGGCGCGAGAACCTCGACGCGGTCGCGGTGGCTGAGGTCACCGCGGAGCCCCGCCTGCGCATGAGCTGGAACGGCAACACGATCGTCGATATCTCCCGCGCGTTCCTCAACTCGAACGGCGCGGTCAAATACGCCGATGTGAAGATCGGCGACCTGAGCCCCAAGGGGGCGGCGCTGCCCGGCGACGGCAAGACCGGGGCCGAGCGCTTTGTCGCGCTGGTGAACGACCTCAACGTGGTCAGCCAGAAAGGGTTGGTGGAGCGGTTCGACTCGACCATCGGCGCGGGCACCGTGCTGATGCCGTTCGGCGGACGCTGCCAGCTCACCCCCACCCAGGCGATGGTGGCCAAGCTCCCGGTGCTCTCGGGCGAGACCACCTCCTGTTCGTTCATGGCCTGGGGCTACAACCCCTACCTCTCCGAAAAGAGCCCCTACCACGGCGCGGCCTGCGCGGTGGTGGAATCGGTCGCCAAGGTGATTGCGGCGGGCGGCAGCTGGCACAAGTGCTGGCTGACCTTCCAGGAATACTTCGGACGCACCGGCAGCGACCCCGAGCGCTGGGGCAAGCCGTTTTCCGCCCTGCTGGGCGCGCTGAAGGCGCAGCTCGAGCTGCGCTGCGCTGCCATCGGCGGCAAGGATTCGATGTCCGGCACCTTTGAGCACCTGGACGTGCCCCCCACGCTGGTCTCGTTCGCGGTGTCCGCAGGCCACCTGGACGACGTCGTGAGCAACGAGTTCAAAAAGGCGGGCAGCCGCCTGTACTATATCGCACCCGAGTACGACGAAAACGGCATGCCCGACTTCGGGAGCGTGCGCGCGGTGTTCGACCGGGTGGAGGGCCTCATCCGCGGCGGCAAGGTGCTGTCCGCCTGGGCGTGCGGCGCGGCCGGCGCGGCCGAGGGCATCTTCAAGATGGCGCTGGGCAACCGCATCGGCGCGGACCTGTCGGGCGCGATGGAGCAGGATTTGTACGACCCCTGCTACGGCGCGTTCGTGATCGAGACCGACGCGCACCTCTCCGACGCGCACCTGCTGGGCGTCACCACGGAGGATTATACCGTGTGGCTCGACGGCAAGGCCATCGACTTGGCCGAGCTGCAAAGGGCCTGGGAGCAGAAGCTGGAGCCGGTGTTCCCCTGCAACCTGCCTACCCCGAAGATCGCGGCGCCGGTCTACAACCATGCGGCCATCGACCACAGGGCGCCCGCCATCCGGGTGGCCAAGCCCCGCGTGCTCATCCCGGTGTTCCCGGGCACCAACTGCGAATACGACACCGCCCGCGCCTACGAGCGGGCCGGGGCGGAAGCGGAGGTGTTCGTCATCCGCAACCTCACCTCCCGAGAGATTGAGGAGAGCGTGACCGCCTTTGCCGAGGCCGCGAAGCGCGCCAACATCATCATGATCCCGGGCGGCTTCTCGGGCGGCGACGAGCCGGACGGCTCGGGCAAGTTCATCACCGCGTTTTTCCGCAACCCGCGCGTGGCAGAACAGGTGCGCGAGCTGCTGGGCAACCGAGACGGCCTGATGTGCGGCATCTGCAACGGGTTCCAGGCGCTGGTCAAGTTGGGCCTGGTGCCCTACGGCGACATCGTGGACGCCGAGTCGGACAGCCCGACGCTCACCTTCAACACGATCGGCCGTCACCAGAGCATGCTGGTGCGCACCCGCGTGGCGTCCAACAAGTCCCCTTGGCTGATGCACAGCGCGGTGGGCGACATCCACACCACCGCGATTTCCCACGGCGAAGGCCGGTTTGTGGCCAGCGCCGAGACGATCGCACAGATGGCGAAGAACGGCCAGATTGCAACCCAGTACGTCGATCTGGACGGAGCGCCTACCATGGATATCCGCTTCAATCCCAATGGATCGGTCGATGCGATCGAGGGCATCACCTCGCCCGATGGCCGTGTGTTCGGCAAGATGGCGCACTCCGAGCGCATCAGCGGCGGCGTGTACCAGAACGTGCCCGGCGAAAAGGACAACGGCATGTTCCGCGGCGCGGTGGATTATTTTAGAGGCTGACAATAGAAAGCGCGCGGCTGAGGCGTTACCCGGCCGCGCGTTTGTATTTTTGAGAGAAAGGGGAGCTTCGCCATGCGCATTCAGGACGAGCTGCGCGCCCACCTGCTGGAGCAGGGGGTGAGCGACGTGGGATTCTGCACGGTGCCGCCAGAGGAGCTGCGCGACCTGCCGCGCGAGCTGCACTATGCGGTCAGCCTGGTGGCGCGGCTGTCCGACGCGATTGTGGACGAGATCACCGATGCGCCCACTCACACCTACTTCAACCACTACCGCACGGTTAACGCGTTTCTCGACCAGATGCTGCTGCGGGCGGGAATCTTTTTAGAGCGGCGGGGGTACCGGTATCTCACGGTGGCCGCGTCCCAGTCGATCAACCGCGACGGCTGGAACTACGAGGGCCGCTTTTCCCACAAGAAGGCGGCCTGCCTCGCGGGGCTCGGCTGCGTGGGGCGCAGCTCGCTGTTTTTGCACCGCGAGTGGGGGCCGCGCGTGCGGCTGGCCACCCTGTTCACCGACTGCCCGTTTGAGCCCGAGCCACGCGAGCCGATGGCCTCGCCCTGCGCGGCCTGCGGGCGCTGCGTCAGGGCCTGCCTCGCGCACGCCATCACCGGCGCGGACTGGCGGCCGGGCGTCGATCGCGCCGAGCTGTTCGACCCGGCCGGATGCAGCGAGCACATGAAGCGGGCCTACCAACACATCGGGCGGGGCGCGGTGTGCGGCGTCTGTATGCGGGTATGCCCGGCCGGCGAGCGGCAAAAATAAAGGTGGGATGCGCGGCGGGACTACAGCCCGCGGCAGTCGCCCACCCCCTGGCTGATGAGAATTTCCAGAAAGGCGGAGAGCAGGCCGCCGCATGTGATGAGCTGGAAGTTGGGGCGACCGCCGTCGCGAAAGACGCGCAGCGCCTGCACCACAGCCATCCGGTTGCGGTTCTCGGGCTGTAGCTTGACGGCGTACTCCGCGCCGTTCACGGTGATGCGCACCGTGTAGCCCGCGTCGAGCGGCTCGGCGTGCGCACCGGCCATGAGGGACGCGACCAATCTGTCGTACTGTTGTTGGCTGAGTTGTCGGATAATCATCGAAAAGCTCCTTTCTGAATGGACACCCGGCGGTTGAAAGGAGCGGAGGCATATGGTATAATATTTATGCTCCCGCATCTGTTTGGTGCCGGGTGATTGGGGAAGCGGCGGTTTACTTGTGAGAGTGGGCGCCGCTTCCTTCATTTTTTGAGGCTTTGGTGGACGGAATCAATTCCCTTGCGAACCACTTCCGATTTGCTGATATTCAAGGCGTCGGCCGCTTCGTTCAGCTTTTCCAGCGATTCGTCGTCGAGCCGCACCCGAAACATCGTGGTCTTAGGGCTGTCCGTGGGCCGCCCCATCTTTTTTTGTTCGCTGATAAACTCACCTCCTTTTGTAGCGACATAATAATCATAACGAGTGTAACTACAAAAGTCAAGGCATCTCATAGCAAAAAGAGACCCTTCCGCAGCACTTGCATGCTATCACAGCGTATGATAAAATATTTACACTGCATTGTCTGTAGGCGTTGCGGTTGGGGAAGCGGCGTTGTACTTGTGAGAGTGGTGCGCCGCTTCCTTCATTTTTGGTTGAGGTCTGGTTCCAATTTAGAAATCCCACGTCTCACCGCTTCGGCAACTGATACCGCTTTTTGCTCGCAATAGGCGTCTAAAGTCTGTTTCGATTTCAAATCGAGTTTGACGCCGATCTTATAGAGCTTGGGATTATCCGTCTTGGGGCCTCGCTTTTTGCCCGTTTCCAGTGGATCACCTCCCGACGGAAATAGGACTGACCAAATTATAAAACAGGTCAGTCCTATTTGTCAAGTATAAAACAAAAAACAACCGAAAAAATATCGGCCGAATCTTTCATTTAACAGGATGAATGAAATGCTGATAAAAAGTCGGGCATAAATAAAAAATCCCCCGATGCAGAAAGCATCGGGGGATCGCCGTTTTTTATCAAACGGTGAACTTCGCGGGGTTGATCTTGATGCCGGGGCCCATGGTGGGGGACACGGCGCAGGATTTGATATACTGGCCCTTGGCGGCGGCGGGCTTTGCTTTCAGCAGAGCGCCCATCAGCGCGTCAAAGTTCTCCTGCAATTTGTCAACGCCAAAGCTCACCTTGCCGATCGGGCAGTGGACGATGTTGGTCTTGTCCAGGCGGTACTCGATCTTACCGGCCTTCGCCTCGGTGATCGCCTTCGCGACGTCCGGGGTGACGGTGCCGGCCTTCGGGTTGGGCATCAGCTTGCGGGGGCCGAGGATTTTACCGAGGCGGCCGACGATACCCATCATATCCGGGGTAGCGATGACCACGTCGAAATCCAGGAAGCCTTCCTTCTGGATGCGCTCCATCAGATCCTCAGCGCCGACGATCTCAGCGCCAGCGGCGGTGGCGGCGTCGGCCTTGTCGCCCTTGGCGAACACAGCGACGCGCACATGCTTACCGGTACCGTTGGGCAGAACGACCGCGCCACGGACCTGCTGATCCGCCTGACGGGAATCGACGCCCAGGCGGACGTGCATTTCGACGGTTTCGTCGAACTTAGCCTTTGCGGTTTTGATGCAGAGCTCGAGCGCCTCAGCAGCTTCATACTGCTTGGTGCGGTCTACCAGCTTTGCACTGTCGATATATTTTTTTCCATGTTTCATACTAGTTCTCCTCCCTCAGAAGTGGTATTACCGGATTGGTTTCCTCCCACCTGAGAACATCAGTCTTCTACGACAACGCCCATGCTGCGGCACGTGCCGGCCACCATGCTCATCGCGGCCTCGATATCGGCGGCGTTGAGGTCGGGCATCTTGATCTCAGCGATTTTACGAACCTGCTCTTTGGTGATGGTGGCGACCTTCGTCTTGTTGGGGACGCCGGAACCGCTCTCGATCTTGCATTCCTTTTTGATGAGGACTGCAGCCGGGGGGGTTTTGGTGACAAAGGTGAAGGAGCGGTCCGCATAAACGGTGATGACAACCGGGATAATCATACCGATGTCATTCTTGGTGCGCTCGTTGAATTCCTTTGTAAAAGACATAATGTTGACGCCATGCTGACCCAACGCGGGGCCCACCGGCGGCGCCGGGGTTGCTTTACCGGCAGGTATCTGCAGCTTGATATAACCTGTTACCTTTTGAGCCATTGTTTGCACCTCCATAGATTACGTGGTGGATGGCGGAGCGGAACCTCTACCCGCTCCTCCCACAGACTGCACCGGCCCGGTGCAATCTACGTTGTGCATTTCTCATGCACCCGCGGCGTTTTGCGCCGCAACCTGCTAAAAGATTAATTTTCCCGTTGCGCCTGGTCAAGTTCGAGCTCCACGGGGGTTTCGCGGCCAAACATGGATACAACAACTTTTACCCTGTTCTTGTCCAAATCCAATTCCTCCACCACGCCGGTAAAGCCCTCCAGCGGCCCATCCACGATCTCGACCCTGTCGCCGACCGCGTAATTGACCTCTATCTGCTTCACTTCCACACCAAGCGCCTCCACCTCTTCGTCGGTGAGGGGCACAGGCTTGGAAGCCGGCCCGACAAAACCGGTGACGCCGCGCGTGTTGCGCACCACGTACCAACTGTCGTCTGTCAGAACCATTTTTACAAGCACATAGCCAGGAAAGATTTTGCGCTCTACTTCACGCTTTTTGTTGTCTTTGATCTCGGTGACGGTCTCCGTGGGCACGCGCACCTCGGTGATCAGGTCGTGCAGCGACCTGTTCTCGACAACCTTTTCAATATTGGTAGCCACCTTATTCTCATAGCCGGAATAGGTGTGGATGACATACCACTTTGCGCTATCAGCCATTCTTAAAAATCCCTCCACGCTGTTAAATCCATTTGGAAAATGATTTACGCGTTTCTAAGGAGAACCTGGACCAACCAGGAAAGCAGGGCGTCGAGACCCCAGATAAAAATACCGATGATGACGCAGCAGACGATCACAACGATGGTGTTGTTGATGATCGAGCTTTTGGTCGGCCATACGATCTTTTTGACCTCGCCCCTCGTATCCCGGAACGATTTGGCTATTTTCTGAAAGAAACCAGGCTTGGATTTTTTTTCACTAGAAGCTTCTGCCATATTCAAATCCTTCCTTTCGCCTTATTTGGTTTCCTTGTGAAGAGTGTGTTTCCTGCAGAACCGGCAGTACTTGTTCATCTCAAGCCGGTCAGGATCATTCTTCTTGTTTTTCATCGTGTTGTAGTTGCGATGTTTGCACTCCGTGCAAGATAAGGTAATCTTAACCCTCATATCGGCACCTCCTGAATTGACGGATTTTTTTGCCTCCCTCGTAAAGGAAACGCTTAAAAGTGAACAAAAAAAATAAACCTTTTAGAGGTACTTATCAGTTTAGCACAAGCGGGCCAACCCGTCAACCTTCTTTTGTGAATTTTGCCGTTTTTGCCAAAGAATATGCAGCAGGCGGCCGATTCGTTGGTAAATCGAGGGGAATGCCGCGTCAGATTTCGGAAAAATCTCGCTGCTATGCGGCTTTCAGCCGCGAAACATTTGATTTACGCATATTCCTGTGGTAGAATAGAATATCGTATTCTATACCTTATTTCAATAAGAGCTTCCAAACTTGAACGACAAAGGTTGTGAATGTGCCATGAAAAAACGTTCGGTCGCCATTTTATTCGGCGGCGTTTCCAGTGAATATGAAGTGTCCCTGGTGTCGGCGGCCTCGGTGATCCGCAACACCCCCGCCGACCGCTACGACGTCACGATGGTGGGGATCACCCGCGACGGGCGGTGGCGGCGGTACACCGGCCCGGTGGAGCTGATTGAACAGGATCGATGGGCGGATTCTTCCTATGTGCAGCCCGCCTTCGTCTCGCCGGACCGCGGCCACCACGGGCTGGTGGTGCCAAACGAATCCGGCTGCGAAATCGTGCGGCTGGATGCGGTGTTTCCGGTGCTGCACGGCAAGAACGGCGAGGACGGCACCATCCAGGGGCTGTTCGAGCTGGCGGGAATCCCCTATGTGGGGTGCGGCCCGCTCTCCAGTGCGGTTTGTATGGACAAGGCGGTCACCCACACCATCCTGGCCGAAGCGGGCATCCCGCAGGCGCGGTGGCAGACGGTACTGACGCGCGACTTCCGACAGGAGAACTTTGCCGCTCTGGAGGGGAGGCTGCGCGGGGCGTTGGGTTACCCGATGTTCGTCAAGCCCGCCAACGCGGGGTCGTCGGTGGGCATCTCCAAGGCGCACGGCCCCGACGAGCTGAGGGCCGCCTTGGCGCTCGCCTTCCAACACGACTGCAAGGCGGTGGTCGAGGAGTTCATCGACGGCAGCGAAGTGGAATCGGCTGTGCTGGGCAACGACCAGCCGGTTGTCTCGGTGCTGGGCGAGATCGTGCCCTGCAACGAGTTTTACGACTACGAAGCGAAATACCAGAACGACGCGACCGAGCTGCACATCCCGGCGCGCATACCCGACGAGACGGCCGCGCTCATCCGGGAGACGGCAGCCAGGGCCTACCGGGCGCTCGGCTGCTCGGGGCTCACCCGCATCGACTTCTTTGTGAAGCGCGACGGCACGGGGATTGTCCTCAACGAGCCGAACACAATCCCGGGTTTCACATCGATCAGCATGTATCCCAAGCTGATGGCGGCGAGCGGCGTCCCCTACAGCGAGCTGATCGACAGGTTATTTACCCTCGCCATCGAGCGGATGGCACAGACATCAACAGAAGTTTAAATGACAGAAGGGCGGAGAGATTGATAAAAATAAAGGGGTTGGTCTGAGATGAACAGCAAGGCAATCGGCGTATTTGATACCGGAGCGGGGGGCTTGGCCACCGTGCGCGAATTGCAGCGGCTGATGCCGGGGGAGAGCATCGTCTACCTGGCGGACACCGCGCGCGCGCCTTATGGGGCGCACAGCCGGGAGCTGATTACCGAAAACGCGATGCGCGGCCTGGGCTTCCTGCAACAGCAGGATGTCAAGCTGCTGGTGTCGGCCTGCGGTACGGTGAGCGCCGTGCTGCCCGAGCAGAGCGTCAAAAAGCTGTCCGTCCCCCTGGTCTCCACCCTGTTGCCCTGCGCGCAGGAGGCCTGCGCCATGAGCGCGAGCGGTGTCATCGGCGTCATCGGCGCCACCGCTGCGGTTCGGAGCTCCGCCTTCGGCAAGGCGATCCGCAACATCCGCACCGACGCGAGGGTGGTCGGCCGGGCCTGCCCGCTGCTGCTCGCCCTGGCGGAAAACGGCGTGACCAGCGCGGATGACCCGCTGGTGCGTCTGACCATCCAGCGCTACCTCGAGCCGATGCTGGCGGAGGGGATCGACACCCTGATTTTGGCCAGCGCCCACTATTCGGTGCTGTTCGCCGCGATCTCGGAGGTGTTCGACTACCGCGTCACCCTCATCGACGCCACCGCTGTGACCGCGCGCTATGTGCAGAGCTACCTGCTGCAAAACGACATGCAGAACGACGGCGGGGTGAAACCGCCGGTCTGGTATGTCACCGATCTGCCGCAGGACTTCACCGATCTATCCAAATTGTATTATAAATGCGAAATTACACAGAATGTTAAATTGGTTGCCCTGTGAGGAACCGGGAAGGATACATAGTTTTGAAAAAGGATGTTTTGATTCAGATACGCGGCGTCCAGTATATCGACGGCGAGCAGGACGTGGTGGAGCTCACCACTGTGGGCCGCTTCTACCGCAAAAACGGGGACTACTACATCTCCTACGACGAGAGCGAGGCCACCGGCTTTGAGGGTGGAAAGACCACGCTCAAGGTCGAAGGGGACGACAGCAAGGTCACCATGCTGCGCAGCGGCCCCAACCGGTCGCAGCTCATCGTCGAGGCTGGCCGCAGGCACCAGTGCCAGTACGACACCGGCTACGGCCCGATCATCATGGGGGTGTCGGGCGACCGTATCCTCTCCTCCCTGTCCGACCGGGGCGGGGAGCTCAACTTCAAATATACCCTCGACCTCAACGCCAGCCTGGCGAGCGAGAACGAGGTGTTTGTCCAGGTGCGCGAACAGAATCGCGCAGCCGAATAAAAAGGAAGATCAAAAAAGAGAAGGAATGATGGTTTTACATGGCAAACTTTGTAAAGATGGCCGGGGATGAGGTGCGCGAAATCCTGATGGGCGCGCTGGGAAAGCTGGTCGCAGAGGGGCAGATCCCCGCAGTTCCGCTGCCCGCGTTTACAGTGGAGATCCCCAACGACACCGCGCACGGCGATTTTGCGAGCAACCTGGCGATGGTATCCGGCCGCGCGTTCAAAGAGGCGGGCGTCAAGTTTAATCCCCGCGCGTTTGCGACGCAGCTCTGCGAGGCCGCGGAGCTCGCGGGCACCAGCTTCACCCGCTGCGAGGTGGCGGGACCTGGGTTCATCAACTTCTTCCTCGCCGACCGCTGGTTCGCAGGGGTGGTGCGCGACGTGTTGGCCTGCGGCGCGGATTACGGCCGCAGCGACTACGGGCAGGGCCGCAAGGTGATGATCGAGTTTGTCTCGGCCAACCCGACGGGCCCGATGCACATGGGCAACGCGCGCGGCGGCGCGCTGGGCGACTGCCTGGCCGCGGCGATGGACAAGGCCGGCTACGACGTGACCCGCGAGTTCTATGTCAACGACGCGGGCAACCAGATCGAGAAGTTCGGCGTCTCCCTGGAGGTGCGCTATCTCCAGCATTTTCTGGGGGAGGACGCGGTGGAGCTGCCCGAGGACGCCTACCACGGCGACGACATCCGCCAGCGTGCCTGCGAGTTTGCCGAGCTGTACGGCGACCGCTATGTGAACGCCGAACCCGCCGAGCGCCGAAAAGCGCTGGTGGAATATGCCCTGCCGAAGAATGTGGACAAGCTGAAGAGCGACCTCGCGCTCTACCGCATCCACTACGATGTGTGGTTCCGCGAGAGCACTCTGCACGAGGGCGGCGCGGTCAAGGCCGCGCTCGACCGGCTCACCGAGCTGGGCATGACCTACGAGCAGGAGGGCGCGCTCTGGTATAAGAATGCCGAGGTGCAGAGAAAGCGCCTGAAGGCGGCGGGCAAGACCGACGAGGAGATCGAGGCGCTCGGCCTCAAGGACGACGTGCTGGTGCGCGCCAACGGCCATCCGACCTATTTCGCGGCGGATATCGCTTATCATTACAATAAATTTGCGGTGCGCGGCTTCGACCGCGTCATCAACGTGTGGGGCGCGGATCACCATGGGCATGTGGCGCGTCTCAAGGGCGCGATGGACGCCATCGGCCTCAACGGGGACAAGCTGGACATCGTGCTGATGCAGCTCGTGCGTCTGATGAAGGACGGCCAGCCCTACAAGATGAGCAAGCGCAGCGGCAAGGCGGTGTCCCTCACCGACCTGATCGAGGAGATCCCGATCGATGCGGCGCGCTTCTTCTTCAACCTCTCCTCGCCCAACGCGACGCTGGATTTCGACCTCGACCTGGCGGTGAAGAATTCGAGCGACAACCCGGTTTATTATGTGCAGTACGCGCACGCGCGCATCTGCAGCATCCATAAGAAGCTGGCGGCGGCGGGGATTGTCTACCGGGGCTGCACTTTAGAAGACTTGGAACAACTCACCCTGCCCGAGGAGCGCGAGCTGATCCGCACCCTGGCGGGCTATCCCAACCTGCTGATCGATGTGGCCAAGAGCTACGATCCCTCGCGCATGACCCACTATGCCACCGAGCTCGCCACCGCGTTCCACAAGTTCTACAACTCCTGCCGCGTGGCGGATGAAAATGAGGCGCTGATGCAGGCGCGCCTGGCGCTCTGCCTGGCGGTGAAAAACACCATCGCCGACGTGCTCGGCCTGATGAAGGTTTCCGCTCCCGAATCCATGTGACCGGCGACCCTCCGGTTCAAGAAAGAGAGGATTTCCATCATGAAGTTTCCATACCCGCTGCCCATGCTGTTGGACGGCGCGACCGGAACCAATCTGATCGCCGCGGGGATGCCGCAAAGCGCATGTGTGGAGCGGTGGATTTTGGAGCATCCCGACGTGTTGCAGCGGCTGCAGCGCGAATTTGTCGCAGCCGGTGCGGACGCGGTATACGCGCCGACCTTTTCGGCCAATGCGGCCAAGCTGGCCCACTACGGGCTGGAGGGGCAGGTGCGCGAGCTCAACCTGCGCCTGGCGGCCCTGTCGCGCGAGGCGGTGGGGGATAGCGCGTTGGTGGGCGGCGATCTATCGCCCACCGGGCTGTTCTGCGAGCCGTTCGGCGACACGCCGTTTCTCGATCTGGTCCACCTGTACGCCGAGCAGGCGCTCGCGCTCAGGGATGCGGGAGTCGACTTTCTGGCGATTGAGACAATGACCAGCATGACCGGGATGCGCGCGGCCATCCTGGGCGGGTGGCACGCGGACCTGCCCATCTTTGTTACCCTCACAGTGGATGAAAGCGGCCGCACCCTGTCCGGGGCCGATCTGCTGGCCGCGCTGCTCACCGCGCAGTCGATGGGGGCGGCGGCGTTCGGCGTCAACTGTTCCACCGGCGCGGAGGGGATGCAGCCGCTGTTTGAGCGCCTCGCACCCCACGCGCGGGTGCCGCTGATCGCCAAACCCAATGCGGGCCTGCCCGACCCCGCCACCGGTGCGTACCGCGTGTCGCCCGATGAGATGGCCGCCCGGATGGCGCCGCTGTTCGAGGCGGGCGTGACCATCGCGGGGGGATGCTGCGGCACGACGCCCGCACACCTCGCGGCGATCGGCCGGGCGATGCGCGGGTTCGACTTCGATTCGGTGCAGATTGAGCGCGAGGAGGACGCGCTGGTGGTGTGCAGCGAGACAGAGGTGTTCTACCTCGACGAGGATTTCGAGCTCTCCGAGCCGGTCGATTGCGAGCTGGATATGACCGACGCCCTGATGGATGCGGGGGGCGAGGGGTGCGACGCGATTTCGGTGCACCTCACCAGCAACGAGGACGCCTACTGCTTTGCGCAGAACATGCACATGGCGAGCCTGCCGGTGTCGTTTTTGGCCGAGACGGAGGAAGCGCTTGAGGCTGGCCTCATCTACTACAACGGCCGGGCGCTTATCGATTCGCGCAGCGAGGTGCCGCGCGAGCGGATGGAGGAGCTGGCCGTGGGATACGGCGCGGTGCTGCGCTGACCTGGAGACAACAATAAAAAAGAAAGCCCGCGGGTGCCGCCGGTTCGGCAGGCAGCTCCGCGGGCCTTTTGCATCTTTTATGCGCCGCGTTTGCGCTTTTGATAGCGGTTGTACAGCAGGGAGGAGATCAGCGAGATCAGTACGATCGCCACCAGCGGCACCCAAAACTGCGGGGAGAACGGCTCGGCCAGGTTTTGGCCCATCAGCACAGCGGGCACCATTACCGGGCACAGCCCGAGCAGCGAGCCCACGGTGTAGGGCAGGTAGCCCATGCCGGATGCGCCCAGCACCATGCTCACCAGGTCGCCCGGCAGCAGGTTGACGACCCGCAGCAGGTAACTGCAAAACACCGCGTTGTCGGTGGAGAAGTCGGAGAGCTTCCGCGCCTTGGGGTAGCGCGCCACCAACTTTTCCACCGCCTCACGCCCGGAGAAGCGCCCGATGCAGAAGGGGATGGTGACGCACAGCCACAGTCCCAGCAGGCTCACCAGCAGCGCGCCGGCCAGCGGGAACACCGCGCCCGCCGCCAGGTAGAGCACCACCAGCGGAAACACGATCGAGATCGATTTGACGGCGTACAGCCCCAGGAAAGTGAGGGCCGCCAGCAGGTAGCTGTCCGGGGTGAGGTGCAGGATATCCTCGATGGAGACGCTGCTCAGCGTTGCGCCGAAAAACGCCACGATGAGGACGATCCCCACAAACGGGAGCAATTTCAAAACCGTTTCTTTTTTCATTCGGAACTACCGCCTTTCCTGGCTTTAGTTTACCGCGTCCCGCGGCGGTTGTAAAGATAATTCGGCACTCTGTGGGAACCGTCGCGGGTTTCTTTGGCGGTTTCTTTAATCTTTTGACAAATCCCGGCCAAATGGTTGCTATTTCTCTCCATATCCGGTAGAATAATCAGTATCTGACAAGAAAAACCGAAAAAAGGAGTATGACTTATGTCGAATAAGCCCAAGCATCACCATCGCGGCCAGTTTACTTCCTCGCTCGGGTTCATCCTCGCAGCGGCGGGATCGGCCATCGGCCTGGGGAATCTGTGGAAGTTTCCGTACATCGCTGGGAACAGCGGCGGCGGATATTTCTTATTGTTTTATATCGCGTTTGTGCTGGTCCTGGGTATCCCTATCACCCTGGCGGAGATGAGCCTCGGCCGCAGCACCGAGCTCAGCGCGGTGGGCGCATACCGCAAAATCAACAAAAACTGGACGTTCGTGGGCGGCATCGGCGTGCTGTGCGCGTTCGTCATCCTCTCGTATTACAGCGTGGTGGGCGGCTGGGTGCTCAAATATATCGCAGCTTATCTCACCGGCGGGCAGTTCGGCGGCGATTATGGCGCCTACTTCGACAGCTTTGTCGCCAGCCCGGTGGAGCCGGTGGTCTGGCACCTGGTGTTCATGGCGTTTTGTGCGCTGGTGGTGGTCGGCGGCGTGGCCAAGGGAATTGAGAAGGCCAGCAAGATCATGCTGCCCGCCCTGTTTGTGCTGATCGTCGTGGTGGCGGTGCGCGCCTGCACCCTGCCTGGCGCGGCTGAGGGCCTCAAATTCTTCTTTGTGCCCAACGCCGAGCCGATCAACACCCCCTCCAAGTTCATCAACGTGATCGTGTTGGCCATGGGGCAGGTGTTCTTCAGCCTCAGTCTCGGCATGGGCATCACCATCACCTATGGCAGTTACCTCAAGAAGAACGACAACATGGTGAAAAGCACCATGCTGATCACCGGCCTCGATTCGCTCATCGCGGTGCTCGCCGGTATGGCGATCATCCCGGCGGTGTTTGCGTTGAGCTCCAGAGAGAACCTCACCGCGGGCCCCGGGCTCATCTTCAAGACGCTCCCCGCGGTGTTTGATTCGATGCCGCTGGGCGGGGTGTTCGGGCTGCTGTTCTTCATCCTGGTGTTCTTCGCGGCGGCGACCTCAGCCATCGCCCTGCTCGAGGTGGTCAGCGCCTTCCTGATCGATACCCTGCATTGGAAGCGCCGCACGGCCACCGTCTCAATGGCGGCGGCCATGGCGCTGATCGGCGTGTTCGCCTCCCTCTCGATGGGCGCCCTGTCCGGCTTTACCATCGGCGGGATGAACCTGTTCGACGCGATGGGCTTTCTCACCGACAAAATCCTCATGCCGGTTTCGGCGCTGCTCACCTGCATCTTTGTGGGATATGTGTGGGGCGTCGACAAGGCCGCGGAAGAGGTGGAACAGTGCGGCGTGGCCTTCCGCCTGCGCAGGGCGTTCGCCTTCTGTGTGCGGTATCTCGCGCCGGTGCTGATCCTGGTGATTCTCGTGATGGGGCTTGTCAACCAATAAAAAATGGAAAAACAGCAAGCCGGCCCGATGGAGGAGGTTCCATCGAGCCGGCTTTTTGCAGTTGCGGGGAAACGAAATGAAACGAAAAATAGAAGAAAGCGGAATTAGTAATTTTTCACCCTCTGGGCAAAATACGCTTTGGGGTGATCGCACACCGGGCAGACGTCGGGGGCAGTCTTGCCGTAGTGGATATGGCCGCAGTTCAGGCAGATCCAAACGATCTCCTCTTCCTTTTTGAAGACGGTGTCGCCCTCGACGTTGGAGAGCAGGGCGCGGTAGCGCTCCTCGTGCTCCTTCTCGATCTTGCCGACAGCCTCGAACAGGAAAGCGATCTTGTCGAAGCCCTCTTCCTTGGCGGTCTCAGCAAAACCCTTGTACATATCGGTCCACTCGTAGTTCTCGCCGGCGGCCGCGTCCTTCAGATTTTCCGCGGTATCGCCGATGCCGTGGGCCAGCTTGAACCAGATCTCGGCGTGCTCCTTCTCGTTGGCCGCGGTCTCTTCAAACAGTTTGGCGATTTGGACATAGCCCTCTTTTTTCGCCTTGGAGGCGTAGAAGGTGTATTTATTTCTCGCCTGGGATTCACCCGCGAAAGCGGCCATCAAATTGGCTTCTGTTTTTGAACCTTTGAGTTCCATCATTCATTACCTCTTTCTTTCGTCAAATTTTGTTGTGTTTTACAGTGGCTGCAGATCCCGTTGATAATCAGGTCGTGGCCGGTCACGAGGAATCCGGTGGCCTTCTCGATCTGTGTATCCAACTCCCGAAGGATGCTCAGTTCCGCATCAAACACCTGGCCACACTTGTTGCAAATCATATGGTAGTGTTCATCGGTGCGAAAATCAAAGCGGTCGCTGCCATTAGGGATTGCAATTTTGTGGATCAGCCCAAGCTCCGCCAGCAGGTTTAGGTTGCGGTAAACGGTTCCCAAGCTGATGTTGGGGTGCTCTTCCCGGAGATGGGTGTACACAAAATCGGCGGTGGGATGAACCGGATATTTCCGGACGGTCTCCAGCACGAGCTCCCTTTGCCTGGAATATTTCATGTCGCCCTCTCTTTGTTTTGGAATTAACAATAACAGGAATTGTTATTGTTATTGTGTCTATAATATACCATATGAGTAGATCATTGTCAAGTTTTTTTAAAAAAATATTTTGCGCGTTTTCTGGCGAAGAATTAAAAATATATGTTGACAAACGCAGGCGAAAATGATAATATAATTAAGCGACATGCGGATATGGCGGAATTGGCAGACGCGCTAGATTCAGGTTCTAGTGGGGTCACACCTGTGCAGGTTCAAGTCCTGTTATCCGCACCAAGGTAAACCGGTAAATTTTAGAATTTGCCGGTTTATTTTTTGTGAAAAATAGGGTATGCTGATATAAAATCCTTTGTTTTCGTTTTATCGCGGGCCTCAACAAATATAACTTGGCGTATCTCATTTAGGATGGAGGAATGCGGCTATATGGGTATCGATGCAAAGATGATTCTTCGGTCAGCAGAGCAGCTAAAATCAGAAATGATCGAGGACCGCAGGGAAATACACAGACATCCCGAAGTCGGAACCTGTCTGCCCAACACCAAAAAGTATGTGAAAGACCGCCTCGTCGGGATGGGGTACGAACCGGTTGAAATCTGTGAGAGCGGCCTGGTTGCGACCATTACAGGCGAGGATACCGGCAGATGTATCCTCCTTCGCGCCGATATGGACGGGCTCAAAGTGGCCGATAGGACGGAGCTCGCTTTTAAATCGGAAAACGGGAACATGCACGCCTGCGGCCATGATATGCACACCGCGATGCTGTTGGGCGCGGCCAGGCTGTTAAGAGAATATCAGAGCGCAATAAAAGGCACCGTAAAGCTTGTATTTCAGCCAGATGAAGAGGGATTTACGGGGGCGAAGGCCATGCTTGAGGCGGGGGTTCTCAAAAATCCGACTCCCCAGGCGGGGCTGGCGTTTCACGTCAATTCGGGAACCCCCTCCGGCCTTGTGCTGTGCGGCAGAGGGACTTTTATGGCGGGCTGCACACTTTTCAGAATTACAGTGAAAGGCGTGGGATGCCACGGAGCGATGCCGGAGACAGGGGTTGATCCTATCAACATTGCCGCGCACATCTATCTGGCGCTTCAGGAGATTACCGCAAGGGAAATACCCGCCAAAAAGCCCGCTGTTGTCACGATCGGGAAGTTCAGCGGGGGAAAGGCCCCAAACATCATCCCGCAGGAGGTTGTTATCGAGGGTACCATACGGACGTTTGACCGCGACCTTTCCGCCGGCATCCTTCGCCGGATTGCAGCGATCTCCAAAAGCACCGCCGAGGCTTTCCGCGGTGCCGCCTCGGTGGAAGAATTGGCGTCGGTGCCCCCTCTCCTCAATGATCCGCAGCTTGTTGACCGGATGGCGGGCTATACGGCGGAGCTGTTTGGGGAGAAATCCGTCTACCCGGTGGACGAGGGCGGCATGGGCTCGGAGGATTTTGCCGCTTACACATATGAGCTGCCATGTGCGTATCTGCTGATTGGCGCGGGTACAAAGGAGGAAGATTCGCTTTACGGCGAGCCGATGCACAATGAGAAAGTGGTATTTAACGAGGAGATTTTGTCGAAAGGCGCGGCCATCCACGCCTATTGTGCGATAAAGTGGTTGGACAATGAATGAGCAGGGCCGGGGCGGGCGCCCCAGCCGTTTTTTATTATTTTAGGCATTGACTGATTGGGGTCGGTAATGTTATTGTATTAGCGACCCCAATAAGTGAGGTGATGCGATTGGGGAACAAAAAATTGGGTCGTCCCACTGACAATCCCAAAGACATCTCGCTAAAAATTCGGCTTGACAACGATACTTCCCATATGCTGGAGGAATGCAGCGAAGCGTTAAAATTATCGAAAGCCGAAGTGGTGCGGCAGGGGATTCATAAGATGCATAGCGGCCTGAACAAAAAATGAAGGAAGCGGCCCGCCTCAACAAGCAACCGCTTCCTCCCCAAACCACAACAGCCAAAAGGCGATTGGGCTGCAAATATGATAACATGCGCCGCTGTCCCTGGCAAGCTGTTGTGGAAGACAACAAAGGAGTGAACGCTTCATGGTCATCCTGCAACTCAGTCAACAGCAGTACGAACGGTTGGTCAAATCCCTCGCGGCTTCGGCACATGCCGAGCCGCTGGAGGCCAGCTACACAGTGAGGCTGAACATCAACGGCGCGGACGGAGTACGCCGTCAAGCTGCAACCGGAATCCCACAACAGGGTGGCGGTTTTGCAGGCGCTGCGCGTCTTCCGCGACGGATGTCCCCCCCATTTTGAGCTGATTACCCGCAGCAATCTGCTGTCCGCCCTGCTGGAAATTCTCGTCCACCAGGGGACGGGCGCTCCAACCTGGTAGCAACCCAAAGCACCCCCGGCGGATCACCTGCCCGCCGGGGGTGTTTTAGGTTCGCCGCGGCCGCGAAGATGCGAAGCCCCGCGGTGCGGCGCTTCAGTACCGTTCGCGGTGGATCTGCTCCGCCACCGGGCCGCGCGGCCGGCGGGCGGGGGATTCCGCCGCATACCCGATCGGCAGCAGCGCAATGGGGACGACATCCTCGGGCAGGCCCAGCACCGCGCTGAGCTCCTGTTCGTGGAACCCGCTGACATAACAGCTCGCGAGCCCGAGTTCCACCGCACCCAGCAGGATGTTTTCCACCGCTGCGGAGCAGTCCAGATAGGGCAGATGCGGCCAGATCGAGGTCTCGCCGTACCGTCCCTTGATCTTGGCGAGATCCGCGCACACCGCAATCACCAGCGGTGCGGTGAGAATCCACTTCTGCGGGTTGGACTTCGACTCATCCCGGCCCGCAAAGGTGGTCTCCACCACCGCCTGCTTCTGCCCGGCGCTCTCAATCAGGATGAACTCCCACGGGCGCAGGTTGCCGCCGGAGGGGGCGTCGTGGGCCCATTCCAAAAGTTGCATCACCAGTTCGTCCGGAACAGGCTGGTCGGTGTATTTGCGCACGCTCGCGCGGGAGGCGACGAGATCGGAAAAGTTCATAGACGCAATCACTCCTTGTGTCAAAATAAAGTGTTATTTTTATTCTAGCATGCTGTATCAGCGAAGTAAAGATATGCAGAATGCTCAAATTTTTAATTTGTTTTAACAAAATCTTTACTTTTTCGCTGTTGTCTGCTAAAATGTAAAAGTATTAAAGATTTCGTCGAAAAGAAGCGCAATGGTGCGCCGCCTGATTGTCCAAGATACCCCGTGAATTTGGAAAACCAAGAAGCACTCTTTTGATTGAGCAATGAGGCCAATTCAGCTCTGTGCTGTGTTGGCCTCATTTTAAAAAACAGCATGAGAAAGGAAGTCGCGCAAATGAAACTGCTCTATCTGTTGCCTGGCAATGTCAGGGATGGCGGATTGGGGGAAGCCGAGATGCTGCGCAGAAGGGATGTTCTGCAGGCGAACGCCTTCCCGGGTACGGTTGTGGAGATCGCGGATGTGGCGACCGGCCCGTCCTCGATTGAGTCGATGTATGAGGAGTACCAGTCGGTGCCGGGTTCGGTGGCGGCGATCGTACAGGCCGAAAAGGACGGCTTTGACGGCGTGATTCTGGGCTGCGCGGGCGACCCTGGCCTGGACGCCGCCAAGGAGATGGTGAGCATCCCTGTGATCGGCCCGGGTGAGAACTCGGTGCTGCTGGCGGCACAGCTCGGCCACCACTTCTCGATTATCACGGTGATGGATTCGATCGTGGATGCGCTGGAGCACCTGGTACTCAAGGCCGGCGTGGATCGCAAGCTCGCCTCGGTGCGTTCGGTGAACGTGTCGGTGCTGGATATCGGCAAGGACCCCGACCTGATCCGCCGCCGCGCGCTGGAGGAGGCCAAGGCGGCCCGCGACCAGGATCGTGCGGATACCATCGTGCTGGGCTGCATGTCCATGGCCTTCGCGCAGCTCGATAAGGAGATGTCCGCCGAGCTGGGCATCCCGGTGATCAACCCGGCCATCGCGGCGCTCAAAACTTTGGAGGGCATGGTCGCAATGGGGATTTCCCAGAGCAAAAAGGCATTTCAAACTCCGCCTAAACTGCTGAAGTGAAGGCGCTGTCGAAATAAAATAAGATGTTTGGAGGAAACAATTATGGAAAAGTCATTGAAACAGGGCTATAAGGGCTATAAGGCCTACGATTACCTGGTTCCCGGTGAGGATTACAAGGTCTTTAACCTGGCCGAAGAGGGCAACGAGTTTGGCGAGTACATCATCCCGCTGACCGATGAGCAGGAAAAATTCATGGACGAGATCATCGCGAAGTATCCGATGATCTCCCTGCATGAGCATCCGTTCTGCTTCCCGAAGCCGGTGACGGACACCTTCGATTATGCGCGCGAGGGCCGCAGCTTCACCGCGTACCGCGCGTTGGCCGAGTCCAAATGGGACTGCGTGTTCGACAATATGATGGATGGCTGCTGCCTGATCACATCCAAGCACGGCTGGAAATGGAACGACGTCATCTACGACCTGGGCCTGCGCCTGGCCGACATCTCCCACCAGGACTTCCTGATTAAATGCGAGAAGGTCGACGACATCTACCGCGCGAAAGCCGAGGGCAAGGTCGCGTGGGTGCCGGTGATCGAGGGCGCCGCCATGATCGAGAACGAGCTCGACCGCATCGACATGCTGTACGGCTTCGGCGTCCGTCTGATGGGCATCACCTACAGCGAGTCCAACGGGCTGGGCAGCGGCCTGAAGGAAGCGCACGACGGCGGCCTCACCCATCTGGGCTATCAGGTGATCGACCGCATGAACAAGGTCGGTATGGCCATCGACTGCGCGCACGTGGGCGACAACACCACCCTCGATATCATCGAAGCCAGCAAAAAGCCGGTCTTCATCTCCCACACCGGCGCGCGCGCCCTGTGGAACAGCAAGCGCCTCAAGAGCGATGAGATCATCAAGGCCTGCGCGGCCAAGGGCGGCGTCATCGGCATTGAGGCGGCCCCGCACACCACCATCACCGAGAAACACACCACCCACGACATCGAGGCGTTCATGGAGCACTTCGAGTATGTGAAGGACCTGGTCGGCATCGACTTCGTCTCCTTCGGTCCGGACACCCTGTACGGCGACCACGTCGGCCTGCACCACGCGTTTTCGGCCAACCTGTCGATCAAGCAGGCGTTTGTCAAACAAAACGGCGAGGGCAAGGCTCCGTCCTTCCCCGAGGTTCCGTATGTAAAGGGCCTCGAGAACCCGACCGAGGCTTCCTACAACATCATCCGCTGGCTGATTAAACACAACTATTCTGAGCAGGATATCGCGAAGGTCATGGGCGGCAACGCGATTCGTGTTCTGAAAGAAGTCTGGTGAAAGGAGGAAATCCTGAATGAAGAAGCCGAAATTTCCAGTAGTATCCCTGGTTTTGATGCTGATCTATCTGATCGGCGGCAGTATCCTCTGCGCGCTTCCGAATCTGCCTGCAATCGCGGGCGGCATTGATATCGCCGTTTGGATCATCGGTTATGTGGGATACGTCTACGTGATCCTGGCCTGCCTTTATTATGCCAAAAAGGGCAAATAACAACTTTGCCTGTTTGAGAGAGAAGGGATGTTAACAATGAGCGCAACAACACAATATATCATCGTTATTGTGGCGTACTTCATCGCGATGTTGGGCATCGGTTTTTTGTTCAACAACAAGGTTACGTCCGATAAGGATTACTTTATCGCGAAAGATAAGCTGAATGCACCCGCAATTGGTTTTTCATTCTCAGCCACGCAGATGAGCGGCAGCACCTACATGGGTACCGTCGGCTCGATCCGCACCCTGGGTTATGCCTTCATTCCGGCGGCGATTTCGTCGGCAGCGGCGCCCTGGTTCTGCTATGTCCTCGTGGGTGACCGCATCCGCAAGGTTTCCGCCCGCTTGAAGAGCGTCACCATGGCCGATATCTTTGAAGCGCGCTTCGGCAAAGTTGCCGGCCTGCTCGCGACCATCATCATGATGGTGGCGTCGGTTCCCACGATTGCGGCGCAGCTGAAGGCGGCTGGCAACTCGTTCGAGGTCCTGTTGGGGATCCCGTACATCGCCGCCCTGTTCATCTTCGGCGGCATCGTCATCCTCTACACCATCCTGGGCGGCATGTTCGCCGTGGCTTGGACCGACCTCATCCAGGGTATCCTGATGATCTGCGGTTTTGTCATTCTGCTCCCGGTGGTGCTCACCAACTGCGGCGGCTTCACCGCGATGCACGAAGCCTACGCCCAGTTTAACCCCGCCGGTATCTCAATCAGCGGCAGCCAGCCCATGATGTGGGTCATTTCGGGCTTCCTTGTCTGGGGCTTCTTCCAGGTCGGCGGCCAGCCCGCCGCGACCACCCGCTTCCTCACCACCAGCAACGAAAAGACGTTGAAATCCGCGCTGGTCTATTCGATCCTGTTTGAGAGCTTCATCTTCCTGGCTCTCGCGGTCATCTCCATCGGCGCCGGCGTTCTGCTGCCCGTGGTGGAGAACTCGGATATGGCCCTGCCGATGCTGATCCAAGGCTATCTGCCCCCGATCGTCGGCGGCATCGTCCTGGCGGCCGCGCTGGGCGCCATGATGTCCACCATCGACTCGGTTCTGCTGATGGTGAGCTCCCTGTTCGTCAACAATATCTATGAGAAATACATCAAGAAGGGCGAGAACGCCAAATCCGGCCTGAACGCTGGCCGTATCACCACCATCGTGGTGGGCGTGCTCGGCCTGCTGGTCGCCATCAATCCGCCGGATGCAGTGCTGTGGATCATCACCACCGGCTTCAGCCTGATGGCCGCAGCCTTCACCTTCCCGCTGCTGCTCGGCCTTTGGTGGCCCAGAACCACCAAAGCGGGCGGCCTGGCCGGCATTGTCACCGGCAGTATCGCCTGCCTGGCGTGGTACATCGCCGGTTATGTGCTGTACGGCTCGCTCAGCAAGTGGATCGGCGGCATCTGGCCGGCCATCTTCGGCAGCGTGATCTCGCTGGTTGTCACCGTCGTGGTCAGCCTGGCGACCAAGCCGGACAGCAAAGAGGTCCTCGACGTCTTCTTCGACGACACCGAGGTGGAGGGCGAACCCGCCTAATCCAAACAAGCGACATCCATGTCAGGGATGCGGCGTCTGCCGCGTCCCTGACATTCTGCTTTTGGCAGCAAACAGTGATTGAAACCACAGAAGGGAAGTACCAACCATGAAGATCAAAACCACCCTGAACCGGCTGACGCCCGAACAGGCCGAGGAGCTGGCAAAGCATGAAAATTTGGGCCTGCTGGGCGTGTTGCTTTATAAGCTGGGCCGCAAGCCCATCGCGACGACAGTGCTCAAGGTGAACAAGTTCTATTACCCCTACTACGTGGCGGGCACGGTGCTGACCTTCAAGCGTGCGGCCAAGCTGCCCTCCCGCCAGATGGTGGGCATGGCGGTGATGGAGGGCGCGTTTGGCGTGGTGCAGGATATGCGCGGCAAGCCGGATATGCTGGAAAAGGATGTGCCGGCGGGCCAGGTGGTCGCGTGCAAATATGACCGCGAAAAGGCCGAGCTGCAGATCGGCAAGTTCTTGGCGAACAAGGGGTACCGCAAGTACCGCTCGATCCCCCAGGTGGATTTCAGGGAGATGGAAGTGATCTACAAGCCGCATTACGCCTGCCTGTGCCAAAAGGGTAAGAAAAAGTTCTACCGCATCATCGACGCGGAGATTCGCGAACGCAACTACATGCTCGATATCAAATACAAAGAGCTCACCTTTATGGATGAGGAGCCCGAGGAGGGCCCCGCCGCGCTCGCCGAGCCGCAGGCGGACGACCGGCCCGAGGGAACTGTGCGGGGGGAATGACCCGCCGCGCGTTAAAGGGGAGGAGCGAAAGGAGGAACTACCCGTGAAAGAATATATCGTAAAAACCAAAGGAATCATCGATGGGACGGGCGCAGGCCTGCTGCCAAACGGCGAGATGATTGTGCGGGACGGCAAGATCGCCGCGGTGGGCACGTCGCTCAAAGCTGAGGGGTTGCCTGTGGTGGATTTGAGCGGTTACTACCTGCTGCCCGGCCTGGTGGACAGCCACACCCATCTTTCCATCGTGCCCGCGCAGGGCAACCAGCTCGCGCAGATGGCCCTGCCCGCGGGTCGCAACATCCTGCGGTCGATGCCCAACATCCGGCGCCAGCTGGAGAGCGGCGTCACCACCATGCGCATCATGGGCGAGGAGCACTGGATCGACCTCGACATTCGCAATGCAATTGACGAGGGCCTGATCGAGGGCCCGCGCATCTTCGCAGGCGGCATCGGCATCGTGGCCACCAACGGCCACGGCGTGGGCCTCACCACCTCCGACACCCCCTATGAGGTGCGCAAAAACATCAGGAAAAACTTCGCCAAGGGCGCGGACTTCGTCAAGATGTTCATGAC
This sequence comes from Ligaoa zhengdingensis, assembly GCF_014384885.1. Lineage (GTDB taxonomy): Bacteria > Bacillota > Clostridia > Oscillospirales > Ruminococcaceae > Ligaoa > Ligaoa zhengdingensis. The sequence continues at coordinate 138,051 of NZ_JACRST010000004.1, forward strand.
CGGCGGCATGAGCAGCTCCCGCCCGCCGGTGGACTTCTGCGGCTTCTCCCGCGAGGAGGTCGCAGCGGCGGTGGAGGAGGCCACCCGGATGCGCACTTACGTGGCGGCCCATGCACACGGAGGACCGGGCGTGGACCTGTGCATCGAGGAGGGGGTGCGCACCATCGAGCACGGCGCGCTGCTGACCGATGAGCAGATCAAGCGCATGTGCGACAAGCAGATGTGGGTGGTCGGCACCTTCTCGATCATGTTCCATCCCACCGGCATCGAACAGAGCGACTTTTCCAACCCCGCCATCAAGGCGAAGGTGCTGCACAACCGCGAGGTCGAGGCGGAGACGTTCAGCCGCATCCTCGCATCCGGCCTGCGGTACGCCATCGGCACCGACAGTATGCACGGACTGATCTCCTACGAGATGGAGTGCCTGGTGAACTTCGGCGCCAGCAATATGGACGCGATTGTGGCCGCCACCAGGAGCGGTGCGGAAATCTGCATGATGGAGGACCGTGTGGGCACGCTGGAGGCGGGCAAGCTGGCCGACTTCATCGCGGTGAAGGAGAACCCCCTGGACGACATCAAGGCGATGGCGCAGGTGGATCTGGTCTATAAGGACGGCGTCAAGCTGGTGGATAAGCGCGCGTAAAGGGGTGACGATATGATCCGGATAGAGCGCATCCGGGCGGATATCGAGGCGCTGCGGGCGTTTACCGCCACGCCCGGCGCAGGGGTCACCCGCTTGAGCTTCTCCCCGCAGGAGGGGCAGGCGCGGCGTTATCTCCTCACTGAGATGGAACGGGCTGGGCTCGCGGTGCGCGAGCATCCCTCCGGCTGCCTGCTCGGCCGCCTTGCGGGGAAGAACCCCGGCCGGCCCGCCGTGCTGACCGGGTCGCATTACGATACGGTGCATAACGGCGGCGCATTCGACGGCGTCTGCGGCCTGGTCGCCGCTTTGGAGATGGCCCGTTCGATGCGGGAGGACGGTTATTTCCCGAGCAATCCGGTGGAGATCGTCGGCTTTCTCGAGGAGGAAGGGACACGGTTCGGCTACGGCCTGCTGTGCAGCGCGGCCCTGCTCGGGCTGATTCCGGCGGAAGAGCTGGCGGCGCTGCGCGACGACGACGGCGTGACGTTTGCGGATGCGGCCGCGGCGTGCGGCCTCAGCTTGGCGGATCTGCCCGCTGAGGTTTTGCGGCCGGATGACCTGAAGGCGTTTGTTGAGCTGCACATCGAGCAGGGCCCGGTGCTGGAGCAGTATAGACGGGAGATCGGCGTGGTGGATTGCATCGCGGCGATGTGCTTTGGCCAGGTGACGGTGTGCGGCCGGGCCGACCACGCGGGCACCACGCCCACCGAGCTGCGCTTGGACGCGATGCGCGGCGCGGTGGAGGTGATCGGCCGGTTCTATGAGGCGGCGGGTCAACTCGGCGGCGGGGTGGTGGCCACGGTGGGCAAGCTGGTGGTCCACCCGGGCTCTGCCAACGTGGTGCCCGACCGGGTCGTTTTCTCGGTGGATTACCGCTGCCGGGACGGCGGGCTGGTGAAGCGGATGCGGGAGCTGCTGCTGGAGGCGCTGGAAGCGCTCAAGGCGCTCGGGCTCTCGTACCAATACGAGGACGGCGGCGTGCTCCCGGCCGTGCAGATGGATGCGCGCATCATGGCCTCGATCGAGGAGGAGGCCGCCCGGCTGGGCTATTCCTCGATGCGCCTGCCGTCGGGCGCGGGGCACGACGCCATGAATCTGGCGGAAGCCTGCCCGGTGGGGATGATCTTCCTGCCCAGCGCGGGCGGGCGCAGCCATTGCCCGGAGGAAAACACCGGTTGGGAGGAGATCGCCAAGGGTGCGCGCGTGCTCGAGGCGGTGGTCAAGCGGCTGTGCGAATCCTGATTGTATCAAGAATATGGGGTGCGAGCTTTTTCGGTTTGCCCCACAAAAGCGAAAAGCGCTGCGGAATCATTTGGGTTCCGCAGCGCTTTGTTGATTCTGTTTTGCAGATGATACGGCCGGGCTGCACTCGCCGGAGAACAGCTTTTCCAGCCTTTCCTTGAGCGCCTCGTAGGCCTCTACCACGGCAAATTTGACCTTGTATTCCGGTTCAGCCGGAATCAGCTCTCCCTCGGCCAGGGCGGCTTCGCGGGTGCCGCGGCTTTCCGCTGCGGGCAGGCACATGGGCGGGAACATCACGCACCACCAGTTGTGCCCCTTGCCCTCCCCGATCAGGATGCGCACCGCGTCGTAGTGCCCGGCGGGCATCACCACATCGCCGTACTGCCGAGTGGCGAAGTACATGTTCACCACCTGCACCTCCACCGGGTCGCCGCAGCCGTTTTCGCGCAGGGTGCGCTCGGCGATCTCTGCGATCCGGCCGGTATTGCTGCGGGCCAGCTCCACGGCCCCGCGCTTGTCGGGCGCTGTGCCGAACAGGTCGGCCCCCTCGCGCAGCACCGCGTCGCGCACCTTGAGCTTGAGGGCCTGGTCCGCGTCGCTGTCCGAGTTGGCCAGAATATGTAACCGGATGGTATCCTCCCGCACCGTTTCACACTGCGCGGCGAAGCCGGACATGCTGCCGGTGAAGATGGCGAGAATGAGCCCGATGAGGATGGCGAGTTCCCAACGCTTCATAAAAAAGACCGCCCTTTCCGAGATGGATGGGCGCGCAGTCGCTTGTGCGCCCTACACTCAGTTTGGGCGGTAAATTTTGGTATTATACAACTTGTCAGGGGAAATATACTGCGAAATCTTTCGCAGCCTCAGCCCCCGTGCGCCGTCACCCGCCACCCTGTGGGGCAGGGGCGCGCGACGAATGCGACGCGGCACTCCCCGGCGAGCGCATCGGCGCAGGCCCGCGCCTCGTCCGGCCGCTCGAACAGGCCGAACACCGCCGTGCCGCTGCCGGTCATGCAGGCGCCCAGCGCGCCCAGCTCCCGCAGGCGGCGCTTGAGGAGCTCCACGCAGTCGAGGTCCGCGGCCGGCTCCAACACGTTGCAGAGCCGCTTTGCCACCCCGCGCAGGTCGCCCGCGGCGAGCGCCGCGCACATCCCGCCGTGGTCCGGCTGGGCAGGGGCGGCGATCGCATCGTACCGCGCAAAGCAGGTTGCGGTGGGCATCCCCTCCTCCGGCTTGGCGATCACGACCGCACAGTCGGGCAGAGGGGGTAGCGCCGCGAGTTTCTCCCCGATGCCCCCGGCGAGGCGGGTGCCGCCGGTGAGGCAGAAGGGCAGATCGGCCCCGATTGAGGCCGCGAGGAGAAGCAGCTGCGCCTTTTCCAGCGGGGAGCCGGTCAGCTCGTTCAGCGCAGCCAGCACGGCCGCGCCGTCGGCGCTGCCGCCGGCCAGCCCGGCCTGCATCGGGATGACCTTGCGGATGGAGATGACAGCGCCCGCGCCGCGGATGTCGGCCACCTCAAAGAAGCGCTGCGCCGCCTTGTGGCACAGGTTGCGTCCATCGCAGGGCACGGCGGGGTCGTCGCAGCGGATCGAGATCCCCGGCGCGCCGGTCAGCTCGACCGCGACCGTATCGCATAAGTCCACCGACTGCATCACCATCTTCATCTCATGGTAGCCGTCGGCGCGGCGGCCCTCAATGCCCAGGGTGAGGTTCAGCTTGGCCGCGGCCGACAGAGTGATCGACGGCATAAAAATTCCCCCTTCAGTGATAAAACAGCCCGCTGCGCCGGATATCGATCGCCTTCACCGGGCACATCTCGTGGCAGCAGTAGCAGCGGATACAGTTTGTATAATCGATATGGGCCTTGCCGCCGGACACCGCGATGGTGTGGGCGGGACAGCTCTCGGCGCACTTGCCGCAGCCGATGCACCCAGCGGTGCGGATTGCCGGGCGCGGGGTGAGGAAGCGGCCGGCAAACCAGTCGGCCGGCCGCCGGATGAAGCGGGGCAGGCGGGTGTTGAAATCCACCGATTTGACGGCGGGCATCCGGAAGCCCTCGACGGGCGCCAGCCGCTCCGGCTCCCCCACCAGCTCCAGCTCGGAGAGGGCGGGGGCCAGTCCCCGCGTCCGCGCTGCCTTCACGGTCAGCGCGCGCTCCTCCGGCATCCCGATCAGGCGGCAGAGGGCTACGTCGAGCGCGTAGGGGTTTTCGGCACACAGGGTGAGCCCCACCGGCCGGGGAGAACCGCCGCTCGGGCCGTCCCCCTCCATGGCAACCACCGCGTCCACAAAGGTGACGGCGGGACGCACCGTCTCGCACAGGTCGACGAGCATCCCGCAGAATTCCTCAGGATTTTTGAAGCGGTAGTGGAACTCGGGTTTTTGTAGCCCCGGCACACAGCCGAACAGGTTTTTCACCGCACCCGAGAGGCCGGTCATACAGTGGGTTTTGAGCTTGCACAGGTTGATGACCAGGTCGGCGTCGGCCACCGGGTCGATGAGGTTGAAGGAGGATACCTGCCGGGCGTTTTGTGCGGGCACCTCCTGCCAGCCCACCTCCAGGTTGCAGGTGATCCCCTCGGCCTCGGTCACGGCGGCCATGCCGCTCGCCTTGTAGATACCTGCCAGCAGGCTTGACAGATAGGGACCGCCTGGGCTGTCGGCGATGGTGATGCGGGTGACGCCGCGCCGTTTGAGCGCCCGCACCACCGCCGCCACCAGCTCGGGGTGGGTGGTGGTCGCCTCCTCGGGGGAACGTCGCAGCAGCAGGTTGGGCTTGAGGGTCACGCGCAGGCCGGGGCGCAGCAAACGATCAAGACCCAGCAGCCGAATGTGTTGTTCGACCGCTGAGTCCAGCAGCGCGGGGTTGTATTCCGTTGTGGAAAGGATGGAGACGCGGGTCAAACCGATTCCTCCGTTTGCTTTGATTTGAGGTCCTTGAGGAACGCGCCGATGCGCCTCAGCGCTTCCATCAGGTGGCTGATCGAATAGGAGTAGGAGACGCGCACAAAGCCCTCGCCGCTCTCCCCAAACGCGGTGCCCGGGATGACCGCCACGTGGCGCGTCTCCAGGAGCTGGCGGCAGAAGTCGTCGGACGACAGCCCGGTGGAGCGGATGCAAGGGAACACGTAGAACGCGCCCTCCGGCTCAAAGCAGGTGAGCCCCAGCTTGTTGAGCTCGCTCACCAGCAGGCGGCGGCGCATGTCGTACTGGTCGCGCATCGCCACAATCTGGTCGTCGCATTCGCGCAGGGCCACGATCGCCGCATATTGGCTGGTGGTGGGGGCGCACATGATGGCGAACTGGTGGATTTTGAGCATCTGCTTGATGATCGGGGCCGGTCCGCAGGCGTAGCCCAGCCGCCAGCCGGTCATGGCGTAGGCCTTGGAGAAGCCGTTAATCAGGATGGTGCGCTCCCACATGCCGTCCAGCTCGGCGAACGAGACGTGGCGCTCGTCGCCATAGGTGAGCTCCGCATAGATTTCGTCGGACAGCACCATGATGTCGGTGCCGCGCAGCACCTCGGCGATCGCCTCCAGGTGCTCGCGGCGCATCACCGCGCCGGTGGGGTTGTTGGGGAAGGGCAGGATCAGCAGCTTGGTGCGGTCGGTGATGGCGGCGCGCAGTTCACTGGCTGTCAAACGGAAGTGGTTTTCTGCCTTGGTGGCGATCGGCACCACCTTGCCGCCGGTCAGCTCCGCGATGGGCGCGTAGGAGACGAAGCAGGGCTCCACCACAATCACCTCGTCGCCGGGGTTGACCAGCGCGCGGATGCAGATATCGATGCCCTCCGAGCCGCCCACCGTCACCATCGTTTCGGTTTTGGGGTCGTAGCTGAGGTCGAAGTGGTTCTTTAAGTAACGGCAGATTTCCACTTTGAGCTCCGCGAGGCCCGCGTTGGCGGTGTACCAGGTCTTGCCCTTTTCCAGCGAGCGGATGCCCGCGTCGCGGATCTGCCAGGGGGTTTTAAAATCGGGTTCGCCCACGGAGAGCGAAATCACATCGTCCATCTCGGCCGCGATATCGAAAAACTTGCGGATGCCGGACGGCTTGATGGTTTTCGCCTTGTTCGAGAGGATGGTTTCGTAGTTGATCACAGCAGGGTGACACTCCTCTCGTCGCGCTCCTCGCCCACCACGCGGAAGCCGCGCTCCTTATATTTGCGCAGCACAAAATGGGTGGCGGTCGAGAGCACCGAATCCAGGGGGGAGAGCTTGTGCGCCACAAACAGCGCCACATCCTTGAAGGTTTTGCCGGTCACGGTGAGGGCGAGGTCGTAGCCGCCGCTCATCAGGTAGACGGTCTCCACCTCGTCGAATTCCATGATTGTCTCCGCAATCTCCTCAAAGCCGCGGTCCTTTTTGGGGGAGACGCGGATTTCGATGCGCGCGGTGACCAGGTCGCGCCCGGCCTTCTCCCAGTCGATAAGGGTCTTATAGCCATGGATGACCCCGTCCTTCTCGTAGCCTGCGATCGCCGCCGCCACTTCTTCCTCGCTTTTCCCAAGCATGACCGCCAGTTGTTCATTGGGCATTCTGGCGTTGTCTTCCAGCAACGTCAACAGTTTATCCATGACAAGATCACTCCATTTTTTTCAAAATTTCACCGCAAAAAACGGTGATTACAGGAAAGTTTACCACAATTGCGTGCCCTTTGCAACAAACCAGCGGGAAAATCTGTCAGTAAAGCCGCAGCATCCGCGGTTCGCGGCGCTTATAGAAACAGAAATAGCGGAAACCCGCGGCGCGGGCCAGTTCCATGCCGTCCGCGATGCCCGCGCCCAGGTCCTCGGCGCGGTGCGCGTCCGACCCGATGGTGATGATCTCGCCGCCCAGCTCGCGGTACCGCCGCACATAGCGCAGGGTGGGCATGGTGAGCCCCAAAGGCTGGCGCAGGCCGGAGGTGTTGATCTCGATGCCCTTGCCCGCGTGCGCTACGCGGCGCAGAATTTCGTCGATCACCCCGTCGAACCGCTCGAGGGTCACGTCGTCGCGGCCGTCGCGCGCGATGTAGCGCATCGGGTAAGTCAGGTGGCCGAGCACGTCGAATTTTCCCCAGTCGAGCAGGAGCTGCATCCGGTCGAAGTAGGCCCCCAGCACCGCATAGGGGTCGTCCTCCCCCGCAAAGTTCATATAGTAGGGGTCCTTTTTGTCCCACACCGAATGCACCGACCCGATGACAAAGTCGAATTTCCCCGCGGCCAGCGCCCGGTCGGCCAGCGCGGGGTCCGCGTCCGGCTCGCCAATTTCTATCCCCGACGAGAGCGCAAACCCGCTGCCGAAGGCGGAGCGGGCCTTCTGCACCTCGAAGTAGGACTGCCCCAGCCGGCGCAGGAACTGCTGCTCCTCGAAGAAGTCGATGTCCGCGTGGTCGGTCACCGCGATGCCCAGCAGGCCGCGCGCGATGGCGCTTTCGCACATGAACATGATCGAGTGGGTGCCGTCGAAGGAATTGTCGCTGTGGGTGTGGCTATCGAACAGATTGTATAACATCGCGTGGGACTCCTTTCGGCGAAATAGACGGAATGTGGACAGACTGTCCGTCTATTTTCGATAAATTCACCAATGTCCCTATTGTAACATATTTTAAATCCTTTTTGTAGTGGGGTTTGCGCCTTTTTTGTTTGACTATTTGTGCAGTTGTGATAAAATTATACTGTTCATTCTGGTATCGGAAAGGATGTTTCCTGTGAATTCGCTCATCCGCGTCTGCTGCATTTCCAACCGGGTCCGCTCGCTGCGGCCGGATATCTGCCTGCAATCCGCCCTGGAGGCGATCGAGTCGGTGCGCAGCGATTGCCCCGACCTGATCGTGCTGCCCGCCTTTGCGCTCACCGGTGCGGGCTGCGGCAGCCTTTCGGGCAACAGCGCCCTGCTCGACGCCGCGCGCGATGCGCTGGACGAGCTGCGCCTCGCCACCGCCGATCTGCCCTGCTATGTGATCGCGGGGCTGTTGCTGGACGACTGGGGCAAGCCCGCGCCGGTGTGCGCGGTGCTGCACAGCGGGCAGCTCGTGGGCTTTGTGCCCGCCGAGCCCGGGCCGTCCTCCCGCTTCGACGGCCGCTACTCCGACCGGGTGCTGCCCGCGGGCGCCGTCTTTTCTGCGGGTGGCTGCCGCTTCACCATCTGCTCCTGCCCGCCCGACCGCCTGCTGCTGCACACAGCCGAGCTCGCAGCGACCGGGTGCGACCTGGTGGTCTGCCCCTCCTGCGCGCCGCTCTACGCGGGCTATATCAGCGAGGCCAGGCGCACCGCGCGGCTGGTCACCAAGGCGCTGGGCTGCGCGGCGGCGCTCTGCAACGGCGGGGGCGGGGACACCACCAGCCCCTGGCTGTTCGGCGGGTTTGCGGGCGTCTACGAATGCGGGGAGGAGCTGCGCTTCGCCGCGCAGAAGAACGCCGATTGCCTCTCGCCGGTCGAAGCGGTCGGCGCGGACATCGACCTCGACATCATCGCCGCGCAGAAGCCGGGCGGCGTGTATGTGAAGCCGTTCTTTTCCGCGGGCCTCTCCGACGGCAAGAAGGGTATCCTGCGGCGCATCCCGCAGAACCCGTTCCTCACCTGCCCCAACCGCGACGCCTATGTGGGCGAGCTGTTTGCCCTGCAGGTGTCGGCGCTGATCGGGCGGCTGCAAAACAGCGGCATTCAAAAGATGGTGCTCGGGGTGTCGGGCGGGTTGGACAGCGCCCTGGCGCTGCTGGTGGCCGCGCGCGCGGCCGACTGCCTGGGCCTGCCGCGCGAGGCGCTGTGCGCTGTCACCATGCCGGGTTTCGGCACCACCGACCGCACCCTGCGAAACGCCAAGGCGCTGATGAAGGAGCTGGGCTGTTCCTGCGCCGAGGTGTCCATCCGCGAGGCCTGCACCCAGCACTTCCGCGACATCGGGCAGGACCCGAACAGCCGCGATGTGACCTATGAGAACGCGCAGGCGCGCGAGCGCACCCAGATTCTGTTCGACATCGCAAACCAGGTGGGCGGGCTGGTGATCGGCACCGGCGACCTGTCGGAGGCCGCGCTCGGCTGGTGTACCTTTGGGGGCGACCAGATGGCGGGCTACAACGTCAACATCTGCCTGACCAAGAGTATGATCCGGGCGGTGGTCAAATACGTGGCCGACGCGGGGCTTGTGGTGCAGGCGGCGGCGCTGGCCTACGGCGGGGCCGCGGCCAAGGCGCCGGGCGGCCCCGTGGCGCACATCCTGCGGGATATCCTGGCCACCCCGGTGAGCCCCGAGCTGTTGCCCGCGCAGCCGGGCGGGCAGATTGCGCAAAAGACCGAGGAGATTCTCGGCAGCTACGACCTGCACGACTTTTTTACCTATTATTTTGTCAAATACGGCTTCCGCCCGGCCAAGCTGCTGCGCTACGCCTGCGTGGCGTTCGGCCCCCAGCTGGAGCCCGCGTTCATTAAAGAGAAGCTGGAGCTGTTCCTGCGCCGCTTCTTCGCCGCGCAGTTTAAGAGAAGCTGTTCCCCCGACGCCGCCTCGATCACCGAGGTGAACCTGTTGGGGCAGAACTTCACCATCCCCTCCGACGGCGACTGCCGCGCGCTGTTGGCCGAGTTGGAGGAGATGACCGTATAAATTCACTGACAGACCGAAATTTGAGGAGGAATTTTTTATGCGCGCAGTCATCACTGTGGTAGGCAAGGACAGAGTGGGTATTTTAGCGAAGGTTTCGTCTATCTGCGCCGCCTGCAATGCGAATGTCAACGACGTGACCCAGTCGGTCATGCAGGATATGTTCGCCATGATTATGATGGTGGACATCTCGAGAATCAGCTGCGATTTTAAGGAGATCCAGGTGAAGATGAATCAGCTCGGCGAGGAAATGGGTCTGCAAATCCATGTGATGCACGAGGATATTTTCAACTCGATGCATCGTATTTAAGTGCAGAAGGGGGAACCGGCATGATTAACACCAACGATATTCTGGAGACCATACGGATGATCCAGGACGAGAATCTGGATATCCGCACCATCACCATGGGCATATCGCTGCTCGACTGTTGCGACAGCGACATCCACAAAAGCTGCGACAAGATCTATGAGAAGATCACCCGGCGCGCCCAAAAGCTGGTGCAGACCGGCGAGGATATCGCGGCGGAATACGGCATCCCGATCATCAATAAGCGCATTTCTGTCACCCCGATCGCCATGGTGCTGGCGGTCAGCGGCGGCGACCCTGTGGAATACGCCAAAACCCTGGAACGCGCGTCGCGCGCGGTGGGGGTCAATTTTATCGGCGGCTACTCCGCGCTGGTGCATAAGGGCTTCGCGGCGGGCGACCGCGCCCTCATTGAGTCGATCCCTGAGGCGCTGGCCGTCACCGACCACGTCTGTTCGTCGGTCAACATCGGCTCCACCAAGTCCGGTATCAACATGGATGCGGTGCGCCTGATGGGCCGGCAGGTGGTGGAGGCCGCACGCCTCACCGCCGACCGCCAGTGCATCGGCGCGGCCAAGCTGGTGGTGTTCTGCAACGCCCCCGAGGACAACCCCTTTATGGCGGGCGCGTTCCACGGCCCGGGCGAACCCGACTGCGTCATCAACGTGGGTGTTTCCGGCCCGGGCGTGGTGCGCGCAGCGCTGAAAAAAGCGGGCGACTGCGACCTCACCGAGGTGGCCAACATTATCAAGCGCACCGCCTTTAAGATCACCCGCATGGGCCAGCTGGTGGGCACCGAGGCGTCCCGCCGCCTGGACGTGCCGTTCGGCATCGTCGACCTCTCGCTCGCCCCCACCCCCGAGATCGGGGATTCGGTCGCCTACATCCTGGAGGCGATGGGGCTGGAGAAGTGCGGTGCGCACGGCACCACCGCCGCGCTCGCGCTGCTCAACGACGCGGTCAAAAAGGGCGGCGTGATGGCGTCGTCCCATGTGGGCGGCCTCTCCGGCGCGTTCATCCCGGTCACCGAGGACGCGGGCATGATCGCGGCCTCTCGCTGCGGCGCGCTGCGCATCGAAAAGCTCGAGGCGATGACCGCCGTCTGCTCGGTGGGCCTCGATATGATCGTGGTGCCCGGCGACACCCCGCCCGAGGTGATCTCCGCCATCATCGCGGACGAGGCCGCCATCGGCATGGTCAATTCCAAGACCACCGCCGTGCGCCTCATCCCCGCCATTGGCAAGAAGGAGGGCGAAGAGCTCGACTTCGGCGGCCTGCTGGGCTTCGGCCCGGTGATGGCGCTCAACCCCAACAGCCCCGCGCGGTTCATCGCGCGCGGCGGGCGCATCCCCGCGCCGCTGCAATCCCTCAAAAACTGAGCAGGGGATCGAAAAGCGCCCCGCCGATAGGCCTCATAGGACAATAAAAATCCTCGGCGGATAAAAACCCATCTGCCGGGGATTTTTTTCTTGCGTTTGCCTGTCGTGTACAGTATAATTTGCAAATAAGGCAATGATAATTTGAAGTTTGAAGAGGTTATTATGATTGAATTGAGGCAGGAACAGCCCAACGATTATTTTGAAACAGAGAATGTAATAAGAGAAGCGTTTTGGAACCATTACACGCCCGCTTGCAATGACCATTATTTGATTCATATCATGCGGGATTGCTCTGTATTTGTCCCGGAACTTGATATTGTAGCGGTGAATGGGCAGAAAATTGTTGGCAACTCGATGTGCTTGAAATCTTATATTGCCGGCGACGACGGAACACGTTATGAGGTGTTAAGCCTCGGCCCTATTGGCGTGCTACCGGAATATCAAAAAATGGGCGTCGGCGGCATGATGATCGCCCGCACCAGGGAAATTGCAAAGAAACTCGGTTTTAGAGGTATCTTGCTGTGCGGCGACCCCGATTATTATACGCGCCAAGGGTTTGTGGCGGCAGAAAATTACGGCATTCGTAATTCGGAAAACCTGTATGCTGATGCGCTTCACGCTTGTGAATTATACACGGGGGCTTTTGCAAAAGTACAAGGTCGCTATTATGAAGATGAGATTTACAATGTAGACGAAAGCCTTGTAAAAGAATACGATAAATTGTTTCCTGCCAAGGATATCGTCTGTGGTACGATGACGCAGAAGAAATTCGAGATGATGCTTCAAAGGGTCAAACCCTACAAAGCGTAGGCGTAAAATTTCAATTTGCCCGTCAGTTGTTTCTGAAAAGAGGGTGCGTTTCTACACATGATCTGCGACCAATGCAGCGCAGCGATGAGCAAAGAAAAAGGCGGCGGCATCCACTGAGGATACCGCCGCCCATTCATTGCAGCAAATCGTTGTTAGATTGCGCGGGTCACCTTACCCGAACGCAGGCAACGGGTGCAAGCGTAAATGTGGCAGGGTGTGCCATTGACCATCGCCTTAACACGTTTCACATTGGGTTTCCACGTCCGGTTGGAGCGTCTGTGGGAGTGGGAAACCTGGATCCCGAAGGTAACGCCTTTTCCGCAGATGTCGCATTTTGCCATAAGATATTGCACCTCCTCACCGACCTAATTTCTGGCCGTATAGCATGCGAAAGGAAGCTCTCGCAAGGTTTCGCCGTAGATAGATTTAAATGCCGCGCCAAAGTCGGTATAAACGCGCGGATTTAGAAAGTCAACATTAGTATACTATCAGATTTGCCCGGCGAAATCAAGGCTTTTTGCGAAAATAGTCGGGCGAAATATGAATTTTTGGTAAAAAAACGGCAGGCCCAACCGTTTCTCTTGTAATTATTCCCCGCCAAAGTTATAATAAAAGATAACGTTTCCCGCCGTTTTTTGGCGCGGCGCGGGGCAAGACGGCGGCGTAAGTGCGGTTTTACGGCGCACAAAGAAGTTGGAGTGAACAAATTTTATGAACCTATCCCTGTCGAACATCCTGATCGGAGCCATCATGCTGCTCACCATCATGCCGGTGCACGAATATGCGCACGCCTGGGCGGCCGACAAGCTGGGGGACGGCAGCGCGCGTCTGAGCGGCCGCATGACCCTCAACCCCTTCGCCCACCTCGATCTGGTGGGAAGCATTTCGTTTTTGCTGGTGGGTATCGGCTGGGGCAAGCCGGTGCCGGTGTACATGCGCAACTTAAACCACCCCAAGCGGGACATGATGCTGGTGGCGCTGGCCGGTCCCGCGTCCAACGTGGTTCTCACTATTCTGCTGATGATCGTCTACAAGGTGCTCAGCGCGATCGTCGTCGCGGCGGGCATCCAAAATTACATCGTCAACATCCTGCTGTGGGTGATCCTGATGATCGCGCAGACCAGCGCGCGCTGGGCGGTGTTCAACATGCTGCCGGTGCCGCCGCTGGACGGCTCCCGCCTGCTCGAATACCTGCTGCCCTGGCAGGCTTATGCGAAGATCGAGCAGTATCAGCAGATCATCTACATCGTCATGCTGGTGCTGCTGGTGACCGGCGTGCTCTCCGTGCCGCTTAGCTTCCTCACCAACCTGCTGCTCAAGCTGGTGAGCCTCATCACCCTGCCGGTGGACCTGCTGCTGGGCGTGCTGTTTTAATCGGGGAGACGGGTATGGAGCAGCTCACATTTAAGCTGGATCAGTTCGAGGGCCCGCTGGACCTCCTGCTGTTCCTCATTTCCAAGCACAAGCTGAACATCTACGATATCGAGATCGCCAAGCTGCTTGAGCAGTACATGGCGTATATCGACGAGGCGCAGTTTCAAAATATGGAGGTCGCCAGCGAGTTTCTGGAGATGGCCTCGCGCCTGGTCTACCTCAAGACGGTGTCCCTTCTGCCCCGTCACGAGGAGGAAGAGGACAAGCTCAAGCAGGAGCTCACCGGGCAGCTGCTGGAATACCAGGCCTGCAAGCAGGTAGCCGCGCTGCTGGCCGCGCAGAACTGCTCGGCGGACCTCTTTGTGCGCGCCCCGATGGAGCTGGAGGCCGACTGCACCTACACCCGCGAGCACCCGCCCGGCGACCTGATCGCCGCTTACCTTTCGGCGCTGGGCAAGGCGCAGAAACGCATGCCGCCCCCGGTGGCGGCCTTTTCGGGCATCGTCAAGCGGCGGGTGGTCAGCGTGACCTCCAAGATTATTTATGTGCTCAAGCGGCTGTACCGCCAGCGGGTGGTGCGGTTCGACAGCCTGTTTGAATCGGCCGGCGACCGCAGCGAGATGGTCGCCACCTTTTTGGCTGTGCTCGAGCTGGTCAAATCCAAGCGGGTGCAGCTCTCCGACGACAACGCCGACCTCACCTTCCGCCGGTGATCGCAGGCGGGCGGCGGGTTCATTCCAGTAGACGGGAGGAAACGACTTGAAGCTCAACAAAGTGGAAAAAATCGCGGAGGCGGTGTTGTTTGCGAGCGGCGAGCCGGTGTCGGCGGCGCGCATGGCCCAGGTACTGGAGTGCGACATCCCGGTGGCCTACAGTGTGCTCGACCGGCTGCGCGACCACTACGACGAGGAGGACGGCGCGGTGGAGATCGTGATGCTGGGGGACAGCTACCAGATGTGCACCCGCCAGAAGTACGCGCCGTACATCCGCAGCGCCCTGGAAATCAGGCGCAACCAGCCGCTCTCGCAGGCCGCCATGGAGACCCTGGCGATCATCGCGTACAACCAGCCGGTGACAAAATCGTTTGTCGAGCAGGTGCGCGGTGTAGACAGCGGCAGCGTGGTCAATACTCTGGTGGAGAAGGCGTTGGTGGAGGAGCACGGTCGGCTGGAGCTGCCCGGCCGACCGGTGGCATATGTCACCACCTCCAACTTCCTGCGCTGCTTCGGGCTCAACAGCCTCGACGACCTGCCCAAGCCCCCGTCTGAGGACGGCGAAGACGGGGAGGCCGGCGCTGGCCCCGGGGACGAGGAGCAGATCGCGGGGCAGGTCAGCTTTGACGAACAGGCGGAGTGATCCGCCGCAAGCCGACGGAACGGCGGTGACAAGATGACGGTTTTTTTGTGGATTTTGGGCGTGCTGCTCCTGCTGCTCTGCCTGCCCGTGTCCCTCCTGGTGGACTGGGACGGGGAGATCAGGCTGTGGGTGAGCTATCTGTTCCTCAAGGTGCGCATCAACCAGCCCAAGCGGGACGCCAGGAAGCTGGAAGAGAACGCGGAACAGGAAGAGAAAAAGGAGCTCAAAAAGAAGGAAAAAAAGACGGGCAGCGAGCCGCAGGCGCTCACCGACACCATAGAAATGACGCTGGACCTCATCCGCTCCGCCACCGGCGGCGTCCGGATGCTCTGGCGCAACCTGCGGGTGCGCGGGCTGGAGCTGCACATGATTGTGGCGAAGGGGGACGCGGCGGGCACCGCCCTGGAGTACGGGCGGATGAACGCCTATCTGCACGGCGCCTACGCTACGCTGAGGAGCCTCGTCAACATCGACCGCGCGGTGCTCGACCTGCGGCCGGATTTTTTGTCCGACCGGGGGAGCTTCACCCTGCGCTTCCGCGTGAGGGTCACCCCGCTGGTGGTGCTGGCAGCGGCAGTGCGGGTGGCCGCGTCGTTTTTGTGGAAGATGGCCGTGCGGGGCGCGCAGTCCGGCGGCGGGATACAACAGGAAAGAAAATGAGGTGCAAGGATGAGTCAAGAACATATTGAAGGGATTCTCAACTCCTCGATGGAAAAGCTCAAGGCGCTGGTGGACGTCAACACCATCATCGGCGAACAGATCGTCACGCCCGACGGCACGGTGGTCATCCCGGTTTCCAAGGTGAGCTTCGGGTTCGCGTCGGGCGGTTCCGACCTGCCCACGTCCAAGCCGCGCGAGCTGTTCGGCGGCGGCAGCGGCGGCGGGGTCACCATCCAGCCGCTCGCGTTTCTAGTGATTACCCCGGGCGGCAGTGTGCGGCTGCTTCAGATGGAGCAGTACAGCGACTCGGTCGATCGCGCGGTGAACCTGGTGCCCGAGGTGATCGACAAGTTTGCGGGCATGTTCGGCAAGAAGAAGGAAACGCCCGCGCAGCAGGGATGATCCTCCGGCGGCATCCTCCCGCATAGGCGCGGGACTTTGCTGCATACACTTTCCACAGGCAGGTGATTGGCATGTGGAAAAAAAGATTGTGTTTTGCAGCGGCCGCCGCGCTGCTGGGGCTGACGATGTGCACCACGGCGCGCGCGGTGAACGCCAAGGGCGCGGTGGTGATCGAGGCGCAGAGCGGGCGGGTGCTGTTCGGGCAAAACGAGCACGAACGCCTGGCGATGGCGAGCACCACCAAGATCATGACGGCGATGCTCGCCCTCGAGCAGGAGGGGCTGGACGAGGAATTCACGGTGGACCCGCAGGCGATCCGGGTGGAGGGCTCCTCGATGGGGCTCACCGAGGGGGATATCGTCACCCTGCGCACTCTGGCCGCGGGGATGCTGCTTGCGTCGGGCAACGACGCGGCCAACGCGGCGGCGGTGCGCATCGCGGGCAGTCAGGACGCATTTGTGCAGAGGATGAACGAGCGCGCGGCCGAGCTGGAGCTCAAGGACACCTCGTTTGAAACCCCGTCGGGGCTGGACGGCGACAACCACTATTCCACCGCGTACGACATGGCGATGCTCGCACGCGCGGCGCTTCAAAACCCCGACTTCGCGGAAATCTGCGGGCAGTACCGCATGACGCTTTCCTACGGCAACCCGCCGTACAAGCGATGGCTTAAAAACCACAACCGGCTTTTGCAGGACTATGACGGAACGATCGGCGTCAAGACAGGCTTTACCAAAAGCGCGGGGCGCTGTCTGGTGTCGGCCGCGCAGCGGGACGGGGTGACCCTCATCTGCGTCACTTTGGGCTGCCCGGATGACTGGCGCACCCACGCCCAGCTGCTCGACAGCAGCTTTGCCCAGGTGCAGGCGGCCGACCTCGCGAGCCTGCTGCCCGAGCTGGCCCTGCCGGTGGGCGGTGGACTGGCGGACAGCGTGGCGGTATTGCCCGCCGCAGACGCCCATGTGGCGCTGGCCGAGGGGGAACAGGAACGGGTGAAGGCCGAGGTGACGCTGCGCCCATTCGCGCTCGCGCCGGTGCGCGCGGGCGAGTGCGTGGGGGAAGCGTGCTTCACGCTGGACGGCGAGGAGCTGCTGCGTCTGCCGCTGTGCACCCGTGACGGGGTGGCGGCGCGGCCGGTCAGTGAAAAAAAGACGGGATTTTGGAGCGGGCTGTGGGGCCGGCTCTTTGGAAAAGAGGCCGGCTGAACGGGCCGGCGGGAACTGCGTGAGCAGTGCGAGAAAGGATGTTATCAGACATGGTAGAGAAAAAGACGGACGGCGTGCGCATTCAGAAGGTGATGGCCGACCAGGGGGTCGCGAGCCGCCGCCGCTCCGAGGAGATGATCGAGGCGGGCGTGGTCACGGTGAACGGCCGCAAGGCGACGATCGGACAGAAGGTGGACCCGCGCCGCGACCTCATCGTGGTGGACGGCGTGAAGCTCAACGCCGGGGTGAAGAAGCGGCGGTATTACATCGCCCTCAACAAGCCGCGCGGCTACGTCACCACCCTGAACGACGAGATGGACCGCAAATGCGTGGCCGAGTTGGTGCAGAACGTGCCCGAGCGGGTCTACCCAATCGGGCGGCTGGACCGCAACTCCGAAGGGCTGCTGATCTTCACCAACGACGGGGAGTTCGCCAACCGGGTGATGCACCCGCGCTACCACATCTCCAAGACCTACCGCGTCACCGTCCGCCCGGATGTGAACGACAAACAGCTGGTGCAGCTGACCGAGGGCGTGAAGATCGACGGTGTGATGACCGCGCCCGCGCAGGTGACGGTGCTCACCAAAGAGCCGGGCCGCGTGGTGATGCAGATGGTGATCTCTGAGGGCCGCAACCGCCAGATTCGCAAGATGTGCGAGGCGGTGGGGCTGGAGGTTGCGCGCCTCAAGCGGGTCAGCATCGGGCCGGTGCGCCTGGGGATGCTGCCGCCCGGCCAGTGGCGCGAGCTCACCGAGCTGGAGCTCAACACCTTAAACGGCATGATGCGCAGCGCCGACCAGCAGGCGCGCGAACGGGCGGACCGCCCAATCCGCGAGATGGGGGGGACGCGCGTTGCTCGAGCTCAAAAAGGTAGACGCTGAGGACGCGCTCGAGGCCTTCTGCGAGGCGTCCAACCTCCTGTACAATGAGGAATACGAGAGCTACGGCGCGTTCGACCGCGGGGAACCGGTGGGCTACTGCCTGTTCCTGCTGCGGGACGGCCGCCTGACGCTCATCGACGCGGGCGCGCGGCCGGAATATGGCGACGCGCTGATCGACGGGCTGGTGCGCTCGGTGCTGGGCTATGCCCGGTCGTGCGGCGTCGGCCCGGCCGAATTTGCCGGCAGCTTTGACGAGGCCGCGTTTGCGCGGCTGCGCGCGTTCGGCTTTGCCAACAAATTGATCGAAGATATTGACAAATTTTTGTCAACCTGCAAAAATTGCGCCAAATAAAAGATAAAAACGCCGAAAATCCCTTGTAACCAGAACGGGCAAAGTGTATAATGTATTCTGGTTACATTTTCGATTTCCTCCCAAAAACCGGCTGGTTCGCGGCCGGCTACGGGGAGAAAATACGGGGATGCGGCGTTTTTTCGCGTCTGTGTGGGGCCCGCCCGGCCCGCCTTGCGAAAAAGCTGGGTAGTTTCTAATTTATTGTTAGCCGATAGAAATGGAGGAAACATGATGAGTGCTGAAAGCAAAATGAGCCTTCTGGCGAGCGCTCGCGAGAAGGCGGTAGTGGCTTCCCCCGCCCGCGAGAGACTGGCCCTTCTGTTCGACGAGGGCACCTTCACCGAGCTGGACGCCTTTGCAAAGGCGGCAGGCGGCAGCGCCGGTGTTGTCACCGGTTACGGCGCTGTGGAGGGCACCACGGTGTTTGCGTTCGCGCAGGACAAGTCGGATGCGAACGGCGCGGTGGGCAGAGTCCAGGCGGCCAAAATCAAAAAGGTCTACGACCTGGCGGTCAAAACCGGTTCCCCTGTAGTGGGAATTTACGATTCCTTCGGCGCGGCCCTGACCGAGGGCAACGACGCGTTGGCGGCCTACGGCGAGATGCTGCTGTGCGGCAACAGCCTGTCGGGCGTTGTACCCCAGGTTTCGGTGGTGGCCGGCGTGTGCGCGGGCTGCGCGGCCATGCTGGCGGCGGGCGCGGACTTCGTCGTGATGAGCAAAAAGGCCGAGCTGTTCCTCACCCCTGCCAAGGGCGAGGGCACCGCGGATAACGCGGCCAAGGCGGGCGTCGCCCACATCGTGGAGAAGGACGCGGATGCGGCGATCGCCAAGGCGCGCCACCTGGTCTCCATGATGCCACAGAATAACCTCTCCTCGCTGCCCATCTTCGACTTCGCGGCCTCCGGCCTCGAGGCGAGCCTCACCGCCGCCTGCGAGAGCGGCGACATCAAAGCGGCTGACCTGGTAAAAGCGGTGTTCGACGCGGACAGCGCGGTCGAGCTGCTGGGCGGCTTCGACGACAGCGTCTATACGGCGATGGCCACCCTGGGCGGCTTCACCTGCGGCGTGGTCGCGACCGAGGGCGGCGCGCTGAACGCGCGCTCCTGCGCAAAGGCGGCCCGTCTGATGCAGGTCTGCGACGCGTTCCAGATCCCGGTGGTCACCTTTGTGAACACCTGCGGGTTCCAGGCCGGCGAAAGTGGCCACAATCCGCTGCGCATGGTGCGCGAGGCGGCCAAGCTGGCGCATGTCTATGCGGAAGCGACCACCCCGAAGATCGCGGTGGTCACCGGCAAGGCCTACGGCCCGGCCTATGTGGCCATGGCGGGCAAGAACGCGGGCGCCGACCTGGTGCTGGCGTGGCCCTCCGCAGTGATCTCCGCCCTCAAGCCCGAGACGGTCGCGGCGATTCTGCACGGCGACGACGTGACCAAGAACAAGGATATGGCGGCGGTTACCGCCGACTATATTGCGGGCGAAGCGAGCCCCTATCAGGCGAGCGCGGACGGCACGGTGGACGATGTGATCGACCCGGCCAACACCCGCAACCTGCTGATCTCCGCGCTGGATATGCTGTCCGGCAAGCGGGTGACCAAGCTGCCCAAGAAGCACGGCAACCTGCCTCTGTGACCGAGGCCCGGTCCTTTCGAGTGAACCCATCCATTTTGATAGATTACGATTATAGGAGGAACCCGCTGTGAAAAGAATGAGAGTCACCGTGAATGGTAAAGCATATGACGTACAGGTTGAAGAACTGGGCGCGGGCGCGCCCGCCGCTACCCCTGCCCCCGCGCCGGCCCCTGCTCCCGCTGCGGCTCCTGCCGCTGCACCCGCTCCGGCTGCGGCCCCTGCTCCCGCCGCCGCTCCCGCTCCTGCTGCGGGCGGTTCCGGTTCCATCAAGATCAACGCCCCCATGCCCGGCACCATCGTCAAGGTGAACGTCACCGCCGGCCAGGCGGTGAAGAAGGGCGACGTGCTGGTCGTCCTCGAGGCCATGAAGATGGAGAACGACATCATGGCGCCGCAGGACGGCGTGGTCGCTTCGGTCAACGTGGCGCAGGGCGCTTCGGTCAACTCGAACGATCTGGTTGTCACCATGGATTAATCGGAGATTTCCCGCAGAAAGGAGAGTGTTTTGATGGCACAGGCAAAAAAACCTTTGAAAATTACCGAAACCGTGCTGCGCGACGCGCATCAGTCGCTGATTGCCACGCGCATGAGCATGGATGAAATGTACGATATCCTGCCCGCCATGGACGAGGTCGGCTACTATTCCGCAGAAGTGTGGGGCGGCGCCACCTTCGACGCCTGCATCCGCTTTTTGGATGAGGACCCGTGGGAGCGTCTGCGCACCATCCGCAAGCGTATGCCCAACACCAAGCTGCAAATGCTGTACCGCGGCCAGAACATGCTGGGCTACCGCCACTATGCGGACGACCTGGTGAGCTACTTCGTGCAGAAGTCGGTCGCCAACGGCATCGACATCCTGCGCATCTTCGATGCGCTCAACGATATTCGCAACCTCGAGGCTTCCATCAAGGCGACCAAGAAGGAGGGCGCACACCTGCAGGCCTGCATCTCCTACACCCTGAGCCCGGTGCACAACCTCGACTACTTTGTGAAATACGCCAAGCAGCTCGAGAACGCCGGCGCGGACTCGATCTGCATCAAGGATATGGCCGGCCTGGTCACCCCGTATATGGCCGACGAGCTGGTGCGAGCGCTCAAAAAGAACGTCAAGATTCCCGTCCAGCTGCACACCCACTACACCTCCGGCCTCGCCTCGATGTCGATCATCAAGGCGGTGGAGGCGGGCGTGGATATCGTGGATACCGCGATGTCCCCCCTGGCGATGGGCACCAGCCACGCCGCGACCGAATCGGTCGTTGCCGCGTTCCAGGGTACGCCCTACGACACCGGCCTCGACCTCAAAAAGCTGGACGTGGTGCGCGCGCACTTCGCCAAGCTGCGTGAAAAATATCTGGCCGAGGGCCTGCTCAGCCCCAAGGTGATGGGCGTCGACGCCAACACCCTGCTCTATCAGGTGCCGGGCGGAATGCTCTCCAACCTGGTGTCCCAGCTCAAGCAGGCGGGCCAGGAGGACAAATTCGAGGATGTGCTCAAGGAAATTCCCAACGTCCGCAAGGATTCCGGTTATCCGCCGCTGGTCACCCCGACTTCCCAGATCGTCGGCACCCAGGCGGTGTTCAACGTGATTATGGGCGAGCGCTACAAGATGGTCACCAAGGAGTTCAAGGGCTTGGTGCGCGGCGAGTACGGCAAGACCCCCGCTCCCATCGACCCGGCGTTCCGTAAGAAGATCATCGGCGACGACAAGCCCATCGAGTGCCGTCCCGCCGACCTGCTGGAGCCCGAGTTGGATAAGATGAGAGCCGAGCTGCCCGCGAAGTACAACGAGCAGGACGAGGATGTCCTCACCTGGGCGATGTTCCCGCAGGTTGCCCCCAAATTCTTCGAGAGCCGCCGCCAAAAGAAATATGGCATCGACGGCGAGCACCTGGACGACAAAAATAAAGTTCACCCCGTGTGATAGAAGGTTCTGTCCACGAATGAAACGGAGCGGAAGATCAATTCTTCCGCTCCGTTTCCCTGTTTCCGGCGAAATTTTTTTGGGGTGGGGATGCAAAAAAATGTGAGATATGCTACACTAATAAGACAAAGGCCCCATTCATTGGCAAAGGAAGGAGACGACAGCGATGAAACATTCCTATAGAATTGTAGCAGTAGTTTTGGTTTTGGCCGCAGGCTTGGTTACTGCGGCGTGTGGAGCGTCCTCCACGGCCAAATACAGCAATACCTACAGCGTCTCGAGTGCGGCGGCCGAACCCGCCGCAGCGGCGGAAATGGGTGAAGTGGCGGAGATGGACATGGCAGCGGATGCTGACGGGGTGATGAGCACCGCCCAGGGTGCGCAGCAGATCACCGATCCCTCCCGCAAGCTGATCCGCCGGATCTATCTCGGGGTGGAAACATTGGATTTTGATGGGCTCAACAGCTCAATCAACGAGCAGATTTCTGCATTGGGCGGTTATGTGGAACAGAGCGAGGTGAGCGGCCGCAGCGGATACAACGGCAAGGGCTACAGCCACGGCGGAACCCGCTATGCACATCTGGTCGCGCGCATCCCCAAGGATAAGGTGGACGGCTTTATCCAGACTGTGAGCGAGCTGGGCAATGTCACCACACGGCAGGAGTCGGTCGAGGATATCACCCTGGATTATGTCGATGTGGATAGCCACAAAAAAGCCCTGCTGATCGAACAGGAGCGCCTGCTGGCCCTGCTCGAAAAGGCTGAGGCCGTAGAGGATATCATCGCGTTGGAGCAGCGCCTGTCGGATGTGCGCTACCAGTTGGAAAGCTACGAATCCCAACTGCGCACTTACGACAATCAGGTGGATTACAGCACCGTGACATTGGACATCAATGAGGTCGAACGGGTCACGCCGGTGGAGGAAAAGACCGTGTGGAGCCGTATGCAGACCGGATTTAGCGAATCGCTGTACCAGATTGGAGAGGGCTGCAAGGACTTTGCGGTCGGCTTCGTGGTGAATCTGCCCTATCTGCTGATCGTGGCGGTCATCATCCTGGTGCTGGTGCTGATCCTGCGCGCTGTCACCCGAAAAAATCGCCGCAAGCCCTCCGCGCCGAGCAATCCGCCGGAGGATCTGGGGCAGCCGAAGCAGTAAGAAATCCGGACAAAAACGCCCCTCACCTGTTGTGAGGGGCGTGAATTGCCCGCGGGTGCATACCCGCCGCTGGGGATGCGTGATAATTGACAGTGCGGGGCCGCGGGACAAAGAGAAACGCCCCTCGCAGAGAGCGAAGGGCGCGAATTGCCCGCGGGTGCATACCCGCTGCTGGGAATGCGCGATAATGGACAGTGCGGGGCCGCGGGACAAAGAGAAACACCCCTCGCAGAGAGCGAAGGGCGCGAATTGCCCGCGGGTGCATACCCGCCGCGCGGGGTGTGCGGCATTCAAAAAGGCGGGGTCGCGGGACAAAGAGAAACGCCCCCCGCAGAGAGCGAAGGGCGCGAATCGCTCGCGGGTGCATACCCGCCGCGCGGGGTGTGCGGCATTCAAAAAGGCGTGGCCGCGGGACAAAGAGAAACGCCCCTCGCAGAGAGCGAAGGGCGTGAATCGTTCGCGGGTGCATACCCGCTGGTGCCGCTAACCGGGATCGAACCGGTACGATGTTGCCAC
Source organism: Ligaoa zhengdingensis (assembly GCF_014384885.1). Classification (GTDB taxonomy): domain Bacteria; phylum Bacillota; class Clostridia; order Oscillospirales; family Ruminococcaceae; genus Ligaoa; species Ligaoa zhengdingensis. The sequence goes on from NZ_JACRST010000004.1 coordinate 161,462, forward strand.
CGAGGGATTTTCTCCACTACTCCTGATTGCTCAGGCCAGCACATAGCTGTTGTAGCCCGGACTATGTCTTCGCCCTGCCGGCGCTGGCCGGGTTAGGCGGCTGCCGTATAGTCTCTACACCTTCCAAACTTGGCTTGGCTCGGCGTTGTCCCTTTTACAGTAGGGGGAGTTTCACCGAATTTGACAGCATCCACACAGAGGTTTCCCACCTGTGCGCTCTAAAACTAAAGTCCCTTGCGTCTGCCAGTTCCGCCATAGCGGCAAATCGCAGCCTTTATGGTGGCAGGCTGCTTTACCTATGATACACAATTTCAGGCGGGATGTCAACCGACGGCGAGCATGTATTCCCCTCGAGTATAGCTGTTGTTTGGTTGCCTAATTCTCGCTTAAAAACCTGAACGAAAAATTTACAAATCCTCAATAATCTAGGTACAATCCAAAGGAATAGTCTGGTATAATAGAAGCGAAAGGGATATTGGCTGGAAATATAGTTACAATTTAGTTACAATAAAATGTCAAAATAATGTTGACAATCATTTCCGGTTGTAATATACTAAGGGTGCGGAGGTTTGCTGGTGCTTCCGGCTTTGGTATAGTACGATAATAAACTATTTCTATATGGGAGGTAAAAACGATGAAAAAGGTATTGGCGACTATTTTGGCGCTGACCATGGCCCTCGGCATGACCACCGTCGCTATGGCGGCAAGTAAGACCCAAAACATTGTGGTCGATGGCGATCGAGCGTATACCTATGATGCTGATGACAAAGAGTTAACATCGGTGACAAATCCGTCTACACCTGGTAAAACTTATTATTACCTGGTGAAGAACAAAGATGACAAGTATAATAACGGCAAGGATAATATCACGAGTGTCAATGCGCTGAGCAACTTTAAGCTGAGACGCAGCATCAGTGAAGGCTCCAAAGCGGTCGAAGGTGTCAGCTTTTCCATGAAAGAGGTTAAAAAGATTGACGGCAAGCTTTTGGCTGATACAAATGTATTTGGCGAGAATGTATCCAGCAATAAATTCACCTTTATTGCTGTTTCCATCAACGAGAATTTCACCAGCAACGACATTGATGTGGAGATGGACGTCAACATTTACGGCAGCAGCAAATACTTTGTGAATGATGATGAGGATTACAGCTTCGCATTCGATTATACCTTCTCTTACGATGAGACCTCTGCGAAAAGCTACATCTCGGTTTCGGAAAACAAACCGCTGATCAACTTTGACGATATCGACGACTCCGACCCCATCGAAATCAGCTTCAATGACGCCGATGTGGATATCCGCTTTGTTGTGAATGCGAAGGGCCAGAAAGAGCTGTTCCTGCGCTACAACGATGACGAGGTCGAGGCGGTCGTGGACAAATATCCGAACGCAACCCTCGATTTCCACACCTTTGAAGGTAACAACAAGACCTTCAAGCGCACCGGTAAGCTGTATATCCCCGCCGACGAAATTGAAGGCAAAGATGGCAAGATGGTTGCCCCCTATCTGTATGAGATCGTGGACGGCAAGATCACCACGGTTGATGCGAAATATGATTCCTATAATCAGGAATTTGTGATCTCGACCAACAAGCTGGGTAACTATGTCGTTTCTGATACCAAGCTGAAGACAGCGAGCAACGACGATGACGACGATGACGATGACAACACGACAAATGGCGGCGGCACCTCTGGTACTGGCAACCCGGATACCGGTGCGAATGACGTCGTAGGCGTTGCGGTGGCGCTGGCGGTCGTCTCGGTCGCAGCGATCGGCGCGGCTTCCTTCAAAAAACGCACCAAATAAATTGAGACCAGACATTAAAATCACCAGTAGAAAAAGAGGGGCGCTTTGGTGCCCCTCTTTTCCAGCTTAATTGAGTTGTAAATTGATTATGAACGAAGTGAAAATAGGGGTCGCTCGGTTGCGATCTTCATAAATTTAGGGTATAATGTTTCCAAACGGATGATGCAGCCGGTGGAAGAGCGCTGCCGGAAGTGAGACAGAAGTGTGACAAGCTCAAAACGGATGAGGCAAGTTTGCCCATGTGGAGGAAAAAACGATGAAGAAACTGATTGCATTGCTGATGGCGGCGGTGTTGACATTGGGGATGAGCGCCGTTGCGATGGCCAAACAGACAGAGGATATCTCAGAACTGGGGAGCGATTTGCACCTTTACGATCAAAATCGTGAAGAGATGCGGTCCGCTAGCGTGGGTACCGACCCCGTCCCCTCCGGATCGGTGCTCTATCTGCCTTTGACCACTCGTGCAGAGAACGACGACGGCGAGATGAAATTTGCATATGCCACAAAGATGGCGGATTTGGAACACTATAAACTCAAATATAAGGTGTCTGAAGGCAGCGATTTGGTGCAGAGTGTGCGCTTTGCCATTCAGAATGACACTTCGGGACGCAAATCGGCGTACATTGCCGTCACTACGAAATCGAACACAACGGGCAAAAATGCTTGGGTTACAATCACGGTTACCGTAACCCCGGAGAATGGGGCGACTATCGGTGGAATCGACGATTACGACGAAACCGAGCTGAACTTCCAGGTGGCCCCCGCTGCTGCGTCTGATGCGGTGCAAAAGCCCACGGAGGAAGCCAAACCGTCGCAACCGGAGACGCCGTCCACCCCGGCGGAATCTGCACCGACAGTCGGCGGCGATGTGGAGCAAAACCCCGATACCGGTCTGCCCGACGTTTTGTCCGCAATGGCGGCCTTGCTGCCGGTGGGATGCGGTCTGCTGATCCTGTGCAAAAAGTAAAATAAAAAGAATTTGGCTGGCCGGCGGATACAGTTCCGCCGGCTGTTTTTTGTTATATCACAAAAGAATGGAAAGAACGAGAAATTACATATGGATTGCATTGGAATGCGCTCTTGCATACTGGGAAGGAATGGGATATAATGAAACTGTTCTTGATACAAAGAAAATAGCTGTGAGATTATCCGTGTATCGCATACGAATTTGGTAGAGACAGCTATTTAGTGAAAGTATAAATCAAAAATATGGAGGGATTCGATGCCAAAGATTTTTACACAGTCGGGCAGGGAAAAATTGCGCAGACAGTTGCTTCGGAATGGACTCGCCTTGTTTTGTGAAAACGGGTATATGGAGACGAGTGTGGACGATATTGTACGCAGTGCAGGCGTCTCCCGCGGGTTGTTCTATACGATGTTCCCCTCCAAAGAAGAATTTGCGTTGCAAGCGCTCCAGGACCGCCAGGAGATCCTCTATGAGATGGTGACTTACTTTATGGCGCAGACCAATCTGCCGGTGGAGCAGCGCATCTGGAATATCATCGAAGCCTGCATCCGCAATGAGAAAAAGGTGTTCTCTTTTTTAAAACTGAAGGATACCTACCGGATCGCGGCGCATGTTCCGCAGGAGCGGATGGACATATATATGGAGGTACAGGAGGAGTTCTTTGCCAAGATTGTTCGATTGATGGGTAAGGACCCCGCGCGCTGCGACCCCAAGGTAGTCGCCAATCTGGCCACCGTATTTTTCCAGGGCATCAGCACCATCAAAGGGCGCCCCTTCCTGCATCAGGATGTCGTCGATGAGACGGTGGAATGCTTTGCGCGGGCATTCTGGAACTACATTGTGACCCATTAACCGGAGCATCGACATAAGGATGGGAGGAACCGCTTTGAAGATCGGCGGCGTTATTTTGGATTTTAATGGGACGATGTTCCTGGATGGGGAGAAGCAGGAGCGCGCCTGGCGGCAGTTTATCCGCGGCGTATGCCGGCATGAGATCACCGACGAGGAGTTCCGGCTATATGTGCACGGGCGCAACAACCGCTTCATCATGGAATATTTTTTGCAAAAGCCCCTTTCTGACGGCGAAGTGGCTGAGCTGATTGAACAGAAGGAGCAGATCTACCGCGGATTTTGCCTGGCTGACCCCGCGCCCCTCCACCTTACAGACGGTCTGCCCGCGTTTCTCGACCTGCTGGCCGAACGGGGGATTCCGCACACCATTGCAACTGCGTCTGAACGCAATAACGTCGATTTCTATATCCGCACCTTTGACCTCGGGCGTTGGTTCGATCTGGACAAGCTGGTCTACGACGACGGCACCCTTCGGGGCAAACCGGACCCGGACATCTATCTGCGCGCGGCCCAGCGGATCGGCGTGGAACCGGGCCTCTGCCTGGTGGCGGAGGATGCGGAATCCGGGATTCAGTCGGCCTACCGCGCAGGTGCGGGCCGGATCATCGCCATTCAGCCGGAGCATAAGCGTGAGCTGTTCGCTGGCCGCCCCGAGGTGGATGCGGTGGTGGGCGATTTTATTGGATTTGAACGTTTCCTGACAGATTAAAAAAAGAACAGAAAAGCACCGGAGGCGAGGGACTCCGGTGCTTTTTAATGATTGGCAGAAAAGAAGGGGAAGGGAAGGATTATTTACGTTTGCGGGAGAGGAGGATGCCAGCGGAAGCGATGATGGCCAT
>NZ_JACRST010000005.1 GCF_014384885.1 Ligaoa zhengdingensis
CTCCTTTCTCCGCCATGATACAAAAATACCGCCCGTAGTCTCGTTTGGGCGGTACTTTGTGTAAGATTGGCAGTCCATTATTAAGTTTTTTATTATGTTCCCTTTGTACACCGTTGCAAGTTGTGGGAGATAGCCACTTCTCCGGAAGCTCTGATAAAGCTCTGCTCCGAGCTGCTTGCTGAGCGGGAAGAAAATGCGTCGCTACGAGAGGAAAATGCCCTGCTGGAGAGTAAGGCAGCCTTTTATGATTTGTTCATCGACCTCAATCACAGTACCAACCTCCGCACCACCGCCAAAGAGTTGCTTGTCCCGGAGCGTCGGTTTGTCCGTTTCCTTCTGGAAAAGCGTTTTGTGTACCGCACCGCATCCGGTAATGTACTGCCCTATGCAAAGCCAGCCAATGAAGGACTGTTTTGTGTCAAAGACTACTGCAATCACGGGCATATCGGCTCCTATACGCTGATAACCCCGCAAGGCAAACTCTACTTTGCTCAGCTGAGAGACATGATTTTGATGGTTGTATGAGAGTGGGAAAGGAAGTGAGTTTTATGCCAGAAGGCAAAACAATCGGTCAGCTGATGGAAGAAATGCGCCAGAAAGCTGGAGCGCAGAACTATCACGGCCATGACTACATGGATCTCCAGCGATTTGCTGAGAACACCCGGCACATGATTATTTTTGATGTGCTGACGCATGACTCCCCGGTGGGCTGGAAAGGTGAACGAACCCGCCTGTTTTTGTCAGATAAGGGCTATGAAAAAGCTCTGGACAGTCAGGCAAAGGGACAGATCAAGATTCTCAGTCATGCAAAGGTCAGAAATGGAGATTTGCTCTATGACCGTTCTGAGCAAATTCGTTGAGGGCGGTTCGATGAAGAAATACCTTCTCCGGCGGCTGGTGGTCCCGCCTTAGAAATAAATGCACCACCCCTGCACATTTTGTGGAAAGGAGGCGATGAAAATGCAGGAAGAAGTGGAAAACAGGACTTTAACGCTGGTTGTCAGCGGAACAAAGTTCACCGGCAGGCTGCTCAAAGCCGCCATCAGCAAGTACCTTGCCCACCGCAAGGAAAAGAAGCTGCAAAAGCAGAGAAGCCGTGACGCGCCTGTGAAGCCCCAGGGCAAGCAGACGGTGAAACAGCTGATTGGTCAAAACCAAGGGGTTTCCAACATCGAGATCACCGACCCCTCCATCAAGGAGTTTGAGAAGATCGCCCGGAAATACGGCGTGGACTATGCGGTGAAGAAGGACCGCAGCAGCTCCCCACCCAAGTACCTGATCTTTTTCAAGGGTCGGGACGCGGATGCCCTGACCGCTGCTTTTACCGAGTACACCGGGAAAAAGGTCAGAAAGGCGGAGAAATCCGAGCGCCCGTCCGTGCTGGCAAAGCTGAGCCAGTTCAAAGAACTGGTAAAACACGTCGTCGTGGACCGGAACAAGCGGAAGGAGCTGGAACGATGAAAAAGCAGCTGAACATCAAAAAGCTCATTTTGCTGAATCTGCCGTATATCCTGATGGGGCTTTTCTCCACCAACTTCGGTGAAGCGTGGCGGATGGCCGTGGGTGCGGACGCTTCGGCAAAAATGCTCTCGTTCTTCTCCACGCTGCCGGTGGCGCTGGCCAGCTGGTGGCCCAGCCTGCACCCGCTGGACCTGCTGGTGGGCCTGTGCTGCTGCGGCGGCCTGCGGCTGGCTGTGTACCTGAAAAGCAAGAACGCCAAGAAGTACAGGCACGGCATGGAATACGGTTCCGCCCGGTGGAGTGCATAATCTTAACTGTAAACAACGACTTTATGGACGCAGGAGGATATGCACATGAGCAATTACAATAAAATCACAGCCCTTTACTCCCGCCTTTCCGTAGGCGACGAGGACAGGGACGGTGGCGAGAGCAACAGCATACAGAACCAAAAAATCTTTTTGGAAAACTACGCCAAAGGGCAGCACCTAACCAATATCCGGCACTACATTGACGACGACGAAAGCGGCAGGTTTTTTGACCGTTCTGCTTACTCCCGCATGATTGAAGATGTGGAAAGCGGAAAAATCGGTGTGTGTATTATGAAAGACCTTACCCGCTGGGGGCGCGACTATCTCCAAGTCGGAAACGCTATGGAGATTTTCAGACGGAACAATGTGCGCTTTATCGCAGTCAACAACGGCATAGACAGCGAAAACCCCGACACATTAGAGTTTGCCCCCTTTATCAATATCATGTCGGAGTGGTACGCAAAGGACATCAGCAAAAAAGTGAAAACGGGCATTAAGACCAAAGGCATGAGTGGAAAACCGATTGCCACCGAAGCCCCTTATGGCTATATCAAAGCCCCGGACAACAAGGATTTTTGGATAATCGACGAGGAAGCCGCCGAGGTTGTACGCCTTATTTTCCGTCTGTTTTTGGATGGGAAAAACCGAAACCAAATCGCCGTATATCTGACGCAGGAGCAAATCCCAACCCCCACTTTCTACATGAAAGACCGAGGACGGGGAACTTGTAAAAATAAGACGCTCAACGAGGATAACCGTTACAAGTGGAACAAAGCCACCTTGACCCATATCCTCACGCGGCAGGAGTATTGCGGCGATGTAGTCAATTTCAAGACTACAAAGCATTTCCGGGATAAGCGAAACCACTATGTAGACAGAAGCCAGTGGCACATCACAGAAAATGTACATGAGCCGATTATTGACCGCACCGACTTTGAAAATGTGCAGCGGATTTTGGAAAACGCACCTGTCAAACGCCCCAACGGGGACGGAGAAATCCACCCTCTGTCCGGCTTGCTTTTCTGTAAAGACTGCGGCGCAAAAATGCACATTCGCATAGATTACAGGAACGGCAGCAAGCGTCATGTTGCCTATTGCAGCGAGTACCACAAGGGAAAAGCCAAAAATCCCAAGTGCAGCTCCCCACACATCATGGACGCGGATCTGCTTATGCAGACCGTCGCAGATGTGCTGAAAAAAATTGCGGAATACTCTATCAGCAACCGGGCAGAGTTTGAAGCCTTAGTGAAAAAGAGCCTTGCCATGCAGCAGACTGACAAGACAAAGAAACAGCAAAAGCGTATCCCGCAAATCACGACGCGCCTTGAACAGATTGACAAGGTACTGAATAAACTTTATGAGGACAACGCGCTGGGAACTATCCCGCAAGACCGCTATGAGCAGATGTCGCAGAAGTATTCAGAAGAATACTACACACTGAAAGCAGAACTTGAACAACTTAGGGAGCAGTTATCCGCTTTTGAGAACGCGGGAGGACGGGCACAGAAGTTTGTAAAGCTGATAGACCGTTACGCTGATTTTACCGACCTTACCCCGACTATCCTCAACGAGTTTATCAGCCGGATTGAAGTGCATGAGCGCGACAAGAAAAGGGCAAAACAGGCTATTCAGCATATCGGGATATACTTTAACCATATCGGCAGATTTGAAAATGAACTGACACAGCTTGCAGAGCCGACAGAGCAGGAAATCCGGCAAATGCGGGAGGAAATCGAAGAAGCAAGAAAGGAAAAGAGCCGCGCCTACCACCGTAACTATTCAAGAGAATACCGGGCGAGAAATCTTGAAAAGCAACGGGAGTATGACCGTATCAAAGCGCGGGAATATCGGGCGAAGAAAAAGGCGCAGGCTGCCGCCGCACTGTCCGCACCATAAAACAGAATAGCAACATCATAGAGGGATTTTCCGAACTACGGGAAGTCCCTTTTTTACGCCCGGAGAAAGGAGTAATCTATTGACAGAAAAGAAAGAAACACCCACCCCGCTGACTAAGCCGGACGGAGTTATCACGACACAGAGGAACGGGCAGACCATTGTTGCGGAGCTGTTTTTCAATCCCAACGGCACAGAAACATTCTCCGACAAGCTGCTGAAAACGATACTTGCTGACAGTTTGCGCTTTTCTGCGTCTGACGGTCAAGAGCCGGAAAAAACAGAAATCTTGCGATAACAGCCGCCCCGACGATACATTTCCCCGTTTGGGCGGTTTTTATCGTCAAAAACGCCGTTTTCCACAAGTCAAGAGCCGAGGAAAACACCCGAAAAATGCCCCTATTGCGTAACAGGGGCGCAGAAAGGAGCTTGCATGAGAACAGGGCTTACCAAACAGGAAAAGACCACTGATATATGGTTTGACGAGAAAGACCCCCTTATCCATATCCGCACCCACAACACCGACCTCAAAAGGCGGCTTGCCGCTTATGCCGAGCAGTACCCCGACGAGTGCTGCAAGACCGACACAGACCCCGACACAGGCTGCATGGAGTTTGATATTGCAAAGGGGCGTTTCTCTTTCCGTCTGACCGCCCCATACAGCGAGGAACGCCGGAGAGCCGCCAGCGAAGCGGCGAAAGCTAACGCAAGCAATCTCACGCGAAGTGTGGTATAATTTTTTTGAAAAAGTTTGAGATTTGATGTAGTATTCGCCGCTAAAACCGTAGTATATAGGTGAAGCCGGAAAGGAGGCGGTGTGATGATAGACGATGAAAAAATCATAGAAATGTTTTTCGAGCGTTCAGAGCAGGGCATACGGGAACTGGACATAAAATACGGAAAAGTTTGCCACAATCTTTCCTACCATATCGTAGGCAGCAGACAAGACGCGGAGGAATGTGTAAACGACGCTTATTTAGGCGCATGGAACGCCATTCCCCCGGCACGACCTAACCCGCTGCTATCTTATCTTGTTAAAATCGTTCGGAACATTTCACTCAAAATCTATTGGAGAAAGGAAGCAGCCAAACGGAGCAGCCATTACACGATTGCTTTGGAAGAAATTGAAGCCTGTATAGCAGCCCCGAATACAGTAGAAGCAGAAATCGAAGCCAAAGAGTTAGCCCGTATCATTGAAGCATTTTTAGACACGCTGACTACCGAAAACCGCGTTATTTTCATGCGCCGCTATTGGTTTTCCGACAGCTATAAGGACATAGCCGAGTTTATGGGGCTTTCAGAAAAAAACATTTCTGTCCGGCTGACCCGTATCCGCGAGAAGATGAAGCAATATTTGATTGAAAGAGAGGTATTCGTATGAATGCAAAGAAGTTTTCCGACGCTATGAGCGAGCTTGACACAAAATATGTCGATGAAGCTCTCAACTACAAGAAGAAAGCCAAAAAGCCCATTTGGGTAAAGTGGGGGGCTATTGCAGCTTGCTTGTGCTTGATGATACCATTGACCGCATTTGCCGTTGATATAATTCAATATAATGCAGCGGTTGATTATCTCAATTCTCTCGGCATTGCTGTTGAAGATTTGAGCGACTATTCTCATAAAGAAATAAAAGAAGCTGCAAAAACGATTGACGCAGGAGAAAGTAACCCGTTGACTGAAGAAATCCTTAGTCTAATACCAGAAAACAAGGAACCGCTCGATACACCGACGCAGGTAACATCTGAGCAAATAAAAGAACTAACACCGACCATGACAAGAGAAGATGTTCTTTCTCTTTTAGGTGACACACAAGATGTTGGCTCAGGCATTTATATATATCTTTACGAAGTAGACCAACAATACCTGCTGCGTATTCCTTTTGCAAGCGATGAAGCACAATTAGGTGTAACAGGAGAAGATTTGCTAAAAGCATTGGTTCCCATTTCTGGAGATATTGCTCCTATGGTCTATGTAAATGATACGCTTTATCAAATCGTTGACTCTCAACCCAACTTCGCAGATGAAAAAAGTTCTTTCAATTTGTTAGGAAAAATCGAAAACACAGTTAGTTCTTCGGAAGAACCAAAAGAAAATTTCCAAGCAAATGATGATATTGTAGGGGCTGCGGTTTATCAGTACGGCGATAACATTGTCGTTGAGTTTGAGGGAAAATACTGGTTATATGAACACTATCATAACACAGACTTTGACGGAAACTCAGACTGATATGCCCCACGCCCAAACAAGCCATACTTCTGATGAAAAAGTATCCGAACAAAACCTTCTTGCAAAGTAAATAAGTTTTCTATTTTACAAGGGCAGCCGAGAAAATCGACTGTCCTTTTTCTATGCTTATGAGCAGAAAGGAGCGACCAACCATGACAAAGCCAAGAGAGAAAACCCGCGAGGAGTTGCAAGCCGAGATTGAGGACGGAAAGAAGAAAATCCGGCAGTTTGAGAACCGAGAAAAGATGTTGCGTCAGAAGCTATCCAAAGAGGAACGCAGAACGCGCAGCCACCGCCTTATTGTCCGGGGCGCGGTCTTTGAAAGCATTGTGCCGGAAGCAAAGAACATGACCGACGAGGAAGCCACAGCACTTCTCCGGCTTGCCTTGACGAGTGAACCAGCGCGGGAATATCTGAAAAAACGAGCAGAGGGAGCGAAAAGCTGAAAATCCCTTAGGAACTAAGGGCGCACTTATACACCCTTACGGGCGTGTGCGCTCTGCCGAGGGCTTGTCTCCGCACAGGGAGATTTCCCCGCGCTCCGATATGGCGGCTTTGCCGCAACAAGGGGCTGCACCCCTTGCGCCGCTTTGCGGCTATCCCTGCACACCCACAAAAACAGTACACCCGCCGTTGGCGTCTGTACCATTTTTGCGGGTTTTATTATCCTATCCGGGAGGTGATACCCATAGCCATTTACCATTGGAACATCGGCATTGTGAGCCGAGGAAAAGGCAAATCAGCCGTTGCCGCAGCCGCCTACCGAAGCGGCGAAAAGCTGACAAACGAATGGGACGGAATGACCCATGACTACACCCGCAAAGGCGGCGTTGTCCATACAGAGATCATGCTGCCGCCCCACGCGCCACCCTCTTTCTCTGACCGTTCAACCTTGTGGAACAGCGTGGAGCTTTACGAGAAAGCCGGGAACGCCCAGCTTGCAAGAGAGATTGACGCAGCGCTCCCCATAGAATTATCCAGAGAGGAACAGATCCGGCTTGTCCGGGAATACTGTTCCTCTCAATTTGTTTCCAGAGGAATGTGTGTGGATTTTGCCATTCACGACACCGACAAGGGCAATCCCCATTGTCATATTATGCTTACCATGCGCCCCCTTGACGGGCGCGGCGCGTGGGCGGCAAAGTCCAAAAAGGAATATGACCTTGATGAAAACGGTGAGCGTATCCGCTTGCCAAGTGGCAGATATAAGACGCACAAGGTTGACCTCACGGGCTGGAACAGCCAAGAGAATGCGCTTGTTTGGCGCAAGGCATGGGCTGATATTTCAAACGACTATCTTGAGCGTGCCGGAAGCCCGGAGCGTATCGACCACCGCAGTAACGCCGAGCGCGGCATTGAGGAACTCCCCACCGTCCACATGGGCGTGGCGGCTTGCCAGATGGAGAAGAAAGGTATCGCCACCGAGAAAGGCGAACTGAACCGAAATATCCAAAAGGCAAACCGCCTTATCCGGGAAATCCGGGCGCAGATTGGGAAGCTCAAAGAGTGGATTGCCGACCTGTTCAAAGCGCGGGAAACCGCCCCGAAGCAGCCGCCGCAATCTCCCAACCTTGCAAATCTGTTGATGAAGTATTTGAGCGTTCAGAGAGAAAAGAGCCGGAAGTATTCGCAGAGTTGGCAGCACCAACACGCAGCCGACGAACTGAAAACCATAGCGGCAGCGGTCAACTATCTCTCCGAGCATGGTATCTCTAATCTTGATGAGCTGGACGCTTCTCTTTCCTCTGTCAGTGATAAAGCCTATTCAATCCGGGAGGGAATGAAAACCGCCGAGGAACGCATGAAGAAGCTACAAAAGCTAATTGAATACGGGAAGAACTACACAGAGTACAAGCCCATTCACGATGAACTGAAAAAGCTGCAAAACGGCTGGACAAACAAGCGCGACAAGTACGAGGAAGCCCACCACGCCGAGCTGACCCTATGGAACGCGGCAAGCCGCTATCTCCATGCAAATCTGCCGAAAGGAACAAAGACCTTGCCTATTGCGGAATGGGAACAGGAATATGCTGACCTCAAAACACAGAGGGACAGCGATTATACCAAACTGAAAGATACCCGCACCGAGGTTGCCGAGCTTCAAAAAATCCGCAGGTGCGTGGATATTGCACTCCGCGCCGACCAACCGGAACAGACGCAGAGCCGCACCAAGCGGCAGGAACAGGAGCGATAAAGAAAAGGACGGGCAAGCTGTTTTACTTGTCCGTCCTAAATGTTTTCCGATAAAATGGACGCTATTGATTCCTAATATTAAAACCAACTTGCTCTTTCGTCCCTAAATTCGGGCAGGTCACTATGCTCATAAGGATTATAATTATTCAAATTGCAACCAAACTCTTTCAATGATTTTATTTTATTATCCTTTGTCCATTCAACCAGGGAAATTCCATCAAATTCCTCTATGCTCCCATTGTTCATTTCATTTTTGAAATACCACTCCACAATCGTCTGATTTCCTTTGTGGAAAAATTGTTTGATTTCCCAAGCAACGACTTTGCCACGAGTATTCCATTCCTGAAACCAGTGTTTTACGATTTGACGGTTATTATATTTTGGACTCCAACTTTCAGTATAAATTACATCTTCTGCAAAAATATTATCAATACCTAAATCCTGTTTTGTAAGCCACATTTCAAACCATAAGTGAATAATTCTTTCTCTTTCATTCACAATCCAGCACCTCACTAACTTCCGATTTTTCGGTTTCATTCTACATCAAAACTATGAACAATTCAACCACAGAAAGAGAGGTATCAGCCATGTATTACACCCAAGAACAGATAGACCACGCCAACCAAGCCGACCTTGTTTCTTTCCTGCAATCACAGGGCGAGCAGCTTACCCGCGCCGGGAATGAATACCGCTGGAAGCGGCACGACAGCTTGACCGTCCGGGGAAACAAATGGTATCGCCACAGCCAGAGCAAAGGCGGCGGCCCCGTTGATTTTGTCATGGAGTTTTTCGGCAAGAGCTTTACCGAAGCCGTTGAACTGCTGACAGGAGAAAAAGGCGCAGCACCGCCGCCGGACAGACCAAGCCCCGCGCCCATTTCTGACTTCCGACTACCGCCCCGCAGCACCGACAACAACATAGCGAGGAACTACCTCACAGCAGCCCGCCGCATTGATGAAGATGTGTCGGGCTTTTTTCTTTCCAATGGCGACATTTACGAGGAAGCCGCCCACCATAACGCCGTATTCGTCGGCAGAGATGAAAGCGGCATACCGCGATACGCCCACCAGCGCGGTACAGCCGGGAGCTTCCGGCTTGATGTGAAAGGCAGCGACAAAGCCTTTAACTTCTGCTACCGGGGCGAGGGCGAAAGATTGTTTGTCTTTGAAGCCCCCATTGACCTGTTATCGTTTCTCTGCCTGTTCAAAAAGGATTGGCAGAAGCAAAGCTACCTGTCATTGGGCGGCGTGGGAGAAAAAGCCCTCTTACGCTTTCTCTCTGACCGTCCGAACATCAAGACCGTTTTTCTCTGCCTTGACAGCGACGAAGCCGGAAACGATGCTTGCAGCCGCCTTGTGAAGCTCATGCCGGAGGGCTGCGCCGTCCACCGGCTTATCCCTCTTTTCAAGGATTGGAACGAGGTGTTGCAGCACCGGGCGGAAATCACAGACGGAAAGTTTTTGCGGGAAGCAGTCTACGGCTTGAAAGAGCCAACCCAGGAAGAAACCGTTGAGATTATCCGCATGAGCGAGGTTGACACACAGACCGTTGAATGGCTATGGGAGCCGTATATCCCTTTTGGGAAAGTAACCATAGTACAGGGCAACCCCGGCGAGGGCAAGACCACTTTTGCCCTACGCCTTGCCGCCGCCTGCACCACCGGGGGAACGCTGCCGGGAATGAAGCCCCTGCCGCCATTCCAAGTGATTTATCAGACCGCCGAGGACGGGCTGGGCGATACCGTCAAGCCGCGCTTGATAGAAGCCGCCGCAGACCTTGACCGGGTGCTTGTGATAGATGAAGCCAAACGGGAACTTACCCTCTCCGATGAGCGCATAGAAAAGGCAATCACGCAGAACGGGGCGCGTCTGATTATCCTTGACCCCATACAGGCGTATATGGGCGACAAAGCCGACATGAACAAGGCAAACGAGGTCCGCCCCATTTTTCGCCGCCTTGCCGAAGTTGCGGAGCGTACCGGGTGCGCCGTTATCCTTATCGGACATCTCAACAAAGCTGCCGGAGGACAGAGCGCATACAGGGGCTTAGGTTCTATCGACTTTAGAGCCGCAGCAAGGAGCGTCCTTTTAATCGGGCGCGTGAAGCGTGAGCCGAATGTGCGCGTTATCATTCACGACAAATCTTCCCTTGCGCCGGAGGGAAAGCCCGTTGCCTTTTGCCTTGACCCGGAAACAGGCTTTGAGTGGATAGGCGAATATGATATAACTGCCGACGAGCTGCTGTCCGGCGCGGGCGGCAACAACGCCACAAAAACCGAACAGGCTGAAAAGCTGATACTTGACCTACTGGCAGACGGAAAAGAGCTTGCCAGCGAGGACATAGAGAAAGCCGCAGCCGACGCGGGGATTTCTGCCCGTACTGTCCGGGCGGCAAAGAAAAACCTTGACGGGCGCATTACCTCAAAGCGCATTGGCGCGGCATGGTATCACGCTCTTAAAAAGTGAAACGGCAAAATCCAAGTGGCAAAACCCAGATACCTTGCCACTTTGCCACTTCGCCACTTCAACCTCAAAACCACCGCCCCATGTATGACCGCATGGGGCTTTATCGTGGAAAAAAGAGCCTATGTTGCGTCAATAACTCAAAAAAGCACTTGACAAAACGCTTCATGGGGAACCCATGAGGACATTACACCCTACATCGACCCGGTATTCCAGAACAATGTGATTCTGACGAAAACGGAGAGCCTGACAATGAACAGCCGCCCCAAGGACCCAAAGACCGCCAGAAACAAAAATGTGCTGGTGATTGGCGGCTCCGGTTCCGGTAAGACCCGCTTCTGGCTCAAACCGAATCTGATGCAGATGCACAGTTCCTATGTGGTCACAGACCCGAAGGGAACCATTTTGGTGGAGTGCGGAAAAATGCTCCAAAGGGGCGCACCCAAGCTGGGGAAAGACGGAAAGCCTATGAAGGATAAGCACGGCAAGGTCATTTATGAGCCGTACCGAATCAAGGTCCTAAATACCATTAACTTCAAGAAGTCCATGCACTATAACCCTTTCGCCTATATCCATAGCGAAAAGGACATCTTGAAGCTGGTAACAACGCTGATCGCCAATACCAAAGGCGAAGGCAAGGCCGGAGACGATTTCTGGGTAAAAGCAGAAACCTTGTTGTACTGCGCGCTTATTGGCTATATCCATTATGAGGCTCCGGTGGAGGAACAAAACTTCTCCACCCTCATTGAGTTCATCAACGCCATGGAAGTCCGTGAGGATGACGAGGAGTTCAAAAACCCCGTAGACCTGATGTTTGATGCACTGGAAGCCGAGAAGCCAAACCACTTTGCGGTGCGCCAGTATAAGAAATATAAGCTGGCCGCCGGAGATGTATGCTCTAAGTGACTTCTTAATCATGGTTTTTGTCATGGTTAGTGAAGCAGTCACTTAGAGCATTTTCATTTCAGGAGGTACAGCCATGAGAAACGAGAAAATCACCCCACTGTATGAGCGTTTGAGCCGCGATGATGAGTTACAGGGCGAGAGCAACTCCATAAGCCATCAAAAGCAGATGTTAGAGGATTTTGCCCGCCGGAATGGGCTGCCCAACCCTACGCACTTTACCGATGATGGTATCTCAGGCACCCGGTTTGACCGCCCCGGATTTTTGGCGATGATGGAGGAAGTGGAGGCAGGGCGTGTAGAGGCAATCGTCATCAAGGACATGAGCCGGTTAGGGCGTGACTATCTGAAAGTCGGCCAGGTCATGGAGATTTTGCGGCAGCGCGGCGTCCGGTTAATTGCCATCAATGACGGTGTGGACAGTCTGAAAGGCGATGATGATTTTACCCCGTTCCGCAACATTATGAACGAGTTTTACGCCCGCGACACCAGCCGGAAAATCCGCTCTGTGTTTAAGTCCAAAGGCATGAGCGGCAAGCACCTGACCGGCACCGTTATCTACGGCTATCTGTGGGACGAAAAGCGGGAACACTGGCTTGTGGATGAAGAAGCCGCCGCTGTGGTACGCCATATTTTCGCGCTTGCGATGGAGGGCTACGGCCCCTATCAGATCGCAACCAAGTTGTCAGAAGAAAAAATTGAAATGCCAGCCGTTCACCTTGCCCGCTATGGCGAGGGAGTGAACAAGAATAAGGCCTTTGCGGATATTTATCGTTGGAGTGCCTCTACCGTTGTTGAAATCCTGAAAAAACAGGAGTATTTAGGCCATACGGTCAATTTCAAAACCCGCAAGCACTTTAAGGACAAGAAAAGTCACTATGTTGACGAAAGCGAATGGACGATTTTTGAGAACACCCATGAGGTCATTATCGACCAGGAAACCTTTGACAATGTGCAGCGTATCCGGGGAAACGCCAGACGCTACCCGGACGGCTTTGGGGAGGCCCATCCCCTGACCGGCCTGATGTACTGCGCCGATTGCGGCGGCAAGATGTATGTTCACCGCACATACAACGGCAAGCGCGTCCCGCAGTACACTTGCGGCCAGTATGGGAAGTATCCTATCGGCTCCCTTTGCCCTACACAGCACCGTATCAAGGCCGAAGCTGTTCTGACCCTGATTGCCGATATGCTCCGGGCCATCGCGGAGTATTCCAGGAATGACCGGGCCGAGTTTATCCGCACCGTCCAGGAAACGCAGGTAGCCCAGCAGACCGCCGACATATCCAAGAAGCGGAAACGGCTGGCCGCCGCCCAAAAGCGGGCCGGGGAACTGGAAAAGCTGATTTGCAAAATCTATGAGGACAACGCCCTGGGTAAGCTGCCGGACGCCCGGTATGAGGCCCTGGACGCACAGTACGCCAAAGAGCAGGACGCCCTCAATGCGGAAATCGTGGAATTGGAAAAGGCCGTTACCGGCTATGAGCAGAGCCGGAAATCTGCGGAGAAGTTTATTGCCCTGATTGACAAGTACGAGAACTTCGACACGCTGACAAACACCATGCTCAACGAGTTTGTAGAGAAAATCCTTGTCCATGAACGCGCCCGTAAAGGCAGCCAGGATACCACACAGGAGGTTGAAATCTACTTCAACTTTGTGGGCCGCTATATCCCTCCTGCCTTGCAGCCGGTTCCCCTGACCCCGGAGGAACAGGAAGAACTGCGGAAGAAGGAGGAACGCAAGGACAGGCTTCACCAGAACTACTTGCGCCGCAAGGCTAATGGCAAGCAGAAGGAATGGGAAGAACGCTACAACGCCAAGCGCAAGGCGAAAATGGAGGCAGCAAAGGCCGCGATCCGGGCCGAGGATATGGAGAAGGGCATTTTTACCACCGTCAGCCAGTTACCCAGGCAGGAGCCGCGCAAGGCCACCTTACCGGCCAGCGCCGCAGTTTAACCATCACAGTGCAAAGGAGGACAAACATGAACGAATTGACTTACACCCGCTGCGGGGATTACTACATCCCCGACCTGGAGTTGTCCGAGCAGCCGGAGGCCCCCATCGGCAAGTATGGCCGTATGCGGCAACGCTACCTGAAGGAACACCGGCCCGGCCTTTACAGCAGCTTGATTTTGAGCGAAAAGCTGTACCCGCACCTGTTGGAGATTGACCGGGCGGCGCGGGAGCGGATGGACGCCATGCTGCCCCGGATGATGGAGGCGGCGGGCGTCACCGAGGAACTGAAAGCCCGTGACCCCATGCGCTGGGTGGGGCTGATGAACACGCTGAAAGCGCAGGCGGAGGAAATCGTTTTTCAGGAATTGATCTACGGGTAAGTATAGTATAAAAGAGGCCGGAATTTGCCGCCACAGGGCGATAAATCCCGGCCTTTATATCATGCTATGTAATTAAAGCTGCCATCCAGCGGATGCGAGTTTGAGGTTTAGGAAATTTCTATAAATTCCCTCTTGTGAAATCAAAGACTGGTGAGTTCCCTGTTGAGCAATTCTACCCTGATCTATTACAATGATTTGATCTGCGTTTTCCACTGTACTCAAACGATGGGCAATCGAAATTAAGGTTTTATTTTTCGTCAGTTCTGAAATCGCAGATAAAAGTGCCTGCTCATTTTCCGGATCAACGCTGGAAGTGGCCTCATCCAAAATAATAATAGGTGCATCTTTAAGAATCGCTCTGGCAATAGAAATTCGTTGCTTCTCTCCGCCGGAAAGTGTAGAGCCTCCCTCGCCGATGATTGTATTGTACCCATCTGGCAACGCTGAAATAAAATCATGGCAGCAAGCACGTTTTGCGGCAGCTTCTACTTCCTCGTGGGTAGCATCAGGCTTTCCAAATTTGATGTTGTTTTCAATAGAATCGTGGAAAAGATATACATTCTGAAAGACCATGCTGATATGCTCCAAAATACTATCCGCAGTATAGTTTTTTACATCCTTTCCGCCAATTCGTACAGCGCCATCCTGCACATCCCAAAACCGGGCAATTAAATTACACAAAGTTGTTTTTCCACTTCCAGATGGGCCAACAATAGCACAGGTAGTATGTTCTGGAATGTTCAGAGAGATGTCATGGATGACCTGCCGCTTGTCATAGCCAAATGATACATGATCCAGTGTTATATCGTAGTGGGAAGTTTCTAATTTGTCTGTGCTGGTGTCCATTTGAGGTATATTGGTGACTTCTTCTAACCGATCCAGTTCTGTGTTGATTTTCTTGCTCAAAAAGGCGCTGTTTCCCATTGTTTCTAAGTCAGAGTACACAGTAAATGCGCAAAACAGGAAAGTCAAGCAGTAGGGCAAACTTATTTTTCCAGCCATAAAAAGCAAACCCGCCGCAGCAATCAGTACACAGCTCATGAGCTTATAGACCAGAATATAAAAACGGAGAACCCCGGCCGTAGCCTTTTCCTGCCCATAATCTGCATCCCACTTTTTTTGAAATGCGCTGCGTACTTCTCGTTGTCCTTCCTCACCTTTGGAGAAAGACCGTAGAACAGAAATCCCTCGGATATATTCCATTGTTTTGCTCACCAGGTTTTCCTGTGCTTCTTGATAAATAGGAGCATATTGCGCGGCTCTACTGCGGACCCAACGAAGAACAAGTAAACCTAATAATAGTCCAATCAAACTTAAAATGGCAATGATAGG
Organism: Ligaoa zhengdingensis; assembly: GCF_014384885.1. Taxonomy (GTDB): domain Bacteria; phylum Bacillota; class Clostridia; order Oscillospirales; family Ruminococcaceae; genus Ligaoa; species Ligaoa zhengdingensis. The sequence continues at coordinate 15,116 of NZ_JACRST010000005.1, forward strand.
GTTGAAAAAGAACATCATAATTGACATGAGAGCTGCCATAGCAACACCGCTTGTCATCTGCTCGATTGCAAGCATGGAGTAACCCTCTAAATCAGCAATCGTCGTAGTAAGTATTGTCTGAATAGTTCCTAAATTTTGCTCTGAAAAGTAGCCCATAGGAGCCTGTTTCAATTTTTCTCCTATTTCCAGACGATAATCACGGAAAATATCATATCCCGTTCCACTCATGGTACGGTCATACATCCATTGGAAGAAAAAGCGTCCGATAACACTTCCTAATACAACACCAAAGGCTTGTAGAATAATAGTAGGTGTAAGATTTTCTAAATGTAATAAAATCCAAAAAACACCGAACATCATAAAACCATTGAAAAAGGATTTGAGAATATTAAATGTGATGCCAACGATGATTTTCTGTCGGCTTCTACCCGCAATCTTAAAAATCCGGCGTATCATTTCAAGCATGGTTTTCCACTCCTCCTTTCAAGTCTGCTTCTTCTATGGTTCCGGCATAATCTTGCCACATCTTTTGATAGATGGGGCATTCCCGGAGAAGTTCTTCTTGTGTCCCACGGCCTGCAATATTTCCGTTTGCCACAACCAGAATTTGATCGGCATTGCGAATCGTATTCAAACGGTGCGCTACAACAATCAATGTCTTTCCGACCACTAATTTGCTGATTGCCTGTTGAATTAGCGCCTCATTTTCTGGATCAGCATAGGCAGTGGCCTCGTCTAAAATGACTACGGATGACGGTTTTAGCATGGCCCTCGCAATCGTAATACGTTGGCGCTCCCCGCCAGAAAGTCGGTCTCCGGCATCACCGGCCAGTGTGTCATATCCCTGCTCTAACTGCATAATAAAGTCATGACAGTTAGCAGCTTTTGCGGCATCTTCTACTTCTTCATCTGTTGCTGCCGGATTACCCATGCGGATATTTTCCCGAATGGATTTGTCGAATAGGAAATTGTCTTGTGCCACATAACTGATTTCACCCATCAACTGCTCAAAAGGGATTTGACGAATATCCTGGCCGCCGAAACGCACAGAGCCAGAAGTCACATCCCAAAAACCAGCCATCAGTTTTGCAATCGTGGATTTACCAGAACCGGAAGGCCCAACAATAGCCGTCATAGTGCCGGGTCTGGTTTGAAAAGAAATACCGTGGAGAACTTCGGTTTCTTTATAGCCGAAATGTACGTCCTCAAATTGGTAAGTACGTTCTCCCAAAGATACAGGTTCAGAGGGTCGGACAAGTTCCGGGGTTTTTAGGAAAGCGGTTACTTGCTCCAAATTACCTTTTATCATGCTGACTTGCTCCATCGCCTCGGACACTTTCATCAATGGAGCAACGAACCCCAGCGGAACTACTAAAGATATTAAAAATACGGGAAGTGAAAGCGTTCCTTCCATGTAAAGCCATGCGCCTACTGGCAATGTACCCAAAAGAGTAGAAGGCAGGACGGCTCGTGCCGCTGCATTCCAAAACCAGCATTGACTCCACCACTCCATTGTAGAATCGTGAAAATAGTTGACAGACTTTGAGTATTTTCCATAAGAGGATGCAGAACGGTTAAACGCTTTAATGACTTGAATGCCGCTGACATATTCTACTAAGGAGCTGTTCATATCATTGGCAGAGCGCATATAGTTTTCCATTCGAGGGCCATAACCGCGCATCATAGCAGCGAAAAAGAGAATACCCAGTGGAATTGTGATTAGGGATGCAAGCCCCATGCGCCAGTCCAGAATGAAAATCAGGAGAATACTGCACAACGGCGCTGCAATATTCGATGGCAGCTCTGGCATAAAATGAGCCATAGAATCCTCTAACTTTGCAACATTATCTACAATTAGGTTTTTGAAAGTTCCCGTAGGCGTTTCCAGCATAACGCCCATTGGGACTTTTGCCATCCGATCTGTAATTGCTTCACGGATATTTTTCAAAATTGTGAAGGAAATTTTGTGGGACATGAGAGAAGATCGCCATGTGAGAAGCATTTTTATAAGCTGACATATGGCGGCTATTCCACTAAAGAACAAAACACGCTGTATGGTGGCTGTACCGCGGTAGAGTTCATCCGCCAACAGCGCCACCATTAGGAATGGTACGATACCAAACATTTCCCCTAACACAGCAAGAAGAATGGAAATACGCATTTTGCTGTTTCTCTCGCCCACAAAAGCAAAGAGTTGGCGGATTGCACCCGGTTCTTTATTTGGCATAAGAAAGCCTCCTTTCGAGCAACTGAAAATACAAGGAGGGTATTGCATTTTCGATGGCATCGTGATATAATCTGAATTACGGTGTAATATTACAGTGTAATTCAAGTATAGGATGGAGGGATGGAAATGTCAAGGGATTTTCAGCAGACCCATGAAAATCTTTTGGCCTGTGCAAAAAAGCATTTTCTGGAAAATGGTTTTGAACGTGCCAGTATCCGTGAAATCTGTAAGGCCGCCCATGTGACAAACGGGGCATTTTACAATCATTTCGAGGACAAAGAGGCTTTGTTCGGCGCACTTGTCGAACCAGTGGTTCAGGCGGTATCTGAGATGTATTCCGATTCTGTCATCAAGCATTTTGAATTAGCTCGGACGGATGAATTAAAGCAACTCTGGAAACTGTCGGAGGACACGATCCGCCAGATTATCGAATACATTTATGAACATTTTGATGTATTCAAACTGCTGCTGATGCAGTCTGCGGGGACAAAATATGCTTCTTTTCTGGATGATGTGGTGCGTTCCGATATTCGGGAGACACAAAAGCTAATTGCGGAACTGAAGGAACGCGGAGTTCCCGTACATGATTTGGAGGATGACGAGTGGCATATGCTTGTTCATTCTTACTATTCATCTATCGCAGAAATTGTCTTGCACAATTATCCGAAAGATGCCGCGATAAAATATGCTCATACATTGGCCGCTTTTTTCAGTTCCGGGTGGCAAACTGTTTTGGGGATTTGATCCCCAAAATTTTTGATTGGCAGTTAGCGTAATCTAACTAACTGTGATAAAGGAAGGTGGTTTAATCTCTCATATTTAAAATGATTCTTGCTTCTTAATGTATCAATCGAAATTATATTGAAAGGACTTTTTGAAAATGGAAAACACAAATAAACTTACAGGCAAAGATCTTATCAATGTTGGTATTTATTCTGCAATGACTCTCGTCATTTTCTTTGTCGTTGGACTATTAACTGCGTTACCAGTAGTATATCCATTCCTTTTTGTGATTTGGCCGATTGTATGCGGTATCCCTATGATGCTGTATTACACAAAAATCAAGAAATTTGGAATGCTTACCATTACCGGCATCATTGGCGGTATCTTCTTCTATTTAATCGGCTATGGCTGGATCGGCCTGCTCGGCTGGGTGCTCGGCGGCATTCTAAGCGATGTTGTGCTCAAAATCGGCGGCTATCAGAAATTCAAAGTCACTGTTCTGAGCTATGCCTGCTTTTGCCTCGGTATCATGGGTTGCCCCGCCAATCTCTGGTTTGCCGGTGAAGCGTATTGGGAAAACATCCACACCTCCATGGGTGATCAGTACGCAAACACCTTGCAATCCCTGATGCCCTCCTGGATGATGTATTTGGGTTTTGCGCTGCTGTTTGTGGGCGGTATTCTGGGCGCGCTTCTGGGCCATAAAATGCTGAAAAAACACTTTGAGAGAGCGGGCATTGTGTAATGGAGCAGCTTCAAGCGGTTGTTGAAAACAGAACAGGCTTTTGCTTGGACCCACGAACCAAGCTGTTGCTGATGGCCGTTGTCGCTACCGCAGAATTTCTATATAGCCACACCGCCTTTATGATCGCGGTGGCGATGATTCCCTTTGTCCTGTTGCTGACTAACCGGCAGTATAAGACGGCAACGGTGTTCTTCTGCCTGTTCGCAGCGGGGCTGTTTGTGCAGGCTATCCAGAACTCCGTCCAGTTTCCCATGATCGTCAATATGCTGGTAGTCCTGTTGGTGGGACTGGTTCTGCGGCTGTTTCCGGCTTTTGTGATGGGAGCCTATATTATCAAGTCCACCACGGCCAGCGAGTGCATTACCGCACTTGGCCGGATGCACATTGGGCGGCAGATCACCATTCCGCTCTCCGTCCTGTTTCGTTTTATCCCTACCATGCAGGAGGAGTCGGCGGCCATCAAGGATGCCATGCGGATGCGGGAGGTCCAGTTCGGGACAAAGAAGTTCTGGCAAAATCCCGCCGCCCTGATTGAATACCGTTTTATTCCCCTGATGATCTCGGTGGTCAAAATCGGGGATGATCTCTCTGCGGCAGCCTTGACCCGCGGCCTGGATACCCCGGTCCGGCGCACCAATATCACAAAGGTCGGGTTTACCGGCTGGGATCTGCTGGCGGTGCTGATTGCCGGAACTGCACTGCTCTCTACATACTTTTTCAGCCCGTGGTAAGGAGGTGATACTGTGATTGAATTGAAAGATGTTTCCTTTACCTATGAGAGTGGGGAAACCGAGAACAACCTAAGCCATATCAATCTGGCAATTCAGGACGGTGAAACTATCCTGCTCTGTGGAGAGTCTGGCTGTGGCAAGACAACACTAACCCGGCTGATCAACGGTTTGATCCCACATTACTACGGTGGGAAACTGACCGGGCAAGTCCTCTTAGATGGGAAAGAGCTAAAAGACTATCCCCTTTATCAAATCGGACAGCGGGTGGGGTCTGTATTCCAAAACCCAAGAACACAATTCTACAATGTAGATACCACCAGTGAGATTGTTTTTGGGTGTGAAAACATGGCCCTGCCAGTCCCGGAGATGCGGAAGCGTCTGGAGGAGACTGCCCACAGCCTCAAGCTGGAAAAACTGCTGAACCGGAGCTTGTTTGCCCTATCCGGCGGGGAAAAACAGAAAATCGCCTGCGCCTCTGCCGACGCAATCCACCCGGACATCTTTGTACTGGACGAGCCATCCTCCAACCTGGATATTTCCACCATTGAAGATTTAATTGGCGTAATCCGGCACTGGCGGTCCGAGAAAAAGACTGTGATCGTCGCGGAACACCGGCTTTATTATCTCGTTCCCTACGCAGATCGGATTATCTACATGAAACATGGAGAGATCAGTAAGGAATTTACAAGGCAGCAATTTCAATTACTGTCTCCCGAAACTTTACAGGGAATGGGGCTACGCGCCCTTGATCCATTCAACCTTCCACCGGAGGCCAAACCAAAAGCGAAACCGCCGACTTTACATATCAAGGAATTTCGGTTTTCTTATGATAAACACGGCCCTCTTATTGTGGACATTCCTGATTTGACGCTACCACAAGGAGAAATCATTGGAATTATTGGGAATAACGGCGCGGGAAAATCCACATTTGCTCGTTGCCTGTGTGGATTGGACAAACGGGCTTTGGGTGAGTTAGAACTTAATGGACATTCTTATCGTGCAAAGCAGCGGTGCCACATATCTTACATGGTTATGCAAGATGTAAACCACCAACTGTTTACCGAGGATGTGTTGGATGAATTGCTTCTTAGTATGGACGGTGAGGACGAAAAAGAAAATACAGAATGGGCAAACCAGATTTTATCCAGCCTTGATTTAGCAGCCAAAATCAAACTGCATCCCATGTCTTTATCTGGCGGGGAAAAGCAACGGGTAGCGATTGGAAGTGCTATCGCCTCAAACAAGGAAATCCTTGTTTTTGACGAACCGACCAGTGGCTTAGACTATTTCCATATGGTAGAGGTGTCTGATAATTTGAACCGCTTAAAAGACATGGGAAAAAGCCTATTCCTGATTACCCATGATCCTGAATTGATTTATAAGTGTTGTACTTATCTTCTGTTTATTCAAGAGAATAAGGTGCTATGGCATCGGCCAATGGATGATGAAGCAATCAAACTCTTACGGGCATTTTTCTCACATGAAAAAGGAGCAAATATAATCAATGCGTCTTAGCAAAACGCTTCATGCGTCCGGGGAGGACTACCTGGAAATCATCCTTGTTCTCCAAAAGAAACTCGGTATGGTACGCTCCGTAGATGTGGCCCGGCACATGGAGGTGTCAAAGCCCAGCGTGTGCCATGCAGTGGCTACCTTGCGGGATGGCGGCTTTCTCACAATGGACGAAGATCACTTTCTCCATTTGACCGATGTGGGCCGCGAGGTGGCTGAAAGAATCTATGAACGCCACTGTTTCTTTACCGAGCAGCTTATCGCCGCAGGCGTTGACCCCAAAACTGCGGAGGCCGACGCCTGCCGGATTGAACACATTATCAGCGATGAGAGTTTTGACCGGCTGAAAGAGTCAGCCGCACAAAAGCAAGAATAAACCGAATAAGCCAAGCGATCCTGCCCCGCAAGACGGGGAAAGAAAAAAACCGTTGCAGGGCAGGCAGCTTCGTGCGCCCATAATGGATTTTCAAGGACTGCGGCGGTTTTGAGTAACATCAAGGCCGCCGTTTCTTATGCCCTCGACAAAGGAGTGACGACTACACGCTGACACGGCGGCTTTAGGAGGGAACCGCCATGAAGCACATTGACCGCCGACAAATTCAGACGATATTTCACTACCGTCAAAAAAAGCCCAGTCAACGAACAGGCCCCGTCTGGTAGCCGGTGCGAAAATTGTCATTCTGTAAGTGAATATTGGAGTTTTTGCGCTCGAATAGCTTTCTGCTGTCCGGGCGTTTTTTCATACCTGTGGGGCCGTAACATCAGGCCAGCATGGCCCGAACCCTGGCCCCAGTGCCGTTCTCCGCCGCCCCATTCAGATTTACCAAAAAAATCTGAATGGAGGAAAGGCAGATGGAAGTTACCATCAATAATAACGGACAAGCTGTGGCCGTGGAGGTTACGCTGGAAGTCTATGAATTTCTTGACCGGGCCGATCACAAAACGGAGAACCTGTTCCATGAACAGCGGCGGCATTGGGATGGCCGGGAGTTTGACGAGTACATCATTACCACCGAGGGTGTAGGAGCCTACGGCGAAACGCCGGAAGAATACCTTTGCCGCATGGAAACGCTGCATGAGCTGATGGCTGTTCTGGACACCTGTACCGAGGCCCAGCGCCGCCGGTTCCTGCTCTATGCGCTTGACGGACTGAGCCTTGCGGAGATCGGTGTACTGTGCAGCTGCTCCAAAGTGGCTGTGTATCAAAGTGTGGAGGCGGTCAGAAAAAAATTTATAAATTTCTTTGAGAACAGGCTTAACGAATGACCTGTTTTCTGGCTACCAAGTGAAAGGGATCATTTCCCTTATCTCAGCGAGGGGCGGACAGCGGACGAGCTGTCCGCCTCTCCGATTTTCAGGAGGTAAGCCTATGAAAACAATCAATCTGCGGTGGATGTATCCCCACTACCGGCATGACGAGTTTGTGGATGTTACGGACGAGGTATGGGCAGCGATGTATCAGGCCAAGCGGGAGATGGAGAACTATGAGCGTCGGAAAGTCTACCACCGCGCCTACTACTCTCTGGACGCATACAGCTGGCTGGAAAATTACGCACTGGAACACAGCAAATCGCCGGAAGATATTTTGCTGGAACGAGAAGAAATGACCACCCGCCTATACCTGATTGCAGTTCTGCCGGTGGCTCTGGCTCATGCCACTCCGACACAGGCCCGCCGTGTTCACGCCTATTACATTGCTGGTATCAAGCAGCCGGAAATCTCTCGGATAGAGGGCGTCCACAGCAGCAAGGTTAGCGTTGCCATCCGCCGGGGTCTGCGGAATATGCGCCGCTGCTATGATGGCCTTTTCCAAACAGAGTGAGGGCATGCCTATGCAGACCATCAATCTCAAACAATATTATCCATTTTGCAAAGAGGACATTTTTGTGGAGGTGTCCGATGAGATCGTCGAAGCGTTTCTTCTGGACAAGAGAGCCGAGGCCGCCAGAGATCGCAAGATGTTCCGGTATAAGGCGTTTTATTCCCTCGATTGTAACGATGGAATCGAAAATGCCGCCATCGGCTGGGCGCAGCCATCGCCGGAGGACTACCTGATAGAAAAAGAAGAATTAGCCGAATACGAAGAACTGATACGGCGATTGTATGAAGCCATTTCCTCCCTGCCGCCTATGCAGGCTCGCCGTGTTCACGCCCGCTATATGCTGGGTATGAAAGTGAAAGATATTGCCGCAATGGAGGGTATCACGCCATCACAGGCGGGAAAATCCATCCATGCCGCACTGCGGAGACTGCGCCGGTACTTTGCTCGACAGAAATGGACGGTCAATCTATGAGCGTTTCCAAAGAAAAGAGGTGCATGACATGAACGAAAAAAATACAGCCCACCCCCAAAAAGAAGAACGGGAGAAAGTCCTGAAGGAGATTCGGCAGCTTGAAAACCGAAAGAAGATTTTGGAGAACAAGCAGCGGAACGAAGAACGCAGGGTTCGTACCCGCCGCCTGATTGAGCGTGGAGCCGTTTTGGAGGGGATTTTCCCGTTGGCTCCCGACCTTTCCGGCGCGGAGGTCAAAACATTTCTGATTGCCCTGTCCCATCTTCCGGGGGCTGCGGAATTGACTGCAAACCTGCCAAAATCCGGGGACACGCCATAAGTCCCTTGTTTACAAGGGCGCACTTATACACCGTTGCCGGTGTCGTGCGCCCTGCCGGGGGCTGTTGCGTACTTCGTCCGCGATGGGGCGCTACACTCCCCAAACCCCTTGTGCGCCCCGCGCAGCCAGACACCCGCTTCGCGTTTGTTCGGCTCCACGGAGCCTGAAATATCCCCGCCGAAAGGAGGTGCCACCCATAGATTTTTGCCATATTCCCGTCAGTATCATCAAGCGCAGCGAGGGCCGTTCCGCTGTTGCCGCAGCCGCCTACCGAAGCGGAACAAAACTGACGAATGAATGGGACGGCCTGACCCATGATTACACCCGGAAGGGCGGCGTTGTCCATGCGGAAATCATGCTGCCCGCACACGCCCCGCCAGAGTTTGCAGACCGCTCCACCCTCTGGAACAGTGTGGAGCAGATCGAGAAAGCCAGGGACAGCCAGCTTGCCCGCGAGATCGAGGCGGCTTTGCCCCGCGAACTGTCCAGGGAACAGCAGCTTGCCCTTGTCCGGGCCTATGTGAAGGACAACTTTGTGGACAAGGGGATGTGCGCTGATTTTGCCATCCATGACAAGGGAACCGGCAACCCCCATGTCCATATCATGCTGACCGTCCGGCCCTTAAAAGAAAACGGCGCATGGGGCGCGAAGTGCCGCAAGGCATACGACCTGGACGAAAACGGCCAGCGCATCCCGGACGAGAGAGGCGGCTGGAAGAACCACCGGGAGGACACCACCGACTGGAACGACAAAGGGAATGTGGAGATTTGGCGAGCAGCATGGGCGGCTTATACCAACCGGGCATTGGAGGCAGCCGGTCAGCCTGCCCTGGTAGACCACCGCAGCTACAAGCGACAGGGCATTGATAAAATCCCCTCTGTCCACCTGGGGCCAGCGGCCAGCCAGATGGAGAAGCGCGGTATCCGCACCGACAAGGGAGAAGTAAACCGACAGATCGCCGCCGACAACAAGCTGCTCAAGGAAATCAAGGCCCGCATTACCCGCCTTTACAACTGGTCTAAGGCAGAAGCCGAAAAGCCGGAGGGCCAGCAGCCCAGCATGATTGACTTGTGGGAGGCCCAGCAGCAGCTCAAGCAGCCTGACACCCGCACCGGCAAAATCCGAGCTTTGCAGGAGAGCGCCGCCCTGTTCAGCTTTTTGCAGGCAAACGGCATCCAGTCCATGCAGCAGCTCCATGAAAAAATAGCAGATATGAACACCCGCTACTATGACCTGCGGGGAAAAATCGTTAAGGCCGAGCGCCGGATCGCTGTCCTCACCGAGCGCGGGGAGATGTGGGCGCAGTACAACAAGTACAAGACTGTCCATAAGCAGTTTGCCAAGGTGAAGCCGGAGAAGCGGGAACTGTTCGAGCAGCGCCACAGCCGAGAACTGATCCTCTATGACGCGGCGGCCCGGTATCTGAAAGAACTGAAAGCCAGCGGCGAGGAAATCACCCCGAAGGAATGGCGGCGTGAGATCGACCTGTTGACCGCCCAGAAACAGGTGGACAGCATCGACATGAAAGCTATGCGGGAGGAGCTAAAAGCTGTGGAACGGCTCCGCAAGGCCGCCGACCAACTGGCCCGGCAGGAACGGGACAAGCCCCGCGACCGGGGGCCGGAGCGGTAAAGGGTACGGCGCTTTGCCGACCCCTTTCAGGTGCGTCGCGTTTCACGACACCCTTTTGCACACAGAAAAACCGCCGTACAGGTTTCCCCATACGGCGGCAGATGGTTTATTTGCCGAACAAGTCGCTGTGCGACCCGGTGCGGGCAAGCGTCAGCACCAGCACATCATCCTCGATACGGTAAATGAGCAGCCAGTCCGGGAGAATGTGACATTCCCGATGGCCCACCCAATCGCCGGACAAATCGTGATCGCGGTTTTTATCCGGCAGCGGTTCGCCCATCGACAGCAGCGCCACGACCTGTTCCAGCAATTCGATTTTCAGGCCGCGCTTGATTGCCCGCTTGTAGTCCTTTTTGAAAGCGGTCGTGTACTTGACGGTGTACTTTGTTTTCCTCATTTTTTCAGGTCGGCAAACAACTCGTCAAGGTCATTGTATCCCTTTACAGACGGGTCTTTTGCAATCCTTTCCGCTTCCAGCATGGCAGCAATCGTTTCCTTGTTGGGCTGTTCCAGCTTCACCTCAAAGGGAATGCCGCCCTCACGAAGCGACTGGCGCACGAAGATGTTGAACGCCGTGGATAAATTCATGCCGAGTTCCGCAAACAGGGCGTCGGCCTGTGCCTTCAAATCCGCGTCCATGCGGATGCTGATGTTTGTGGTATTTCCAGCCATATCATCAACCCCTTTCTGCTGGTACTTTTAGTATATGCCATTTGCACGAAGAAAACAATACTTTGCACGAATATTTAACAGTAAATTCATTGAAGGAGGTCACTGTATGAAGCAAATTATTTTGCCCGTCACTATCCACCTGAATATCCGCCTGCCCCTTGCCCTCTTGCAGCCGGAATCGGCAGACGCGCCCACCGGCCCGGAGCCGGAGGCCCATGCCTGCCAGGGCTGCGGCAACTGCGGCGGGTGTGGGAAGTGCCAGCATGAAAAAAAGCAAGCCTGAACCCGTCCCCGTCATGGACTACCGCCAGTACCGCAGAGCGCGGCGGCTGGTACATGAGTGCTGCAACTATGACGGCGGCCACTGTATCGCGCTGGATGATGGGGAGGAATGTGTCTGCGTCCAGTCCATTTCCTACTCCCTGTTGTGCCGGTGGTTCCGGGCGGCGGTGCTGCCGCTGGACAGAGAACTGGAAACGGCCCTGTTCCACCGCCTGGACGCCAAACGGTGCGCCGTCTGCGGGGCGCTGTTCACCCCCGGCTCCAACCGGGCCAAATACTGCCCGGAATGTGCCGGACGCATGAAGCGTATCAAGGCCGCCCAGCGCAAGCGGAAACAAAGGGCGAAATGTCACGCTTTAGGGGCTGAAAACCCCTTGTAAATCAAGGCTTTTTTCGAGGGTGTCGCTGGGGGCCTGATAGATTTATCCTCTGGCCCCCAAAACGGCCCTCTAAAGGCATACAGACCCCTGAAATAAACCCCAAGGAGGAAGCCTATGTCAGACAATCGAAAATATTACTACCTCAAGCTGAAAGAAAACTTCTACAACAGCGAAACGATGGTTATTTTGGAGAGTATGCAGGATGGCCTGCTGTACTCCAATCTGCTGCTGAAAATGTACCTCATGTCACTCAAAAGCGGCGGTATCCTCATGCTCAATGACCATCTGCCCCACACGCCCCAGACCATCGCCACCTTTACCCGCCATCAGGTGGGGACGGTGGAACGGGCCTTGAAGGTGTTCCTTGAATTTGGCCTTGTGGAGATTTTGACCGATGGGGCCTACTACATGGCCGACATCCAACTGCTGATCGGCCAATCCTCTACCGAGGGGGAACGGAAAAAGAAAGAGCGTATGCGATTGAAGCGTCAAAAACTGCTCCCATCCGGCGGGGCGGACATTTGTCCACCATATAGCCAGGGGGACATTTGTCCACCAGAGATTAGAGATAAGAGATTAGATATTAGAGATAAGAGTATAGAGAATAGAGAGAGTGAGAGCGCCCGCGCCTATGGCCGTTACCAGAATGTTTTCCTGACGGACGAGGAACTGGCAGACTTGCAGGCCAGCTTTCCCACCGTATGGGGCCAGTACATCGAAAAGCTGTCCGAGTACATGGCTTCTACCGGCAAGCGGTATCAGAGCCATGCCGCCACCATCCGGCGCTGGGCCGGTGAGGACGCGAAGAAAGCAGCCCCGCCCATCCGCAACCGTTATTACAGCGTAAAGGAGGATGAAACCGTATGATGGAGATTACCGCAGAAATCCGGGCGCTGATCGACAAGGCAGCCGCCGGTATGGAACTGGCCGGGGACGAGTACATAGACCCGGCAGACGGCCTCATTCACTGTAAAAAGTGCGGCGGCCAGAGGCAGACCGTTGTGCCATGCTTTGGGAAACCCGGCTACTTCATGCCCCGCTGTATCTGCCAGTGTCAGCGGGAGGCCGAGGAACAGCGCAAGGCCGCCGAGGAACGGCAGCGCCGCATGGAGCGCATCAATCGCCGGAAGGCCCAGGGCCTGCAAGACCGCTATCTGTACGACTACACCTTTGCCAACGACAACGGCCAAAATCCTCTGATGGACAAGGCCCGCGCCTACGTGGAAAACTGGAAGGAGGCATACAGGAACAACACCGGCCTGCTTCTGTTTGGGGATGTGGGAACTGGCAAGTCCTTTTTCGCCGGTTGTATCGCCAACGCCCTGCTTGACCGGGATGTGCCGGTGCTGATGACGAACTTTCCCACCATCCTGAACCGTCTGACGGGAATGTTTTCCGAGGACAGGGCCGACTTTATCGCCAGCTTTGACGAGTACGACCTGCTTATCATTGACGATTTGGGTGTGGAGCGCAGTACCGAGTATGCGATGGAGCAGATGTTTTTCGTCATTGACAGCCGCTACCGCAGCCGCAGGCCCATGATCATCACCACCAACCTGAAGCTGGCCGAACTCAAAAACCCGCCTGACCTGGCCCACGCTCGTATCTATGACCGTATCCTGGAACGGTGCGCCCCGATCCTCTTTGCCGGGAAAAACTTCCGGGAGGAAAACGCCGGGGCCACCAAGCAGGCGGCGAAAGACATTGTAAACCGTAAGCATGAGTAATTTTGTGCCGGACGGCACAGCCCCGCCCGGAGAAAGGAGCGCCATGAGCGAAGAAACCCGTACCATGCAGACCGCAGACACCACCACTACCAGAGCGCCGGAGGACGCCCCCGCGCTGGTAAAGAAAATCGGCAAGACCACCTACAAGGTGCGCGTCCATTTCAGCCAGACCAGCACTGAAACCATGAGCGACAAAATCAAGCGTATGCTCAAAAACGAGATACAGCAGATGTGACCGGCTGATAAAGCCAGCCGCCTTGTGTTAAACTGATGATGGTACACGCCAAAACTTTTAGCCAAGGAGGACATGAAAATGCTGTACGAAGAAACGGAAAAGAAAGAGATTGAGAGGGTTTACGCGGTGTTTGCCGACTACATCCGGGAAAGCCCCTATCTGGAATGGCTCTGGTCTGATAAGCTGGGCTATCTGCTGCTGAAAATCAGCACAAAAAAGCGGTATGTCGAGGAAGAAATACTCGTTGACACCGCCGACCAGCTTGCCGAAGTGCTGTTTTCCGAGGTGTCGATGGATGTGTTGCAGATGACCGGCAACGATCACACTGAACAGACCGCCGACCCTCTGGAACTGGCCGAGATAAAGCGGCGCTGGAACCCCTTCCTTGAACGGCTGCCGGAATACCAGACCGTTTGCGAAAAAATCCTTGCCGGGGAAAAGTAACCCCACCCGCCTGAGTGTCAGGAGCATGAAAGTGCTTCTGGCACTTTTTTGTGGCTTTTTTGTGAATTTGATTAAAAAGTCCTTGACAACTCGTTTCGGGAAAAACAGCCAAGTCGATTTTGATTTCCTGCGGCGCTCGCCTTGCCGTGTTCGACATTGCAGAGTTGCGTGAGGTCACGGCTTATGATGAGCTGGAGCTGGATACTCTGGGAGACAGGAAAACTGCCCTGTTCCTCATCATGAGTGACACTGATGACAGCTTTAATTTCCTTATATCCATGTGTTATACCCAGCTGTTTAACCTGCTCTGCGAAAAGGCCGACGATGTGTACGACGGCAGACTGCCGGTTCATGTGCGCTGTCTGATCGACGAGTGCGCCAACATTGGCCAGATACCCAAGTTGGAAAAGCTGGTGGCCACCATCCGAAGCCGTGAGATCTCCGCCTGTCTGGTGTTGCAGGCGCAGAGTCAGCTCAAGGCGATTTATAAGGATAACGCAGATACCATTATCGGAAACATGGATACTTCCATCTTTCTGGGCGGTAAGGAGCCGACCACTCTCAAGGAGCTGGCCGCCGTGCTGGGTAAGGAAACCATCGACACCTACAACACCGGAGAGAGCCGTGGGAGGGAAACATCCCATTCACTCAACTATCAAAAATTGGGGAAAGAGCTGATGAGCCAGGATGAGCTTGCTGTTATGGATGGCGGCAAGTGTATCCTCCAGCTGCGCGGTGTGCGTCCTTTCCTTTCGGATAAGTACGACATCACCAAGCACCCCAATTTCAAGTACACTGCCGACGCGGATGACAAGAACGCTTTTGATATTGAAGCATTCTTGTCCGCAAGGCTGAAACTCAAGCCCAATGAGGTCTGCGATGTATATGAAGTAGACACAAAGGGCGCTTAATTTCGTTCCGCTTTAGAAGGGAGTGATCTTATCTATTCGCCGCATCTGCCCTCTATGGGCCATTGGCGTACAAAGCGGACAATCGCGAGAAAAAATAATGAAAAAGGAGGACAGCCGGAATCATGCCCCCGGAAACCGGGCGGCAGATTGTTCCGGCTTTTGTATGCCTATGAAACATGACAAACCTATTTTTTAATCAGATTCCGGCTAACAAACTATATGGCATTTTTTGAACAGGCAATCACCGTTCTTCAGACCCTCGTTATCGCGCTCGGTGCCGGTCTCGGTATCTGGGGCGTTATCAACCTGCTGGAAGGTTACGGCAACGACAACCCCGGCGCCAATGCTCATGTACGGTAAGGAAGCAAGCAACCGAAAACAAGAGATAGACCGCCAGCACTACACTATTCCGAACCAAAGACCAAAAGATAAGCATTGTGGGAAAATCTAAACTTTTGGATTTTCCTACAATGCCGACTACGGCGGAATCCTTCCCACTCCTTATATCTTTATTTCCGTATACATTGAATTTGTATTTAGTAAATGCTATAATGTCCCTATTCAAATTATAAATGTGTTGAATTAGTTACATGTACATATTTTTTGTGCCGCATAAATACCCTGTTGAGGTTGTCGTTCTTTGTCCAGATGTGGAAACAATAAAAGGAAGGGAACGATACAGGGAGAAAACAGGCTATTCCGGCTTTACGGTTGAAACCTTATACGATACATTTATGCAGACAACACCACGGATCGGCTTTTGGCTGGACAATTCCAACCAAACACCACAGCAGACAGCAGAAACCATTCTGAACGCCAGAAAGTCGGTATGATTGTTACATATAAGGGGAAGAAAAATTTCTTTTAGGTACTTTCTTTCCTAAAACTAATGTGATATAATAGCATCATTCCAAAAAAGGAGTAAAAAATATGCGGCAAGGTATTCTTAAATAAAACTATAATCAAATAGTGGGAACAAAGGATTATGATAGTCCCTTTTGTGGGGGCTTGGTTTTTTGTACCCAATTTAAGAATACTTTTGCCTTATCAATTTTGACATATCCGAAAAACAGCAATCACAAACAGGTGTATGCTGTATATGTGTATGTCCGCAAATTATAATCCCCAGTGGTAAAAGTATTTTACTGCTGGGGATTTTTATGCCCTTTTGGGGCTGTAAAAGGAGGACAATCACATGAAAATAATCAATATTGGAATTCTCGCCCATGTAGACGCAGGAAAAACAACATTGACGGAAAGCCTGCTGTACACCAGTGGAGCGATTGCGGAACAAGGAAACGTGGATAAAGGAACTACAAGAACAGACACTATGATTTTGGAACGGCAGCGCGGAATTACCATTCAGACAGCGGTTACTTCTTTTTGCTGGAATGATTATAAAATCAATATCGTGGACACTCCCGGTCATATGGATTTTTTAACCGAAGCATACCGCTCTTTATCTGTCCTTGACGGAGCTGTTTTAGTCATTTCGGCAAAAGACGGCGTACAGGCACAAACCCGTATATTATTCCATGCGCTTCAGAAAATGGACATTCCGACAATTATCTTTATAAATAAGATAGACCAAAATGGGATCGACCTGCGGCGTGTTTACCAAAGCATTAAAGATAAACTTACCAGTGATATGATTGTCATGCAGGAGGTTTCCCTGTCGCCAAAGATAACCATGACCGATATTTCTGATTTGGACAAATGGGATATGATTATTTCCGGAAGCGATGAACTATTAGAACGATATGTTGCAGAGGATTCTTTGGATATACAGGAATTACAATATGAAAAGTGCAAAAGAACCAGATGCTGCTCTTTGTTTCCTGTTTATCATGGGAGTGCAAAAGACAATTTAGGAACAGAAAAACTGATTGAAGCGATTACAGAAACTTTCATTACAGAAACAGACGATATTCAGTCTGAATTATGTGGATATGTTTTTAAGGTTGAGTATACAGAGCGGAAAAAACGGCTTTCTTATTTACGCCTGTATCATGGGACGCTCCATTTACGGGATACCCTGCTGCTGTCAAAAAAGGAAAAAATAAAGATTACAGAAATGTGTATTCCGTCAAATGGTGAAATCGTCCCGGTTGACCATGCCTGTCCGGGAGAAATTGTTATTTTAGCTGATGATACTTTGAAACTGAACGACATTCTGGGAAATGAAAAACTCCTGCCTCACAAAACACGGATTGATAATCCCATGCCATTACTTCGGACAACGGTAGAGCCGCAAAAGCCGGAGCAAAGGGAAGCCCTGTTAAATGCCCTCACAGAGATTGCTGATACAGACCCTCTTTTGCATTTTGACATTGATACTGTTACACATGAGATTATATTATCTTTTTTGGGAAAAGTACAGTTAGAAGTTATTTGTTCGCTATTAGAAGAAAAATATCATGTGGGCGTGGCTATGAAAGAGCCTTCGGTTATTTATCTGGAAAGACCGCAAAAAAAAGCGAGCTACACGATTCATATTGAAGTGCCGCCGAATCCGTTTTGGGCATCTATTGGTTTGACTGTAACACCGCTTCCTGTTGGAAGCGGAACACAATATAAAAGCGAGGTATCTCTCGGCTATTTAAACCAAAGTTTTCAAAATGCCGTCATGGAGGGTGTGCGTTATGGAATGGAGCAGGGCTTATATGGCTGGGGAGTGACAGACTGCCAAATTTGTTTTGATTATGGAGTTTATTACAGCCCGGTCAGCACCCCCGCTGATTTTCGTTTTCTTGCGCCTGTCGTGTTGGAGCAGGCATTGAAAAAAGCAGGAACACAACTGTTGGAACCATACCTTTCCTTTACCCTTTTTGCACCGCAGGAATATCTTTCACGGGCTTATAATGACGCACCAAAGTATTGCGCAATCATTGAATCAACCAGACTTGAAAAAGATGAAGTTATTTTTAAGGGGGAAATCCCTGCCCGTTGTATTGGTGAATATAGAAATGATTTGAATTTTTATACAAATGGAAGAAGTGTCTGCATTACAGAATTAAAAGGGTATCAGGAAACTTCCGGCGAGCCTGTGTTTCAGCCACGCCGCCCGAACAGCCGTTTAGACAAGATCCGGCATATGTTTCAGAAGATAATGTAACATCTTGCGCAATGCAAACGTTCATTGCTGGCTATTGCGAAATATCATTGATAAAATCAGCATCAGAGAGGAGGAACCATTTTGAACCAGAAACAGACGGATATTACAACAGGAAAGCAAATACGTCATCTGCGAACACAATCGGGAATGACACAGGAAGAACTGGCTGGGAAATTGAATGTTACCCGGCAGGCGCTATCGAATTGGGAGAGAGATGTTAATGAACCCGATTTAAATACGTTGAAAAAAATTTGTTTTCTTTTTGGAGTCCACATGGACGATTTTGCGAAGGAGGTAATAACAAAAATGGAAACATGTGAAAAAAAGAGAAACGACAATTTAATAAGTATGATATGGCAATTGGACTTTTTTATGGTGTCGGGATATTTCTTGGCATTGGTATTTTCTTTGTTGGCGGTTTTATGACAATGTCGGGTGCAGGGTGGGGAGCATCACTATTTGGCGGTGGCTGTTTTTCTCTTGTATTTGGCTTGATATGCCATGCAGTTATTACATTGAGAAGAAATGACAAATGATGACATATCCTGCTTTCTAGTCTTTTCGGTCATATCGCGTAAAAAAGCCGCTGCTTTTGGCTTTCCAATAGCGGCGGCAAAGGGAAATATCCTTTGAATACCTTACAGAAGAAAAGTTTTGCAGCATTATAAAAATAAAAGCCTATACCATTTTGGAAAGAAAAGATACATAATAGTCAAGACGGCAACAATCAGAAGTTATGGAGGGTAACAATGGAATATAGTAAGGAAGATTTAATGGAAGCAAAAAGGCAAATTTTGGGAGTGGGAGAGAACATGGGAACAGAGGAAAGCAAAAAGATCTGGGAGAAAAACGCACAATTTTGGGATGATGCAATGGGTGACGAATCCAATGAATTTCACAGAGAGGTAGTACGTCCCAAAGTAACGGAACTTCTCTCTCCTGATCCTTCGGATTACATTTTGGATATTGCGTGCGGCAATGGAAATTATTCTTCGTATCTTGCACAGAGAGGCGCTTCGGTCGTCGCTTTTGATTACAGCAAAAAAATGATAGAATTGGCTAAAAGACGGCGATCACAATATGCAAAACAAATTGAGTTTTGCGTAGCGGATGCGACCAATAGAGAAAGCTTATTAGGATTAAAAAGAAATCGAGCCTTTACGAAAGCAGTTTCTAATATGGCAATTATGGATATTACGGATATTGAACCGCTTTTTATGGCTGTTTATGAACTATTGGAGGAAAACGGGATTTTTGTCTTTGCAACGCAGCACCCTTGTTTTATCACATTGACTGAAAAATATATGACACCGCACAGTTACTATGATATAGCGATCGAAGGGCAGCCGGAGGAGCAGATTTATTATCATCGTTCCATACAAGATATTTTTAACCTTTGTTTCAGAGCTGGATTTGTCATTGATGGATTTTATGAAGAATGTTTCAAAAACAATAAAGAAATTCCTATGGTAATGATAGTAAGGCTTAAAAAGGTAAAACGTGATAGCTTAAAATAAATTCAAGTTTGCCGGATAAATAGCAAACCCGGCCGAGCCAGTCAACGGTCAAGATGAACGGGCTTCGCCCGCCGTTGACAGCCCCGCCCGGTTTTGCAGTTAGGCAGTCAAGGAGCGACAGCCTAAAGTGCTGCCGCCCCTTACTATCATAAAAAGCAACTACTAACCAGCCACAGCCCTTTTGGGAGGAAAGGGGGATTTTCCATGACCTGTACAGAAGAATATCGGGAACATATCGAGTACACTTTCCATGCCTTTTGCAAAGTCGTTATCCGAAATGCAACGATCAACGCAGCGAGGACACGGAGCAGGAAGCACAAAAGAGAAATATCCCTTGAATACCTCACAGACGAAAAGCACTACCCTTTAGGCACGACAGATGAATATTTCCAAGCCCCGGAGCCGGACGAGGAATACATACTTACCCTTTGCGGCGATACGGTCATTTTCAGCAGCGGTTTACTTGCGGAAGCCCTGTCACGGCTGGACGAACGGGAGCGGGAAATGATTTACCTGTCCTTTTTCAAGCGTATTCCACAGCACGAAATTGGCAGACAGTACGGGCGCAGCCGCAGCACAGCGGGCTACCATATCCGAAAAGCCCTACGGCAGCTCCAAGCGGAAATGGAGGGAATGGCATATGAGAAATAATAGGCTTCTCCCCTATGAAACAATCGTCCAAGCCGCCAGCGGGGAGCCGGAAGCGGTGGGAACTGTATTGCAGTATTACCGCCGCCGCATACAATGTGCCGCCCGTGTGAATGGACGGGTAGACCAAGATACAGAGGACTACATCACCCAGACGCTTCTCACAGCTATTTTCAAGTTCCGCTTTGGGAGATAGCCCTACCGCCTACAACTGAATAACCGCCGCTTCGCCGGCAACCAGAAAGCAGTAAATCTATTCAACAGATTTGCTGCTTTTTTTCGTTCCTGTTTGGCATTTTTGAAAATCCCCAGTATGAAAAAACAAAAGGGAAAATAGCCGCCGCAGTTGGCAAAATCCCTTACTTATCCGTAGAGGGTATCAAAGAAAAAAATACTGCCATTGTCCGCCTATTCCGGCTTGCGTGGTGTTGTAGGGAATAGAGGGGAAATTCTAAAAATCTCCGTCCATTTTGCTTTGCGTGGTGTTGTAGGTAGTGAAAGGAAAATTTTCAAGATAAGCCGGAATAGCGGGTAGCAAAGCCCTTTTGAAACGTTTTGTTAGCGGAAAGGACGGGAGCCGGGGAACGCCGGAGTTTTTCAGAGCAAGATTCTACCGAGGTGCCAAAATTCGCTCTCCGCTTATTTTTGCCCCTGCGGGAATCTTGTTGGGGAGTGCCTTCCCCAAACCCTGCTATGCGCCCTGTCGGGCGAGAAAGGAGGTCACAGACCATGCGAAAGAAATACAATACGCCCCACCGCCGTCATGTGGTAAAGACCCGCATGACCGATGAAGAATACGCCGACTTCACCGGGCGGCTGGCGGCTTATGAAATCAGCCAGTCCGAGTTTATCCGGCAAGCCATACGGAAAGCGACCATACGCCCCATTGTCACCGTTTCCCCGGTCAATGACGGGCTGCTTGCCGCCCTCTCCAAGCTCACGGCAGAGTACGGGAAAATCGGCGGCAACTTAAACCAGATTGCCCGGAGCCTGAACGAATACGGAAGCCCCTACCGGGGGCTGGAAAAGGAAGTGCGGGGAGCCGCCGCCGACCTTGCCGCCTTGAAGTTTGAAGTCTTGCAGAAAGTAGGTGAAGCCGTTGGCGATACTCAAACATATCAGCTCTAAAAATGCCAACTACGGGGACGCTGAAAAATACCTCACATTCGAGCATGACGAGTTTACCATGAAGCCCACCCTTGACGCAGACGGGCGGCTCATACCGAGGGTAGACTACCGCATATCCTCTCTGAATTGTGGCGGGGAGGATTTTGCCGTTGCCTGTATGCGCTCCAATCTCCGCTACGGCAAGAACCAGAAACGGGAGGACGTAAAGAGCCACCACTACATCATCAGCTTTGACCCACGGGACGGCCCGGACAACGGCTTGACCGTTGATCGGGCGCAGGAGCTGGGCGAGAAGTTCTGCGCCGAGCATTTCCCCGGACACCAGGCCCTTGTCTGCACCCACCCGGACGGACACAGCCACACCGAAAATATCCATGTGCATATCGTCATTAACAGTCTGCGGATTGCGGAGGTTCCCATGCTGCCCCACATGGACAGGCCAGCGGACAGGAAAGCAGGCTGCAAGCACCGCTGTACGGACGCAGCTATGAACTATCTGAAAGCCGAAGTCATGGAGATGTGCCACAGCGAGGGGCTTTACCAGATAGACCTTTTGAACGGCAGCAAAGAACGCATTACCGAGCGTGAGTATTGGGCGCAGAAGAAAGGACAGGCTGCCCTTGACAGAGCCAACGCCCCTATTGCTGCGGACGGTATCGCGCCCCGGCAGACCAAGTTTGAAACGGATAAGGCGAAGCTGCGCCGGACTATCCGGGAAGCCCTTGCCGCTGCTTCCGGCTTTGATGAGTTTGCCGCCCTGCTTCTCCGGCATGGTGTGACCGTCAAGGAGAGCCGGGGGCGGCTAAGTTACCTCACGCCGGACAGGACGAAGCCAATTACCGCCCGGAAGCTGGGGGACGATTTTGACCGGGCTGCTGTCCTCTCCGTTTTGGAGCAGAACGCCGCCAGAGCCGCCGAAAAACCCGCAGCCATAGCGGAATACCCCGGCAGTATCAAAGACCGCTTACGGACGAAAAAAGAAGCGAAAAACGCCCCGAACAATGACGCTGTACAGCGCATGGTAGACATAGCCGCCAAGCGAGCCGAGGGGAAAGGACGGGGCTATGAGAAGTGGGCGACCATGCACAACCTCAAACAGATGTCGGCTACCCTCATGCTCTACCAGCAGTATGGCTTTTCTTCCCCGGACGAGCTGGACGCTGCCATTTCCGCAGCCAACACCGCCACGCAGGAGAGCCTTGCCGGACTGAAAGGGCTGGAAGCCGCTATCCGGGAGAAAAAGGAATTGCAGCGCAACCTTTTGGGCTATATCGGCACGAAGCCCGCCCGTGACGGTCTGAAAGCGCAGAAATCGGAGAAAGCCCGGAGAGCCTACCGGGAACAGCACGAAAGCGATTTTATCATAGCGGACACAGCCGCCCGTTATTTCCGGGAGCATGGAATAACCAAGCTGCCAGCCAGCAAAGCCCTGCAAAGGGAGATTGAGCAGCTTACCGTCCAGAAGAACGCCGGATATAACGACTACCGGGAGAAACGCCAGCGGGCGCAGGAGCTTCAGACAGTCAGACGCAATATCGACCAGATTTTAAGGGGCGCACCGAGCCAGCAGAAAAAGCGTGAACAGGAGCGTTAAAGACCGCCCCGAAATGATACCGAAACCCTACAAAAATACAGGTATGATATGAACCCTTACCGCAATACTCCCCGACTTCCAAACGGGGCTTACAGGGCAGAAAAAGCCCGAAAATGATACCGAGAACATACAGAAAATGCCCCCTATCCCGCTACACCGATAGGAACGGCAGAAAGGAGCTTACCATTGCCGAGAATGAGCAAGAAGCGGCGGCTGGAATGGTCTTTCTTCCTCAACCACCGCAACCGTATCACTTACAACGACCTATGCCGGGGCTGCACCCGTGACTGCAAACAGAGCTTCCGGGCGGTTATCATACTATGCCCTCGCTATTATTCCAAACGCTGGAAAAAGGAGGACGCAGCCTATGGCAGATAACCGCAAATATTACTACCTCAAGCTGAAAGAGAGCTATTTTGACGATGATGCAATCGTTCTGCTGGAAAGTATGCAGGACGGCGTTATCTATTCCAACATTCTCTTGAAGCTGTACTTGAAATCGCTGAAAAACGGCGGGAAATTGCAGCTTGACGAGAATATCCCCTACACCGCCCAGATGATTGCGACCATTACCCGCCAGCAGGTAGGTACCGTAGAGAGAGCTTTGAAAATCTTTATGAAGCTGGGGCTTGTGGAGCCTTTGCCAAGCGGCGCACTCTACATGAGCAACATTGAGCTTTTAATCGGCCAGTCCTCTACCGAGGGGGAGCGCAAGCGCAGGGCGCGGCTGGCTTTGCAGGAACAAAAAGCCCTGCCGCAGACAGGGGCGGACAAATGTCCACCATATCGAGCGGACATTTGTCCACCAGAGATAGAGATAGAGAAAGAGATAGATATAGAAATAGAAAAAGAGAGAGAGTTAGAAACGGGACACCCCGCCCCCGCCGCCTATGGCAGATACCACAATGTCATTCTTTCCGATACGGAGCTTGACGGGCTGAAAACAGAGCTTCCCGGCAAGTGGGAGTATTACATTGACCGCCTATCCTGCCATATCGCTTCCAGCGGGAGGAAATACAAGAGCCATGCAGCCACGATTTTCAAGTGGGCGCAGGAGGACGCAGCCAAGAAAGCCCCGAAAAAGGGCATACCCGATTATACCTGTAAGGAGGGCGAGAGCTTATGACGAATGGATTTGATGAAATGATTTTGAATATGACCGACACCACGCCGGAGCCGGAGGACTACACCGGCGAGGACGGGCTTTTATACTGCGGGAAGTGCCACAAGCCCAAAGAGGGCTATTTCCCCAAAGAAACCGCCGCATGGCTGGGGCGTGACCGCCACCCGGCAGAATGTGACTGCCAGCGGGCAGAGCGTGAGGAACGGGAAGCCGCAGAGAAACAGCGCAGTCACCTTGAAACTGTCGAGCGGTTGAAGCGGCGGGGCTTTACAGACCCGGCTATGCAGGGCTGGACGTTTGAGAACGACAACGGCAAGTGCCCGCAAATGGAACACGCCCATTTCTATGTGGAGAACTGGGAAACCATGAAAGAGCGCAACATTGGCTATCTGCTATGGGGCGGCGTTGGCACAGGCAAGAGCTATTTTGCGGGCTGTATCGCAAATGCCCTTATGGAGCGTGAAATCCCCGTGTGCATGACAAACTTTGCATTGATATTGGGTGACCTTGCCGCCAGCTTTGAGGGCAGGAATGAATATATCTCCCGACTTTGCAGCTTCCCGCTGCTTATCCTTGACGATTTTGGAATGGAACGGGGAACGGAATACGGCTTAGAGCAGGTCTACAACGTGATTGACAGCCGTTACCGCAGCGGCAGGCCGCTGATCGTCACGACTAATCTCACGCTGGAGGACTTGCAGCACCCGGAGGACACCGCCCACGCCCGCATTTATGACCGTCTGATTGAAATGTGTTCTCCTGTCCGCTTTACCGGGAGCAACTTCCGAAAAGCCACGGCGCAGGAGAAAATGGGACAACTGAAAAAGCTGATGAACAGAAAGGAGAGCCGCCTATGACCAACACCCCAAAGAATGACCGCAGCACCCGCCGCCCGGATTGCGTGACGGAAATCCGCATAGGTAATTCTGTCCTTGTCGTTTCCGGCTATTTCAAGCAGGACACCACCGCCACCGCCGCCGATAAAATGCTGAAAGTGCTGGAAGCGGAAGCTGCTACACAAAAATCGGCAATTTGACGGGACGTAAAGAAGCAGAAAGGACTGTACAGCCAGCCCCGGCGTGTGGTATGATAGTCATACGGAATAGTGGGGCTGGCTGTCGGAAATGGAGGACACTATGTTAAGACAGACCACCCGAAACCTTATTACCGCCCTTTATCCGAGATTATCCCACGAGGACGAGCTGCAAGGTGAGAGCAATTCTATTTCAAACCAGAAGCGTATTCTCGAAACCTATGCGAAGCAGAACGGCTTTTCCAATCTGCAATGGTACACAGATGACGGTTATTCTGGGGCGAACTTCCAAAGACCCGGTTTTCAAGCCATGCTTGCGGACATTGAAGCCGGAAAAGTCGGCACCGTTATCGTCAAGGATATGTCACGGTTAGGGCGAAACTATCTGCAAGTGGGAATGTATACGGAAATGATTTTCCCACAGAAAGGCGTCCGCTTTATCGCTATCAATGACGGAGTGGACAGCGCACAGGGCGACAATGATTTTGCCCCTCTGCGGAACATTTTTAACGAATGGCTGGTGAGAGATACGAGCAAGAAAATCAAAGCAGTAAAACGGTCTAAGGGTATGAGCGGGAAGCCCGTCACGAGCAAACCCGTATACGGCTACTTTATGGACGAGGACGAAAATTTTATCATTGACGGGGAAGCCGCCCCTGTTGTGCGGCAGATTTACAGCTTGTGCCTTGCCGGGAACGGGCCGACCAAGATAGCCCGTATGCTCACAGAGCAGGAGATCCCCACGCCGGGAACGCTGGAATACCGTCGGACGGGAAGCACCCGCCGCTACCACCCCGGCTATGAGTGCAAGTGGGCGACCAATACCGTGGTACATATCCTTGAAAACAGGGAGTACACGGGCTGTCTGGTAAACTTCAAGACGGAGAAGCCGTCCTACAAGACCAAGCACAGCGTAGAGAACCCCATTGAGAAACAGGCGATTTTCGAGAACCACCATGAGCCTATCATTGACACCCAGATGTGGGAGCGTGTGCAGGAGTTACGCAAGCAGCGCAAACGCCCGAACCGCTATGATGAAGTGGGCTTATTCTCCGGCATACTCTTTTGTGCCGACTGCGGCAGCGTCCTTTACCAGCAGCGTTACCAGAACGCCACCCGCAAGCAGGATTGTTATATCTGCGGGAGCTACAAGAAGCGTACCCGTGACTGTACGGCGCACTTTATCCGCACCGACCTGTTGACCGCCGGAGTGACCGACAATCTGCGGAAAGTCACCAGCTATGCAGCGAAGCACGAAGCCCGGTTTATGAAGCTGCTGATCGAGCAGAACGAGGACGGGGGCAAGCGCAGGAACGCCGCAAGGAAAAAGGAGCTGGAAGCCGCCGAGAAGCGTATCAGCGAGTTATCCGCTATCTTCAAGCGGCTGTATGAGGACAGCGTGACCGGGCGCATTTCAGACGAGCGTTTCACGGAGCTGTCGGCAGACTATGAAGCCGAGCAGAAAGAACTGAAAGAGAGAGCCGCCGCTATCCGGGCAGAGCTTTCCAAAGCGCAGGAAGCCACGGTAAACGCAGAAAAGTTTATGAATGTTGTCCGCAAGTACACCAGCTTTGAAGAACTTACCCCTACCCTTTTGCGTGAGTTTGTGGAGAAAATCGTTGTGCATGAGTGCAGCTATGACGAGAACGGCACACGCAGACAGGACATTGATATTTATTACTCTTTCGTTGGCAAGGTAGACCTGCCCGAATGACCGCCCGACCTATCCGGCGCAATGCGCAAACGCCGGATAGGAACGGCAAAATTTTTTACACTTCTACTACTTCTTTATCACACATCAGCAAAGAGCCAGGGCATGAAGCAGCTCATGGCCGGTGCTGGTGTAGCCGTGGTAGGCATGGTCCTTGTACCTCTGCTCTCCGGGCTTTTCTCTGTCTAAGCGTCTCCGTATGAAATCCTTGCCGCTCCCGCAGTTTTGCGGGGGCGGCGGAAAGGAGGTTGACACCGTATGGATTTCTTACTTGAAGCCCTGACAAATTGGCTGAAAGAAATGCTGGTGGGCGGCATTATGAGCAACCTTTCGGGGATGTTTGACAGTGTAAACCAGCAGGTCGCGGATATATCCGTACAGGTAGGCCAGACCCCACAGGGATGGAATGGCAGTATTTTCAGCATGATTGAGAATCTGTCCAACTCCATCATGGTGCCGATTGCAGGCGTGATCCTGGCTATCGTGATGACCGTAGACCTGATCCAGATGATCGCAGACAAGAACAACCTGCATGATGTGGACACCTGGATGATTTTCAAGTGGGTGTTCAAATCAGCCGCTGCCATCCTCATTGTCACAAATACATGGAATATCGTGATGGGCGTCTTTGATATGGCGCAGAGCGTAGTGGCGCAGGCGGCAGGGGTTATCAATTCGGATGCGTCCATTGACATTTCCTCAGTTATGACCGATCTGGAACCGAGGCTGATGGAAATGGATCTGGGACCGCTGTTCGGACTGTGGTTCCAATCCCTCTTTATTGGCATTACTATGTGGGCGTTATATATCTGTATCTTTATCGTTATTTATGGCCGTATGATCGAAATCTACCTTGTGACTTCGGTGGCTCCCGTTCCAATGGCTGCAATGATGGGTAAAGAATGGGGCGGTATGGGACAGAATTACCTCCGATCCCTGCTGGCGCTGGGCTTTCAGGCGTTTCTCATTATCGTCTGCGTGGCAATTTATGCTGTGCTGGTGCAGAACATCGCTCTGGAAGATGACATCATCATGGCAATCTGGAGCTGCGTGGGCTACACCGTACTGCTGTGCTTTACGCTGTTCAAAACCGGCAGTCTCGCAAAATCAGTCTTTCAGGCGCACTAAAGGAGGGTTCTGTATGAAAAAATATCAAATCATTTACGCAGACCCGCCATGGAACTACAAAGTATATTCCAAGAAAGGATTGGGACGCAGTGCAGAAAGTCACTATCCGACCATGAGTATCGAGGATATTTGTGCGCTGCCAGTAGGCAACTTGGCGGATAAAGACTGTGCCTTGTTTTTATGGGTCACGATTCCATGTTTACTGGAAGGTCTCTCAGTTCTGAAGGCATGGGGATTTACCTATAAAACCGTCGGCTTTGTTTGGGTAAAGCAAAATCGAAAGGCAGATAGCTTGTTCTGGGGAATGGGATATTGGACGCGCTCCAATGTGGAACTTTGTATCCTCGCAACGAAAGGACATCCCAAGCGTATAAACGCAGCTGTTCATCAGGTCATTGTCTCTCACATTGAAGAACATTCAAAAAAACCGCAGGAAGCCAGAGAACGCATTGTCTCATTGATGGGTGATCTCCCGCGCATAGAACTGTTTGCTCGTCAATCCACACCCGGTTGGGATGTGTGGGGAAATGAAGTGGACAGCTCTATTTCATTCCCATAAAGGAGGTGGATAATATGGCTTATGTACCCGTACCCAAAGATTTAACCAAAGTCGAAACCAAGGTCATGTTCAATCTGACACGAAGGCAGCTGGTCTGCTTTACCGCCGGGGCGCTTGTAGGTGTACCGCTGTTCTTGTGGCTCCGTGAGCCTGCGGGAAACAGCATGGCTGCCATGTGTATGATGCTGGTCATGATGCCCTTCTTCCTGCTGGCAATGTATGAAAAGCATGGACAGCCCCTGGAAAAGATCGTGGGCAACATCCTCAAAGTAGCTGTGATCCGTCCCAAGCAGCGTCCCTACCAGACCAATAACTTTTATGCCGTATTAAAGCGGCAGGAAATGCTCGATAAGGAGGTGTATGACATTGTTCACCGCAATGAAAAGCTGGCTGCGCCGTCTGCTGGGAAAACCGGAAGAAAAGACCGTGCATCCGGTAAAGACAAAGAAAAAGCTGTCCCGCGCCGATAAGAAGCAGATCGAAGCGGCCATTGCCCGCGCCAACCGCACGGACAAAAAAGGAAAATCGGCACAGGACAGTATCCCCTATGAACGAATGTGGCCGGACGGGATCTGCCGCGTATCGGACAGCCACTACACAAAGACCATTCAGTTTCAGGACATCAACTATCAGCTCTCCCAAAATGAAGATAAGACCGCGATCTTTGAGGGCTGGTGTGATTTCCTCAATTATTTCGACAGCTCGATTCACTTCCAGCTGTCTTTTTTGAACCTTGCGGCATCGGAGGAGACCTTTGCCAACTCCATTTCCATTCCGCCCCAGGGGGATGCCTTTGACAGTATCCGTGAGGAATATACCACGATGCTGCAAAATCAGCTGGTCAGAGGCAACAACGGTCTCATCAAGACCAAATACCTGACCTTTGGTATCAACGCTGACAGCATCAAAGCCGCCAAGCCCCGTCTGGAGCGTATTGAGACCGATATACTCAATAACTTCAAGCGTCTTGGTGTAGCCGCCAGAACATTGGACGGTAAGGAAAGGCTTTCCCAGCTTCATGCGGTATTCCACATGGATGAACAGCTCCCGTTTCAGTTTGAATGGGACTGGCTGGCTCCTTCCGGCCTGTCCACGAAAGATTTTATTGCACCAAGCTCCTTTGAGTTCCGCACCGGCAAGCAGTTCCGTATGGGCAAGAAATACGGGGCTGTTTCTTTTTTGCAGATTTTAGCCCCAGAGCTGAATGACCGTCTGCTGGCTGATTTTCTGGATATGGAAAGCTCGCTCATTGTGAGTATGCACATTCAGTCGGTGGATCAGGTGAAAGCCATCAAAACGGTAAAGCGTAAGATTACCGATCTGGACCGCAGTAAGATTGAGGAACAGAAAAAAGCAGTCCGCGCCGGATATGACATGGACATCATTCCTTCTGACCTTGCCACCTACGGCAGCGAAGCGAAAAAGCTGTTGCAGGATTTGC
Source organism: Ligaoa zhengdingensis (assembly GCF_014384885.1). Classification (GTDB taxonomy): domain Bacteria; phylum Bacillota; class Clostridia; order Oscillospirales; family Ruminococcaceae; genus Ligaoa; species Ligaoa zhengdingensis. The sequence goes on from NZ_JACRST010000005.1 coordinate 44,948, forward strand.
AGAGCCGAAACGAGAGAATGTTCCTGGTCTCCTTTTTGGTGCTGAACACAGCGGACACCCCCCGTCAGCTTGGCAACAACATCTTTCAGGCAGGCTCTATTGCCCAGAAGTATAACTGCCAGCTGACCAGACTGGACTTCCAGCAGGAAGAAGGGCTGATGAGCTGTCTGCCCCTGGGACTCAATCAGATCGAGATTCAGCGAGGGCTGACCACCAGTTCTACGGCTATCTTTGTACCATTCACCACACAGGAATTATTCCAGAACGGCAAGGAAGCGCTGTACTACGGCATCAATGCCCTGTCCAACAACCTCATCATGGTGGATAGAAAGCTGCTGAAAAACCCCAACGGCTTGATTTTGGGTACGCCGGGTTCCGGTAAGTCTTTCAGCGCCAAGCGTGAGATTGCCAACTGCTTTTTGCTTACCAATGATGATGTCATCATCTGTGACCCGGAAGCGGAGTACGCACCTCTGGTGGAGCGTCTGCATGGGCAGGTCATCAAGATCTCGCCTACCTCAACCAACTACATCAATCCGATGGATCTGAACCTGGACTATTCGGATGATGAAAGCCCGCTGTCCCTCAAGTCTGACTTTATCCTCAGCTTGTGTGAGCTGATCGTGGGCGGTAAGGACGGATTGCAGCCGGTGCAGAAAACCATCATCGACCGTTGTGTGCGTCTGGTCTATCAGACCTACCTCAATGACCCGCGCCCGGAGAATATGCCCATACTGGAGGACCTATATAACCTGCTCCGTTCACAGGAGGAAAAGGAAGCCCAGTATATCGCCACGGCCCTTGAAATCTATGTAACCGGCTCCCTCAATGTGTTCAATCACCAGAGCAATGTGGACATCAATAACCGCATTGTCTGCTATGACATTAAGGAGCTGGGCAAGCAACTCAAGAAAATCGGTATGTTGGTGGTCCAGGATCAGGTGTGGAACCGCGTTACCATTAACCGCGCTGCCCACAAGTCCACCCGTTATTACATCGACGAGATGCACCTGCTTTTGAAGGAGGAGCAGACCGCCGCTTATACGGTGGAAATCTGGAAGCGATTCCGCAAATGGGGCGGTATTCCGACAGGTATCACCCAGAATGTCAAAGACCTTTTGAGCAGCCGCGAGGTGGAGAACATCTTTGAAAACTCCGACTTCGTGTATATGCTCAACCAGGCAGGCGGAGACCGTCAGATTCTCGCCAAGCAGCTGGGCATTTCCACGCACCAGCTTAGCTATGTGACCCACTCCGGTGAGGGCGAGGGCCTGCTGTTCTATGGCTCCACCATCCTGCCCTTCGTTGACCACTTCCCGAAGAATACTGAGCTTTACCGCATTATGACCACCAAACCCCAGGAACTGAAAAAGGAGGATGAATAACTATGAAACAGAATATTTGCGAACTTGATACCATGATTTTTTTCCGTGAGGCATTGGAGGCTCACGAATTCATGTTGCTTCCGGTAATGGCCTCCGCTGTTGTTGAGTGTCGTACCGCTGACAAAGAACTCAAAACCTTGAATGAGGATGGCGAAATTGGTCTTGCCCGTCTCTTTTCGATTTGGGCGAATATGATGTGTGCCCCTGGTGCAGCAACCATTGTAGGGTGCAGACCTATCACAATGCTCTCTGAGATTCTGGCGCAAGTCCATGCGTATCTCACCGTGCATCCGCTATATGATCCGGAAGGTTTGGCCCTCTATGTGGAGCTGCACCACATGATGGATGCTATCCTAATGGGTGATTGGTTTGAATAAAGAGCCGCGCCTGCGCTTTACTGATGAGGAACGGGCTGACCCTGCACTGGAAAAGCCGATCCGCAAAACGGAGAAAGCTACGGCCAGAGCAGATAAGGCGCAGGCCAATATTCCAAAGAAAAAAGTCAGACAGACGGTCATTGACCCGGACACCGGGAAAAAGACCTCGAAGCTGACCTTTGAGGACAAGAAAAAACCACCTTCCAAACTTTCCCAAGGGGTTAAGGAAGCTCCCGTCCATCTGGTCGCGGGCAAGTTTCACAAAGAGATCCGGGAAACAGAACAGGACAATGTGGGCGTGGAAAGCGCCCACAAGTCCGAGGAGGCGGTGGAGACCAGCGCTTATCTGGTGCGGGAGGGCTATCGCAGCCACAAGCTGAAGCCGTACCGCAAAGCAGCCCAGGCCGAGCAGAAGCTGGAAAAGGCAAATGTAAATGCCCTGTACCAGAAGTCCCTACGGGAAAATCCTCAGTTTACCAGCAACCCTCTCTCCCGCTGGCAGCAAAAACAGAGTATCAAAAAGCAGTATGCCGTCGCCAAGCGCACCGGTCAGACTGCCGGAAATACCGCCCAGGCTGCGTCCAAAACCGGAAAAGCCGCAAGGACGGTAAAAGAAAAGGCACAGCAGGCAGGGGCATTCGTCATGCGCCACAAGAAGGGCTTCCTGATGGCAGGGGTTTTTTTCCTCATCGCCTGTATGCTGATGAATACCATGTCCTCCTGCTCTATGATGGCACAGAGTATTGGTTCTGTAATTTCCGGCACTACCTATCCATCGGATGACCCGGAAATGCTGGCGGTGGAGGCAGATTATGCAGACAGAGAAGCTCGGTTGCAGGAGAAAATCGACAACATCGAAAGCAGCCACCCAGGGTATGACGAGTATCGCTATAACCTGGATATGATTGGCCATGACCCCCATGAGCTGGCGGCAGTTCTCTCTGCTGTCTTGCAAGGCTATACACGCCACAGCGCACAGGCAGAGCTGGATCGTGTGTTTGATGCACAGTATCAGCTTACGCTGAGAGAAGAAATTCAGATTCGCACTTACACTGACGAAGATGGTGATGAGCATGAATATGAATATCGTATTCTCCATGTAACTTTAACAAGCCGTTCCATTGCCTCTCTTGCGCCAGAACTACTGACTCCGGAGCAGATGGAGATGTACCAGGTCTACCGACAGACTATGGGCAATAAGCCGCTGTTATTTGGTGGCGGTTCTCCCGATACAGGTGTTTCTGAAGATTTGACTGGTGTTGAATTTATCAATGGCACCCGCCCCGGCAATCCGCAGCTGGTGGAACTGGCGAAAAGTCAGGTGGGCAATGTGGGAGGACAACCTTATTGGAGCTGGTACGGCTTTGACTCCCGTGTGGAATGGTGTGCCTGCTTTGTATCATGGTGCTATGGTCAATCCGGTCGAACGGAACCACGCTTTGCTGGTTGTCAGTCTCAGGGTGTTCCGTGGTTCCAGTCTCATGGACAGTGGGGCGCACGAGGATATGAAAACATCGCCCCCGGTGATGCCATTTTCTTCGATTGGGATCTGGATGGTTCCGCAGACCATGTGGGAATTGTTGTCGGCACCGATGGCAGCCGTGTTTATACCGTGGAGGGAAATTCCGGCGATGCCTGCAAGATCAAAAGTTATGACCTGAATTATCAGAGTATCAAGGGCTACGGCCTGATGAACTGGTAACAGAGATTTTTTAGAAGGAGTGATAGACGATGGCAAAGAACAAAATTGAACGCATTGACCAGGAGATTGCTAAGGTCCGCGAGAAGATCGCAGAGTATCAGGAAAAGCTCAAGGCGCTGGAGGTACAGAAAACCGAGGCAGAAAATCTGGAGATCGTCCAGATGGTGCGCGCACTGCGTATGACCCCGGCTCAGCTGAGCGCCATGCTGTCCGGAGGCACAGTTCCCGGCAGTTTTGCTGATGACAACAACAAACAGGAGGAAAACAGCTATGAGGAATAAACGATTGCTCCGAACACTTTCCGCCCTTTGCCTGACGCTGGTGCTGGCATCGGGCTTTACCGTTCCCGCTTTTGCCCAGGGCGCAGCGCCGCCCCCGGCAGAGGATACCACCAATGACAGCAATGTGGTGGTGGAAGAAACGGAAAAAGCACCTCCGCTGACCCCGGAGGGCAACGCCGCTCTGGTGGATGATTTCGGGGGCAATAAACAGCTCATTACCGTTACCACCAAGGCGGGCAACTATTTTTATATCCTGATCGACAGGGCCAACGAGGATAAAAAGACTGCTGTTCACTTTCTGAACCAGGTGGATGAAGCGGACCTGATGGCGCTGATGGAAGATGGAAAACCCAAAGAGGAGCCGCCTGCTGTGTGCAGCTGCACGAAGAAATGTGAAGCAGGGGCAGTTAATACGGCCTGTCCGGTCTGTGTAACTGATAAGAGTAAATGTACGGGAAAAGCACCGGAACCTCCGGCAGAAACACCGGAGCCGGAAAAAGAGAAGCCTGCCGGACTGAACCCGGCTGCGCTGATCCTTCTGCTGGCTCTGCTGGGCGGCGGTGGCGTATTTGCCTACTTGAAGCTCGTTAAGAATAAGCCTAAGACCAAGGGCAATGACAGTCTGGACGATTATGATTATGGTGAGGAAGATTCCGAGGAATGGGAAACCGAAGATGAGGAAGTCCTTGAGGATGGTTTTGAGGGTTCTGACCCTAATGAGGAACGCGATAGAGCAGATTGAACCATTTGAGCGTAGCGTATTTCAAATCATTGCGGGATAAGGGACAGAGGACAGGGAGAAATTACTGTCCTCTGCTGCTCTACTCACTCTCTTACTGTAAATCCACACCCAAAATCAGCACATGGTCAAAGAAAGGAGGACCTCACAATGAACACATGGAACTGGTTATTACACTTTCTGATTATTTTTGATCTGGTCGCCTTCGGAATTTACTTTGGAGGAGACATTCTTTTCACTGCTATCAGCAAAGTTCAAAAAAAATCAAAGAAGGACGATGACTTGGATCTTTATGATTTTGAAATTGAGACCGCACCCCAAAAGCGCTCTTTATGTGTGGACTCAATCCGAATGCTTTATTCTGGTGAGATAGATGAATTTGTGGAAAAGGAACTGTTGCCTGATGCAGCGGAGACCATGAACGCTTTATCTGAAGCTGAAAAAACAGCAGTTAGCCTGTTACTAAAAGCTTATATCGGTTTTTTGAGCGAAGAAGCAACGGTAGATGAACAAAGTTTTCCCATGGTTAAGGAACTGTTGTCTTATACACAGGGCAGCAAAGAAGATGGTGAAAAAGATGCCATAGATTGTCTGATGGAAGATACGGTCAGCAGAACCCACAGACATCGAGAATATTACAACAATTATCAACGCTATCAACTGATGCAGGTGGATAAAGAGCGTGTGATTATGGCCTGCAATATCATAATCAATGATTTGATTGGCAGGTTGTACCGATATGATTATCGCTTTGGCTATGACATTACACTTGCCTCAGAACACAGCATTGCAAAAAAACTGTCTGATAATTGGCAGAATGAATGGGAGGCTGAAGATGATGAGATATAAACTGGTAATCGCTGAAAAACCATCGGTTGCACAAAGTCTGGCTGCGGTAATCGGTGCAACTGCTCGTAAGGATGGGTATCTGGAGGGTAACGGCTGGCGTGTCAGCTGGTGCGTGGGCCATCTGGCTGGTCTTGCGGATGCAGACAGTTATGATCCCAAGTATGCCAAGTGGCGATATGATGACCTGCCTATCCTGCCGGAGCATTGGCAGATGGTGGTGGGAAAGGATAAGAAAAAGCAGTTTGATATTCTCAAAAAGCTGATGAATGCCCCGGATGTGACGGAAGTGGTAAATGCCTGCGATGCCGGACGCGAGGGTGAGCTGATCTTCCGCAGCGTCTATGAGCTGGCAGACTGTCAAAAGCCTATGAAAAGGCTCTGGATTTCTTCGATGGAGGACTTTGCCATAAGGGAGGGCTTTGCAAACCTGCGCCCCGGTGCGGATTATGACGGACTTCGGGATGCTGCCCTCTGCCGTGCCAAGGCCGACTGGCTGGTGGGGATCAATGCCACAAGGCTTTTTTCCGTGCTGTACCACCGCACCCTCAACATCGGGCGCGTGATGTCCCCTACGCTGGCACTCATTGTCCAGCGAGAAGCTGAGATCGACACCTTTAAGCCGGTTCCCTTTTATACCGTGGCACTGGAGCTACCCGGTCTTACCGTATCCGGGGAGCGCATGGCGGATAAGGCCGCTGCCGAGCAGCTGAAAGAAGTCTGCCAGGGTGCAGCCGTCACGATCAAAAAGGTGGAGTGCAAGGAAAAGTCCGAAAAGCCGCCCGCCCTCTATGACCTGACTACTCTGCAAAGAGATGCCAACCGCTTGCTTGGATTTACAGCCCAGCAGACCCTGGACTATCTGCAAAGCCTGTATGAAAAGAAGCTCTGCACCTATCCCCGTACTGACAGCCGCTATCTGACCGGTGATATGGCAGACAGCCTGCCGGTGCTGGTCAATCTGGTTGCCAATGCTATGCCGTTTCGCAAAGGGATCGCCATTACCTGTGATCCGCAGCCAGTCATCAACGATAAGAAAGTAACCGACCACCACGCAGTAATCCCTACCAGAAATCTCAAGGATGCAGACCTTTCTGCCCTTCCTGCGGGAGAAAAAGCGGTGCTGGAGCTGGTGGCCCTGCGTCTGCTGTGTGCCGTAGCCCAGCCCCATATCTATTCGGAAACCGTTGTGATTGCCGACTGTGCCGGTGGGGAGTTTACCGCCAAAGGAAAAACAGTGAAGCACCCCGGATGGAAAGCACTGGAGGACGCTTACCGTGCCAAAATGAAGGATGCGGAGCCAAAAAAAGAGGGCGCAGAGAAAGCCCTGCCGGAGCTGACCGAAGGACAGACCCTTTCGGTTTCTGCGGCAATCGTCAAAGAAGGCAAAAGCAGTCCGCCCCAGCACTTTACGGAGGACACCCTATTGTCCGCGATGGAGACTGCCGGAAAAGAAGATATGCCGGAGGATGCCGAACGAAAAGGTCTGGGGACACCGGCCACCCGTGCCGGTATTTTGGAAAAGCTGGTATCTGCCGGTTTTCTGGAACGAAAAAAGAGCAGGAAAACGGTGCAGCTTCTCCCTTCCCACGATGCAGTTTCCCTTATCACCGTTCTGCCGGAACAGCTGCAATCGCCGCTTTTGACTGCCGAGTGGGAGTACCGCCTGGGCGAGATCGAGCGCGGGCAGCTTGCCCCGGAGGAGTTTTTGGACGGGATCAGCACCATGTTGGGAGACCTGGTGGGGACTTATCAGGTCATCAAGGGAACCGAGTACCTGTTCTCCCCGCCCCGTGAGGTGGTAGGCAAATGCCCCCGCTGCGGCGGTGAAGTTGCAGAACTGCAAAAAGGCTTCTTCTGTCAGAATGATTCTTGCAAATTTGCAATCTGGAAAAATAACAAATGGTGGGCTGCCAAGAAAAAACAGCCGACCAAGGCTGTGGTGTCTGCACTGCTGAAAGATGGCCGTGTCCGTGTAACGGGCCTATATTCGGAGAAAACCGGCAAGACCTACGATGCCACTGTGGTTTTGGAGGACGATGGACAGTACGCCAACTTCAAGCTGGAATTTGACCAGCGGAAAGGAGGCAGCCGATGAAGCTCTCTTTAGCGGAACGGGAAACCATTCTCCTCTATAACCAGGCAGAACCAATGGCTGAGGTCTACACCCACGATCCCCGTTTGATGGAGAAGCTGGAACTGCTGGCAAAAAAGCACCCCGACCAGATCACCCGAAAGGACGCCCATAACTTTACCGTCCCCAAGCGGTGTGTATCAGTCAGGGAGCCATACAGCGCCGAGCGTCGCAAAGCTGCCAGTGAGCGTGCGAAAGCTGCCGGATACCAGCCCCCTGTGAGAAAGTCCAGCAGTTAAAGGCACATGGCAGAGAATGTATTTGAAGCAGTCAAGCAGTCGGTCAGCACCAGAGAAGCGGCAGCGTTTTATGGGATCGAGGTCAAACGAAATGGTATGGCCTGCTGTCCCTTTCACGATGATAAGAACCCCAGCATGAAGGTAGATCAGCGGTTCCACTGCTTTGGCTGCGGTGCAGATGGGGATGTGATCGACTTTACCGCAAAGCTCTTTGACCTCTCCCCAAAAGAAGCGGCGGAGAAACTGGCACAGGACTTTGGCCTGATCTATGACAGTCAGGCCCCTCCCCGCAGGAGGTATGTCCGGCAGAAAACCGAGGCACAAAAGTTTCGGGAGGACCGGCAGCAGTGTTATCGCGTACTGTCCGATTACTACTATCTGCTGAAAAAATGGGAGGCCGACCATTCTCCCCGGACACCGGAGGAGAAACCGCACCCCCGCTTTGTGGAAGCAATCCATAAGAAAATCTATGTGGAGTACCTGCTGGATCTTTTTCTTTATGAAAGTGAAGAAGAACAAAAGGCATGGATTGCAGAACACACAGCAGAAATCACACACTTGGAAAGGAGATTGAAAATCATGGCTGAGAACAAACCCACCAACCGAGAGCGGCTAAGGGAAATCACAGACGGCATCGAGCAGGGCATCAAGGAACTGTTTGAGAGTGAAAAGTATATGCGCTATCTGTCCGTTATGTCCCGCTTCCACCGCTATTCGGTAAACAACACCATGCTCATCTATATGCAGAAGCCGGACGCCACTTTGGTAGCCGGATACAATAAGTGGAAAGACCAGTTTGAGCGTCATGTTAAAAAGGGAGAACATGGCATTACCATCATCGCCCCCACACCGTACAAGAAGAAAATCGAGGAGCAGAAACTGGACCCGGATACCAAGGCTCCGATTTTGGATAAAGACGGAAAGATCATCACAGAGGAAAAAGAAATCGAGATCCCCATGTTTCGCCCGGTCAAGGTCTTTGATGTGAGCCAGACCGATGGGAAACCTTTGCCGGAGCTTGCCTCCTCCCTTTCCGGCAATGTGCCCAATTATGAGGCATTCATGGAGGCCCTGCGCCGCAGTGCGCCGATGCCGATCACTTTTGAAGCAATGGCCGCCGATACGGACGGCTATTTTTCTGCCGATCATCAGAAAATCGCCATTCGTCAGGGCATGAGCGAGGTGCAGACGGTTTCGGCCACGGTTCACGAGATTGCCCACAGCAAGCTCCACAATCAGAAAAAGATTCAGATTGCCAATGACGAGCAATATCAGGAGATCGAGCTGTTTGATAAACCCGGTCTGTTCTCCAATGGGCGGATTGTCCGTGATAATCTGCCGGAGGGCGTTTATTGCTATGACCTGCGCGGTTCTGACTACGACCCCGGAGAGCCGGTCTGTGTAGAAGAACGAGTAGTTGTAAACCATGCAGGTTCCGTTCTGCTGATAGAGCCGCTGGAGCTGGCGGAAGATGGACGCCTGATGCTGACCGAGGAAGAAGGGCTGAATTTTGTTGGCGGCTTTTCTACTCTCGCCCAGTTTTTGCAGGAACAGAAGAAAGACCGTCACACGGAAGAAGTAGAGGCTGAAAGCATCTCCTATGCAGTCTGCAAATATTTTGGCATTGAAACCGGAGAAAACAGCTTCGGCTATATTGCCAGCTGGAGTCAGGGCAAGGAACTGAAAGAGCTGAGAGCCAGTTTGGAGACCATCAATAAGACCTCCGGCACTTTGATCTCTGACATTGAGCGCCACTATAAGGAAATATGCAAAGAGCGTGGAATTGACCCCAATGCAAAAAAAGAGCCGGAAATGGCGGTTCTTGATGCGGAGGCAAACCAGCAGGAGGCTTTGTTTCTAATTGACGATGCCACCTATCTTCATATTCAGCCCTGTGACAGCGGCTGGGACTACACCCTTTACGATGCCGCGTCCATGAAAGAGCTGGATGGCGGTCAGCTGGATATGTCGGAGCTTTCCTGTATGAAGGCAGTTCTCCAGATTTGTGATGATAACGATCTGGACAGCACTTCGCTCAGACGCGCTCCCTTGTTTATGGTTGAGACCTTGCAGGAAGCGGCCTATCAGCAAATGCAGGCAGAGACCAGTCAGATGACTGCTTCTTCCCAGCTGACGAAAGCGCAGGAGCAGGCACTGGATGAATACCCCATGCCGGATGAGCAGGTATCCACACCGGATATGCAGGAATATGGCTACTCCTATGATGGGATGCTCCCTGTTACCAGAGAACGGGCGCTGGAACTGGATGCCGCCGGTTTGACCGTCTATGTGCTGCATGAGGACAATACGGAGAGCATGGTGTTTGACCCGCAGGAAATCATGGATCATGGCGGTCTTTTCGGTGTGGACCGCGAGGAATGGGAGAAAAGCCCTCAGTTCCATGAAAAGGTCATGGAGCGTCAGGAACATCAGCAGGAACGCGAACAGGCATTTCTCTCCCAGAACAGAAACTGTTTTGCCATCTATCAGGTAAGTCGTGACGATCCGCAGAATGTGCGCTTTATGAATCTGGATTGGTTAAAGTCCCATGACATTTCCATAGACCGCAGCAATTATGACCTCATTTACACAGCTCCTCTGAGGGAGTCTGGCACTGTGCCGGAGCAGCTGGAAAAACTCTATCAGCAATTCAATCTGGAAAAGCCCGTGGACTTTCACAGTCCCTCCATGAGCGTCAGCGACATCGTTGCGATCAGACAGGACGGTAAGGTATCCTGTCATTACTGTGACAGCGTTGGTTTTACCCAGATCCCCGGATTCCTGCCAGAAAACCCGCTGAAAAATGCGGAAATGGCCCTGGAGGACGATTACGGCATGATCGACGGTATCATCAACAATGGCGCAAAAGAGCCTACGGTGGCAGAGCTGGAACAGCAGGCCCGCAGCGGTCAGCCCATTTCCCTGATGGAGTTGGCAGCCGCCACCCATCGGGAGGAACGGGAAAAGAAAAAGTCCGTCATGGAGCAGCTGAAAAGCCAGCCCAAGACAGAACACAAAAAGACAGCACCCAAAAAGAGTGCGGAAAGGGAGATTTGATATGGGAAACTTTACTTTTGAGGAAATGAACCTGATGTGCATTTACAATACCGGCAGCCGCACCGGGCTGATTGACAGTCTGCGTGAGATGCGCGGCGAGCTTTCGCCGGAGGAAACAGAGCTGAGAGAGTTGACCGACAGCACCCTTACGAAGCTCTGTGCGATGACCGATGAGAAGTTTGCCGAACTGGAGCTGTACCCGGATTTTGACCAGTAAACAACATAACCGCAGGGATGGGGTGGCGATCTGCCACCCCACCTTTTTACCCCAAAACTGAAAGGAGGACAGAACACTATGCCAACCAAAGCTGAACTATATGCACAGATGGCGGACAAAGTGGCAACACAGCTCACGGGGAGCTGGCAGGAATGGGCAGGGTTTCTCACTACTGCTTCCCGCCTTTACAAGTACCCGTTCCATGAGCAGCTGATGATCTATGCCCAGCGACCGGACGCCACCGCCTGTGCGGAGTACGATTTGTGGAATGAAAAGATGGGCCGTTATGTAAGGCGCGGTTCCAAGGGAATCGCTCTGGTGGATGATTCCGGGGACAGACCTCGCCTGCGTTATGTCTTTGACATTTCCGACACCGGAACCCGTGAACATTCCCGCACTCCCTGGCTGTGGCAGTTGGAGGAGCGCTATCTGGATTCCGTGCAGGCCATGCTGGAGCGCACCTATGATGTTTCCGGTGAGGATCTTGCCGGACAGCTCGCGGAGGTAGCCGGAAAACTGGCCGAGGAATACTGGACGGAGCATCAGCAGGACTTCTTCTATATCGTTGACGGTTCCTTTTTGGAGGAATATGATGAGTATAACATCGGAGTGCAGTTCAAGGCAGCCGCCACCGTCAGCATCACTTACGCTTTGATGTCCCGCTGTGGACTGGAGCCGGAACGCTACTTCGACCACGAAGATTTCATGGCGATCTTTGATTTCAACACCCCGTCCACCATCGGGGCGCTGGGAACAGCGGTCAGTCAGATCAACCAGCAGGTGCTGCGGCAGATCGGCGTCACCGTCCGAAATGCAGAGCGCGAAGCCAACCAAGAAAGGAGCAAACAAGATGAACAATCCCATGACCTATATCCAGAACGGAGACTATCTGATTCCCGACCTGAAGCTGAGCCAGCAGCCGGAGAAATCCCTGGGCAAGTACGGCAGGATGAGGAAAACCTATCTGAAGGAACACCGTCCCATCCTCTACAACCAGATGCTGCTGAGCGAGAAGCTGTACCCGCACCTTCTGGAGATCGACGAGACCGCCCAGAGCAGACTGGAGCAGATGATGCCCCAGCTGGCGAAGGAAGCGGGAGCCACCGAGGAACTGAAAGCCAGCGATCCCATGAAGTGGGTGGGGCTGATGAACACCTGCAAAGCTCAGGCCGAGGAAATCCTGATGGCGGAGCTTATCAACAGCTGACCCTAAACCTGTTCCTCTCCGAAGCGGAACAGATCCAATCCATAGATGAAGCAGAGAATGTAGCGCATACATCCTCTGCTTTTTCTTTTGCCCAAAATGACATCGACCATGTGCTGCGTTTGGGCGGCAATACAGACCGTCAAAGGGAGCGTGTGGTTGCAGCCTTTGAAAAGCAGAAAACCACCGCTGAGATTGCCGAGATACTGAAAACGCTGTACCACGGCGGCAATGGTCTTGGCAGTGTGAGCGCATGGTATGCCGAGGATGGTATCCATCTTTCACATGGGAAGTCTGTCCGTTATGACAGGTCTGCCCAGGTCATTTCCTGGGAGAGCGCCGCAGAGCGTATCGGGGAGCTTTTGGAGAGCGGCCAGTTTGCCTCCAATGTGGAGCTTGCAGAAGTGGCAGGCTATGAACGCTCCCTCCTTGCAGAAAAACTCTGGTATCTGTATCACGATCTTAGTGAGGGTGCCAGAGAAGCCGGATATTTGTCCTGCCTGTCAGAGATCAAAGGCAATGGTTTCCCGGAGGAGACTCGCCGCCTGACGGAGCAGCTGAGTGACCCGGCTTTCCGCCAGACCCTCAAGGAAGAATATGCCGCCTTCTGGACTGCCTATCAGCAGGACCGTGACCTGTTGCGCTTTCACTACCACAGACCAAAGGAAATCTGGGAGAACCTGAAGGACCTTGACCTGCCCCGCAGGACTTTTTCTTCGGATCTTTCTCAAGTGCCAACCGTTCAGCACTTCATTACCGAGGATGAGATCGACGCCGCTATGACCGGCGGCAGCAGTTTCGCCGGAGGAAAAGGCCGTATCTATGCGTTCTTCATGGCAAACCATACGGATAAGGAGAAAGTGAGATTCCTCAAAGACGAGTATGGCATTGGCGGACGCTCTCATGCCCTGTCCGGCGCAACACACAGCGGCGAAGATCACGATGGGAAAGGACTGCACTATAAAAAGCAGGACTGCCCGGATGTTCACTTGAACTGGGAAAAGGTTGCCAAGCGCATTACCTCACTTGTCCAGAAAGACCGCTATCTTACCGAACAGGAACAGGCACAGTATGACAAGATCCAGTCTGAACAGGAACTGGCCGAAGAAGATGCCATTCAAGCCCAGCAGCCGGAGATGGAGAAAGGAACACCAAAGCCTACCCTTGGGGAGCAGTTTGAGCAGTATAAGCCTGTGGTGACTGCCGCCATTTACGAGGATACCGCATATCGCAATGCCTGCGGTCATTCCGACCGTGAAAATGCTGTCATCGAGGGCAATGCCGCTGTGCGCCGTGCGATTCTTGGCTCTAAGGATATGGAGCTGATCCGCCTTTATTCGGATGTGCCGGAGTTCCGCCAGCGCCTGCACCGGGAAGTGATCGACGAAACCTATCCAAAGCTCCATGAGCTTCTGCGCCCTCTTTCTCAGGAAGATATTGATACTGCCCTTTGTGCATGGAACGGCAATATTGAGAGTAAACACGCTGTCGTCCGCTATATGAAAGATCATGCAAGAGAGAAAGATACCGCTGCATGGCTGGCTCAGGAATACGGCGGCAGCAACAGCCTGTTCGTTGTCCGTGCCGGAAGCCCGGAGGAAACGCAGCTGCCCTGGCCGAAGGTACAGCGCCGAATCGCCCAGCTCATTCAGGAGGACCGGTTCTATACCGAAGAAGAACAGGACCGTTTTGACAATATCGACCCTATCGCCATCCGGGAAGCCCTGGAGGAAAGAGGGATCGTCAACGGACAGGTGGCAGACCCGGAAAAACTGGACAATGACCCGTTTATCCAACAGGTGATGTCGGATGCCGAGCAGATCGCAGCTGCCGAGACAGAACAGACTTCCGAGGTTTCCATTTCCGATGAGGAATATGATGCAGTTCGCAGCCCAACTCCGCAAAGAACCTCCTATGACCCTGCCGCTCCGGTCTATGCCGTGGGCGATACCGTGTATATCGAGGATGACGCCTATCAGATCACTGAGCTGCGGGAGGACACCGTACAGCTTCTGCCCACCGGGATGGTATATCCCATCTACCGGACAGAGCGCAAAGAACAGTTCGAGCAGCTGCTTCGGGCAGACCGCCGCAATGCTTACTATACCGAATTTCTTCCTACTGACCCGGACAAGGCAGATCAGGACTTGCGGGATGTATTGGTCCATGGACTCATGGATGAAGCGGATAAACAGCAGCTTTCCACGCTGCTGCAATCCGGCAGGAGCAACAGCGAGATCGCCTACTGGTTGAGCAGAGCCTATTCCGGTGAGATCGAGACACTGAATCTGGAGACCGGCGATATTGCCGATTACCGTACCACGGCACAGGGCATGGAGCTGGAAGTCATGGATGCAGAGGAAAAGCGTCTGGCTATGCTGTATTTCCGCTGGGATGAGGTTGCGCCTTTGTTGCGCGGGATGTATACCCGTCAGCTGGATGGCTTTGGACAAGAACAGCCCCAACCGTCTGCCGAACCCCCAGCCTTTCATTCCGAGACCGTGGCCGTCTATCCGGGCGATAAGAACCATCTGCCTTATGATGTGGTGGTGGAACGGCTGCATATCGAGGAGCCAGAGCCGCCAGCCCCTGCAACAGAGCCGGAGAAAACCTTTGAGGAAGTGCTGGATGAACACCCGGTTTCCATTCAGGTCAACGGCCAGTGGCAGACCTTCCCCAATGCCAAAGCTGCCGAGGAAGCCTCCTATGAGGAATACAAGGCTAACCTGCGCCGCAATGCACAGAACTTCCGTATCACTGATGAGCATTTGGGTGAAGGCGGTCCAAAAGCCAAGTTCCAGGCAAATATCAATGCCATTCGTTTGCTGAAAGAGCTGGAAGTTGCCGGACAGCAGGCAAGCCCCGAACAACAGGAGATTCTTTCCCGTTATGTGGGCTGGGGCGGTCTTTCAGATGCCTTTGACCCGGAGAAACCGGCATGGGCTTCCGAGTATACCCAGCTGAAAGAGCTGCTGACCCCGGAGGAATATGCCGCCGCCAGAAGCTCTACCCTCAACGCCCATTACACCAGCCCTACGGTCATTCAGGCCATCTATGAAGCGGTGGGGCGCATGGGCTTTGAGACCGGAAATATTTTGGAGCCATCTATGGGTGTGGGCAATTTCTTCGGTATGCTGCCGGAGGAAATGCGAAACAGTCGTTTGTACGGTGTGGAGCTTGACCCGGTTTCCGGGCGTATCGCAAAGCAGCTCTATCCCAAGGCGGACATCACAGTAGGCGGCTTTGAGACCACTGACAGGCGGGACTTCTTTGACCTTGCCATCGGCAATGTGCCTTTTGGTCAGTATCAGGTCAATGACAAAGCCTACAACAAGCTGAATTTCAACATTCATAATTACTTTTTCGCCAAAGCACTGGATCAGGTGCGTCCCGGCGGTGTGGTAGCTTTTGTGACCTCCCGCTATACCATGGATGCCAAGGATTCCACCGTGCGCCGCTATCTTGCCCAGCGTGCCGAGCTGCTGGGAGCGATCCGTCTGCCTAATGACGCGTTCAAAAAGAATGCCGGTGCCGAGGTTGTATCGGACATTATCTTTCTCCAAAAGCGGGACCGTCCGCTGGACATCGTGCCGGAATGGACCCAGACCGGACAGACAGAGGATGGGTTTGCCATCAACCGGTATTTTATCGACCATCCGGAAATGGTGCTGGGCAGACAGGAGCCGGTAAGCACTGCTCATGGTATGGACTACACCGTGAACCCTATCGAGGGACTGGAGCTTTCCGACCAGCTGCATGATGCGGTGAAGTATATTCATGGCACTTATCAGGAGGCAGAGCTGCCGGAGCTGGGCGAAGGCGAAGCCATTGACACCTCCATTCCTGCCGACCCCAATGTGAAGAACTATTCCTATGCCATTGTAGACGGGCAGGTGTACTACCGGGAAAACAGTCGTATGGTGCGCCCTGACCTCAACGCCACCGCCGAAGCCCGCGTGAAAGGTCTTGTGGGACTGCGTGATTGTGTGCAGGAGCTGATCGACCTTCAGATGGATGCAGCGGTTCCAGACAGCACCATTCGGGAGAAGCAGGCGGAACTGAACCGGCTCTATGATAGCTTTTCTGCCAGATACGGTCTCATCAACGACCGTGCAAATCGGCTGGCCTATGCAGATGATTCTTCCTATTACCTGCTCTGTGCGCTGGAAGTTATCGACGAGGACGGAAAGCTGGAGCGCAAGGCGGATATGTTCACCAAACGGACCATCAAGCCCCATCAGGCAGTGGTTACTGTGGATACGGCAAGCGAAGCACTGGCGGTGTCCATCTCGGAAAAGGCCTGCGTAGATATGAGCTATATGAGTCGGCTTACCGGAAAAACAAAAGAAGAACTGGCCGGAGAGCTGCAAGGCGTGATCTTCCGTGTACCGGGACAGTTGGAGAAAGACGGCACACCCCATTTTGTGACTGCTGATGAATACCTTTCCGGCAATGTACGCCGCAAACTGCGTCAGGCGCAGCGGGCGGCGCAGCAGGACCCTTCTTTTGCAGTCAATGTGGAAGCTCTTACCGCCGCCCAGCCCAAAGACCTGGACGCGTCGGAGATCGAGGTGCGCCTTGGTGCCACCTGGATCGACAAGGAATATATCCAGCAGTTTATGTATGAGACCTTCAACACCCCGTTTTATCTCCAGCGCAGTATCGAGGTCAACTATTCGTCCTTTACCGCTGAATGGCAGATCAAGGGGAAATCTTCCGTATCCTACAACGATGTGGCAGCCTACACCACCTACGGAACCAGCCGTGCCAATGCCTACAAGATTTTGGAGGACAGCCTGAACCTGCGAGATGTCCGTATCTATGACACCATAGAGGACGCAGACGGAAAAGAGCGCCGCGTGCTGAACGCCAAGGAGACCACCCTGGCTGCACAAAAACAGCAGGCTATCCGGGAAGCCTTTAAGGACTGGATCTGGAGAGACCCGGAGCGCCGCCAGACTTTGGTGCGCCAGTACAACGAAGAAATGAACTCTACCCGTCCCCGCGAGTATGATGGCAGCCATATCACTTTTGGCGGCATGAACCCGGCCATTACCCTGCGGGAACACCAGAAAAGCGCTATCGCCCATGTGCTGTATGGAGGAAATACCCTGTTGGCACATGAAGTAGGCGCAGGCAAAACATTTGAGATGGTGGCTGCTTCGATGGAAGCCAAACGCCTGGGCTTGTGCCAGAAATCTCTCTTTGTGGTTCCCAACCACCTGACCGAGCAGTGGGCGTCGGAGTTTCTGCGCCTCTATCCCTCCGCCAACATCTTAGTTACCACCAAAAAGGACTTTGAGACCCATAACCGCAAGAAGTTCTGCGCCCGTATCGCGACCGGTGACTACGACGCCATCATCATGGGACACAGCCAGTTTGAGCGTATCCCCATCAGCCGGGAGCGTCAGGAACGGCTTCTCTATGAGCAGATCGACGAGATCACCGAGGGGATCGCAGAGGTGCAGACCAGCGGCGGCGAGCGTTTTACCGTCAAGCAGCTGGAGCGTACCAGAAAGTCTCTGGAAGCCAGACTGGAAAAGCTGCAAGCCGAGGGGCGAAAAGATGATGTGGTAACTTTTGAGCAGCTGGGTGTGGACCGGCTGTTTGTGGACGAGGCCCACAACTACAAGAACCTGTTTTTATACACAAAAATGCGGAATGTGGCTGGTCTTTCCACATCGGACGCGCAGAAATCCTCCGATATGTTTGCCAAGTGCCGCTATATGGATGAGATCACCGGAAACCGTGGCGTGATCTTTGCCACCGGCACACCGGTCAGCAACTCTATGACCGAGCTTTACACCATGCAGCGTTATCTTCAATATGAACGCCTGCAAGAACTGAACATGACCCACTTCGACTGCTGGGCTTCCCGATTTGGGGAGACCGTTACCGCATTGGAGCTGGCACCGGAAGGCACCGGCTACCGGGCAAGAACGAGATTCAGCAAGTTCTTTAACCTGCCGGAGCTGATGAACCTGTTCAAAGAAGTGGCCGACATTAAGACTGCCGACCAGCTGAATCTACCTACCCCGGAAGTGGAATACCACAACATCGTGGCGCAGCCTACCGAACATCAGCAGGAAATGGTCAAGGCCCTTTCGGAGCGCGCATCGCTGGTACACAGCGGAACCGTTGACCCGTCCCAGGACAATATGCTCAAGATTACCTCGGATGGCCGCAAGCTGGGGCTTGACCAGAGGATCGTCAACCAGATGCTGCCGGATGAACCCGGCACAAAGGTCAATCAGTGTGTGGACAACATCATGCAGATCTGGCGGGACGGCGAAGCGGACAAGCTGACCCAGCTGGTGTTCTGCGACATTTCTACACCACAGGCAAAAGCTCCTGCAAGCAAGGCGGCGAAAACGCTGGATAATCCACTGCTTCACGCACTGGAAAGCACTGTGCCTTTGCCGGAGCAGGAACCGGCCTTTACGGTATATGACGATATTCGTCAGAAACTCATTGCTCAGGGGATGCCTGCCGACCAGATCGCTTTTATCCATGAAGCAAACACCGAAGTGCGGAAAAAGGAGCTGTTTTCTAAAGTCCGTACCGGTCAGGTGCGTGTGCTTATGGGCAGCACCGCCAAGATGGGCGCAGGCACCAATGTGCAGGACCGTCTGGTGGCACTTCATGATCTGGACTGTCCGTGGAGGCCGGGAGACCTTGCCCAGCGCAAGGGCCGTATCGAGCGCCAGGGCAACCAGAATCCCCTTGTCCATGTGTACCGCTATGTGACCGAGGGAACCTTTGACGCATACCTCTGGCAGACGGTGGAGAACAAGCAGAAATTCATCAGCCAGATCATGACTTCTAAATCGCCGGTGCGCTCCTGCGATGATGTGGACGAAACGGCGCTTTCCTTTGCCGAGATCAAGGCTCTGTGCGCCGGAGACCCCCGTATCAAAGAGCGTATGGATCTGGATGTGGAGGTATCCCGCCTGAAGCTGATGAAAGCCGACCACCAGAGTAAGCAGTACCGCTTGGAGGATCAGTTGCTCAAATATTTCCCGGAGGAGATTGAAAAGCACAAGGGCTTTATCAAAGGCTTTGAATCTGACCTGGAGGTTTTGGCAGCTCACCCGCACCCGGAGGACGGTTTTGCTGGTATGGAAATCTGCGGCGATCTGCTGACCGATAAGGAGAACGCCGGCGCAGCCCTTTTGGATGCCTGCAAGGAGGTCAAAACCTCCGATCCGGTGCAGATCGGCAGCTACCGGGGCTATGCCATGTCTGTGGAATTTTCCGCTTGGAAACAGGAATATACGCTCCTGCTGAAAGGACAGATGACCCACCGGGCAACCCTTGGTACAGACCCTCGCGGAAATCTTACCCGTATCGACAATGCCCTCGCCCAGATGCCCCAGCGTCTGGAGGCGGCAAAGGCCCAGCTGGATAACCTCTATCAGCAGCAGGCTGCCGCAAAGGAGGAAGTTGGAAAGCCATTCCTTTATGAAGAAGAACTGAGAAGCAAAAACGCCCGTCTGGTGGAGCTGGATACCCTGCTCAACATCGACGGAAAGGGACCGGCACACGATGAAGCTGTCGTTGCCAAAAGCACACGGCCTTCGGTATTGGATCATCTGAAACGCCCGGTGCCACCCCGCAGTACTGACAAGAAACCAAAACAACATGAGGAGGTGCGATAACATGAATACCAACGATCTGAATACAGCTCTTTATGAAAAGATGGCCGCTGAGCAGGACAAATACAGGGACTGGCTGAAAAGCCAGCCCCCGGAAGAAATCCTGCACCACACTTATGAGTACACCATCCGTGAGGACATCGTGATGGCGATGGAGGAACTGGAGCTGACCGACGCCCAGGCTCAGGCGCTTTTGGAATCTCCTTCGCCGCTGGAAGATGTGTACCGTTATTTTGAAAAGCTGGAGACCGGCTATATGGATGTGATCCGGGACAGTATTGAGAACCGTGCCGACGATGTGTGCAGAGCTAAAGAGGAACTGCGAACAACACCGGTCTATCCACACTCTGCCGCCTATGCGAGAGAACATAGGGAACTGGAGCAGTACCGAGCTTCCAACAATGTAAATCTCCAATGCAAGGAGTCCATTGAAGCGGCGGTGCGGGAATACTTCGACGGAATGTATCTCAGTCACGATGCGGCAAAGGGTGTGATCGAGACCTATGGCATGGAGCGTGTGGCTTTGGTTCTGGCCAACACCGTCCAGCTTCAGGACTGGGATGGGCGCTACTCCCGACGCAATAAGGAATGGGCTAAGACCATTCCCAACGAGAACCCCGAAACCGTCCGTTGTGGTTATGTCCTGAACAGCCACCCTGCTGTGCTGGATGGCTTTATTGATCTGGTGCGAGAAGAACAGCAGCGTAGCCGTACTCAGGGAGAAAAACTGCAACCGTCCCGCCCCTCAGTACGGGATAAGCTCAAACAGGAGCTGCCTGCCCATAAGCCTGCCGCCCCGAAGAAACGGGAGCCGGAGCGATAACTATGGCAAAGCGTAAGCGGGATATGCAATTAAACTTTAGAGTTTCAGCGGAGGAGCTTGCTGTGATTGAGCAAAAAATGTCTCAGTTTGGAACCTCCAACCGTGAAGCCTATCTAAGAAAAATGGCGCTGGATGGGTATGTAGTCAAGCTGGAGCTGCCGGAGCTGAAGGAGCTTGTTTCCCTGATGCGCCGAAGCAGCAACAACTTAAACCAGCTGACCCGTAAAGTGCATGAGACTGGGCGGGTTTATGATGCTGACTTGGAGGATATATCCCAGCGGCAGGAACAGTTATGGGAGGGCGTAGAGGAAATCATTACCCAGCTTTCCAAACTCTTATAACAGGGATAGATACTCCATTTGCGGAGGGAGGAACGGCATTACTTCGCTGCTCCTCTCTCCGCTTTTTCTTTTTATCGGTATCCTTGTCTTTTGCCTGCCCATGCCGGATAATATGATTAGAAAAGATACCAAGAACGCTGCAAGGAGGAAATGACATGAAGATTTTGAAAGGGCTTTTGATGATTATAACTGCACCGGTCATTTTGGTTCTGACACTTTTTGTCTGGCTCTGCACGGGGCTGATCTACATATCCGGTCTGGTGCTCGGCCTGTTCAGTACCGTGATTGCTCTGCTTGGTGTGGCTGTGCTGCTTACCTATTCCCCGCAGAATGGTGTGATTCTGCTGGTCATGGCATTTTTGATTAGCCCGATGGGGCTGCCACTGGCTGCAATCTGGCTGATGGGTAAGGTGCAGAGTTTGAAATTTGCAATTCAGGAGTTGGTTTATGGATAAAAATACGCAAAACCATAAAATGCCAGACACCGTCTGTTAAATTTGGGAAAAGGAATTTTATATCCATGACTTTACTTTTGAACTAATATTGAATATAATATTAGTACGAAAGGAAGTGACATGATGGGACAATTTGAACAGCTGGATCAGATGCTAACAGCACAAGAAGGAATGCTGCGAACATCACAGGTCGTATCCTCTGGAATTTCAAAGCCGGTATTTTATGATTATGTGCGTTCACGAGATTTGGATAGAGTTGCACATGGGATTTATCTGTCCAAAGATTCCTGGGTGGATGCCATGTATCTGCTTCATTTGCGATTTGAACAAGCAGTATTTTCACATGAAACAGCTTTATTTTTTCACGATCTGACAGACCGTGAACCAATAGAATATACAGTTACGGTCAAAACTGGATGCAATCCAAGCAAAATGAAAGCAGAAGGCATTCAAGTTTTTACGATTAAAGCAGACTTACATGATGTAGGACTTACAACAGCGAAAACTCCGTTCGGGCATACTGTGCCGGTTTATGATATGGAGCGAACGATCTGTGATTTGCTCAGAAGCCGTAGCAGAATTGAAATTCAGACCTTTCAGGGAGCACTGAAAGCGTATGCCCGTAGAAAAGATAAGAACCTGCGAGCTTTAATGCAATATGCTGGGATGTTCAAGGTGGAAAAAATTTTACGACAGTATTTGGAGGTACTTTTATGATAAAAACAGCAAGGCAGCTTAAAGATTTAATACGAAACCTTTCCAGAGAAAAATCCGCAGATGCTCAGATTTTAATGAGGAACTACATGATGGAGCGTTTTTTGGAGCGTATTTCTCTTTCTGAGTATCGTGATAAGTTTATCTTGAAGGGTGGTATGTTGGTAGCGGCTATGGTTGGATTGGATGCCCGCTCTACGATGGATTTGGATGCAACCATAAAAGGAGCTAATGTTAATGTGGAGGATATTGAGAATCTAATTTCATCAATCGTAACTGTTCCGATTGATGATGGTGTTAAATTTCAGCTGAAAAGTATTTCGGAGATTATGGATGAAGCAGAGTATCCGGGGATTCGTGTCAGCATGAGTACAACATTCGATGGTGTAGTGACCCCTTTGAAAATTGATATTTCTACGGGAGATGCAATCACTCCAAGAGAGGTTCGGTATTCATTCAAACTTATGCTGGAAGATCGCTCCATTGATATTTGGGCTTATAATTTAGAAACTGTGCTGGCAGAAAAACTGGAAACCATTATTACCAGAACCACAACCAATACCCGCATGAGAGATTTCTACGATATTTACATTTTAGAACAGCTGCATGGAACCACGCTGAACCCGAAAATTTTACATGATGCGCTTCTGGCAACTGCTCATAAACGGGGATCGGAGAAGTATCTTAACCAGGCTGAAGAAGTTTTTGACGAAGTGGAAAATGATTCGGTTATGCAAAAACTTTGGGAGGCATACCGTAAAAAGTTTTCTTATGCTTCTGATTTGGAATGGGATGTGATTATGAAAGCAATTCGCAGGTTATATGTTCTTTGCGAGAAGGGCATCAGCTTATGAAAAAGCATGGACACTATTGTAAAGTTTGTGGTGAATACAAAGCCAACGAAAAATTTTCAGGCAAAGGTCATGCATCCCACATTTGTAAATCCTGTGCTTCGCTACCAGCAGAAACGCAGGCTGAACTGATGACACTGAATCGTCTTTTGAATCTTCCATGGAGGCTATCGAAAGAGCAGTTGTCCTGGCTGAAAAATCGACTAAAGGATAGGCGGCCTGATGTCCGTGCATTGGCGCAAGAGCAATATGAAATGAGATTTCCACCAAGACACTTAGAAGATGATGAGTTCAATTTTTTCGATGAAGAAAGTTTTATAGAATAGTGAAAGCGGTCTGCTATGGCAGGCCGTTTTCTTTTCGGGAAGGAGGTCTGACCTATGGCAACTACAAGAATCATGCCGCTTCATGTTGGCAAGGGTCGCACAGAAAGTCGGGCAATCAGTGACATCATCGACTATGTAGCAAATCCACAGAAAACAGATAACGGCAAGCTCATTACCGGCTATGCGTGTGACAGCCGGACTGCGGATGCGGAGTTCCTTCTGGCAAAGCGGCAGTACATTGCCGCTACCGGACGAGTGCGTGGCGCGGATGATGTGATTGCCTATCATGTGCGCCAGTCCTTCCGCCCCGGCGAGATTACCTCAGAAGAAGCAAACCGGCTGGGTGTAGAATTTGCAAAGCGTTTTACTAAAGGCAATCATGCCTTTGTAGTCTGCACTCACATAGACAAGTCGCACATTCATAATCACATTATCTGGTCATCGGTCAGCTTAGAATATGACCGGAAGTTCCGCAATTTTTGGGGTAGCACCAAGGCGGTTCGTCGGCTGAGTGACACCATCTGTATTGAGAATGGACTGTCCATTGTAGAGAATCCGAAACCTCACGGAAAGAGCTATAACAAATGGCTGGGCGATCAGGCAAAGCCTTCTCACCGAGAGCTGCTTCGTGTGGCGATTGACAATGCATTATCACAAAGTCCTGCTAATTTTGAGGAGCTGCTAAAGCTGCTGCAAGAGTCCGGCTGTGAGGTATCAAAGCGCGGAAAATCGTATCGTTTGAAACTCCCCGGCTGGGAGAAAGCCGCCCGAATGGACAGCCTGGGCGAAGGATATGGATTAGATGATTTGCAGGCGGTTCTCTCCGGGAAGAAAACGCATACCCCACGAAAGAAAATAGTTACACAGGCAGAGACGCAGAAGGTCAATCTGCTGGTGGACATTCAGGCAAAATTGCAGGCAGGAAAAGGTGCTGGCTATGCGCGATGGGCTAAAGTTTTCAATCTGAAGCAAATGGCGCAGACCATGAACTACCTATCAGAGCATAACCTGCTGGAGTATGCGGTTTTGGAAGAAAAGGCTGCGGCCGCCACGGCACATCACAATGAGCTTTCGGCGCAAATTAAGGAGGCTGAAAAGCGTATGGCAGAGATCGCTGTTTTGCGTACTCACATCGTAAATTATGCCAAGACCCGTGAGGTCTATGTGGACTACCGCAAGGCCGGCTACTCTAAGAAATTCCGGGAGGAACATGAGGAAGAAATTCTGCTCCACCAGGCTGCTAAGAATGCCTTTGATGAGATGGGCGTCAAGAAGCTGCCCAAGGTCAAAGAGTTGCAGACGGAGTACGCGAAATTGCTGGAAGAAAAGAAAAAGACCTATGCCGAGTACCGGCGTTCCCGTGAAGAAATGCGGGAGCTTTTAACGGCAAAGGCTAATGTAGACCGAGTGCTGAAAATGGAGGTAGAACAGGATGTTGAAAAAGAAAAAGACCACGGCCAGCGGTAAGCTGGTCCTGGTCAAAAGCGTTCGCAGAACGCGCAGCCACAGAATGAAATTCTGTGTTCAAAGGGGCTTGGGGGCGCTGCCCTCAACAAGCAGCTTGTGGCGAAATGGATAGCCACAAGCATTGCTTGCCACAATATGCTACGCATAAAATAAAAAAACTAACGACGGGACGCTTACTGCCTCCTATCGTTAGCTTTCTGTGTTTAAGCGACTTATAAAACCAATCAGCATAATCAGATCGTCATCTGACATCTTTCTCATTCCGTCCAAAGCCTTCTTGATAAGCTGAGGGTTATTCTCCTGTGCATCAAAAAATTGAAGCGGCGTGATTTCAAAATACTCACAGATGTTGAGAAACTGCTTCATAGACGGCATAGAACGCCCGGAAGAAATCGCCTGAATATAGCTTCTGTTCTGCCCTAACTCCATGCTCATCTGATATTCTGAAACGCCTTTTTTCAATCGTAATTCTGTGATTCGATTGCGGATAAATTCTTCGTCCATACGCTCACCTCTCTGCTCTTTTAGCATAGCAGAAAGCAATTCTTGATACTTCGTATGTATTGTGTTATAATTTTGTAATATAACCTTTATACGCATTATTATTTGCGTTATTTTTGCTTTATATGCGTAATCACGGCAGTTATCAAGGGTGATTTATATGAATCAGTATGCCTGCGCCATTACCGGCCACCGACCAACAAGATTTTGCTTTGGATATAATGAGGAAGATCCCCTATGCCAAAAACTAAAAGAATGTCTCCTGGAGCAGTTTCGGATACTCCATGACGAGAAATTTGTCTGTACTTTTTTTGTCGGCGGTGCTCTTGGTGTGGATATGTGGGCTGGAGAACAGCTGCTGACATTGAGAGCACAAACGGGATACGAGGATATTAAAATTATCGTTGTAGTTCCCTTCATCGGCTATGACTCTAAATGGCCGGATCAGAGTAAACATAGATTGAAAAAGCTGATCCAAAACGCAAACGATTCTATTGTTATTTCACATTCTGCGGATGTTTCCAGTTATAAAAAAAGAAATTATTATATGGTCGATCATGCAGAGTACCTTATCGGTGTGTTTGATAATCAGAAAAAGCTGCGCTCCGGCACAGCACAGACAGTCAATTATGCCTTACGGAATGGAAAAGCAATCACTCTGATCCATCCAGATACTATGGAAATAACAACCCCTACGACTTAACAAATTCACAAAAATTTTTCATTGGCATTTCCAACAAAATATTTTCATTGAAGGAGTGCTGTGATATAATATAATAAAATATAAAACTATGCTCAGAACAAATGGTGCCGCTATGAACAAATATATTGAACAGCAATTTGCTGCTTTAAGATACGAAAAAAATATTTTGGTTGTTGAAGAAACTACATCTGCTGGTGGATGCGGCTCCTTCAACGCGGCTTCTTCATGTCCTGCGTCAGCCTGTCTTTATGACAGTGCGGCGTGGGGCATTTTTTATTGTTCGGAAAGAGGTGGCCTGATATGAATTTACCAAAACGAAATAGTGCGGACGGGCGCTGTTACTGGATGAAGCCAGAGGTGCAGGAAGAACTGCAACCGCTCTTTGACCAGTGCATCCAGGATGCCATTGACGGGAAAATCACGCGGCTTGATGATTCCCACTGGCCGCCGGTAGTGGTCAGCAGTCAAGGTGCACCCTTTGAGGTATGGCAACTGCTTAGGGCATGGACCGAAATACAGCGGGCCGAGACCCTGGATGCGGAAAAGGCCATCGCCTTCAGCGAAAACCTGCGCCGCCAGAGCCGCTGGGGTGAAATTGACCACCATCTACTTGATATGCTGAAACGGGAACTACAAGAGAAGTATTTTGTTGCAACAGGCGATGAAGATGATCGCTTCTGGGATCGGGAGTATTCCCTGAAACCAGGTATTCGTGCAGAGCAGGTCCCGGAGCCACTGCTGCGCTTTGCCTGCTATGTGGCGGTGAGCTATAAGGTATATGGTATGGACTTTCAGTATCTGGACACCAATTACCTCTTTGGATTGGTGGAGAAAGTCCGTCCCGATATGGTAAAAAAACTCCGGGACCATGGAACCGGCAGGTTGCCCCTAAACCTGCAAAAGCGGAAAACAGATCACTTCACCGCATCGGCCAACGATGCCTTTGCTGTGATCCGTATTACTGCCAGGGACAACACAGAGGAATGCTGCCACGAAGTGCTGGACTACCTGTGTGAGATTCTGGAGCAGGAGGACTTTCCCCGCAGCTATGCGGTGGAGTTCAAAGGGCCGGAAAAGAGCTATCTTCCCATCACAGGACTGCCCAAAAAGGGAGTAAACCAGCTCTTTGCCTGTGCCGTGCAGTACCCTGGCCTCCACCCCCTGATGGAACGGTACGCCCGGCTTGCCATGCGGCAATATGAGCAGTACACCAATCTCAGCGATGAGCAGTGCGCGCTCCCCGGAAGTTTTGCCGTGTTCGCCCTGGGAATGCTGGGGCAAGAATGGTGGCAACTGGTATGGGATTATCTCGATCTCTGCGATGATGAGCACTCCCACTTACAGGAAAAATTCCTCCGGGAGTATGTGAAACAGTTCAGATTTACCGCTGATACCGTCCCTGTATTTGTCCGTGGGGTGCTGTCCATGCAGAACATGAAGTATTCCAAGGACTATGCCGCGTGGATGGCAAACGCAGAAAGCCTGGACGCTCTGCTGGAGGCAAAAATCCATCTGTCCGAGATCGTTCCAAGCGGTTTTTCCTCCGACGAGGATGACGATGATGACGAGGACGAGGAACCCGACGAGGAAACAGAAGCCAGCCCGGAGGAAGTACTGCAATACGCATGGGAAACGGTCTGCTATGTGATCTGGGGCAAAGCCAGCGCCAAGGGTGGTCAGAAAGTGGTGGAAGCAGCTCCGGAGGAGCTGAGAGAACAATATCAGAAAATTTTTCAATAGACTATAAGGAGGACCCGGATGAGTGAAGTAAGCTATTCAAATGTACCTCCCATGATGGCTGCCATCAAAAGTGGTGACATAGAGGTGATTCGTTCCCTGCTTCACGCAGGGCATTCTCCCAATGAGCCACAATGCTATCAGGTAATGATTGGAGATTGGCCGCGGGATGACGAAGCCTCTCCGCTGGAATTGGCTGTACTGGAAAATCGGATGGACATGGTACAGCTCCTGATCGAATGCGGAGCAGATTTGACCCATAACCCGGAAGAATTGCTTTGTGGTTCCCTGCGCAGTCAAGACCTGACCCTGTTTTCCTTTTTGGTAGATGTGGGAGTCAGAATCCCCGCAACACAAAGGGATATATGCAGGCTGTTTCTCCACTTGATGGATCGGGATGAGCCTAATGTACTCCCCATTTTGAAAAGGATGGGCATGGATTTGAAACAATACGGCGGTGAAGCCCTGCGCAGTATGGCGAGCCATGGAAATCAGCTGCTGGTGGAGTATCTGATTCAAAACGGGGCGGACATCAACTATCACAAGCCAGATATGGTGTTTCCCTACGCTTCGACTCCTGTCACTGAAGCTGCACGGCACAACGATTTTTCTATGGTGCGCTGGCTTGTGGAACAGGGTGCAGACATCACCATCCCGGATAAATACGGTGACCGGCCCTACACCGTGGCAGTACAGAACAAAAATCAGGAAATGGCCGCCTACTTAAAAGCTCTGGAGCCGGAGGAATGGCATAACAAACAGGAAAAGGCGCGTCAACTCATGCCTTACAAGCTGCCTGCCAAGCTGGTGGAATACTTAAAGACCGGCCCCTTGCGTCTGGAATTTCCAGAGCGGGAACTGGTGAAATGGGCGGAACTGTCCCCCTACATGGATGTACAGGAGATGACCTGGAAACGGAAAAAGTTGCTCTCCCTTATGGCGAAAATGGACAATTACAGCGACTATTTGCTGCTGTGGAGTCCCAGAGATAAGAAACTCTGGTATCTGGACATTGAGCATAAGGAGTTTCATCCGTTAGCCAAATGGGAGGAATTTATTGCTGATCCCGGAAAATATCTTAATGGAATGATTGAGGGCGAGTTTGAGGAATAAGGAGAGAAGCAAAATGGAACAGGCATACTGCACCGCAGTTTTCTGGCGTGGCGGAGAAAAGATTGATCTGAATGGACTAAAACCAGATGCGGTACGGTGTCTGTCTGTGACGGGAGAGCGGAAGGTGAATCTGTCCCTCCTGCGGGATTATCCCAATCTGGAGGAACTGACCCTAATGGAAAAGTGTGAGGGTGTAGAAGTTCTCTCCGGGCTAAAGCAGCTTCATACACTGTCCCTATGGCTGTCGGCCCCTGTTTCCTGGGACAATGTTTCTCTCCCCGGCCTGCGTGTTCTCCACCTGCGTGGGGAAAAGAATGGCGACATCACCCCACTTCTCACCAGCATTACCTATCTCCATTTGGAGGAAATGCGGAAAACGGAAGATATTGCCCCTTTCCTGACTCCAGCGACCCGGCTTCAGAAACTCTATCTCCAGGCACTTCCAGCTGTACAGGAACTACCGGCTCTGGATGGGCTTCCTTCCCTTTATGCCCTGAAACTCTATGAACTGCATAAACTCAGCGATTTGTCCGCCCTATCTCTCAGCCATTTGCGCTACTTTGCCGCCTCTCTGATTGCGGATAAACTCTCCGCTCAGGCGCTGGCAGATGCTGTGATGGCGATTCCCGATTTGGAGGCAGCCGCACTCCAGCTGGTAGACCGCTCCGAGCGGCGCTATGGCGGTGTCCAAAAAGCCTTTGCCGCCGCTGGCAAGTCCCCGCTGCTACGGGAGGAAATAAGTGCTTTGAGTACATGGCTGTCGCTGTAACACAACGGAAAGGAGGCGACCAGATTGTGTGAGAATGCGAAAATTCTTTGTCCTTACTGTTTGACGAGAGAAATTGATCCGGCACAGGCGATATGCTCTGTTTGTTATTCAAAAGAGGATAAATTGGAACGAGGCAGTTGGGATGATCTGCGGAAGCGCAAGAATACCGATGAAATCCAGATGTTTACCATAGCCAAGAAAGTAGATGAAGCGTTCCAGGTACCAGAAAATAAAGCCTATGCCTGTAGAGAGAAACACGAAATGATTCAGGCCGAGGCTTTGGAGCGGGAAATGGAGGATTTTCACCGGCGGCGCATTCTCTGTATGGCGGAGATATTTTCCAAGATTGATTGCAGCAGCCTCTTTCCCAGCTACATAGAATTGGATACCTATTTCAAGAATGTGCAGGATTATGCCCATCAGCACATTGCCACAGAACAGCTCAGAGAGGTTCAGGAGTATCTGCGGTCACAGATTCCATGGAAATCCCTATCCAGTCAGCGGATGGATCTGGGGGCAGAACTTCTCAACTTTTGGTGCGGAGAAGATGAGTTGGATTGGGGCTATTCTCAATATTTTGAGATTGCAGCAGGTAATCTCAAACCGTTTCTTGCAATGACCTTATTCACAAAGATTCTGTGTAAGCATTTTCCAGATGTAATGTCTGCGCCAGTCAAGCGGCTGAGCAGCAAACTTTGAGTCACTAAAAAGGGGGTACTTTCATGCCAGACTGGGCACAAATCATATCCGATGCGCTGGACATTCTGAAATTTGACGGAGCCGTACAGGACACTCTGGCGGAACTGCGAGAAAAATGGGGCGCGCAGGTCCCGGCGCTGCTGGATGAACGCTTTGATGCCGTTGGCGTTCAGTATATGAAGCTATCCCATGAAAAAGGGGCGGCGGCATTGGGGCAGGAGCTGTCTGCCTTCGGCTGGGCGCTGTATAACCTGGATGATGAGGACGAGTATCTGTTTGCCTTGATCCCAGAGGAAGAACGCAGCGAATGGGAACGCTACTGCAAAAAGCAGGGGCAATATTGTCACCTGATGAAACAGCAAGGACGAAAATGGGGCGACCATGCCAAGGAGCAGGACCCTGGAAAGCTAATGCCCTGCGAGGAATACATACTTCAGGATGAGTACGATTATTTCTTCAATTCTCTGGCGGGTGATTTTGCGGCGGGAGAATGGAAAAACCAAAACGCAGAGGAGTGGAAAAACGGCTGTGTGGCCGATCTGCGCCACCGTCCGCCGCAAGTAATCCGCTCCCACAGCTTGCCGCACCTTGGATGCCTTACCTATTCCCCGGAACATGAACTATATGCTGCATCGAGGGCCGCTGGCAGCGGGACGATTGGCCGGGCATTACTGAGCAAGAATCCGGCTACCCTCAACTGGTTCGAGCCGTCCCCCATTGGATATGACGGTCCGCCCCGGACCCTGTGCTGGGCTGACCATTCCCTCTGGGTGGGCGATCCCACCAACGCCACACGGATTGAACTCACCGACCGGGGCACCTGTCAGGATGTGAAAAACTGGACTCTGCCGGAAGATGGATGGAGCACCAAATACCATTGTGGCATCGTGACAGACGGGTTGGGCCGGGTCTACTTTTCCAACGAGTGGTACAAGGGGCAGATTTACCGCTGGGAAAACGGCAAGGTAACAAAACACACCTTCTCTCTGGATGGATACGACCATCTCTCCGAGGCCGTTCCCGTTCCCGGCACAGGCCGCATTACCATGATCCATGCAGTCAGTGGCAAGGGGCGGATGGAAGAATGCCTGCTGGAACTGGACATGGACACCGGGCGGTGCCGAATTGCCCCCCTGCCTGGAATGGGCGAGTGGCTGAAACTTCGCTGGTTTACCGGGGACTGGCTGCTGGTGCAGGGAAACGGCGAGATCCTCTCCGATGACTTTGCCCAGCTCATCAATAGGAACACCCGTGAAGTGCTGCGTATCCGTCCGGGAATGTTCGGCGGGGAGAACATGCAGCACATTGGAATACTCACCGATGGCACGGTGGTCATCGTCACCCGGCGGGATAGGGTTGGGCCGGTATTTCGTTATCCCATCGACTTCTGGGGCTTCCTGCGGACGGCAAACAAGCCCAAAAAGCTGGAATGGCGAGAGTACAAAGAAGTGTACCCGAATTTGCCCATCTTCCTACCGCCCAAGGCCACAGAGCAAAAAATCATTCTCAAAAAAGACAGCCTGACCATCCTGGGGGCGGTATTTACGCCGCCGTTTACCCTGTCGCAGCTGGCGGAAAAATTGGGGCCTGCCCGCATTGTCCTGCAAAATGGAACACGGAAAAGCCCCATTACAGGCCGAGAGAGTCCCTATACCCAGGCACTTGCTTTGTGGGACGAGCTTGGACTCCAGGGCTGGTTAGATGAAGATGAGCAGACCATCAAAACCCTTGGTGTCCGGGTAGCGGCACAGGGAGAGTATGCGGTTCGGCAGACATTTGACGGAACGGTTTGGATCGGGTCCAAGGACTACCGGGAGGCCAGTTGGAAGGATTTCGCCGGATTTGCCCATACCCTCAAATTAGGCGGCTTTACCGTTTATACCCGCTTGCCGGGTCCTGTTTCAGAGGAGCAGTCAGCGCAGAAAGCAAAGCTGGAGGCCCTCTCCGCCATGGTGCAGATCAGCTGGAAAGAGCCAGAGCAAAAGGCAGCGAAAGCGCAGAAATACAAGTTATCCAAGCCGACTGAACCAGTGCTCACCTTTACCAGCTTCAACTTCAAGCTGGCGGTCATGGAAGTCCTGATGTACGAGAAAGGCTTACTGGCTCCTAAACTGGATGCCCATGAGTTTGCCAGAGAGTATAGCCGACGCAAGATCGACATTGACGCGGAAGGGTATGAACCCATCCCAGAGATTCGGAAGTGGCTGGAGAAATACCCTGTCCCGGAGCGGTTGGCCCCGGAGGTCACAGAAATCGAGATGGATGGCGGCAGCGAGATTTATACCCAGCTCTGTCCGTTCTGGGATGGCGAGGATGGAGCCTTTGATCTTAATACCATTACGGAGGCGGAACTGCGCCAGTTCCCCAATCTCAAACATATTACCCTCATGTCCTCCAAGCCGGAACAGGTGCTGCCCGTTCTGGAACGGTGCGGTATCAAGGTAGACTTGCTGTGAGGTGAAAGTATGGAATTATTTGCAAAAAGAATGACTTGGGAGCTGGACAATGATGAAGGACTGTCCTGCCTGTTCTTTGAACTGGAGGATGGTTACTTTACACTCTCCCGCAAGACCGGCGCGGAAGCACTCCGCTTGGAAATGAATGATCCAGCCAATTGTCAATTGATTGACCCGGACTGTTTTGAATATGCCCTTGATAATACCAGGTTTCGTCTAAATATCGTGCGGAACAACCGAAAGGTTCTGCGGTATCTGGAAGAACACCACATCAACACGGAGTTGTATGGAGAAATTGTCCTTCACTACACTCCTCTCAGCAAGCCACAGCTTGAAACATTATCTGCCGTGACTCTCAGGCTGTTTTTCGGTGAACTGCTTTTTTAGGCGAAAACAGAAGTGTCGTTGGCAGAAATCATGCGAGGGGATAACTATGGTTAAAATTCATCGTATTTGGTTCAATACGGAGAGAATGGACAGAGAGGATCACTACAAAATCACATTATTCAGTCGCCCTCGTGTATCTATTCATGTGGATGAGTACATTTGGAGTTTCATCGAAGAAAACATTGTGAAGCCACACAAGCTTATGCGTAGTGAGAAGCATGAGTATCTGTTAGACATTGCGTTTGGCCAGTTTGACCCAGCAAAACACCGATATTATCCGCTTTCCCCGTACAATGGGCCGCTTCGGGAAGGTGTCGAGATGGACAGCGCCAACAGAAGCTATTTCCGCGAGGACTTTGCAGGCGGCAAAGATCGGACTACCTGGTTCTCTCCCAATAAAATATGGACAAACTGCGGTGACAAGGTTCTGAATGTGGACATCAAAGCTGCCAATGTGAGCGAGAATATTACCCCCAGAGAATACGCAGATTTGCTTTTCGATGGAATTGGAGCGGCCTTGGTGTTCAATTTCAAAAGGCTCAAGCGCGAGGAGTTTGATGGGCTGAAGCCCAAGATTGATTGGAGCATCGTAGAAAGCTTCCCCTTTCCCGCACCCTTTGAGGAACAGCGGTACATTGGGGATGAAGGCGAAATTCATGTGTATTCTTGGGATGGCCGAAAGGAAACGACCCTTGTTGGTCCCTATTCCGTGCGGAAGTTGTACCTGGAGCATTTCGGAGAATCGTGAGGAGGAATTTTGCCGTGCAAGTCTGGTCAAAGATAGATTTTGACACTGGAAAGGTCATTTTTCTGGATGCCACGCGAAAAGAAGATATGCTGCAAGTGGAATATCCGAACTGCTTTCTGCTGGATATGGGCTGGTATCAGGACAGATACATCATTTCTGTCATTCATAACTTCGATTGGGCGAATCCAGTCCAGCAGTATGAAACGACAGAAACAAATCAGCTTCCCAAGCTGTTGACGGAGGCGGTTCGCCTTGTGGAAAAGGAATCACAGTCTGCCGGAGCAAATTGAAAGAGGTCTTGTTATGAACGAGAATTTATTTCGCCCACAATTTGATACATTAAAACTGTCAGATAAGCTCTGGCTGATGCAGACGCTGGCGACTCGTTATAATTTGACATTCAAAGAACTATACGCCTTTTCCCGCTGGGGACAAAGCTGCACCACCGGCCTGTTTGAAAAAGATGGCCGGGAGTTTGTCTTTATCCCAGGTGATACCGTGATTCTTGGCTGGGAGAGCTTTGTCCAAGGGATGGACAAGGCCAACCAAGAGGAACTGGCGGATATTTTTGCGGAAATCGAATATGAGGGCTCTGTGGAGGAATTTCTCCGGCAGGGCATGACCCCAGTACGCCAGGTGACCATCGGCCCCATGTTCGTAGGCAGAAAACTGGAGGAGATCGGCTGGGAAAGCGTACCTATGAACGACCCTCGCATCACCGCCCACCCTGAGTGGCTGGAGAACTTGCAGAGGTGGGCGGGTCAGAACAGCCAGAGTTTTGAGATACATGAAACTGTTCGCTTTGAACGCAATGGCGATGACTGGCGAGCGTGGCTGTGCCATCCAATGACCTACCCAGAGTTTCAGCTGTCCCTGTTGTGGGAGCTGGCAGCCAGCCTTCCCACGCCGGATGAGTGGGCCTATCTGTGCGGAGGCGGATGCCGCACCCTGTTCCCCTGGGGAGATGGACTGGATTACTCCATGCATCTGCACCACTTTGAAAGCGAGGAAGATCAGGGCAAGCCATACGACATGGAGCAGGCTAACTTATTTGGCCTGTCTATTGCCTACGACCCCTATAAGCGAGAGTTGGTAGACGGGAAAACATTGACCACCTGCGGCGGTGACGGTGGCTGCAATGTCTGCGGTGGCATGGGTCCTTTGCTTGGATATTTACCCTGTTCCCCTCACTGTAAACCGGAGGTTCGGGAAGATAACAAGATTCACAATAACTATGACTTTTTCCGTCCTGTTATCCGGGTGCAGACATCCGGGTGGAGAATGGTAATAGATAGAGCGCAAGAGTAAGGAGGTAAACTATGGAATGGCCAAAACGGACACGAACAGCGGATTGGGAAAACGGTGTCCTAACTTTAGATGGAGAAAAGAAATTTGATATTCCGAAGCTGACCGCAGAGATCATGGAGCGGTTGGCCGGTTACACCCTGGTGGGCTTCCATGTGAAAGGGTATCCGGTGACGGATGAACTGCTGGCCCCCTTTGCCGGGCATAAAAGCATGGTCAACTTCGGCGTGGAAAACGGCACCCTCACCGACGCCTGTTTCCCCGTTTTTTCCGCCATGCCCAAGCTGCGCATCCTGCTGCTGACCGGGAACGCCGGGATCGACGGCAGCGGCCTGTCCGCCCTGCAAGGCTGTAAGCTGGACCTGCTGACCCTTGACCACACTGGGCTGGATGATGCCGGTCTGCTCCAGGCAGCCTCCATCCCCAAGCTCTCTCATATCTGGATCGACCACACTGCTGTTACTTATGATGGACTGCTGGCTGTCGCCGGCAACAACTACATCAAGCCAGTGGCCCATGTGCAATTTACCAAGGAGCAGATGGAACACTTCTCCCAGCTCCAGCGGGAAAAGGCCAAAAAGCCCGTCCAGCTGGATGAGCAGGCAGCGTCGGAATGCCGCAGTGTGTTGTCCGCTTTCTTTGCCGAAATGACAGAATGGGAGCAGTACATGGAGCAGGTTGGGTTTGAAGATGCCGAGGCTGTGCCCCGCCTGCTGGCGATCTGGGAGAAGTATGTGAGCGAAAAGCCCCGTCTGGGCTATCGGCCTCTGGCCCTCTCATACAGCGCCCAGGGCACCTACAACGGGGAAGAATTCCTTGACGCGGAGCAGATCACCAAGAACAAGCTCTACATCTACACCAGAGAGAAAAATACCAGCTTTGACCGCCGCTTTCTCATGAAGCGCGTGGGCGAGGGTTGGATGATTGACGCGGTGCAGGAGCGGCTGAACGGCTGGCAGCGGACAGGATTGTAAGGGAGGCATAATGGATGATATATAGGTTTACGGAAGTATTAAACGATCTTGTTAATTATTTTCTCCTTGGTGACATTTTGTTGCTGGAGGACTGGAAGCAGGCAAATCATCTTTCAGATGATTTAGCGATGGAGTTTACCACAAACGAAAGCGGCGACAGGGTATTTGACGAAGGAATTGTAATCCCAATGGCCGGTATTGAAAACTATCCCTATACCATATTGTTCAATCTCTCTGGTGATAGACCGGAGCTGTGCAAAGAAAGAAACCGATTGCAGCTTAGAAAAAGTGGCTATTCCCTCAAAGTAGATCATAATATGCTGATGCTTTTTACATGGCCAATATTGGAACAGTTTACGCCTGAAAAGGTGAAAGATCTGATTTCTTACTATAGAGTGCATAAGAAGCCGATGATTGAGCTTGCAAATGGCTGGTATCATATCGAGATTTTGGGTGGAGAAACCTTGCAGGATGGGGACTATGAACCTACATTTGAGTTTGT
Source organism: Ligaoa zhengdingensis (assembly GCF_014384885.1). Classification (GTDB taxonomy): domain Bacteria; phylum Bacillota; class Clostridia; order Oscillospirales; family Ruminococcaceae; genus Ligaoa; species Ligaoa zhengdingensis. Next base: position 81,655 of record NZ_JACRST010000005.1, read on the forward strand.
GATACAACCAGCCACAAATGAAGAAGTCACCATAAATGCAGATATGAATTTTAGCTTTGAAATTACAAGCTCTGCTTATTAGTGAAACCTATCCCTACCGAAGATGGAAAAGGAGATTATGATATGGATTTATTGAAACAATGCCAGCAATGGTTTGAACAGGATGAAGCGCAGAAGGTAATCGACACCCTGGAAGCGATTCCTGCCGAGGATCGCACCCCGGAACTGGACAGTGAGCTGGCCAAGGCATATATTGCCGTTGCACATATAGGAGAACGGGAGCCTTTTGAAAAGGCGCTGGAACTTTTGGCTCCCCATGAGGAGCATTTTGCCGAAGATCACTGCTGGAATTATCGGATCGCTTCCGCTTATTATTTTCTGGATGAGGAAGGTCCCGCCCTGCGTTACTTTGAAAAGGCCCTGAAAGCCCGCCCCGGAGACAAAGATACCCAGGAGTACATAGACGATTGCCGCCGTCGTTTGTCCCTGCCCCGCTTTGAAAAGAACTTCCGTGAAAGGACGCAGGAAGCATGGGCAGCCTTTTCTCAGATTGAGGTAGAACTGCGTCAAATCATAGAAACTGACGAAACGCACCAGCGCGGCGAAGAACTGGTTGAAAAATGCGGGAACGCGCTCAAAACGGCCCTGCGTGATACTTCTTTTGAGCTGGGCTTCAATGGCGAAAAGTATGAATTGATCCTCAGTCCAGAGGGCCTTCGCTCCCGCCTGTTCCCGTTGGTGTACTTCCAGAAGCAGGCCCCAGAATCGGTGCTTGAGCATTGGAATATCTGGGTAGGCCGCCAGCCCTGTGAGGGGTTCGAGCTGCGGGCTGGAGAGATCGAAGTTCGGGCTGATGATGTGCAGATGTGGGCAGAGGAAACAGAGGATCATCAGGTAAGTCTGGTCCTTTACTGTGAAAAGCTGACGCCGATCTTGAAAGAGGACACAGACAAGGTCTGGTGGGCACTCTCTATGCTGGTAGATCAAACCATCGGAGAAGTTTCCGCTATCGCCTTTGTTGCTGGGTTTGATGTTTATGCTCAGCCGAAAGACGAACCGGCCAAGCTGCTTTCTGAACTGCCGGAGTTGCTGCAAAGCATGGGACTTTCTCTCTGGCGGGATGGCAGCGACTACCTGGAAAACAGCTACCTTGCCTATGAACTGAAACCGGTGGAGGACCCAGAGGCTGACTGGCGGCTGGATGTCTATACTGGAAGCTGCCGCCTGCCGGTGCTCATCAACGACTACCTGACTGCCCGCAGTGATATGGTGGATGAGTACCACAAGGATGGCATTGCCGCTGGATTCCTCCTGTACCCGCTGTCCGGTTTTACCGGTGAGGAACGAGTGAAAGTCATTCTGGATTTCCGGGATAACCTGCGGGATGCCATCCTGCGGGATGCAGGAGAGGAAGCCGTGACCTTCCTGGGTGGGGCCACTGGTCTGTATTGTGGGTATCTGGATTTTATCGCCTGGGATCTGCCCGCTGTACTAACAGCAGCACAGGCATTCTTTGAGGGAAGCGACTTGCCCTATGCTCACTTCCACGCATTCCGGCGGGATGTGGGTGGTGTGCCACTGCTGGACGAGAAAGAACCGGAGCCTGATATTCATGAGGAAACTGGCTCCCTGCTCTCGGCGGAGGATATTGAAACACTGGAATCCTTTGATGAAGGAACCACCGGTTACTTTGAGAAAATGCTCGGCTGGCTGGAGGATTTTATCAAAAGTGGCGTAGAAGAAGGACGATTCAGCGAAAAACAGGCTCACCAGGATTTGCAGATTGCCCTCTGGTATGCCTTTGCCTGCCTTAATCTGGACGATTACATCCACTACTACCGCGCTGCGGAATGGATGAAGGATTCGGAGAAAAACGCCACGGGCTGCGCTACCTGGTACTACCGGTATTCTGTGGCGTTGATGTATTGCGGCAGGCTGGAAGAAGCACTGGAATATGCGGAGCGGGGCGCTCTGGAGGAGCCGGACTACCCCTGGATCTGGCTCCATCTGGGCAAGCTGCGGGCGCATTTTGGCGATAAATCCGGTGCGCTGGATGCCGTCAAGCAAGGATTAAAACTGGAACCGGGAGATTATGAGTTCCTGACCTTAAAAAAAGAGATCAAAGCCGGAGCCACCCTGGAACAGATGGAATATCATTGGATCAATCCCGATGCTGACCAAACGCTCCAGCGGGGACTGGACGGGAATGCGGATGATAAACAATGCGCCATAGCCTGCATTCGGGTGGACGAAGCAGGACTTGCCGAATTTTATGAGCTGTTCCACCCAGAGCGGTATAGCTATGAGAAAAACTCCCCCTGCTGTGAATTCCAATATCCAGTGCAGGAACATCTTGTGGAGCTGTCCTTCCGTATGAATGAAGCTGGACTCTCCAAGATGGGAACCGACTGGCTGCGGCAGCTCAAGGAACGGCTGGACAGCGGTGAATGGCTGACCCACACCCCTGAAGGAGAACCAGAGGGCATTCTAACAGGTGTGTTTGTGGACCAGACCCGCCGCATTGGTCTTGTCTATCAACAGCCGGGAGACGATCAGTATTTTCAGATTTTCCTGAACCCGGACGGTACGAAGGCGGATGCCTTCTGGTCCTCAAGAAAAAACAGTGAGCCAGAGGTTTATTCGGAGGATGAGATGTCTGCGATAGAGCAGCACATCAAAAACACCTTTGGTGAGTTTGAGAATGTGTTCCATGAGCTGGTTTCTCCTGACATCCATGTGGACATCTGCGTTGTTCCACCCTCTGATGAGCGGGACTATTACACACTGGTAACGATGGGCATGGGTGCTCATCGGATGAATGTGCCGGAGGAACTGGCGGAATACAAGCTGGAGCGAGCAGAGCTGGCCATCGCTCTGCCACCGGATTGGAAACTGGATGAGGAATCCCTGAAGGATGAGCGGTGGTACTGGCCTATTGGTCTCTTGAAAGTGTTGGCTCGCCTGCCCATTTCCAACGATACCTGGCTGGGCTTTGGCCACACAATGGACAAGCAATCGCCGTTTGCAGAGGACACGAAGCTCACCGCCGCTATTCTGACCGGTCCCCAGGGCGTGGAGGAAGGCGGCGAAGTCTGCACTTTGCCGAGCGGCGAGGAGGTCAACTTCTATCAGGTGATCCCGCTCTATCATAATGAGATGGAGTATAAGATGGAGCATGATGCGGACGCCCTGCTTGAAAAGATGGCAGGCATCAGTTTTGTGGTCAATCCCACCCGCCAGAATGCCATCACCAGAGGAACGCTTGCAGAGGAGGAGTTCACCGGCGATATGGACGATGCCGCATGGCACCTGGAATCCATTCAGGAAAAGGGCTTGCCGGTGAATGAGATCAATGCCTACAACCACATGGCAATCTATCTGCGCTGGTGCATAGAGCATGATCTGATGAGCGCGGAATTTATGGAGCGGTACTGGGAGCAGGTGCAGCCGTTTATGGCAGATCTGAGCCGCGCCGATCTGCGTGGCTTTATCCGGGACCAGCTGAAAGGACAGCTCTTTGGGGCGCTGTTCAACAAGGAGGGCGCAGCCTTTGCTGGATATTACTATGGCGAGGCGGATAGCCCGTACTTCCCCAGCGACATTGATAACTATGCTTTGGAGTATTTCGGTTCAGAGCAATATTATTCCGATAAGTTCCAGGATGAAGCCTATCTGTTCATCCCATTTGATGAAAACTATTATCAGGCTATGGCAAAAGTCATGGAAAAGCGGTTCGCCAACTGGCAGGGACAGAGTTTCGATGAGGCCACTCTGGAGCCTTCAGACCTTGCGGAAGCCATGATGGAATATCTGGACTGTGAATGTACCTATTTCCCCTCAATGACGGATGATGACCCCATCATGTCGGCATATAACTATGCCAAACGGGAAAGTGTCAAAGAGGGCCTTGTGCCGGTTCTGATTAAGGCGGATGACGAAATCCTGTGGGAATGCCTGATTATGAATTCTAACCCGGACAGCGATGGCGAGGACGACTTTGCTTTCGACCCGGACAAAGTTGCCGAATACCGGAAGAAAATGCTCTCCGCCCCTGTCGAGAACAGTAAGGCAGTCCTGGAGGAAATGATTGGGCAGCGCAAGGAAGAAGCCGAGGATGACGATATGGACTGGGATGAGGAGATCCTGGGCGAGATGGAGGGCGGATATGATAACCGTCGTTTTTCAAGCTACTGGAATTCCGATAATAATATGACCTATCCTCTCATTCTGGCTAAAATCCCCGTGAAGAATCCTTGGGAGATATTCGCCTACCTGCCCTTTGGTGGCTGGAATGAGTGTCCTGACACGCCGGAGTTAATGGCAGTTGCGAAATACTGGTTTGAACAGCATGGGGCGGTGCCTGCTGCCATGAGCCACGACGAGTTGGAGTTCCTGCTCCCGGCTCCTGTTTCCGAGAAAGAGGCCATAGATGTGGCGGTGGAGCTGTACGGCTTCTGCCCCGATGTGATTGACCAGGGGCCGGAGGACGCCACCGTGGGCGCTCTGGCCGATGTGCTGCGACAGTCCACTGTTTGGTACTTCTGGTGGGATTGAAAGGAGGATTTTTGTGGGATACGATGTGAGTTTTCACCCGATTTCACCAGAGGAAATGCGGGAATGGTATTTTACTCCCTTAACCTGGATACAGCAGGGACAGGAGGAAAAAGTGCTGGCCCTTGCCGCGCAGCATGGAATGGAGGATTTCTATACCGAAAAATATCTGAATACCTTGCGCGTTGGGGCTGAAACGGAATCTAACGAGCTGTTTGACAAAAGCCACGGCTTTTACATTGCGGTGGTCCAGGGATTTTTCCGCGATTACTATTACACCCGGGGAAGCGGCTTTTCCTTCCTGTTGGAGGAGAAGCCGGAATATGCCCGGTATTTCACGCCGTGGGCACAGGTGGCACCAACCGCCTTTCCCAATCCGGCAGAAAATCAGATCATCGAAAATTACTGCTCCGGTGTGTACCTGTCTCCAAAGCAGGTCGTGCAGCTTCTCCGGGATCTGGAGCAGATGCCAAAGGTGCTGGAGGATCTGGAGGGGCTTTGGCGCGATGGACAGTTTGCAGTGCTGAAAAAGGCCCTCACTGCCGCGGCGGAACTGGGTGTCGGCCTGCTGGAAGCTACCGAGGTGGTGGAACCAAACCCCATCTCCCCCAATGAGAGTACCAGCTATTCCAACCTGTACCACTGTGATCGAGATGGGGTGTATCTTTATATGGACACCGTCAGCAGACAGATCGAAGATGCTATCAGGAAAAGTGAGGAATAAGTATGAGCAATAAAGTGTTCCAGCAAAACCTGGATGACAAAAAAGGCTCCCAGCCCGGAGGCCCCTATCTCATTCAGATGCTGTTCAAAGAACCGGTAGAAATGCCGGATAAAGAAAAAATGACTGCCATAATGGAGAAGTACATCGGATCAACAGAGTGCTTCTGTTATGATAAGAAAATGGCCGGTTTTGCCGCACAGGAGCATATTGCAGAGTTCAAGGACGGAAAATGCCCGGTGCAGCTGATGGTGATGAAATGCGACAAGTTCAAGGGCAAAGGCTTTGATGCCTTCCTGATGAGCCAGATGTGGGACTGCCAGGAGGACCGGGAGCGGATCTTCCGGGAGTGCAAATATCAGGTGGTAGCCACCGATATGCTGGCTGCGACACTTCCGGCGTTGGAGCGTGCCAACCTGGATGCCGACTTTTTGAAGGCTCTTGCGGAGCTGTACCCCACCTGTGAGGCATTCTATTTCCAGAACTGCGGCAAGCTGTTTCTGGCAGAGGATGTACGCTCCCACCAGATTGAGGGTCCGGATCGGTTCATCCGCTTTGGGGTCAATGTCCGCTTCTTTAACATTGAGGGCACTGAGGATATGCTCATCGACACGGTGGGCATGAGTACCCTGTTTCTGCCCGACCTCCAGTACCACTTCCACGACATGGACCCAAACTGGGTGGTAAACCACGCCTATAATGTTGCGTCCTATATTCTGGAGCATGATAATCCCATTGGGGATGGTGAAACCATAGACGGCGTGGCGGATGGCCAGATGTGTCGGGAGATCCAGTGGAAGTGCCAGTATGAGGACGCCCTGATCCAGCCGCCCAGAGGGGTGCTGGACATCAACATGGGAAACTATGCTTCGGGAGGACGCTGAATGAATGGCGTTGTGCTCCTGGTAGGCGGACTTCTGCTTGTGGCGGTGATCAAGCTGATTATAGATCGAAATTGGATCGGCCTGCTTCTCTGTGCTGTCGCCCTGCTTCTGGTCTTTGGGGCTGGACACCATACAAAATAGGCCATTTTAAGAATCGAGGAGGTGAAGTATGCAGAATTCAACAAATATGCGGATACTGGAATTACTCCGGTTTCTCTATGAGCGGACCGATGAAAACCATCCCGCCACAGTATCTGACATCATTGCCCATCTGAATGGAAAAGGAATTCAGGCAGTGCGGCAGACTGTTTACGCAGATACCAATGCGCTGATCGATGCGGGGATTGATATTGTGGTGGTTAAGAGTACCCAAAACCAATATTTTATGGGAAACCGCCTGTTTGAGTATCCAGAACTGAAAATGCTGACAGACGCAGTAGCATCCTCGAAGATCATTTCTGCCAAGAAGTCTGAGGAACTGGTGCAGAAATTATGCCGTCTGACCAGTCTACATCAGGCAAAGCAGCTTCAAAAATTTGCTGCTTTATCCAGCCGTGTCAAACCGCATAATGAAAAGGTTTACTACATCATTGACAATATCCAAACAGCGATTGGAAACCATCAGCAAATTCGGTTCCAATACTATGAATATACTCAAGAAAAAAAGAAAATCTTAAAGCATGATGGATATTATTATGTCGTAAATCCTTATGCGCTTGAATGGAAAAATGACCATTACTATTTGATTGGATTTTCTCTGAAGCATCAGAAAATTGCTCACTTCCGTGTAGATCGGCTAACAAGTGTAGAAAATCTGGAAACTTACTTTATGCCGATAGAGGGATTTGATGTAGCCTCCTATACAAATAAAATGGTTGATATGTTTACATCGGAGTCATCGAAGGAAGTAACCCTTCTATGTGAAAACGAATTGATGAGAGTAATCATAGATCATTATGGAGAAGATGCTGCTGTTGATAGGTATGATGATACACACTTCACAGCCAAAATTGAAGTGAACCCCAGTGGAACTTTTTATGGCTGGATATTCAAATTCAAAGGGAAAATAAAAATTCTCTCTCCCAAAGAGTGCATTACGGAAATGCAGCAAATCGCTCAGGAATTTATATAGCGCAAAAGAGGTGTTATTGATTTTTAACACCTCTTTTCAAATGAAATTTTTATCCTTGAAGTGAACAGATGTTCGATATACAATATAAGCAAGATGTTCGCAGTTCGTCGAACAAATGAGAGGTGAATGCTGTGGGCAATATAACTTTTGGATCATTTATAGCCGAGAAACGCAAGGCGCACAAATTCAATTTACGCGATACAGCCAAGCATTTGAATATTGCTTACGGTTATCTGTGTGATATTGAGCAAAGCCGCCGTCCTGCACCCAATGGAGATTTTGTGGAACGCATCTCTGCCTTTCTGAATTTGGATAAATCAGAACATGAGTTGCTTTTGGATCTGGCTGCAAAATCACGCAATACAGTATCTGCTGATTTGCCAGACTATATCATGGAAAAAGATATTGTTCGGGCAGCCTTGCGTGTGGCAAAAGAAGTAGATGCTACCGATGAAGAATGGCAGACATTTATGAAAATGCTAAAGGAGCGTAAACGATAGGGGGGAGAGCTTTGTCAATTCCACAAATCCGTACAGAAGCAATCGAGGCAGTAGGGCGAAAAATCCTGATGGAATATGATCCCTCTCTGCTATCCGGGCAACCATGTCCTGTGCCAATCGAAACCATTATCGAGACAAAGTTTGATCTAATCCTGGAGTTTCATACACTAAGAAAAAACCCCAAGATATTAGGGGAAACAATTTTCGATGACGGTGCTGTTGTCTTATATGACCAGATACAGAGACAGTATCGAATGATTGCAGTAAGAGCCGGTACAATCTTAATTGATGAACGGCTTTGTGATCCGTCAAAATTAGGGCGGCTCCGTTTTACCTGTGCCCATGAGCTGGCTCATTGGGTACTACATAAGAAGTTGTACTCTGGTACTGGAGATGTTGCTGCTTATAACGGAAATGTTTCTTCCGACGAAAGTCATGGCATAATTGAGCGTCAGGCGGATACTCTGGCTTCTGCTCTGCTGATGCCTTTACCGCAGATCAAAAAATGTTTTTACCGGCTTAAAATAGGCCGGACAGATGAACAGCTCATTGCTGAAATGGCAAATATTTTTGAGGTTTCCAAGCAAGCAATGCAGATTCGTCTAAAATCCAGAAACCTGATATAACCAAATGGGGGAATAGAGAGAGGCACTGCCCTCTCTCACGCTCCTCTGCTATGCTATTTTGTACCTAATATGTTCGCAATATTGCGAACAAGGAGGGATGTTCTATGAGAAAAGAAAGCACAACAATCCAAAAATGTAACAGCAGGCTAACAGCTTTGGGGCTTAACAGCGACGCTGCGTTTCATAGAAGTAAGCTGATTCTAAAGATTTACCGTGATGTAGTCTGGGTTCTGAGTGAACGGGCAGAAGAATTACAAGAAACTGCTTGGATTATGGGAGAACAAGATATAGAGTCTGGCCTCTGCTATCTTGAAAATTTTGCACCAGATATTGAACTGCAAGCCTTTGAAGAAAAAGTTTGCTGCCTTGTTCAAAATCAAATGCTAGTCAATATTATTGACCGTGCACTCCTTCGTCTGAAACGGTATCCGGATCGAGGAGAACTTTACTATGAAATTTTGACTAAGCAATTTATCTATCGGTTCAACAGTACAGAGAAAGAATTGCTGGAAGAACTAAATATAGAGCGCAGTGTCTTTTATGACCGAAAACGAGAAGCCATCTATTTATTTTCTGTTTGCTTGTTTGGATATTCTATTCCAGAAGTCCTGGAGGAGCTGCCCCGACTAAATCCCGACTAAATCCCGACAAATCCCCGACCTAATCCCTACTCCCTTCCGACTTCCGACCTGCTATACTTGTTATAGTGGCAGGAATGCGCTAAATTGAATACTTTTCTACATAAGGCCCGGCATTAACCGGGCTTTTTTCATTCCTGCTGCAATATGGCGGCAGGAACATGGCTGGAGGTGAAAACACTTCCGGCCTTTTTCTTTGCCCGGTATTAGGAGGCCGGTATGCGCTGGGAGGCGTACATAGCACAATATCCATGACACCGTTCAAATTCGCTGACTACCAAGAATTTGAACGGAGGAAAGGATATGACGAGAGTATTCATTTGGAAAAATAACAGCCCACAGGAATGGGAGGAAATCAGTTTTTCAGCGTTCAGTAAGGCACGCCGCAATGGTTGCTTTACTGGGCGCTTTTTTGTTGAAACAGTCAAAATGTTCCGTGATGAAGATGACCGCATTATCATGGAATGTTCTCGCAAAGATTTTGAAAAATACCAACAGGAGGACCGCCACAGCCGCTATCTCCAGGAACATGAGAAAAGTCGCTCTATATTCCCGGCTTCTCATGTGGGAGATCGTGACGGCACAGAGGAAGGTTATCAGGATACAGATTTGTTTGTGGATGAATCTGTTGATACTGCGGAACAAGCTATTCAGAATTTACTTCTTGAGGATTTACACCAAGCTCTATTGAAACTGAGTCCAGCAGAACGAGATTTTATATTGTCCTATTATGAAATGAAAATACCAAATGCAACTTGTTTAGCCCAACGATATGGTATTACTCGGCAAGCCGCAGATAAGCGATTGAAAAAAATTGAAGAAAAAATAAAAAAGTTGGTTGCGATTTTCTAAAAAAGTGGCAGTAGCAAGTGAGAGGGAAATCCTTTCACTTGCACCTTGACAACCTCATATACGAATCATTAAGTTTGATCCTCTTTGGGCGTAATAGCCGCTACATCAGCGGTATATTTTCTGAGAGCTGCCACTCGCATAACAGGCCAACCCATTTTTGCTGTATAGATGAGTTTTCGGTTTATCAGAAATATATCAGGCTGGAATACATCGGATGGCATCCGGTCATGGCATAACAAGGAGGAAAGCTCTCTTACAGCCATAGTCCGAGCGTGATAATAACCGTCGCAGGCCATGGGTAAGACCAAACGAAGTGGAGGTGAAACTCCTGAGAAGCAGGCCAGCCACCTGCGGCTTAATGATTACCCAAATCCCTGGGGTGTCGTGGACAAGTAAGGGATAAAACAGGCGCTAAATTGAAGGAGACTCTGTAATTTGCAGAGCCTCCTTCTTACATAATCAAATCTCAAAACATAGGAGGATGAACATGAAAGAAGATTGGATTTATAAGCGTGGGGATTTATATTATGCCAATTTGAACCCTTATTTTGGATCAGAGCAAGGCGGCACCCGTCCTGTCCTGGTTCTTCAAAACAATGTGGGGAATTTTTTCTGCCCCACTTTGATCGTAGCTCCACTCACCAGTAAATGGATTAAGAAAAAGGAGCTGCCCACACACTATGCACTGGAGAGCGTTCCAGAGCTTGGACTGAAATCTGTTGTTCTGCTGGAGCAAATTAAAACGATTGATAAAAGGCGTGTTTTATCGTACATTGGGCGCGTATCTCGCGAAGAAATGAGAGCGATTGATGATGCTCTGCAAGTTAGTTTAGATATTCATATTCCGGAGGAAATGGAGGCTCCGTAAGGCCACTTACCGGATAAAGGAGGCGTTTTTATGTTTGAAGCAAGAATTGCGGAATTGAACCGCTTTAATGAACAAAATCCTGTCAGCTATGACAAAAGAACCTATACGGTCGATGAGATTCAGGACATTCTGGGTATCAGTCGTCCCACAGCATATAATCTGGTAAAACAGGGTGTATTCCACAGCGTCAGAGTCGGCGGTCATATCCGCATTTCCAAAAAGAGCTTTGATGACTGGCTGGATCACGCAGATGAATGATTTGTCAAGGATGCCGATCTCCAAATCGACATCCTTAACTTTTTTTCTGCTTTCTCTTACAATGAGGCCATAGCAAGAAAAACTTTATAGAGGAGGCAAAAGCCATGCAAAAACAAAGAGTAAAGACCAGTATGTCTGTACCAGAGATGGGCAAAATGCTTGGGCTTGGTAAAGTAGAATCCTACTGGTTGGTTAAAAAGAACTATTTCAAAACAATTCAAGTGGCCGGACGAATGAGAGTTATGCTGGATAGCTTTGAAGATTGGTATGCCGGCCAGTTCCACTATAAAAAAGTGGATGGTACACCGCCCGGAGAGAAATGGAGGCATACTACGATGTCAGTTCCGGAAATGGCGGATCTTTTGGGGCTGAAATCTGGCACAGCTTATGACCTTGTTAAAAGGGGCTATTTTGAGACGACCTTGATTGATCGAAGAATTCGTATCATTACCAGCAGTTTTGAAGCCTGGTATCAAAAGCAAACTCATTATGTGAAAATCTCAGAAAGGAGCAATGAAAATGGCATCTATCGTGAAGCGTAAAAGCAAATATTCTGTGGTGTATGATTACACAGATGAAAACGGAAAACGCAGACAGCGTTGGGAAACCTTCAGCACAAATGCAGAAGCAAAAAAACGAAAAAAGCAAATTGAGTATGAGCAGGACTCTGGAACCTTCTTTATTCCTACGGCAAAGACCCTGAACGATCTGCTCGATGAATATATGTCCATCTATGGTGTAAATACCTGGGCAATGTCAACATATGAAAGCCGCCGTGGTCTGGCGAGAAACTACATAACTCCTATTATCGGAGATATGTTACTATCCGACATCACTCCAAGGATGATGGATAAGTATTACCGTGATCTGCTCTCTGTGAAAACGGTAAGCGTCAACAACCGCAAACCCACAAGCGAATATCTGACCCCGCATACAGTAAGAGAAATTCACAAGCTACTTCGCAGTGCCTTTAATCAGGCGGTGCGTTGGGAACTAATCAGCCGTAACCCTGTCCTGAATGCGACACTTCCCAAAGAAGAACATAAAGAACGGGATATATGGACTGCCGAAACGCTGAGCAAGGCTATGGAAGTCTGTGATGATCCTATCCTCTCCCTTGCCTTAAATCTGGCGTTCTCCTGCTCTTTACGCATTGGTGAAATGCTGGGCCTTACCTGGGACTGCATTGATATTGCACCACAGAGCATAGAAAATGGTTCAGCTTATATATTCGTCAACAAAGAGCTGCAACGGGTTACACGAGGTGCATTGGACGATTTGAGCGACAAAGGTGTTATTAAGAAGTTTCCACCTTGCATAGCCAGTACCCATACTGCTCTGGTCCTGAAAGAGCCTAAAACCAAAACCAGTATTCGCCGCGTGTACCTGCCGAAAACAGTTGCCTATATGCTGGTAGAGAGAAAAAAAGAAATTGATGAGCTGATGGATCTGTTTGGAGATGAATACATCGACAATAACCTGGTCTTTTGCTCCAGCAATGGCCGTCCGATGGAAAGCCAGGTGATTAACCGTGCTTTCAATAAACTTATCAAAGAAAACGGACTGCCTCATGTTGTATTCCATTCTCTCCGTCACTCCAGTATCACCTACAAGCTGAAACTCAATGGTGGCGATATGAAATCCGTCCAGGGCGACTCTGGTCATGCTCAGGTAAAAATGGTTGCAGATGTCTACTCTCACATCATCGACGAGGATCGCTGCATAAACGCTCAGCGATTGGAGGAAGCATTTTACTCATCCAAGACTCCTGACCCTGTTGAAGATACAGAGCCTAAAACTGCGGATACTGCCGTCACTGAAAGTGATGAAAGTGATGCAGCGAAGATACTGGAACTGCTTAAAAATCCCGAAACTGCCGCACTGCTCAAGCAGCTGGCAAAAGCTTTATAAAGTCCCTCCCTCAGAAGAACGCCTCTCACTTTGTGAGAGGTTTTCTTCGTTTGAACCACTTTGCACAGTGACCAAACACTTTTTTTGTTAGCAAGGTTCTGAAAGCATTTTTGAGCGATGTTAGCAAATTCGCGATTTTGTTTGCAACTTCCTCTAATTTCTGCTAACAAATGTTTGCAAGTTCCTTTGGTAAAAATCGAACCTCTGACTTACCGCCTTTCTTAGCAAAAGGCCAAATCTCGTTAGCAAATGTTAGCAAACCAAGGTTTTTTGCAAAAAAGCCACAAAAGCCGCAGAAATAAGAAAAGCCGAAAACCCTGATAAATCAAAGGTTTTCGGCGTGTTTGCTGGCGTCCCTGGCGGGATTCGAACCCACGGCCTTTCGCTTAGGAGGCGAACGCTCTATCCTGCTGAGCTACAGAGACTTATATTAAATTGAGACTGGCAACGATCACTTTTCCCCGTAAGGCAGCTGGTAGAGCACAACCTTAGGAGGCGAACGCTCTATCCGACTGAGCTACGGAGACAAAATACTGTAACTTTTATCATATACGAAAGCGGGGTTGATGTCAATAAAACGGGCGGTAGAATTCTCAATTTTTCTGGGAAAGGGGTTTCCTTGTAAAGGAAAACGTGATATATTATCTTAATAGAGTATGATCGCCGTGATGTGCGCATTAGGGTGCGCTGAAGACGCGCGGCAAACGGAATTTTGACTTGGAGGATCACCGAATGAAACGTGAAAAGTCATGCGGTGCGCTTGTGTACCGCAAAAAGGACGATAAACAGCCCGAGCTGCTGCTCATCAAGCACCGGTTCGGCGGCCACTGGTCGTTCCCCAAGGGCCACGTGGAGGCCGGGGAAAACGAGGTGGAAACCGCACTGCGCGAGGTGGGCGAGGAAACCGGGCTGAGGATCGACCTGCTGGATGGATTCCGCGAGTGCGTGGAATACTACCCGAAGCCGAATGTGAAAAAACAAGTGGTCTATTTCCTGGGTTACGCGGCGGATGACCGCGTGCACAAGCAGGATGAGGAGGTCAGCGAGGTCAAGTGGCTCGCCCTGGATGACGCCCTGAACGCTGTCACCTTTAAAAACGACAAAAACTTGATCAGCCGGGCCAAGAGCTTCCTGATGAACGGGCAGAGCCAGGACCGGTGATGGAAAGAGGATCAAAGGGCGGGGGTTTGTCCCCGTCTCTTTTTGTCTCAATGACGATAAAGGAGTTGTGTTCGCTATGTCTCCGCATTTTCCCGAAAAAAAGCGATCGCTGCTGATAACATCCCCCGCCCGCGCCATCTGCCTGAGCTTTTTCGCGGTGATCGCCGCGGGCACCCTGCTGCTGATGCTGCCGGTTTCCTCGCAGGACGGGCGGTTCACCCCGCTGCTGGACGCGCTGTTCACCGCCACCAGCGCCACCTGCGTGACCGGCCTGGTGGTGTTCGACACCGCAACCAAGTGGTCGCTGTTCGGCCAGTTGGTCATCCTGGCGCTTATCCAGATCGGCGGGCTGGGCCTGGTCACCATCACCACCTTCTTCAACCTGGCGCTCGGCAAGCGGTTGGGCTTCCGGTCGATCCAGCGCGCGCAGGAGGCGATCAACGTGGACGGAGCCATGGACATCAACCGCATGATCCGCATCGTCGTCAAGGCGTCGCTGGCGGCGGAAGGGATCGGCGCGCTGCTGCTGCTGACCGTGTTTGTCCCCAAATATGGGCTGCACGGCGTGTTCATCTCGGTGTTTTTGGCGATTTCGGCGTTCTGCAACGCAGGCTTCGACATCCTGGGCTTTGAGTCGCAGTATATCTCGCTCACCAACTATGGCTCTAACCCGGTGGTGATGCTCACCATCACCGCGCTCATCATCGTGGGCGGCCTGGGCTTTGTGGTGTGGAACGACCTGCTGGAATACCGCAAAAACCGGCGGCTGATGCTGCAAAGCCGGGTGGTGCTGGTCATCACCGGCATTCTCATTGTGGCCGGCACGGCGATGTTTCTTCTCTGCGAGTGGAACAACCCCGCCACCTTGGGCTCCATGCCGCTGGGGGATAAGCTGTGGGCGTCCTACTTCCAGTCGGTCACCACCCGCACCGCCGGCTTTAACACCATCGATATCCCCAACCTCAACCCGATCACCAAGACGCTGTCGATGGTGCTCATGTTCATCGGCGCGGCGCCGGGCTCCACGGGCGGCGGCATCAAGGTCACCACCATCGCTGTGGTGGCGATGACGGTGATGTCGGTGATCCGCGGCGGCGACGACACCGTCGTGATGCGCCACAAGGTGCCAAAATCCACCGTCTACCGCTCGCTCACCATCCTGGTGCTGGGCGGCCTGCTCGTGATTGTGGCGGGCAGTGTGATGTATTTCACCATTCCGGAAAATTCCATCGAGACCGGCATCGACGCCATGTTCGAGGCTGTTTCGGCCTTCGCCACCGTGGGCATCTCCTCGGGTGTGACCGCCGTCGCCAACGTGCCGTCCAAGCTGATCCTGATTCTTACCATGTTCACCGGCCGCGTGGGGCCGATCTCCTTTGTGTTGTCTCTGGCTGCCAAGGGCACGGGCAACCGCAACCAGGTGATGCCCGACGGCCGCATCATGGTGGGCTGACAATAAAAAGAGCGCCCGCTGGCGCCCCCTGAGGCGGGGCGGCGGGCGCTTTTTGCGCGCAGAGCAAAATAAAAGGGTCCGCACAGAGAAGTGCGGACCCTTTTATTTTTGTTTGAGGTGTGTTTTCTTGAGGAGGGTAGAGCTTATACCCAGAAACGCTGCGGCTGCGTTTCTCTTGGGTATGGTTTTATTATAACCTTTTCCTAATTTTGTTTGTTACGCCGGTGTAAATAAAGGTTGAATAATCGTTGGAAAAAATTTAAACATTTGCAGAGGTATTTCGTGCAATTCTAAAAACATACGTTTGCGTTTTTTTGCCAAATATGTTATGATAAAAGCAGAAAAATAAGGGAGGCTTGACCATGCTGGATCAGCGGGCGCAGGAGGTACTCAAATATATTACGGCGCGGATTGGCGAGGGGGTTCCGCCCTCGGTGCGCGAAATCTGCGCCGATCTGGGGATCAAGTCCACCTCGACGGTGCATAAATATCTCAAGCAGCTCGAACAGGAGGGCTACATCGAGCGCGACCAGAACCTCAACCGGTCGATCAAGGTGCCCGGCGGACCCACCACCAAGGTGCCGCTGCTGGGTACCGTCACGGCCGGCCTGCCGATTTTGGCCGTGGAGCAGATCGAGGAGTATATCCCCTACCGCTCGGGTCGCGGCGGCGAAAAGGACCTGTTCGCGCTGCGCGTGCGGGGTGAAAGTATGCGCGACGCGGGCATCCTCGACGGGGACATCATCGTGTCGCGCAAGACCAGCTCGGCGCAAAACGGCGAGATCGTGGTGGCGCTTGTGGAGGATGAGGCCACCGTCAAGCGCTTTTTCAAGGAGGACGGCCACTTCCGCCTCCAGCCGGAGAACAGCGCGTTCCAGCCGATCATCGTGGATGAGGTGCGCATCCTGGGCCGGGTGGTGTCGGTCATCCGCTATTACGAATAAGGCTGCAGGGATACAGAGCGCCCGCATCCCCAGGGGGATGCGGGCGCTTCTCAGCATATTTCAGCCCTCGAGCGAGCCCTCGGGCGCGTCGGGCGGGAGCGCGGCCTTGTTCTGGATGTTGCCGAGGTCGAGGTCGGCTGGGCGCGCGACCGGCCGGTCCTCGTTGATATGGGAGTAGCGGAACAGGTAGGTGCCGACGTGGTCCCACGCGCCCCGATCGAAGTTGTAGTCGTAGTGCTTGATCTCGATGCGGCGGAACATCTTATCCTTATCCACATGGCCGATCAGGGCGTAATAGGTGTTGCGGTCGGTGCTCTGCACCACCGAATGCACCAGGTAGCCCTCTCCGTCGCGGTAGACCACATCCGAAAGGACCTGGTTGCCGGTAAAAAAGCGCTCGCGGATGCCGATGAAATCGCGCTGCTGCACCCGGTCGTATTTGGTGAACCGGTCGATGAACCACTCGTCGTCATACTTATAATAGTAGTTGGTTCCGTCATAATAATCGTAGGCAGGCCAATGCCAGAACACAAACGGATGCCGGTCGCGGTAGAGCAGCTCGCGCCCGCCGCTTTCGGTCTGGCGGAACTTGATCACCTCGGATTCTGAAGAGCAGAAATCAAACCAGGTGTGAAAGCTGTAGTGCACCTTTTGCAGCTCGCCCGAGGTCATGTTGTCGATAAAATCGCTGTACATCTCCAGGCCGTTCAGGCCCTCCACGGGTTCGCGATCCGCGTTTTGGCAGGACGAAAAGGCGGCCAAAATGCCGATCAGGAGCAGGATGGAAAGCAGTTGTTTCATGGGACCGGCCTCCTTTGAATGGGGATAGCACTATTTTACAACAATTTCGCACAAAAGTACACAAAAGCGGCAGAAATATCGCGTTTTTGTTTAGGCAAAACAAGATATTTTTCCGGATGACTGGCACTATGCCAAAAAAAGGACTATAATCATAGGCGGAATCGCTGAAAAGAGCGGGAAAAGTCTGATACAGAGGGGAAATCGAATTTGATCAGAGAAGATTTGCGCAATATTGCCATCATCGCCCATGTCGACCACGGCAAAACCACCCTGGTGGATGAGATGCTCAAGCAGGGCGGCGTGTTCCGCGACAACCAGGTGGTCGAGGACCGCGTGATGGACAACAACGACTTGGAGCGCGAGCGCGGCATCACCATCCTGGCCAAGAACACCGCCGCGCACTACAAGGATGTCAAAATCAACATCATCGACACGCCCGGGCACGCCGATTTCGGCGGCGAGGTGGAGCGCGTGCTCAAGATGGTCAACGGCGTGCTGCTGCTGGTGGATGCATTCGAGGGCCCCATGCCGCAGACCCGCTTTGTGCTGCAAAAGGCGCTGGAGCTGGGCCACAAGATCATCGTTGTGGTCAACAAGGTGGACAAGCCGGGCGCGCGCCCTGCCGAGGTGGCCGACGAGGTGCTGGAGCTGCTGCTCGAGCTGGACGCCAACGACGACCAGCTTGACAGCCCGATGGTCTACTGCTCGGGCCGCGCGGGAACCGCTTCGCTCGACCCGGAAAAGGAGGGAACCGACCTGGTGCCGCTGTTTGAGACCATCCTCTCGCACATCCCCGCGCCCCAGGGCGACCCGGAGAAGCCGCTGCAAATGCTGGTTTCCTCCATCGATTACAACGAGTACGTCGGCCGCATCGCGATCGGCCGCATCGAAAACGGCAGCCTGCGCCCCAACCAGGAGGTCACCATCTGCGACTACCACGAGGATAAGGCCCCCTATAAGAGCAAGATCGTCAACATCTACCAGATCGAGGGCCTCAAGCGTGTGGCGGCTGAGCAGGCCACCGTGGGCGACATCGTCTGCTTCTCGGGCGTGGAGAACATCACCATCGGCGACACCATCTGCCAGCTCGGCAACGTGGACCCGCTGCCGTTTGTGAAGATCTCCGAGCCCACCGTCGAGATGACCTTCTCGGTCAATGACAGCCCGTTCGCGGGGCGCGAGGGCAAGTTCGTCACCTCCCGCCAGCTGCGCGACCGCCTGTTCCGCGAGCTGCTCAAGGATGTATCCCTGCGGGTGAGCGAGACGGAGAACACCGACAGCTTCCGGGTGTGCGGCCGCGGCGAGATGCACCTGTCCATCCTGATTGAAACCATGCGCCGCGAGGGCTACGAGTTCCAGGTGAGCACCCCGCGCGTGCTGTATAAAGAGATCGACGGCAAGCTGTACGAGCCCACCGAGGAGCTGGTGATCGACGTGCCCGAGGAGTCGCTCGGCTCTGTGATGGAGAAGATGGGCGCGCGCAAGGGCGAGCTCACCCACATGCAGCAGGTGGGCAGCCGCTTCAAGGTGGAGTTCATCATCCCCTCGCGCGGCCTGTTCGGCTACCGCAGCGAGTTCCTCACCGACACCCGTGGCGAGGGCATCATGTCCGCTGTGTTCCACGATTACCAGCCGTTCAAGGGGGACATCCCCCGGCGGCAGACCGGCTCGCTCATCGCGTTCGAGACCGGCGAGGCGGTCACCTACGGCCTGTACAACGCGCAGGAGCGCGGCACCCTGTTCATCACCGCAGGCACCCCCGTGTACGAGGGCATGATCGTCGGCTCTAACCCCAAGGGGGACGACATGGCGGTCAACGTCTGCAAGACCAAGCATCTCACCAACACCCGCGCCTCGGGCAGCGACGACGCGCTGCGCCTGGTGCCGCCCCGCGTGCTCAGCCTCGAGGACAGCCTCGAGTTCATCGGGGATGACGAGCTGGTGGAGATCACCCCCAAGAACATCCGCCTGCGCAAGAAGATTCTGGATAACAACCAGCGCATGAAGGCGGTCAATAAAAAGAACTGACGGCAATCGCAGCGATACGGGGCCGGGCGGAGGATGCCGTCCGGCCCCTTTTTGTTATATGAAAGGGAGGGACAATGGATGAAACGCAAGGCCCTGGCCGCCTGCATGGCGGCTGCGCTGCTGTGCGCCGGCTGTGCGCCGAGGCGGATCACCGATGAAGACATCGTCGGCGCTGGGAATAGCTGGGTTGCGGTCGGTTCGGTGTACAGCAGCCACGACGGACTGCTGAAAGGAAGCATGCACAGCTTTTCCGGGGTGATCACCCTGTGGACCTACGACGCGCCGGAGGACGGCGAGGTGGAGGTCACCTACAAGCTGTCGGTGGAGAACGACAAGGCCATGCTGGTGTTCGTCACCGGGGAAGGGGAGCTCATCACCATCCTCGACAACGACGGCAGCTACCGTCAGAATTCCCCGGACACCGTGACGCTGCCCGTAACCCCGGGGAAAAATCGCATCCGGCTGGTGGGCAGTGGCCATGCAAAGCTCGAATATCTGCTCTCGGTGAATCAGGGCGAGGTTCACTACCCGAACAGTTAGAGAAAACGATAAAAGGACGAGGCCCCGGCCCGCGCTCAACGCGCGTGGCCGGGGCCTCGCTGCATGGGGGAGGCGATTGGGCTGTGTCTGCGGCGTGTGGGAACAGCACGGGCGCCGCAGAGAAGGCCGCCGCAGCCGTCCCCGCCAAAGGCACCCCCAGTGGCGGGGTGGGAGCTTTCGAGCCTTCCGTTGCCGGTGCGGCGGGTGATACCCCCCTCCACGCTGGGACGGAGGCCGCGTCTCCAAATTGGAGCTGCGGCGGATTTAGTATAACAATTCAGGGGCGAAAAGGGGTGAAATAAACAAAACTGACACAGTTATTGTCATTTTTAACAGTTAAGCCCCCCGGCAGGTGTGTTAAAATGAAAAAAGAACAGATTGAAAAAGGAGGCAGAACCCGTGTATCGAATCGCGATCTGTGACAACAATGAGCTGCATATCTCCCATTTGCAGCAGCTTGTCGAACGCAGTTTGAGCGGGCATGACTGTGTGATCACCTGCTTTTCGGACGGCAAACGCTTCCTGGATTGGCTAGAGATGAACGGCTGCACCTTTGATATCGTGCTCATGGATATCTCGATGGGTAAGGTGAGCGGGGTGGAACTGGCGCAGCGGCTGGGGGAACTCTCCCCGGCCTGCCAGATCATCTTTGTAACAGGGTATTTGAGCCTGACGCCCGAGGCGTATGAGGCCCCGCACCTCTGCCTTGTGGTGAAGGGGGAACTGGAGCGGAGGCTGCCCGCAGCGCTGCACCGCGCGCTGGAGAATCTGGAGCGCCAGGAAGAGGAGTTCCTGGCGCTGGAGCGCAAGGGGCAAAGCCTGGTGTTGCGGCAGAGCGCGATCCTCTACCTGGAACGGATGCAGCGGATCACCGAAATTGTCTGCGAGGACGGCGGACTGGCGTCCACCTACGAGCCACTCGAACAGATTCTGGAGCGGCTGGACCGGTGCTATTTCGTGCAGTGCCACAAGAGCTACGCGGTGAACCTGCGCAAGGTTTCGGTCTTCCGCAAAAATGGATTTGTCCTGCAAAACGGCAAGACGGTGCCGATCAGCCGCAAACATCTGGAGGCGGCGCGCGACGCGTTTACCGCGTTTATCGGTGCGCTGCGCTGAGATCCGCAAAGGAGTGGGTTCGCATGTCGTCTTATTTTGCGGCGGCATTTTGCCTGCAATGCGTGCTCAGTGCAGGCTGGCCCGGATGCCTCCGGGCGGTTTGGGGGACGCGGTTTCCGGGAGCCCTGATTTTTGCGGCGAGGTATCTGGCTTGCCTGCTCGGCGCCTTGGGCGTCTGCCTGCTGGCGATGGCGCCGGTGTTCCAGATGTTGCGGGAGCTGAAGGCGCAAAACGAACGACTTCAGGAGCTGCAGCGCCTTCAAGAGGAACACGGCCGGGCGATGGGGGAGCACCAGGAGGCGGTGCGCCGGATGCATCACGAGATCGCCAACCACATCGAGACCATCCAGGCGCTGATCGAGCTGGGCGGGAACGCCGAGGGCTATGCGGACCGGGTGCTGGAGGAGTACCGCGCGTTCCGCGCGGTGGAGTACTGCGGCCATCCGGTCGTCGACGCGGTGCTCTACAACAGGGCGCTCCGTGCACAGCAGCAGGACACCGAGCTGGAGCTGGCCCTCGAGCTCAGCGCCGAGCTGCCCTTTGAACCGGTTCATCTGATGAGCATATTCTCCAACCTGCTGGACAACGCGCTGGAGGCGTGCTCCGCCCTGCCGAGGGGCCGGTGGGTGCGCCTGCGCGCCGCGCTGGAAAAGGGCGGGCTGTCCCTAATTGTGGAAAATAGCTGCCCGGAGGGTGCGCCCTGCGGCGGGGAAGGGGAAACGACTAAGGCGGACCCCTTTTCCCACGGGATGGGGCTGCGCATCGTGCGGGAGACGGTGGCGGAGTACGGCGGCAGCCTGCTGTGCCGGCGGGAGGGCGGCGTGTTCCGCGCGGTGGCGTTCCTTCCCTTGGCAACCGCAGCCGGGGACGGAAAAGGCACGGATACGGCCACATGACAAAAAGCCTGTAAACGCTGGGTTACAGGCTTTTTATGGGAATGGGGCAAAATGACGGATAGCCCGTGTTACAGTGTTGATATCGGGGTGTTTTCGTCTCCTCCGACAAGAAGATATTGATAGCTCAAATCTATCCCCAATGCACCGACCGGGGCCGTAATCAAAATCGCCAAAACAGCTATGGATAAGACAATCTTACCGCACGATAACCCCATTGCAAGGGGAACAGAACCGATGGCCGCTTGAACAGTCGCTTTTGGCAAATATGCGATGACGCAGAAGAGCCTTTCCTTTTTATTGAGTTGTGTTCCCATCAGGCAGATGACAACGCCAATTGCGCGAAGGACAAGTGCAATCAGGATCATCACGACAGCCATAAATCCTGCATCCAATGTGTAGCGGATATCAACTGCCGCACCGACCAGCACAAACAGCATCACTTCTGCGGCAATCCAGAGCTTTCCCAACTTTTCAGAAAGCCTTTTCGATACAAAGGCGACGCTCTTGGCTTTCATAACACATGCCATGCTGACGACCGCCAGCAGGCCGGAGATGGATATGATGCTTTTCAGCCATGTTTCAATCGCCGTAAGCAGGAATGAAACGCCAAGGACAACAATGATTTTCATACTGTTTCTGATACCATGCTTGTGTGCATATGCTGTTTCAAAAAACAAACTGAGGAGATACCCTGTCATTGCCCCTAAGAGAATGCCAAGGACTATCGAGATTGGGATGTTGACAAAATCTATGATGCGCGCCCTTCCGCCCTGTGCCATATTGGTAAAGGTTGAAAACAGTACAATGACAAAAATATCGTCGCAGGAAGCCCCCGCCATAATCAGTTGCGGAATACTCTTGTTGGTTCCATATTTTAGTTCCATCAGCTGGACCATTCGCGGTACAACCACCGCGGGGGAAACCGCACCGAGTACGGCTCCCATAACGGCAGCCTCCATTCGTGTGATACCAAGAAGAGAAGGGGCGAACAGAAAGAAGCCCAATATCTCGCAGCTCGCCGGCACACATGACATCATCACAGCGGGACGTCCAATCTTTTTCAGGTCGGCAAGGTCGAGGGATAGGCCCGCTTTCAGCAAGATGATAATTAAAGCCATCTGCCGCAAATCAGCCGAGATGGATAAGATGGACGGATCAAGCAGATCGAGAGCATATGGGCCCAAAAGAATGCCGGTTATCAGCATACCGATCATTCGCGGCAGTTTTAACCGCTGACAGATCGCCGCGAAAATTAACCCCACGAGAAAGATAAGCGCAAATGAAGTCAACACAAGAATTTCCTCCCTTGAACGCAAAAAAGCTGATGCCCTCTGCGACAATAAAATCACAGAAGTCATCAGCTTAGTAAGCGGTTTAGGTTTCCCAAGGGAGAACTTCATTCCCACGTTATTTTAATACTACTTCTTATTCGTTTTGTCAATAGCCTTCGTCAGATTTTTTCGTGCGGAAGGCGGAGCCTTGCGCAAAAGCGCGCCCCGTTTCGACCCTTTCGGTGTTACCCGGCCAATGAACGGGGTTACACAATTTCGCCCCAGCAAATGATAAATCCGGCCCCTTTTCCAATTGGAAAAGGGGCCGGATCATCTTGGTGGAGACGAAGAGGATCGAACTCTCGACCTTACGGATGCGAACCGTACGCTCTCCCAGCTGAGCTACGCCCCCAAATATATCTCATTTCGACTTAGCTATTATAGCACACCCATTTTAAAATTGCAAGGGTCTTGGTTCAAAAAATTTGAGCGAAAATGGGCGCTGCCGCCGGAAAATATCCCGCTCTCCTTGACGATAATTGACGATCCCGGTAAAATAATATAAGATAAGTAGAATCAGGCGGTGTCCGGCGAAAGCCCGGGCAGCGCTGCGCGGGGACGTCCGCATGCAAAGCGGCGCCCGCTACCCAAGGAGTACCCATTGTGATGAAACGATTTTTTGCAGTCCTATGCGTCGCCCTGCTGATGGTTCTGTATCGGGGCGGCGCGGAACTCCCAGCCGGGCCGCCGCAGCCCTCCGAACCCAACGGGGAGCAGCCGGCGCCGGAACCCGAGATTGCCCCCGCGCCGCTCACCGCCACCCTGGCGGCCGTGGGGGACGACCTGATCCACGACGTGATCTACCAGCAGGCCGCGGCGCGCGCGCCGGATGGCGGCTACGATTTTTTGCCCGCCTATCAGCGGGTACAGAATGAGATCGCGTCGGCCGACCTCGCGGTCATCAACCAGGAAACCCCTCTCGCGGGCAGCCTGCCACCCTCGAGCTACCCGCAGTTCAATACGCCCCCCGCGCTGGCGCAGACCCTGTGCGAACTGGGCTTTGACGTGGCGAACCTCGCCAACAACCACATCCTCGACCAGGGGAAGGATGGGCTGGTCCAAACGGTCGAGCTGCTGCGCGGCGTCGACGGCATCACCCCCGCGGGGGTTTACCTAGACGATTGGGAGTACAGCCACCCGCCGGTGGTGGAGCGGGGCGGCATCCGTTTTGCCTTTTTGGGCTTCACCCAGCACACCAATGCGCCCCGCCTGACCGGCGCGGACGCGGGGACGATCGTCTATACCGACGAGGCCGACGCCATCCGGCGGCAGATCGCCACAGCGCACCGCCTGGCGGACGTGGTGGTGGTGTCGGTGCACTGGGGGGAGGAAAACTCCTCCGACCCCACACCCTATCAGCGGAGCATTGCGCAGATGCTGGCCGAGGCGGGCGCGGACCTGGTGTTCGGCTCCCATCCGCACCGGCTTCAGCCGGTCGAGTGGCTGAGCGGCCGGGAGGGGCGGCGCACGCTGGTGTTTTATTCCCTGGGCAACTTCATCTCCGCCCAGCTCGAGCCCGCCAACCTGGTGGGCGGCGTGGCGCATGTCACGGTGACCAAGGACCCTCAAACCGGCGAGGTCGCCCTGACCGACCCCTATATGACCTTTGTGGTAACCCATTACGGGGCGGGCTTCCGGCAGCTGGAGCTCTACCCGCTGGAGGAATATACCGACGAACTGGCGGCGCGGCACGGGGTGCCGCTTTCGCCGGGGGAGCGCTTTGACCGGGCGTGGATCGAGCGGCTGATCGCCGTTTCGATCGACAGCCGTTTTACTGGGATTTCAACTGACAGATAAGGGTGACGCATGATTGAAACGAATTCCCACTTTATGGATGGCCCTGCCGCTGCTGATCGTTTTGATGGGCGCGGTATGGGCCCGGGCGGAACAGCCCGCCGCCGATGTGACGGCCGGGTGCTCTGTGACCGCTTCGCAAAACCAGGCGAGCGTCTCGCTGCTGCTGGACGCCGACCGATCCACCCGCTACCGCGCCTCGGGGGCGGCTGAGCTCACCATCACCGCCCAGGGAACCGCGTTTCGGCGGGTTTACCTGATCTGGGACACCCCGCCGGGGGCCTACACGCTGGCCACAGGGGATGGGCAGACGGTGGACTGCGGCGCCGACGGCTTTTTGCATGAGCTGGTCGAGCTGCCCGAGGAGCAGCGGGAGATCACCCTGCACCTTTCGGAGGATGCGCTGGCGCTGTGCGACGTCTATCTGTTCACCGGCGGCGAGCTGCCCGGCTGGGTGCAGCGCTGGACGCCGCCCTACGATGAAGCGGATATGCTGGTGCTGCCCACCCACGCGGACGACGAGCACCTCTGGTTCGGCGGCACGCTGCCGCTCTATGCGGGGGAGCTCGGGCGGAAGGTGCAGGTGGCTTACCTCACCAACCATTGGGCCGAGCCCTACCGGCCGCACGAGCTGCTCGACGGCCTGTGGACGGTGGGGGTCACCGCCTACCCGGTGATCGGCGAATTCGACGATCACTACGCGGGCAGCCTCGAACAGGCCCAGCAGCTCTACCCCGAGGAGGATGTGGTCGCCTGGCAGGTGCGCCAGCTGCGCCGGTTCCGGCCGGGGGTGGTGATCGGTCACGATGTGGACGGGGAATACGGCCACGGCGTACATATTTACAATACCGATACCCTGCGGCAGGCGCTCGAGCTCTCGGCCGACCCGGAGTACGACCCGGAGAGCGCCGGGCGCTACGGCCTGTGGGATGTCCCCAAGACCTACCTGCACCTGTGGCCGGAGAACCCGGTGGTGATGGATTGGAGCCAGCCGCTGGAGCGGTTTGGGGGGCGCACGGCCCTGGAGATGGCCGAGGAGGGCTTCGCCTGCCACCAGTCCCAGGTGGATTACTTTGCGGTGGAGGACAGCGGCCCCTACGACTGCCGCAAGTTTGGCCTTTACCGCACCACGGTGGGGCTGGATGAGGAGGGTGGGGACTTCTTTGAGAACCTGCTTGCGGAGGAAATGTGGGGGGATCAGCCCGACCTCGAGGCGGAATCGGGCGTGGTCGCCGTGACCTCGCAGCCCGAGGCGGCCGCGCCGTCCGAGCATGACCCGGCGCAGACAAAGGGAGAGCCGCTGAGCGATTCCCTGCGCGAACGCGGCTTCCACGTGTGGGCGCTGATGATCCTGCTGGTGGCGGTTTTGGCGGCCCTGTTTGTGGGCGCCTACCGCTTTGGGCGTGGGCGCGACTGATGAAAAACAGGCGATGGAATAGGGCGCGCTCTATCGGGCTGCGCAGGCATAAGGCTGCGGGCCGCATCATTATCATGTAAGGCGCGCACCGACGGTTGCAGGCGGTGCGCGGGAAAGGAGCCGGCTTTGAAGGTAACTGCGATTGTGCCGTCGCTCAATCCGGATGAAAAGCTCTTGCAGGTTGTGGACGGGCTGGCCGGCGCCGGCTTTGAGCGGATCATCCTGGTGGACGACGGGAGCCGGGAGGAGACCCGGGGCTATTTTGAACGCGCGGCGGCCGCGCACCCGGGCTGCGTGGTGCTGCGCCACAACAAAAACCTGGGCAAGGGGCGCGCGCTCAAGACCGCGTTCAACTATTTTCTCAACCACCGCGGGGACGACCTGGGGGTGGTCACGGTGGACGGCGATAACCAACACTGCGCTGAAGATGTGGCGGCCTGCGCCGCCCTGCTGGAGCAGCGGCCGGACAGCCTGATTTTGGGCTGCCGTTCGTTTTCCGGGCCGGATGTGCCGGCGCGCAGCGCATGGGGCAACCGCATCTCGGTGTGGAGCTTCCGGCTGTTGTGCGGGGTGAAGGTGTCCGACACCCAAACCGGCCTGCGGGCGATTCCCTGGCGCTTTGCGCGCGACTTGCTCGACCTGCCCGGCGAGCGCTTCGAGTTTGAGACCAATATGCTGCTGGAGACCCGGCGGAGGGAAATCCCCATCGCCGAGGCGCCCATCCGGACCATCTACATCGAGCACAACGCCACCTCGCATTTCCACCCGCTGCGCGATTCGTTGAGCATCTACCGGCTGCTGTTGCGCTTCGCCTGGTCGGGAATCGCCAGCGCGGTGTGTGATTTTCTGCTGTTCCTGCTGCTTAACCGGCTGCTCTCCTCCCAGGGGGCGGCGGTGCGGCTGCTCGCGGCCACACTGGGCGCGCGTCTGGTCTCTTCGGCCGTCAACTTCCTGCTCAACCGGGCCTGCGTGTTCGGCC
Organism: Ligaoa zhengdingensis; assembly: GCF_014384885.1. Classification (GTDB taxonomy): domain Bacteria; phylum Bacillota; class Clostridia; order Oscillospirales; family Ruminococcaceae; genus Ligaoa; species Ligaoa zhengdingensis. The sequence goes on from NZ_JACRST010000005.1 coordinate 109,056, forward strand.
GCAGGGCGCCGGTGGGGCAAAGCCTGGTGCGGTATTATCTGCTGTGCGCGGTCCAGGCTGCCGCCAGCTACGGCGGCGTGCTGCTGGTCACGGCCATTCCGGGGTTTCCTACGGCGCTGGCCAAGCTGCTGGTGGACGGCGTGCTGTTTCTCATCAGCTTTCATATCCAGCGGGAATATGTCTTTGAACGGCGCGGGGAGAAAGCCCGCGACAGAAGGGGTGCCGAGGTTTGAGTGTCAGAAAGATCAGAGCCAAGTGGAAAAACCACAGATTTGTCCGCGCGCGCGACAAGCGGCAGGGGATCGAGCCGTATTCCTCCTGCCTGGTCCGGCGCGGCTTTGCGGTGCTGGGCATGGTCCTGGTCGCGCTGCTGCTCCTGTTGTTCGGCACGGTCACGGTGATCTGCACCGGGCCGTCCCCGACCGCGCGGGATGTGTTTGTCACCACCGTGATGGAGACGAGCGCGGCCAAGTTCCTCGCGCGGATGTATTACTCCGAGGAGGAGATCGAATCGATCCAGAAGAAAAACGCGGTGCGCGAAGCCGGGGAGGTCACCGAGGTGTCCCCCTCCTTCCAGTTTGAACAGGGTTCGGCCGACAAGGACGAGATCGAGTTGGTGGAGGTGTCCGGCGCAACCTTCAAGGGCCGCATGATGATCGTGCACGATCCGTCGCGGATCAAGGTGGCGGCAGCCCCGTCCTTTGGGCTCGATAAGGAGGGTCTGCGCATCGAGGAATTTGTGGAGAACACAGGCGCGGTGGCGGGCATCAACGGCGGCGGATTTGTGGATACGGGCGGCATGGGGCGCGGCGGCGAGCCGCTGGGCCTGGTCATCCAGGACTCCAAGCTGCTGCACGGCGGACTCAACGAGACCAGCACGGTCATCGGCTTCGATCAGGACGACCGCCTGATCGTGGGCAAGCTCACCGGGCAGCAGGCGCTGGACATGGGGCTTCGCGACGCGGTGGCGTTCGGGCCGGTGTTTATCGTCAACGGCAAGGCGGCCGAGATATCCGGTTCGGGCGGCGGACTCAACCCGCGCACGGTGATCGGCCAGCGGGCCGACGGTGCGGTGCTGCTTTTGGTGATCGACGGCAGGCAGCCCAGCAGCCTGGGCGCTTCTTATAAGGACTGCATCGAGGTGATGCTGGAGTTCGGCGCGATCAATGCCGGCAACCTGGACGGCGGCTCCTCGAGCATGATGATTTATCAGGGTGAGGTGGTCAATGTGTGCGCATCCCTTTACGGCTCGCGCCGGCTGCCCACCGCATTTGTGGTGATGTGAAACTATGACGGAACACGCGATAAAGCATAAAAATCAATATGCGTTCCTGTTCATCCTGGGCGGATGCTTTCTTGCGCTGCTCTGCGGGGTCACGGGCTTTCTGGTGTGGCTTTGGGGCAGCCTGGAGGATTACGAGCTGACCACCCCGCAGGCCGCCCTGCGCCGCTATGCCGCGTGCATGGCGGCGGGGGATGAGGACGCGATCTATGAAATGTCCGGCTTTGTCCCCGACGCTTTCAACGACAGGGAGGACTATTTCGCCTATTTAAAAAGCCGCTTCAGCGGCGACTGGTCGTCTGCGACCTTCTCCAAAACAGCCTCGGGCGAGGGGGACATCCCCTGTTACGAAGTCTATTTCGGCGACTGGTGCGCGGGCGCCCTGGAGCTGTACCCCGCGGCGGAAGGAAGCACACACGGCTACGCGTGGGAGGCGCGCGCGGTGCTTGAGTACAGCGACCCGTTTGAGATCGAAGCGCCTGCGGGCGCAGTGGTGCTGGTGAACGGCAAAAAGCTGTCCGAAGAGGCGCGCACGCAGGTGTCCATCCCGGTGGCGGCTTACGAGGGGGTGCAGCCCGAGGAGTTGATCCCGACGGTCACCCAATATCGGGTGGGCGGCCTGCTGCGGGAGGCGCAGATCAGCGCGATTTGGAACGGCGAGTCCTGCGCCGTGGAAAAGGAAAGCAGCGGGGACGGCGAACGTTACACCGTCCGGAGCTACTGTTCGGGGGAAAAGGAGCAGCAGGCCAGGGAATTGATCAGCGCGGCCGCGCACGCCTATGCCGCCTACATCACGCAGGACGCAGCCTTCGGCACGCTGCAACAGTATCTGTACACCGACACCGAATTCTACCGCGCGGTGCGCAACTTTTACAACGGCTACTATAACGCGCACGACTCCTATGAATTCCGCAACGAGCAGATCGGCGAGTTGATGGAATATTCCGAGGACGACTTCACCGGAACCATCTCGTTCGATTACGTCGTGAAGAGCGGCGCGCGGGTGAACGTCTACCCCTCCAGCTATCAGGTGTCCTTCCTGAAGATCGACGGACAATGGAAGCTCGTCAACCTGATTACACAATAAAACACAGATGAAATAAAAAGGGCCTGGGCTTTGCACAAGATGCAAAACCCAGGCTTTTTACTTCCCAGCGCAAGGGAGGATTGGTGATTAGTCGTTGTTTTCGCTGCGTTTGCGCAGGGCAATCACTGTGACCGCCGCACCGCCGACCAGCACAGCCGCGAGAACCGCCGCGATCACCCAGAGGGAACCGCTGTTCGTCTCGGTCTCAGCCGCCTGGGCAGCCGCTTCCGGAGCGATCACCGCGGGTGCCTCGGGCGCGGGAACTGCCGCGCTGTCGATGGTGGGCGCCACCGCCGCGCCGGCTTCGCCGATCTCGATCTCGCCGCCCGTCTCCGGGTTGCCCGTCTGGTCGCCGGCAGTCGGCGCCGTCGCCTTGCTGTTCGCCATCGCGATGATCTCATCGCTGGTGTAGTAGACCGCAGATGCGGTGTAACCGGTCAACTTGCCAGCGCCATTGATCGCGTAGTCCTTGCCGCCTACGGTGACCACCAGGGTGGCATCCTTGCCCTTGAGCGCATCGATCACCGTCGCAGGCATCATCGCTCCGCTCTCCAGCGTCGCATTGATCTTGTCGCCCTTGTCCGCCGCGTTGATCTTCTCGATCACACCATTCCAGTAGTCCATGTCGTTCACGCTGCTGGAAGAGCCTTTGGAAGGCTTGCTCGGCTTGGGATCAGGAACCGCCGGTTTGAGAGCTTCAAACGCCTGATCCACATCGGCTACAGCGTTCTTAACCGCTTCAATGGTCAGGACTTCGTTGTCCTGCATCGCCTTGAGAGCATCCATCTTATTCTCATAATTGTTCCAGCTTGCAGTGGTATAGTCCGCCTTGTCGAGGCCGGCCATGACCGCTTCAGCATCTTTCAGCGCTTTGTTCAGCAGAACCTTCGCCGCTTCGGTTTCTAACCGTGCAGCCAGAGCATCCGCTTCCTGCTGGGTAGCAGCCTGCTTGTCCAGCATCTCCTCAGCATCAGCGATGAGCTCCTTCAGAAGCGCAGAAGATTCATAGTTCGGGTCGTTGCCCAGTTCTACAGCTGCGTCGTAAATCTTTTGGAGCTTGGAGAAGTCGGTCTCGTCGATATCCACCAGATCGCCGATCGCAGCTTCCAGCTTGTCGTAAGCCGCGTTGACATGATCCTGGGTGGCCGCATCGTTACCAATGAGCCCCTTCGCCTCGGTCAGCGCTGCTTGCAGGTTCGCCCAGCTTTCGGCGGTGTAATCGACCTCGTTGTAGTCGTTCTCCGCCTCGGCGATCAGAGCTTCCAGCTCGGTCGTGTCGGGCTTCCCAGGCTCGGGGTCGCCGGTTGCGTTGATGAGCTTGGTGAACAGGTCTTCGACCGGCTTAGCGGTGCGCACGTCGAACTCCCAGACGCTTGCCCACACGCCGCCCGTGGTCTCATAGACGGTGAAGCGGATGTAGCGGCCTTTGGCTTCCTTCTCCACCAGGTGATAGACGCCATCCTGAGTCATGTTGAAGGTCTCGCGGACATATTCGGTCCAGTTTTCGCCGTCCTCAGAGACTTCGATGCCATAGTTCCAGCTGGTGGGCTTTTCAAACAGGATGTTCATGCCGGTGATATCCGCGACCTCGCCCATATCAAAGGTGAGCACGCGCGGTTTGTCGTGGTTGGGCGGGCAGTAACGGGTTTCGTCGTTGCCGTCGATCATGGCGAACGCGGAGCGTCCCGTATCGATGCTGGAGGTCGCGCCGCACAGTTTGTTCAGCGCAATGTTGGTGTTGGAGCCCTCCGCAAAAACGGCCACATCCTGCACCACAGTGTAGCCCATGCCGGACGACTGGGTGAATTTGAGCGCCACATAGCGCGCCTGCATGGAGCCGATATCCTCAAACTCCTGGATGTTGTTGAGGTTTCCGCTGTTGTCCGAGAATACAGTCCAGTTTTCGCCGTCGGTGGAGCCGTAGACGATGAATTTCCACGCCTGGGCGCCGTTGAAGGTGGTCTTGACCTTCGCCACTGGCTGAACCGATCCGAGATCGACCATCAGCACCTGCGGGTAATCGGGGGTGCCGATCGACCAGGAGGTGTTGGCGTCGCCGTCGAACGCGGCGGCTGCGCTGCTGCCTTGATTCTCCGAGCGGTCGGCCATCGCCAGCCAGCGCTTGGCCTCGCCGCCGCTTTCTTTCACTTCTTCGTCAACCCAGACGAAGGTGGAGGATCTGCCGCGGTTGGCGCGCACATAGAAGGGGATCGCCTTGAGCGTGCCGGTGCGCAGCTGGCCGTTGGAGTCGTAATACTGGCCGCCTTCGACGGTGATCGTCTGGATACCGCCCAGGAGGTCGGGTTCAAACTGGGTCTTCAGCACAGCGTCCACAGGAACGCCCAGGTTGCCGTCGCCCGCTTTGAAGTTCGGGATCATCATGTGGTCGGTGGACTCGAAGCAGTAGACCATCGGGCCGTAAGCCAGGGCCACCTTGCCGCGGTTGTAAACCACGTTTTCGTCGGAATACTCGCGGCGGGCTTCCATCGGGAATTCGACTTCCACAGTGGTCTCGCCGGAGACGGAGAGCACGGCGTAGCCGCTCTCGGTCGCGTAGGAGGCGTCGGCGCCGTTCGCCTTGATGGTAATCTTGCTGTGGTCGGCCCACTCGGGCAGACGCACGCGCAGGGTGGTGTCGCCGTTCACTTTGAGGGTGGTCTTGCCGCCCCAGGGCATCTCGGTGGTTTGCTCGATGCTGACGCCGTTTTCCAGCGTGGTCTTGCTGGAGATGAACTGGTTGACATAGACGTTGCTGTCGTTGTAAGCGTAGATATAGGTCGCAAGCTCAGAGTAGAGCTTCAGGAACATCGGCGGGCAGCAGGGGCAGCTATCCCAGCTCCAGCGCTCTTTGTCCTTGGCGCTCAGAGGCTGCTGATAGAAGAAGGTCTTGCCGTCCAGGCCGGTGCCGCCCAGCACGCCGTCGTAGATGTACTTCTCTACGATATCCGCATACTTGGATTCGCCGAAGGTGAGGCCGAGGTATTCGCTGGTGAAGCCCATCGCCACCTGGGCGCAGGTCTCGCAGTAGCCGTCGTTGGGCAGGTCGTAGTCGGGGCCGTAGGCCTCTTCGTTGCCGGTGGCGCCCACGCCGCCAGTGATGTACATCTGTTTGTTGACGATGTTGTTCCACAGGCGGTCGACGCTCATCAGGTAGGTGGGATCTTCAAATTCTCGTCCCGCCGCGGCGATGCCCAGGTAGAACAGGTTGGCGCGCACCGCGTGGCCGGCCGCGATCTTCTGGTCGAAGAAGCGGGCGTGGTCCTGGGTGTAGTCGCCGAAGTAGAAGAAGGGTTCCGCGCGGTTGACATAGTTGCCGCGGTTCTCAATCCAGAATTTCACCAGGTCGGCGTAGTCGGTTTCGTTGATCTCCAACGGGTAATCGGGGTTGTAGCTGCCCACAAGCTCTTTGAGCTCCGGGTTGTCGCGGTAGAGCTGATAGAGCTTCAGCACCATCTCCTCCGGGCCGCCGTGGTCGGGGATGAAGTTGATCTTCGGGGTGCCGTCCTCTTTGAGGCCGTAACCGTAGTTGTCCACGACATACTCCGCAAAGCGAGTCACCACAAACAGCAGCTTGGCGTTGCCGGTGGCCTCATAGTAGTGCACGGCTGCCTCGGCCATGCAGCCGAAGTTGTAAGCCTCGTGGAACCACCGGGGGTTGCCGGTCTCATCGAAGTATTTGCCGGGCTGCTGGATGTTGCCGTGGGTGCTCAACACACCGTTGGGGACGCGCAGCGAAGCGTCGTAGATGACGTCGATGTAGCGGTCGATCTTCGCTTCCAGCTCAGGGTCGCCGTCCGGGTTGGCGCGCATAAAGTCGGCCGCCGCGCGGATGGTTTCGTAGAGCAGGCCGTCGTTCCACGGGTTGTTGTGTACCTGGGTGTTGGAGGTGCCGGCGTTCTCAAAGTTCTTGATGGAGCCGACTTCCTCGAGCTTGTCGAGTACATAATCGACGGTGATGTCGTCGAAGACATCCAGGCGCTCGCGCCAGAAGCCGTCGGTGATCTCCACCTCTTCCACAGTGGGATTCTTGAGGTCGAGGATCTCCTTTTCCAGGTTGGAGAACTGGATTTCAAAGGTTTTGATGACGCCGCCGAGGTCCACGTCGATGTACGCAGAGCCGGGGATCGATTCCGCCTGGCGAACCGTGCAGGTCGCATCAGAGGCGGAGAAGTCGGCCGAAACCTGCGGGATATCGGTCGTGTCCTTGGGCAGGACATACTGATACACGTCTGTGGTGGGGCTGAACAGGCGGTAGGGCTCGCCGTCGAGCTCCACCGAGCCCTTGAGGTTGGAGACGATGATCTGCTTGTTGATGCCCCACTTTTTGCAGAGGTAACCGTTGACTGCATCGGTCTCCTCCTCGGTGAGGGCGCGGTTGAACAGCAGGATTTCGCCCACGTTGCCGATCATGCTCTTGCCGGTGCCGGTGCCGCCGATGTAAACCGGATCGTTGTTATAGCCGGGGACCGGGCTGGCAGCGCCGCTGGTGAGCGTGCCGATCAGGCTGTCGTTGATGTAATACAGGGCGTCGAGCCCGTTCTTCACGCCGCCGAGCACATAGTTTTTGTCGGCGACGAATTCACGGTTTGCGCCGCGGTAATCCATAAAGTTGCCGTTGGCTTCCTTCCAGCCGAAGTTGAAGCCTCCGCCGTTGATGTTGAAGTACCAGTTGTGGTTCCAGGGCGCGACCGTGGCCAGCTTGGAGAAGATCTGGTTGTCGTCGCCGCCGCCCGAGACGGTGTCGAAATCGACCACGGCGAAGATCGAGAAGTCCTCCAGGTTGAGCGCCGCGCTGTCAGTCACCTCAAAGAAGGTGTTTCTCTCGAGGCGCACTGCGGGCATACCGTCGAATTTGCTCGAGCTCTCGAACAGCGGGCGGCTGCCTTCGCTCATCTGGGCCGCGTCGTGGGTGCCGGGGTTGGCCTTGTTGGGCCATACATCCAGGCGGTCGCCGTCCTTCGCGTCCAGGTCGGCCGCGTCGAACCAGGCGGTCAGACCCTCGAGCTCGGCCGGGTTGTAGGTGTCGTCGTATTTCTCCTCGAGGTAAGCGCTCAGCCCGGCGAGCTCCTCGTCGGTGAGGCCGCGGTCGAAGATGATGAATTCGGCGATGTCCGCCGCGAGGGTCTTTTCCTGATCGCCGTTGCCCTCAGGCGCGCCGAGGTAGACGGGATCGCTGTTGGTGTCCGGGCGGTCGCCGGTGTCGCGCAGGGCGGTCATGTCGCCGTTGACAAACAGCGCTCCGTCCGCGCCGCTCTTCCGGGCGATTACGGTGTAGTTTTCATAGGTAGAGAGGGCAGGCTGCTCCACCGGCTTGCAGTGGACGCCGCCGTAAACTTTCCAACCGAAGTTGAGGCCGTTGCCGTTCTCCACGTTCAAATACCAGTTGTGGTTGCCGCCGCCGGTTTCTTTGCGGGAGCAGATTTGGCGGCCGTGGCCGTCGTTAACCAGCTCGCGCGGGGTCATCACTGCGACGATGGTCATGTCGTTGAGGTCAAAGCCGTTGTCGCCGCCGACCTGCAGGAAGCTCTCCTCGTCCATACGGACGGCGGGGAAGCCCTTGTATGCGCTTTCCGCCACATAGGTGGGCTGGAACGCCTCGTTTTCCTGCTTCGCGTCGAACTCCGCGCCGGTGGCCGCCTGGTTGGTAAGGCCGCTCAGTTTGTCGCCGTCCTCCGCCTCGATCTTGGAGGCATCGAACCAGACCTTGATGCCGTCCAGCTCATCCGGATTGATGGGGGCCGCAGGCTCCTCCGGTTCGGGTTCGTCCGGCTCTTCAACGTAGTATTTTTCGTCGAGGTAGGCGTTCAGCTCGTCGAGCTCCGCCTCGTCCAGGCCGCGGTTGTAGATCAGGAACTCGACGATGTCCGCTTCCACGGTCTTTTCACCGTCCGAGTTGCCTGCGAACGCACCAAGGAACACCTTCTGGCCGTTATACTCGGGCGTTTCGCTGCCGTTGAAGGCGGTCTTTTCGCCGTTCACATAAACCGCGCCGTCGGCGCCGTTCTTCAGACCGACCAGGGTATAGGGGGTTTTGATCGACAGATTGGGCTTCGGGTTGGGGCTCGTCCAGTTGTTTTGCCCCTGCTCCTTCCAACCAAAGTTGAGGCCGCCGCTGTTCTCCAGGTTGAAGTACCAGTTGTGGTCGCCGCTCTGGTTTTTCTTACGGGAACAGATCTGCTGGTTGTTCACCAGCTTGCGGGGGGCCATCACCGCGACGATCGTCATATCGGTGAGGTCGAAGCCTTCGTCGCCGCCGATCTGCATAAAGCTGTCGGCGTTCATGCGGATGGCCGGGAATTCCTTGTATGTGCTCTTCGCCACATACTCGGGCTGGTAGGCTTCGTCGGCCTGTGCGGCGTCGTATTCCGCGCCGGTGGACGCCTGGTTGGTAAGCTCTGCCAGCTTGTCGCCGTCCTCCGCCGGGATGGTCGACGCGTCATACCAGACGGTCAATCCGCCGATGTCGTCCGGCGCTGTGCCGCCGGAGCCGGAGCTGGGGTCCGCCGCCAATGACGGGGCCGCCAGGTTCAGGAACATGGTGGCGGCGAGCAACGCCGCCAGGATCTTTCGTTTCATGTCGTTCCTCCTCTGCTTTCCTTCTTTTTATTTCGATCAAAAGCAACAAAAAGTTACTTTGATTTCCGGCGTGGTTTGAAATATTATCGTTAACATTATCGATAATGATATTGAACCATTTTCACGGTTTTTTGTCAAGGGTGTGAGAAACGATTTGGTTGATTGAATAAAATGGCGAAGATTGGATTGTTCAAAAAAGAGAATTTGGGCTGTGAAGGAGCGCCGTTGGCGCCCAGGGCGCGGGTGGATCAGCAATAAAAAAGGCGGCGCACCGGGCAAGGTGCGCCACCTGTCATCGTATGGTTTATTCCTGTGCGAGCTTGGATGCGTAGTCGGCGATCGCTTCGGCTTCGCCCGCGCGCAGCACCACCGGCTCGAGGGTGTCCGCCGCCGCGGCCTCATGCCCGGCCTGCGGGTTCTGAGCCGCCTCCAGCAGGGAGACGAGCGCGTCGTACCCCATCTGCCAGTAGTTGGTGGCCGCCACCATCTGGATGGTGTTGCCCTCTTCCTGCATGATCTGGGCGACCGCGTCGTCCGCCTCGACGCCGAACACGGCCGCCTTGTCGGCGCGGCCGGCCTTCACCAGCGCGTTGTGCACGGCGGCGGAGGCCTCGGCGTTGGTGCAGAAAAAGACGGTTGCGGCATCGTCCTTCGCCTCATCCAGGTAGGAGCCGAGCGATTCCTCCATCTCCTTGGGGGTGGCGGCTTCGATGTCGCGCACCAGCGAGACGTCCTTCATCTCCTTGAGCTGGTCGAGAAAACCGTTGAGGCGCAGGGTGCTCTCGGTGAGATCCTTCGCGCTGTGCTGCAACACGGCCACGGTGGCCTTGCCCGCCAGCTCGGTTTCGATGTATTCCTTGGCGGCCTTGCCGACGGCTTCCCCCAGCGCATACTGGTCGGACGCGGAGCAGACGATGGCGAAGTCGTTCTTCTCAAGCTGGGTATCGATCAGCGCCACGGGCACCCCGCGGTCGCTCACGCGGCTGAGCGCGGCCAGCGACGATTCGCCGTTGAGCGGGCTGGCGATCACCCCGTCGCAGGAGGTGGGGTCGATCTTTTGCAGGGATGCGGTTTCGTTGCCCTCGCTGACATACACATATTCCATATTCACCGTGACGGACTCGTCGTTGACCGCTTGGTGGAAGCTGTTTTCCAACTGGCCGATGTAGGGCGCATCCTTGGGCAGCACAGCCTGGATGCGGTAGGTGGGCAGCTCCACCGAAGAGGAGGACTCCTCCCCGCGGCTGCTCGGTTCGCTGTTTTCAGCCGAGGGCCTGCCGCCGCAGGCGGCCAGTGTCAGGGCGAGGCTTCCCGACAGAATCAGTGCAAGTAATTTTTTCATCCCAATCAAGACTCCTTTATCTCCGTAAAATGCAAATTTTCACGTCTATTTCTTCTATTTTACTATACAGCGGGCCGGTTTTCAAGGTTTCTGAGAGTTGTTGGCCCTTGCAAAATACCCCGACCGGTGTTACAATAGGGCTTGCGGGAAAAATTCCCACCGGACGGCGGGGATTTGCCCTTACAATCACATATTGAAATGGTAAGCAGAGTAGAAGCCTGCGCGTTAAGTGCTGGCCGGACGGGGAGTTGCCGGACAGACGAAAAGCGTGCCTTGCGGTGCAGGCTTCGCATCCCGCTGCTGCATCAAAGAGCGTGGCCTCTCTTTCATGTGGCGAAAAATTCATGTGAAAGGAGGCTGTTTTTGTTATGTTGTTTTCCAACCCCTTTTCCCTCGCCTACTGGCGCGCCGCGTGCGGCGAGCTCAAAAGCCTGCGGATGCTGGCGCTGGCCGCGCTGTTCGTGGGCATCCGTGTGGTCATCAGCACATTTTTTATCCCGGTGGGGGAGAACCTGCGCATCTACTTCAGCTTTTTTGAGACGGCGCTCTGCGGCCTGGTCTGCGGCCCGGTCATCGGCGTGATGGCCGGCTTTGTGGGCGACCTGGTGGGCTTTTTTGTCCATCCGTTCGGCGGCTTTTTCTTCGGCTACACCGTCACCGCCATGGTAAGCGGACTGATCTACGGGCTGGCGTTCTACCGCACCCGCATCACCGCGCTCAAGGTGTTCCTGTGCAAGCTGAGTATCAACTTGCTGGTGAACGTGGGTCTAGGCGCGCTGTGGAGCGCCATGCTCTACGGCAAGGGGTATTACTACTACCTCGCCAAGAGCCTGGTGAAAAACCTGCTGCTGCTGCCCGCGGAAACCGTGCTGCTGGTGTTGTTTTTCCAGCTCATGCTGCCGGTGCTGGCCCGCGCGCACCTCGGCGCCCCCCAGCCCACCAAACGTATCCCTTTGTTTTAAATTTGAAGATGTATCCCTCGTCCCCCGCGACTGGTTGGTGATAATCGCCAAATCGCGGGGGAATTTTTTTGCACCAGTTTTTCCGATTTTTATATATTTTTCCGATTTGTATATTCCTGATTCAGAAATAATGATATACAATGTGAAAAGAATTTAGCGTTTATCGCCAAATTGCTGGAAAAATGTAGTGCAAAAAAAGAAAGGGACGGTGGACTATGAAACGACACATGCGAACAATCATCAGTTGCCTTTTGGCATTGGCTCTGGTTCTGCCGAGCTTTGGCGCAGCCGCGGCGCTTCCGGGCGGCGGGGTTGCAATTTCAGCCGGCCGCGCGCGCGGCGTCGATGTGAGCAACACGGTCACCATCGGCAACGGCCTGGTGAGCGTCGTCTACAACCTCGACGCGGGCACCTACGAGATGCGCGACCTGGTGCGGGACAAGGCCGTAATCAAGGACGCATACAGCGCCATGAACGGCGAGGCCTCCAATGCGGGAGGCTACACCGGCAAATGGGAACAGAAAAATGTGAGCGACGAGCTGGGCGACGGCAAACAACTGGTCGTCACCCTCGCCAAGGAGGGCGCGCTCACCCAGAAGATCGGTTTCACCCTCTACCCCGACGACAGCCGTATCGTGCTGTCCGGCAGTGTATTACACCTCCGATGAGGTCAAGGCGATGGCCGGCACTGTGCCTGCTGCGAGCGGCACGGTGAACGCACCCGCTGCGAACAGCAACCCGGAGACGGGCGGCGAGGTACCCGCGACGGTGGCACCTGCGGCGCCTGAGGCGACGGTTCCTGTGGAGCCGGTCGTGCCCGAGGAGCCTGCGGTGATCGAGCCTGTGGCTCCGGCTGAGGCGGAAGCGCCCGCCGCTCAGGCCGAGGCCCCTGTCGAGGCGGCGGAAGCCGGTATGCCGGTTTGGGCCATCGCGGCAATTGTGATTGCGGCGACGGCAATCCTGGGCGGCACAGCGCTGGCTGTCGCCCTGAGAAAAAGAGGTTAACCGGCGAGGGAAGAATTGAAATAAGAGGGGCGTGGACCATCGACCGGATGGCCCGCGCCCTTTTCTTTTACAGAAAATTCGTACAATGAAAAATAATATTAGTTGACTTTATATATTATATAATATATAATATTAAAAACAACATAGGAAATGGGGGATGACCATGACGTTTGGGCTGAGCGCCGCGCTGCTGGACGCCTGTGTTCTGGCGGTGCTCTCGCGGGGCGACACCTACGGCTATGTCCTGACACAAAACGTGCGGGATGCGGTCGATATCTCCGATTCCACCCTTTATCCGGTGCTGCGGCGGCTGCAAAAGGACGGCTATCTCACCACCTACGACCAGCCGTACCAGGGGCGGAACCGGCGATACTATTCGATCACACCGAGCGGCCGGGAGCAGTACCGGGCGTATGTCGCCGATTGGGGCGTCTACAAGGCGAGGCTGGACGAGATTATTTTGGGAGGGAAGCAGTATGACGAGGCTTGATTTCTTTATGCGCCTGCGCGAGGGGCTGCACCGGCTGCCGCCGGAGGAGATTGAAAACGCGGTGCGCTACTATGTCGAATATTTCGACGAGGCGGGCCCGGAAAACGAACAGCGGGTGCTCGAGGAGCTCGGCGACCCGATGAAGATCGCGCAGCAGATCACAGCGGAGTATATGGTGCGGGCGATCGAGCCCTACCGCCCCGCACCGGATGAACAGGGCCCGGAAGCGGCCGGGCCGCAGCCGCCGCGCAAAAGCGGGCTTTCCGCCGTGTGGATCGCCATTCTGGCGGTGTTCGCGTCCCCCATCGCGCTGCCGGTCGCCATCGCCATCGCGGCTGTGGCGTTCGCCCTGGTGGTCGTGGTGGCCTGCGTGTTCCTCTCCTTCTTCGGGGTGTCGGTTGGGATGATGGCGGGCGGCGTTTTCGGCATGGTGGTCGGCATCCTCTGCCTGAGCGCTCATGTGCCCACCGGCGTCTGCGCCATCGGCAGCGGCATGGTGGTGAGCGGCGTGGGCCTGCTGTTGTTCCTGCCCACCGTCTGGCTCACGCGGGCGACATTTAGCGGCATCGCGCGGCTGATCAGCCGGCGCGTGGTAAGGAGGGATGCGGCATGAAAAAGAGCACAAAGGTGGTTCTGGGCATCTCCGCGGGGCTTATCCTGCTGGGCGGGGTTCTGGCCGCCGCGGGATACGCCATGGCGGGCGGCAACATCGGCGTGTATTATTCCAACGGGCAGCTCTACCACAACGGCCGCGCGGGCGCTGTGGTCAGCCGGACGGTGGAGACCGGGAGGTTCACCTCCCTGGATATCACCGCCGATCTGGCCGGGGTCAAGATGATCGCATCCGACCACTACGGGGTGGAGTACCGGCTGGCGACGGCCGGGCGCGAGCCGGTCTGCCGCGTCACCGGCGACGGCGCTCTCTACTTCGACCAAAGCGGCGACTGGGACGGCGGGGGCGGTTCGATCAACCTGTTCGGCTGGCGCGGCCGCGGGTGGAAGGATGCGGGCGAGCAGTACCTGCACATCTACTATCCGGCGGATGTGGAGTTCGACCAGGTCAAAATTGAGGTCGGCGCGGGCGACCTGAAGCTCAAGGACCTCGCGGTCAAGGGCAAGGTCGAGCTGGAGGTCAACCTGGGCGAGCTGACCGTGGAGAACGTGACCACCGGTCTGCTGGACGCTGAGACAAACGCGGGCGGCGCCAGGCTTTCCGGCGTGCGGGCGCGGACACTCTCGGTCGAGAGCGACCTCGGCAGCATCGAGCTTGACAATGTGACCGCGGAGCAGACCACGGTGAGCGCCAGCAGCGGCAGTACCGCGATTTCCGGCGGCAGCCTGGGCAAAACCGAGTTGGACAGCAACTTCGGGGAGATCAAGGTGAAGGGCGCAAAAACCGGCGAGCTCTCGGTGGACTGCGACAGCGGTAGCATCGACCTCGAGGGCGAATTCGCAGGCAACATCGAGGTGTCGTCCGATTTCGGCAGCGTTTCGCTGCGCAGCAGCCTGCCCGCCTCCGATTACAACCTCGACCTCCAGACCGATTTTGGCAGCGTGCGGCTGGACGGCGCAAAGCAGGAGAACCCCTGCGTGAAGGACAGCGGCGGCCGCTACCGGCTTTCGGTGGAGAACAGCAGCGGCGACATCGACGTAAAATTCGGCTGACCGGGGCGGATGTCACAGGGAGAAAAGCGTCCATTCCCATCCCGTAACCTTTGCCACCAAATTGTAATCTTGGAATCACTGAGCTGTAGCCGCGAGTTCACAATTTGTTCACGATTTTAGGGTATCCTAAAAACAAGCCAAAGAGCAACCGGCGCGTGAGCAACAGGCGCGGCGGTTTGGCCCAAACAAGTGGTTCCTCCAGAACTGGGACGCCCGAGATGATTTCTCCACATCAGACGGCTTCCGCAACCAATTCAATGTTCAGTCCGCTGCGAGGCGGCTGAAGCGATAAGCACAAAAAAGCGACGGCGGGTTTTCCGCCGTCGCTTTTTGCATCTTCCTCCGAAATGCCGGGGATGGGTGGCGGCCGGCCCCGAAAACTGTTATAATAGAACCAGCATGACAAGGAGGCTGATTCTGAGGATGAAAATGGAATGTACCGTAACCGGAGCGCGTCTGGTCGCCCGCGACGTGGCGGCCATGACCGTGCGCGCGCCCGAGCTCGCGGCCGCCTGCGAGCCGGGTCAGTTTGCGCATATCTACTGCGGCGGGGGGGTGTACAGCCTCACCCGCAGGCCGATCTCGATCTCCAAGGTGGAGGGGGACGAGCTGGGGTTCCTGTTCCAAATCAAGGGGGAGGGCACCCGCTGGCTGGCCCAGCGCCGGCCGGGCGAGACGGTGGACCTCATGGCCCCGCTGGGCAAGGGGTGTTACCGCCTGCCCGAGCAGGGCAAGGTGTACATCGCGGCCGGGGGCATCGGCTACGCGCCGGTGATCTTTTTGGCGCAGCGCGCGGCGGCGCGCGGCCTGGATGCGCGCATGTTTGTGGGCGCGCGCGACAGCGGCAGCATCTACTGCCTGGATGAGATGGAGAAGCTGGGCGTCCCGGTGGAGGTCGCCACCGAGGACGGCGGCCTGGGGGAACGCGGCTTTGTCACCGCGCCGCTCGAGCACGCAATTCAGGCGGACAAGCCCGACCTCATCTGCTGCTGTGGCCCCGAGCCGATGCTGCGCGCCGTGGCGCGCCTGGGGCGGACCTATGGGGTGCCGGTGCAGGTGTCGCTGGAGCAGCGCATGGCCTGCGGCGTGGGCGCCTGCAAGGGCTGTGTGGTGCCTGTTAAGGGGCGGAACGGCGTGCACTACCGCAACGTGTGCAGCGACGGCCCGGTGTTCTGCGGCGAGGAGGTGTTTTTCGATGCCGAATAAACCCAATTTGAGCGTCAACATCGCGGGCATTGCAATGAAAAACCCGGTGATGCCCGCATCGGGCTGCTTCGGTTTCGGCGAGGAGTACGCCCCTTATCTCGACCTGAACGCCCTGGGCGCGATCGTGGTCAAATCGGTGACTATGAACGAGACGGTGGGCAACCCCGGCCCGCGCGTCTGCGAAACCCCGGGTGGGATGCTCAACGCGATCGGGTGGCAGAACCCGGGCGCGGATGTGTTCATCAACGAGAAGATGCCGTTCCTGCGGCAGTTCAATACCCCCGTGATCGTCAACCTGGCGGGTAAGACCGCGAGCGACTACGCCGAGCTGGCCGCCCGCCTGGACGGGGTGGAGGGCCTCGCGGGCATCGAGCTCAACATCTCCTGCCCGAACGTGAGCGAGGGCGGCGTGGCGTTCGGCACCGACCCGCGCCTGGCCGACGAGGTGGTGCGCGCGGTGCGCGCGGCCACAAAGCTGCCGTTGATCGTCAAGCTGTCCCCCAACGTGACCGATATCACCGTGATGGCGCGCGCTGTGGAGGGCGCGGGCGCGGACGCGATCTCGCTCATCAACACCTTCACCGCTATCGCAATCGATGTGAAAACCCGCCGCCCGGTGCTGGGCAACTTCACCGGCGGCCTGTCCGGCCCGGCGGTCAAGCCGGTGGCGCTGTATATGACCTACCGCGTGGCGCACGCCGTGTCCGTGCCGGTCATCGGCATGGGCGGCGTCCTGCGCGCCGAGGACGCGATCGAGTTCCTGCTGGCGGGCGCGAGCGCCGTTGCGGTGGGCATGGGCACCTTTGTGAACCCCACCGCCATGATCGACGTGATCGACGGCATCGAGCGGTATCTCGTCGAGAACAACATGGATGACGTGCACCAGCTCATCGGCGGGCTGATCACCGACTGATTGAGCAATGGAGCGGTCTATGCCTTAATAAGCGCTTTCTTCGGCCCTGTCCCGGGCGTATGTCCGGGCAGGGCCTCTTTATTTTAATGTTTCATTTTTAAATGTCCTTCTTTTAAAAAGAAAATGTCGGCAATTCACTTGGCAGCGGGGTTTGCACCTTGCTTTGTAGCTTCGGGCAGAGCGGTTGCGCACTGCCGTGCGCCTGCCTCGGCACCACCCCCGCGGGACGCCATCCTTTTGGAACGCGCCAAAAGGATGCAAAAGCGCGCCAAAGGGCGTTCCCCCCTTTGGCATCCCCCCTAGGGGCGGCCGGCCAACGGCCGGAGGAAAGCCGGGCAGGCTCGTTTGTTAAGCAAAGTGCAGCATCCGCGCGGAGGACGCACCCGGTATGGCGCAAGCGCCAACCCGGATTGCCTGTCGGCGCTGCCGACGTGCCTTCCAGTCGCTTCGTGCAAATTCCAGGGAGTGCACTCGCTCCAATCAGGCACCTGTCCCGCCTTTGGCGGGATCCCCTCGGGTAATGCCCGCATACACTCAGCCGTCCCCCGCTTGCCCTAGATCCTCCGCCCCCGTGACCCAAGGCGCGGCATAACAATGCAGAGCGCTTTCCCGACCCGGAGCCAAAAATCAAGCGGTGCGGGGCCTGCGCGCCTTACTGGTGTCGCCCGAGGGCACCCCGTAAGGGGCAATGGTTCGTGGGAGCGAAGCGTGCCCTTCCCACTTTTCGCGAAGCGACTTCAGAACCATTGCCGAGGGTACTTGCCGGGTGTCGGCAACACCAGCGCCGATTTTATCTCCGGGCGCATAACGGGGTTTTCAAAGGGGTGCCCCCTTTGACACGTTTTTGCTCGCTTTTGGCGTGTACCAAAAGCGAGTCGTCGTGCGGGGGCGAAACCCCGCCGGGCATGCGCCCGGGGGCGGTGCCGAGGCAGGCGCACGGCAGTGCGCAACCGCTCTGCCCGAAGCTGGCAGGCCAGGTGCAAACCAAAGCGCCCAGGCCCAAGCCGGGCCAGTTGCGCTATAGTGCGCAAAACACTGTGCCCGTAGCCGCACAGCCAAGTGCGAACCCCGCCGCCAAATGAATCGCTTTTATCTAACAAAAAATAAAAAAAGGCCCGCCCGCAGCACCGCGGCCAAACCCCCCCGCCCCCTTTTGGGCAAACATATAAAAAAACAGGCGGGTTCGCACCCGGCCTCACAGCTACGGCCACCGCGCCCCACGCCTTAATAAGTGTTTTCCTCGGCATCGCCTCCGGGCGCTGCCCGGCGGGGTTCGCACCCGGCCTTACAGCTTCGGCCCCCGCGCCCCACGCCTCAACAAGTGTTTTCCTCGGCATCGCCTCCGGGCGCTGCCCGGCGGGGTTCGCACCCGGCCTTACAGCTTCGGCCCCCGCGCCCCACGCCTCAACAAGTGTTTTCCTCGGCATCGCCTCCGGGCGCTGCCCGGCGGGGTTCGCACCCGGCCTTACAGCTTCGGCCCCCGCGCCCCACGCCTCAACAAGTGTTTTCCTCGGCATCGCCTCCGGGCGCTGCCCGGCGGGGTTCGCACCCGGCCTTACAGCTTCGGCCCCCGCGCCCACGCCTCAACAAGTGTTTTCCTCGGCGTCGCCCCCAGGGGCGTCCCTGGGCGGAAATTTCTCCGCCAATCTTCGCCAAAACCCCTTGATTTTTCCCTAAATTTACCCTATAATAGAAACCGACATAGAAAGAAATCGCAAGGCAGACCCAGGGGTTGGGGCCCCTGAGTCCTGCATGGGAGTGGCAGCTCCGCATACAACGGTTTACACCGCACCTTGCTTTCTGATTATACTCGATTTTCACATCGAAGTAAAGTCATAATTTATCCATTATCCCCTAATGGTGATTCGTCAAGGGGCTGTGAAAATCATGTATGTCAGGCTGGTTTGCGTGCGTACTCTGGACACCTTTCCAGGGCCGCTGTATGGGAGTAATCCCGTACAGCGGCTCTTTTTATGTCCTCGCGGTAGGCCGCGGGGCGGGCTTCCTTCCAACTCTCCCCGCTCCGCGCCGCCGACCGTCAGGGCTGTAAAACAGGCCCATTGGGCCTTAAAAAGGAAAGGCGGAGATACAAATGGATGTATATTCTAGAAAAATGGACGAATTGGGCCGTGTGGTGCTGCCGCACAGCCTGCGCGATGCGCTCCACATGCGCGAAGGGGATACGTTCGCAGTGAGCCGCGAGGGCGACCGCATCATCCTGCAAAAGAAGAGCCGCAGTTGTTGGCTGTGCAGGTCGGAGGATGACCTCATCGAGCTGACCAACCACTCGTTGGTCTGTGCCAAGTGCGCAAAAGAGATCGACCTGTTCGTGCAGGAGTAAAGAGCCGTGCCCGCCCCTGGGCGGATGGCGGAAAAAGCGGCCGGTAAGGCCTGAATCAGACGGGGCCCCTCCACCAAAAGGCGGAGGGGCCCCGTTTTGCTCTATTGGCGCGGCGCTCGTCACCGGATCACCAGGCCCATCAGCGCTGCGAGGCCGCAGGCCTGCACCGGCGTCACGATTAGGCCCTTGAGGTCCTCGATCGCCACCGCCATCCCGTCGATCTCGCAGGTGGTCAGGTCGATCCCCTTGAGCGGGGTGTGCAGCAGCTCCGCCCCGTTCAGCCTGCATTCGTCCAGGCGCACCGCGCGCAGCGCCGCCTCCTGGATGGAGCAGGAGGACAGGTCGCACCGCTCGAACACCGCGCTGCGGAACAGCGTCTGGTAAAACCGCGCGAACCGCGCTGTGCACCCGTCGAACCGGGTGTCCGTCAGGGCGCAGTCCGCAAAATTTGCCCCCAGCAGCTTGCAGTGCTCAAAGCGCACCCGCTCGAACGAGCTGTCGCTCAGGTCGAGGTTGGAAAGGTCGCACCGCGTCAGCACCACGTCGGTCAGCGACGCGCGCCGCAGGGCGCTGCCCGTCAGGCGGCAGCCCTCCAAACGGCAGCCGCGCAGCTCCAGCTTTTCGGTGCGCAGGCCGTCCACCGCGCAGCCGCGGAACGCCTGCCCGGCCACCGGCTCCTCCTCCCGCACGGCCACCAGCGCCGCGGCCATCAGGTCCACGTTGGGGAAGAGCTGCTCCGGGATCACCGGATCGGAAAGTTTCATCGGCTACACCTCCGCATTCGAGATCATCGCCTCAACCTGGGCGCGCAGCGCTGCGTGTTCGGGCCGGGTGAGCTTGGGGTCGCGGGCGAGCAGCTCGGCCGCCGCGTCCTGCGCCTCGCGCAGCAGCGATACGTCGGTCAGCATATCCGCAATTTTGAGCTGCGGCAGGCCGTGCTGGCGGCTTCCGAAGAAGTCGCCCGGCCCGCGCAGGCGCAGGTCCTCCTCCGAGATGCGAAACCCGTCGGTGGTGCCGCGGATCACCGCCAGCCGCTCGAGGTCGCGGTCGGTCACCAGGATGCAGAAGCTCTCGCCCCCGCCCCGGCCGATCCGCCCGCGCAGCTGGTGCAGTTGGCTCAGGCCGAACCGCTCGGCGTTTTCAATCAGCATCACGGTGGCGTTGGGCACGTCCACCCCCACCTCGATCACCGTGGTGGCCACCAGCAGCTGGATTTCCCCCTGGGAGAAGGCGCGCATCACCTTTTCCTTTTCGGCCGGCTTCATCTTGCCGTGCAGCAGGCCCACCCGATAGTGGGCGAACTCCTGGGCGGATAGGCGCGCGGCGTACTCCGCGGCCGATTCTAGCCCCAGGTCGAGCTCCCCTTGCTCCACCAGCGGGCACACCACATACCCCTGCCGCCCCTCGTCGAGATACCGGCGCAAAAAGCCGTAGGCGCGGCGGCGCTTGGGCGGGTCGATCACATAGGTGTGCACCGGCTGGCGGCCGCGCGGCAGCTCGTCGATCACCGATACGTCCAGGTCGCCGTAGATAATCAGCGCCAGGGTGCGCGGGATGGGGGTTGCGCTCATGACCAGCACATGGGGATTTTCCCCCTTCTGTTGCAGCGCCATGCGCTGTCCCACGCCGAACCGGTGTTGCTCGTCGGTGATGACCAGCCCCAGCTTGGCGAATTCCACCCCGTCCTGGATGAGCGCGTGGGTGCCGACGATCAGATCGATCTCGCCCGCGGCGAGCGATTGGCGGACGGCGCGCTTTTCCGCCGCCTTCATCGATCCAGTGAGCAGCCCGACCCGCACCCCCAGCGGCTCCAGCAGGGAGGAGAGGGTGCGCCGGTGTTGCTCCGCCAGGATTTCGGTCGGCGCCATCATCGCGCATTGGTAACCGTTCTGGATCGCAAACCAGGCGCAGGCCGCGCCCACCAGCGTCTTGCCGCAGCCCACGTCCCCCTGCACCAGCCGGTTCATCGGCGCGGCGGCGCACAGGTCGGCGGCGCATTCCGCAATCACCCGGCGCTGGGCGCCGGTCGGCTCGAACGGCAGGGAGCCATAAAAGCTGTCGAACGCTGTTGCGCGCATGGGCGCGCCGCTGCGGCCCCGATTGCCGGTGCGGATCGACGCCATCGCCAGGTTGAGCACAAACAGCTCTTCAAAGATCAGCCGCCGCCGGGCCAGCCCCAGGGCGTGGCCGTCCGCCGGCCGGTGGATGTTTTCCAGCGCGTAAACGCTGTGGCAGAGGCCCAGCCTGCGGCGCAGCGCGTCGGGCAGCGGGTCCTCCACGCTGCCCTGCACCAGCTCCAGCGCCTGGGCTACGCCCGCCGCAATCGAGCGGTTGGTCAGCCCGGCCGTCAGCGGATAAACCGCCAGAAAGCCGCGCGAAGGGTCAAAGGGCAGCACCATCGGGGCGGACATCTCGCGCCGGGTGAGCTTGCCGCCCATCCGGCCGTAAAAGATATATGGGGTGTCGGGCAAAAGAGCCTCCACCGTATATTTGGCGTTAAAAAAGGTTATGATAAAGTCGGACGCGCCGTCGGTCGCCTTCACCTTAAAGAGCGACAGGCCCCGCCGGATGCGCTGTTCCCCCGATTTGGAAATAACCGTCGCCACCACGGCGCAGGGCCGGTCGTAGGGCGCGTCGGCGACCGCTTGCGGCTGGGATAGGTCGATGTAGGCGCGGGGGTAGTAGCGGATGAGGTCGCCGATGGTGGATACGCCCAGTTTTTGATAGAGCGCGGCGCGCTTTTCGCCCACCCCTTTGAGGTATCGGATGGGGGTATCGAGGGATTGACTCACGGGGTTCACCTGCCTTTTCTCTATGATAACGTCTTTTCCCGCAAGAAACAAGCGGAAAATTGTCAGGAATTGATTGACAAACAGCATATTTGCTGGTATAATAATTAAGTTCCTGAAAAATGCATATGAGCCACTAGCTCAGTTGGCAGAGCATTTGACTTTTAATCAAAGGGTCCGGGGTTCGAATCCCCGGTGGCTCACCAAAAAGAACCGCTCAGGCCTTTGCCTGAGCGGTTCTTTTTGGCTTGAACCACGGGATTCGAACAGGCAGCAAGCCCACCCGAGCCGAAGGCGAGGGGCGGGCGCAACCGGGCCGCCGGTGGCGGGCCGGTTCTGCCGCGGGTAGAATCCCCGGCGGCAATTTTCCACACAACATCTATCACAGGGAGGAAAACAAGATGCAATATATCTGGAAGACCACAGCCGGCGCTGAGGTCAAGGCGGACATCACAGTGGAGCGCTTCGGCGGCAAGACCACCTATCCCGACGGCAGCGAGGCCCATTTTTACCGCTGGGCCCGCACCATCAGCGACATGACGGTGAACGGCCAGCCGATCGAGAACCCCACCTTCACCAAGGTGAACGGGGCGGACGCCATCTGCGTGGGCCGTGTGGAGCAGACCATGGCCTTTGTGCTCATCCCCGACGAAATCGCCGAGGAGCTGTTCGGCGAGGAGCGCCGCGCCAATCAGAACTAAACAAATGGAAAAAAGGCCCCGGACGCATTTGATGTGCGCCCGGGGCTATTTTGATATCCTGTGCGTTACGGCGCGCATTCCTCCGCGCCGCCGCTGAAATACGAGGCAAGGTCGTAGGGGCTGAAGATGCCGCGGTCGGTGACCACGCCGCTGCACAGCTTGGGCGGGGTGACGTCGAAGGCGGGGTAGTAGCCCTTGACCCCCTCCATGGTGGTGCGCACCCCGAGGGAGTCCATCGCCAGCAGGGGGTCGCGCTCCTCGATAGTGACGGTGTCGGCGGTGGGGTGGGCGCGGTTGGGGGTGCCGGTGACAAAGTAGGGCACGCCCCAGTACTGCGCGGCCAGCGCGATTTGGAAGGTGCCCACCTTGTTGACCACATGGCCGTCCATGGTGATCACGTCCGCGGCCGAGGTGAACACGTCCACCTTCTTTTGGCCCATCGCATAGGCGGGCATGTTGTCGGTGATGACGGTCACATCGAAGCCCATGTCGCAGATGCAGCTTGCGGTGAGCCGCGCCCCCTGGAAGAACGGCCGCGTCTCGGGGCAGAGGAACCGCACCTGCTTGTTCTGGGCGCGGCAGGCGCGCAGCATCATGCCGATCACTGTCTCGCCGAAGCACTGGGTCATCACCGTGCCGCCGTCGGGGAACTGCGCCGCCAGGTAGGCCCCCGTCCGCTCGATCCGCTCATATTTGCGGTTCACATCCTCCAGCGCGCGGGTGAACACCGCATCGGTCGCGTCGCTCGCCCCCGCGGCCAGCGCGGCGCGCGCAGCGTCCAGGCAGCTTTGGGTGCACACCGCCATCTTGGCCACCGTGGTGGGCCGCGCGTGCGACAGGGTGTGCGCCGCGCGCTCCAGATAGGCGAGCTGCTGTGCCTCAGGGCGGCCGCGGCACTCGTGGGCGGCCAGCGCCATGCCCATGGCGGCCGCGGTGTACGGCCCGCCGCTCTGTGTCACCATGTCGGCGATCGCCTGGGCGACCTCCTCGTGGCGGGTGCAGGTGACAAATTCGGTGCGGATGGGGTAGATGCGCCGGTCGAGGATGCGCACCCTGCCGTCCTCGTACCAGGCGATGTTTTCATAGCGCAGCAAAAACGCGAGGTCGTGGTCCGCGCGGTTCATGGCGATTCCTCCTTAGAGTCTGTTTTGGAACCGGCATTGTGCCGGGAATTTTGCTGAAAAAGGGCATGTGAAAGGGGAAAAGCACGTGGTCGGGCCGACGCCTGGCAAGTGCTTTTGATACCGCAGCCGCCTTTTCCAGCAGAAATGGACAGCCGATGGGGTTTTAAGACAGATTCTAGCAGTTGGCCGCCAGCCGCGCGAGTTTTTCGTCGCGGATGCGGCCCGCGTTCCAGATGGCCTGTTCGAGGTCGATGGTGGGGAACTCCCCGTCGCGGTAGACCACCCGGCCGTCCACCATGGTGAGGGCCACGTCGCCGGCCTGCGCGGAGTACAGCAGGTTGGAGAGCAGGTCGTACACCGGCTGGAGATGGGGCTTGTCCAGGTCGTACACCACCAGGTCGGCGCGGTTCCCCGCCTTGAGGCAGCCGCAGCCCGTGCGGCCCTGGGCCAGCGCGCCCGCGCGGCAGGCGAGCTCCAAAGTGTCGCGGGGGCCGAGAAACAGCGGGTCGCCGGTCGCGCCCTTTTGCAGGATCGACGCGAGGTTGACCTCCTCGATGCAGTTGAGGTTGTTGTTGCTGGCCGCGCCGTCGGTGCCGATGGCCACCCGCACCCCCGCGTCCAGCAGCTTTTTCACCGGCGCGATGCCGCTGCCCAGCTTGAGGTTGCTCGACGGGCAGGTGACCGCCGTCGCCCCGTGCCGCGCCAGAATTTCGATGTCCGCGTCCTCCACCCAGATGCAGTGGGCCGCGGTGACGGGCGCGTCGAACACCCCGAGGCGCTCCATCCAGGCCGCCGGGGTGAGGCCGCCGCGGCGCGCCTTGCACTCCTCGTGCTCCTTGCGCGTCTCGGAAAGGTGGGTGTGGATGCGCAGCCCGTGCGCCCGCGCAAAGTCCGCTACCTCGCGCGCCACCGTGTCGGTGCAGGTGTATTCCGCGTGGATCGACGCCTCGCCGATGATGCGGTCGTTCGCGGCCGTCTTTTGGTACTCCATCAGGTAGGCAAGGCCCTTGTAGCCGTTGGTGTCGGTGAAATGCGCCTCCGGCGAAAAGGCCGAGGTGCCGTGGCTCAAGTTGGCCTTGATGCCGCTCTGCTCCACCGCGCGGCAGATGCCGTCCATCTCCATATACATGTCGGTGAACGACACCGCACCGCTTTGCAGCAGCTCCGCGATGCCCAGCAGCGCGCCCCAGTACATGTCGTCTGCGGTGAGCAGCGCCTCAAACGGGAACATCCGCTCGTTGAGCCACCGGTCGAGCGGCAGGCCCTCGCCGTATCCCCGGATCAGGGTCATGGGCACGTGGCAGTGGGCGTTGAAAAAGCCGGGCATCGCCGCCTTGTTCCGGCCGTCGTAGCTTTCGCCGCGGTAATCCGCGGGCAGTTCCGGCCCGATGTAGGCGATGGCGTCGCCCTCGGTGATGATGTTTTGGTGCTCGCGCACCTCATAGTTTTCGTCCACAACGGAAATATCGCGCAGAAGCATGTCGTTTCCCTCACAATCACATTTGTTGGATGATTTCGCGCAGCAGGGCCTGGAACCGGCCGGCCGCGCCCGCCGCCGCCTCGGTCACCTCCGCGTCCGAGAGCGGCTGGGGCAGCACCCCGGCCGCCATGTTGGTCATCAGCGAGAGGCCCAGCACCCGCATCCCGCAGTGGGCCGCGGTGAGCGCCTCGGTCACGGTGGACATCCCCACCGCGTCGCCCCCCAGCAGCCGGATCGCCCGGATTTCAGCGGGGGTCTCGAACTGCGGCCCGGGCATATAAAAGTAGACCCCTTCCTGCATCCGGTACTCCTGGCCCAGCCGCTTGGCGCAATCCAGCGCCAGCGCGCGCAGCTCCGGGGTGTACATGCGGGTCACGTCGAAAAAGCGCTCCCCAAATTCGGGCAGATTGGCCCCGCGCATCGGGGAAGCGCCCATCAGCTTGATCTGGTCGCGGATCACCATGATGTCCCCCACCCGGTAGGCGGTGTTCACCGCGCCCGCCGCGTTGGTGAGGATGACGGTGTGCGCCCCCAACAGCCGCAGCACCCGGACGGGCGCGGCGAGCTGCTCGAACTCGTAGCCCTCGTAGTAATGGAAACGCCCGGCCATGCACACCACCCGCTTACCCGATAGGCGGCCGAAGATCAGCTTGCCCGCGTGGCTTTCCACTGTGGACGCCAAAAAGTTGGGAATATCGCGGTAATCGATTACAATGGGATTTTCCAGTTCGCCGGCCAGCGGGCCCAGCCCCGAGCCGAGCACCAGCGCGATCTCGGGCGGTTCCGGGATGCGCGCCAGCAGGTAGTCGGCGCTCTGTTTGTAAAAGTCGTAGGTGAAATTTTGCAAGCAATCGGCCCCTTTCATTTTTACTTTCCTATTGATATTTTAAATGATTTTTATTGCTTTTAGGCTGCGCCCGCCGTCTGAGAATTTTTATATTTAATGTTTATTTTTTATGCCCTTTTTTAAATAAAAGCGATTCATTTGGCGGCGCCCACAGGCAACTCCAGGTTGCCACACGGCAAAACATAAAACGCGGTGCCGGTGGCCGCCCCGCTATATGGTGGAAAGTCCCTTTTGCAACGCGATGGTGCCGGTGCGCATCTCCTCCTTGATGCCGTAGGGCCGCAGCAGGTCTTCCAGCAGCACCAGGCGGTCGGGGGTGTCGGAAATCTCGATGGTGAGGGTGGTCTTGGAAAGGTCCACAATGCGCGCGCCGGTGATTTTGACGATATCGATGATCTCGCTGCGGGTGGCGCTGTTTACGCTCACCTTGATGAGCATGAGCTCGCGGGTGATGATGTCGCCGGGCTCCATCGAGCGCACCCGGATCACGTCGATGAGCTTGTTCAGCTGCTTTTCGAGCTGCTCCACAATGTAGTCGTCGCCGTTCACCACAATGGTCATACGGGAGATGCTTTTATCCTCGGTGACGCCCACGGCGAGGGAGTCGATGTTAAAACCCCGGCGGGCAAACAATCCAGAGATGCGTGAGAGCACGCCGGAATGGTTTTCCACCAGGACAGACAGGGTGTGTTTCATGGCTGATAGCCTCCTTTCAGCGACGGCTCGTCCGGGTCGACCGCCACCTGCAACAGGAACGGGCCGTCCCCGCCCAGCAGCGCGTCCAGCGCCGCATCCAGCCCGGCCTCGTCGCACAGCGCGGCGCTGGGGATGTTGTAAGCGGCCGCAATTTTGCAAAAGTCCGGCAGGACGCCCAGGTCCACGGCGATGCGGCGGCTGTATTGGTTATCCTGCACCTCGCGCACCATGCCCAGCCGCCGGTTGCACAGCACCACCAGCTTCACCGCGATGTTGTGCTGCACCAGCGTGCCCAGCTCCATCATGGACATTTGCAGTGCGCCGTCCCCGCAGACTGCCACAACCTGTCTCTGTGGGGCGGCCAGCTTGGCCCCGATCGCCGCGGGCAGCGCGTACCCCATCGTGCCCATGCCGCCGGTGGTGATGAACCGGCCGGTGCGCAGGTTCACCCCGCGCGCCGACCAAATCTGGTTCTGCCCCACGTCTGAGACGTACACGCCGTCGTCCTCCATGCGGGCGGACAGGCGGGCCACCAGCCGGTTGGGATCGACCGTGCAGCCGCCCGCCGCCGGGCCGCAGGCCCTCGGGGCGGCCGCGCGCTCCTCCCGCTGCCAGGCGCGCAGCGCGTCCAGCCAGCCGGCGGTATCCAGCGCGGGGCGGTGCTCCAAAATCTGTTCCAGCACCAGGCGCGCGTCCCCCACCAGGGGGATGTTGGTCTCCATATTCTTGCCGATCTCGGCCGGGTCGATGTCGATGTGAATTACCCGTGTGCGCCGCTGAAGGACGCCGGGGCTCTGCATGGCGCGGTCGCCCACCCGCGCGCCAACCAGAATCAGCAGGTCGGATTCCGCAATCGCGGCGTTGGCGGTGCGGCAGCCGTACATCCCCAGCATCCCGAAATAGAGCGGGTGCCCGGTGGGCATCGCGCCCAGGCCCATCATGGTGGATACCACGGGGATGCTGCACGCCTCGGCCAGCGCGCGCACTTGGGGCTCGGCGTTTGCGCCCAGCACCCCGCCGCCTGCGCAGATCACCGGGCGGTGGGATTCGTGCATGGCGGCCAGCACCCGCCGGAGCTGGTTGAGGTTGCCCTTGCTGCTGGGCTTGTACCCCCGGATGGACACCGCGTCGGGGTAGCAAAACTCGATGGGGGTGTTCTGGATGTCGATGGGCACGTCCACCAGCACCGGGCCCTGGCGGCCGGTGCCCGCGATGTAAAATGCCTCCCGCAGGATGCGGGGCAGGTCGGCAGCGTTTTTCACCAGATAGCTGTGCTTGGTGAACGGTTCGGCTGAACCGGTGATGTCCACCTCCTGGAATACGTCGCGCCCGAGCAGCTCGCTCGACACCTGCCCGGTGATCGCCACCAGCGGGATGGAATCCATATATGCGGTGGCCAGGGCGGTGATGAGGTTGGTGGCCCCGGGGCCGGAGGTGGCCACGCATACCGCGGGCTTGCGGGCGGTGCGGGCGTATCCGCTGGCCGCGTGGCCGGCGTTCTGCTCCTGGCGCACCAGGATGTGGCGGATGGGGGAGGACGCGAGCCGGTCGTAAAACGGGCAGATGGCCGCGCCCGGATACCCGAACACCACCTCGACCCCCTCCTGCTCCAACGATTTGACCATGGCCTCGGCCGCCGTTATCATCGCGCATTCCTCCCCGGCAAATTGATGTGATACAGATTATTATAATCGCTTTTTCAACCGGTTGCAATCGCGGGCGGGGGGGCGCGGCAGAAATCCCCTGCAAAAAAACAGCAGGATTCACACACTATCCATTGACAGGTATTTTTGTCCCGCGGTACAATGGGAAAATCAAAGGGAGGTTTCCAGATGAAGATAAAACGAGGTTTCGCGCTGCTGCTGGCGGCGGCGCTGGTTTTTGCCCTGCCCGGCTGCGGCAAGGGGGAGGATGACAAGGACGGTTCGTCCGCGTCGGGGGACGGCAACTTCCCCGCCGAATTTGACACCGGCGTGGTGGAGCAGGCGCCCGACGCGGTGGTGTCGCTGTCGCCCGCGCTCACCGAGCTGGCGTTCGACCTGGGCTACGGCGGCAAGTTGGTGGGTGTGAGCGACTTCTGCACCGATGAGGACGGAGCGCTGGACGGGCTGCCCAATTTGGGCACGGTGAACGCGCCCAAAACCGACGAGATTTTAAAGCTGTCCCCGCAGGTGGTGGTTGCGGTCTCCCCGCTTACCTCAGCTGACCGCAAAAAGCTGGAGAAGGGGGGAGCGGCGGTGATCGTGCTGCCGCTGGCCGAGGACCTGGACGGCCTCGAGACCCTCTACCGCGACCTGGGGCGTGTGTTCGGGGGCGATACCGACGGCGCGCAGGCGGGCAAAAAGCTGTATGACGAGCAGGTCGCCCGCCTGGAGGGAATCCGCGAACAGGTGGAGGCTGCGGGCCCATTCGAGGCGGCTTACCTGCGGGTGATGCCGCTGACGCTTGCGACCGGCGACACCTTCCCCGGCCGGATGCTGGAAGAGGCGGGCTTTGAAAACAGCGCCTCCGACTACACCGGCTGGGTCTACCCCGAGGACAAGGCGGTGGACCTGATGCCGCAGGTGCTGTTCTTCGACGAGGCGGTCGGCATGGACGCGGTATCGGGCTCCACCATCTACAACACCACCCCGGCCTATGCGAACGCGAAGTGCTTCGCCTACGACCTGGAGGTGTTCGAGCGCCAGGGGGTGCGGATGTTCGACCTGCTCGAGCAGATGGCGAACGACGCTGTCGGCGGCTCCTCCGCGGACAGCGGCAGGGAGGACGGCGACACCCCCGCGAACCCCGCGCAGGATGAGGACCTGGACACCGAATAAAATGGGACACACGAAGGATGCCGCCCTCGGGCCTATCGTGGATATCGCATGAAAAAATAAAAGGATAGCGGATGGAGCGCCGGATGCGGCGCTCCGTTTTTTTATATCAAAAGTGTACTATTATAATATAATTAAACAACATTAAAAAATTATTTTATGAAAATACCCACAAAACAATACAAAATACTTTTCTTTTTGTTATAATAGGACTTGGACCACTGTAGCAAATAGGAAAGGGGGGATAGCTGGGCCAGCCAGCCGCTGACCAGCGGAAACGGGAACCGAATCAACCATTCATCGCAGCAGCATGACGCAAAGCGGTTGCTCACGGCGGAGCCTGATCCGCAACGCCATGGATTTGACAACGTGGGACAAAAGCACAGATGGAGGTCCACGCGCCGGCAGGTGAACCCCGCCCCCTTTTGGGGACGGGGCGAAACCAAGCCGGCTTTTTTTGACAACACGGGCGTTTCTTCCCGAACATAAGGGGGGAGCGCGCTTTCCATGGAGGAATAGGGCTCCGAAATGGCGCGAAAGGAGGCAAAAGAAGGAGAATTTGTGCGGGATACCAATTCAGTAGGGTTTCGTCATTTCGTTGCCAATTCGATGAAAACGCATAAAAAAAGATATGTTTTTTATGTATTTTATTCGATTTACGTAACAACGTTTCGTCTTTACACTAAAGAAAACGGTTACGTTGGGGGGATGAAGAAGCTCTTGGAAAGAAGGGAATCGACAATGAAGGTAACCATTGAAGACATTGCTTGTTTGGCCAATGTATCAAAGGCGACGGTTTCCAGGGTGCTCAACGACCGCAAAGGGGTTGGAGAAGAAACCAGGCAGAAGGTCAAAAAGATCATCGACGAGTTTGAATACAACCCCAATCTGCTGGCGAGAGGCATTTCAACGTCAAAAACCAAGACGATCGGCATCATCATTCCGGATATCACCAACCCGTTTTTTCCAGCGCTGGTCAAATCCATCGAGGTGGAGCTGAGCGCGCAGGGGTACACCATCATCCTGTGCAACACCGACGCGGACATCATGCGGGAAAAGCGGGCGATTTCAAGCTGCATTTCCAAACGGGTGGACGGCATCATCTTTGCATCCTCGCAGATCGATTCAAGCGAGGTCAAATTCATGCTCAAGCGCTACAATATGCCGTGCGTCTACGTAGATCGCGGCTCGATCGACCCGGACGCGGACGCCTGGGTGTTTGTGGACAACGAATACGCGGCGTTCCTGGCCACCAACTTCTTAATTCAAAACGGGAACCGCAGGGTGGCTTATATCTCGGGCCCTCCGGGCATTTCCACCTCGAAGGAGCGCCTGAGCGGATACCTGGCGGCGCTGCGGCAGAACGGGATCGAGCTCGACCCCAATTTGATCTACACCGGCGACTACACCATCCGCAGCGGCGAACGCGCGGTGGAGGAGCTGCTGGAGAAGGATTCGTTCTCCGCGCTGTTCGCGGCCAACGACGTGATGGCCATCGGGGCGATGAAGGCACTCAAAAAGCACGGGCTGTCCATCCCCGACGACGTGGAGGTGATCGGGTTCGACAATATCTCGATCTGCGAGCTGACCGAACCCCCGCTCACCACCATCGAGCAGCCGCTCACCGAAATCGGCAGGCTGGTGGCCAGGCTGATCCTCGATATCCTGGCCGGAAAGCCGGTGCAGGATTACTCCCCCAGAATGCAGTCGAGGCTGATTCTGCGGGAATCCACAAAGAACAGGCAACCATACGGGAGGGGTAGCAATGGATAATCGGGCAGTCGTGGAAATGATCGATATTTGCAAGGCGTTTCCAGGCGTGCAGGCGCTCGACCACGTGAGCTTCACGCTCAGGCGCGGCGAGGTGCACTGCCTGCTGGGGGAAAACGGCGCTGGCAAATCCACGCTCATTAAAATTCTCAGCGGCGCATACCAGATGGACAGCGGCCAGATCAAGATCGAAGGCCGCGAGGTCAATATCCGCAGCGCGCAGGACGCGCGCGGCATGGGCATCAGCACCATCTACCAGGAGATGAACCTGGTGCCGGGCCTGAGCGTGGCCGAAAATCTGTTCCTCGGCGAGGAGGAGACGCTCAAAGGGGTTTCGTGGGTGGTGGACCGGCGCGCGATGAACGCCCGGGCCAATGAGATTTTCGCCAAGATGAACGTGACGGTGGACCCGAACGCGCTGGTGGGGGACCTCAACACCGCCAAACAGCAGATGGTGGAGATCGCGCGGTCGCTCATCAACCAGCGCAAGGTCATCATCATGGACGAACCGACCTCGTCGATCACCGACAAGGACACCGAGGAGCTGTTCCGCATCATCCGCGAGCTCAAGGCGCAGGGGGTTTCAATCATCTACATATCCCACCGCCTGCAGGAGCTGGCCGAGATTGTGGACCGCGTCACGGTGATGCGTGACGGACAATACATCGCCACCTTCCAGATGGGGGAGGTTTCCATCGACGAGCTGGTGCGCTGCATGGTGGGTCGCGAGCTCGAGGAGAATGCGCGCGCGGCGCATGGCCGCACCCAGGAGGTGCTGCTCGAGGCGCGGCGGATCACCGCGGGACGCGCGGTGCAGGACGCGAGCTTCCAGCTCCACCGGGGGGAGATCCTCGGCTTTGCGGGCCTGGTGGGCGCGGGGCGCACCGAGCTGATGCGCGCTGTGTACGGCGCGGACCGGATGGACTCCGGCGAGGTGCTGGT
Source organism: Ligaoa zhengdingensis (assembly GCF_014384885.1). Lineage (GTDB taxonomy): Bacteria > Bacillota > Clostridia > Oscillospirales > Ruminococcaceae > Ligaoa > Ligaoa zhengdingensis. Next base: position 141,090 of record NZ_JACRST010000005.1, read on the forward strand.
GCGGGGCGAGGCGGTCAAAATCCGCTCCCCAAAGCAGGGGGTAAAAAACGGCATCGCCTACCTCAGCGAGGACCGCAAGGGCCAGGGCCTGGTGCTCATGATGGAAATCAGCAAGAACATCACCATCACCAACTTAGCGCGGGTATCGGGCGGGCCGGTCATCAACCGCCGCCGCGAGCTGGAGCAGTCGCAGGAGCTGGCAAAGAGCCTCTCGGTGGCGACCACCTCGGTGCAGAAGCGGGTGCGCGACCTCTCCGGCGGCAATCAGCAGAAGGTGGTCATCGCCAAGTGGCTGATGACTGACTGCGACGTGCTGATCTTCGACGAGCCCACCAAGGGCATCGACGTGGGCGCGCGCGCCGAAATTTACAAGCTGATGAACCGGCTGGCCGCCGAGGGCAAGGGCATCATCCTGGTGTCGTCGGATATGAACGAGATTCTGCGGGTGAGCGACCGCATTGTGGTGATGAACCAGGGCAGGATCATGGGCGAGTTTGAGAACAGCGGGGAGGACATCCAGGAGGAGATTCTTTCGCTGATGTTGGGAGGAATTGAGCGTGTTTCGTAAAGTCGTCAATCAATTGGGCATCGGCATCGTCATCATCGTCATGTTTGTGTTTCTGTCGTTTGCCAGCCCCTATTTCTTCACCTTGGAAAACCTGATGAACATTCTGCTTCAGGTCTCCATCGGCACGGTCATCGCGGTGGGCATGACCTTTGTCATCATCACCGGCGGCATCGACCTTTCGGTGGGCTCCATGGTGGCGTTCAGCTGCGTGCTGATCGCCATGACCCTGCACATCGAGGCAGTCCCGGTGCCTGCGCGCATCGCGCTGGCGCTGCTGGTGGGCGTGGCTTCGGGCTTTGCGATGGGTGCGATCAACGGCCTGGTGGTGGTCAAGGGCCATGTGCCGGCCTTCATCGTGACGCTCGGCATGATGAGCGTGGCGCGCGGCCTGGCGCTGTTTATCACCAACGGGCAGACCATCTACATGTTGCCGCCCGAATACCAGACGGTCACGGCCGCGAAGCTGGGCGTGCTGCCCATCCAGGTGATCTACGCGCTCGTCGTGGTGATGATCGCTAGCTTTATCCTGGGCCGCACCAAGTTCGGCCGCTACCTCTACGCCATCGGCGGCAATAAGGAGGCGGTGCGACTCTCGGGCATCAACACCGGGCTGGTGGAGTTCTTCGCCTACGCCATTTCGGGCGTCACCTGCGGCATCGGCGCGATCCTGCTGGTGGGCCGCCTCAACGCGGGCCAGCCGATCGCGGGCGACGGCTACGACATGGACGCCATCGCGGCGGCCATCATCGGCGGCACCAGCCTTTCGGGCGGCGTCGGCAAGATCAGCGGCACCCTGATGGGCGCAATCCTCATGGGTATGCTCAAAAACGGCCTCAACCTGCTGGACGTTTCGCAGTACCTGCAAAAGATCATCATCGGCGTGGTGATCGTGGCGGCGGTGCTGTTCGACCAGTTCCGCAAGGGGGAACACCGCCGCAAGAAGGCGGCCGTGGCCGAGGCGGTCAAGGCATAAGCGCATCAATTGGTTCTCTGAATAGCGAGGAGCTATTAACCATAACGGACAAGATGAAAGGAGCAAAAGGTATGTTTCACATGAAAAAGGTAACGGCAATGGTATTGGCAACCGTCATGGCAGGCGCCCTGTTGGGAGGCTGCGGCAACAACTCCGCCCCCTCCTCCAGCGCGGCGGCGCCCGCCCCCGCCCCGTCCAGTTCCCAGGCGGCCGAGCCCAGCAGCGAGGCCCCCAAAGAGAACAAGGACATCACCGTCGGCCTGGTTATGAAGACCCTGACCAACCCGTATTTCATCTCGATTGAAGAGGGCGCCAAGAAGGCGGCGGACGAGTTCGGCATCAAGCTGGATTCCAAGGCTGCTCAGGAGGAGACCTCGGTTGAGCAGCAGATCGCCATTGTCGAGGACATGATCGCCAAGAAGTACGACGCGATCTGCATCGCGCCCAGCGGCTCCAAGGAGATCGTCCCGGTCATCAAGAAGGCGCAGGAGGCCGGCATCGTGGTCATCAACATCGATAACCGCGTGGACATCGACGCGGCGGCCCAGGCCGGCATCAGCGTGCCGTACGTGGGCGCGAGCAACTACGACGGCGGCTACCTGGCCGGCAAATACCTGGCTGAGCAGCTCGGCGGCAAGGGCAAGGTCGCCATCATCGAGGGCATCCAGGGCGTTGACAACGCCGAGGGCAGAAAGAACGGCTCCAACGCGGCGTTCGCGGAGTATCCCGACATCGAGGTCGTGGCTTCCCAGTCCGCCAATTGGGAGACCGAGGAAGCGCTCAACGTCATGACCAACATCCTGCAGGCCAACCCGGACCTGAACGGCGTGTTCTGCGCCAACGACATGATGGCGTTCGGCGCCGTGCAGGCGATCGAAGCCAAGGGCCTCACCGGCAAGGTGCTGGTTGCAGCTTATGACGCGCTGGATCAGGCCAAACAGTATATCAAAGAGGGCAAGATGATTTCTACCGTCGACCAGAACCCCGTGGGCGTCGGCTACACCGGCGTGCAGTTCGCGCTGGATGTGCTGAACGGCAAGGAGGTCCCCGACGAGTTCATGGTGGAGCTCTCCAATGTCACGGCGGATAACGTAGGTTAATCGGCGGGTTGAAACCTAATCTCTGTCAAGGGCACGGGTTTCCAAACACACGCTGACAAATCAACACAGGTACCGTTTCAGGTGTGAAAGTGAGGACTCCGGGTCGCGCGGCGATCGGGAGTCCTCCCATTATCGGCCGGGGAAGCGGTGGAAAAGCGGGTAATGATATGAAAAGTAAAATAGTTGTAGTAGGCAGCCTGAATATGGATCTTGTGATCCGGACCGATTCGCTGCCCCGCATGGGGGAGACGGTGATCGGGAAGGATTTCGCAATGGTTCCCGGCGGGAAGGGCGCCAATCAGGCGGTGGCGGCGGCGCGGCTGGGCGCACAGGTCGCCATGATCGGCTGTGTGGGAAACGATTTGTTCGGCAACAAGCTGGTCGATACCCTGCAGGAAAACCATGTGGATACCAGATACATCAAGCGGTTGGACGATGTTTCCACCGGCATTGCGGTGATCACCGTCAACCGCGGCGACAACTGCATCATCTTAGATTCCGGTGCGAACTATCGCATCACGCCGGAGGATATCGAAGCGTGCGTGGAACTGATCGCGGGGGCGGATGTGCTGGTGACCCAGCTTGAAATTCCACTGGATACGGTGGAAGCGGCCCTGAAGGTGGCCAAACAGAACGGCGTACAGACCATTTTGAACCCGGCTCCGGCGCAAAAGCTGGACGACGGGCTGCTTGGGGCGGTGGACGTGATCCTGCCCAACGAGAGCGAGACCGAGCTGCTCACCGGCATCCCCCTGCGGGATGAGGACAGCATCGGCCGGGCGCTGCAGGTATTTCAGGAGAAAGGGGTCGCTGAGAGCGTCATCACCCTCGGCTCCCGTGGGACGGCCTACCTCAGCGGCGGCGAGGTGCAGTTTGCCTCCTCCTTCCCAGTGAAGGCGGTGGACACCACGGCGGCAGGCGACTCGTTTGTGGGCGCGCTGGCGGTGCGCATGGCGCAGGGCGCAGGCATCAAGGAGGCGGTGCACTTCTGCAACGCGGTGGGCGCGCTCACCGTCACGCGGCGCGGGGCTCAGCCATCGCTGCCCGCCCTCTCGGAGGTGGAAGAATTTTTGAGGAAAGCGGGGGTTTGTACCCCGGTATAGCAAAGAAGGGGCATTTGTATGGAAAGAAAAAGGCGCCCCAACATCCATAAGAAACTGTTGAGCGTGCTGCTCGCGGCCGGGGACCCGTTCTAGTACGAGCCGGACGACTGTGTCAAGATCATCTTCGACGCCGACGCGACCGCAGCGCAGATTCAGCAGGCACACGACGCGCTGATGGCGGAGCTTAACGCCATGCAGCGGCGCGCCCATCGCGATCGGGCCGGAAGCCGCGCAGCCCACGGCCCCGGCCGAACCGGACTTCAGCCCGGCTGCTGCTGCAATCCCCCTGGCGCTGCTCGCGGCTGCGGCGGTCGTTCTGCTGCGCCGTTCACAGCGCGGCTGGTAAATCCATCTATCAGTTTTTCATGTTTCCTCCTTTTTCCTTAAGACGGACAGGGGCGCTTTGCGAGAACGGCCCTGTCCGTCTCTCTTGTTTCCTATCTTTGCATGTTATTATCGACGGAAAGATCAAAAGAAATATTTAAATTTTGGCGATAAATACCAATTCAAGAAACTACGTTTCTTCTCTACACTAAAGAAAACGGTTTCATATCCCACGCATTCAGAGAAAAATTGGTGCCGAAGGGGGGACGCTGAAAGGAAAAAGGGAATTTGAGAAGAAGCAGATTATGTTAAGGAGGAGTGTCAAGTGTCAAAGAAGTTACTCAGTATCCTTTTGGCGGTCGTGCTGGTGTTCAGCATGGCGATGCCGAGCTTCGCTGTGGCGGATGGGACGATCCCACTGCTGCCGGAAGCGTCGGGACAGAGCGAGGAAGCGCCGCCCGAGGAAATCCCGCCCGCAGAGCCGCTGGAGCAGCCTGCGGAGCCGGTGGAAGAACCGACGGAGGAGACCCCCGCAGAGGTGGAGGCCTCAAAGGAGGTGTTCGCCGCACCCGTGTCCAGCGGCGAGGTGATCCTGCCCGAAGATGGGCTGGTTGCCCGCTGGACGTTTGACGGCGCCGAGGGCGGCGTGGTCGAGGACGTCACCGGCAACGGCCACGACGGCGAGATCATCCGGGGGGAACCGGAGTTCGTCGAGGGCCGCTTCGGTCAGGCGATCAGCTTCCAAGACGGCGAGCTGGTGTCGGTGCCGAGCGACGATGTGTTTAACGCGCCCATCGACGGCAGCTTCACCCTTTCGGCCTGGGTAAAAGCGCCCGAGCTGTTGGGCCAGTGGCAGGCCATCATCCAGAAGGGCCGCCCGGACGCCGCGGGTACCTGGTGGGGCCTGTGGTTCCATTCCAGCGACAAGCTGGCGTTCGGCGCTGACACCCAGCGCGACGTGTACGGCAATGTCGCCCCGGAGGACGAGTGGGTCTGCGTCACACTGGTGCAGAACGGCACGGACGGCACCCGGAAGATCTACATGGACGGCGTGCTGGCCGGCACGGGAGCCGCACAGGAGAGCGTTACCGATTGGGACCTGGTGTTCGGCGGCGTGCAGGCGGGCGGCACCTTCGGCGGCGAGTATTACACCGGCCTGCTGGACGAGGTCGTCTTTTACAACCGCGCCCTCACCGGCATGGAAGCGCGCGCCCTCTACTTGCAGAACGCGGATGTATACACCGTGAGCGGACAGGTTCTGCCGGGCGAGACCGGCGCCTCGGTCGAAGGGCTGACTGTTCACCTGTACGACGCGGAAAATGACAAAACCGAGCTCGCCTTTGCCGTGACCGATGCGGACGGCTATTATGAGATCGGATCGGTGACCGACGGCGCCTATGTGGCGCGCGTCGATGCGGTCGAAGGCAGCTTCCTCGCCTCTGAGGCGGCTGTGGAGGTCGCGGGCGGAGACGTGTCCGCCGACATCACCCTGAACGCCGAGGTCTACCGCACCATTGCCTTCGCGGTTACCCCCGCGGACGCCAAGGTGGTGCTGCGCGGCGATAACGGCATCGTTGTGCCAGAGGCGGACGGCAGCTACCGCGTGCTCGAGGGCAGCTACCGCTACACCGTCTCCCGCGCGGGCTATGTCACCCAGCGCGGCGACGTGGACGCTGTGGACGAGGATCAGAACCTTTCGATCACCCTGCAACAGGTTGCGAGCGGCCCGGTGGTGCTTACCGAGGAGGAGATCCTCGACCGCATGAAGGGCGGCTGGGTCGGCGAGATGGCGGGCGTCACCTGGGCAGCGTCCACCGAGTTCCGCGCGCAGGGCCGCCTGTTGCGCGAGGATGAGGTCCCGACGTGGACCCCCGACATGATCAACAGCGGTTTTGGCCAGGACGACCTCTATGTGGAGGTCCCATTCCTGGATTGTATGAAGGACAACGGCGTGAACGCCAACTGGAAGCAGCTGGGCGATTACTTTGCGGACTCCCAGTTCATGCTGTGGCACGCCAACTACCACGGCCGTGAGAACCTCCGCAAGGGGATTGAAGCGCCCAACTCCGGCCATTATCTCTATAACCAGTGCTGCGACGACATCGACTGGCAGATCGAGGCGGACTCGGTCGGTATGGCGGCGCTGGCGCAGCCCGAGGTCGCCAAGGAGCTCTCCTGGCGCGTGGGCCATGTGATGAACTACGGCGACGGCGTGTACGGCGGCGTGTTTGTCTCCACCATGTACGCTGCCGCCTTCAAGGCGCAGAGCCTCGACGAGATCATCGACGCGGGCCTCTCCGCGATCCCCGAGGAGAGCATGTTCCGCCAGATGATGGAGGACGTGGTCGCGGAATACGACGTGGGCTCCACCTGGCAGGAGTGCTGGCAGATGCTCGAGGACAAGTGGCAGAACGACCGCTGCCCGGACGGCCTCAACCGGCCGTTCAACATCGACGCGAAGCTCAACTCGGCTTACATCCTCATCGGCCTGCTGTGGGGCGAGGAGGACTTTGAGCAGTCGATGAAGATCTCCATGATGTGCGGCCAGGACAGCGATTGCAACCCGTCCTCGGTGGGCGGCATCCTGGGCTGCTACTTCGGCCTCGAGAACATCCCCGAGCAGTGGAAGAGCGGACAGGATTGGACCGGGAGAAGATTCTCCTACACCAACTACACCATGACTGACTGCGTCAACGTCAACCTCGACTTGGCGCGCGAAGTGGTCAAGATGACCGGCGGCACCATTGAGGACGGCGTGTGGACCATCCCCGAGAACACCGGCGACCGCACGATGATTCTGGAGCAGTGGCCGCTCGAGAAGAACGATCTGCCGGAATTCACCTCCGTGACGGTCGAAGCGGACGAGAGCGACGCGACCGGCCGCACCTTCGTGTTTGACGCGGAGGCGACCGACGAGGACGGCATCGCGGCGTACCAGTGGTTCTTCGGCGACCTCACTTTTGAGGATGGCGCGCAGCAGACCCACACCTACCGCGAGGACGGGGTCTACTATGCGTATTGCTACACCACCGACGCCATCGGCAACACCCAGGTGAAGCAGGTCAAGGTGCTGGTGAACGCCGAGGAAGAGGAAGAGAAGCTGCCGCTTCCGAAGCTGATCGCCCACTGGACGTTCGACGAGATTGCGGACGGCAAGGTGGCCGACGCGACCGGCAACGGCCATGACGGCGTGGCGAGCGGCGAAATTTCGCTGGTCGACGGCAAGGTCGGCAAGGCGGCACAGTTCGGCAGCGAGATCGTCAGCATCCCCGACGCGCCCGAGCTCAACTTCTCGGCCGCCGACAACTTCACCCTGACGGCTTGGGTCAAGGCGCCCGAGCTCAAAAACCAGTGGCAGGCGATCGCCCAGAAGGGCCGCGCCGGCAATAGCGTCTGGTACGGCCTGTGGATGGACAACAAGAATCAGGTGAGCTTCGGCGCACCCAACTACAACACCGTGGATAAGGCCATGCCCGCCGTGAATGAGTGGGTTCACCTGGCCGCGGTGCAAAAGGACGGCGTCCGTTACTTCTATGTGAACGGCGCGCTGGTGGACGGCACTGCACAGGCCGTGGAGGGCCGCACCTCCGGCCAGCCGTTTACCATCGGTGGCGTGGGCGGCCAGCTCGGCGAGCTCTTCCAGGGCCAGATCGACGACGTGCGCCTCTACAACTACGCGCTCGCTGCACCCGAGGTGAACAAGCTCGCAACCCTCAGCGACGAGACCATCCTGCGCGAGGAGGATATCCTCAACCGCATGAAGGGCGGTTGGGTTGGCGAGATGGCGGGTGTCACCTGGGCGGCGTCCACCGAGTTCCGCGCGCAGGGCCGCCTGCTGCGCGAGGACGAAGTGCCCGCGTGGAACCCCTACATGATCAATGACGGCTTCGGCCAGGACGACCTGTACGTCGAGGTCCCGTTCCTCGACTGTATGAAGGCTCACGGCGTCAACGCGAACTGGAAGTGGTTGGGCCACTACTTCCGCGAGTCGGAATTCGCGCTGTGGCACGCCAACTACTACGGCCGCGAGAACCTGCGTAACGGCGTCGAAGCGCCCAACTCGGGCCATTACCTCTACAACCAGTGCTGCGACGACATCGACTGGCAGATCGAGGCGGACTCGGTCGGCATGATGGCGCTGGCGCAGCCCGAGATCGCCAAGGAGCTCGCCTGGCGCGTGGGCCACGTGATGAACTACGGCGACGGCGTGTACGGCGGCGTGTTCGTGGCCTCGATGTACGCCAAGGCGTTCACCGCTGAGAGCGTAGGCGAGATCATCGAAGCAGGCCTCGGCAGCATCCCCGAGGGCAGCCAGTTCCTCGCGATGATGCAGGACGTGATGGCGGAGTACGAATCCGGCTCCACCTGGCAGGAATGCTGGCAGATGCTCGAGGACAAATGGCAGAACGACCGCTGCCCGGACGGCCTGAACAAGCCGTTTAACATCGACGCGAAGCTCAACTCCGCGTATATCCTCATCGGCCTGCTGTGGGGCGAAGGCGACTTTGAGCAGTCGATGAAAATCTCCATGATGTGCGGCCAGGACAGCGACTGCAACCCGTCCTCGGTGGGCGGCATCCTAGGCTGCTACTACGGCCTCGAAAACATCCCCGAGAAGTGGAAGAGCGGGCTGGATTGGAACAAGAAAACGTTCTCTTACACCGATTACACCATGACCGATTGCGTCAACGTGAACCTCGACCTCGCGCGCGAGGTGCTGGCGATGAACGGCGGCGAAATCGTGGACGGCGCGTGGGTCATCCCGCAGCCGGCAAAATCCGAGGCGCTGATTCTCGAGCAGTGGCCGCTCGAAGAAAACGCGCTGCCCGAGCTCAGCGCCACCGCGGTGAAGGATGAGAGCGACCCGACCGGCCGCACCTTCATCTTTGACGCCGAGGCCACCGATGAGGACGGCATCGCCGCCTACCAGTGGTTCTTCGGCGACCTTACCTTCGACGACGGCGCGCAGCACACCTATACTTATAAAGAAGACGGCATCTACTACGCGGTCTGCTACGTCACCGACGGCGTCGGCAACACCGCATGGAAGCAGGTCAAGGTGTTTGTCAACAAGACCGAAGAGGATGAGCCGGACGACCCGGACGACGTGACGGTCACCCCGACCCTGGTCGCCCACTGGACCTTCGACGACCTCAGCTTCGGCGTGGTCAAGGATGTCACCGGCAACGGCCACGACGGCGCGTCCTCGGGCGAACCGCAGTTCGTGGAGGGCAAGATCGGCGACGCGATCTCCTTTGACGGCGCGACCCAGTTTATCACTGTGCCCGATGCGCCCGAGTTTAAGTACAAGTGGAGCGACAGCTACTCCCTCTCCACCTGGGTTAAGGTGGATCAGAACCGCTCCGCGTGGCAGGGCATCGTCCAGAAGGGCCGCCAGAACAACGGCGGGTTCTTCGGCCTGTGGATCAGCAACGACAACCGCTACACCTACGGCGCCCCGAACCTGTTCGGCCCCAAGGTGAAGGAGGGCGAATGGGCGCTCGTCACCCTGGTGCAGGACAGCAAGAACAACGCCCGCAAGATGTATGTGAACGGCGAGCTGGCCGCCCAGACCACACCCAGCGGCGCCAGCAGCGACCTCGCCCTGTCCATCGGCGGCATCCCCGGCATGAACGAATATTTCAAGGGTATGCTGGACGATGTGCGCATCTATAACTATCCGCTGAGCCAGATGGAGATCGACAACCTCTTCGCGCTCAACGACGCGGTTTACTCCATCTCCGGCACCGTGTCCGCAGATAGCGGCGTGGCGGTGAAGGGCACTGTGGTCAACCTCTACGCGGCCGACGACCCCGATACGGTCATCGCCAGCGCGCGCGTGGCCAAGGACGGCAGCTTTGTCATCCCCGGCGCGGCCGACGGCGAGTACATCCTCAAGATCGCGGGCAACGACGAGCACGGCCCGGCCATGCTCAACGTGACGGTCAGCGGCGCGGCGGTCTCCGGTCTGGAGATCACCTTCGGCCAGATGGTCGATAAATCCCACCTGCTCACCATGATCGCGGTGGTTGAGAGCCTCAGCGAGAGCGACTTCACAGCCTCGAGCTGGAAGCCCCTGGGCGAGGCGCTGTCCGCGGCCAGGGCGGTTGCGGAGAACGGGACTGCGACCGCACAGGAAGTGATGGAGGCTTACCTGACGCTGGTCGCGGCGCGCGACGGCCTGGTGTTCGCACCCAGAACCGAACTGCTGGAGCTGGCGGTCGAGCTGGCCCGTGCGGCCATGGAGAACCCCGGCCTCACCGAAGAATCGTGGAAAGCGCTGAACGACGTGGTCAAGGAAGCCGAGGCGCTTTTAAAAGATAAGGACGCGGATCAGGCGGCGATCAACGAGATGTACCGCAAGGTCATGCAGACGATTGTGGATCGCGTGGACGCCAACCTGGAACTGCTGCGGCAGCTGATCGCCCAGGCGGAATCCCTCACCGAGGGGCAGTACACCCCGGACAGCTGGGCGGCGCTTCAGGATGCGCTCGCCAACGGCATCGCGGCGCGCGACGACTTCGACGCGACGCCCGAAGAGATCAAGGCGGCGTGCGACGCGCTGTTCGGCGCGCTCGACGGCCTGATGCTCAACACCAACAAGGCGGCGCTGAAAGCGGCCATCGACTTTGCAGAAGAGGTCATCGCGGCGGATCAGTACGAGAACCTCGAACAGCTCGAGGAGCAGCTCGCGGCGGCCAAGGCGGTCTACGGCGACGCGAACGCCACCCAGAAGCAGGTGGACGATGCGGCGGCGGCCCTCACCAGGGCGGCGGCAGCGGTGCGGCTGCGCGCGATCGAGGCCAAGACGGAGAAGCTGAACGCATCCGATTACACCTCTGCGAGCTGGAAAGCGCTTGCCAACCAGTTGGCGGCGGCGAAGAACTACCTGGCCGACGAAAAGACGGAAAATGATGTGCTGATCGCGGCGGTCAAGGCGGCGGACAAAGCCTTCGACGGGCTTGTAAAGCGCAGCAGCACGTCGCACTCGTCCAAGGGCTCGGCGAGCCCGGTGAGCCGCAACGACTACTGGAACGAAGTGATCGAGAAGGTCGGCGGCGCGGAGAAAGGCGGCAAGGTCAACGCCGTGGTGCAGAGCGGCGAGTTGGTCCCGGCGACGGTACTCGATACGCTCAAGGGCAAGGACGTGACCCTGGTGCTGGAGATCGGCGGCAAGGAGTACGCGATCCACGGCCAGGGGGCGATGAGCGGCTACAGCGCGGCAGCGGTCTACTACACCGAGGCTGAGCTGATCGCGATGGCGGACGGCAAGGCGCAGGTGCCTGCGGCTGGCAACCCGGAGACGGGCGGCGAAATCGCGGCGGGAGTGGCCCCCACCCTGCCCGGGACGGCGCAGGCCCCGGCGGAGAACCAGCAGCAAATCGGCGGTATCCCCGCTGCCGCGGAACAGCCCGAGGCGGGCTTCCCGGTATGGGCAATCGCGCTGATCGCGGTGGTTTCCCTCGCGGCGGCCGGCGGCGCGGGCTGGATGCTCCTCAAACGCAGAAGATAGTCTCAACCTTCCCCCAAATAGATAAAAATGGAGGCCCCGGAACCGGTCAAGGTTTCGGGGCCTCCGCTTTGTTTTTGAAAGGGCGCGTTTATTGCGCTGCACCGGGCCGTTGGTAGAGCGCCGCCGCGTTGTCATACAGGACAGCCCGCCGCACCTCGGGGCGGTCCCCGATCGCGTCGAGCAGGTTGCGGAGCTGTTCGTAGACGACAAAGGTGTACCCGGCCTCCTCCTCGGGGCTGCGGTGCGCACGGAAGGAGAACTCCTCGCGGCAGAGGTTGCGGTAGCCGCGCGCATCCCATTCCCGCTTGCCGTGCCAAAGCATAATCGGGAAATCGGTGCCGAACAGGATGCGCCGGTAGTCGATGCGCTCAAAGGCGAGGGCGTACACCTCGGGGTTGACGACCGCCGCACAGTCGAACCACAGGCGATCCAGCACGTCCTCCAGGCCGGCCAGGCCCTCGAGGAACAGCTCGCGGGTGTAGCACCGGCCGAAGTGTGCGAGGATCAGCTTGAGGCGGGGGTACCGCGCGAGGATTTCGTGCACATCCGCCAGGTTGTGCGGATCGGGCAGCTTGCCCGCGCGGGGCAGGTGCATCAGCACCGGGGCGCCCAGCCGGTCGGCCAACGCGAACTGCTCGTGGGTCATGAAGTCGAAGATGCCCACCTCGGCGCTCTTGATCGGGCTCGCCATATAGGGGTAGGGCTTGAAGCCGCAGAAGCCGCCCGCGAGATAGCGCCGCTCGATCTCCTCCGGGGGATATTCCGGCCGGATGGTGAGCAGCCCGCGCACGCCGAACCGCCCGATCAGGCCAGCGATGTAGTCGTTGTTGGCAGCGGTGTCCGCCTGATAGATCGGCCAGGGCAGCGCCAGCGGCTCGACCGCGACGCCCGGAAACAGCGCGGCGGTGTAGGCGCGGTAGTCCTCGTAGCTCATCAGCAGGCCGCATTCCATCGCCCAGTCGCCTGCAATCGCCTCAGGCGGCACCGAAGCGACGTGCTCGGGCAGGTCGAAATGGCCGTGTGCGTCGAGGATGCGCTCGGGCAGGCGGGCCGCCAGGTGCCTTTCAAAAAAATCTTCATCCAGCGGGGTCTTGTGAAAATAGCTGTACATGGGCGATACTCCTTTTCGCGGTTTATGGTTTGCGGCGTGTGCCGCCGGATGAGCGCTTGGCGGTGCGTTTGGCGCCTCGCCCCGCCGGCCGCCTCGCCACCGAGTAGCCGAAGGTGCCCAGTCGCCGCCCCAGCTCGTAATAGGCGCCGTGCGCATAGGCCGCGAGGCCCGCGCGTTCGAGGTGCAGCTTGCCCGCCGTGTCCACCAGCGCGGGGTCCACGTCCATCGCCACAATCTCAGCCAGAAACATATCGTGCGAGCCGAGCGCGAGCACCTGCTTCACCCGGCACTCGAGCGACAGCGGGCTCTGCGCCAGCAGCGGCGCGGACACCTTGGAGGCGGGTTCCACGGTGAGGCCGCAGGCCGCGAGCTTGTCCTCCTTTGAGCCCGAGCGAACCCCGCAGTAGTCGCAGGCGCGCACCAACGCGGCGGTGGTGAGGTTGATGACGAACTCGCCGCTGTCCCTGATGAGCCCGTAGGAGTGGCGGGAGGGGCGCACCGAGATATAGGTCATCGCCGGATGGGTGTTCACAATGCCCGTCCAGGCGATGGTCAGCAGGTTGGGCCGTTCCAGGGTGCCGCAGGTGACCATGGCGGGCGGCACAGGGGCCAGCAGGGTGCCGGGGTTCCAGGTGAGTTTGCTCATAGGTGATGACGCTCCATTCCGCCGCCGGGCGCGGCATAGTTTTAAGACCATTCTACCGCGCGCCCGCGGGACAGGCTATTGACAGATTAGACAAAAAATCCGGGAGGGGGACAGCGGATGATCCACTGCCCCTTCTCCCGGATCGAAAAGGAATAAGAAACTTACCGGTTGTCGCGCTTTCTGCGGATCACAACCAGCGCTGTGCCGCCCAGGATTGCCGCCGCAATCACAATTGCCGCGATGGCCCAAACCGGCATACCGGCTTCCGCCGCCTCGACAGGGGCCTCGGCCTGCGCCGCGGGCGCTTCCGCCTCAGCCGGGACCGCGGGCTCGATCACCGCGGGAACTTCGGGCGCCACGGGCGCTGCCGGAACAACCGCCTCCGGTGCTGCGGGCGCCACCGCCGCGGGAACCTCGCCGCCCGTCTCCGGGTTGCTGTTCGCTGCGGGGGCATTGCCGCTCGCAGCAGGCACAGTGCCAGCCATCGCCTTGACCTCCTCGGAGGTGTAATACACTGCCGCCGCGCTGTAGCCCTTCAGCTCGCCCGCGCCGTTCACTGCGTAATCCTTGCCGCCGATCTCGAAGACCACCGTCACTCCCTTGTTCTTCAGGGCGTCGATCACTGTCGC
>NZ_JACRST010000006.1 GCF_014384885.1 Ligaoa zhengdingensis
GGTAATATCTCCTGCACGCTGCTGCTTGTCACGCCGGACACCGACAGGCTGTAGGTAAAGGGGGGCTCACTGCCTGTCCAGCCTGTCTTGGACAGGGTTTTGGTGGTTAGGGTGGACTTCGCCACCTTGGCGTTCCAGGCCGTTCGCTCCAACGACGTGATGTGCTTGGTGCTGTCAGACACATGAGACGCTGGGGCCGCTCCCGCCTGCGCCGCTGTTACACCGTGCGGATTTGATTTGTTTCCGGTGTGTGCCGCGAGGGTCGCATCCGCCTCATCCGCAAAATCGTTGATCTCAGTAATCCGCGCATTGAAATTCTCCATGCTGACGGCCTCTTGCGCCGTAAATGCGGAAATTTTAGTTGACAATCCATTCACCCCTTTCAAATTCGTCCCAATCCATACCCTTCGCATCCAGCCCCGCAAACGTCAATGACTGCGCCTCAAGTTCCGACCAAGTCAGATACAGGTAAGCGATTTCTAGAATTAGGTTCGCCGGAATCATCTCGTACAACGTTGAGTATAGCGGGGTCAAGTCCACTGCCTTGCTTTCGCCGCGGTAGGTCACTCTAATCACATAGTCTTTGACCGAAATGTCCACCGGCACGCCCATGTACTTCTCGATGATCTCCTTGAGCGCTGTCACACTGATCGGCGGTTTCGACGCAAGCCGGGCCAGCAGCGCTTCGCGCCGGGATTTTATTGTCCCGTCCAGCGGCGCAGATACACCGAGAATTTTTTCCCACCTTTCGATCCCCTGCTCATCCGCCTCCAACACCGACTTGTTTTTTACCGCCGTTTTTATGCGAGCGGATAACTTGTTGATTTGGATGTTAATGCAGTTCGCTAGCGCGTCGATCTCCACAACACCTTGAAACAGCTCCGGCAACAGACCTTTATAATCCGCTGGATCATCATAAAACATCAGCTCGTCACCTCGCTTACCGCAACTGCACCGACGACCGGCACTTGGAAGGACGCAAACGTCTTGGAGAGCGCGAGATTGCCGGCGCTGCCGTTGATCGTTACTGCGCCGACATCGACAATACTTTCATGGCTGTTGAGAATGTCGGAAACCAGTTTCGCGTGAAAGACCGTTTCGTCGGAGAATCCCACACCTTCTATATAGTCCTGGATCGCGCCCTCCACTACAGGCTTGACGACCGAAAAGCTGGTTCCCGTTTTGAGCTTCACAGATGCCGTGACATTCACCGGCAAATTGGTCGAGGTTTTCACCGTCACCGTGTGGAAAATCGGTGCGATGCCGGTCCCGTCGCTGCCCATGAGGCTTTGCACTTCCTCCACCAATTCCTCTGTCGCGGTGTTTCCCTGCTCGTCCCCGATCACCAGGCCCACGTTTCCCACACCCTCGGTGACGGCGGAAAACACCTGCACCGCGCCCACGCCGTCGATTGACAGCGTCTTTTCCTCATAGTCAGCAATGTTTCCTCCGAACGGAGCGCGCCGGATAGCGCTGTAAAATCGTTCGCGCAACTCGTCGTCCGTCTCTTCATCACGTGCAGGGATCAAGGGCTGTGCCACTAGCTCTGCGCGGCCCAGGCCGTTGATGTTGTCGGTCGGTAGAATGTCACCGCCGTAAAGGTTCCCAGTGGTTCCAGTCTGCTCAACTTCTGCTTTGTATTTGCCGGTTTCCAGCTTCTCGGTTAGTTTCAGGGTGATATCCTCGACCATGAACCGCGCACCCAACGCCGCATCCATCGGGGTGCCATCGGCGTCGTATAGGTTGATCTGTCGAATTGCGTTGCTCGCCGCTTCCCTCGTGACACCGAAATCGTTCACCACGCGGTCAAGCCAGATATCGGTTGCGGTATCTGCAAACAAGAGATTAAACAGATATCCCAACTGATAATTTTGCTGGGCGATCAACACCGCCGCCGGCGCGAGGGTGTTATAGATGATGCTGCCCTCGCGTTTGTCCAGATCGTCTGGGACTTCAGCCAGCATCTCGCTCAATATTTCTTTGTACTCATAATTTTCAGCCAAACGGCACGCTCCTTTCCTCGGTGATACCCCCGAACTGTGTGGTCACTGTGAATTTGACATGCGCCGCCTCGCCATCAAAGGTGAGCTCGAAATCTTCCACCCCAGTTACGCGGTCGTCCTGCCCCAACGCCTCCTCGATCCTTCGCTGGATGTCTCCGGCCACGAGAGAACGCGGCTTTCCAATCAGTTCATCCATTTCTACACCGTAGTCGTTGGAATAGATAAGATATCGAAATCGTTCGGTGGAAAGGATCAGTTTCACCGCCTGCGCTACAGCTTCCAGTCCGTCAATTTTGCCCGCCAACCGGTCGCCGTTCAGCCGGTAGGTCTTGGACGGCTTGATTCCAGCATCCTGCCCATAGGTCTTTAGTACACTCATAGCTCACATCCTATCAATAATGGCATAGCGCTGCCCGCCTCGCTTCTGCACCACTGCGACGCGCTCTCCGGGAGATAGCCCGGTTTGAATTGTGACCGGCAATCTATTCACGGTGATGCTTTCAATCTCCGGTTCTGCGCTCAATATCTTCTGCCCGTCGCTGCCGGTGTCATCCTTGGTAACGGTGAACGAGATTTCCCCCCGGATGGTTTGCAGGTGCCGGGGGATGTCAACCATGTCAAGCCCTACCTCTACCGGCTTGCTTTCCAGTTTGACACCCGCGCCAGTGTAGGTTCCGTACAGTACATCCGCCATTCCCTCATTTTCGATGTATTCTTTTACGATTCGTTTGATCTCCGTCACAAGATCGGCCATATCAGTACCACCACCCATATCTCAGATTCAATTTCATCGTGTGATTGCTCCCCTCAAAGGTATGGGTCGCGCTGTCTACCAACGCCCACATATCCAGCCCCGCTTCTTCAATTTCCACCTTGACGCCGCTGCCCGCGATCACGCGCATATCCCCCACGCACTCCACCGACAAGGACACTGTTTCCCGGTTTTTGAGCGCCAACAGCCGCGCCGCGCGGTCCTTAAGCTGGGCTTCATTGAGGTCTGCACTCACCTTCTCATAGTGCATGAGCTTGCCCCATTGCCCAATGTTTGCGCTGTCCTCCGACACATAGGTGTTGCGCACGCCAGCCGCCTTGTCGTCCTTTGCCACCACGATATAGTTGTAGCTGTCGTCATCGATGCTCTTGGTATGCTCAAACCCAGTTGCAAGGCTGCTGTCGCCGATCACCAGAGGTAAGCGCAAGTCTACGGTGTCCCGCAGGTCGATTGCGCCGAAATTGTCCCGTAGCGTGTAGTAATAGCTGTTGAGCAGCAAGTTGTCCTGGATGCTCTGATAGATCATATCCAACAGGGATTGATTATCGAAAAAGTATTTGCCCAGGTTGATTTCGGTTTTGTCCACCTGCCCCAGCCGGATGCGGTCGCCGATGGTGGCGCACGCGCGGTTTAAAAATGCGTCCAGCGGTTCCACTGGGCGCATGATGGTGTATTTGGCTTTGAGGTATCGGAGTTGGTCATATGCTGTGCACTGGCATGTGTCGCGGTTTTGGCGTGTCTTGAACAAGAACCCATAAAATACATTGGCCCCGCCGTAGGTAAAAATCACGGTGGAGCCGTTGGGAAACGGGCCCGCTCGCGCTGCTGGGTACTCAAACGTGAGGCTGCCCGCGCCGTTGTTCCAGTTGGTTTGAAATTTGATATTGCTGGTGATCTCGCTAAGATCGTTGCTGCCGACTAATAGGATGGTATCACCTCGCTTTGGATATGGAAAGGCACGCCAACCTATTGCGGCGGCGCGCCTTTGATAGTTTTATGCAGCTTTCAGATATAACAGTCGGAACGTCTCCCGCCCCTTTGGAGTGACAAGGGTTTGCGTCCCGCTCCACTGGGTCTTCTCGTTATAGCATTCTTTGATTTCAAACAGGCCGTTGTTCTTATCCGCATAAGGGAGGAGCTTTCCCTTCTTGTCCCGGTAAATAAACTTCTTGTCGAGCAGGAACCGGATGAATTCCCGCTCCCCAACCTCCAACTGTTTTGCAGTCTCGCGGAAGTTTGTAAGCAGATTCCGGTCTACCAGCTCGTCAAAATATTCCGCCTTGGGCTTCATAATCTGGTTGTCTACGGTCAATGCGGCGTTAGTGGCCTCCAAGGCTTTGCGCTTGTCCTGTTCCTCCTTCAGGGCTGTTGCAATGCGGATGATGGTATCGGGGTTGAAGATTGCGGCTTCCAACGTTTCCGGGGTCATGTACGCGCCGTGCTTGCGGATGCTGGGGAGCACCTCGGACGTTACCCACTTGCGGAATGGTTTCGCTTCCGGTTTATCCGAGCGGAGGATGACATTGTACAGCCCGGATTCGTTGACAATATTCGCTTTTTGTGTACCACCAAGGGTATCGATCTGACCGACCCCCTTTTCATCATCATCAAGTCGATTGTAAACATCTGCGGGATTCCCGATATTCAAAATTTTACATACATCCTTCAGCACAAACCAGGGCTCCCCGCCCCGCTCGATTGTTCTGACTTCGTTGTTCTGGTACTCAAAAATTTGTAGTTCGTTCATTCTCTGTCTCCTTTCAATAACTCGGGCTCCAAAAGCTGTTGCAGGCCGCGCGTCCCTTCTCGGTGACTGAAATGCTCAAGGGTGTTTCGTTGGCCGGTGTAATCAAAATGCCTTGCGATGTGATTTGAAATTCAACCTCATCTCCTTCATGAACTCCGAAATTACGGAGAGCCATGGTTGGGACGTGCAGGTGCATGTCCTTCTTGATTTTTCTGACTGTCGATAGCATTTGTAAAACCTCCTTGTTGTAAATCCCCCGGAGGTATGATATATTGGATTTACCAAACCTTCGGGGGCGGTGTGCGAGCGTTCCGTGTTTGCTTCTCAGGGCTGCAACGGGCGCTCTCTTTATTTTTGTGCCAAAAGAAGATGAATGCCTTGCCTAATAGCTTCCGCTCGGCTGATACTGTGATCTTTGCAGTATTTTATCAGTCGTTCGTTGGTTTCCCCGTCCAGCCGAAGCGTAAAGTTTATTGCTTTCGGGTCATTCACTTTCGGCCTTCCTGTTCTTGGCGACACTTCATCACCTCACTTTCTGCCTTGCATAAATTATGTTAAATGCAATGCATAAAGTCAAGAGGTTTTACAAATTTTCTTGCTGCTCAGATTGTGCTTGCTGTCCCCCAGCAGATGCGGTATAATAAAAACAAAAGGGGGCGCTAAAATGGATAACAACGAAATGCTTGTCAAGATCATAGAAAAATTAGAGGCGATGGACAGTAGGATTGAGGCAATGGACAGTAGGATTGAGGCAATGGATAGCCGCCTTGCGTCGGTAGAAAAGATTACAACCGAAATTCAACAGGATGTAAAGGCGCTGAGCGACAAAATGGACAAGGGCTTTGCCGCCACACGCAGCGAGGTTGTTGAGGCGGTAGAGGCGGTCGGCCGCAAGGTTGACGCGCTGGAAGGTAAAGTCACTGACGTGGAAACCGTCACTGCCCGCAATGCCTTTGAGCTGCAATTGATTAAGGGCAGAGCGTGATATATAGATTTATTTTTAGGCCGGGATTCTGGCCTTATTTTTTTACCCGCTCAACCCTAAAGTTTCGCCCTAATGCGACACTGGTCAGTGGTATAATATAACAAAATACGACAATGGCAGGAGGGTGTTGTTGTGTATTGTAAGCATTGCGGGCAACAAATTGACGATGACAGCACATTTTGCAAGTTTTGCGGAAAATCTCAATCCGAGCCAAGGCAGTCCGCCAAAAAGTGCCGCGTCTGCGGTGCCGAACTAAGAAACGATTACCCTGATGACATATGCGGAACTTGTAAGGGCGTTGTAGAATGTATAAACAAAGCTTCAAAAGATGAAGAGGGTGATCGCGGAGAGCACGCCGGAAGGAAGTGCCGCAAGTGCGGTGCTACATTGCCGGATAGCTACCCGTTTTTTATCTGCTCCGTATGTAATAACGCGCAACAAACGAATACAGAAGAGCCAACTGCTCCAAAACCGGTAAAAACAGAATCGCCTTTCGGACGCACGAAATTGCCACAGAATGAAGGCAGCGGATGTTTACAGTGCTTCAAATGGATGGCGATCATATGCGCCATATTTGTTATCTTTGGACTGTTTGTGAATTATTCAAAAACAGTGGGGAACGGGGTTGCTGGAAAATCAGGAGGTATTGAAAGCGCACCTGAGATGTCCTTAACGGACTATTATTATATACAACCTGGAATGGATCAGGAGCATGTTCTTGATGTGGTTGGATCATCTGGCAAGGAAACCCACGGAAGTGGTAAAAATGCCATTATGGTCTGGCGCATTAAAGGCGATGCAGACTATGCTTATATTACTTTCAGGGATGGGAGCGTGCTGTCGAAAGATAAGCGGTCGGTTCAAGACAGCGCGGCATCCTTATCATCAAGCGTCGAATCTTCGACTATTCCGTCGTTAGACTATAAAAACGATGCGCATAAAATATCTATTATGGTTATTAAATCGTTTTTAAGTGAAAATGGAATTAGTAAATATGATAAGCTTGGTTGGTATTATCCAGAAATTTATACTGTAAAAAATGATACTCACTATATCGCATCAAAAGTAGATTATGGGGATACGGATCACCCATATGTTGTTGGTGTGAAGTTTACCGCTGATAGCGACTTCGGCTTGGTATATTTTTCGTTCGACGGAACCGTTTTTATTGACGATCAGTCTGATGAACCTAGCGATACAATAGTCGATTCATCTTCGCAGGCTCAAGTTATCCCAAATGATAATGGAGAAGTTATCGTTTGGGAACACGATTTTGCAGGAGAGGGGCCGCTGATAGGTGATGATTCGAATAGTTTTGACGTTGAGGACGGTTATTATGTAGATCCCAATGGGCGCATTGGGAATATTTATTATGAAGGCGCGGAAGCAAGCTTTTTTGACGCATATACCAACGCAAAATAACATTAAGGAATTCACGAAGCATATTAACCGGCTTCCATTGGGTTGTTTGCCTTTATCTGCTTATTGGGACTTTTTGGGTAACTCTGTACTCTTCTATCGCCTTACTCATCGCATTAAACGTCTCTTGCGTCCTTTTTGCTTCCACTTCCACATGATGTTCTCTCTGCATTCTTGTTTTGTCATTTCCCAATGATGGACTTCTTTTTGATGCTTCATATTCTCTTTTGGTCATGCCGGGAACATAGCCGTTGCTTGTGATATTATAAATTGTCTTGCCGATTGGTATCGTATTAGGATTTGTGTAAAAATTGCCCTGTCCGTCTGTGAATGTCATCCTATAGGCTGATATGGCGCTCCCCTCTTTCGGACTGTTGTTGCCTCCAACTGGCGTGTAGTCTGACCATTTCGGCATCAGTGCTTGTGCCACATCAGCGGTAGACTTGAACACCACCTCCTTTGGCATCTCCGGCACCTTGCCCGGCCTTGGAATATACGGCACATCCTGCGTGCGTACACTAGCCTCTTTGTATTGCGTAAGCTGGAGCTTGACGCTGTACACGCCTTCATATTTTTCGGTTTGGCTGTACCCCTTGACCAGCACAAGTTCAGATACCTTGCCGCAGTCCCCGACCATCACCAGACGGTCGGGGTCTTTGCTTTGCATCATCTTGTCCAGCTCCTTGAAAATGTCCTGCGCGGGTTCCCAGCCGTCCACGTTGATGCGGTTGGCGGTCAGCTCACAGGAGACCGTCCAAGTGTGCAGGTCTGGGTTCTTCGCCACCGGGAACTTGCCCTGCTCCACCCCGTCGTAGACGGCGAGGTCGCGCTTTGCGTCGCTGTCCACCGCTGATACCTGATAGATTGTCAGGTTGCCCAAATAGACCTTGTAATTACCCATCGTATACTCCTCCCGGCATGGACGCCGCCGATTCTTTGACCATATCGCCCAATACGCGATAGCCCTCCATCCAGTCGGCATCCTTGGTGATTGTCTGATTTTGCACGATGTACTGCGGTGCGAGGGTGGCGGTGGAATACTGTGCAAAAAACTTTGCCCCGGCGATGTCCATAAGATATTTCATATTTTCCTGCTCGATTTCCACCTCGCCGGTGACCTTCAATGGGTCTTCATTGGCGATCTCCACGGGGATGCTCTGCATGGCGGTTCCCGCGGCGCTCTTGTATTCGTCTAAGCTGGTGGTGTCAATTTGTGCGTCAATGGCGGAAAATGCCGCAGAGAGGCCCCAGGCGGCCGCTGTAACGCCAGCCAGGATTCCAATTGCTTCCGCCCAATTTCCGGTAAGCCCTTTTACAGCAATATCCGTAATCATTGTCCACAGCGCTGCGCCCTGCTGCGCCGCTTTGTAAGCTAACAGTCCCGTTACCACGCCGCCTAGGACAGGGATCAGCTTGTCCGCGTTCTCCATTACCCATGCGATCCCGTTGCCAATCAACCTCATGCCGTTCACCATGAGGTTGATAAACGGCTGATACTTGCCCGCTTCCATGTTTGCGTTGAGGCGGGCCATCACCTGCGCGAGATTGTTCATCACCGGCGTGGCCTGCTCACCGATCTCAGTTTTCAGGTTGCTTGAAAATATGTTTGCCTGTGTCAGTAAGCTGTTAAAGTTGCGGTCTACAACCTCCTGCGTCGCCCCGAATTGGTTGAGTG
Source organism: Ligaoa zhengdingensis (assembly GCF_014384885.1). Taxonomy (GTDB): domain Bacteria; phylum Bacillota; class Clostridia; order Oscillospirales; family Ruminococcaceae; genus Ligaoa; species Ligaoa zhengdingensis. Next base: position 8,602 of record NZ_JACRST010000006.1, read on the forward strand.
CTGCGTCGATCTGGTCGATCTTCCCGGCCGCATCCGCTGCGCGTAAGCTTTCGCCCGAAAGCCCTGTAATGCCATAGCGGTTGCGCATGGACAGGACATCCCCGGCCAGGGCCTCTTTGAGCGCGAACACTGCGCCTTCCGCGCCCTGCGTGGGGTCCTTGGCATATAGCCGTTCGGTCATCTTGATAAGCCGCTCGATCTGGTCGATGTCCCGTGTCACAGTCATGAAGGAGGTCACACCTTTGGCAACATCCTCGCGCCCAAGGGCTGAAACCTCTGCGTAAGCCCCTACATATTTGTACAGTGCAGAACCAGCCTCGTCGCTTTTGAGCAGCGCTTGGAAAGTTGTCTCCTGCACTTTCTGTAATGCCGCTGTATTAATCGCCGCAAATGTCCCGTCGAGGGCCTTTTTTGCGAGATACGCCACAGAGACCAAGCCCGACATCCTGCCGATCAGGGTGTTAAGTCCGCCAGCGCCTTTGTTCGCCGCCGTACCGATCTCGCCCATTTTTGCATTGAACTCATCAGTTGCCTTGTCGATGCGCTCCTGCTTTTTCTCGTATTCTTCCTGCGCCTGAATGATCTTCTTGATATTTGCCGTGTATCGGTCGGTTAACTCAAATACAGCGGCCAATGTCTGCGCCATACTTCACCCCCTCAATTTTCCACGCTTTTCCGCATCCTCTGGGCTGCGTATAGGTCGCTTGCAACGATAAAAGCGCGGTCAAACACCGGAAGCGACATAAAATCGCGCGGAAGAATGTTGTGATTTTGCAGGGCGAGGTGGGCATATTGGAAAAACCCGTCCTCGCCCTGCTCAATCAGTTTTTTACCTCTTCCACCTTTTTTGAGAAGCTGACAGTAGCATTTGCGTAGTCCATGTAAACCGACACAAGGACGCTGAGTTCCGGCCCGTTGACGATACATTTGAGTGCCTGCACCGGGTCCAGAATCTTGCGCCCCTCTCGCTCAGACAGCGCGTCGAGCAGTTCTTTGTTGTGTAGATCGGGCACCACCATGGATTCCGCAACATACCGCACCATGATTTCTTCGCTGCTTTCACCCTTCTCGCGCACCTGTCGGCTCACCCTCAAGTCCTCGTCTGCGGTGAGCTGCCGCATTTCAAATTCTTCGTCGAATGCTTCCAGCTTGAATTTTAGGTTGGGCTTTCGCTTGGGATTCAAAAAGTTGTTCAAGCTCTTCATACTTGTTACTCCTTAAAGTTGCTGATGATATCGAAGTCGTCAAAGGTGAACGCGCTGTCATTGACAATAAGGCTGTCGCTGTCGTCGGATAGTTCGCCGAAGCTCACAGAATCCAAGATTACGCCAGTCAAAATCACCTCACAGCGGCCTGTGGCGGCCTTCTCAGCGTAATACTGGATCGTGATATCCGGGTATACCCCGGTGTTCTTGTATTCCTTCATCGCCTGAACAAACGCCCCCGAGGCGTGCGCATAGGATAAATCGCCTGCGCCCTTGATGCCGCGGATCGCGTTCTGTTCCATGCGTTCACCCAAAAACTGCCGCGAATCCTTCTTGGCCTCCACCCGTGCGGAAACCTTGGTGATGCGGAATGCGCTCAGCACCCGGCCGTCCACCGTGATATACCCTTCGCCGTCCCTGCCGGCGGGTAATTCTTGCAATCTTTTCTTTTCCATACAATCCCTCCTTTTACAGCGCCGTCACTGTCACGTAAATCTTATCCGTCGTATCAGCCACACGCAGATTTACGCCGGCAACCACTTCGTCGCGCTTCGTGCCCGGCTCTACCACAATATCGTCCGCTGTGAAATCAATGACATATCCCTTATCGCTGTACTCGCGCGTGGTCATCTCGTAGATCATGCCCTTGATCTGGTTGCGACCGTCTACGCTGTTGCGGATTTGACCCACGGCGCGGGTATCGAGCAGCTCCTGAAGATCGCGGGAATACTGGCCGTAGGTGCGAACTACGAGATTCTTGTGAAATTCCTCCGGCCGCTCGTCGGTGTATGTGGTCAGGCTGTTGATGTCGTACAGCGCCATGACCCGGCCGTGTTTGTACACAAACAGGGTCTCGCCCGCCTGCGTGCGCAGCTCTTGGGCTGCCTCTGTGAGGCGCGGAGACACATCCGTCCAGCCACTCACAGGATAGTAGTAAGTTGCGCTCTGCGAAATTCCGCACGCCGCCTGGATGCCCGCCATGGTTGCACAGGCTTCCGCCGCAGTCAGCTCATAGCCGGTGGTCTTGCCGCCCACCGTGTTGTTGATGATATACGGGTCATCAAACCCGCTGCCGCACATGACGGCCTGGATCGGGCACCCTGCTTCATTTTTCGCGTCAACATACTGTTGAATCTTCGTCATGGTCGCGGTATCAGTTCCGGTGTAAGCGATCACGTTGTATTCCCACTGCTCCAGCTCCTCCAGCCACTCGTCGTATGCCGTACCCTCCACGGTTCCATCGGAGCCGCCAGTGAGCTTCGCGGTGCCCGCAGCGATTGAACTGCCGGTGATCTCGACAAATCCATTTGCCCTGAACCCGGCGACCGAGGCAATCACCTGGGAATCCACCTCTGCCGTGCCAAGGAAAGTCTTTACCTGATACCCGCCGGTGACAGCTTTCACCGTTACCGATATATCGTTTCCGCGATCACCGCCGTATGCCGCAGTGACCGTCGCGCCGCCAACGGTCCCCTGTGCCTTTTCGCCCTCGTTGAGGCGGTACAGGATCAGGCCGTTCGCGTAGTTCATCACCTCGCGTATCAGTTTAATCTTTGCATCATTGATTTTATATCCGAGCTTCAGCAGCGGGTTCTCGCCGCTTGCAAGCTCGATCACCCGGTCGCCCCAGCTCAAAGCAAGGGGCATTGCCACAACACCGGAAACGGCCGCTGTGTCGCGCTGCCCCGCCTTAATTTCTACATAGGTGCCGGGGATGGTCGCATTTACCATAGCTTCAACTCCTTTTCTGCCTTTGTTATCAGTTCTCCGTCGTCCACGGTCAATTCATCCGCACGGAAGGCCGCCGTCACCTGCGCGGTGTTCTCCAGCACTTCCCCGTTTTTGTCGTAGCACGTAAATCCGCCAATTTCGCTATCTACCGCGCTAATTTGCTGTTCAATCAAAAATACGGCGCCCCATAGCTCGGTTTGATCCAACTCGCTGCGCGCAAGATAGGCGATCTCTACACCAAATTCATACTCCGATAGCCTACCGATGCGTTTACCGTTTGCTAAATTGTAAAAACTGACGAACACGGCAGGCGTATCCACTCCCTGTTGCTGCGGGGACAGATAAACGGAGCAGGCCGGGAACAGTTCCGCCAGCCGGTTTCCCAGTGCGAGCTTGAGGTGATCCGAAATATTGAGTCTCGAGGCCGTGATCCCATCCTGCATCGCCTGGTCGATGATGACGTTTTCCCGCATAGTTTCCTCCTAAAATCCTGTTTTCCGTTTTAACCGGTTGATCTCATCCTGAAACAGCGAGGGCAGCGACCGCTTGACGTAGTCAGTGCTTTTCTCAAGCATGTGCTGCCCCGGATAATAACCCTTGATCGGCCCGCTTTTAGTGTTTTTGATTGCGTGGCCGCTGTTTACATAGAGCGCATACCGGACGTTATTAGCGTATCCGCTCACCCATTTCGGCCCTGCTTTGGAGGTCAACATCTTTTCCCACCCGCGTCGCATTGTGCCGCCAACGAGTTTTATTTTTGTGTAAAATCTCACCTTTTTCCCGGCCTTTTCCCCTCTTGTAATCGTAAATTCAACCGGGTTCGGATGCTTTCCCACGGGGGTCAGCTGTTTTACTTTCTTCCACCCTAGATTTGCTTCCTGTGTTACAATCCGGCGTGCAACTAGGTCGAAAGACGCACCGAGCTGTTCTAACTGCTTCCGGTATTCCTCCATGGATTGACTGTTGATTTCAACCTGTCTCACGCGATCTCCACCACCTCTACGGGCGCGACCTTGTTGACGTTGTACTCGTGTACACGGCCGACGATACACAGGTATTTACGCCCCTTGTGAACGAGCCGAAGGGTGTCCCCCTCCGTAACGTCCTGCGCAGGGTCAAAGTACACCATATACTGCGTTGCAGTTGCGCCGGCGTTGTCCTGTGTAAGCTGCGGAAGTGTCTTGGTTGAGAGGTGACAGCGCACGCCGGCATATCGCCGGGTTTCTTTTTTGACGTTTCCGGCCTTTGTGGCGCGCCATATCTCACAGATGTCGCCCCACATGGATTGCAATGCCGCGCGGGCAGCTTGAACGGATTGTTGATTCAGATTCATGCCCTCACCCCTAAAACAACCTGCGGTATTGGTTAAGTACCGCTTTATGGGCTTGCATCGCGCCGGAGAGGGACGCGGCGGCAACGTCGCCAGTCGCGAACGTCACCGTCGTGTCGCCCTCTGTGATTGCCTTAACTGCGCCGGTGCCGGATTGTCCCGTCTCTGCTGTTTCCGCCGCCCAACCGATTTCCACCCAGGCATAAAAAAGCCCGTCCGGCATATTCGCCCTGACGGGGATATTGCAGTAGTTAAGTATGGATTCCTTTGCCTGGTCGATGTAAGACAAGTGCTTTTCCTTCTGCGCCATCGATTCCGTATGCGTCAAGTAGCCGCGGCGCACCCACTCTTTCAGGATGTCCTCGCCGGTCATGCTCTCACCCCTTATGCGCCCGCGGCGTGCGCGGTCTTTTTGGTGTGCACATAGATTGCAGCCGTCTCATTGTCACGCACAATCAGGTCGTGGTGGATGCGGTAGAACACGTCGTATGCGTCTGCGCTCTGGTTCTGCTCCGGGGTCACAATCTTTGACACATTGCGTTTGACAACTCCGCGGAGGACGTCACGATTCGCATAAATGAAGTTGATGTCCTTGGTTCCAACCACCGCATTTTCTCCAGTAGTGGCATTTACAACTTCATATCCGCCTTTTTTCTCGCTCTCGCTGGTGCCGTCCAGCAGTTTCACCTTGGAATAAAAGCGCACCTGCGGTACTTTGATGATCGGCGTAATTCCATCCAGCATCGCCACGCGGCGGTTGATGTCGCCGTTATTGCCGTTCACATCCAGGCGGCGGGAAATCGCGTCGGTGTTTTTGAGCATCTCGTAAAAATCATTGGTGCAGTATAGCACACGTCCCTCTTCCGGCACCTCTTTTTCGTTCAACGTCTTTTCGGCTGCGTCGAACAGGGCAAGCGCCTTGTCGGAGCTGGTCAGGTCTTTTTCCACCACCGTACCAAGGGAACCGGAACGGGATGCAGCGTTGTAAATCTCCATGAAACGGATCGCGTCGATCTCCGGAATTTCTCGGGTTCGCACATACTGAAGCGTGACCTGCCGGAACAGCGCAAAAGCGCTTTCATCGTCGTCGACCACGTCAATGCGGAACTTTCGTCCGCGATCGTACTTCAAAGTGTGCTCCTCGTAGCTCACCGACACACCGCCCTGTGCATATCCGGCGTCGCGGTCGTAATTTCCTGCGCCATCCACCGAGATTTTCGGCAGTTTGATCTTATTGGTCCCGACAAAGCTCTGTGTCAACGCTGCGTTGTCGAGGTTTGCGGTCTTGGATTGCAGTGCGTACACCTCATCCAGAACCGACAAAAATTTCAGTGCTTTTTCTGCAAAAGTGTTAATTGCCATTCAATCACTCCTTACTTGTAATCGTCGGCAAGCCGGCTTCGGCCCGCCATGTGCTCATGTCATCCATTCCTCCCGGTGTTTTTCCGCTCACGGGCGGCCCCGGGTTCCCTGTTTCCTCACCGAACAAGAACGGGTTTGCTTTTGCGACTGCTTCCAACTGATCTTTTAGGCCGATCAGGTTGTCGCCGTCCAGGCTGACCTTATCGACATCAAGCAGAGCGCGTGCCGCTTTCACATTTTTTGCCTTGGCTTCTACCAGGGCAAGGTCAATTCTGCTGTCCTTTTTCTGCTGCTCCAGCTTGGCGTTGAGCGCTTGCGTCTCAGTGGTGTACTTTGCTTCCCAATCCTTCGCTGCTTTTTTGATGCCCTCAACATCCAGTTTTTTAAACTCGCCGATTGCCTTGTTTGCGCCGTCGAGCTGGGTTTGCAGCCCGTTTGCCCGGGTTTCCAGCGCCTCATACTTGCCCTTGTCCACATACTGACCAGAGGCAAGATTACCGAGCTTGATTTCCTTGTTGTTCTTTAGTTCGGCCTCTAGCTCCGCATAGGTAAGTGCCCTGTCCCCAAAAACAGACTTTAAAAATTCCATACTTTCCTTTCTCCCGCGATGATGCTTTTGGCTTATAGATGCGCTGCTGCCCAGCGCTGCGCGGGCCCTGTATTTAAACGCCGGCAGGGTCGGCAAGATAGATATAACAAAAGAGCCTTTTACGCCTTGCTCAGGGCGGCGCCTTACCCCGCGCCGGGAGATATCTGGATCACCTCCTCCCTCTAATCCATCCAAGAAGCTCAAAAACAAGCCATACCACAAAAATGAGCAGCACGGCGATAGCACAGCAAAATTTTAGGGCGAAATAAGCGTTTGCCATATCAGTTCCTCCTCAAAATAGGCATAAGAAAACCGCCTTGCTCATCGCTTGGCGGTCTCGTCCTGCTTCTTTTTTTTCTCGAGTTCCTCTTGGTACTTCGCATCCAGTGTCGCCAGTAATCTCTCTCGATCTAAATTTCCATCGAGTGTTAATTCGTCCAATGAATATAGTCTCGGCTTATCAGTCGGCTTTTTCTTGGTATCTGATTCCATATGATTTTCCTCCCGTCAGAAAGTCCCTTACCATTTTCAAATATTTTTCCGGCGAATCCAGATAGTCCGGTGTTGCTTGCATTGCTCGCCGGAGCGCCTGATACATCCCGGCAAACTCAAACTCAGCGGTTTTTTCAATTGCATACAAGCTACCGTCATTGCCAACTGCGGTAATTACGCGCAAATTTTCATGCAACGCGAATACTGAAATATCCTCGATCGTAAATGTGTTGCCGCTTGGGTGGTTGTGGAGTATAATCGTCGCTCCATCCGTCGGCGGGCGTACACTATACGCCTCGCCGATCATACGCCCAGTTTCCTCGAGATTGTCATCCAGGCCAATCGCCACCTCTGTCCCAACCGGTCTATCCCTTGCAATTCTAAGCAATTCTTGATGCTTCTGCTGTAGCGTCAAATTCTGTTGATCTGTTAACCCAGACACCTCGATCTTCGGCACCTTGCGTATGGCCTCATCGGTCACTTTGATGTTTTCCAATTTGATATCGTTCAGATCTCCATTTACATACCGATTATACCACTCCCTGTAAGTCATGTCACCCGGCACCGTTATGGTCTTGCCCGTCTTTGGGTCGCGCGCCGCGCGCTCGCCCGCCACGCTCTTTAGCCCATCAATCACCGGAATGGTCGTGCAGCGGCAGAATGGATGCATCGGCGGGCTGTTTACCCCAGGCACCGCATCCTTGACCTCAAAAGTCTTGCCGTCCAGCGCTCCGCATATACCGCAAGTATCGGTGTCAAAGGTCGCTAGGTATTGATACCGCTCAATGCCGTCATCCTGATACGCTTGCTGTGATGCCCGTTCACTGGCATAAGCTGCTTCAGTATACAATAGCCGGTATGCCTCAAACTTTTTTCCTGCGCCAGTAACATTGCCGTCCTTGTCCACCTGTACTGCGCCAATCGCCTTGGCGAGGTCGTCCGCAAAGTCCTGCGCTGGTCGCCCTTCCGCGAACATCCTGCCGAGCGTCTGCCGGATGCGAAAACCGATGTCTACATCTTGCCGCCACAGCCGGGAGGAGAGGTCTGCGCCCATAACCGGATAGGCCATAACCGCACTGATTGCAGTCTGATCCACCTTAGCAAAGTTAATCAGACACCCGGACGCCTTAGAGAGATCAAACTGCGCACGGTAGTATTGATCGGTGTAGAGTCGCCCCACAGCGCCCTCGACGCCGTCCCGCTGACGCTGGTACAGTTCTTGCAGGATCGCGTCAATATCCATCTCGAGCGCTTGCAGACGGGTGATACGGGCCCTGGTAGAGAGGTTATCGACCTGAAGGTCAAACGTCCCGATTGCCCGCTTTGCCAGCCGCTCATAGTCCTTGAGGCGGTCGTGGAAGTTGTGCAGCTCCTTTGGGCTCAACGCCTTTTGCGCCTGCTCTAACGTCACCTTGTTGTGCTCGGCATACCGCCCGTAGAAGGACTGCACCTCTGCTTCAACGCCTTTTTTTGCTTGCTCAAACGCCGTGATGATCTCCGATATCTGGTTAAGTGTTGTTGATTCCATCCGGCGCAGAGCGGCAAGTTTGCGCCGCTCCCAATAGGTCATTCGCCCTCACCCGCCTGCGGCTGCTGCATCTGGTATTGGTCGAGCAGGTCTTCCTGCTTTTTCCGCTGCTCCTGCTCAATCCGCTTGCGTTCTTCTCGCCAGTCCTCCACCAGCGGATGCACCTTGGTCTTGGTTTCGTCCGACATAACCTGATCTGAGGTGCCCGCGATGATCTGTGCCGTCTCGCTGTCGTTGCGCGGCTTGTTGCGGGTCCATATCTGTTCGATCTGCGTGTCCTCCGGCAAACCGAGGTATCTTAGGATCGCCCGCAAGAATTCGCCCAGCGCCGGGCGGAACTCGGTCTCCATAAGCCCGGCCTTCAGCTCCAACAAAGAATATAGGAACTCGATGTACACGCCGCTCTGGTTTCCGGTCTTGTCCGGATCCGGGTTAACCGCCATGGCCGAGATGTACAGTTGGTTAATCAGCATCTCCATGTACGCCTTGCGCGCCTCAAACGGGATTTCCGCCCGCAGCACATCCACGCCGCCCTCTCCGTCCACAGAGAAGAATTTGCGCAATTTGGCCTCCAACAGGACATTAATCTCCTTCGGCACCTCTTTGACCGTACCGTCCGGCCGCTCAACGTATTCCGCCCTCCGGTTTTCTCCGTTGTAACCCTTTAGCACAAACAATATCTCCTGCACATCATCCATGTCGTTGGCGAGGCCGGAGATCACTTTATCGATGCTGTCTATAACTCTTTGATACATAACCAGGTCTGACAGCTCAGATTCGTTGTTTCTGAACTCAATGAACGGGATGCGGCCGTAATTGTGCGTCACTGTTCCGCGATCTTCCGATCCGCTCACGGACTGGTCTATGTAAGTCACATCCCGGTCGGTCCATATCTCATTTTTGGTGATTGTTCGGCCGCTTTCGTCCTCGGTGCTGTACCGGCGGATCAGATACTTGAGCTTTGGCTTGATGCTGTCCGGATCGTATACCGGGATCACCTGCAACGGAGATATGAAATGGTAGTCAAACGGCCTCCCATGGTCGTACCAGTAGCACAGCCATGCCCGGCCGGTGTTGGATGCGTCGGTCGCCAGTTGCTTTATCACTTTTTCGTAGCAGTCACCCAACGTTTCTTTTACCAGGTCGGTCACTTCCGAGCCAGATTTGCCATCTTTCACGTCAAACTGCGGTGGGTATGTAAACATGTACCCCACCTTCTGGTCCACTAAAATTTTGTGCCAGTTGGTCGGGATGCGGTTGTCCGCCGTCCGCAGCGGATTTTCTCCGTTCTTCCTGTGCCAATCCTTTGCAAATTCGACCTGTTGCATTCCGTGCTGCACAATATCTGTCCGATTTTCATAGTAGTCTATGCCTTTTTGCGCTATCGCGTTAAATTTCTGCTGCTGGGGCACATATTTTGCCAGCAGACGGAGCGCCTGTGCATAGTCCATTAAATTCCCCCTATCCTCAGCCCGCCGGGCGGGTCGATCACCGTGGCGACAAAATAGCGCATATCGTCCATCGTGTGGTCATGCTCCTTGAGAGGCTTATCCTCAAGCGCTTTGTCGTCCCAGCTGTAGACGGCAAACTCGCGCCGGATGTCCTTGCAGCAATCGTTAATCCGCAAGGTGCCGTCCTGGAGCCGTTGCGCCACGCGATTGACTCCGAACATCACGTCGTTGACCGCCTGTTTAGCCATAAATTTCCCGTGCCTCCTGATGCACTGGATGAAGCTTGCCGCAGACGGGTCGATCACCACGCGATCAATGGGGTGCCTCCCGGCGAGCTTTTCCAGCTCAATATAATGCTCCTCGTCGGTGCGCTGGATGTTGGTTGCCCGGCTATCCCAATAGTATTCCGCCACACGATACCACCGGCCGCCGCATCGCCCCCACAGGCCCGCGGAAAATGGATTGACTGTGCCGTAGTCGATGGATATGACGTAGCGGTCATACGGCCGCGGCTCCGTCCGAACTACATGAAAATCCTCGCTGAACATTGGGTAGACCCGCCCCCGCGCCACCACCCATTTGCCGCGAATAAACCGATCATAGAACACACCGGAGTACATTCCCCCGTACCGTTCTCTGATCTCCTGGGAGAGCGAGGGATTGTCGTCCATCGTGAAGTGCAGGTACAGCGCTTTTTTCTCGTCCCGCTTGCAAATCCACTCGAGATAAAACCAGTGGAACGGGTGCTCCGGGTTGCAGTTGAACCAGAACTTGGACCCGTCCACCGAGCAGCGGGCCGTTGCCTGTTCCACAAACGACTGCGGCATCAGCGCCACCTCGTCGAACAGCACCCCGGCCAAGGTCACTCCCTGGATTAATGCTGCACTGCTTTCATCTTTGCCGCCGAAGATATAAAATCGGTTGCTCCTCCCTTGATGAGAAATCTCCAGATAATTTTTGCTGACCCGGTCCTCGCACTGCATCTCGCCCGCCATCTCCGTCAGTAGCGGTGTGACGACGTTTCGCCGGCAACTGGACACCGTCTTTCCACAGATCGCAAAGGAACAGCCGTCAAATTTGGTCATCGCCCACAGAAGGAAGGACGTGGACATGGACAACGTCTTGCCCGCGCGAATTGATCCGTCACAGATCACTGCATTGTATTGCTTGCTAATCGTCGGGTGGGCCCACCAGGTCATTACCTGCATCTGCTTGCGGCTGAACGTCTTGTACATCTTCCCACACCTCCTTTGCGCCTTGCTCGATTGCCTTGATCAGTCCGTTGTCTGGCTTTTCTTCGGCGTCTCTGCCGATGCCCTGCTTGTATTTGCCCTTGAGCTCAAAATACAGCTTGATCGCCTGGATATCCCCGGCGTCAACACGGCGCATAAGGGCCTTCCAGACACGTGACAACTCGCTGTCCGTATATCTATCGATCAGGCCATCCACGCAACCGCGGAACGTCTCGTCCTCAAGCCACCGGTAAAATGTAGACCTTGCGACACCAATACACTCGCATAACTGCGTAATTGTCCCGCTGAAATCAGGGTTTGATAACATTTCCGCCGCCTTGAGCTGTTTTTTCCCGAGCATCGTTTTGTTTCGTTTTGTCGTCACATCACCACCACACTTTTGATTATCTTCTCGCCCTTTGGCGCTTATTTGTAGCCCCGGGGTGGTCAGCCCCAGGGCTTGAAAGGAGGTACGCCCGCTATACGGGCTTATTCGTAGATCTCTGCTTGTAGATGCACCTCGGAAGGATGCAAAAATCCCTGCCACACTCCCGGTGGTTGTTCCATATGCATTTTCGGCAATTTGGCTTGCGTATCATCCATGGCTTAGTTATGTTGCATCCCTCCTTTTAGGCATAGAAAATCCGCCCGTGGTACCCCATGAGCGGATTTTTTATACTTTCCATTAATTCTATTTTACCAATATTTTTTGCCCCATTGTGCCACTTTTCAAAAAAGATTCAACTTTTTTGCCAGCATCATATGAATTTTATCCTTGTATCTGTTCCACGTCCTCCTCGACGGCCCCTCTGGACTCTCTGGAGAACGGATATGCATGTAATTGAAGTAGTCATACTGCCAATATGCCTTAATCGGATCGAACTCAGGTTGCACCTTGGCGCTGTAAATCGCTCTGATCTCTACACATGTCTGGTCAATCGCTTCGAGCTCTCTGTCTATTTCGGCAAGCCTTGTCCCTTTTTCCTCCGTCGGCTTTCCTACACTGTTTCCGCGCGGCGTCCCATCCTGCCGCGCGCTGCCGCCATAGATGATATCTAGCCTCCGCTTTTTCAGCCTATCATAATCACCAATCACTGCTTTGAGCCGCCTCGTCAGCGAGCGATCCAGCCCGCTGCTCTTGCGTATGTATTCGCGCATCTCACTCGCCTCCTACGTTTTGTCGGTGTCGCCAATATGTCCTCCATCCATTTGGAGGATTTCTTGCAGTACGGGAATCACTTTAGCATAATAACGGAAAGCCGGAACCTCCTTGCTGCTGTGCCTGGATTTGTCATGGAACCATTTGCCGAACTCATTGGTTTTTAGGTTGTGCCGGTTGGCGAGCTTGCCCACCATATTCGCACTGATTTCCAATCGCTCGCCGATCTCCCCAGCACTATAGGTCTTCTCCGCCAGCTCTGGCAAGGGAATCAGATGCTCGCCCGTCAATACCTTGGTCGCGTGTGAGTTGAGCACCTGTTGATAGGTGGTGCCCTTGTATTCGTCGGCAAGGCGTGTGAGAATTTGGGCCTTGCGGATTCTGGCATTTTCTTCCCTTGTCTGCGCCATCATCCGCTGGTATTCGCTCATGCTTACAACCTTGGCCTCGCCCGAGCGCAGCGCCTTGAGGATGCTGCGTATCCACGCCCGGAACTCCTTGGCCTTGGGCTGGCTCGACAACATGGTAACTTCGTAGATTCCATCTTCGGTGAAAAGGCGGGTATTATACTGCTTGCCATCAGTAGCCCTCATCTTGAGGGTTACTGAAAACTCCTCGCTTTTAAGATAATTGTTCCTGTCAATCAGAGTATCGATGCCCTTACGACCATTCGCGTACCCTAAACACTCCGCCAACTGGTTGATGGTCATAAACATGTCCTTGTTATCGCTGTAAATATCCGCCTCGATCTCTCCGAATTTTGCCGATTGCACCAATTTCAATTTACTCACGCAGATTTTACCCCCTTCTGTGGCTTTATTTATTCAAACTATCTGAGGAAGGCTTGAGGCAACTGCCGAAGTTTCCTTGGCAATTGATTATGTACTCTTCAGCAATTGTTTTTTCTAACCTTTCGTTCCCCATAACTGCAAAACCCATTTTCCGGCCATACGGTGAAGTCGTGATACTCGCATCTAATTTCATTGCTGCCAATCGGCATACTGTATTTGCAATCGCTGCATCGTACTACATCCACCACGTCAGCATCGGTTACAATCTCAGGGTCTTCGTCAAGCCCATATGTCCAGCGCAGTGCATCACATGCAGAGCCGCGATATGTTACTGTTGTACACTTCGCGCGTGCCGGGCATTGTTTACACCCTTTCATGACTTTGCCCTCCAAAATTCATTTTTCGCGGCCGAAAACATTGCTACAAAAACAAATTTCAATCCACACTCTCCTCCATTACCATCAGCGTTTGCGATTCTACTCCCCCACAGCTCCAGCAAAGCGTATTATATCCCCAGTTCCACACCATACCGCTTTCACGGACACGGTTTTAATTCATCCATTGTTGACCTCCTGTTCCACAAGTCTATCGCAATACCCTCATTTGTCTCCCATCTTGTCTCACAACGGCACCTTGTGCACATGACCGCATAATTATATACAGCATCCTCAATTACCGCTTCGCCGCCACAAAATGGGCATGGTTTCAGTTTTGGCCGGTTTTTCTTTTCCCGCTTCTTAACCTTTTTGCTCTTTTTCATTGCGTTTCCCCTTGTTGTCTATTTCGATCTTTTTTCTACCGGTTCTAACCCAATATCTTCATACCCTCTTTGTCTACTCCTCGCGCATGTCGGCTGGATTTCTAAGCCATTCTTCCGCCGTCTGAACGCAGCCGTCATATGGTCCACTATCTGGGTATTCCTCGATATAGCAACATATGCCCCCCTGCTCATACTTGCAACATTCGCAGAAATCAGCACTGCATAGCAACATTGCCAGTTCACCGTTGTCCATAGCCCGAATGCGGTCGGCGTTGCTCCGCCCTTCCTCTGCACCTTTCTTCCGGCGGATCAATTTCCCTAGCCGTTCTATCTTCTGTTCCTTGAATTTTCCCGCTAACTCCTCGCAGTCATGCAGTATCGCCATCTGATCCAGCATAATCCGCACATCCGCGATTTCTTCCGCAATCTCTTTGCGGTTTTCTTTGCCCCGCGCGTGCTTACACAGCTCCTTTTGCAGTTCCGCCATCTCTTCCATCGCCATCAGCGTTTGCGCTTCTGCGCCCCACAGTTCCAGCGCGGCTTTGTACGTTTCACCCATTTCTTTCGCCCCCTTCCGGCTTCAAGCCCATCTGCACCACCCGGCGCCGCAGCAGTTCGTCCGCCACATCGTCCGCCTGCGCTTCTTTGTATTCTTCTGCCAACACTTCATAACGTTCAAATAGCCTCTGCATCCGCTTCGCACCAATCCCCAAGGCCTCATTCATTGCGATGCACATCAGCCATTGCGCTTTCACAATCCCCTCCCGGATCACCTGATCGCATAGTTCCTCCGCCATCTGCTTTTGCCGGTTGGTGTATTGCCGCCTGATATGGCTTTTCATTTCACCGCCTCCTCAAAACGCGCAGTCGCACGGCATCATGCTTTCCTGCTCCGGCAGTACCGCGTCTACCTGCGCCCAAAATGTCTGCGGCGGTATCTTCTCACTCGGGCAGATGTGCATTTCGTGCTTCATCGACCAAAACAGCGGCTCTAACTCCTTGAGGTACATCCCCTTGATGATGCTGTATCCCAGTTTATCCTCCGCAATCTTGGCATCCCACCAAATATCCGGCCGCAGGCAATAGACGCAATACCAGTGCTGTTTCCCCGCCTTCAGACAGCCGATGCAGTTGGCGTGTCTGTATATCCGGTATGTCACCGGCCGCTCTATGCCGACGTCCTCCGTGCGCTCAATCGTCCGCGTCCATTCCGCCAGCGGAAATTCCGGTGTATATCCCATCGCGCGGATGATCGTCCCACGGCGCAACATGCGCTCCGTCTCTCCCGCGTCAAACCCGTACAGGATATGGATATCCGCTGACTTCGGCATATTGCTTTCCAGCCATCGATTAAACGGCTCGGTCTTGAGGCGTGCGGTGCAGATTGCGCGCCCCGGTCTCCCTGCAAAAATCGTCTTGTGCTGCACACACACATCCAGCGGCGTGGTTGTCTCCCATCCCGGCATGTTGGCGTAGGTGATCGGCACGCCGCAGTAGTCCGCAACTTCGCGCTTAAACCGCTTGATGTCCTCGTGCTCCACCTTGGGCGATATATCGTGGTTGAGCAGGATCACCCTATCCTTGCCGTACCTGCGCACCGCTTCGATTGCTGCGAGGGCACTGCTGTGCCCCCCGCTGAAACATACAATTGCCTTTTCCACTCGATTCATCCCTTCAAAACAGCCCTGTATTGATTTTCAGGTGCCGTTCTTATAATTTCATGGCCATCCCATAAAAACATGTTTATACATGCACAGATTCGCGCTCAGGGCTATTCCGTCGCTTTCCTCGGCTTGTACCTGACAAAATACTCCTGGATCAGCGCCGACTGCGCCGCCGCGATCGGCTGCTCCAACGCCTTGCCCACATCCTCCATGCAGCGCTCCAGTGTGTGCGCGATCACTCCTGCCGGCATCCCCTCCGCTGCGTACTTGTGCACCAGGTATACCGTTGTCGGCGTGATCTCACGCGGCTCTATGACTTCTCTCAGCACTTTTATGCAGCCCTTCATACGCCTTTCCCAATAATAATAATTTTGCTTGCATGGGTCCCCGCAAAACATGCGCTTTGCGCTCTTTGATTCCAGCTTTGCGTCGCAATATTTGCAGTATTCCCGCCCTGGTGTCCTCCGCTTTGCGTACATTGCCCTGCTCTGACACGCCTTGCTGCAATACATCCTCTGATTGCCGTGCAGCTCAGCTCCACACACGATGCAGTTCATTCGCCCGCCTCCGTGATCTCCACCTCTGTCCGGGGATTGTCGCGGTCCACCTCCACGCGGCTCCCGTCGGTCCCCACCACGATCCGCGGTGACAAAGAGCTGTCGTCTTTGAGCACCTCGGCCTTTACCAGCACGTCGTGCAGCGCGCTGTTGAGGTTGGTCAAATCTACCCGCCGCGCCTGCGGCATGTAATACACCGCTTTCACGTTCACCGGCCGGTCGATGCGCTGCTTGTACTCAGCTGGGATCAGCAGCTCGCACTGCTGCTCATATTCCCGGTATGCCTCCGATTGCGCTATGTATCTCTTTCCCGTTTTCCCGTTCACCCGTATCTGCTGGTGGTTCTTTTTCGTCACCGGGCGCAGCGGGATCGTAAACTCGATCATTGCAGCACTTTGCGATGCTGTTCCATCTGTTCTTGCACCCATTTGAGATATTCACTCTCCCCTCTGCGGAACAGATAGTCGTAATATCCTGTTGTCATGAGGCTCAACATCGCCCCATAGTCCGCTTGGTCTGGACCGGCCTCCTCGTCCACCATCTGTTTGGTTTCAATCTGCCAATCGTCCAACAGTTTGGAAGTTTCCGGCGTGTCCGGCTTCTGTTTGACCGCCTCATGCATTCGGTTGGCCCAATCCCAGGCCCAATTTTTCAATTCTTTTTCGCTTAAAATGGCGCTTCCCCCCATTTCGTCGTATACACCGCCTGATTCTCCCAGCCGAACCGCTTCTCCAGCTTGCCCGGTTCATGAAACCGCTTGGAATCCGGGTTGTACATCAGCCGGATGTTGACCAGTTCCCCATATGCCCGGTTTTTCAGGCAACGCACTGTTGCATCACACTCATTCGCTTTCTGCTCCGCTTCCGTGCAGCGATGCACGTTGAATACGTTACATGCAATATTTGTGATGGTTCCGAGCCCTCCGACGCTGTCGCTGTCCTTAATCTCGCCGTCTGTCTTTCTTGGGTGTACCACCAGATGGATATGTATTCCCAACCGCTCCGCCAACTTTCTCAGCTTAATCGTGAAGTCCGCCTGAAGCTGGTAGAAATCCCGGTCGCTCCTGGTGCTGTTCACTGTCATCAGGTTATCCACCAAAAACACGCGACAGTCGTATCGCTTGTATGCCAGTTCAAACAATTTCAGGATCGCTTCACTTTCATCTGTCTCTGCACATCGGTTGTCGTACACCCAAATCTTGCCGTTATACCAGTTCTCTATCTTCTCCAGGTCGGCGCGCGGCACATAGCTGATTCTGCGCCCGCTCCTCCGATCCAGCCTGGTCTGCACCACGCCGCTGCCCGCCGCCTGAAGGTTGATCCCGTATTTCAGCCTGTCCGCTGGAATCTCGCCTGAATAGATACACACCTTCCTTCCGTCCTCTACAGCATGGAGCAGTGTTTGCGTCAGGAAGGTAGACTTTCCCTCGCCGCGCTTGCCCGTCCATACAGACAAGTCCCCGTCAAAAAGCCCACCCGTGGCCTTATCCAGTGCGTCCATACCCGTAAACGTCCTCGGTATGCTTGCAATATCGACATTCTCCACATCAGCCAGATTGAGCAGCCCTTGCACCTCCACCGGCTTCATCTGCTCGATGATTGTCCGGATCGCTTCTTCTCCCATCCGGTGCAGAATCTCGTTTGCGTCCTTGCAGGAACCATACAGGGTAAAATCCGGTTTCAGCATTTTGCAGTCGAGCTTTCGCCCCAGCTCCGCAAGCATCTTCCGCCCCGCGTCGTCGTTGTCCGCAAACACAGCTATCGTCTCATACCTTGCGAGCCAGTCGCAGCAGGTTTCGAGCCAGGTGAAGTCTTCGCAGCCGCTCGGCACTGACACGCAGTTTTTCCCCGTTGCCTGTCTACCGCACATCGCGTCAAACTCGCCCTCAAACAGGTATAGCACCGGGTCATGCTCGTCGCACAGGTGCATCCCAAACAAAATCGGTTCTGTACCCGCCTCCCTCCACATCTTCCGCTCGCCTTTCTCCACCTTGCCCGCTTTGCGGTATTTGACAAAAGTTGCTTCGCGCAGTTCAAACTCTTCGGCCGTCCGGTAATACGGGAACGCCAGATTGCCGTCTGCACTCGACACGCCGAACGCATTCGCCGTCTCCTCGCTGATCCCGCGCAGCGAAAGGTATTTTTTCCCATCGTCTGTCACCGGATAAAGCTCCTTGTCGGGGCGCTTGTAGCTTTTCTTTACCGGCGGCACGGTATATCTGTCCTCACGGTCCATTTCAACGCCAAACTCCTTGCACAGTTGGGAAAAATGGCCCTTCGTGTTGCAACTCCCTCGTTTGCAGTTGTAAGTGTGGTTTTTGTAGTTCAGCGCAAAGCTGTATTTGTCGCTATGCTCCCCGCCGTGACAAACCGGGCAATATTTCGGGATGATTTCGTCCCCTTTGACCGTGAAGTCCGGCAGGAAAGCCCGTGCAAAGTCAAATTCATTCATTTCGCCTAACCCCTTCAAAATGGCCCTGTGTTGATTTTCAGGTTCCGTACCTATAGTTTCCCTGATAATCCATCAAAAGTGAGTTTTATGGGGCGCAGATTTGCACTCAGGGCCATTCAATTGTTTCCATCAACCTGCATCCTACAAAATGCTCCCTAATTGGCGAATTTCTCTGTTGTCGCCGCCGGAAATTCTTCCTGCTTGAGCTCAAACACCCCAGTCCAGTTGTTCATCGTCGACTTTTCCAGGATCGCGATCTTCACCGCGTCGTCCCCACCGGATAGTCTATCCAGCTTTTGGAGCACCAGCTCCAAGGCGCGGTTGGTCGGGGCCGCTCTCTTTTTGATCCGCATCGTGAGATAATCCTCCAACGCGGTCCTCAGCGCCGCATTCTCCGTGTAGCCGCAAATCATCGCCGAAAACGACGGAACGCTTTCTTTCTTACTTACTTTCTTTTCTTCTTTCATTCTTTCATTCTTTTCATTCTTGTTTGTTTCCGCTCGCGTTCCGTTCCCGTTCCGTTGCTGTTCCGTTTGCGTTCCGTCGGTGTTCCGCTCGCGTTCCGTTGCTGTTCCGTTCTCCGTCCCGCAACCCTGGAATTTGCTGTAGTTTATCACGGTTAGAAGCGTTCCGCTCCCGTTCCGTGTCCGTTCTATCATCCCGTCATCCTCTAAACACTTCAGGAACCGATCCACTTTACCATTTGACCAACCCCAATTCATGCCAAGGCTCCGTATACTTGTGAGGGTGCAGCCGCGCTTTATCGTCACGGATTTTCCCTCAATCATCACCTTTTTGCTCTTGTGGTTCACGGATAATATCAGGTCCATCCACGCCTGCCCCTTGGAATACGGCGTGTCCTTCCATATCCAGTGGTTCCGAATATCGCGGCTCAATTTTACCCAGCCCTGTTCCATTTCGCCACCTGTTTCCTTCTCATTTAAATTCGCTTAAAATGGAAGCGTATCGTCCCCTTCCACCTCCACAAAGCCGCCGTTTTTACCATCGCGCAGTTCTATGTACGTCTCTGACTGCTTAATCTTGTTCTGTATCCACTCCGGCAACCCTTCCATGAGCGTTAAACACTTGGGATCAGTCAGATCAAAATAGGTCAACGGATGGTAGGCGGACTGCACGGGCAGTCCTTTCGGCACCGCCATAATCACACCGACATTGCTATAGCCTCTATCGTTCATTACCACCTGCATCTGACAAGGCTTTCCGAGGATGTTGACCAAATCAAAACCTTCCAGTTCAGCCTCGGTAAATTTCTTCCCGCGCCACGCTTCCAGATGTTCCCGCAGTTTCGCTTTTTCATTCAATGACAAGGTATATTCCTTGCTGATTACTTTCGGCTTCGCCTCGCCATCTTTCTCTATTGGATCGTCTGGTATCTCCCAAGTTAGCATCACCCTCCGCTGCTGCTTGCTCTCACCCTGGAATGATATTTCCTGAATTCCGAGGTCGATGATGGAGATGCAGATTGCAATATGAGGCCCTTCTGCCACTGGTTCTGGTCTCTGTGCTTTTGCGCTTGCTGTAATTGCCATTATTTTTCCTCCGTTCTGATTTTCGCCTTACATTGGCTTCCTATCGTTATTTCTGGATAAACAAGTATCTCTCTAGTATCAAAGCAGACAAACCTCCCGTAATTATCCGGGTCCTTGACGCACAGCGGGCAATACCGGCAGCAGACGCGGTCCTCCGGGAAGCTGACGGTCATGGTGACCTCCGCCTTGGTGTAATACGACACGCCGTTCTTTATCCCCATCGCCGCATCTCCTCCCGGCTATCCCGCAGCGCCTTTTCCAGCAGCGCGTTGTGCTCCAGCGCCGCCTCTAACTGCTTTTTCAGGTCGTCGATCTCCTCTTGCTGCTCTATCATCCTGATTGCCATAGCCACATAATCCATTGTCTCAATTTGCACCAAGCCGCTCGTCCCTCCATCTCTCGTATTCCTCATCCGGGTCCGGGCCGTCGTCCTCGTAGGGGCTGTGTTCCGGTTCCTCCAGCCACGACCGTTCCGCCTCACAGTAACGATTTATTTCACTGAGCGTCATTGCTTTTTCCTCCGGTTTCTGTTATAATATGGACAATCTATTTCTATCCTTTCCTTGCGCCCGTCTGGAGTTCGCAGCTCCGGCGGGCGCTCTTTTTTGCCATTCAAGCTCTGCGCTGAGCCGGGCAACCTCCCGCTCCAGCAGCTTGATCTGGTAGCCGCTGTCCGCCTGCATTTCTTTGTACGCTGCGATCTGCTCCGCATCCCGTTCCAGTGCATAGGCGGCTTCCAGCAGCCCATAGCGGTCTTCGCCGCAGTTTTCTACTATGTACTCCCCGGTTTCCCGCAGTTGCGCGATCAGTCTTTCACGCATCTGTATCACCTTCCTTTCCTACTGCCTCCAATTGCCAGCCCCAGCATCAGGGCACATATCAGGCCCATAAGCTCCAACGCCCCTGCCACGCCTTCAAAACGCACGATCCCCAAGTCAAGCATCTCCGCTGCCCTCCTCCGTCATCACTCCGCTGGCGATCAGGATTAGGCTTGCGATACCTGCGATGATACCCGCCCAGGTCTGCCCGCCGTCCAGCAGGCTGCCCGTCATAGGCAGGCCGACCCAGATTCCAATAACGCTCAATGCCGCCCTTGTCATGTTGCTGCTGCACGCTCCCTTCTGATTTTCTCGCGGTACTTGCGCATGTACTCCCGCATGTACTCTGCTATTTCAGCCTTGTGCTCTGCGTTGTACTTGCGCTGGCGCTCCATGATTGCTTCTCTATGTTCTTTGTAGTATTTGTGCTGGTAATCCGCGATCTCTTCCTTGTGCTCCGCGCGGTACTTACGTTTGCGTTCCGCGATACGCCTCTGTTGCACATCCATAGCAGCGACGGTGGCGTATCGATCCAACTCCTTTGCCAGGTCATTATGTTCTTGCGCAGCGCGATATGGGTTAGCCTCAAATTCCCACTCAATCTCTTCGTCCGCCTGCCGCATGACGGCCAACTCATCCGCTGTGAACGACATCTCTCTTCCCCCTATCTTCGCGCCTGTCTTCCTCTTGCAGCGCCTTGCGCCACCTCTGGATATCCGGCCTGCTCCACTCTGCAAGCAGGCGTTCCACCCCCTTGATCCACTTCTCGATCCGCTGCCGGTCGTTCATGATGCGCTCGCATCCTCCCATATCGAGTTATCTGCTTTCCCGTTCGGCGGGTAGATCATCTAACGTAAACCATTATTAGCTCATACGCCGGGCGAGCTTAACAATTGAGATTCCTACGTGCTTCACAAGATCGTCTTTCAGCACCTTCCGCACCGTGCGCACGTCTTTCCCCCAAAACTGCGCCACCTCCGTTGCTGTGAGCATTGTTTTGCCGGGAAATGCAGTTGCAATTAGTTCAAGGGTGTCGCGGTAGGCTTCTTTTTCTCGTGGCACTATATCACCTCCTCCGACCCAAGGGCGGCTTTTCTTCATCTTACGACATGATTCGATGTTTCATCAGAGCGGTTACGCTTCGATGTTTGTCAACAATTTTTTCACCCGTTCGACCATTTTTTCTACTTCCTTCATCGCCGGCAAAGTATAATTGTAGTGAAATGAAGTGGTTTTTGGACCTTAAAGACATTAGGCCTGCGCACGAATATTATCTGGCCGATTACCAATACGAAATCATAATGAAACAAATCCGAGAATTTGAGCAAGGACTTGACAGCGACCACGAAGTCGCATTCAGGCTATGTCATTTTGGGCAAAGCATTTTGCTGAACGTTACAGATGTCGGGTATTGCAATCCATCTATTATTGTTTTCTACGGTTTTATCGATGGGAAACCAGCCCAACTTATCCAGCATGTGAGCGAGTTGAATTTTCTTTTGATGTCTGTCGAGAGGCCAGACCCGAAGACCCCTGCGAGAAGAATCGGATTTGTCCAGCCAAATGAGCGATAGCCATTGCGATATTTGCCATTGAATCACTTATTTTTGCAAGTTCCCTTACAGATTGTGTCTTTTGGGCACGCTTTGATAGCAGTTGCAGCTGCTTTTGAAGTGTGTCCATCATTTTTTCAACTTCCATCGTTTCCTCCTTCCTAGCTTGCTTGGTTGTGAGCTTTTGTTTTGCCATGTTGGCCATTCATATGTTGCTGTGGTATAATCAGAGAGAAAGGCTGGTGACTGAGGTGGACATTGTTCTAAATTGGCTTACCATAATTGCGTTTTGCCTTTCTACCTATACCTTCATATTCCAATTGATTTCCCACAGAAAAAAGATTGAAATTCAACTTTGTCATATGTTTGAGTGGGGCAATCCCCAAACAATATACGTCGCTTATTTGGAGATCATCAACAAGTCTCGACTCCCAATTTCAATCACCCGCATATCAATGGAACAAAACGGGAAGCTCCTATCTTTTGAGCAATTGCCTCAAGAAATCGTTTCTGGAACAAGAGGCAATGGGGAACCATATACCGCTTTTTCAGAACCGTTTCCGATTTCTTTGCAGGGACTCGATGCAAAATCTGGACTGTTTCTCGCAATACCTAAAAATCATGATTTTGCAGTCGCTCCCCATTCCGCCATTAAATTGCACATTGCGACAAATCGAGGAAAACTCCAATCAAAAGTCGAGGTTAGCGGTTTCTCAGATCACTTAAAATTGCTATGATCGACATTGCAACCGAAAAGATTATCAGTACAAGCCTAATAGTTTCCGGCAATCGTATCCCCCTCTTTCTCGACCGTGAGTGAATCTCTTTGCCGCCCTTGCTGTTCCAGAGCCGGGGCGGCTTTTCTATTCCTATTTTTTTGCGTGGAGACTTATTTCGTCTAAGGCTTTGCGAAATCTGTTTTCTGCCCCTTTTGGTTCTCGATGTCCATTGAGCACAACACTAACATACTTTGGATTTAGTCCCATATGTTCTGCCAGTTGCTTGGCGGTAATGCCTTTCAGATGCATTTCACCAACAATCTCCGCCGTCCATTGTGCAGGCATACAAAATCTCCTTTCTATCGTAAAAATTTGTTGAACTTCGTAATCTGTTATGTTATTGTAAATATGCTTACTAAGTGCAACAATCCCAAAACGTTATATTACGAAATTCATCATTTGTTTGTATTATATATTACTTTCGTAATCATTTCAAGAGGAAATGATTAATTTCGTAATATTTTGTGGGTTGCACAAAAATTAAGGGTGATTTTTGTGTTTTATGATCTGTTTTATAGCTTATGTGTTAAAAAGGGGGTGTCGCCCAGTAAAGCGTGTTTGGATATGGGGTTAAGCCGATCGCTTGCGGCCAAATGGAAAAATACTAAAGCTACTCCAAGTGCGGACGCGATGTCTAAAATCGCAAATTATTTTGGCGTAACAGTTGATTATCTACTAGGCATTGAACAAAAAAAATCCTCCACCGAAGAAACGGCGGAGGACAGAGATGCAGAGATTAGAGCAATGCTGCACAGCGATAAAATTAAAAATTGTACAGCGGTAATTATGGGGTTCGAGGGCGATGGCCAAAAAGTAATCGAGTTATCAGAAGAAGAGTATAGTATTCTGAAGAAAATGGTAGAAGCTTTAAGAAACGATAAATAGGAATATTTTTCCTGTAGTATTCTGTCGAAATCCCTCCTATTATTGATAATAGGAGGTGTTACCAATGATTGGTATGGAAAAGCTAACCAACAATTTTATACTAGAGAACAAAATCTGTACATTGCCATTTG
Organism: Ligaoa zhengdingensis; assembly: GCF_014384885.1. Taxonomy (GTDB): domain Bacteria; phylum Bacillota; class Clostridia; order Oscillospirales; family Ruminococcaceae; genus Ligaoa; species Ligaoa zhengdingensis. The sequence continues at coordinate 32,620 of NZ_JACRST010000006.1, forward strand.
ACCTCATCAAACTTAAGGATTTGTGCAATAGCCTCGAATACGAGGTGGTAACGTACACGCAAGGAGCTGAGGTTATACGGACGCTTCACTTGGAACAATACATGATTTTAAAAGCATTTACTTACGTCAGTGCAACCTTAAAAATAATCTTTTACACTGACAGCCTCCCTTACGGTGAAAAATTATTCGCGATTGCGCACGAACTTGGTCACATAACGCTCGATCACACTTATCACGGCATTTTAGGTTTGGCTCCGGAAACAAATATTGCGAATGTGCAAGAAGATGAGGCTGATCGATTCGCGTGTCACTTATTGGCTCCGCCTCCGGTTCTGAAGCGATGTGGCATCACCACAATCAATCAAATCAAATCTCTAACAATGGTAACTGGTGACAGAGCTGAACAGATTTATAAGTACATAGGAGAGTATACAGGCACAGATAATGATACGCAGATTGTTAAACAATTTAACCGATTTATCCTGTCAAATGCCCCAAAGCGGGATTTTGCAGCCATCATTCTGTTCTTGTTGTTGATCGGATCTCTTATTGTTTTGGTTTGCGACGATATCGCAGTTCGGTCTGAGCGCGCCGACAATCGCAGCCAAATTATCCAGTATCAATTATCCCAATCGGCGGCAGATGCAATTGGGCAAGAAATTGTATATGTAACAAAATATGGGGCCAAATACCATTTACCCGGATGCCCCCATATAAAGGATAGAGAAGTCAAAGAACTTACCGTAGATGATGCGATTTCGTCCGGCTACGGCCCATGTAAGACCTGCGATCCACCCGTTGTTTAGACTGATCAAGAGGTCGCTCCCGCAAGGGGAGCGTGGATTGAAATATCCGATAAAGGTGTATACGATGAAATGTAAGAAGTGTAAAAAGGATATTCCAGACGAAAGTCTGTACTGCATGTACTGTGGAGCCCCTCAAAAGCGCGATAAGAAAAAGAAGCTGTACCAGCGGCCAGACGGGTTATATGAAAAGAAAATCACCATAGACGGCCGCCGCGTGGCCTTCCGGGGCAAGTCAGAGGCGGAGATTGATAAAAAAATCCTGGATTACCGCCAGCGAAAGCAGGAAGGCCCGTTGTTTAGAGAAGTGGCGGATGAATGGGAGGCTATACACTTTGAAAATCTTTCTCCAAACTCGCTCAAAAATTATCGCCCAGCCTTAAACCGCGCTAGAAACGCCTTTGGAGATCGCCACATCACAGATATCGACGCGCAAGAAATTAAAAATTATATTAAGAGGTTTGAATCTGAGCAGCACGCCAAGAAGACAGTTAAGACCCAAATTTCTATATTTTCGATGATCTTTACTCACGCAGCAGTGAAAGGGTACGTTACGCATAACCCTGCGGAGTTTATCCGGCCCTCGAACAACGTTAAGCCCGCTGAGCACCGGGAGCCCCCTACAGAAAAAGAGGTGCAGATTATCAACTCATCTATCGGGAAGACATTCGGTCTGTTTGCATTTCTAATACTCTACACCGGCTGCCGGCGCGGTGAAGCGCTGGCCTTGCAATACAAAGACATCGATCGGAACAAAAATCTCGTCCACATTACCAAGTCTGTATTTTATGTAAATAATCAACCCGGCATCAAAACTCCAAAAACCACGTCCAGCATAAGAGATGTGCCTTTGTTCTCCTTTTTAGGTGAACACATCCCGCCAGGCTCCCCAAACGAATACATTTTCCACAATCAACGTGGCGAGCTGTTGAAACAGCATGAGTTTGACAAGCTTTGGAAAACCTATCAATCTGAATCTGGATTATCCCTAACACCGCATCAACTGCGCCATGGTTATGCAACACTTTTGTTTGAAAATGAAATCAGTGAAAAAGATGCACAGGAACTTTTAGGGCATTCTACACTTGCCATGACACAGGATGTTTATACCCACATACGAAAGCTCCGAAGGGCAAAGACTTTCGCCAAGCTCAATCTAATATCCATTAACGATCCCTCGCAAATGCCCTAATTTACTGTGCCATTTCTGTGCCGCCCAATGCGCTTTTTGGCGTATTTTCATGTGTCTATAGGCATCAACAAAAACACGAAAAAACCGCATGAACAAGCCGTTTTCGGCTTACTCATGCGGTTTTTGCTGTGGCGGAGATGGAGAGACTCGAACTCTCGCGCCGGTTTCCCGACCTACTCCCTTAGCAGGGGAGCCCCTTCACCAACTTGGGTACATCTCCAAATTGATTGTCTTGTTTTATAAAAAAGAGGTATCTTGCAGCCATCAACTGGCGGCTCTTCCCTCTCTACCGCAAAACTTCCTTTCGGCAAAGCCGAAACTCGTTTGGCGGAGAGGGTGGGATTCTACCCGCGCACTCAAAAACCTGCCACAGGCAGCTTTTTGTCCGCTTCGCGGTCGTGCTGTTCTCATCTCCGCCCTCTTCCCGCAAAACTTCCTTTCGGCAAAGCCGAAACTCGTTTGGCGGAGAGGGTGGGATTCGAACCCACGGCTCTTGCGAGTCACTGGTTTTCAAGACCAGCTCCTTAAACCGCTCGGACACCTCTCCATTTTTCGTGACGCAAATTAGTATACCACGGTTAACCCATAAAGTCAATACAAAATAACAGAATTTGTAGAGTCACAATACGAAATACTCAAAATCTTTCCACAACAGGCGCATACCCTCGTCGGTTTCGGGCGGGAGCAGCGCCATCGCGACGGTGTTCTCCACTCCACTGTCCGAAAGTAAAATCGCGTAATCCCCGTCGATGCGCCTAACTGTATAGCAGACCGGCTCCATCCTATCCTCTCCTCGGTTGAAATCATCATCAAGAATAATTATATCATACCACATAAAATCCAAAAGGCAAAGCCTTGCCATGGACTTTTCCTGTCAAAACTTGTATGTCACCGCCGCGCATGGTATAATATAATGTATAAGCGCCGCCAAAATCGGCGGTTTCTTGCAGGAACAAAACCCTGACCCCAAAATTTGCTAGGAGGAATTCAAAATGAGCAAGGGTAATTTCTATATTACCACACCGATCTATTATCCATCCGACAAGCTGCATATCGGGCACAGCTACTGCACGGTGGCGACCGATACCATGGCTAGGTTCAAGCGAATGCAGGGGTATGATGTGATGTTCCTCACCGGCACCGACGAGCACGGCCAGAAAATCCAGGAGAAGGCTGAAGCGGCCGGTGTGACGCCGCAGCAGTACGTCGACAACATCGTGGCCGGCATCAAGGATCTGTGGAAGCTGATGAACATCTCCAACGACCGCTTCATCCGCACCACCGACGACTATCATGTGGAATCGGTCAAAAAGATCTTCAAGGTGCTCTACGACAAGGGCGATATCTATAAATCGGTCTATCGCGGCAAGTACTGCACCCCCTGCGAGTCCTTCTGGACCGAGAGCCAATTGGTGGACGGCAAATGTCCCGACTGCGGCCGCGAGGTGAAGGACGCCGAGGAGGAGGCTTACTTCTTCCGTCTTTCCAAATACGCCGACCGCCTGATGGAATATTACGAGGCGCATCCGGACTTTGTCGAGCCGGTCTCCCGCCTCAACGAGATGATTAACAACTTCATTAAACCCGGATTGGAGGATCTGTGCGTCTCCCGCACCACCTTCAACTGGGGCATTCCGGTGGAGTTCGACCCCAAGCATGTGGTCTATGTCTGGATCGACGCGCTCTCCAACTACATCACCGCGCTCGGATACGGCAACGACCGTTACCACGACTTTGAAAAGTTCTGGCCCGCCGATGTGCAATTTGTGGGCAAGGAGATCACCCGCTTCCACACCATCATCTGGCCCGCCATGCTGATGGCGCTCGATCTGCCGCTGCCCAAGAAGGTATTCGGCCACGGCTGGCTGCTGATCGACGGCGGCAAAATGAGCAAATCCAAGGGCAATGTGGTCGATCCCGTCACCCTGTGTGAACGCTACGGGGTAGATTCGCTGCGCTACTTCCTCATGCGCGAATTCCCGTTTGGTTCGGACGGCGTGTTCACCAACGAAGCGCTGATCAACCGCATCAACGCCGATCTCGCCAACGACTTGGGCAATCTGGTGTCCCGCACCGTATCGATGGTGGAGAAATACTTCGGCGGCCGCCTGCCCGCCGACCGCAAAGCCGAGCCGCTCGACGACGAGCTGACCGGCCTAGTGGACGGCCTGCGCGACAAGTACGAGGCCTCGATGGAGCGCTACGCCTTCCAGCAGGCGCTGATCGACGTGTTCAAGGTGATCTCCCGCACCAACAAGTACATCGACGAAACCATGCCTTGGGCGCTGGCTAAGGAGGACGCGAACCGCGCGCGTCTCGCCACGGTGATGTACAACCTGCTGGAATCCATCCGCGTGGCGGCGGTGTTGCTCACCCCGTTTATGCCCGTTACCGCTGAGAAAATCTTCGACCAGATCGGCGCGTCCGCCGACCTGCGCACCTACGACAGCGCGGCGCGCTTCGGGGGCCTGCCCGCTGATGTGGCGGTAAGCCGCGGCGAAACCCTCTTCCCGCGCATCGACCTCGCCAAGGAGCTCGCACTGCTGGAGGAGGAACACCAGAAGAAGCTGGCCGCGCTGGAAGCGCAAAAGCCCGCCGCCCAGCCCGCGCCCAAGAAAAAGGAGGCTCCCGAAGGGGTCGCCTCGATCATCACCATCGACGACTTCGCCAAGGTCGCCCTGCGGGTGGCCGAGATCAAGGAGTGCGTCAAGGTGGAAAAATCCGACAAGCTGCTGAAATTGCAGTTGGACGACGGCACCGATACACCGCGCCAGGTGGTGTCCGGCATCGCAGCCTGGTACGCCCCGTCCGACCTGATCGGCAAAAAGATCGTGGTGGTGGCCAACCTCAAGCCCGCCAAGCTGCGCGGCGAAATGTCCAACGGCATGATTCTGGCCGCAGATGCGGGCGAAAACGACGTGAAGGTGTTGTTCGTCGATCCGAGCGCGCCCAACGGAAGCACGGTGCGCTGATGGAGTACCAAAACATCTTCGACTCCCACGCCCACTACGACGACGAACGCTTCGACGAGGACCGCCACGAGCTGTTGCCCCGCCTGTTTGACAGCGGGGTGCGCTTTGTGATGAACGCCGCCTCCAGCATGGAGAGCTGCGTTACCTCAATCGCACTGGCCGACCGCTACCCGCAGCTCTACTGTGCGGTCGGGGTGCACCCCGACGCCGCTTACCGTTTCACTGAAACGGACTGCGCTGCGCTTGCGGAATACGCCAAGCACGACAAGGTGCTGGCGATCGGTGAGATCGGATTGGATTACCACTACGACGACGCGTCGCCGCGCGAGGTGCAGCGCGCTGTGTTTGAGCGCCAGCTTCAGCTTGCGGTGGAGCTCGACCTCCCTGTGATCGTCCACGACCGCGAGGCCCACCAGGATACCCTCGACCTGCTGCGCAAATACCGCCCGCGCGGTGTGCTGCACTGCTACAGCGGCAGCCCGGAGATGGTGCGCGAGGTGGCGGCGCTCGGCCTATACCTTGGGTTCACCGGCGTGGTCACCTTCAAAAATGCGCGCAAGGCAGTGGAAGCCGCACGCCTTGTTCCGGATGACCGGCTGTTGATCGAGACCGACTGCCCCTACATGGCCCCAGAGCCCTGCCGCGGCAAACGCTGCGACAGTTCCCTGCTTGTGCACACCGGCGCCAAATTGGCCGAGTTGCGCGGCATTATGCCGCAGGAACTGTTCGACCTCACCTGCCGCAACGCCTGCGAGCTGTTTGGCCTTTCCATTTAATAGATTTGCCTCTTTATAAAAACCCAGAAGGGCCCGCACAGAAATTCTGTGCGGGCCCTTCTGGGTTTTTATTGGATCAGAAGAATTGTACCTCCGAAATGCAGCTATCCTTGTACCGGGACCCGCGCTCGATCTCGTCGATGATGATCTTCACCGATGTGGTCTCCACCGGCGTGTCAAAGGTGATCTCGCCAAACTCGCCCTCTTCAAACAGCTTATCGTAGCCCTCGAGCTTCTCGGTCACTTTGGTGCCGTCGGAGAATTCGATAGTGACCTGGGTGATGCGGTTGTTGGCGGTGTAATACTTGTCGCTGGTGAAGCCGTTGGTCAGCCGGATCCCCTTGAGCGTCTGCGGTGAATCCGCCTCGAACAACAGATATTCGCCGATGCCGTCGTCATCCTTGCCCTCGATCCACGCGGTTTCCCAGTCGTCATCCATCACATTGGACGCCTCGTAGCTGTGCCCGCCGGAGGACGCCGCAGTGGAGGACGCCGTCACCTTGGAAAAGACCGGCGGCGTTTCGACCTCGGAGGAGGAGGTCTCGTCGCTCTCGGAGGAGGTTAACTCCTCGCCGGGCGCCTCGGAGTTCAAGGTCTCATCCGGCGGCAACATCTCTTCATCCGGGTTGACCGGGGTCTGCGGGGTCACCTGATTGGGATTGGAGTTGAGCGCCTGGGTATCTGGGCCGTCCTTGAGCGCTACGATGTTGTATCCACCCTTGATCTTCTTGAGTTCCATCAGCATGATCTTGTCGGGGGTGGGCTCGGCGTTCTCCCCGCTCGCGGTCATCTGCCACAGGTTGCCCTGCGGGATGTAGCCCACCTGGAGGGTATACAGATCGCCCTTGTGGGTGACCTCCAGGATTTTGGGGGTGTACACCGCCATAGTCGCGGTCACCGGGATGTAATATGCGTTCTGTTCCTCGTTGTACTGGTAGCTGATCTCATAATCCGCAATTGTCTGATGCTGCAACTTGACCTCGCTGCCGAACAGCTTCGCGGCCTGCACATCCACGTCGGTGGCTGGCAGGATGATCGAGCCGTAATCGTCCTTGGCGAATTTATCGCTGCCGTTGGTCAACAGGGTGCTCCAGATGGAGGATTCCAGCAGCATACGCGGGTCGGCGGGCTGCTCGGGGTCGCTCAGGTCAAAGGTGAGCGGATCGAACATGATCACCGGCAGGATGAAATTTTCCAGCCGCTCCTTTTCCTTGGTATTGTCGAGGATGTGGCTGGTCAGGTCGCTGCTCATCTTACCGATGAAGATCACCCCCACCAGGGCCAGCACGAACACCACCAGGCCGACTGCGCCGAGATTTTTGCGCTTGCGGCGGCTGATGGTGCTTCTCACTACGCTAGAGCGTTTGTTTTCAGTCATCGAATTTGTCCCTCTCCATATATCAGATACTTATAGGTGGTCATCTCTCGCAGGCCCATGGGGCCGCGCGCGTGCAGCTTCTGGGTGGAGATGCCGATCTCGGCCCCCAGCCCGAATTCGCCGCCGTCGGTAAACCGAGTGGAGGCGTTGACATAGACCGCCGCCGCGTCCACCAGCTGCAAAAATCGTTGGCTGTTCGCGTAATCGCTCGTCACAATGCACTCGCTGTGGCGGGTGCCGTAGCGGTTGATATGCTCGATCGCCTCGTCCACGCCGTCGACCACCCGCACCGCCAGGATATAATCGAGGAATTCGGTGGCGTAGTCCTCCTCGGTGGCGGGTTCGATCCCTTTCAGGATGGCACAGGTGCGGCCGCACCCCAGCAGGCGGACATTTTTCTCGGCCAACGCCCGCGCCGCCGCCGGCAAAAACCGTTCGGCGATCTCGCGGTGCACCAGCAGGGTCTCTGCGGCGTTGCACACCGACGGCCGCTGCGCCTTGGCATTGACGATGATTTTCACCGCCATATCGAGGTCGGCGGACGCATCCACAAACACATGGCAGTTGCCGGTTCCGGTCTCGATCACCGGCACCGTGGAGTTTTCCACCACGGCGCGGATCAGCCCGGCGCCGCCGCGCGGGATCAGTACGTCGAGGTAGCCCGAGAGCTTCATCATCTGGTTGGCGCTCTCGCGGCTGGTGTCCTCCACCAGCTGGATGCAGTCGGCGGGGAGCCCTACCTGTGCAACCGCGTCGCGCATCACGCCCGCCAGCGCGGTGTTGGAGCGGATGGCCTCCTTACCGCCGCGCAGAATACAGGCGTTGCCCGATTTGAGGCAGAGCGCCGCCGCGTCCACGGTGACATTGGGGCGCGCCTCAAAAATGATGCCCACGACCCCCAGCGGCACGCGCGTTTTAACGATGCGGATGCCGTTGGGCCTCGTCGCACCGCCCAGCACTTCGCCGATCGGGTCGTCCAGCGCTGCCACCTGCCGCACCGCGTCCACAATTCCGGCGATGCGCTTCTCATCGAGCGACAACCGGTCGATCATCGACTGGCTCATGCCGTTCTCCCGCGCCGCCACCAAATCAGCGGCGTTAGCCTCGATGATCTCCGCCGCTCGGCGGCACAACGCCCCGGCGATCGACTCGAGCGCCTCGTTCTTTTGTCCGGCGCTCGCCGCGCCAAGCTGGTAGGCCGCCTCGCGGGCGCGCTCACCCAACCGTTGCATCTCTGTCATGGTGCATCCTTCCTTTCGTATCCGGATGATGCGCGAAAGCCTTCAGCCCCGCGCAGCCGCCTTTGGTTCGGCGACAAAATGGGTGCCGATCGCCTCGCCCTCCAACAGGCGGTAGAGGTTCTCGGGGTTCTTGCCGTTGATGATGGCCATATCCACCCCGTCGGCGCAGGCGATCTGTGCGGCGTGAATCTTGGTGAGCATCCCGCCGGTGCCCCGGCTGGTGCCCGCGCCGCCCGCCTTCTCCGCAATGGATTCGTCGATCTCCTCCACCCGCGCGATCAGCTTGGCGTCTGGGTCCTTGCGCGGGTCGGCGTCATACAGCCCGTCGATATCGCTGAGAATCACCAGCGCATCGGCGTGGCAGAGCACCGCCACCAGCGCGGACAGGGTGTCGTTATCGCCGAATTCGATCTCCTCGACCGCCACCGTGTCGTTCTCATTGACGACGGGGATGGCGTGCATCTTGAGCAGGCATTCAAACGCGTTGACACAGTTCTGCTTGCGCTCCTCCGACTCGATCACGTCGCGGGTGAGCAGCACCTGCGCCACATTGTGGTTGTATTCGGAAAACAGCTTATCGTACATGTACATCAGCTCGCACTGGCCGATCGCCGCCAGCGCCTGCTTTGCGGTGGTGCCGCTCGGCCGGGTGCTCATCCCCAGCTTGCCCATCCCCACCGAGATGGCGCCCGACGAGACCAGGATGAGCTCCCGGCCGCTGTTTTTAATATCGGCCAGCACCTTGACAAACTGTTCGATGCGGCGGATGTTGACAAATCCCGTTTCGTGGGTCAGGGTGGAGGTTCCCACCTTGACGACCACCCGTTTGGCGTTTTCAAAACAATTCATGTCGTCTTTCCTCGAATTCTATTCCATTGTTATTTGGCGTCCTTCGCCTTTTCGCCGGGCGTATCCCCGGCCTCCTCCAGCAGCTCCACCCGCAGCTTGACGATGCGCTGCTCCTCCATCTCGGCCACAGTGACCTTGAGGCAGTCGTAGGTGAAGCCCTCACCCACCGCCGGGATGTGGCCAAGCTGTTCCAGCGCCCAGCCGCCCACGGTGGAATAATCGCACTCAAAATTTTTGACGTTGTAGTCGATCTCATCGAAGAAGTCCTCGATGTTCAGGTCGCCCTGCACCTCGTAGCAGCGGTCGGAGACACAAATCAGGTCCTCCACCACCTCGTCGCTCTCGTCCCAAATCTCGCCCACCAACTCCTCCAGGATGTCCTCCATGGTGACCAGGCCCAGCGTGCCGCCGTACTCGTCGGTGACGATGGCCATGTGCAGCTTGCGCTGCTTGAACTCGCCCAGCAGATCGGAGATCTTCTTGGAGCGGTAGACGTACAGGCACTCGCGCACCATCTCGCGCACTTTGATCTCGCGGTGGTGCACATAGGCCTCCAGCAGGTCCTTGCCGTGGATGATGCCGATGATGTTATCGATGCTGTCCTCATACACCGGGATGCGGGAATAGCCGTGGGACACGGCGGTTTCCAGGATTTCGCCCAGGTCGTCGTCCACATCGATCGCGGTCATATCCACGCGCGGGATCAAAATCTCCTGCACGGTGGTATCGTCAAAATCCAGCGCCGACTGGATGATATCGCTCTCCTGCTCGTCGAGCACACCCTCCTCCTCGCTGTTCTGGATGATCGTCTTGAGCTCCTGCTCGGTGACGCTCGGCTCCTGCTCGCCGCGGCGGCTGACCGCCCGCTGTAGCTTCATAAACAGCCACGAGAGCGGCGCGAGCACCGTTTGCAGCACGGCCAGGGGCTTCGCCACCTTGAGGGCGATCTCCTCGGCGTGCGCCTTGGCGTAGCTCTTGGGCATCACCTCGCCAAAAATCAGCACCAGAATGGTCATCACCAGGGTGGATACAGCCGGTCCGGTCGAGGCCCCCAGCAGCACCGTCGCCACCACCGTGGCGATCGACGAGGCGGAGAGGTTCACCACGTTGTTGCCGATCAGGATGGTGGACAGCATACGGTCGAAGTCCTCCGCGATGCGCAGCGCCAGCCGCGCGTTCTCATCGCCGTCCTCCGCGAGATTTTGCATGCGGATGCGGTTGATGCAGGAGTATGCGGTCTCCGACGCGGAGAAAAATGCCGACAGCGCCAGCAGCAGGAGCAGGGCCAAATAGGTTATGGGACTGGGTGTGTCCAAGGACGATCAACTCTACTTTCTGTTTTATATAATAAGAAAAAATCCATGCGTAACTGTATTTTATCAAACCGCGCGCCAATTCTCAACCGTCGCGGCGAAGTTTTTACAGCTTATTCATATAGCAACCTGTTTTATCCATCCAAAAAATCGGCGCTCCGCCGCGCAAACGGTGGAACGCCGACTATCTGCTTCAGGTGCCGCCGGGTCAGGCCGCGGAGCGTATGATGATATCCACGATGAGTGTCACCAGGATGGGAAAGGCGATGATCGCGGGCGCTTTGAGCGCACGCAGCAGCAGGCCCATCCAGCGTGAGCGGCTGACCGCCTGCGGCGGTTCTTCCTCTTCCTCCGGCTCCTCGGGCTCTCCTGCCGGGTCGGGTCGGTCCTCTTCGGGGAACTCCCCTTCGGGTTTGGTCAAGGGCCTGGGTTTGACGGCCACTGGGGGAAGCTGCCGCACATTGATGATTGCCAGCAGCAGCGGCACCACCAACAGCGTCCAATATACAATATTGATCTGCCCATACCCCAGCAGGCGCGCAACCACATAGGCCAGCGGGCAAGCCAGAAACCACACCAGCGTATACAGCCGGCGGATGGTCCTCCGCTGCTTCTCCAGCTCCTTTTCCGTTTTCTGCACAGCCTTTTTGTTCGACATAGCCTTATCCCTCTTTCTTTCGCTGGACGCCCTCGCGGTAGCTCTTGGCCATCTGCTCGGTCTTATTGTCGCCAAAGGTGTAATAGACCCGATCCCGGAGGCTGTCGGGCAGGTATTGCTGCTCCACCCAATGCCCCGGGTAATCGTGCGGATACCGATAAAACTGGCCCTTTTTTTCCACCTCCGCGCCGTCGTAATGCTTATTTTGCAGGCAACGCGGCGGCGGCCCGCCCCGGCCGGCCCGCACATCTGCGAGGGCCGCGTCGATGGCGAGATTGGCTGAATTGGATTTGGGCGCGGTACACATCAGTACCACCGCCTCGGCCAGCGGGATGCGCGCTTCGGGCAGCCCGAGCTGCAGCGCGGAATCCACGCAGCTTTTGACGATGACAGCCGCCATCGGGTAGGCGAGCCCCACGTCCTCCGAGGCCATTACCAGCAGGCGGCGGCAGGGGGAGAGCAGGTCGCCCGCCTCCAACAGGCGCGCCAGGTAGTGCAGGGCGGCGTTTTCGTCCGAGCCCCGCACCGATTTTTGCAGCGCGGAGACCAGGTCGTAGTGCTCGTCGCCCGCGCGGTCGTACTTGTTGGCGCTGCGCTGGCTCACCTGTTCGGCGTCCTCCAGCGCCACCGCGTAGTTCCCATTCCCATCCGCACGCGCGGCCAGGGCGCACAGCTCCACGGCGTTGACCGCCTTGCGCACGTCCCCGCCGCAGGAGAGCGCGATCCGCTCCACCACCTCGTCGGATACGGCGACTGAGTATCCCAGCTCGCGCTCCATCGCGCCGAACGCGCGCCGCACAGCCGGGGCGATCTCCTCCGCGGACACGGGCTTAAACTCAAACACCGTGCTGCGGCTGAGGATCGCGTTGTAGATATAAAAATAGGGGTTCTCGGTGGTGGAGGCGATCAGGGTGATCTGCCCGTTTTCAATGAACTCCAGCAGGCTCTGCTGCTGCTTTTTATTGAGATATTGAATCTCGTCGAGGTAGAGCAGCACCCCGTTCATCCCGCCGAACGTGTCGCACTCCGCGACCACCTCGCGGATGTCCGCGGTGGAGGCGGTGGTGCCGTTGAGCTTGAACAGCCGCTTGCCCGCGGTCTGCGCGATGATGCGCGCCACCGTGGTTTTGCCCACCCCCGAGGGACCGTAAAAGATGAGGTTTGGGATGCTGCCGCTCTCCACGATGCGCCGCAAAACCTTGTCGGGGCCCAAAATATGGCGCTGCCCCACCACCTCGTCGAGCGTTTGCGGCCGGATGCGGTCGGCCAAAGGCGCGGTCAAGGCGCTCCCCCCTTCCTCATGTTCGGATGGTTTATTCGTACAGCGGGTACTTCTTGCACAGGGCGTTGACGCCCTCGCGGATCTCATCGGCCTTGTTTTCAAAGTCGGTGGCAGTGAGGTGGATGTATTCGGCGATCCGCTCCATGTCGGCCTCCACCATGCCACGGCTGGTCACCGCCGGGGTGCCGATGCGCACGCCGCTGGTGATGAACGGGCTCTGCGGGTCGTTGGGGATCGCGTTCTTGTTGACGGTGATGTACACCTCGTCGAGGCGGTGCTCCAACTCCTTGCCGGTGATGCCCATACCGCGCAGGTCGAGCAGCATCAGGTGGTTGTCGGTGTCGCCCGAAACGAGCTGGAAGCCTTTCGCCTTGAGCGCGTTTGCGAGCGCCTTCGCGTTCTTCACAATCTGGTGCTGGTACGCCTTAAACTCGGGCTTGAGCGCCTCGCCGAAGCAGACGGCCTTGGCCGCGATGGTGTGCATCAGCGGGCCGCCCTGGGTGCCCGGGAAGATCGCCTTGTCAATCGCCTTGGCATACTCGGCCTTGCACAGGATCATGCCGCCGCGCGGCCCGCGCAGGGTCTTGTGGGTGGTGGTGGTGACGATGTGCGCATACGGTACCGGCGAGGGGTGCTCGCCCGCAGCCACCAGGCCCGCGATATGGGCCATATCCACCATCAGCAGCGCGCCGACCTTGTCCGCGATCTCGCGCAGACGGGGGAAATCGATGGTGCGCGGATAGGCGGAAGCGCCCGCCACGATCAGCTTCGGCTTGCATTCCTCGGCGATTCTCAGCACATTGTCGTAGTCGATCATACCGGTTTCGGGGTCGACGCCGTAGGAGACGAAGTGGAAGTATTTGCCCGAGACGTTCACCGGGGAGCCGTGGGTCAGGTGTCCGCCGTCGGCAAGACTCATGCCCAGCACCGTGTCGCCCGGCTGAAGCAGGGCGAAATAGACCGCAAAGTTGGCCTGTGCGCCCGAATGGGGTTGCACATTGGCGTGTTCCGCGCCGAAAAGCTCCTTGGCGCGCGCGATCGCGATGTCCTCCGCGATATCCACGCACTGGCAGCCGCCGTAGTACCGCTTGCCGGAGTAGCCCTCAGCGTATTTATTGGTGAGGACGCTGCCCATCGCGGCCATCACCGCGGGGGACACCAGGTTCTCCGAAGCGATCAATTCGATGTTGCGGCGCTGGCGGGCCAACTCTTTTTCCATCGCCGCGCCCACCTCGGGGTCGTAATGGGCAACCAGCCCGATCGAGTCCAACATATCTGCGTACATGTTCCATCTTCCTCTCAAAAATAATCTTTTCCCACGCTTGGCGTCGATAATTAGGAATATTATACCTCGTATCGCCCCTATTCGCAAGCTGAAAAGTTGACGATAGAGCGGATTCCCGTCTATAATAGGGATAAAAGTGGGAGGCGGTATGGAATATGGCAAAATTGGACGTGCTGCGCATCTTGGAGGACGGCAAGGGGGACTATGTCTCAGGCGAGGAGCTGGCTGCAAAGCTGGGGCTCTCGCGCGCCGCGGTGTGGAAGTCGATCCGCGCCCTACAGGAGGACGGCTACCAGATCGAGAGCAAGCAGGGCAGCGGTTACCGCCTGGAGGAGACGACCGACGCTCTGCTGGAATCGAAGATTCTCGAGCACCTGCACACCACCCGGCTGCCGGTCGCGCTCGACCTGCGCGACACGGTCGACTCCACCAACACACAGCTGCGCGCCGCAGCGTATGCGGGCGCGCCCGAGGGCACGGTGATTGTGGCGGACAAGCAGACCGCGGGCAAGGGGAGGCTGGGTCGCAGCTTTTATTCCCCCAACCGCAACGGCGTCTATATGAGCGTGCTGCTGCGCCCCAATCTGCCGTTCGATCAGATCCACTTCCTCACCATGCTGGCGGCGGTGTGCGTGGTGGAGGCCGTGCGGACGGTAGCGGGCGTGGAGGCGCAGATCAAATGGGTCAACGATGTTTTGGTCGATGGCAAAAAGCTGTGCGGCATCCTCAACGAGGCGGCGGTCGAGGGGGAGAGCGGCCGGCTCGGCTTTGTCGTCATGGGCATCGGGGTCAACGTGGGCACCACCAGCGATTTTCCTGAAATGCAGCGGAACACGCCCGGGGCGCTGCGCGACTACAGCTCCGTCCCGTTCTCCCGCTGCCGGCTGATCGCCCAGATCCTCAACAACCTCGACCGCTACTACTACCCCTACATTGAGACGCGGGACAGCGCCGCCTTTTTGGACACTTACCGGCGGGCGCTCTGCCTGGTTGGGCGGCAGGTCACGGTGACGCGCGGGGACGAAAGCTACCCCGCCCTGGTGACCGGGCTTTCGGACAGCGGCGGCCTGTTGGTGCGCGCCAACGACGGCCGGACGCTGGAACTCACCTCGGGCGAGGTTTCCATCCGGATGTGACAACTGAATGAAATGGAAACGAGGGGAGGACGGCCGCGTCCCCCTTCTTTATTTTTAACACCGCTTTAACGCCCCGCTCTCCTCGCGCATAAGATAAGGATGACAGCCCACTTTGCGGCTTCAAAATCACAACATATGAAGGAGCAAATCCTATGGATAATATGATTCTGCTGAGCCGGATGGAGAACGTCCCCACTCCTCCGGTGACCCCTACCCCTCCGGCAGTTCCCTGCCCGCCGGTCCCCTGTCCGCCGGAGGAGTCTGTGCCGCCCACCGAACCGGAGAAACCGACGCCCCCGGTCCAGCCGGAAAGGCCTACGCCGGTCCCCCCCGTCGGACCCAAACCGGAGTGCGGCATTGACGACAACCCGTGCATGCCTGCGCTTGCCATGGGGTATGTACCGATGCAGCAGTGGCGCAAGCTCTACGAGCCCGAGGTCGCGCTCTCGCGTGCGACATTGTTTATGGAGCTCGACAAACCGTTTATCGGCGAGGAGGTGCGGTCGAAATGACGGAGGAACAGAGAGTTTTACTCAATCGAGTCCGCGTGTGCGATTTCGTCCTGCTGGAAGCGGGAGAATTTTTGGACACCCATCCCGACGACCCGGCGGCGCTCGCTTACTTTAAAAAGTACAACGAAATGTCGCAGGAGGCCACCAAGGAGTACACCTCCAAATTCGGTCCGCTGACCAAACGCGATTACAACGGCGGTCCCCGCTGGGACTGGGTGGACGGCCCGTGGCCCTGGGAAAAGGAGGGTAACTAACCTATGTGGAATTATCAGAAGAGACTGCAATACCCGGTTAAGATCAAAAACGCCGACCCCGCAATGGCGAGGATCGTACTCGCACAGCTGGGCGGCCCTGACGGGGAGATGGGCGCTGCGACCCGCTATCTGAACCAGCGTTACGCCATGCCCTACGACGAGGGCAAAGCCATACTCACCGATATCGGTACATCGGTATCGGTGAATGCCCCTTTGGACTCTCAGCGCCGCCCACTCCGCGCAAAACCGGGCAGGTATGCCTTTCAGCCGCGCCTCCAGATTGCTGCGCCAGGGTTTCACAGTACGAAACCCCATTGGAATGTCTGCGCAGTTTCGCCCTCAATTCTGTAATTTGAGTCACAAATTGTAAGAATTGGGGGATTTGCCTTGTCTTTTGTCGCCATTTTTGCTACAATCTAATTGGTATAATTATCCATAATTCTTGTTTATAATTTTATAAAATGAGGTGATTTTGCTGGAATACATCGCCCATCGCCGGGAATCGGACGGCGCTACCCAACCCTTGGCCGAGCATCTGCTCAGCGTGGCCGAATTGGCCGGAGAATTTGCTGCTTCCTTCCACGGTTCGGCCTATGCGTATCAAATCGGGCTGGGCCACGACCTGGGGAAAAGCTCTCCCGAGGCCCAGGCCCGGATGCGCGGGGAGCGCGGCCCGGTGGATCATTCCACCGCCGGCGCCCAAGCGGCCAATCCCCTGTTGGGTGCCGCCGCGGCCTACTGTGTGGCGGGGCATCATGCGGGGCTTCCTAATGGCGGAACCGCTGCCGACACTGCGGATGACTCCACCCTGGCCGCCCGGCTTCATCGCCCTGTACCGGACTGCTCCCGCCTGGGGATCGTTCCGCTGGAGAAAACGCCGCTCCCCGCCGTCCCACTGCTGGGGCAGAAGGGCTTTTCCTTCGCTTTTTTGACCCGCATGCTGTTCTCCTGCCTGGTGGACGCCGACTTTTTGGACACCGAGCGCTTTATGAAGCCGGAGCGCAGCGGCCGCGGGATGGGGGAACCCATGGATGTCCTTCTTCAAAGGATGGAGCGCCACGTGGAGGACCTGCTGAAAAAGGAATCCGCCTGTGAGCTGAACCGCTTGCGGTCCGGCGTCCTCCGCCTCTGCCGGAAGAAAGGGGACGCCCTCCCCAGGGGGCTCTACACCCTGACTGTGCCCACCGGCGGCGGCAAAACCGATTCCTCCCTGGCCTTTGCGCTCCACCACGCCGCGGCCCAGGGGATGCGGCGGGTTTTATATGCCGTCCCCTTCACCACCATCATCGAACAAACCTCGAATAAGTTCCGTGAGATATTGGGGGATGAGAACGTGCTGGAGCACCATTCCAACCTCTCATTTCAGGATGGGCCGCAGGACGAGCCCAACCCGCACCGTCTGGCAGCCGAAAACTGGGACGCGCCGGTGGTGGTGACCACCAACGTGCAGTTCTTTGAGTCGCTTTTTGCCAACCGCCCCGGCCGGTGCCGCAAGCTGCACAATATCGCCGGCAGCGTCATCCTGCTGGACGAGGCGCAATCCCTGCCGGTCCCCTACCTGCTTCCCTGCCTGCGTGCGCTGGCCGAGCTGGTGCGCAACTACGGATGCACAGTGGTGCTCTGCACCGCCACCCAGCCCGCCCTGCAAAGGCTGTTTCCCTGCGGCGTGACCGCCCAGGAGCTGGCGGAGAACCTGCCGGAGCTGTTCCAGAGGTTTCGGCGCACCCGATTTGTCCGGGAAGGGGCGCTCACCGACGAAGCGCTGATACAGCGGCTGCGGGAGGAACCCCAGGTGCTGTGCATCGTCAACACCCGCCGTCACGCGCAGGCCCTGTTTCAGGGGCTACAGGGCGCCGAGGGGTTGTTCCACCTCTCCACGCTGATGTACCCGGAGCACCGCCGCCGCGCCTTGGAAACCATCCGGGAACGCCTGAAAGCCGGACTTCCCTGCCGGGTCATCTCCACCACGCTGATCGAGGCCGGGGTGGACGTGGATTTTGCTTCGGTCTACCGGGCGGAATCCGGCCTAGATTCCATGATTCAGGCGGCCGGCCGCTGCAACCGGGAAAACAAAAAACCATTGGAATCCAGCATCGTGCACCTGTTTGCACCCGACGAGCAGTACACCGGGCATCTCCCCTCCTCGATGAAGCGGCCGCTGGAGGTGGCAAAAAACATACTCCAAAAATATGAGGACATCGCCTCCCCCGAGGCGGTGCACGCCTATTTTCAGCAGCTCTATTTCCTGACCGGGGACGGCCTCGACCAGAAGCGCATCGTCGACCGCCTGGAAAAGAGCGGCGTTTGCGTCCCCTTTGCCGATATCGCCCAGGACTTTCAGCTCATCGAGCAGGACACAGATACCATCCTGATCCCTCTGGACGAAAAAGCGGAACCGCTGGCGCAGGAGCTGCGGGAACAGGGCCCCAACCGGGTGCTGCTGCGCAAAATTGTTCCCTATTCCGTGTCCGTCTATCACGACCATTTGAAGCGGCTGGCCGGAGCGGGCTCCCTCCAGGCGGTTGCCGACGGCCTCTACCTCCTCGCCGACCTGTCGCTGTATGACCAGGACACCGGCCTCAAGCTGGATGTGGAGGGGGGAATCGGTCATTTCCACTAGGCGTCAACCTTTGCACGGCCTTAGGGCCGGTCAACTTTACATAGAATGAATCAAGAGAAAGGAAGTGATGGGGAATGGGATTCGGCGTACAAGTGGAAATCTGGGGCGACTACGCCCTGTTTTCCCGCCCGGAGCTCAAGGTCGAGCGCATGTCCTATGACATGATTACGCCGTCCGCCGCCCGGGGCATCCTGGACGCGATCTATTTTCACCCGGGGATGCGCTGGGTCATCGACCGCATCCATGTCCGGAACCCGATCCAGTTCACCAACATCCGGCGCAACGAGGTGAAATCGAAGATCAACGCCAGCACGGCGCGCAGCGCGATGTCCTCCAACGCGCCCCTTTACCTGGCCTCCTCGGCGGATATCGTACAGCGCGCCTCCACGCTCCTGCGGGATGTGCGCTATGTGATCGAGGCGCACTTCGAGCTGACCGACCGGATGGGGGAACAGGACAGCGCCGAAAAGTTCTACGCCATCGCCATGCGCCGCCTGAAAAACGGCCAGTGCTATCATCAGCCCTGCATGGGCTGCCGGGAGTTTCCCGCCCGGTTTGCCCTGTGGGATGGCAGCCCGTTGGAGCCCCCCGAGGGACTGGCCGGTGAGCGGGATCTGGGGCTGATGCTCTACGACCTGGACTACTCGGACCCGGAGGACATCCGCTCCATATTCTTCCGCGCCGTCCTGCGGGACGGCACGCTGGACCTGACCGATTGCGAGGTGTTTCGATGATTCTGAACGCTTTGGTCCGCTATTATGAGGACCTGGCTCAGCAGGGGACGCTCTCCCCCCAGGGCTGGGTCCGCACCAAGGTTTCGTTCGCGCTGAACCTATCCCCCAGCGGGGAACTGCTGGGCCTGATTCCCCTGATGCAGGAGGTTCAGCGGGGGAAAAAGACGGTGGAAATTCCACAGGAATTCAATCTACCCCAGCCGGTCAAACGGACGGTGGGCATCGCATCCAATTTTCTGTGGGACAACGCCACCTATCTGCTGGGCCTCGACAGCAAGGGAAGGCCGCAGCGGACATTGGATTGCTTTTCTAACTGCCGGGAACTGCATATCCGGCTGCTGGACCCGGTGGACAGCCCCGCCGCGCGTGCGGTAAAGGCCTTTTTTTTCAACTGGCAGCCGGAATGCATCGCCGGACACCCGGCCCTGGCGCCCTACCTGGAGGAGCTGTCCAAGGGAGGGAATCTCATCTTTTTGGTGGACGGCATGGAATTCGCGCACGACGACCCGGATATCCGGCGGGCCTGGGACCGAACCCTGACCTCCGACGGGGACGCGCCCGTCCTGCGCTGTCTCGTCACGGGGGAGCAGGCGCCCATCGCCCGCCTCCACCCCAGCATCAAGGGCGTGAAGGGCGGCCAGCCCACCGGCACCTCCCTGGTGTCCTTTAACGCCCCTTCTTTTGAGTCTTACGGTCACGAGCAGGGTCTCAACGCCCCGGTGGGCGAGTATGCCGCTTTCGCCTATACCGCGGCCCTCAACTACCTGGTGGCGGACAGCGCCCACTGCAAACAGATCGGGGAGATGACCGTGGTCTACTGGGCCCAGGGCGCCGATCCGTCCTATCAGGACGCCTTCAGCGGCGCGTTTGATCCCAGCTCTTCCGCTGTGGACGATGCGCTGCTGGACGGCCTGTTCACCAAGATCGCCGGCGGCCGCGCCCCCAACCTGGAGGCGCTGGAGCGCCTCGATATGTCCACCCCCTTTTACATCCTTGGGCTCGCTCCCAACGCGAGCCGCCTCTCCGTGCGCTTTTTCCTGCGGGGGGAATTCGGCGGCTTTCTTCGGAATCTGAAGGCCCATTACGACCGGTTGGACATCGCCCGCGCGCCCTATGAGCGCGCCTATCTTTCCGCCTTCGCCCTGCTGCGCGAGGTGGTCAACCCCAACGCCCGGGAAAAGAACCCACCCGGCCCCATGTCCAGTTCCCTGCTGCGCGCCATCCTGACCGACACCTATTATCCGCAGTCGCTGGTGAACGGGGTGATGCTGCGCATCCGGGCCGAACAGGACAACGACGAAAAGCATATCCGGAAGATCAGCAGGGGCCGTGCCGCCATCCTGAAGGCCTGGCTCCTGAAAAATAAGCCAAATTTATCTGCAAAGGAGGCCCTCACCGTGTCACTCAACGAATCCTGCAATTCCCTGCCCTATGTGTTGGGGCGCATCTTCTCTGTGCTGGAATCCGTTCAGAAGAAAGCCAATCCTAAATTGAACGCCACCATCAAGGATCGGTATTTCAATTCCGCTTCCACCACGCCCGCAACCGTCTTCCCTGTGCTGCTGCGCCTTTCCAATGCTCATATACATAAGCTGCGGGGCAAGAAGGCGGACGAGTATGAAAATCGGCTGGGCAGCTTGATGAATCGCATCGAGATGAACGAGCACCCCTACCCCGCCCGTCTCACGCTGGAGGAGCAGGGCATCTTCATCCTGGGGTACTACCATCAGACCCAGGTCCTGAAAAATGAAACGGAGGATGTTGAGAATGGCTGAAGCAATCAAGAATCGTTATGAATTTGTGATCCTGTTCGACGTGGAAAACGGGAATCCCAACGGCGACCCAGATGCGGGCAATATGCCCCGCATCGACTCCGAGACCGGTTACGGCATCGTCACCGACGTCTGCCTCAAGCGCAAAATCCGCAACTATGTGCTGACCGCCAGAGAAGGCGAACCCGGCTACGACATCTACATCCACGAAAGCGTACCGCTGAACGTCAGCGACAAACGTGCGTATGAATACCTGGGCGTGCAGGCGGCGGACGCCAAAAAGCTCAAGAAAAACGATCCGGACATCGACCGGAAAATCAGGGACTTTATGTGCCAAAACTTTTACGACATCCGCACCTTTGGCGCTGTGATGACCACCTTTGTGAGTGCAGCGCTCAACTGCGGGCAGGTGCGCGGTCCGGTGCAGCTAGGCTTTGCCCGCAGCATTGACCCGATCATGCCGCAGGAGGTCACCATCACCCGTGTCGCCACTGTGGCCGAGGATGACCCAGGAAAAAAAGGCATCGTGGGGCCCAAATATGTGGTGCCGTACGCCCTGTACCGGGCGGAAGGCTACATCTCCGCCAACCTGGCCCGCAAATCCACCGGCTTTTCCGAAGAGGACCTTTCCCTGCTGTGGGAGGCGATCATCAACATGTTTGAGCACGACCGTTCCGCTGCCCGCGGCAAGATGGCGGTGCGAGAATTGGTGGTCTTCCGCCACGACAGCGAACTGGGCAACGCGCCCTCCCACAAGCTGTTCGATATCATCTCTGTCAAACGCAGGGACGGGGTGGATTATCCCCGCAGTTATGGCGACTACGAGGTGACGGTGGATACCGCCGCCGTCCCCGAGGGCGTCACCTGCACGCGGATGGTCTGAATTCGGCGCGATGGAATATCAAGAAGACGAATTTCTGGCGATTTCCGGCATCCAGCATTTTTGCTACTGCCGCCGCCAGTGGGCGTTGGCCTATCTGGAGCAGCAATGGGCTGAAAACCTGCTGACCACTCAGGGGAAGCTGCTCCACGAGCGCGCCCATGACGACCAGTTTACCGAGAAACGAAACGATCTGCTGGTGAGCCGCGGCCTGTCGGTATCCTCCCGGACACTGGGGCTCTATGGTATATGCGATGTGGTGGAGTTCCGCGCATCCCCTTCCGGCGTTCCTTTGGCCAACCGTGAGGGTCTCTGGCTGCCCGTCCCTGTGGAATATAAGCGCGGAAGGCCCAAGGATCATCAGGCGGACGAGCTCCAGCTCTGCGCACAAGCGATCTGCCTGGAGGAGATGTTCTGCTGTGCGGTGCCGAAGGGATATCTCTATTACGGAGAGCCCCGGCGCCGTACAGCGGTGGACTTGGACGATGTTCTGCGCCAAACCGTCGCTCAAATGGCTGAGGAGATGCACACCCTCTTCCGCCGCGGCTATACGCCCCGGGTGAAACCGGGCAAACAGTGCCGCGCCTGTTCCCTCGTTGACCTTTGCATGAGCCGGTTGGAACGGAGACCTTCTGTCTCCGACTATCTGCAATCCTATCTGGGAGGCGACGACGACCCATGAGACATCTGCTCAACACCTTGTTTGTCTTTACAGAGGACAGCTATCTCGCACTGGAAGCGGAAAATGTTGTCGTATTAAACGGAGATCGGGAGCTGGGGCGCTTTCCGCTGCTCACTCTGGAAAATATCCTTTCCTTCAGCTACCGCGGGGCAAGCCCCGCACTGATGGGAGCCTGTGCCCAACGCAATGTGGCCCTCTGCTTCTTCTCCCCTCAGGGGCGGTTCCTGGCCCGGGTTTGCGGGCAAACGCGCGGGAATGTTCTGCTGCGAAAGGAACAATACCGCCGTTCCGACAGCCCGGAACAGAGCTGCCTCATCGCCCGCAACATGATCGCCGGCAAGCTGTCCAACAGCCGTTGGGTGTTGGAACGTGCAACGCGGGATCACCCGCTGCAGGTGGATGTTTCCAAACTAAAGCGAGCCTCCGGCCTGCTTCTGAACGCGGCTCGCGCTGCCGCATCCTGTGAGGATCTCGGCGTCCTCCGCGGATTGGAGGGGGAAGCCGCCACCCGATATTTCGATGTCTTGGATCAGTTGATCCTGCAAAACAAAGCCGACTTTTCCTTTCAGGGCCGCTCCCGGCGGCCTCCACTGGACCCGGTAAACGCACTCCTTTCCTATGGATACACACTGCTGGCCCATGATTGTGCCGCAGCATTGGAAGCCGTTGGGCTGGACCCCTATGTGGGATTTCTGCATCGCGACCGGCCGGGGCGCACCTCCCTGGCGTTGGACCTCATGGAGGAGCTGCGCGCTATCTTTGTGGACCGCCTGGCAATCACCCTGATTAATGTGCGGACCATCCAGGCCAAACACTTCCAAACGAAAGAAAATGGCGCCGTTTGGCTGACGGAGGATGGGCGAAAGGCTTTTACCTCCGCTTGGCAGAACAAAAAACGGGAAACCCTTGTCCATCCTTACTTAAATGAAAAGGTGCCTTGGGGATTGATCCCTTATATCCAAGCCCTTTTATTGGTCCGTTTTTTGCGAGGCGATCTGGACGCATATCCGCCTTTCTTATGGAAATGAGGGGAATAAATGTTAGTACTCGTCACTTATGATGTAAATACGGAGGATTCTGCGGGGAAAAAGCGCCTGCGCCAGGTAGCCAAGGCCTGCATCAGCCGAGGACAACGGGTGCAAAACTCCGTATTTGAATGTGTCTTGGATGCCTCCCAGTGTGCAGAACTGGAACATAAGCTGGAATCCATCATTGATCCGGCCCGCGACAGCCTTCGCTTTTATTACTTGGGGAACCGATATCACACCAAGGTAAAGCATGTCGGCGCCAAACCTTCCTATGATGCGGAGGGGGTGTTATTTCTATAAATCCGCCTCCCCAACGAATGTGCGAAACCCAAGTAAACAGAGTTTT
Source organism: Ligaoa zhengdingensis (assembly GCF_014384885.1). GTDB lineage: Bacteria > Bacillota > Clostridia > Oscillospirales > Ruminococcaceae > Ligaoa > Ligaoa zhengdingensis. The sequence continues at coordinate 56,333 of NZ_JACRST010000006.1, forward strand.
CCCGGGAGGCTCGCACCCAAAAATTAGTACCCCAAATGCCAAAAATCAGGAATGTGAGCTTACATTGGGGATATTTTCGCTCTTTTCCCAGCTAATTTGACGAAAACAAACGATTTTTCTCGTCTTTTTTCTCTCTTTTTGCAGTCGTCCTCCGCGAGGAGGACGTGGGTAGAAACATGATAAGAGAATACATAAGAATAAAAGAGAATAAGTCGTCCTCCGCGAGGAGGACGTGGGTAGAAACCAAGTGCAAGTCCTTATTGATTACCTTACTATGACGTCGTCCTCCGCGAGGAGGACGTGGGTAGAAACTATAATTATACTTTTTCTTCGTCTCAATCTTCTGTCGTCCTCCGCGAGGAGGACGTGGGTAGAAACAATTTGGTCAGAAGTCAAATACCCCCCAGAACTAGTCGTCCTCCGCGAGGAGGACGTGGGTAGAAACGCCACCCTGCAAAGCGAGGTCAACCGCCTCATAGGTCGTCCTCCGCGAGGAGGACGTGGGTAGAAACTTAAAATCTACCGCCATAATCTGACCGCGCAGACGTCGTCCTCCGCGAGGAGGACGTGGGTAGAAACACAAATGTAACGCCTATGCTTACAATAAGGGATGGTCGTCCTCCGCGAGGAGGACGTGGGTAGAAACGCTCATCACCATCCGTCCAAGTACGCCAGCGGGGTCGTCCTCCGCGAGGAGGACGTGGGTAGAAACTTAGCCTGTTGACGGGCATTCCAGCGCATATGGTCGTCCTCCGCGAGGAGGACGTGGGTAGAAACGGAGTGAGTAGGCGACGCTTGGCGCAAAGGCATGGTCGTCCTCCGCGAGGAGGACGTGGGTAGAAACATGTCGTTGTGCCAAAAGTAGAGTACGCCAGACGGGTCGTCCTCCGCGAGGAGGACGTGGGTAGAAACATAATTTCCCGATGAATGATTATTTGTGGTTTGTGTCGTCCTCCGCGAGGAGGACGTGGGTAGAAACCCTGAAACTCGGTGTAACCGATATCTTCAGGGGTGTCGTCCTCCGCGAGGAGGACGTGGGTAGAAACTTTGATGCCAAACAGTTCTCCGAGGCGCAGAGCGGGTCGTCCTCCGCGAGGAGGACGTGGGTAGAAACTTAGCCTTAGCCTGTTGACGGGCATTCCAGCGCATGTCGTCCTCCGCGAGGAGGACGTGGGTAGAAACCGGGTAGAGAAATCCAATGGGGAGCGGATCGGCGGTCGTCCTCCGCGAGGAGGACGTGGGTAGAAACGTTAAATACGCAACTGTCGAAATATGTCGTGATGGTCGTCCTCCGCGAGGAGGACGCAGTTCATTAACTCCCTTGTTTAACCTCTCATACTGCTGCATCGCCCAACAGCACCGTGATACAGCCCGGCAATCGGTAGAGAAACACTTCCAAACGTTCCCGTCCGTAGACGATCATGTAATCCAGCAGACTCCGATAGAACAATTCCTCCGCCACCCCACCCGACAACATCCCACGCAGCGAGGCGGCGATTTCGTCCAGCGCTTCACTCCGGTTGTCTCCACTCGCTTTCTCGGATATCCGCCGAGTAAGCTCCGCTTCCAGGTCCCCAAGCTCCCGCTGATATTTTTGAGACAAATTCATAAAGTCTGGCCTTCCGATCTCCTGCATGAGATAGGCCTCGATCAAGCGCTCCCTTCTGCTTTGAACCTGCCGCATCTTGGCGCTCAACTGTTTTTGATCCTGACCGCTTTGCGGCGCTGCCAATGCTGGTTCGATCACCTCAAGCAGCCCGGCCACCATCTCCTCCCGCTCGATCTCCAATGACCGGACCACCTGCCCCATCACCAACAGCAAATCTTCGTGCCCCAATTGACGGCCGTCGCAGCCCAACCGGTTCCCCGCAGCGTCAATGTGGGGCCGCCCCCAGTTGGCCGCCTGTTGACATCGCCATGCCCTGTAGTCACTGCCATCCTTCCGCTTTTTGATACGAGGAACAAAGGGCGCGCCGCAGACGCCGCATCGTAGCTTGCCCGAAAAACAATAGCGGTTGGAATGTCGGGAGCGCTGATCCCCGCTTGGAGCGCGGCGGGCGAGCTCTTTCTGAGCCCGCTCCCACAGTCCCCGGTCGACGATGGGTGGATGGTGGTCGCGGAGAACGACGAGCTCCTCCTCGCCGCAGTTCCGTTTTTTCTCGTGAGTGAGGTAATCGGGCGTGATAGTCTTTTTCTGAACCAGGTCGCCGCAGTACTTTTCGTTGCGCAGAGCCCGCAGAATGGCGGTGTTCGACCACTGCTGCGCACAGCGAAAGGTGGGAATGCCCGCCTCCCGCAGCTCCCTGGCGATGACGTGGGTCCCCTTCCCCTCCACAACAAATTTATGAAAAATCAGGCGGACGACTTCGGCGCCCTCTTCGTTGATGGAAATCTCCCCGCCCTTTACGTCGTAGCCCAGCAGGCTGCGCCCGAATACCACCCCCTGCTCCATCCGGCGTTTCTGGCCCCACTTTACCCGGTCGGAGGTCTTGCGGCTCTCCTCCTGGGCGATGGAAGCCATAATCGTGAGGCGAAGCTCAGCGTCCGGGTCGAGCGTGTTGATATTGTCCCGCAAAAATATCACTCCGACGCCCCATTCCTTGAGCTTGCGGGTGTAGTAGATGCTGTCCAGTGTGTTGCGCGCGAACCGGCTGATCTCTTTGGTGAGCAGGAGGTCGAACCTGCGGTTTTGAGCGTCGCCGATCATTTTGTGAAAGGAGCGCCGCTTTTTTGTGTTTGTTCCGGTGATCCCCTCGTCCACGTAGAGCTCTGTAAGCTGCCACTGCGGGTTGTTCCGGATGTATTCGCAAAAGTATCGCTTCTGGCTTTCGAGGGAATTGGCCTGATCCTCCTTATCGGTAGATACTCTACAGTAGGCGGCGACTCTCTGCATCATGGGCGCCTTCTTTCTTTCATATAGGGCCGCTTTTGTCGCATCGGTCCCACCTCAAGGACGGCTGAAATTCATTTGAACCGTCTTTCCGGAAGGACTTCTTCAGCTTTCTCTGACAAGGCGCGGGCACATCGGTCGTACTGTTCCCGGGTGAGCTTCCCCTGCCCTACAAGCCCCAGCAGCAAAGCCTCCTCTACCTGGTGGAGAAAGGCCCGGTTTTGCCGCAGATCGGCATTCTGAATCGCCGCATCCGGCATAATCTGAATCTGGAGTTTGCCGTGGCGCATGGCGAACATCCCCTTCCGCTGTGAATTCAGGCATATAAAAATACCAGCCGCATCTGCGACTGGTATTTTTATATGCATCTGGGCTTGGACGGTATGTGGCCTCAAAATGAACAGGGCCCCAGCGGGCCGCCGGAACCCTGTGCGGTCAATTTTATCTCTGCGGATTGCGGCGGCCAATATGGAAAGCATCGCCGGTAATCCAATTGAGAATTTGGTTTATCTCTTCTCTCAACTTCACGTTGTCAAAGAAGTTCCCTCTCCACCGCGACCACTTCCGCCTCGGTATTCGCCTCTACAAAGGCGAGGACATGATCGAGAATACTGTCCGCCTGTGCGGAATCTGTGGCGACGGCCGCCGCGCTGATGACAAGAAGCTGGTGGGTGTCCTGCTCGTCCGTCTCAGCTACAGAGACATTGAACTTGTTCCGCAGCTTCGCCAGCAGGCTGCGGAGTTCCATCCGCTTTTCCTTGAGGGAATGCACCCAGGGTGCGCGCAGCCGCAGGGTCAGCACCGCGACGGTCATAACGATTCCTCCCCCGCCTTAAAGTTATAGATAGGCTTGATAACCGCTTCAATTTTGGCGGTCGGTCCGATGTTTTCCACGATGTCCGCCATGCCCTTATAGGCCATGGGGCACTCGTCGAGGGTCGATTTTCCCACCGATGTGGTGTAGACTCCCTCCATCTCGCGCTGGAATTCATCCACGGTGAAGCGCTGTTTGGCCTGGGCGCGGCTCATCAGGCGGCCCGCTCCGTGGGGTGCGGAGCAGTTCCAATCCTCGTTGCCCAGGCCGGTGCAGATCAGGCTCCCATCCCGCATGTTGATGGGGATGAGCAGCCGCTCGCCCGCCTTGGCGGAAACCGCGCCCTTGCGCAGGATCATGGCTTCGGTGTCGATATAGTTGTGGATGGTGGTGAACTGTTCCGCAATATGCAGACCCAGCCCCCGCACCATCTCGTCCATCATCGCCTGCCGGTTGAGCATGGCAAACTGCTGGACGATGTGCATATCGTGGATGTACTGATCGAACAGTTCCCCTTGCACATAGCACAGCTCGCGGGGGATAGCGGTGCGCTTGGTATTCCGGAGCTTCTTAACCGCGCTTTCGATCTGTTTTTCCTTTCCCTGGGCCTTGAGCGAATCGATCAAGGCCTGGACATCCGCCGGACTGCACCCGTTGAGCGCTTCGTAGCCCGCGCGCTGGTAGTAGTTCGCCACCTCCAGGCCCAGGTGCCGGCTACCCGAGTGCACCACCAGGTAAAGGTTTCCCGCCTCATCCCGGTCGACCTCAATAAAATGGTTGCCGCCGCCCAACGTCCCGATGCTCTGTTCGGCGCGCAGGAGGTTGACCTCGCCGCGGCAGGCGAGCTGCTGCAAATCGATCTTTGCAGCGTAGGGGTGCGCCTTCCCACGCACCTCGAACCCGGACGGGATGCGCGCATAGATCAGCTCGTCCAGCGCCTTCCAGTCCAGCTCCCGCTCTACAAGGCGGACCGTCTCCATCCCGCAGCCGATGTCCACCCCGACAAGGTTCGGCACCACGCGGTCTGCGATGGTCATGGTGGTGCCCACTGTGCAGCCCGCGCCCGCGTGCACGTCGGGCATCAGGCGGATGCGGCTCCCCGCTGTGAATTCCTGGTTGCACAACTGGAGCACCTGCGCGATGGATGCCTCGTCCACCACATCGGTGAATATCTTCGCGGTGTTGTATTTCCCCTTGACCTCGAGCATATCGCTCACCTCGTTTCACTTTCTCTCTTGTCTTTGGCCGTTGGAACTATCTTTATTCTATCAGACATCATTTCCATTATCATCTAAAAAAAGTTGCGCACTTTTATCATATTCTGCTCCTAATTAATTAAATTTTGAAAAAAGATGGTCGGATTTCGAAATTATTTGATCGGATTTTGGAATGATTTCCCACGATATTTGGTTTAAAATGATAGAGATATCAGACATATTTTCACTCTAGTCTCTGCACTTTTTGTGAAATAAGTTGAAATCGGAGAGGAGAAGACAGATGAAAAAGAGGCTATTGCAAGCGACCCTGGCCATCATCCTCGCGGCGCAGCTCGCCATCGGCGGCAGCGTTGCAGTGCTGGCGGAGGAAACAAACCCCGTGGCCCTGCAGGGAGAATCTTCGGCAGCGGTGCTGCTGGAGCCCACACCGGCGGAGCCCCCGTCGGAGGAGATTCCCGCAGAATCCTCCGCAGATGCACAACTGCCCGCCCTGTTAAACGCACTGCCGGAGGACAAGGAATATGTTCCGGTCAGCGGAATCGCGGCGGTGACCGCCAGCTCCCATCAGGGCGGCTATGAACCGGAAAAGGCGGTGGACGGGATCGAGGACGACCCGAACAACTGCTGGCACACCCCCTGGGAGGGGGACCCGCCCACCTTCCCGCACTGGCTCCAGGTGGAGTTTGACCAGCCGCGCACCATCGATTCGCTGGTCTATGTTGCACGCAGCGCGACCGGATTCCAGTTTGTCACCGAATACGAGGTGTGGGTGAGCCCCACCGCGGACGAGGCGGATTTGGACAAGGTGGCCGAGGGCACCTGGACCCGCGCCAAAACCGCGGCGGTAGAATTTTTGCCGGTATCTGCGGTGTTGGTGCGCTTTGTCGCCAAGGATAAGGTGGATAGCAACAAAAATGACACCTACAGCGTCTCGGCCTCGGAGATTAAATTCGGCCTTTCCAGTGAGGTTCCCGGCGCTTACAACGATAAAATCCTGGAGAGGATCGCGCACGCCGACCGTGTGCTCGCCTATGCGACGGACATCGGCTCTGGGGCGCACCAGTTCAAACAGGATGCGTGGGATGCGCTCGACGCAGAACGCGACGCGCTGGAAGCGCTGCTCGACACCGCAGATGTGGATGCGATCTTCGCGCAGCTCGACGCGGTGCAGTCCGCCATCGAGACCCTGCTCGCCAGCAATATGACGGACGGCGAGGACCTGGTGGTCGATCTGCCCAAGGCGGGCATGAGCGCCAGCTCCAGCAGTGAAAACGCCGGATATGAAGCCGACAAGGCGATCGACGGCGACACCTCCACCATCTGGCACACCCAGTGGGACCCTGAAAATACCCCTCACCCGCACAGCTTGGTCATCGACCTCGGACGTTCTGTGCTGCTCAATAAAATCAGCATCACCCCGCGCCAGGATATGGCGACCGGCAAGATCACCTCCGGCGAGGTGTACATGGGCGACGACCCCGAGCAGTTGGAGCTGGCCGCGACCTTTAGCGCCGCGTCGGGGTACGACGCTTCGGTTGTCCCCCTGGGCGACCGGCAGGCGCAGTATTTAGAAATCCGCTCACTCGCAAGCACCAGCTCCAACACCGCTATCGCGGAGGTGGATGTCTCCATCTACGACCGCGGCTATGTGGCGCTGATGGACGCCTACGGCAGGGCGGCGCAGTTCCTGCTGAACGCGCAGGCGGGCGCTGAGGTCGGGCAATACCCGCAGGCGGCGATCGACAGCTTTACCGCCGAACTGGACGGGTTTGCGGCGCAGTTGGACGAGGCTGTCACACCCGCTGACTGCTACGCGCTCGCCGGGGAAATCGAGAACGCGCGCATCGCCTTTGCGGATCAGGTCAACCGCTACCAGCGCGGGGATCTCAACGCCCTGATCGCCGAGGCGGAGGAGCTGCTCGCGAGCATTGAAAACGAACAGGACCGGGCGCTCTTGAGTTCCGCCACTGAAACGGCGCGCGCGGTCGCCGGAGACAGCGGCAGCACCGCCGTGCAGATCCACGAGACGGCGGCAGCGCTCAAAAATACGCTGGACGCGCTGCGCTTCGCGGGCGCGGAGCGGTACGACCTCTCGGGCAAGTGGGATTTCTACCTGGGCGCCTATCAGGCGGAGGCTGTCCTGGAGGATACCGTCACCCTACCCGGCACCCTGGATGAAAACAAAAAGGGCTCGGTCAACACCTACCGCGACCCCCGCCGGCTGAGCCGCTACTACATCTACACCGGCCCTGCGACCTACCAGCGGGAGGTGTTCATTCCGAATTCGTGGCAGGGCAAGCAGGTCAGCCTGTTCATAGAGCGCTCGCGCGAGACGCGGGTGTGGGTGAACGGCAGCGAGGTGCTCTCGCCCGAAACCACCAACGTGATGGCGACCTCTCAGGTGTACGACCTGACCGCCGCGCTCACCTTTGGACAGCTCAACACCATCACCATCGTGGTGGACAACTCCTACCCCAACACCCCGCGCGCGGCCATCACCACCTCCTCGATGGCCACGGAGGAGACCCAGACCAACTGGAACGGCATCGTCGGCCGGTTTGAGCTGCAAATCGACGAGCTGGTGAACATCGACGGCCTGCGCGTCTACCCCAACGATGATTTGAAGAGTGCCACCGTGCAGGTGGATGTGAAGAACAGTTCGGCCGAGGACTTCAGCGGTGAAATCACCCTGGAGGCGCCCGGTATGGCCGCGCGCAAGCTGCCGGTGACGGTTGCCGCGGGTACATCTGCGACCGTCTCCCTGCCCGATTACGACATGGGCGCGGATGTGAAGCTGTGGAGCGAGTTTGAACAGAACCTCTACACCATGAGCGCCTCGCTGGATAACGGCAGCACGGCAGAAGAGCAGTTCGGTATGCGGGTGTTCGGGGTCGATCCCGAAACCAAGCAGCTCACCAACAACGGCGACAAGGTCTTTTTACGCAGTGAAGCCAACTGCGCAGTCTTCCCCCTCACCGCCTACGCGCCGATGGACGAAGCGGGCTGGGAGAAGCTGTTCTCTACCTACCAATCGTTCGGCATCAACGCGGTGCGGTTCCACAGCTGGTGCCCGCCCGAGGCCGCATTCGCCGTGGCCGACCGGATGGGACTCTTTCTCCAGCCTGAGCTTTCCTGCTGGGACGCTGGCTCGATGTTCGACGGACCGGTGGAAAAGGACTACTACACCAAGGAGGCTAAGGCGATCGTCAAGGAATACGCCAACCATCCCTCCTTCGTAATGTTCACCTTCGGCAATGAGCTGGTGTTTGCCGGCGGCGGCTACGAATTTGCCGATCAACTGCTGGCCCAGCTCAAGGAGCAGGATGCGACCCGCCTGTATTCGTTTGCATCCAACGCCGGATACGGCGGCACCGCGCCCACCGCACACTCCGAATTCTTCACCGGCCAGGTCTACCGCGGCACGTCCATGCGCGGCATCTACGCCGGTATGAGCGGATTCATCAATCAGCAATATCCCTCAACCACCGTCAACTACAACAACGCCATCCAGCGCGCCGCCAATGAGGCCGGCATCCCGGCGTTCAGCTTTGAGGTCGGCCAGTTCCAGGTGTTCCCCGACGTGCTCGGCGAACTGGATGATTACACTGGCGTGCTGGAGCCGCGCAACCTCCAACTGGTGGATGAGCGCCTCGACCGCCTGGACATCTCCGACGAAATGACAGAAAAGTTTATCAACGCATCCGGCATGCTCTCCCGCATCGGATACCGCATGGAGATCGAGGCCGCGCTGCGCACCAAACACATGAGCGGCATCTCCCTGCTGGGCATCCAGGATTTCAGCGGCCAGAGCACCGCGCTGGTGGGCATGATGAACGCCCTGGGCGACGCGAAGCCCTACGACTTCGCCACACCCGCAGAATTTGCAACCTTCTTCAGTCCCGAGGTGGCATTGTTGGAGACCGAAAAGTTCAGCTGGACCAACGCGGAGACCTTTACCGGCAAGCTGCTGCTTGCCAACTACGGCCCGGACGACCTCAGCGGCCAGATGTTCTACCGCCTGACCGACCAAGACGGCAATGTGCTTGCGGAGGATACCATCGCCTCTGCCGACTTCCCACAGGGTGACGTCACCGCTGCCGGCACAATTTCCATCCCGCTGTCGGGCATCGCCAAACCGTCCCAGCTCAAGCTGACCATCGGTTTGGGCGAAGTCACCAATCACTACGACCTCTGGGTGTATCCCGCTGGAGAGAAGGCAGACGAGGGCGAGGTATACGTCACCGAATTTCTCAACGAGGAAGCGCTCTACATCCTGGAGGACGGCGGCAAGGTGCTGCTCAGCCCCAAGGTGAACAAGAGTACCCTGCCCAACAGCATCACCGGCACCTTCACCACCGCGTTCTGGTCCTCCCAGTTCGTCAGCGAATCGCAGCCCGGTTCGATGGGTCTGCTGATGAACCCGGAGCATCCGGTGTTCGACGGGTTCCCGACCGAGTACCATTCCAACTACCAGTGGTGGGCGATGGCCAAGCTGGGCCGCCCGATGATCCTGGAATCCTTCACACACGAGGACGGCGCCAAAATCGAGCCGCTCGTGCAGGTGCTCGACAGCTTCTCCACCATCCGCACCATGGGCCTTTTGTATGAGGCAAAGGTGGGCGAAGGCAAGCTGATGGTCTCCTCCATGGGCCTGGAACAGCTGCAAAATCAGTACCCCGAGGCGCGCGCACTGCGCAATTCCATCCTCAACTATATGAATTCCGACGCGTTTGACCCGCAGTTCACCGTCGAAGTGGAGCAGGTTCAGGCATCTGTGGTGGGCACCGAGACCAAACCCCGCGTCAATCTTGCGGAAAAGTCCAACGGCGGTGAGATCTTCCTGGGTGAAAACACCCACACCTGCCAGGAGGGTTACGACAACGATCCGCAGGACCGCAAGCTGGAGCTCAACGACGGCCGCGTGGATGTGGAAGTGGGTTCCCGCTCCTGGACCGATTGGAGCCGCAACGGATACCCCTACGATGCGGAAGTCGGTGCGATCCTGAACGATGAATATATCATTGATACCGTGGTGCTCCCCTTCTTTGAGGATTACGGCTGCAAAGCGCCCAAGAGCATCAAGGTGCAGGTTTGGAATGGCGAAGCCTTTGTGGATGTGACCAATCCCTCGATGACCACCGGATTTGTAAAGGGCAACAACACCATCACCTTTGATCCGGTATCCACCTCGCAGATTCTTTTGACGATGGAGCACCAGCCTGAAATGGGCATCGCACTGAGCGAATTCATCGTCTACGAACACGAAATTCCCGCTGAAAGCCTGGAAATTCTGCCCGAAGGTGGAAATACCTCGGTTGAACTGGGCGAAACCCTTCAGATGAGCATCCGGTATCTACCCGAAAATGCCAACGATACCGACGTGCGCTGGACTGTCCAGGACGCGGACGGCAACAAATCGAAGATCGCCACCATCACCTTGGGCGGGCTGCTCAAACCCAAGGCGGCCGGAACGGTTGTCGTCAAAGCGGCGCTGCGCTCCAACCCCGAGGTGTCCGCGACCATCGAAATCACCATTCTGGACAGCACTTCGGGCGTAGATAAGACAGCGCTGAAGGCGCTGATCGCGGCGGTCGACGGGAAATACGACGAAGGCCGCTACACCGCGGCGAGCTGGGCTGCGCTGACTGATGCGCTGAATGCAGCGAAGACAGTTGCTGCGGATCCCGCTGCAACCGAAAGCCAGGTGTTCGATGCCTACCTCGCGCTGGTAGCGGCGCGCGACGGCCTGAGCTACGCGCCCGATAAGAGCCTGCTTACGCTGGCAGTCGAGATCGCGGAAGACCTGTTGAAGGACGAAAGCCTGACTGCGGCCACGAAGGAAGCGCTGCAGGCGGCAGTGAACAGCGCGAAAGCGGTGCTGGATAACGCGGACACGACGCAGGCTGAGATCAACGCCGAGTACGCGGCGGTGATGACCAGGATCACCGAGCTGGTGAAGGCGGATAAGACCCTGCTGAGACAGCTGATCGCAGCGGCGGATGCATTGGAAGAAGGCAACTACCGCCCGAGCAGCTGGGCGAACCTGCAAGCGGTGCTGACCGAGGCGAAGGCAGTGGAAGCAAACGGCAACGCGACCGAGGCGATGATCGCAGAGGCGTGCGACAAGCTGTTTGAAGCGATCAACGCATTGCAGAGCGAGTTCAACTATGCGGCGATCAACGCAGCGCTCAAGCTGGCGAAGGAGATCCTGGCTGACAGCAAGTACGACGAGGCGAGCAAGGCCGGCCTGGCAGAGCTGGTTGCCGAAGCGGAAGCGCTGTGCGAGAGCGATGAAGCGACCCAGAAAGGCCTCGACGACATGGCAAAGAACCTGACCCGCGCGGTCGCGAAGGTGCGCCTCATGCAGGCGGTGGCCGAAGTGAACGGGCTGAACGCGGCGCGTTACACAGCAGCGAGCTGGAATGCGGTGCAGGCAGCGCAGGCGGAAGCGAAAGCGCTGTTGGCGAACGCGAATGCGACGGAAGAAGAGCTGAACGGCGCGGCAACCAAGCTGGCGAACGCAGTGAAGGGCCTGAAGACGAAGGGCGGCTCGAGCGGCTCTGTTTCTAAAGTAAGTGACAACGATTACTGGAACGGGATCATCGAGAAGATCAACAACACGACCAAAGGCGGCACGGTAAACGCGACGCTGGAGAGCGGAGCGATGATGCCTGCGACGGTGATCGATGCAGCGGCGGCGAAGGGCGTCACGCTGAACGTCGAGATCGGCGGAAAGGCATATCTGCTGAGCAATTACGCGATCGACGCATCCGCGGTGTACTACAGCGCGGCGGAACTGATTGCGATGGCAGACGGCGAGACGGCGGCACAGAGCGGCGCCATCAGCCTGAACCCGGAGACGGGCGGCGAGGTGGCAGCGACGGTGCCGAACGCGGCGGCGCCTGCTGGCGAAGCGGCCAGTGCGAACGAGACGATCGGCGGCGCGCAGCAAGCGGCGGCGGAGCAGGGCGAGAACCTCTCGGGCCTGTGGCTGCTGGTGCTGGCGGCTGCGGCTATCGGCGGCGTGAGCTTCCTGCTGATCAAGCGCAAAAAACAATCCCAATAATACCAATAAAACATCCCCCCGCTTATGCGGGGGGATATCTTATTGGATTGGGCAGCTGCGGCAAGCGCAATATCGATACCGATACAGGTACAGAAGAACTGGCGCACGAGGAAATGATCGCCACCATTGTCTATCAGCTTACGCGCGGCATCTCCCCCAGCCAGATCAAAGAGGGCGGATTTGACGCTTACTTCGTCGATCACACCACCGGCATCTACCCGGCGGATGCGAACGGTATGCCGTTTAATGCGGCGACCCTGCAATCGACCGGCGACCCGATCACCGATCTGTTCGAGGACATGGCTGCGGAGCAGAAGGCCCGCACTACCTATGACAACATCCTGCGCCTGGCCGACGACCCGGATGTGCGCGACGCCATCAAGTTCCTGCGGGAACGCGAGATAGTACACTTCCAGCGGTTCGGCGAGGCCCTGCGCGTGGTACAGGATAACCTGGATTCTAAAAACTTCTACGCCTTTAACCCCGCGTTTGATACACAGAGGAATCGGTAACATTACAACAAAAGCAGGGTGGACGCCCGCCAGCTTCCACCCTGTTTGCATACAAAAAGACCGCCGTTGGAGAACCGGCGGTCTTTTGTTTAGCCTTTCGGCTTAAATTTAATTGTTAAGCAACAATTATTTGCGTTTCGCAACAGCGATACCAGCAACAGAGACAACAGCCAGAGCAACAGCCAGGCCTACGAAATCGTTAGCGCCGGTGTCGGGGTTGGTCTCAGCGTCGGTACCAGTCTCGCCTTCGCCCTCAGCAGCAACCAGCTCGGTGTCGGACAGGATGTAGTTGCCGAGCTTGTTGGTTTTGATGGTCCACTCGTCTTTGCCGTCGTCATACTTGGCATCCTCAAGCACAGCCAGTTTGCCATCCTCATAGCTGTAGATGTATTTCGCATCGACAGGGATGGTCAGCTCGCCGGTCTTCTTGAAGGTCTTGTTGTTGCCAGCAAACAAAACAGCGGTGATGTCAGCGCTGGGGAATTTGTCCTCAAGAGCCTCGGGAACATCGGTATCCATTCTCAGGAACAGATCCTTCTGGCCTTTCGCAGCGACCTTGAAGATCACGTTGTCGACATCGTCATTGCTGAACTCGATCTCGATCTCGTCGTTGTCGTCGATATCCTCAAACTTCACGACAGGGCCGTCAACCTTGAAGTAGGGTTTCGCATAGGACTCGTCGTAACCAACAGAAGCAGCAATGTCCTTGGTATCAGTGGAATTACCATTACTATCATACAGAGTGATAGTCAGTTCGATATCCTGCTCTTCCATCTGGAACTTATCAGCAGTGGTGAAGCTAACATACGCTTTTTTAACCTTAGCGTTATCTTCCTTAATGGTTTTGATCACAAAGCTGGTCGCTTTGGAAGAGATATAGGAACTACCGGTGGAAATGGAAGTTCTAACTTTCACATCGTTCAGTTTGGACAGTTTGTCAAGCGGCATTGTCTCCTTGTCATCCACTACTTCCAGATAATAAGTGGTATTAGCATCCAATGCGGTCTCACCATCAACGGGATCCATCTTGTCGTGGTCATCATCATAGGTGTAGAGCGCCTTCTCGTTACCAAATTTGATATCCGCAACTTTTTCAGCCGCGAACGATACAACGCTCATGCTAGCAGCCATAACGCCAGCAAGTACAAGAGCAAGTACTTTTTTCATTGTGAATTCCTCCATTTAAATTTTTTTAATCGCCAAGCGGGCTCTCCACATCCCGCCTGAGCTTCAGGGTTGCCGCAACCGGGTTCTCCATCCCGATTGACTACCCTTAGTATAACCGCCCTGGTTACAAATGTCAACGGTTTTTCAAAAAAAATTGTAACTTTTCTGTAACCAAGTTGGCTTTTTCGCCTGAGGCTTCCTGAATCACCGCTATTTTTCAGTTTTTGCGCCAGTATTTACGCGCTTTTTCCCGGTTTCGGTTACAGAGCGGTTACTGCATGGCCGCAAAAAGCCACCCATCCCAGCTACGGGATGGGCGGCAGTGCGAACTCATTCACTTTTTATGCGGGAGGAGCACAGCTGCACAGGGGAGCAGCGCGACCAGCCCCGCCGGCCAAACCACGTCGCCGGTGTTCGGGTTGGGCTCCACCCCTTCGGGAATCCAATCGTCGTCCAGCGGCGTCTGTACCGGCTGCTGCACAACGCCTGTGGCAAGCTCCGTGTCCGAGATGATGTAGTTGCCGAGGATATTGGTCTTGATGACGAACTCCTCCGCCACATCGTCGTAGCTCACGCCCTTCACCTCGCCCAGCTTGCCGTCTTCATAGGAATAAAGGTAGGGCGCCGTGCGCCTGCCGTCCTTCCCCTCGATCATCTCAGCCGGTATGGTGAGGATGCCGGATTTGCGGAAGGTCTTGTTGTTGCCCGCAAACAGCACCGCGGTCATGTCCGCCTCGGGGTATTTCTCCTCCAATGCCGCGGGAACCCCGTCGTCCAGCCGCAGGAAGAGGTCGCGGTTCTGCGGGCCGCCCACCAGAAACACCGCCTTGTCGTCAAAGCTGAGCTCATACTCCTTGAGGTCCTCGTCAAAGGTGACGACCGGCCGCTCATCCACCAGGGTGGTGTAAAAACCAGCCGAGTCGGTTCCATATCCCACCGTGCCGGAGAGGGTCGCCTCCCAGATGCGGTCTTCCGCGCCCATCACGGCATATCGGTCGGGTTTCTTTTCATAGATTGTGATGCCCAGCTCGTAATCAACCTCCTCCATCTGGAAGCGGTCGTCCGTGCTGAATTGCAGAAACAGCGCCTTGCCCTGCCTGCCGCCGCTTTTGATCCTCTTGGCAACGGCGGTAATTTCCGATGAAATGTAGCCTTTGCCCTCCCCGATATCGCTCAATATTTTAAAGTGGTCGGTGATATCCGCTTCCTTCACGGAGCCGTCGCTCAGCGTCAGGGGGACATAATAGGTGGTATTGGCTGCGAGGTCAATCTGCCCGAGCGGCCCCTCCAGGGACATCGCTTCGGCTTCCTCGTCGTAGGTCATCACAGCCGGGCTCACCCACAGCCACACGGGGGCGTCACCCGGCGCGGCCTGTGCCGTCACCGCCGCGCCAGCCAGCACAGCGGCGGCAAATAGAGAGAAAATCCATTTTTTCATCGCCCCAGGTTCCTCCATTCTCATCCGATTGCTTTGACATGTCTCTAGGTTTCAGTATACCGGACAATCCCTTTTTTGTCAATAAATCTTTATTTTGTTGTAACCATTTTGCAATTTTCTTTTCTTTATTTTTCTTTTTTTACATATACTCAATATATTTTCGAGATAATTAAAAGTTAATTTGGATGGTACGACAGAAATCCAGTGTTTTTCTCCCATTTGTAACCATTTTGCCATCTTCCTACTGCGGCGAAGGTTGCTAAAAAAATTCGCCGCGTATATACTACTGCTAAAAGGAGGTTTTTCGCATGGCAAGCCGCGCCGCTTTTTTTGATATCGACGGAACAATCTCCCGCGAGGGGATGATCAGCGAGATGTTCCGCAAAATGATTAAATATGAGCTGATCGACGACAGCAAATGGTACAGCGAGGTCAAGCCCGCCTATCTGCGGTGGAACCGGCGGGTGGGCGATTACGACACCTATCTGCAAAAGATGGTGGATATCTATACCGAAACGGTACAGAACACCAGTGCTTTTCACATCACCTACATCGCCAAGCGGGTGATCGAGCAGAGGGGTGAACGGGTGTACACCTATACGCGCGACAAGATCAAGTGGCACCGGGAGCAGGGCCACCTGCTGATCGCCATCTCCGGCTCCCCGGTGGAGCTGGTGCGGGAGATGAGCGCCAAATATGGCATGGATGACTACCGCGGCACGGTCTATCATGTCGGGGCAAACGGGTGCTACAACGGCAAAATCACCCCGATGTGGGATTCGCGCAGCAAACGCGCCGCCCTGTTGGAGCTCGCCCAAGCGCACGGCATCGATCTGGCGGAAAGCTACGCCTATGGCGATACCACCGGCGACCTCTCGATGTTCCGCCTGGTGGGCCACCCGTATGCGATCAACCCCACCCGCGAGCTGCTCACCCGCATCCTGGAGGACGATGAGCTGCGGCGGCGCATCCAGATCATCGTGGAGCGCAAGGACGTCACCTACCGGCTCGGGGTGGACAGTCTCGACCTGGTTTGACGGCCGGCAGAAAAAGGATATCCCGCGTCCCCGGCTTTTATGGTATACTGGCGGCAGAAGAACCATTTCAAAGTAAAGGAGAGATTTTGATGCTATCCCGCTGCAAAGGGCTGGCGATCCTGGCCGCCCTGCTCGTCTCCCTCTCGGCCTGCGCCGCGCCAGCCTCCTCCGCGCCGCAGACCCAAACCAGCCCGGTCAGCTCCTCCGTACCCAGCGAGGAAAGTAAACCAGCGCCTGCCCCGCATCTCACCGTAACCGCGGGCGCTGAGTCGCTGGAGGTCACGCCCGGGAAGGACGATGCGGACGCCGTCATCACGGTGACCTCGCTGGAGGCGCTTCCCGCCTTCGCCTCCTCCCCGGATGCGAAAATCAGCATCACGGACGGCGCGGGAAACGCCGCGTTCGACGGTACGGCGGCTGAAATCCAGGACTTTATCCCCGCACGCAACGGCGATTACCGCTACACGGTCACCGACGGAACCGGCGGGGAGACGTTGGTCTACCGCTTTACCGCGCGCTGCGCCCTCCCAGTTGAGGTCGAATTGCAGAACGATTTTGCGGCGCTCGGCGAGGTGATTGCCATTCACGCCTACTACGCGGACGGGATGGAGCTCTCCGCCACCACCGATCTCAACTTCCAGCCGAGCTTTTACGACAATGGGGACAGCCAGCTCGCGCTGCTGCCCATCCATTACGCCACCCAGCCCGACGTTTATAACCTGTCCATCACCGCAGGGGAACAGCAGTTCAATTACTTAATCACCGTAAACGACCGCGAATTTGAGGTACAGCACCTGACTGTGGACGAGGACACCACCGCCAACACGGTGGGGAGCGACGCGGCCAACCGCGAATGGGATGAAAAGATCGAGCCGCTCAAGCTGGTATCCGATCCGCAGCAATATTGGGACGGCCAGTTCCTACAGCCGGTACAGGGCAAAATCACCACCGAGTTCGGCATGATCCGCTACACCAACGGCTCGACTGTGGCCTCGCGCCACAGCGGCATCGATATCGCCGCCGCTGCGGGCACGCCGGTTTTGGCAGCAGGCAGCGGCAGGGTGCTGTTCGCCGACTTCATCCAGCTCACCGGCAACACGGTCATCATCGAGCACGGCTTCGGGGTGAAAAGCTGGTACTACCACATGCAGTCGCTCGACGTGGCCGAGGGCGATATGGTAAAGCAGGGCGACCCCATCGGCAAGGTGGGCAGCACCGGGTTCTCCACCGGGCCTCACCTGCATTTCTGCATGTCGGTCAACAACGTGTTCACCAACCCCTGGACCGCGTTCGAGCAGGGCATCGGCTGAACAAGATAAATCCACAGGCGGTGCGCAATTTCGTGCACCGCCAATTTGTTACACAAGAGCATGGGGTTGTGAAGTTTTGTGGCCGAATCTGCCCCTTTTTCATACACTGGAGTATCACCAGCAGTTGGGAAGGGGGACCCTTTATGACCACAAGGGATGTCATCCGGGGGATGGAGCTCGCGGCGCTCGCCTATAAACAGGTTCAGCCGGTCTACAGCGGTTGCCAGCTCACCGTCATCGACGACCGGGATACCGGGGTGCAGTGCTATGTCCGGCAAAGGGGCGAGCTGCTCGTCATCACCTTCCGCGGCACCGACTCCGCGCAGGACTGGCACACCGACTTCACCTTTTGGAAAAAGGCGATCCCCTACGGCAACAGCTCCTCCAAAATCCGGGTGCACACCGGCTTTCTCAACGCCTACAAATGCCCGCACGTGAGGGACCGCCTCCACGGCATGGTTACACCGGATATCCGCCGCATCCAGGTTTTGGGGCATTCCTACGGCGCGGCGCTGGCGGTGCTGTGCGCGGTGGACCTGGAATACAACTTCCCGGATCGCGACTACGAGGTTCTGTTGTTCGGCTGCCCTCGCGTGGGCAACCGCGCGTTTCAAAAATCTTACAACAAGCGGGTGTTCAAAACGCTGCGGGTGGAAAACGGCAACGATATCGTCACCAAGGTTCCGTTCGCAAGCTGGGGATACCGCCATGTCGGCATCCGCATCCCCATCGGGGCGCCCCGCATCTTCGGCCTCGTCTCACTGGAGCAGCACCGGCCGGAGAACTACTATTCCAGCTTGTTCCATCAGTTCGCACCGTAGGGAGGGATTGCCGATGAACCCATGTGAACTCACGGTGGCAATCAGCGCACTGGCCTCGTCGATTGCGCGCTGCCTGAGCGACGACGAGCTCTCACTGCTCGCCGCAGTGCTGACGCAGTTGGGCGACACTCTCGCCACCATCAGTGTTCAACGGGAGATCTGTGAGGCCCACACAGCGGATACAAAATAACCGATTTTCCGCATGTTTTCAATTATTTCATCAATTTGTTGCAAAAACTTCCCGGTTCCTTCAATTCTCGCTCATACTTTGCCGTTATAATAAAGACATCCCAAGAGGGATACCGCAAAACGGTTCTTTGCACCGGCCAACTGCAAGAGTCCAATGCGGACGGGATTCACATCCCGCACAAATAGCTTTTTCTTTCCCCTTCCCTCCTTTTCTTTTCTCTTTCTTTTTTTACCTCCAAAAGAAGGCGCCGTCCGAAGTTGATCGGACGGCGCCTTTTCCGTTGTCAAAATCTTGCCCGACGCCCGGGGAAACGGCATCGGGGGGTACCCCCAGCGCAGCCGGCATCCGCCGAATCCCCAGGAGCACCTCACTTTAGCGGAGTCCCCTGCTGGCCGCCGGTTCGCTTCAAGATGAGGCAGATCACCTCCGGCCGGTTGAACAGCCGGATGGGGAACCCGCTGTTGCCCAATCCCCGGCTCACCGCCATGGTCGTCCTCCCGGCCGAATAGGCGCCGCTGGTGTAGCGGGGGAAAAAGCCTTGACCGGGCGCAAACAACCCGCCGATGAGCGGCAGCCGGAATTGGCCGCCGTGCGCATGTCCGCAGCACACGAGGTCGGGTTGGCACGCCGCATACAAATCGATCATCTCCGGCCGGTGGGAAAGCAGGATGATAAAATCCCCCCGTCCCGGCTCGGAGAGGGCGCGCAGCCGGGCGGCAAAGCGTTCTTTCCCCGCCCCCTCCGCATCCTCGGGGGAAAAAAATCGCGGGTCGCGCATCCCGAGCACGGTGATGGTGTCATCGCCTTGGGAGACGAAAATCGCCCCGTCCTCCAGGACTGTCACTCCTGCCTGCCTCAACCGGCGTTTGAGCTCCCCATAATCCGCAATCGTTCCCTCGTGGTTGCCCGGCGCATAGCAGATGGGGGCGATTTTCGCCGCGCCCTCGACCAGCTCCATCGCGACGTCGAGATCGGTGCGCCGTTTATCCACCAGGTCCCCCGTAATCACAATCAAATCGGGGGACGCCTCCCGGATGCGGTTCAACAGGCGCTCCTGCCCGCCGCCAAACCGCTTGTTGTGCAGATCCGACAGGTGGACGATGCGGTATCCGTCAAAACCCGGGGGGATGCGCTCGCTGTGCAGGACGAGCTCGGTCGTCATCAGGCCCTGGTTCTGCCACAGCAGAAAAGCCGTTCCCCCCAAAACAACGCCGGCCGACAGCAATAGGACGATTGGATTCCTGAAGTCTAATCTCATACCGTTTCCCCCCATCCGCTGGTTGCGTTCTAAATTTTTGGTTCACTGCCGTTTTTCGTTACCATTATACCATAAAAGCAGGGGTTGCAAAGCTGCGTTCTTTATAAAATGTTTCGCCGGAATCGGATGTTTTTCTCTTAGACGCCGCAAGGGGCCCGCGCATCTCAATTGGATACGCGGGCCCTCTGCTCATCAGGTTATTTTGCTTTATTGTTTCTGTCAGTTGCCGCTGTGTCTCCTGTGAATCACAAGCGCACCGGTTCCGACGGCTGCTATGGCCGCAATCGCCATTACAGCGATCGCCCAAGCCGGTACGCCGCTTTCGGTTGCCTCGGGTGCGATCTGTGCCGCTGGAGCTTCCGCTTCAGCCGGGGCCGCAGGCTCGATCACCGCAGGCGCCTCAGGAGCGGCCGGCTCCACAGGTACCGTCGCCTCCGGCGCTGCGTTCGGAATCGTCGCTGCCACCTCGCCGCCCGTTTCGGGGTTGCTGTTCGCCGCGGGTGCGTTCACAGCGGGCGCTTTCTCCTCGTTGCCAGCCATCGCGATCAGCTCCGCTCCGCTGTAATAAACAGCGGCGGCATCCGTCGCAATGTTGACGATCAGGTGTTCCTTGCCCGCAATCTCCACGTTCAGCTTGACGCCTTTCGCCTTTGCCTGATCCAGCACAGTCGCCGGCATCATCTGGCCATCCTCCAGCTTCACGCTGATCGTATCGCCCTCGGACGCGTTCCCGATCTTTTCAGTCACGCTATCCCAGTAGTCGTTGTCGCTCGCCTTGCTGACGGAACCCTTGGAGGGTTTGCCCGGGGCCGGGTCAACCGGCTTCTCTTCTCCTGCCAAGTCCAGACCATCGAACGCAGCCAGTACCACGTCATTCGCCGCATTCACAAGCTCCACCGTCAGCTCGTCGGTCTCTTCCAGCGCTTTCAGCCCGGCCACCGCGCTCTCCAGGGCGTTCCAGCTCTCCGCTGTGTAGTCCGCCGCCTTCAGAGCAGCGAGGTTTGCCTCAGCGGCATTCACGACCTCCGCCAGCCGCACCAGCGCCGCCGCTCTTGTCAGCTTCGCCGCCAGCTCGTCGATCTCCTCCTGCGTCGCTTCGTCATTTTGCAGCAGGGTTTCCGCCTCATCCAGCAGCGCATTTACTTCGGTGAGCGCCGTCTGGTCTTCCGCTTTGTCCACGATCTCCTGCGCTGTTGCGACAGCGCTCTCCAGGATCGCAAAGTTCGCTTTCCGTTTCAGGCTGTTCAGCGCCTCGGTCAGCGCTTTTTCGGAGGCTTTCACCTGTTCTTCGGTCGCGCCGTCGTCCTCCATCACCGGCTGTGCGGCCGCAACTGCATCATCCAGCGCTTCCAGCGACGACGTGGTGTACTTCTCCCTCGTCACTTCAGCAGCCATCTTCAGCAGCTTTTCCAATACGCTCTTGTCAACAGGCTCCCGCTCGGACACTTCCGTGATCGTCCGCATCACGCTTTCGTAACAAGCGTTGATCTCCTCCTGAGAAGCGCCGCTCTGCAGCAGTGCCTCGGCTTCCTCGATCGCTTCGGTCAGCGCTGCGATCGATTCATCGGTCAGGTTGAGGTTCTCGTCGTCCAGCAGGTCCTGCGCCAGCTCGATCGCCAGCTCCAGCAGGCTGGTATCCACCGCGTAGACGAGGCCGTCGCGCGCCTTCACCAGCGCGAGATAGGCGTCGAATACATCCTTCTGGGTCGCCGTCTTGCTGTCCACGATATCCTGCGCTGCTTCCAGCGCCTCGGTCAGTACAGCAAAACTTTCCTCGGTGTACCGCTCCGCGTCATACTTCCCGTCGATCGCTGCGATCAGCGCCTCCAGCAGACTCTTATCTACATCGCCGAGCTCCTCAACCTCCACGAGCGCAGCGGTTGCAGCTCCCAGCGCCGCCTTGGCTCCATCGATCTCGCTCTGTACCGCCCACTCCTTGTCCAGGACAGCTTTCGCATCCGCAAGCGCCCCGGCAAAGCCGGCCCAGCTTTCGGCGGTGTAATCCGATTCCTTCCGCGTGAGCGCCTCGTCGTAAGCGGTTTGCAGCGCCTGCTTGTCCCCCACCTCGACCGGGGTGAGGTCGATGCAGTCGAGCTGGGCAAAGCTCGCATCCAGCCCGGAATGGGTGAAAGTGATGGTGTTCTTGCCCTTGGGCAGTTGGATGGTCACTTTGTACTGGTGCCAATCGCCCCAGGTGGTCGCATCCGGATAGAAAACGATCTGTGCGCTGTCCGCATCGCCGTTGATGTAATATTTGTGCGACGCATTGGGGAAGGCCGTGTGGCCGTCCGCCGTAATCACCATTTCGTAGGGACCTTCGACCGGCGCGTTCACCGTGAAGGTGACCGTTGCGTCCGCATTGTCGATCGAGGCGACATGCTGCCCGCCGGAGGAGGTAGCGCCGCCTGCGATGCCCGCCGGCGCGGTGACGACGCCCTTTTCGGCCTCATACCGGACGGTGGCGTATTCGTCCACCACCGGCAGCACCAGATCGATGCAGTCGAGCTGGGCAAAGCTGTTTTCTATTCCGGAATGGGTAAAGGTGATGGTATTCTCGCCTTCTTTGAGGGTGACGTCGACCGAGAACTGCCGCCAGTTGAACCAGCCGGTCCCGCCGGGGTAGTAGACGATCTGCGCATTGCCCACGTCGCCGTTGATGTAATATTTGTGCGACGCGTTCGGGAAAGAGGGGTGCCCGTCGGTGGTGATGATCATCTCATACTCGCCGTCGGCGGGTGCCTCCACCGTGAAGGTCACCGTCGCGTTTTCATTGTCGATCGACTGGACCTGCTTGCCGCCGGAAGAAGCCGTATGCTCACCGACAAACGCCGGGGCGGTGACCACCGCATCCTCCGCCTCGTAGCGGACGACGTTGTCCAGCACCTTGACCTGCACCTGGGCGGTCAGGTTGTTGCTGTTGACATACACCTCGGAGGGCGCCAGGATGCCGGTGAAGGTGTAGGCGCCTGCGGCCGACATGTCGTAATCCGCGCATCTCCAGCTCGTGATCTTGGCCGTCGCGGTCACAGCAGGATCGCCGTAGGTGATCTCCACCTCCTGCGGCAGCTTCGCGGACACCGCATTGAGCGAGAGGTACTTGCCGATCTCGACGCCCTTGAGCGCCGCCACGCTGTTTACCACGCCGCGCGTCTCGATCCCGGTTTCTTCCACGCCGATCTTCAACACATTCTTTGCGAGGTCGTAGTCCATTTCATTGGGCTCGTCCATCGCCAGCACCCGCTCGGCATATCCGATGGATTGTTGCAGGCGGGCCCACGCCTCGTCGGTGTAATCCGCCTGAACCTCTCCGCGGGCCTTGGCCAGCTCGGTTTGAAGCGCCGCGTCATAACCGGTCAGGTCGGGGCGCCGGCCGGTGGTCAGCACAAATTCCGGTGTGAATACGCTACCCGAGGCGTCGCTCAGGCGCAGGTAATAGGTAGTTCCATTCTCCAGCCCGGTCACGCTGGCCTTGTCGCTGGCAAACTTGCTGTTGATGCCGTAAACGACATGGTCGTACACGCCCGGCTGGGCGCCGTATTCGATCTTCATCTCTCCGCTTGCGCGCTTATATGCGAGCTGGGCGCCCTCGAACACGCTGTAGACGAGATCCTCATAGATCAGGTCGGTCGGTTCGGTCGGGATACTCGTCGCCTCTGCGATCTCGGCCTCGGTGAGGTTGCGCACCCGGAAGGAGGAAACCTCAAACGCCTTGTTCCAGGAGCGGACGCCCACCCTGCCGTTGGTGTAGCGGTTATCCGAGAACTGGCAGACCTTTTCGCCGTCGATATAAATCACGATACTGCTGCCGCACACGACCACCTTGAGCTGATAATCCCTTCCGGACACGATGTTGTACGGGGTATCCTGCACCAGGTTCCAGCCGTTTGCGCCGAAACCAAAGCGGACAGCTCCGTTCATCAAGCCGACATAGTAGCCAAAGTAAGCGTCGGTATTGGTGGTAGCGCTCTCATCCACGTTGGTGGTGCGGAACATCACGCCGAAGTCCGCGCCGCCGTCGGTATTGGTGCGCATTGTGGCCTCCACTGCGTAGTCGGTCCAGCTCTCATCGCCGGCGACCACCTTGATATTGCCGTCGGCTGCAACGCTCATCTTCCCCTCGGAGAAGGTGACGACGCCCGGCGTGCCGGAGGGGCTCCACTTCTGGGCGCTCGCCGCAGGGTCGCTGAAGTCGTCGTAGAAGTCCGCCACAGGCGCATCTGCACCCGGGCCGCCGCCGGTTGTGGCCGAAACCTCCTCGGACTCCACCGTCTTGCCGTCCAGCAGCATGGAGAGCTTGAAGTAATAGGTGGTATTTTCCTCGAGACCGGTGAGGTTCGCCTCGTTGGTGCGGAACCCGGAGGCGCTCACCGTGTAATTGCCGCTCTCGGTGCCGTACAACACGCGGTAGAAGCCGTCCGCACGGCTGACGTTGGTGGTCAGCTTGACCGAATTCACACCGGTCTCCATCTTCGTGATCTCCGGTTTTTCCAGCTTGCCCACCGGCACGATCTCGATGCGGTCGATGGCCACATCGCTCTCGCCAAACAGGCGGATGTTATTGTACTGCCCGTAACCAAACTGGAACGCCTTGACGGTGGTCCCCAGCATCGAATCGTTCTGCGTGGGCAGCAGGCCCACCAGGTCGTCGAGCACAAACGGACCGCTTCCATCCACAAAATCAACCGTCTGGTTGTACTTGGAGTTGATGTTTAGGCGCAGGCTGCCCGAACCGGTGTAGTAAATCTTGAGCTGATAATTCTCCGCGTTGGGAACCATCAGGTTGTCGAACTCGAGCACCGGCTCGCCGTCCAGCGTTTTGGACACGGCGTCATCGGCTTTGCGCACGACGGTGGGCTGCGCCTCGCCCACGCGCGGCATCTGGACGATGCGCAGGCGGCTGCAGCCGTAGGGGATCAGCTCGATCTCCTCCTGCAGCGCGGCGTTCTCCGCAATGGGGGAATACGGCGGCTCGGGGACCACGTTATTGAGCAGCTGCCATTCCGGCACCACCTGGCCGGTCGCCCGGATGACCACCGGCGCGTTGTCGGTGTGGAACGGCTGCAGCTCGATCTCGTCCGCCACCGTCACCTCAAAGGAGGAGGCGGGGTTGTTTTCGTCGTACACCAACGCGTAGTTCCACCGGCTGGCGGGGGTCACCTCGCGGCTGGGGAAGTCCGCCGTGGGGGCCACGCCGCTCGGGGACGTCTTGAGCACGCGGGAGTCGTTCATCTCGGGGTCGGGGGTGTGCCAATCCTCTTTCACCTTGACGGTGTAGATCAGCGAGCCGCGCTCCACCGCCGTGGAGTTGTTGTACCAGGTGCTGGTGCGGACCTCCATCGGGAAGTCGATCTCCACCGTGTCGCCCGCCGCCCATGCGCGGTCGATGGTGAAGTAGCCGCCGGACAGGGTTCCCTCGGCGGGCTGCCCGTTCACCTGGAAGGAGGGGGCTTCGCACCAGTCGGGCACGCGCAGCACCAGCGGGAAGGACGCGGCCTCGCCCTCGTAATCGAGCGCGATCGCACCGTCGAACGGGTACTTGGTCGCCTGGTCGAACACGGCGGTCTTGCCGTCCGCGACCTTGGCGATCACCTTGTTCGGGCCGTAGGAGATCACCGCGAGCCCGTCGTCCGCCGTGGCCATCCACATGTTCTGGATGAACTTCGGCCAGCCCATGTGCATGTTGGAGATGCAGCAGGCGTCGCCGGCCGGGGCCGCAAAGGCGCTGGAGTTCCCGTGGTCATGGATGAACTCGTGGGCGCCGTTGGTCGCCATCATCTGGCTCTGCGCCTGGAAGTAGTTGTGCGCCGTGAAATCGGGTGTGTAGCAGGCGGGCAGGTTGTTGTAGGCCACCCGCTCCATGTCGTCGCCGATCCAGCTATCCCCCAGGATGCGCATCGCGATGCCGTAGGACATCAGGCTCTCGACCACTGAGCACGCCTCGGCGCCCACATACGGCAGGTTGTCGCGCGCCCACTCGTCCGAGTTGGCCAGACCGTCCACCCGCGCGTGGTCGATGCCCATGTTGAAGATGCCCTCGCGGATCGCGTTGCGGTCCCGCTCGGAGCCGGTGTACTGGAACTGCACCGCCGGCGACTTCATCGCCTGGGTGGTGTTCACCACATGGTTGCGCACCGTGCTGTCGGTGAAGATGGTGGTCCAGTCGTTGTAGTTGCCGTAGATGCCGTGGGAGTTTTTCATCAGCTCCTGGGCGACCTCGATCAGCCACTTGCTCGCTTCGGGGTTGTCCGGGTTGCAGACGCGATTGTAGTACCACAGCACCACCTCGGCGTTGTCGCCCGCGCGGGCGGCCGCCCAGCTGGTCACCGGATAGTCCGGAAGCCGATCGTACTGGAAACGGAAGTACTTCTCAAAAAACGGAAGCACCCGCTCGTCCGGCGCGCCTATGTACTCGGTGTATTCGTAATAATCCCGGATCGCTTCGATCATAATCATGCGGGGCCACCAGTCCCAGCCGCCGGACATGCCGTCGCCGTCGGCCAGCGGGCCGAAGAATCCGTTCTCCCGCTGGGTATCGAGGCTGAAGTCGATCCATTCCATCGCCTTTTCCTTGAGCTCCGCGTCGTCCAGCACAAAGGCCAGCGAGATCAGGCCGCGCGCATAGTACGGGCCGCGCTCCCAGCCGTCGCCGGAACCGCCGCGCCACCCGTTGGTGCCCTTGTACATCTCATACAGGTCGTGCATCTCGCCGGTCAGGCCGTTTTTCTGGAGCAAAAGCTGTTCCTTCAGCCAACCTTTCGCCTGCACAGCGCTCATCGGCAGCTGCACAAAGGGGGAGGGTTCCAGGTCGCCCTGGTTGGAGTAGTAGTTTTGGTTGCCCACTCGCGGCGTCTCGGCGTATGCGGTGGTGCTCAGCCCAGTCGCGGTGCTCAACGCCATCGCCACAGCCAAAACGGTTGAGATCAAGCGTTTTGTCATGTGTGTTTCTTCCTCCTTTTGTTATTTTCTTTTCTCTCTCGGTTCTCTCACAGGAGTTTTCGCCCCTCTGCAAAATAAGCCTAATTTTATTATATTCCATTCTTTTTTTGCTGTATTTATAAAATTCGCGCATCATTGTATAAAAATTTGATATTTTATGTCGAATAAGAAGAAAGGAATACTAAAAATGCCGCCTCCTCTCGGCGCTTCCTGCTGCGGGGCGAAACGGACTGTTTTCCAACCTCTCGCCCAGTATAGCATAAATCTTTCCACAAATTAATACGATAATTTAGCAATTGTTTAATATTTCATGATATTTCATGAAACTACATGATGTTTTTCATGAAATTTACATGATTTTACAATTCATGCAATTCCAACAAAAAAACGGGCCGAAAGATGGACATTTCTCTCCATCTTTCGGCCCGTTTTGCCGGTTTGGTCAGTCAATTTCAACAGCGACCTTGATGTCCTTGCGAACAGCAGCCGCTTTCATCACAGCGCGGATCGCTTTGGCGATTCTGCCCTGCTTGCCGATGACCCTGCCCATATCGCCCGCGGCCACGTGCAGGTGGTACACGATGGTACCATCCTCCAGGGGGCTGTCGGTGGTGATACTGACAGCGTTTTTTTCCTCGACCAGACCCTGTGCAATTGTTTTCAGTAGCTGTTCCATTGCAACCTCCAATGCGGCTTACAGAACGCCGTTCACTTTCAGCAGCGCTTTGACGGTATCCGTGGGCTGCGCGCCGTTGGAAATCCATTTCTTCGCCTTTTCCTCATCCACTTTGATCACCGAGGGGTTCTTGGTGGGGTCGTAGTAGCCGATCTCTTCGATGAATCTGCCGTCTCTGGGATATCTGGAATCCGCAACCACAATGCGGTAGAACGGCGCTTTCTTCGCGCCCATGCGGCGCAGTCTGATTTTAACAGCCATGTTAGGTACCTCCACAAAATAATAGATTCATATTCTGGGTGAAACGCGCTTCCCCCAGCTATTTTATCAACTTGCGTTGAATAAAAACGGTTTTATTTACATCCCCGGCGGCGGACCGCCCATGCCGCCCATCATGGCGCGCAGGCGTTTGCCCTTTTTGCCGCCCATCGACCCGAACTGCTTCATCATTTTCTGCATCTGGTCGAACTGGCGCAGCAGCCGGTTGACATCCTCCACCTTGGTGCCGCTGCCTGCCGCGATGCGGCGCTTGCGCGACGGGTTGATGATGGCCGGCTTGGCGCGCTCCGCCCTGGTCATCGAGTTGATGATCGATTCGACCTGCCTGAGCTGCGCTTCGCCCTGCTGGGCCTCCTCGTCGCCGATCTGGCCCTTCACGCCCGGCAGCATCGAAAGGATCTGGCCGAGCGGGCCCATCTTGCGGATCTGCTTCATCTGTTCGAGCAGGTCGTCGAGGTCAAAGGAGTTCTCCTTGAGCTTCTTGGCCATCTTCTCGCTGCTCTTAAAATCGAGCTGCTCCTGCGCCTTGTCGATGAGGGTGAGCACATCGCCCATGCCCAGGATGCGGGAGGCCATGCGGTCGGGGTAGAACGGCTCGAGGTCGTCGAGCTTTTCGCCCATGCCGACGAACTTGATCGGCTTGCCGGTGACCGCGCGCACCGAGAGCGCCGCGCCGCCGCGGGTATCGCCGTCCAGCTTGGTGAGGATGACGCCGTCGATCCCCAGCGCTTCGTCGAAGCTCTTGGCCACGTTCACCGCGTCCTGGCCGGTCATCGAGTCGATCACCAGCAGGATCTCATGCGGGCCGACCTCAGCCTTGATGTTTTTGAGCTCGCCCATCAGTTGCTCGTCGATATGCAGGCGGCCCGCAGTATCCAAAATCACGATGTCGTGGCCGTAGTCCTTCGCGTGGGAGATGGCCTTTTTGGCGATCTTGACCGGGTCGCCCTGGCCCATATCGAACACCGGCGCGCCCGCCTTCTCGCCCACCACCTTGAGCTGCTCGATCGCGGCCGGGCGGTAGACGTCGCACGCCACCAGCAACGGGCGCTTGCCCTGCTTTTTAAAGTAGCGCGCCAGCTTGGCCGAATGGGTGGTCTTACCGGAACCCTGCAAGCCGCACATCATAATAATAGTGGGAATCTTGGAAGAAAATTGGATACGGCTGTTCTCCGCGCCCATCAGCGAGGTTAACTCCTCATCCACAATTTTGATCACCTGCTGAGCCGGGGTCAAGCTGGTCAATACGTCCGACCCTACTGCCCGCGCGGTGACCGCGGCGACGAAGTCCTTCGCCACCTTATAGTTGACGTCCGCCTCCAACAGCGCCAGGCGCACCTCGCGCATCGCGTCTTTGACGTCCGATTCGGTCAGCCTTCCCTTGGAGCGCAGCCGTTTAAACGCCGCAGAAAGCTTGTCCGAGAGTCCTTCAAAAGCCATGGAGCCACCTGCCCTTTCCGGAATGATTTCAATTAATCCGCGCTCAATTCGGCGGCGATATTGATGATGGTGGAGGCGCGCTCCGCAATCTGCCCCGAATAGTGGTATTCGCGGTTGTAAAATTCGATGTCCTTGGCGCATTGCACGATCTGGCTGATGCCCTCCTGCAACCCGCGTAGCTTCCGCGCCAGGCCGAGGCGCTCCTCCATCTCCAGCAGAACCGCTTCACCCCGCTTGATGGAATCGCGCACCCCCTGCCGGGTGATGCCCTCGTGGTCGGCGATTTCAGCGAGGGAGAGGTCCTCATTGTAGTAGAGGTCGATCGCATCCTTCTGCTTTTCGGTCAGGATATCGCCGTAAAAATCCAAAAGCAGTGATATTTCCAGATTTTTCACCGGTCTTTCTCCGCCTTCCTCGACAGTGTAAAGCAATTCTCTTTACATCAACAAGCGCTATTATAACGCATTTCTCCCCTGCTGTCAAGGGGAAGACCTTGTCTTTCTGCGGCCATGCGGCGAATTTCTCTTTTGCAATTATTCACAATTCCAATTATGAAAGTTTATTCATAATTACGAGGGGCAAAAAACGTCATTTTTTTCGCCTCATCCGAAAAATAGCACAAATATTTTTAGGGTAATTTGTATAGAATTTTAAATTTATTTGCTCAAAAAGTGGATGATTTAGTTGATACCCCGCGCTCTTTTTCGGGATAAAATTTGTGATTTTTGTTTCTAAAAATTATTTTTTTGTTAAGAAAAATTGTTTGATAGTTCATAGACATTTATGGACTTTTATTCGCTTTAGTGTTATGATAAACGATGGTTATGCTGCCCCATAACACGCCCCGGCTACCCCGTTTTGTGGGGCTTGGGGCAGTGGAAAGACGGCTTTTGGAAAGCCGCTTTCCAGTAATTTTCCCCGCCGGCGGCCGGCCTCCGGCCCTCAAACGGCGGGTGACGTAACTTATTATAATTATGTAAAAGGTGGTGATTCAATGTCCATCCTTGATTCCATCACGGTTGCGGAGCAGAAAGCGGCTCAGATCAAGCAAGAGGCGGCGGCTGAGGCGCGCGAGACCATCCGCAGCGCCGAGACCCAGGCGGACGAGGAGGCGGCGGAGCTCATCCGCTCGGCCGAGCAACTGGCCGGCTCTTCTCTGAAAAAAGCCGAAGAAGCGGCGCTTACCGAGGCGCAGGGGCTGCTCCAGCAGCAGGCCGCGAAGGATGAGGCCGCGGCAAAGGCCGCGAGGGCCAAGCTGCCGCAGGCCGCGCGCTATATCGTGGAAAGGATTGAGAAGCAATGATTGTCCCAATGAAAAAAGCCGAGCTCTTTGCTCTCAAGCAGGATCGGGACGCGCTTCTGCTGGCGCTCCAGCGGGTGGGCGAGTTTATGATCATCCCCACGGAGGAGGACGCGCAGCCGACCGGGCAGGAGGACGCGCAGCAGGCGCTGCAGCAGGCCGAAAACACCCTCGGGTTTGTGTCCCAGTTTCAGGAGAAGAGGAGTTTCTTCGCCCAGCGGCCCGAGCTTGATCTCCAGTCCTTTTTAAAGGAGGATCCGGAGGCGCTCGAGCTGGAGCAGGAGGCGAAAAAGATCGCGGAACAGCTCGCAGCGGTCCGTTCTGAGCGCTCCACGCTGGCCGCTCAGATGGAGCAGCTCACCCCCTGGCTTCCGCTGGACATCCCCCTGGACCGCCTGACCCCCACCCGCTACGCCAGTTTCCACACCGGCAGCATCAGCGCAGGCGCGGTGGACCCGGTGAAACAGGCAGTGGAGGAGCAGGGCGCCGACCTCACCCTGTTGGCGCCCGGTCCCGAAGGCCTTGCGGCGCTGCTCACCTGCCTTCGGGAGGAGGAGCACGCGGTGCTGGAGGCTGCGAAGGCGGCCGGTTTTGTGGAAAACACCCCGCCGCGCGTGAAGGGGCTCGCCAAGGACGCCTATGAGGCGTACCAGCAGCAGTACCGCGAAGCGCAAAAGCTGGAAGAGCAACTCGTGGCGCAGGCTGAGGAGCTCGCTGGACGCAAGGAAAAGCTGGAGCTCCTGTATGAGCAGCGCAAGGCGCAGGCGGACCGCCAGGCGGTTTCGGCCTGGGAGACCGCGGCGACCTTCCGGCTGGTCGGCTGGGTTCGGTCGGACCGCACCGAGGCGGTCAAAAAGGCGGTCGCGGAGGTCACCGACGCCTGCGCGCTCAGCTTTACCGACCCGACGGAGGAGGACACCCCCCCGACCGTCACCAAGAACAACTGGTTCGTCTCACAATTTGAAACGATCACCGACATGTTCTCCCGCCCGACCACCCGGGAAGGCATCGACCCCAACCCGGTGATGGCCCCCTGGTACTGGCTGATCTTCGGCCTGATGATGGGGGATGCGGGCTACGGCCTGGTGATGGCAATCGCAATTTTCGCGTTTAAAAAGATCAAAAAGCCCAAAGGCGAGTTCGCCAAGCTGATCAACGTCCTGTGGTATTCGAGCATCACGACAATGTTCTGCGGGGTGCTGTTCGGCAGCTACTTCGGCGAGACTTGGCACCCGCTGCTGTTTTCGCCGCTCGACGCGCCCGTACCCATGCTGATCTTCAGCATTATCATCGGCACCTTACATATTTTCTCCGGCATGATTCTCAAGGTGGTGCACGATATCAAGGCCGGCCACTTCTGGGACGCGATGTTCGACCAGGTGAGCTGGATGGTGCTGATCACTGGACTGGGCCTGCTGTTCCTGCCGGCCACGGCCGCAGTGGGCAAGTGGATGGCGATCATCGGCGCGCTGGTGATCCTGTGCACAGCGGGCCGCGGCAACAAGGGCTTCGGCAAGGTGACCGGCGGCTTCCTGGGACTTTACAACATCACCGGCTACATGAGCGACATCCTGTCGTATTCCCGCATCCTTGCGCTGAGCCTCGCCACCGGCGTCATCGGCATGGTGATGAACCTGCTGGCGGGCATGGTGCAGGGCTCGGTGATCGGCTTTGTGTTCTCGCTGCTCATCTACCTGGTGGGCCATGTGTTCAACATCGCGATGGGTCTGCTTTCGGCCTATGTGCACGACAGCCGCCTGCAGTACATCGAATTTTTCAGCAAGTGCTATGAGGGCGGCGGCTACGCATTCCAGCCGCTCTCGATCGACCCCAAATACATTGACGTGGTCACCCACCGTCAATCAAAATAACATGAAAAACATAGGAGGATACTCATCATGACTTTAGGTACTGTTATTGCAATCTGCGGCGCTGCGATCTGCGCCACTCTGGCGGGTATTGGTTCTGCATACGGCGTGCGCATCGGCGGCCAGGCGGCGGCCGGCGTGGTCTCGGAAAACCCCGGCCTGTTCGGTAAACTGCTGGTGCTTCAGGCGCTCCCCGGCACCCAGGGCATCTACGGCTTCCTCACCGCTGTCATCATCATCGTCCGCATGGGCCTGCTGGGCGGCAACCCCATCGCCCTGACCACCGCGCAGGGCTGGGCACTGTTCGGCGCCGCCATGCCCATCGGCATCGTCGGCCTGTTCTCGGCCATCTATCAGGGCCAGACCGCCGCTGCTTCCATCCACATGACCGCAAAACAGCCCGACTCTTCCGCGAAGGGCATCACCATGACCGCGATGGTCGAAACTTACGCCATCCTCGCGCTGCTCGTCTCCATCCTGCTGGTGTTCGGCATTCAGCTGTAAGCGCCAAGGATGAGACGAAACAGGAAAGCGAGGGGAAATTTTTGAGTGCAGAGAAAATCATCCAGAAAATAGAGCAGGACGCCGCCCAGGAGGCGGATACCATCCGCGCGGGCGCGCAGGAAAAAGCCGCCGCCTCGCGGGAGGCCATCCTGGCCGCAGCCCGCGCCAAGGCGGTTGCGATTGCGGAGGCCGCGAAGGACGCCTCTGAGGAGGCCCAGCGCCGCCAACTGCTGATCGCCGGCCTGGAGGCCCGCAAGAATACCCTCTCCGCCAAGCGCGCCGTGTTGGACGAGGCCTTCTCGATGGCGCTGGACCAGCTTTATAACCTGGACCTGGGCAGATGGAAGACGCTGATCGTCCGCATCGTGGCCGAATCGAGCGATACCGGCGACGAAACGCTGCGCGTGCCCGCTGCGGACCTGCCGCGCTACACCCCCGAATTCATGGCCGAGCTCAACGCGGCGCTGGTCAAACGGGGCAAAAAGGGCGAGCTGACGCTCGACCCGGTTCCCGCCTCCTTCCGGGGCGGCGTGCAGCTCATCGGTGGCAAGAGCGACGTCAACGGCTCGTTCGAGGCGCTGATCCGCGAGGCGCGCGACCGGTATGAACGCGAGG
Organism: Ligaoa zhengdingensis; assembly: GCF_014384885.1. Lineage (GTDB taxonomy): Bacteria > Bacillota > Clostridia > Oscillospirales > Ruminococcaceae > Ligaoa > Ligaoa zhengdingensis. The sequence continues at coordinate 89,671 of NZ_JACRST010000006.1, forward strand.
TTTCCACTCTGCTGTTTGAAGCGGAGGTGGGTTGAGATGCCACAGGCAAGCTACCCCTATGCGGTCGGGCGCATCAAGGTGCTCGAAACCCGCATGCTCGATAAAGCCAAATGGGCGCGGCTGAAGGAGGCCGACTCCTCCGAGGCGCTCCGGCTGCTGGCCGATTCCGGTTATGGCGGCGGCGCGCAGACAGGGGGCGACGTGGAGCCGCTCATCCGCGCGGAGCTGGAGGCCGCCCGCCAGGTGATCCTGGAGGTGACCCCCAACGAGGGCCTCACCAGCCTGTTTCTGCTGCGCACCGATGCACACAACCTCAAAACGCTGCTCAAGGCGCGCGTGCTGGGAATCGACTCCGGTGACCTGCTGGCGGCCGGTGGGAGCTTCCCGCTGGAGACGCTGCAAAAGTGCGTGGCCGAGCGGGACTATTCCGCCCTGCCCGAGGCGTTTTCGCGGGTGCTGCGCCCCATGGAGGAGCAGCTCGCCCAACGGGTGGATCCGCTGGCGCTGAGCGCCGCGGTGGACCGGGCGGTGTTTGAATACGCGCAGGACGTGCTGCGCGGCCGAAAAAACCGCAATCCGTTCATCCGCGAGTATTTTACCGCGCAGATCGATTTCATCAACGTGCAGAGCGCCATCCGCGCCCGCGCGCTGGGGTGGGATACGGATAAGGCGTCGCCGCTGCTGATTCCGGGCGGCGAGATCGAACGGCGCGACCTGCTGGAAAGCCTGGACGCGCCGGAGGAGCAGCTTCCCCGCAAGCTAGGGCGCGGCGCTTACGGGCGTGCGATCGCCGCGGCGGTGGAGGACTACCTCCAGACCCACAGCACCCAGGCGCTGGAGCAGCGCATGGACGCGGCGCTGATGGAGCTGGCCCGCCGTTATAAATACGATTCCTTCGGCATGGGGCCCATCGTGGGCTACCTGCTGGGCCGCGAAGCCGAGGCAAAGGCGCTGCGGGTGTTGTTCGCCGCGAAACGCGCGGGGATTGACGCCGCCCTGCCCGAGCTTTACGCCTGACGCGGGAAAGGAGAGTGACCATGGCACAGGAGATTACCATTGCAGCAATCGGCGACCGCGATTCCGTCATGCTGTTTCATGCGCTGGGCATCCATGCGGTGTATGCCGACGACGCCCAGGGGATTGAAAAAGCGATCCATCAGCTTGCGCACGCGGGCTGCGCCGTCATTTATATCACCGAACAGGCCGCCGTGCTCGCGCCGGAGGCCATTGAACGGTACAAAACAGAGCCTTTCCCTGCGATCATACCCATCCCCAACCGCTCCGGTAGCCTGGGGCTTGGTATGCAGGGCATCCGCGCAAACGTGGAGAAGGCCATCGGGGCGGATATCTTATTCGGGGAAGGAAGGTAAGGACAGACGATGACTGAAGCCAATCGTAAAGCAGAGGCCGGACAGATCGTGGGGACCATCGCCAAGGTGGCTGGCCCCCTGATTGTCGCCACAGGCATGGCGGACGTACAGATGTACGACGTGGTGCGCGTGAGCGAAAAACGTCTGATCGGCGAAATTATAGAATTGAGAGGCGACCGCGCGTCCATTCAGGTGTATGAGGAGACGGCGGGCCTCGGCCCAGGCGAACCGGTTTATTCCACCGGCGAACCGCTCTCGGTGGAACTGGCCCCCGGCCTGATCGAGAGCATCTTCGACGGCATCCAGCGCCCGCTCGAGGTGATCTACGAGCAGGAGGGCGACCGCATCACCCGCGGGGTGGACGTGCCCAAGCTGGACCGCAAGAAAAAATGGGAGTTTGTCCCGGTCGCCCAGGTGGGCGACGCGCTGAGCGGCGGCGACGTGCTCGGCACCGTGCAGGAGACCCCGGCCGTGGTGCAGAAAATCATGCTGCCCCCCACCCTCTCCGGCACTGTGGAATGGATTTACAAGGGCGAGGCGACCATCGAGGAGCCGATCGCCAAGATCAAAAAAGCGGACGGGACGGTCGTGGAGGTCCCCATGCTGCAGCGCTGGCCGGTCCGCCGTCCGCGCCCCTACCGCGAAAAGATCGCACCCAGCGAGCCGATGATCACAGGGCAGCGGGTCATCGACACCCTGTTCCCCATCGCCAAGGGCGGCGTCGCCGCGGTGCCCGGTCCGTTCGGTTCGGGCAAGACGGTGGTGCAGCACCAGCTCGCCAAGTGGGCCGATGCGGACATTATCGTTTACGTGGGCTGCGGCGAGCGCGGCAACGAAATGACCGACGTGCTCATGGAATTCCCGGAGCTGAAAGACCCGCGCACCGGCCTGCCGCTGATGAAGCGCACCGTGCTGATCGCCAACACCTCCGACATGCCGGTGGCAGCGCGCGAGGCGTCCATCTACACCGGAATCACCATCGCGGAATACTTCCGCGACATGGGTTATAAAGTGGCCATCATGGCCGATTCCACCTCCCGCTGGGCCGAGGCCCTGCGCGAGATGTCCGGCCGTTTGGAGGAGATGCCCGGCGAGGAGGGTTACCCCGCTTACCTGTCCTCCCGCTTGGCCGAGTTCTACGAGCGCGCGGGCTATGTCCACTGCATCGGGGCGGACGGCCGCACCGGCGCCATCTCCGCCATCGGCGCCGTGTCGCCCCCGGGCGGCGACACCTCCGAGCCGGTTTCGCAGGGCACCCTGCGCATCGTCAAGGTGTTCTGGGGCCTGTCGGCGAGTCTCGCCTACAAGCGCCACTTCCCCGCCATCGACTGGCTGCAGAGCTACTCGCTCTATCATGATAAAATCGACGACTACTTCAGCAAGCATGTCGCATCCGACTGGACCGAGCTGGTGGGCAAGACGATGCAGGTCCTCCAGGAGGAATCCGAGCTGGAGGAGATCGTCCGCCTGGTCGGCGTGGACGCGCTGGGCTACAAGGACCGCCTGACGCTGGAGTGCGCGCGCTCCATCCGCGAGGACTACCTGCACCAGAACGCCTTCCACGAGGTGGACACCTACACCTCGCCCGAAAAGCAGCACGGGATGCTCAGCACCATCCTCACCTGGTACCAGAAGGGCCTGGACGCGCTGGACGCGGACGTTCCGTTCTCGCGCGTCGCGGGCATGAAGATTCTCGAACAGATCGGCCGCATGAAGTACATCCCCGAGGCCGACTTCCCGCAGAGGCTGGCGGAGATCCGCAGCCAGCTCGACGCGGAATACATCGCACTGACGGAAGGGGGCAGCCTCGATGCGTAAAGAATACAAGACCATCCGCGAGGTGGTCGGTCCCCTGATGCTGGTGGAGGGCGTGGAAGGGGTCAAATACGACGAACTGGTGGAGATCGAGCAGGCCAATGGCGAGCTGCGGCTCGGCAAGGTGCTGGAGATCAACCAGGATAAGGCGATGGTCCAGCTCTTCGAGGGCTCGCAGGGCCTGCGCATCGCCGACTCGAAGGCGCGCTTCCTCGGCCACGGCATCCAGCTCGCGGTGAGCGGCGACATGCTCGGCCGCGTGTTCGACGGCATGGGCCGCCCGATCGACAACGGGCCGGCCATCATCCCCGAGAAACACCTCGACATCAACGGCTCGCCGATGAACCCGGCGGCCCGCGACTACCCCGCTGAGTTCATCCAGACCGGCGTTTCGGCCATCGACGGCCTCAACACCCTGGTGCGCGGCCAAAAGCTGCCGGTGTTCTCCGGCTCCGGCCTGCCCCACGCCCAGCTTGCGGCGCAGATCGCCCGCCAGGCGAAGGTGCGCGGCTCCAACGAGCCGTTCGCCGTGGTGTTCGCCGCCATCGGCATCACCTTTGAGGAGGCGGATTTCTTCATCAGCGACTTTCGCCGCACCGGCGCGATTGAGCGCGCGGTTCTGTTCATGAACCTCGCCAACGACCCCGCCGTCGAGCGCATCTCCACCCCGCGCATGGCCATCACCTGCGCGGAATACCTCGCTTACGAGCTGGGGATGCACGTGCTGGTCATCCTCACCGACATCACCAACTACGCCGAGGCGCTGCGCGAGGTTTCGGCCGCGCGCAAGGAGGTTCCCGGCCGCCGCGGCTACCCCGGCTACCTCTACACCGACCTCGCGTCGCTGTACGAGCGCGCGGGCCGCATCAAGGGCAAACCCGGCTCGATCACCCAGATTCCGATCCTGTCGATGCCCGAGGACGACAAGACCCACCCGATCCCCGACCTGACCGGCTACATCACCGAGGGCCAGATCATGCTTTCGCGCGAGCTGCTGCGCAAGGGCGTCACTCCGCCCATCGACGTGCTGCCCTCGCTGTCGCGTTTGAAGGACAAAGGCATCGGCAAGGGCAAGACCCGCGAGGACCACGCGGACACCATGAACCAGCTCTTCTCGGCTTACGCGCGCGGCAAAGACGCGAAGGAGCTGGCGGTCATTCTGGGCGAGGCCGCCCTTTCGGACACCGATAAGATGTACGCGAAGTTTGCCACCGAGTTCGAGCGCCGTTATGTCTCGCAGGGCTACGACACCAACCGCAGCATCGAGGAGACCCTCCAGATCGGCTGGGATCTGCTCTCAATCCTGCCGCGCTCCGAGCTCAAGCGCATCCGCGACGAATATCTCGACAAATACCTCCCCACACGTCCGGCGGAGGAGGTGTAGCGGATGGCACAGCGTGTAAACCCGACGCGCATGGAGCTGACCCGCCTGAAAAAGCGGCTCAAAACTGCTGTGCGCGGCCATAAGCTGCTCAAGGATAAGCGCGACGAGATGGTGCGCCAGTTCATGGTATACATCCGGCGCGACAAAGAGCTGCGCGAACAGGTGGAAGCCGCACTGGGCGCCGCTATGGGGCGGTTCGCAATCGCTGGGGCGCGCATGGGCGAGGAGACCCTGGCCGAGGCGCTGCTCTACCCCGCCCGCGAGGCGCGGGTGACCACCGGCAAGCGCAACATCATGAGCGTGGACGTTCCCACCATCCGACAGGTGAATACCGACGAGCCGGCCGACCTGCCCTACGGCTTCGCCTTCACCTCCAGCGAGCTGGACGGCGCGGTGCTCGACCTGACGGCGGTGCTGCCCCGTTTGATCGAGCTGGCCGAGGTGGAAAAAACCTGCAACATGCTGGCGGACGAGATCGAAAAGACCCGCCGCCGCGTCAATGCGCTCGAGCACGTCATGATCCCCGAGATGGAGGAGACCATCCGCTTCATCACCATGAAGCTGGAGGAAAATGAGCGCGGCAACCTCAACCGCCTGATGAAAGTAAAAGAAATGATGATGGCGGAACAGGCGTAACATAAAACTACATCCCATGGGGCGCGGAATTTGCTTTCGCGCCCCACTTTTTTTGTTGTGGCCAGCCGCACAAAAAGCCCTGTTTTCGCTGAAAATCCCCTTTTTCCGCTGGATTTCGAGCTCCTCAGCCTGTATAATAGAAGTTGGTAATCGTTTCCGCAAATCCGGGGAAAGGAGAATGCACACAGGATGGATAATCTGTCCGACCGCATGGTCCGTTTAAAACAGCTCTATGAAAAATACGGGCTTTCCGCGCAGCCGCTTGAGGACGATCTGCGGCAATTGGAGAGCTTTCGCATCGTCGTGCCCGTGCTCGGCTCGTTCAACACCGGAAAGAGCGCCCTGCTCAACGCGCTGCTGGGGCGGGCGGTGCTGCCCACCGGCATCACCGCCGAGCGCTCGGTTCCCACCGAGATCGTCGCCGGGGACGACCTCTTGACTATCTACCGGGAGGACACCGCCGAATTCGCGGAGCTCTCTGCCCTGCGCTCCGGCGCGCTCGACCCGGAAGGGATTGAACGGCTGCGCCTGGAGTGCGACTGCGAACTGCTGCGCCGCTTCCCCGACGTGATGCTGGTCGATTTGCCCGGGCTGGATTCGGGCATCGAGGCCAATGAGATCGCCACACGCCGCTATCTGGCGCGGAGCCAGGCATACCTGCTGGTGTTCAGCGCCGACGAGCCGGTAATCAAGCAGAGCCTGACCGACTTCCTCTCGGAACTGCGGCTGTATGAACGGCCGGTGTTTGCGGTGCTCACCAAATGTGACAAGGTGCTGCCTCAAACCAGTGAGCAGGCCCGGCTGTATCTGCAAAAGAGCCTGGCGTCGCAGTTGGTGCTGCCCGACGTGGAGGTCTACCGCATCCAGGCGGGGCCTCAGCCGGATGTGCAGCCGGTGGCACAGTTGCTCGTCCGCTTGCAGCGCTGCGCCGAGGAGCTGCGCAGTCAGGAATTCTCCGGCCGCCTGCGGCGCGCGGCGCGCTCCGCCGAGGGTTATCTGGAAATGCGCCTGCTCGACCGCACACTGACCACCTCCGAGTTGGAGGGGCGCATCGGGCGGATACAGGACGGCATGGAGCGGCTGTTCGAGGCGCTCGACCAAAATGCGGCGCACTTTTCTGGCCTGCTCGAACAAAGCGAGATGGCCGCCAAAATTTATCTGCGTGAGGGGATGCTGGAGCTCTCCCCGATCATCGAAGCCGCCCTTGCGGCCGGGGAAAGCCCTCAGGCCCAGGTGGACGGCATCCTGCGCGAACTGCTCACCGCGACAGTGCACAGCGAGATCGACCCGGTGTTGCAGCGCTACGGGAAAAGTATGCGTGAACTGCTCGCCCTGCACCAGCAGGCGGAACCGGAACACACGGTTTCGCGCCCCCCGGCCGAGCTGCCCGCAGTTGCCACAGTGGAGACCGTGCTGCGCCACTTCACGGGGAGCGCCGAGGTATTCGACCAGCTCTTTTCCTCTCAATCGCGCTTTTCCCTCAAGCTGGCGGCGCTGCGCAAGCGCTTGGTGCCCATCGTGCAGGGCCAGGTGTTGCCCGAACTCGAACGGTTGGTGGACACCTGTATTGCAGAATCGGTGGCGGAATACTCCGAACAGTACCTCTCCCAGGTATCCGCCCCTGCGCTGGAGGAGCTCGCCTTCCGCCGCAACGCACTGGAGGATCTGCGGCGGGAAAAGCTCTCGGGCGAACAGGCGATGCGCCACTCGATCGGCGAGCTGCAAGCCGACCTGGCTTTGGTGCGAGAACTCAGCCGCAGTTGACCCGCTGCGATCGGATAAGAAAGGAGCCTGCCGATGCTCAATCAAAATGAAGCCCAAAACAGAAAGCTGGAAGCCTTCTCAGAGCTGCTCGATCAGGTCTGCCGCGGGCTGGGCCCTTATGCCCAATACATCAACCTCACGCCGCTCACCGAGCTTCGGGAGGCGTTCGACCGCAAGACCGACGACTTCTTTCGCAGCGGACGGAAGTTTAACCTCGCGGTGATCGGCCAGGTGAAGTCGGGGAAATCCTCCTTTTTGAACGCTCTGCTGTTCGGCGGGCGGGATGTGCTCCCGCTGGACTGCACCCCCAAAACAATGGCGTTGACGCGGGTGGAATATTCACCGCAGACGCGCATGACGGTGGAATACTACGCCCCGGACGACTGGGCGGCACTCGAGAAGCTCGCGGCCTCGGCGCTGGAGAGCGACCGGGCCCGCGCCGCACGTGAAACCATCCGGATGGCCTACGCATCGGGCGTGGACGTGGCGCGCTGCCTCGCCGCAGGTGAAGAAACCTTCCGCTTCGACTCCTACAGCGGCCTGATGGAACGGCTGGACGATTATGTTGGGGAACAGGGCCGCTTTACCGCGCTGGTGAAGTGCGTCACCCTCGGGCTGGACGAGCCCGCCCTGAAGGGCGTCTCGGTCATCGATACGCCCGGCCTCAACGACCCCATCCCATCGCGCACTGAGCGCACCCGCGCGTTTATTGAAACCTGTGACGCGGCCTTCTTTTTGAGCCGCGCCAGCTACTTTCTCGACCAAAATGACATCGCGCTGCTGACCGAACAGCTCCCACAGAAGGGGGTCCGGCGGCTGGCGTTGATCGCAAGCCAGTACGACAGCGCCCTGATGGATGTGATCGCCGATTGCTCCAATCTGGCGGAGGCCGAACATCTGGTGAAGGATTCCCTGCGGCGGCGCGCACAGAGCCAAATCGAGGCTGCCCTGCCCCGCGTTGCGCAGGGAGAAACCGGGCGCCTGCTGGCGGATGTGCTGGATTCCTGCCGCCATCCGGTGTTCCTCTCGGTTTTGGCGCACCGCATGGCACAAAAGGCGCCCCCAGAGTGGACCGAACAGGAAAACCGCGTCAACCGCCTGCTCTGCCTGCACGGCCAGCTCTCGGCGGAAGAACTCGGTGCTATCGGCAACTTTGAGGAAATCCAAGCCATCTTCCGCGAGTGGAACGAACAGAGGGAGGAAACGCTGCGACAAAAAGCGGAGGAGTTTACAGCCATTGCGCGCTGCGACCTGACACAGCGGCTCCGCAGGCTGCAGTCCTCCGCGCAAAAGGCGCTCAACTACCTTGTGGAAGTCAAAAAGCCGGAACTGATCGGTAAGATGCGAGAGGCTGTGGATCGCTCCCAGCAGGCGTCCGACGCGTCTCAGGCGCTGTTTCACGATTTTCTCGCCCCGCTGGACGACCGGCTGAACCGGGCATACAAGGCGCTGGGCAAACTGCCATCCCATCTGCCTGCACCGGTAAAAAAGAGCGGTTTGGAGCTGCGCGGCCGCACCGAGGGGGCTGGTTCCGCCAAAGCTGCTTATCCCTGGGGCGGGAAGCACTCCACCTATGAATTGGAACAGATCGCATACGACTATCTGGACGCGGCGGAGACCCTCGAGGCGGTGCGCCTGTTGACGGAAGGAGCGATACAGGCGCACATCTTTGTCTTCACTCCCTTTGAAAATACCGCCGCCCTGCAAAACCGCTTGTTGCTGTTCGGCGCACATCTCTGGGAACAATACGGCTATCCACCCAACCCCGACCGGCTGCAAAGCATTGTGCGGCAAGCTGCGGCCCTGATCGCTGTACCGCGCCCCGAGTACGACTATTCCGTCCAGGCCGCCGCCTTTGAACAGCAGTTTCCCGGCCAGGTCCGCAACGAGCAGCGCCAGGCCGAGCTGGAACAGGCAGCGTCCCGCCTGCTCGTGGAGCTTTCGGAGGACGCCGCAGTGCAGCTCCAAAAGAATGGTGAACTTTTTGTGCATAACGTCCAGCGGGCACAGGGGCGTCTGATCTCCCTCCTGCTGGAGAATACGAATGAGGAGCGATCCGAGCTGATGCGCGACATCGCGCATCTGGAAAAGGTGATCGGCCTGTATCGGGAGTTTCTTGATACCCTCAACCGTTATCTGACAAAATAAAGAGCGGCCGGAAACAGAAAATTCTGTTTCCGGCCGCTTTACTGATTGGAAGGACCGGGGCCATCCTCATTCAGCCGATGGCAGCAAGCCCAGATTGGCTCGCAGCAGGATATTGCTTGCGTTACAACGATTGGGCAATCGCCGGTGCTGGGAATCGAACACCGCCTGTTTGTCCTAGGAAAAGCCCTATACATACGCGGTACACATCCGGCGCATTGATTTGGACAAGGGGCAACGGGCAGCATCCTCTGCATCACGTCTTTCTGCCTCTGAAGGATCTCATGGAAGGTCGTCTGGGAATGAGCCGTCCGCAGCGCTCCCCCTTCTCTCTTCCTGCGCGTCCAAATACCGCTTCAAGCAGTGCTCGGGATGACTCACATACCAAGCGATCGTCTTTTCCATCGCTTCCGTAAAATTGGTGGTGGCGCTCCAACCCAACTCTCGTTCAATCTTTTGCGGGTCCACGGCATACCGCCGGTCATGCCCCTTGCGGTCGGGCACGTGTGCAATCAAGTTGCGGCTGATCGTGTCGTCCACCTGTTCGTGCAGGTAGTCCACAATCCACTGCACCAGTTGCAGATTGGCACACTCGCTGCGTGCACCGATGTTGTAAATTTCCCCAGGCTTGCCCATGCGGAGCACGTGATCAACCGCGCGGCAGTGGTCTTCCACATAGATCCAATCGCGCACCTGAAGCCCATCCCCATAGACCGGCAAACCCTGATGGGTGAGCGCTTTACAGATCATCAACGGAATCAACTTTTCGGGGTATTGGCCGGGGCCAAAATTGTTGCTGCACCGGGTGATATTGACCGGCAGACGGTAGGTTTCAAAATAAGCGCGCGCCAAAAGGTCGGCCGACGCCTTGCTGGCGGAATAGGGGCTGCGCGGATTGAGCGGTGAGTGCTCGGTGAAGCGTCCAGTCGGGCCCAAGGTCCCATAGACTTCGTCGGTGGATACCTGTAAAAAGCGGCACCCCTTCTGATAGGTATCTTCATCGATCTGCCACGCCCGTTTGGCTTCCTCCAGAAGCACGTTCACCCCTTCTATATTGGTCTGAATAAAGACATCTGGCTGGACGATGGAGCGATCCACATGCGATTCCGCCGCAAAGTTGACCAGATAGTCGATCCGTTCGCTTTGCAGCACCTCTCGCACCGCCATGCGGTCGCAGATATCCGCCTGTACAAATCGATAACGCGCATCATGCTCAATTGGCTTGAGGTAGCGCGGATTGGCGGCATAGGTCAGTTTATCCAGATTGATCACGCGAATGTCATCATGACGGCGCAACAAATGGATGATGAAGTTAGAGCCGATAAACCCGGCTCCGCCTGTGACCAAATAAGTTTTCATCTCCCTCACCTCGTGTTTCTCATTAGCTTCTTTTGTTATTATAACGGTTTTTTCGCCGTTTGAAAACCACCAATCGTATGAATCTATTAAAAAGGAGAGAGCGAACCAAATTTGGCTCGCTCTCTTCCCTTTATGGTCCGCTATGCGGATTATTTCTCCTGATGTTTCTTGCGCACCACGACCAGGCTCACGCCGCCGATAGCCGCTGCCGCCAGCACCAGCAGCCACAGGTCCGAGAGGTTCTCGCCCTGCTCCGCCGCCGCTTGCTGCGCGCCGCCGATCGTCTCGCTCGCACTGGCCGCTTCGCCAGCAGGCGCCGCCGCGTTCGGCACCGTCGCTGCCACCTCGCCGCCCGTCTCCGGGTTCAGGCTGATGGTGCCGCTTTGTGCCGCCGTCTCGCCGTCCGCCATCGCGATGAGCTCCGCCGCGCTGTAGTACACTGCGGATGCGTCGATCGCGTAATTGCTCAGCAGATATGCCTTTCCGCCGATCTCGATGTTCAGCGCGACGCCCTTCGCCGCCGCTGCATCGATCACCGTCGCCGGCGTCATCGCTCCGCTCTCCAGCGTCGCGTTTACTGTGCCACTCTTGGCCGTGCTGTTGATCTTCTCGATGATCCCGTTCCAGTAATCGCTGTCGCTTACTTTAGAAACGGAACCGCTCGAGCCGCCCTTCGTCTTCAGGCCCTTCACTGCGTTCGCCAGCTTAGTTGCCGCGCCGTTCAGCTCTTCTGCCGTCGCGTTTTCGTTCGCCAGCAGCGCTTTCGCTTCCGCCTTCACAGCCTGCACCGCATTCCAGCTCGCCGCCGTGTAACGCGCCGCGTTCAGCTCGTTCACTTCGGCCACCGCCTGCATGAGGCGCACCTTCGCAATTGCGCAGGTCAGGTCTTCCGCCATCTGATCGACGGCCTCCTGCGCCGCGTCGCCGTTTGTGAGTAGCGCCTCCGCGCTGTCCAGCAGCTCGGTCACATAGCGCAGGCTCTCCTCGCTGTAGTTCCCGCTCTCCACCAGCGCCTGCGCCAGCTTCACAGCGGACTCAAGCGCCGCCTTCTGCGCCCGTAGCTCCAGTGCGGTCATGGCTTTCATCAGCGACTGGTACGCCGCGTCGATCGCCTCCTGCGTCGCGTAGTCGTCCGCCTCGACCTTGAGCGCCTCGCTCAGCGCCTCGGCCAGCGCCGCCCAACTGGTGGGCGTGTACTGGGCTTCGGTCAAGCTCTGCGCGCTATCGATCGCTGCGCTCAGCAGGGTGCGGTCCTCGCGCTCCACCACCAGGGCCAGCGTCTTCATCACCTTGCGGTACATGTCGTTGATCTGCTTCTGCGTCGCGGTGCTGTCCTGCAGCAATGCTTCCGCCTCGTCGATCACCGCTTGCAGCATTTCGATCGAATCCTGCGTCAGGTCGTATTCCTCGATCGTCCGCTTGGAAAGCGCGATCGACATGGTGAGCAGCTCGGTCTCCAGGTTCAGCTTGAGCCCCTGATAGGCCGCTTCCAGGGCGTTCCGGGCATCGTTCACCGCATCCTGGGTGGCGTCGCCGTTCTCCATCACCAGGCGCGCCGCCTCCAGCTCTTCAGCCAGCGCTTTCAAGCTCTCCTGGGTGTAGGCTGGAGATTTCAGCGCTTCCTCCGCCAGCGCGATCAGCGCGCCCAGCTCCGTCTTGTCTACGTCGGAGGGCTGCTCCGACTCGGCGACTACCTTTACCACGATGCTCGCCTGGAAGCCGCTCGGGTTGGTCACGTTGTCCGGCAGGGTGACCGCGCCGGTCAGGGTGTAGCTGCCGATCTCGCCCGCGACATATCCCTCTTCGGACCACACCACCGGGAAGCTCTCGGCCTTGCCGTTGCTCAGCAGCAGCCTCGCCGTCTCCGGCAGTGCCAGCTCGGCAAACGGGACATTGCCCTTCACTTCCAGCTCGGATTCCACCGCGCCCTTCACCGTCAGGGTCTCGTCGCCGGTGGTCCATTTCGCCAAAATGGCATCCAGTTCCTTCTGGGTGACAGGCACCACACCGCCGTGGCGCACGTCGCCCGAAGGCATGTTCGGGTTCTTGCCCATATAAGTCCATTCGCCGCTTGCGAGGTCATCGGTCACCGAATAGCCGAAGCGATCCCCGCTCGCATAGAAGAAATCCCAGTAGTGGAACCACTTGTTCTCACCGTTGGCTTTGAACACGAACGGACCTTCCGCGTACTTGTCGGTGACAAACTCATCGGTATAGATCTCGAAGCTGCCCGGAGCGAGGGAGGTGGATTTCGCAAATTTGATCGCTTTTCCGCTCTCGCGCTCGTCCTTAAACGCCATATAGTAGACGCCGTCATGTTTGATGATGGCGGAGTCGATGATCTGGTAACCGGGGTCGAAGTATATGCCAGGAGTGGACAGGCTCTCCAAATCCTTGGAGGTGTTGTAATAGATCGGCCCAGAACCGTTTTCTCCTCTGGCTGAGGGGTCCGCCCAGTACAGATAATATTGATCGGTGATCGGATCGTAAGAACCTTCGGGAGCCCACGCGCGGGAACCGGTCAGACCGGCCACGCCGCTCTGAGAGGCCCTCAGCAGGCGCTCGTTGGTAAACTCGGTGAGGTTCTCAGAATGCCATGCGTAAATGTACGGGGTATCCCAGCCCTGGGTGGCCAGAACGCTGAACGAACCGTCCTTGTTTCTCATGATGAACGGGTCGCGCACGCGCTTGGTGTCGCCCATCGTCGGGTAGACGACCGGGTAGTTGTTGTTGAGCTTCTCCCAATGCACGCCGTCGTAGCTGTAGGCCATGCGGAACTTCTCATCGGGGTTGTTGACACCCTGGTGTTCCGCATCCACAGCGCCGTTCGCGCCGAAGAACGAAAGGACATAGCCGACGAACTCGTCCATGAGAATCACGTTGTTGTAGACGACCTCAACGACAGCATCGCCCTTGGTTACAACGCCTTTGAGCTTGAGAAGCTGACGCTCATCGGAGGTCCCGGTCTTGGTGATGACGTTGTCCACCAGATTCGCGTCGCCCTCGGTGATGGTCCACACCACGTTGGAGCCGCTCTTCGCCTTCGGCAGCTCATAGCCGTCGTTGATCAGGTAGTCGATGGCCCTTTGCAGATATTCCGCATCCTTCGCCGCGACATCCTCGTCGGACATTGCAACCACCGTCGCGGTGAAGCTCTTCTCGACGCTCTTGCCGTCCTTGGAGATGACAGCGGTGAGCACCACCGTCTGATTTCCCTGCTCCAGATTCGGCAGGTTGATGTTGCCATCCGCCGCAATAAATTCGGGCTTGTCGGACTTCCAGGTGATCGCAGTGCCCTTCAAGCCGGTGGCCGGCAGGGTCAGGCTCTCTGTGACATGGCTCAGGTCGCCCAGATCGAGCGCGTCCGCTGCGATATTCAGCAGGCCCTGCGCGGATTCGTCCGCGATCTCCTGCGCGGAAAGCGCCCTGTAGAAGATTTTGTAATCGTTCATCCGTCCGCTGAAGGTCGGGTCGGCCGAGAAGATGGTTTTGCCGATGTAGTTGTTGACCGTGTCGCCCAGGGCGGCGATGGTGCCGTCGGTCGCGCTGCGCGCAACTTCCTTGCCATCCAGGTAAACAACCGCTTCGCCGTTCTCATAGGTCGCCGCGACATGGCTCCACTGGTCTGCGGGAAGCGCGTCGGCAGGGGACGCCTGTGCGGTCTGTTGGCCGGTCATGCCGTCGGTGTACCACGACCAGATCAAGCCGCAGTCCACGTTGCCGGGATTGCCCTGGTTCGCGATGGTCAGGAAGCGGTCATTGCCCGACGAAACATGGAAGAGCCCCTCCCAGTTCGCCTTGGCGTCCATCTCGGTCCACAGGGAGATGGTGAGCGCTTCGGTGTCCGCCGCGCCGCCGATCCAGTTGGCCGGCATCTCGACGTAGTCGTCCACGCCGTCCAGCACCAGGTTGCCACCCTCGATCTTGGCGCCGCTCTTGAGAACGCCGTTTGCTCCGGAGATCAGGTCGGCAGCGTCGCCGTCAAAGCTGTAGTAGTTGACTAGCTCATCCAGGCCGATGACGTTGACTTCGATATCTTTGCTCGCGGTCAGGCCGCCGAGCTCGATGTTGGCCGTCAGGGTCGCCGTCTGATAGTTCTGGGAACGGATAATCATACCCGTGTCGGAAATCAGCTCCGGAGTCTTGGAGCTCCAGGTGATGTTCGCACCGAATTCGCCCTTGGCCGGCAGGTCGAGGTTGGCGCGGGTGCCCTTCGGCAGGGTCAGGGCCGCTTTGGCGATGTCGATGTTGACAGCCGGGGTGTTCGCCAGAACGGTGATGCTGAACTCCTTGGCGACCTCCACGCTGCCGTTGGAGATGGTGGCCGTCAGGGTGACGGTCTTGTTCTCGTCGGCCGGACGGGTCACCTTGCCGTCGTCGCCCAGATAAGCGGAATCGCTCGACTTCCAGGTGATGGTATTGCCGTACTTGCTCTCCGGCAGCTGGATGTCGGCATAAACCGTGGTGCTCTCCAGCTCCAGCTCGTAAGATTCCTGCATCAGTTCCTTGCGCTCCAGATCAGCGAGAATCTCCGCCTCGGAGAGCGCGCGGTTGTAAATCTTGAAGTTGTCAAAGGTGCCGATCGCATTCGGGTCGGGCCACACGCTCTTGCCGATCATCACCGGGCCGGCATCGTACACGCCGCCGAAGGTGTTGGTCATCGAGCTGCTGACAGCCACCAGCGTGCCGTCCAGATACAGCTTCGCGGTGCTGCCCTCCTGGGTGTACACGAAGTTCACCCAGCGGCCGGTATCGACGCAGACGCCCTCGGCCGCCGCGATGCGCTGCTCGCTGGTGCCGGGATTTTTGATGGCCACGGTGATGCCCACCGGCTTGCCGCCCGGGTTGCCCTGCGCCGCCATGGTGATGTAAGCGCCGCTCTGGCTACCAGCGGAGAACAGGGTGGTCCACGCCTCGCGCGCGGTGAGATACACATCGCCCGAGAGGGTCATGTCGGTGAGGCCGTTGAGAACCTCCCCGTTGATCTCGATGCTGTTGCTGCCATCGCTGCCGAACAGCGCGCCGCTGCCGATCTTGCCGTCGGCCAAGGTGACGCTGCCCTTGAATGTGCCGTCGTAACCGTTGCCAGTCTGGTCGATCACTTTACCGCCCTCATTCTCCTCAAACGTATAGTTGAGGATGGGGTCGTCCACAAATTCGACCGGGGGTTCCTCGCCGGTGATCTCAAATTCCGATTTGGCTCGGCTGAGGATGGTGAAATTGTCCACCTTGCCGACCATGCCGGGATCTCCGAACATCAGGCTTCTGCCGATGGAAGCGCCGGCGCCCGCCACCTTGGAGAGGTCATCCGGGGTAGTGTTGATCGTACCGGTGCCCACCAGCTCGTTGTTGATGTACAGCTTGCCGGTGGCGCCCTCCTGCGTGTAGGTCAGATGCGCCCACTCGCTAACCGGCAGCTTGACATCGGCGGAACCGCTCTTCACGCGGTCCTCCGCGCCGCCGTTCTTCTTGGTAGCGAGCGTCAGCCCGACCTTTACGAGGGACGGATTGCCCTGGTTGGCCAATACAATGTAGTTGGAACCGTCCTTGCCCATCGTGAAAAGCTGGGTCCAATTGACGCTCTCATCGAGGTAATAGTCCGCCTCGAGGGTGTAATCGGTCATCCCTTCAAACGCCGCGATGGGGATATCCACACCGCTCGCCGCGTCCTGCTTGCCGCCGATGAGGGAGACCGCACTGCCGTCCTTGCCGTCGGCCGAAACAGCCGCGCCCTTGACCAGCGTGCCGTCGAAGCCGTTGCCGCTCATATCAGCCACCGTGCTGCCGCTGACCGACTCGAAGTCGTAGCTCACGACGGTAGCGGGGTCGAGCTCAGGATTCAGCTTGCTGTACAGCTCTTTCATGATGACCATGCCGTACTGGTCGTTGCAGTGCCAGGCATCGGACATCTTTTCGCTGCTCCAATCGCCGAACCACGGGCCCATATCCCAGAACCGGACGCCGGTGGCCGCCGCCGCGTTCGGGAAGGTGGTCTTCCAGTACTCGCGCAGCATCACCTTGGAGGCCGGCTTGGAGGTATCGTTGGTATCAAAGGTGGAAAGCAGCCAGATTTCCTTGTCGGGCAGCGCCGCTTTCACACGATTGAGCACAGTGATCAAATCCTGCTCCACATCTGCCGGCTGACGGGGTTCGGCCAGCGCGCCGTGGTCGTTGGTGCCGAGCAGCACCACGATCTTGTCAGGGTTAATCAGCTTCAGGAAGGAATCGAAAATGCTTTCGGTCAGGATTGCGAAATCATTCGAGGTCGCTTCCGCGTTGCCCAGGGTGTTGATGATCGCACGGCTGTCGCGTTCACCGATGATGGCGTCCGCGCCGTAGAAGTTGACATGGCCCTGGTTGATCTTGATTTGCATCACGTGCGAGCCGTATTTCAGCCCGTCGTAGGATGCGGCATGGGTCTTGTAATCGTTGGGCTGATTCTGATAGACCGTGCCCTTGTCCACACCGTCGATGGTGACGGAGAAGTTGCCCGCGCCATTCCACGAGAGATAGAACAGGTCGATGGCGGAACCGACAAAGTTGATGGTCATCTCCGCACCGGTGTCGCCCCTGGCGTAGATGCCGTTCGGGGAATCGTTGGTGGTGCCGTGGATTCCCCAACGCGCGGTGTCGAAATCCGTCCAGCCGCCGGTGCGGGTGAACGAGAAGTTCTTCGGCTGTTTTTGGAAATAGGAGTTGGCCGCAAGGGTGACAAACCCGGTGCCATAGTCGCCGTAATCCTCGTTGAGGAGCTCCTTCATGTTCATGGTCAGCCAGCCGAATTCGGTGTTGGAGTCGCCGATCTGAAGGATGTTCATCGGCTTCTTGGCCACCGCCTTCGGGTCGGCTTTGAGTTCAACCGTGAATTCCTTTGTATCGCTCACGTCGCCCGAGACCAGCGTCGCCGTCAAGGTGACCGCCTTGCCCTCCGCCTTGTCGCGGATTACAATGCCGTTCTCCACAATGTGGGCGGGATCGCTGGTTTCCCAATAGATCTTGGCGCCGTTCTCACCGACCAGCGGAAGCTCCAGGCGGTCGCCGGTGAACGGCGCGATCTCGCCCAAATCCAGCGCAGCCTTGTCCTTCTCCACGATCTCCTGATTCGCCATTACATCGGCGACCAGCTCGTCCGCGGAGAGGGCGCGGGTATAAATCTTAAAGTTGTCGATGCGTCCGGTCGCCGTGGGGTCCGCCGGATAGGGGCTCTTGGCCAGATAGCACTTCTCCCCCACGACATACGCGTCGCCGATCGTATTGGTCATATCGGTCTTTTCCGCTACGACCTCGCCGTCGATGTACAGTCGGGCTGTGCTGCCCTCCTGGGTGTAAGCGATTCTCGCCCAACGCCCCACAGGCACAGTCTTGTCAACCGGAGCGGAGATGCGCTGCTCCACACCGCCCACGCGGATGCCCAGCGTATAGCCGACCTGTGCGCCGCCCGGCGCTCCCTTTGCCGCCATCACGGTGCAGTTGACGTCGTTGACATTGCTGCCCGCGGCGAACAGCGCGGTCCATGTGGAGACGCTGTCCAGCCACACATCCGCCATGATGGTCACATCTTCGATGCCGTTGACCACTTCCATGGGGATTTCAACATAATCGGTGCCCGAGGACAGCTTGATGGCCTTGCCGTCGCGCGAATTGACGAGCGCAGCATTGCCGGTCATGGTGCCGTCAAAGCCGTTGCCGCTCTCATCGGGGACAACCATGCCGTCGGCCTCTTCAAAATTGTAGTAGAGCAGCAGATCGTCGCCGGCCTCCCCTGTGATCTCAGCCTGGGTCTTGGCGCGGCTGTAAATCGCAAAGTTATCCACGCGGCCATCCATACCGGGGTCGGGGAACATCCGGCTCTGGCCGATCGCCGCCGTCACGCCATCCTGCTGTGCCAGGTCGTCGGGCGTGGTATTGATCGTGCCGGTACCCACCAGCTCGCTGTTGATGTACAGCTTGCCGGTGGCGCCCTTCTGGGTATAGGTCAGGTGCGACCACTCGCCGGTGGGCAGTTTGATATCGGGGGAACCGGATTTGACGCGGTCCTCGGTGCCGCCGTTCAGCATTGTGGCAATCGTCAGGCCGACTGATACGCTCATCGGGGTACCCTGATTGGCCAAAACGATATAATTCCGATCCTTGCCCATTGTGAACAACTGGGTCCATGTGACCGAGTTGTCCAGATAGAAGTCCGCCTCAAGGGTGTAATCGGTCACGCCCTCGAACGCTTCCACAGGGATCAACACGCCGTCGGCGTCTGTCTTTGTCTTTTCGCCGGCGAGATCAACGGCCTTGCCCTCTTTGCCGTTGTCAACAACCGCCGCGCCGTTGAGCAGCGTGCCGTCGTAACCGTTGCCGCTTGCATCCGCAACAGTTTCGCCGTCCACGCTCTCAAAGTCATAGAACAGGACCAGGGAATCGTCATTGGGGATCGCCCGCGCGCCGTAACTGCGGGGAAGCACCGCCTCCGACAGGTCCTCCTCCTGTTCAGCTTCAGGCGCAGGAACCAGGTCAGAATCCGTTTTCTGGTTCCCAGCGTCCTCGGCAGGAGTCTCCTCCTGCTGCGCTACAATTTCGGCGGGATTCTGGCCGGGATCCACCTCAATTGCATAGGCAAAGCTGGAAAAAGTGCTGCATAACATGGCAAAGGTCAATATCCATGCTACCACATTCTTTTTCATTTCCTTCCTCCTTTTGTCTTCATAATTTCTGATAGACCGGAAAGATTTTGCCTTTTCGCTCTACCTTGTTTTATTATACTGCTTTTTTTGGGTAGTGTATTTATAATAATTTAACATGATTACATAAAATTTTAGCATATAGCACGATTCCTACATCACACCCTTTTTTCAATGATTCAACTATTCCAAAGGTGATTTAATCTACAATCGCCTAGCCCCAATGTCCCCCTTCTCTTTTAAGTCTTGTCGCAGCCCCCGCCTGCAATGTGGATCTATCCAACTGTCTATCTCCTCCCTTCTTTTTTATAGTACCATATTTTTCCGAAAACGTCTTTACGATTTTTTAGCATTTATTTTATATTTCATGATAATTCATGAAATAACATGATGTTTTTCATGAAAAATTACATGATATTCCATTTTTTCTGTTTATCATAGAATTTTGCGAAAATATTTTTACGATTTTTTTGTGTTTATTTGTTTTTTTATGATAATTCATGAAATAAAGCGATTTTTTTGTAATAAACTACATGTTATTCCATTTCTACTACTCGACGCAAAAAACGCCCGGCGCATCCCAAATGGGACACGCCGGGCGCTGTTTTGTTTTTCCGTCCGCTTTCAGCGGTCAGTCATGCAAGTCTCAGTTCTCGTGCTTTCTGCGAACCACGATCAGGGCAGCGCCGCCGATAACAGCAGCAGCCGCAATCACAATCGCCACGATCGCCCATGCCGGCATACCAGCTTCCGCCGTCTCGACAGGAGCCTCAGCCTGAGCCGCGGGGGCCTCGGGAGCAGCGGGAAGCACAGGCTCGATCACCGCAGGAGCCTCGGGTACTACGGGCTCCACAGGAATCGTCGCCTCGGGCGCTACGGGCGCTACCGCCGCGGGAACCTCGCCGCCCGTCTCCGGGTTGCTGTTCGCAGCAGGCGTTGTCGGTGCAACCGCCGCAGGCGCGCCGCCGGCCATCGCCTTGATCTCGTCGGAGGTGTAGTACACAGCCGCCGCGCTGTAGCCTTTCAGCTCGCCCGCGCCGTTCACTGCGTAATCCTTGCCGTCGATCTCGAAGACCACCGTCACGCCCTTGTTCTTCAGAGCGTCGATCACTGTCGCGGGCACCATCGCGCCCTCGTCCAGCTTCGCGTTCACTTTGCCGCCCTTTTCGGTCGCATTGATCTTCTCGATCACTTCCGCCCAGTAGTCGCTATCCGCTACCTGGCTCGTGCTGCCGCCCTTCGAGCTCGAAGGTTTGCTCGGCTTCGGAGGATCAACCGGCTTCACTTCATCAAGCTCCATCGCAGCTTCCAGTCTATCTGCCGCAGCCACTACGATCTCTTTCTCGTAGATGCCCTCTTCGTCCAGATATTTCGCCGCCTCCAGAGCCGCTTTCAGTTCAGCAACACTTTCTGCTGTGTAGTCCGCTTCGTCGATCGAATCAAGCAAGTTCTGTCCGGCCGCGATTGCCTGCTGCAGACGCAGCTTCGATACCGCAATCGTCAGATCTTTCGCCAAATCTTCGACAGTTGTCTGCTCTGTAAACGGAGTATCCTTCGCATCCAGGATTTCTTTCACCTGCGCCATCAGATCTTCCACAGAGCTCAGGTCGCATTTGCCTTCCAGGCTTTCTGCAAAGTTATATGCCTCATTCAAATTGTTGAAGTTCGCCAGAGGAACCAACTTGCCCATCGACACCAACAGGTCCAGATAGGCCTTGTCGATCTCGTCCTGAAGCGCTTCTTCACCCTTCGCTACAACGTCTTTCGCTGCTTTGAGTGCTTCATTGAATTCAACCAAACTGCTCGCGGTGTACTCGTTGCCCAAGCCTTCCGCCTCTTTGATCAAATCAATCAGCATCTCCATCGTGATCTGGGCCTTTTCAACCGAGTTCACGATCGCGTACATCACATCTGCGTACGCCGCATCGACATCTTCCTGGGTTGCCGCGTCATCCGCAAGCACTTCTTCCGCCGCTGCAATCGCGTCTTCCAATGCCGCAATCGACTCTTCATCCAGTTCGATGTTTTCATCGTCCAGCAGCGCATTCGCCAGATCAACGGCCAGCTCCAGTACGCTCTTATCCGGCGCATAGGTCAGGCCGTCGCGCGCCATGACCAGATCGAGGTATGCATTGAATACATCCTCCTGGGTCGCCGCGTCGTCTGCGACCACGTCTTTCGCAGCAGTCAGCGCTTCGTCGAACGCCGCCCAGCTATCCGCTGTGAAGCGCTCTTCCTCATACACGCCGTCAACCGCCGCGATCAGCGCTTCCAGGTAGCTCTTATCCACATCGGACGGGACATCGCCTGTATCCTTCAGGGTAACCGTCACGGTGACCGCCTCAGCGGGCATCACGAAGGTGTACTCTGCACCTGCGGTCACTTCGGTCACTTCCACAGTGCCCTCAGCGGTCGCCACTTCGATGCTCTCGAACTCTTTGCCTTCCTCAATGTCTGCGATGGTCACGGTGACAGTCTCGCCTTCCGCCGCTTCCGCCTTGTCTGCGGTTACGGTCGCGCCGGTCACTTCCGCCACGTTCACGGCATAGGCGTCAGCCTCGCCGCCGAGGGCGACAACAACGTTGACCGCCTGCTCAGGCATTGTGAAGGTGTAGCACAGGGTACCTTCGGGAATGCCCTCGGTCACCTGGGCCGTCTCGATCGGGGTATTATCCGCCCCGGTCACTGCCAGGGAT
Source organism: Ligaoa zhengdingensis (assembly GCF_014384885.1). GTDB lineage: Bacteria > Bacillota > Clostridia > Oscillospirales > Ruminococcaceae > Ligaoa > Ligaoa zhengdingensis. The sequence goes on from NZ_JACRST010000006.1 coordinate 111,509, forward strand.
TCAAAGTATTTGCCGTCTGCAATCTCAGAGATGTACACAAATACGGTCTCGCCCGCTTTGGCTCTCGTCAGATTGGTCTCGATCTTCGCATTCGTGTTTTCGGTAACCGCAACATCATACTTGGGTTCTCCGATCTCTTCGCCCGCCGGGATAACCTGCAGGTTCTGTACCTGGATGCCCGAGTTGAAGATTCGGATACCGAACGCGCCGTACTTGTACGCTTCGTCGGCCTTCGTGTAATAGGTCACGCCGTCGACGCTCACGCTGATCTCGTTGCCGATTGCGCTGACCTCAAAGTCGTACCAGTTATCCGGGTCAAATGCGAATTCATCGCCGTAGGTATTCTGGATCGCTCTCCAGCCATAGTGGATATCGCCGAATTCCAGACCGGATTTCTCCAGCGGTTTCGGGCTGTTTTCAAACGAGTTGATACCCAGCACATAGCCGCGCAGGTTATCCGTACCAGTGGTGAAATCGCTCGCGCGGAAGACATAGCCCGCGTTCGACTTGCTCTCGGTGTTGACATCCAGTTTGACTTTCGCCTTGATGGTATAGTCGCTCCAGGTGGCATAGCCGTCCCACAGCTTGTCGCCGTTAGACTTGCGTGCAATCGTCAGAGTGTTGTCCGCCACGGACATCGTGCCGCTGACGACATTCCAGCCAGCCAGCGCGCCGTCTGCAAAGTCATCTTCGAAGATGAACTTATCCTTGACAACCACGTTGTCGAAGCTGGCAGCGCCGCTCAGAACCACGAGACCGGCCTGACCAGCCATGTACTCGTTGTCATAAACCGTCAGGATCGGGGAAGTATCGCCATCCACATAGACGCGGATGCCGTTGTTGACCACGCGCACCTTCAGTTCATAGCTGCCCTCGCCCAGCGCGATGTCAGCCTCATCCAGCACAGCGGTCTCACCCATAGAGGCTTTCACCAGCTGTACTTTATCATTCGCAGCATCCAGTACCGCATAGTAACCGGAGATTTTGCTCTTCATGCTGATCGCTCTCACAGCGACGCCCGCAACCGCGTCTTCGCCCTTAAGCTCGACGTCGGTAACCAGCTCAAGGTCAGTCCAGCCCGTGTTACCAACCAGTGCAGTCGCGCTGCCGGAAGCAGCCAGAGCGCCGTTCTCGAGAGTCCAGTTGCCGTTCTTGCTCCACTCTGTGGTGTTGTTGTTCTCAAAGTCCGCCTCGTAACGCGGCGCGGTGGAAACAACGATATTGTCGAAGCTACCGATCGCGTTGAAGCCGCGAAGCGCCACAGAACCTTCGGTGTAGGCATCGTCATAGACATCCACGCGAGGCTCGGTCTCGTCGTCCAGATAGACGCGGATTCTCGGGCCAACCGCAACGATCTTCAGACGGTGGGTCTCGCCGTAATCCATCTGACCCAGGCTGACTTTCGCCAGTGCAGTCCAGCCCTGGTGCATCCGGCCGACCTCGATGAAGCCGTCGCCGGTGTTCACGTCGCCGGAGTTGTCGCCGGTCTGGATGCCGATGCCCGCATAGTAGCCGTCCGCACCGTCGCAGTTGTCGGTGAAGTTGCTGCCGCGGAACACAAAGCCCAGGTTCGGGTTGGTGGGCTCTTTGTGATTGTCAATGGTGATATCGCCTTCGATGATAACGTCCGCGCTCTTGGTATCTTTGATGACCGCCTTGTTGCCCCAATCGAGGTCAACAGCCAGTTCATCTCCGCTCTCAACATCCCACACGCCTTCGGAATCGCTGCCGCTCGGGCCGCTGATGCCGCCGTTGAGCAGGGTATAGCGGGTCTCAAAGGTGGTGTTCTTGCTGTCGCTGCCGTCACGGTTGAAGTGATCCACGTACTGCACGTCGGACTGTGCAACAACATCGGCACCGCTGGTCGCATAGGTCTCGGGAGCGACCACCAGGCCGGAACCGCCCTCTACCGCAACCGTGTTATCGGTGTATTCGCTGTAATCATAGATATCGATCACCGGGACGGGATCGTTGTCCGCATAGACCTGGATATGGTCGTCGAACAGCTTCACCGCGACCAGGTGCTCGCCCTCGCCGACAACCGCCTGCTCGCCGTTCAGGCTCAGCGTGCCGTTGGAAAGCGCCACAGTGTACAGGCCGCCGCGCACCGAGATCGAACCGCCGTTGGTCAGGGTCGCCTCAGCGGTGTAGTTGCCGGAGGCCGGGGTGACGGAGTCAGCCGCAACCGCATCGGTCGGGTTGAGGATGATGGTCGGGTTCACCGCATAGCGGCCGGTGGTCTCGTTGTACATCCGGACGCCGTTCTGGTTCGCCGCATCCTCTTTGACTGCGTAGCTGACGGTGATTTCGCCGTCATTCAGAATCGCTTCTTTGACAGCTTCGACCTTGTCATCGGGAACACGGATGTTCACGAGATAGCCGAAGTTGCTTGCGCTCGAACCGCCGTTGAGGCCCTGCAGGAGGGTCAACGTACCGCGGATATCGCGCGGGTTGTCCGGGATGTAGACGGTGTCTACTTCCACGCCGTTGATCGATACGGTCAGGTCGGAGGGACGCTCGCTGCCGACCGTGGTCTGGGAAGCATAGGAGTTTTCGATACCGTGATTGACCGTCTCGTTCTTCAAGGAGGAAACCTCAGCGATCACGCGGACGCTGTTGAGATCATCCATGTTGAAGCCGGAGGGCAACGCGTAGTTGTAGGTAACAGCGCCGACGCCAGCCGCCTCGCGGTCGTCGTTGTCGGTGCGCAGCACAACGCTGTTCTCGTCAATGTAATCGATCGAAGCAGCCGATCTGTTGTCGCTCACGATCACGTTGACAAAGTTCTTGGCAATCTTCTCGCCGTCCTGCTCGATCCAGATGGTGATCGTACCGACGCACTTCTGTTCGGGCAGGGTGAAGGAGATGGTCTTCTTCTCCGCGGTATAGGCGGGATAATCGATGTCAAACTCGCCGCCTATGTTGGTGGTAATATAGTTGCCATAGATGTCGGTCGCGTCGAAACGCCATTTCATCACAGCATTCTCGAACTTCTCGCCGGACCAGTTGACCGCCACCGCAGTCGCCGAATACTCAGCACCGGGCGCCATCTTCTTGGCGGGATCGACTTCGATACCGACATAGTTCGGCTGGTTCAGATCCACGATGCTCATGTCGCCGCCGTAGGCAACTTCGTCATAGCCAAAGATCTTGTCGCGGCGGTCGTAAGAGAGGACGCCGTTGCGCTCGTACTCAATGTCGTAGGGCTCTGTGTACACATAGCCGTTGAGCTTCTCATACTGACGCTGGATGTCGGTCTGATACTTGAAGCACCAGGAGACATCCCAGTCCTTATCAAACGCCGCAACGCCACCAAACTCACTGTTCAGCCACGGTTCACCGTCCTGGACATAGTCGCCCCAGAAGTTCTGACCGGAACCGGGATAGGTGTTGTCATGGTGATATTTCACATCGTTGTACGAGTTGGCATAGCCCTTCGGATACATGTGGAAGGTGTTCAGGTCGGTCGGCTGGATGTGATCCTGGTTACAGGCACTCATATCCTCGACCAGCATGCCCGGGTTAGTCTCCTTTACCTTGTTGTACAGGTAAGTCATCCACTCATGCGTCGTCATGCCGTCATCCGCCTTGGGACCGTTGTGGTTGATACCCCAAGTCTCGTTGAACAGCATGATTGCGATGACGCTCGGATGGTTGTAATCGCGCTTGAGCATCGCTTCCAACGCATCCTCGTAGATCACGCGGCCGGGAGCCACGCCGCCAGCGCTGTTGGCGTTCATATAGGTCGCATGAGGCATATCCTGCCACACATACATACCCAGCTTGTCCGCCCAGTAGTACTGGATGGGATCTTCGACTTTCAGGTGCTTACGGATCATGTTGAAGCCGCGATCCTTCATCGCCTTGATGTCGTATTTCAGCGCTTCCTCGCTCGGGGCGGTGTAGATGCCCTCCGGCCAGAAGCCCTGATCCAACAGGCCAGACAGGAAAGTCGGCTTGCCGTTCACATAGATGTACTCATAGTTTCTGCCGTTGTATTTCTTGGTGGTCACTTCGCGCAGACCGAAGTAGGTGTCAACCTTGTCGAGAACCACGTCGCCGCTCTTCACGGTGAGGGTGCCGTAGTACAGGTTCGGGGTCACATCGTCCCACAGCATCGGGTTTTCGATCGTGATCGTGTTGAGGCTGATCTTGTTCGTACCCTCCGCCAGGGTGATGGTCTGGGAACCGCTGAACGAAGAACCATTCTCAATGTCCTTGCCCTGCTCCTCGTCCCAGATCTTGCCCACGAAGTTGTACTCCACGGTGACATCCTGAGCCTTGTCGCTCACAACGCCAAGATCAAATGTAACGGTGTTTTCGGGGACCTTCGGATTCGCGTGCGCGTAATCCAGGTAAGTATTGGTTCTGCCCTCCACATAGACAGACTGCCAGATGCCGCTGGTGTGGGTGTAGCCGCAGGGCGCGTTGTGACCCTGTTTACCGACCAGAGCGGGATAGCTGTTGTCGCCGTAGGAGGCCTTATCCTCCACCCAAACGGTAATGGTGTTGTCGCCGACATGCACATAGTCGGTGATGTCGTACTCAAACGGGGTGTAGCCGCCGTTGTGGTTGCCCACTTCCGTTCCGTTCACATACACGGTGCTCTTTGCGTCCACCGCGCCGAACTTCAGGAAGACGGCCTTACCGTCGCCCAGCCAGCTGTCATCAAGCGTCAGATTTCTCTGATACCAGACCTGGCCGCGGTAGGAATCGTTGGCAATACCGCTCATCGGGGCCTCCCAGGGGAACGGAACGTTGATCTTGAGATCATAAACGTCCTTGTCGCCCTTGAACCACTCCTCGGTCTTGCCGACCTCTTTGGAATCAAAAGTGAAATCCCACCAGCCGTTCAGGCTCATCCACTGATCGCGCTGCCAATCCGGCCGCGGATGCTCAGGACGATCTGATTCGCCGGGAGCGGCGATAACCGCAAAGTAGAGGTCGGTCATCGTGGTGATGTCGCCGGCGACCAGCTTCAGCTTATAGGTCATGGCCTTCAGATCGGTAGGCACCGCAAAGGAGAGCTCGGTCTCCGTCTTACCGGTGGCATCCACATAAACCGGATCCTCCAGGGAAGAACCGCTGTAGGTAACGATCTCGACCTTGTCGACGTTCTGCAGGTTCTTACCAACCAGCTTGATCGTTCCGCCGAAGTTTTCCTGGCCGCGGTCGAGCTGCGCCATAGAGGTATCGATGGAATCGACAAGCGGAGCGTTGAAGCCTTCCGGCAGGTAGAACGCGTTCGCCGGAACTTCCTTCTTCGCAACCGACTGGTCGTTCTTCCAACGCAGGGTAACATGCGAACCGCCGCTGTATTCAAACCACTCGAGCTTGATGTTATGGGGCTCGCCCTTCTTCAGAGCAACCTTCTTGGAGGTCTGCTCCTTATCCCACTGGTTGACCCACCAGTCGAGAACCAGCTCGTCGTCCACCCACAGGCGAACGCCGTTGTCGCTGTAGATATAGAAGGTGTAGTTGCCGTCTTCCGGAGCAGCGATGCGTCCGGTCCAGCGCGCCGCAACATAGTCCGAAGCGCCGGTACGGGCTTTGATGGTGCCTTCCATATTGCTGGAAGCGATGTTAGCGTCGATATAGGTGCCCTTGTATTCGCCAAAGGACAGATCGCCGCTGTTGAGCAGATAGAAGTCGCCGCGCAGGCCGTGCGCACCGAGCTCGGGGAACTCAATTCCCTCGTCGATCGGGTCGTCGTTGACATTCCACGGGAGCGACTTAATCTGATCCTGAGTCAGAACCGCACTGTAAACGCGGACATTGTCCACGCGGCCGTCCAGAGCGGGATCCGGCCAGACATGGTTGCTGCCGATGCGGATCTGGTTGCCGCTCAGCGCCGCCAAATCCGCCAGGCTGGTGCCCAGCGTGCCGTTAGCAACCAGCTCGCCGTCGATGTACAGCTTCGCGGTGCCGTCCGCAGCGTGGGTGAACGCCATACGGGCCCATTTGCCGACCGGCAGGCTGGTCCCAGCGGAAGCCGCGATGCGCTCCTCATCGGCGCCGCCGAACATGGTCGCATTTGTGAGGCCGTAGGTGACGCTCTTCAAGCCCTGGTTCGCCAGAATCATGTAATTGCTCCGGTTGGCACCTGCCGCCAGCAGGCCGGTCCAGGTCTTGGAGTCACTCAGATAGGTGTCCATCACCAGGGTGACATCCTCCATGTTTTTGAAAGCGTCGTTGGGCAGGGCCAAGCCCTGTGCACTGCTGCCGCTGACGCCCTCGTTATCCAGCGCCAGCACGTTGCCGCCCATCTTATCGTCGTTGCGGACAGACGCGCCGTTGATCAAGGTAGCGTCGTTGCTGTTGCCGCTCTTATCGGGAACGGTGGTGCCGTCCACATCGTCGAAGGTGTAGTACATCTCCAGCGGGAGCTCCACTGGCAGGGCGGGAACAGCGAGCTGCTCACGGGTCAGCGCGTAGTCGTAAACCATCACGTTGTCGATTTTCGCATTCAGCGACAAATCCGGCCAGAAGGTCGGCATACCGATCGTGAGTGTAGCGCCATCCACAGCGAGGATATCGCCGATGCGCAGGCCCTGGTCGCCCTGAGCCCACAGCACGCCGTCCACATACAGCTTGGTCATGGTATCTTCCTGCACGTAAGCCAGCTGCGCCCATTTGCCGGTCGCATTGAAAGCCACGCCGGATTTGATACGGATGCCGTTGGGCTGACCCAGAGTGGCTGATTTCATCTCGGAGTTTACGCCGTTGCTGCTAAACTCGAGCATACCGACCACATAGTGCTGGTCGTCTGAGGTGTTGCCCTTGCCCTTGCTGGCATCCAGCCACACGGGACTGCCGCCGAGCCCATATACATAGGCGTCCATCAGGATGGTGGCCGATCTCTTGCCCTTCAGGCCATCCACCGGGATGGAGATACCGGAAGCTCCGGTGTCGCGTTTTTTGCCCTCGTTGTTGAGCTCGAGCACCTTGCCGCGGCCAGCCTCATCGACGAAGGCAGCGGCTTTGGCACCGACCTGCTCGGCGGTGTAGTTGTTGCCGCTCTTGTCGGAGAGGTCGCCCTCATCAAAGGTGTAGTAAGCCACAGGCCCATAGGTGGCCTCAGGAGTGGTATCATCGTAAAGGACGTAGTCATAAACCTTCAGGGATTTGATGGAACCGTCCATTCCGTTATCCGGCCAGATTTTGTTGCGGCCGAATTCAACCGTGGCGCCATCTTTGGCACAGACGGTATCCAAGCCCGCGAACAGAGGACCCTCGGCGGTCATTCTGCCGTTGATGTACAGACGGGTGACGCCGGTCTCATCGCGGGTCAGGGTCGCGGTGGCCCACTCGCCAACCGGCAGAACATCCACAGGCTCAGAAGTGACGAGCTGCTCGTTTCTGTCGTTGGTCTTGGAAGTGGAGGCAGCTTTAAAACCTCTGCCAAACTGCTGTTCAATCCAGCAGAAATAGCCGTCTTTGCTGCCGCTCTGGCCGTCGGGGGCTTCACCCGTGATGACGCCCGCAGACATCAGCGTACCGCTGTTTTCAACAGCATTCAGCTTCACTTCCATCTCAATCGAGATGTTCTTGCACCCCGCAAAAACAGAAGCGGGAACCGATACGCCGTTTGCCGCCGTACCAGTAAGAGTTTTGCCGTCGCTCGCATTTTTGTTGTTCAGTGCGAGCGCGCCGTCTTCAATGGCGACGGCGTTGCCAGCCGTACCTTGCAGCACAGTGGCGTCATTGTTCCCAACCTCGTCTACGATTTTGTTGCCGTCCACGATCTCATCGAACGTGTAAGACGCAATCAATCCAGACGGATCGGGATCCTGTGCATACGCAATCGTCATGCCGGCAAAGTTGCTGACCAGCATCGCGAGTGCGAGTACCCATGCCAGGATTTTTCTTCTCATTGCCATTCCTCCTTAATTTTGCAGTGTTCCATTGCGGCAAACGCCTCATAATTCCACCTAACAGCCAAAACACTCCTTTCATTATCTATAGGTGGAGCCTGTCCAGATTCAGAGGGCATTCGTCGCTGTATTGTAAATATTATCACATTTTTTGGAAAAAGTATTTTTGATTTATTAGCAATTTGGTTCAAATTTTTACGATTTTTTAGCATCCTGACAATATTTTTATTTGATTTTTTAACACAACCTAACCATTTGTACTTTTTAGACTCTTTTTCCGGTTTTATTCTATCTACATAATAAAATATATTGGATTCATACAAAAAAGCGCCCGGCGCTTCCCGTGAGGAAACGCCGAACGCTCTTTTTTCGCTATAGATCAGTTCTCATGCTTCTTGCGGATCACAACCAGCGCTGTGCCGCCCAGGATTGCCGCCGCTGCAATTGCCATCACGACGATCGCCCACACCGGCAGGTCGCTTTCGGTTGCCTCGGGTGCGATCTGCGCCGCAGGCGCTTCCGCCTCAGCCGGGGCCGCGGGCTCGATCACCGCGGGAACTTCGGGCGCCACGGGCGCTGCCGGAACAACCGCCTCAGGCGCCGCAGGCTCTGCCGCTGCCACCTCGCCGCCCGTCTCCGGGTTGCTGTTCGCTGCGGGGGCATTGCCGCTCGCAGCAGGCGCAGTGCCGGCCATCGCCTTGATCTCATCGGAGGTGTAATACACTGCCGCCGCATTGTACCCCTTCAGCTCCCCTGCGCCGTTCACTGCGTAATCCTTGCCGCCGATCTCGAAGATTCCGGTCACGCCCTTGTTCTTCAGGGCGTCGATCACTGTCGCGGGAACATTCGCTCCCTCATCCAGCTTCGCGTT
>NZ_JACRST010000007.1 GCF_014384885.1 Ligaoa zhengdingensis
ATTCCCCTGAGCGGTCGATATTGTCGAAAAAGCTGCCGCCTGCGGGCATTTTACCCGACGGAGGAACCGAGCGATCACCCTGCGGATAAGCCACCACCGAAAAAAATGGGTGAACCCGGTTACAGGATGATGCAGATGAGGCCGGTACAGCCCTCGTTGATGATGCGCTCGATCGTCTCCTGCAGCTTGATGCGGGCGTCCTCGGGCATGCGATAGAGCTTGTTGTGCAACCCCTCGTTGACCAGCTCGTGCAGGCTCTTGCCGAAGATGTTGGACTCCCAAATCTTGGCCGGGCTCTCCTCGAACTCCTTGAGCAGGTACATCACCAGGTCCTCGCTCTGCTTTTCCGAGCCCACGATGGGATTCACCTCGGTGTTTATGTTGGCGCGCATCATGTGGATGCTGGGCGCGCTGGCCTTGAGGCGCACGCCGTAGCGGCCGCCCTGCTTGATGATCTCGGGCTCCTCGAGGGAGAGCTCCTCCAGCGAGGGCATCACGATGCCGTAGCCGGTGGCGGCCACCTGGTCGAGCGCGCCCTTGACCTTCTCATATTCCTTCTTCATGCGGGCCAGCTCGATCATACAGGGCATCAGCGCCTCTTCCGATTCGATCTGGATGCCGGTGGTCTCGCCCAGCACCTTGTAGAACAGCGAGCTCTGGATGTTGACGCACAGCCGCGCCGATCCGCTGCCCAGGTCGATGCCGACGATCTGCGCGCTGGAGACATGCTCGCATTCGCACATCACGTCCAGCCTGGCGCGCAGCTCGCGCATGTGGGCGATATCATTGCACGCGCCGAAGATCGAGCCCATCAGCGCGCTCTTGAGCCAGTGGTCCTTGCCGAGCGAGAGAATCCAGCGGGGCATCTCCACGCTGATCTCCCGCACCGGGAACTCATACAGCACCGACGCGAGGATTTCGCGGATATCCGGCTCCTGCAATTCCAGGCAGTTGACGGCGATCACCGGCACCTGGTAGCGGGCCGTCATCTCGTCGCGCATGGCGCGCGCGTCCGGGCTGTTTGGATACATGCAGTTGAGCAGCACCACGAACGGCTTGTTGATCTGGCGCAGCTCGTCGATCACCCGCATCTCGGCTTCCTCATATTCGGCGCGCGGGATGTCGCTGATGCTGCCGTCGGTGGTCACCACTAGGCCGATGGTGCTGTGCTCGGTGATCACCTTCTGAGTGCCGATCTCAGCCGCCATGTTGAAGGGAATCTCCTGCTCGAACCAGGGGGTCATCACCATGCGCGGGGCGTTGTTTTCCACATAGCCCAGCGAGCTTGGCACGATGTACCCCACGCAGTCGATCATCCGCACCTGCAACGAGGCCGCGTCGTCCACCTTGATCTGCACGGCCTCCTCCGGGATGAACTTGGGCTCGGTAGTCATGATGGTGCGCCCGGCGGCCGATTGGGGCAGCTCGTCGGTGGCGCGTTCACGGCGGTAGTCGCTGTCGATGTTGGGGATGACCAGCGTCTCCATGAACTTTTTGATGAAGGTGGATTTGCCGGTGCGCACCGGGCCGACCACGCCGATGTAGATATCCCCGTCGGTGCGGGTCGCGATGTCCTGATAGATGCTCTTCGTTTCCATATCTCTCGCTCCCCTCCTCTCAGACAACCAGCGGGATCAACAGCGTTGCCCGGTCCCTGAGCTGTTCTTTTTCGATGGCGTTCTCCTCCATCACCGCGGCCATCGAGGTGTGGTAGCGCTTGGCGATATCCCACACGTTCTCGCCCGGCTGCGCAAAGTAGATGGTGAGGGCGGCAGAGCCGTCCTGCTGGCGGGGTTTGTTTTCATCCACCGCGAGTTCCCCCATCACCGTGCATTGCACCACACTGTACAGCGCGCCGCAGATGGAAATCTCCGCCCGCACCTCGATGCCGCCCCCGGTCGGTGTGAACTCGCAGGTAAGCGCGCGCATCGCGATGTCCGCGAGCAGGTTGTTTTCGTCGCCGGTCAGCTCCACATGGTGCGAAAACTCCACCGGCTTTTCAAAATAGACCGGGCTGCCCTCGCTGTCCAGTGCGAACATGCACAGGGTCAGGCGGCCGTCCAGCACCGCGGCCTTCTCCTCCAGCTTTCCGCCGGTGAACGCGGCGTCGCACCAGAGGTGGAGCACCGAGCTCACCTCGTCGGGCAGCTCGAGCTGTTCCTTGTAGGTGTGCCGGTCGTCCACCAGCTCGATCAGGCGCAGCGCAGTGACCGTGCGGTCCGCGTAGCTCGCTTCATGCGTGGTGGAGTAGGCGTCAGACACCGCGGAAACCCGCGTGGCGCGGTAGGCCTTGGCGCAGGCGCACAGCGTCACCTCGGCGGACAGCATGGTCGTTTCGCCGTCCAGGTCGGCCTTGGGTTGGATGTCGCAGGAGAGCACCCGCAGGCGAACGTCGCAGCGGCAGTCCTCATCCACGCCGGGCAGGTCGATGATCTGGCTGACCGGCAGGTTGTAGCTCATGGTTTCGGGCTTTTCGTCCTCCTCGGAGAGGTAGAACAGGTCGATCATCAGTTCGCCCTTGATGACCACCTTGTTGGAGATCACCTTGCAGTCGGTGACGACCGCCTGGGCTTGTTTGCGCACGATCGCGCCGAGGGCCGGCTTGCCGTAACCGAGCTCGAGATCCTCGCGCACGGTGAACTGGCGGTCGGCGCAGCCTTCCACACGGGTGGTGTCGATCGCCTCGCGGCGCAGCTGGATGCCCCCGCCCTGGGCGTCGCACACGACGTTTTCGTTCTTCTGGCCGATCACCTTGACCGACAGGGTCATCGCGCCCCGGATATCCACCCGGCGCTGGTTCACCGCGCGGCAGTTGAGGTAATCCACTGTGGCCGATACGCTCACCGCTGGGTTTTCAGGCGTGGTCTTGAGGTCGAGCACGCGCGAAAACGGCATCTTGTGCTCGCTGCACCGGATCTTCATGCTGTCCGACAGGTAGTAAAGCTCCAGAAGGGCGTACCCCTCCACCGTCAGGCTGCTGCCCTCGGTCGTCGTCTGGGTGAACACCGGCGTGGCGCAGCACTTGAGAACCTTCATGATGTCGGGGCAATAATCCGGCAACAGAACGTCGCACTCGATGGGAAGCTCTGTAAACGAATCGTAGACCACCTCGTTGAGGGCAATCGATTCCTTGATAACCTTTAGCTCCATAAGGATACTCTCCCCTTCTTTCAGTTTCTACCCTAACTATATTCGCCCGTTGTCCGGGATATGCAGGAGAGATGCAGAGAATGTCCGCGCGCATAAAAAAATCGCGGCTGCAAACCGCGATTTTTGATGGAGTTGGAGGAGGACCGCCACAAAGCGGATGGGATCAGCGGCGGTTTTGGTTCATCGGCCGCTCGTCCGCTGCCGGTGCGCCGTCCGGTGCGGCAGCGGGCAACGGGATCATCAGCGAGACGCGAAAGACCTCCCCATCCGGTTCAAACAAACAGAGGCCGCCGTGTTGTTCCACAATGGCCTGCACCGAACGCACGCCAAAGCCGAACCCCCGGCGCTTTGAAGAGCAGTACCGGCCCCGCTTTTCCACCACGGCGCCGTCAAAGCTGTTGTCCAGCACCAAGCGGAACCGCCCGCCTGCCGTGTCGCCGCGCAGGTAGATAAACCGCCTGCCCGTCTGTTGGCGCTCGCAGGCCTCCACCGCGTTTTCCAGCAGGTTGCCCAACAGGATGCACAGCTCGTCGTCGGGGAAGCTGAGGTCGGGCGGCAGGGCCAATAGCACGTCGAATGTGGCCCCCGCCCGGCGGGCGGCCGGTGCGAAGTAGCGCAGCAGCGCGTCGGCCAGCGGATGGTTCGAGAAGGTTTCGATCTCCTGCGCGGTCAGGCGCGGCTCGTAGCTCTGCAGATAGGCCCTGATCTTTGCGAGGTCGCCTTGTTCGGCGAAGGCGCTCAGGGCACGCATGTGGTGGCGCAGGTCGTGCGATGCGGCGCGCGCCGCATCCACCTGGCTGGATAGCTGGCGGTAGTGGTCGCGCTGCATCAAGAGCTGGTGCTCCATCTGCTCAAGCTCGATGGCGTAGCTCAGGCGGAAGCGGTAGGCGTCGGCCAGATCGAACCAGAGCGCCCCCGCGAGGGAGGCCGCTAGCACGCTGCCGCCGATCTCGTAGAACCAACCGCCGCAGACCGGCTCATAGAGCGGTAGAAGGCGGTCGAACAGGAGCGAGAGCGAGAGGAACAGCGACGCCCCCAATAGGATAGGGGAGTGCCGCGTGCCGCGCCAGAGGGCCCAGCCGGATACGGCGATGAGATGGAGGGCAGCGTACCATTTGAGGCAAGTGGAAAGGACCGAGAAGGCGCGCACCGCGCCGGCGCCCCACACCGCTGCGCCCGCAGAGCACACCGCCGCAGCGATCAGGCCGAACAGGCAGGGCAGCGGGGTGAGCCATTGGGCCCGCCCACCGACCTCGCACAGCTCGTTTTGCAGCATCACCGCGAACAGCAGCAGGGCGTAAAAGCTGGTGATCTCCAGCGGATACCACGGCTGGTAGGTCGTGGGCGTCAAGGTGTGCAGCAGGGGATAGCAGGTCGTGCCGGCATAGCATAGGCAGCACAGGGCGGACAGAATCCCGCGCTTGAGGCGCCCGCGCAGGCCGAAGCAGAGGGCCAGCGCGCTGCCCAAAAATGCAAGCAGTACCCCCGCGAGGTGCAGCAGATACTGGATATTCCGGGTGTACAGCACCGCGTCGAGCGAACCGAATGCGGGCGGATGGGTGAGCCCGCCGTAGAGGCCGGAGTGGTCGGAGACCGCCAGCAGAAGCTGCACCCGCCCCGCGGCGGACAGGGTGACGATGCGGGTTTGAATCTCCTCGCGGTAGCCCGCCGGGTCGGGATCGCCCATCTCAAGGACCAGGTCGCCGCCGATATACAGCCGGTAAGCCGAAAAGATTTCGGGCAGCTCTAACGCATATTCCCCGGCGGATTCTGGCAGGTCAAGCGTCAGGCGGTAGGTTGCGCTGCCGTGGCGCGCCCGCCCAGGCTGCCCCAAATCCAGCCCGCCGAACCGGCCGACCGGGACGTACCGCCGGTAGAGGTCGGGCGCGCCGCCGTCGAAGTCGTCCGGGGTGAGCAGCACGCCGGGATAGACCTCCCACTCGTAAATCAGATAGTGCAGCGGATTTTCGCGGAGTTCGGCTTCTGAGAGGGTGAGTACGCCGCCGATCGGCTGTCTGCCCGGCCGGGTGTATTTGTTGTCGCAGCGGTAGAACAGGGGGAACAGGGCCAATGCGGCCAGAACCATCAGGAGCGGGACGAGCAGCGGGCGCAGTTTTGATTTATCCATGCCGCGCCCTCCGCCAAAGCCAGAGCGCTGCGGCCGCAATAACGGCAGCTCCGACGGCAAGCAGCACCGGCCACAGCCGTCCGCTGTTGGGCGGGGCGGGCTCCGGCGTGCCCGTCGCAGCGGCGGGCGGCACATCGCCGGCGGAAACCGGCGGATCAGGTTCGCTGTAAACTACGCGGTAGGTGCCGGCGGCGCGGATTGTCATTTTCCCCACCGCATTTTGCGCGTCGTAGGTCACGGCCGAGACCTCAGCGCCGCCGGCGTCTGTGCAGACCAGCCGAGATGGGTCCTCTGCGGGTTCCAGCAGCAGGGGGAGGCGCACCGCCGTTTCGCCGATCTCCGAAACCGGCAGACCGCTTACCTCCACTTTCAGCCGGAACGACCGCTCGTCCGGCTGCTCGATGCGCACCTCCAGCGTCCCGCCGTCAGATAAATTGAGCCCCCGCAGAAACGCCGACGGGAGCTCAACCGCAACCCCTTGCTTTTCAAACAGCACGGAATCCCCGTTGGATGCGAGCATCTTGGCAAGCTGTGCGCCCGAGATCAGGGTGGAGGTCTCGGTCACCTGCTCCCACAGATCCTCCCCGGCAGGGGGAGCCGCTGGGGGCTGCACCGGCTCTGCTTGGGCGGGCGGGGCGATCGCGTCCGCCGTTTCCTCGCTGGTGGCTTCGGGTTCGTCCAGCTCTGGTTCGGGGTCGCGCGAAGAGCCCCCCGAGGATCCGCCCGACGGCGGTGGCTGGATCAGCGGCGGCGGGTCCTCGGGGTTGTAATCCCCGCCGTCCCGGTCGCCGCCGATCTCGCCGGACCATATCTTTTGGTGGCCGTCGTACCAGATGTGCAGGGCGTCGGTGGTCTTGCCCTGGTAGGTCAGGCGGAAATAGAAGTTGTCGCCCTCCTCGCCCGGCAGATAGGCGGTGGACACACCGAACGACGTGGGGGTGATCACCGCGCTTGTGATGTTGCCGGTGGCCATCGGAGGCTCCATGTTGACGGACAGGGTGGTTTCATCCCTTTGCCACGCGCCGTCGTTCACCGCATATTCCAGAGTGACCTGCAAGGGGTCCTCGATCTCGTAGTACCACTGGCAGTAGATGGTGTGGGTGCGCTCGTGGAAGAGGGGAGCGGAGAAGTCGATCCAATCGGTGCGCAGCACATGCAGCGAGGTGATGAAATAGGGCTGCGACTCGGGCATGGCGAAACAGGGCGGCAGCTCCGGCGTGTAGCGCAGGGTGTAGCTGCCGGTCTCGTTGGGGTCGCAGGCCGAGAGGTCCCAGCGCAGCGGCGCCGAGAAGGTCATCCCATTTTGCGCCGTGCAGACCGCGTGGTAGGCGAGAAAGGGCAGCGCGTCCTCAATCACGCCGCCCTGTGGCATCAGTACAGGGGTGATCGGCCGGGCGAACCCATTTTTGTCGCATATGAGGATATTGTCGCGCAGCGATTCGGGCTCCATGCCCTCGTCGTACACCATGACCGGCAGCTCCACGGTGGGGTCGTCGGGCAGCTCAAAGCGGTCCGGGACCGGCAGCAGGATGCCGCGCAGCGCCGTCCATCCGGCGCGGGTGGTGTCCACCGACTCGAGCGGCTCCCACGCCACCGGGCAATTATAGCTTCGGTTATAGCCCACTTCGCAGCGCAGTTGTTCCGGCAAAATGATGTTGGTAAGCGCCTCGCCCCGCCGCACAAGCGGCAGCTCGATATCTTCCACACAGGCGCGGAGAATCTTGGGCGGGGCCGAAACCTCGGGCGGCGCGCCCGTATCCGCAAATGCGGAGAGCGGGCACAGGCAGAACAGTGCGGCCAGCAGCAGGGTCAATGCACGGATGGCAACCTTCACAGAGTTCCCTCCTTTCTGCGCAGCGTTTGCAGCGAATACTCTAAGTATGTTTTTTTGAGCGCGCTCTTTCCGCGGTGGCGGATGGGGGCGCGCTCACCGTTTTTCAGCAGAAAGTCGCCTCCCTCCACCTGGGCGATCTGGTCCATGTTGATCGCGATATCCCGGTTGCAGCAGAGAAAGCGCTCGTCCCGCAGCAGGATGTCGATCACCTCGCCGATCGGGTTGTCCACCTCGACGACCTCGCGCTCCAGGTGGATGCGGGCGCGCCGGGCCGAGCAGTCGGCATAGAGGATATCGCGCAGCGGTATGCTGGTTTCGACCGAACGCACCTGGATAGCCAGGCCGCCGCCGTCGCGCCAAAGGGCGGCACAGGAGGCGTCCAGCGCCTCGGCGAGCTGGCGGTAGGCGAGCGGCTTGGTCAGGTAGTAGGCGGCGCGCACCGCGTAGCTTTCCACCGCGTGGGCGTGGCTGGTGGTGAAGAACAAGAGGCGGCAGCGCGGGTCGTCGCG
Organism: Ligaoa zhengdingensis; assembly: GCF_014384885.1. Lineage (GTDB taxonomy): Bacteria > Bacillota > Clostridia > Oscillospirales > Ruminococcaceae > Ligaoa > Ligaoa zhengdingensis. The sequence continues at coordinate 7,622 of NZ_JACRST010000007.1, forward strand.
GCAGACCTGCCGCGCGGCCTCCATACCGGTGAGGCCGCCCAGGTAGATATCGAGAAAGGCCAGGTCGTATTTTCCCGGCACAAAATCTGTCAAAAATTCCTCCGCAGAGGAAAACTCACAATATTTTGCACAGACGCACTTGGCCGCAAAGTAGCGCGTCAGCATGGCGATCAGCTCGGCCCGGTCGTCGGGCCGGTCGTCCACCACCGCGATATACATAGTACCCCTCCATCCGATCAGTTCCGTCTTATTTTAGCATGTCAAAGGGGTAAAACCAACGACGTTCGGTCAAAAAAAGTGATTTTCAGTAGAAAAGGCTTTTTGCCATAAGAATTTTTTGTTAATTTGAATGTAAAAGTTGTTTACAGCGAGCAGAGAGACGGGAGGGGGGACGCGGATGGAACGCCTGTATATCGCAGTCTGCACCGATCGGTGCGGGGACATAATCCAACAGGGAGCGATGATGTTTGAAGCCCAGACAGGGCGGCACACAGAACTGGAATGGTATGCCAGATGCGAGGACCTCCTCTACAGGCTGCGCGAAACGCGCTACAGCGCGGTGATCGTGGATATAGGCGGCGCGCAGGGGATGGAGATTGCGATCGGTGCGCGGGGCATCGACGAGGCGGTTCCCCTTGTTTGGATCTCGGACGACGAGGGCTTTGCCCTGCAGAGCTACCGGCTGCGGGCTAAGCTGTTCCTGGTGCGGCCGGTGGACGCGCAGCAGATCACAGAAGCGCTGCTGCGCTGCGCGGAGCCGGACCCGTACGGGCAGGCCGCAGGTCCACAGATGTTTTTGGCGCAAAGCGGCTTTGCGGTCAACAAAATTTTGAAGGATGGGCAGGGTGTGTAGACGATGGATATATTGGAAGAAATGCGCGGCGCCCTCGTGCAAGGCAGCAGCGAAAGGCTGTCCCGAATATTGGCGCCAGGGGTGTACGGGCGCATCGGTGCAGCGGAGCGCGCCGGCTGCGTCGCGTTGCTGCGCGATCTGCCCTCAGATCAGCTCAAAACTCAGCCGAACCTCTGCCTGTTTCTGGCGCTCGACGCGTTCGAGCGGGGCGAAATACCCGAGGGCAGAAGGTGGCAAAGCGTCCTGGCCGCCCTGCGCGACGCGGCGCCCGACGACTCCGAGGAGCGCAGGCGCCTGGATTACGCGGTGTTCCGCCTGAGCGCGCAGTCGCCCCAGACCGACAACGCGAACCTCCTGCTGATCCTCGCCATCCTGTACAACGAATTTCTCGGCCAACCGGCCGAATACGGCTGGCTGTCCGCCACCGACGGGTTCCCCTCTGTGCTGCGCGGCGCGAAGGACCTCTCGGACTGGGGCAAGAACTACCGCGCCGTGCGCAGTATCGTCAAGCCGATGCTGCACGTGCTGCTCGAGGATGAGGGTCTCGGGGTGTGCGAAGCGGCTGTCGCCGAGCTGCTGTACGAAAAAAACTGCATCAACGAGGCGTCGATTGAAGTAGCGGCGTCGCTCACCGCCGCCGCGCCCGAAATTTTCTTCGCGGGCATGGCCCAGCTCGCGCGCATCAACCGGTTCGACCCGGCTGCAACCCCCGCGCGGGTGATCCTGCGCCAGCTGGGGGAACAGCTAGAGCAGCGCGGCGCGGAACACCTGATAAAAAACTACCGCGCCCTGTGCGTCCGCTTTTTGATCGAAGAAGGGGAGCTCGAGCCGGTGCGGGAGTGGCTGCAGCACTGTGAATCCGACCTGGCCGAGAGCCGCCACCCGCGGGAGGGCTATCTGCTGACCACCCGCGCCAGGGCCTACATCGCGTTGGGCCGCTACCGCGACGCAGCCACCCTGCTCGAGAGCGTTACCCTGATGCTTGAGCGCGGATTCCGCCCGCTGGATACGGCCGATTGCCTGGCCAATTCCGCCATCGCCTGTGAACTGCTGGGCAGCAGCAGCCTGGCGATGGAAAAGCTGGAGCGCGCCCTGGAGCTCACCCGGCCTTATGGTTACATCCGGGTGTTCGCCGACCTCGGCGGCCAGATGCTGCGTCTGCTCGAGCGCTTGAGGGGCTCCCGCCGTGCGGGCGACCCCTACCTCGCCGCCATCTGTGCGGCGACAGAGCAGTTTGCACAGCTGCGCCCGGCGCTATATGCCCCGCCCGCACAGGCTGAGGCCGCCCCTCTGGCCGAAGGGCTCACCCAGGCAGAACTGGGCGTGCTGCGGCTGATCGGCGAGGGCCGCACCAACAACGAGGTGGCCGCCGCCATGCAGATCAAGCTGACCACCGTGAAATTTCATATGAAAAACATCATGGGCAAGCTGGGGGCGAAGAACCGCACCGAGGCGGTGAGCATCGCCAGGAGGCAAAAGATCATTTGAATTTGACAAAATCATCCATAATATTGGAAAAACACACAGAATTATTTATAAAACCTGTACTTTTGGATGGTTTCTTAGGGAAATTTTCCTGATATTCTGAAAATAAAATCAAAATGGCGTCTAAGCGCCGGGGGAGGGATCGCCGTGACCGAACAGCAGAGGCTCGAACATCAGCAGGACCGGGAGACCTACGCCCGGCTGACCGCGCCGCGCCATGTCACGCTCGATCACTTCCGCGGGCACCAGAAGGTCGAAGGATATTTTGAAAACCGCGATCTGCCCGATTTTATGGGCTGCGACCGTCTGCTCAAGATCGACCACCTGTACGGCACGGTCCAGATGGGCTACGACCCGCGCAAGGGCCAACCGTTTCTGTTCGCCAACATCAAAACCTCGCTCTACGATACAGCGGCGTCCCGCTACCAGCGCGAAATCAAGGAATACCGGATGATGCGCAACAGCAAGGCGGGCAACGAAAACCTTTCGTACAGCGCCAATCGCCGCGCGGATACCGCAGTGATCCTCTACCGGGCGGAGCGCAAACCGTGGTCGGAGCTGTCGCTGCTGCCCCACCTCAAACGGATGGACCAGGGGGCGTTGCGCAAGACGATGCCGTTTTTGCTGCGCGACGCCGAGCGGGAGCGCCTGGAGGAAGGGCGGGAACGCAAAAAGGAGCTGGAGCGGGAAATCCGCGGGACCACCGCGGCGGGCGGCTTTGCCGGGCTGTACGCCCTGCGGCGAGAGGAGCTGGAGCTCTCGAAGGAGCGGGAGACGCTGCAATCGCTGCTCACCCGCAAGCTCCAGCAGAGCCGGTTGTTTTTCCGCAGGATCAACATGGCCTACGACATACAGAAACACGAGATGTTCGACTACTACCGGGAGGTGCGCGAGCGCAGACAGCTTGCGTCGGCCGCGCCGCTCGACGAGCCGCCAAAAAAGCCGGCGGACGACCGTGGGAAAGAGGGTAACGGGTACGAATGAGTGAGCACGATCTGGAGGCGCTTTTATCCGCGGGCAAATTGGCCGCGGCGCTGGATATCCCCGCAGCGCTGGAGGCTTGCCGCAGCGCGGCGCAGGATACCGCGGACGGTTCCCCATCGCCCGTCGGGCAGATGCGCTGGGCCCTCGGTTTGGACGACGCGGATATCGTATTAACCGCCCTGTTCCTCTATGAGCTGGTGGAGCGCGCCGGCGTGCCCAGCCCGGAGAGCTACCGCGCGGCCTGCTGTGCGCTCGGCCGCCGGTGCGGTGGAACGCTGCCCCCCATGCTGCGGTGGGGCCGCGGCGGGGTGGAGCTGAGCCCGGTCTGCCGCGACTTTTTGCTGGAGCGCGAGCCCGAGCTGCCCGCCTGTGCGCGGCTGGATTTCTGCGAGGAGCAGCTGGTCTACCACGGCGAGCACCTGATTGAGGAGGTTTGCCGCTTTGTAAACCGCTACACCGCTGTCCCCAAAGGCCCCGCAGCTGTGCTGCTGCACGGCGAGGCAGGCAGCGGGCGGCGGTTCCTGCTGGGCCAGGCAGCCCGTCGCCTGGGGGGATGTCTCCTGCTGGCGCAGGGGGAGAAGCTGGGCGGGGAGGACCTCGAAGAGCTCACCCTGGCCGCCGCGCTTTATAACGCCTTTTTTTGTATCGAAAACTACGCCAGCCGCAATGCGCAGCACCTTCGGGCGCTGGAAAACCGCCTGATGCTGGTGTTTCTCACTGCGGATGACCGCGCAACATCGGCGCCGGGGCGTATGGTTTTGCGCCGCGCGGTCGAGCCGCTGACCCGTTCCGAGCGCCTGTGTGCGATGCGCGCGCTGTTTGCGCCGTTCGGCTTTATACCCGCGCTGTTGGAGCGCGCCGCCGGGCTGTATCCGCTGCGCGTGGGGCAGATGCAAAGCGCCGCCGCGCATCTTTCGGCCGACCTGCTGTGCAGACCGGACGAAAAGCCGGACGAGGAACTGCTGCTGAGCGCGCTGCGGGGGGAGAACCGGCCGGGCTTTTCCGGTTGTGCGCATCCGCTTTCTACAACCAAGCGGATGGCCGACCTGGTGCTGCCAGCGCCGCAGAAGCGGGAGCTCGAGCGCATCTGCGCCTTTGCGCGGGCGCGTTCGGCGGTCTACCGCGACTGGGGCTTTGCGGAAAAAATTCCCTACGGCCGGGGCATCTCGGTGTTGTTTTACGGAGCCAGCGGCACCGGCAAGACGATGGCGGCCTCGGTGCTGGCCAACGAGCTCGGCCTGGAGCTCTACCGGGTGGACCTCGCGCAGATCACCAGCAAATATATCGGGGAGACCCAGAAGAATATCGGAAGGATCTTCGACGAGGCGCAGTCGAGCAACTGCATCCTCTTTTTTGACGAGGCGGACGCCCTCTTTGCGAGGCGTTCAGAGGTAAGCGACGCGCAGGACCGCTACTCCAACGGCGAGGTGGCCTACCTGCTGCAAAAAACCGAGCAGCACGAGGGGGTCACCATCCTCGCCACCAACCTGCTGCAAAACTTCGACGAGGCGTTTCGCCGCCGCATCACCTTTATGCTGCGCTTCCCCCTGCCCGATGCGGGGCTGCGCGAGGCGCTTTGGCAGGGCATCTTCCCGGCCTCCGCGCCGCTGGACGAGCTCGACTACCGGCTGCTGGCCGAGCAGTTTGAGCTTTCGGGCGCGGGCATCAAAAATTGCGCGCTCAACGCCGCGCTGCTCGCCATGTCCGAGGGGACGCGCATCGGTATGCGCGAGATCGTCTTTGCGGTCAAGGGCGAATACGACAAGCTGGGCAAAACCTTGAACCCGCAGATCATCCAGATGTTTTTACCGGAAGGGGTTTGATTATGAACAGACGAAGACGTTTTCTCTGCCTGCTGTTGGTTTTCTGCCTGCTGTTTAGCCTGACGCCCACGGGCGCGGGCGCGGCGGCGTTTTTGCCGGCCCCGGAGGATGCCATCGAAATCCCGGACGCTGCCACCTGGAAGGAGATCGCCGCCTCCGGCGGCTTTGCTGTGGCGACAAACACCTACCGGCTCACCGGCAGCTTCACCCTCAACTGGCAGGATACCGGAGTTCTGCATCAGGATTTGAACGCCAAGCTCTACGGCGAGGGGCATCAGATCACCCTGAACGGCGGGAGCACGCCGGGCAATGTCGGCTCGGTGGTGCGCGCGGGCCTATTCGCCACCGTCGGGCCGACCGGTATCGTCAACGGGGTGTGCGTGTATGTGAACGGGACGCTGGAGGTAAAAGACTCCAGCCGGCACCTGTATGCCGGCATGATCGCCGCACAGAACAGCGGCCTCATCAACCAGTGCTCGGTGACCGGAGGCGCGCTCTGCACCGACCGCGACAACAGCGACACCGAGACCTATCTGGGCGGCGTCGCGGGGATGAATGCGGGCGATATCACCGAATGTTCAGTCACAAATATAGGGCTGCGCTTCAGCGGCTGGGACGTCACCTCAGCCCTCTTTCTGGGCGGCGTGGCCGGCAGGAACTCCGACGCGATCACGGCGTGCCTTGTCAAGGGCGTTGAGCTCAACGCAACCGGCACCGATTTTCCCAGGATGTTTTTCTTTTTCCTCGACACGGAGGTCGAGCCCTATTTTGCAGGCGGCATCGCGGGCTATTCCGACAATGGCCTGATCGATTCCTGTTATTCCGCGCTGGGAAAGGTGAATTTGCAGCGCACCACCTCGACCGGCCGGTACGAGATTAAAAATTATCAGGACTTCTCCAATCAGGTGATCCACCTCAATACTCTGGCGGCCGGAACGGTTTCTCACGGGACGGATAGCTATGTACAACGGCCGGCCTTTACGGTGAGTTGGAGGGATTACTACTCAACGCGCAGCGGCATCTGCGGCGATGTGAACAGCCAGACCGCCGCGTGGGCACGGGAGATGGATGAACAGGAGGCCTACGAAAACCTCTCGGCCGCGGCGGAGGACGTCTGGGCCTACAGCAGCGGGAACGGGCTGGTACTCAGATGGCAGTATGTGCCGGCCCCGCTGGTCGACCTCGCCCAAAACGGCGACGATTACGACATCTCAGTTACCCGTCGGGACGATCTGCCTGAAGATGTCAAGATCGATATCGCCTATTCCGAAAAGGGGATCACCGCGTCGCCCGGCGCGCCGGAGATCACCGCCGCCGACCCGGTGGTGGACGCGGTAGAGAGCCTCTATCTCGGCGGCAAGGAGCTTTCGACGGCGGTGCAGACCATCAAGCAGGGCACCGAGGCGCAGATGATCGCAAAGCTCTCGGGCAGCTACCTGTCGGACGCGGATGCAGCGGAGGTCGAGTGGTCGATCGCCAACGACCCATCCGGCACCCGCGCGCAAATCGACGCCAAGACCGGCGTTTTGAAGGTGAACGGTGCGAGCGGCACCTTCAGCGTGATGGCCACCCCGAAGAACAACAGGGCGGTGGCCAAGGTGGCCAACTTTAGAATCGAATCCAACACCATTTCGGTGACGCCCGAGGTCACCTCGGTGAACCTCGGGGATTCCGCGTCGGGCATCGACGTGCGGCTCACCGTGGACATCGCGGGGCCCGAGGTGCACCCAGCCATCACCGGGTGGTCGGTCACCCGCAAGGACGGCGCTCCGGTCGCGAGCGGTACGCAGGTGATCGATGCCGACTATACCGACGGGCGGGCAATCCTGCACATCGATGCGCGCGAAGACGAGGGCCAGCTGACCATCGTGGCCACCGGCAGCGACAACCAGACCAGCGTCAGCTCCTACCCGGTGAGCGTCGCTGTGCTGCGCCCCAACCTGGGGGATCTCAACCTCTCGGTGGTCGAGGGTACCGGAAAGCTCATCTTTGTCCCGGGGGATACCGGGTCTTACCCGGTAAAGCTGTCGGTTTCGCCCAAATGGGAGAACGACGCGGAGATCACAAATCCGGCGATCACCTGGAGCCTGGCGGGCAGCTACGCGGGGGTGACCCTCTCGAGCGCCAGCGGGCGGGAGACCACGGTGAACATCCCCGCATCGTTCGGCCTGCTCGAGGGCAACGACCAGGTCGAGGTGGAGGTGCAGGTCGCATCCCAGGGCGGGGTGAGCAAAAGCGGCCTCGCCACGATCGAAATCCGGCGGGTGACCGGCTTCTCGATCACCCCGCAGAATCCCACCCTCACCTTTGCTGACCGCGACCCCGCAAACCTGACCTTTACGGCCACGGCCACCCTCTCGGACGGAACCACCGCACCTGCCCAAAGCGCTACCGGCTGGACTGTGACCCCCGATGAGGGATTCACATTGAGCGCCACAGCCGGGCCGCAAACCACGGTGCGGGTGCAGCCCAAATTGGAAAACCCCGGCGCGCCGGGGAAAAGCTACATAATATCCGCCTCGCTGGGGAGCCTCCCCAAAGCGACGGCTGTTTTCACCGTTCTGCCGCCCACCGCGACCATCACCATCACCGGCGGAAAGGCCGAATATGACTTCAACACGCTGAACAACGCGCAGCAGGCCTCCTATTCCGCTGCGGTCATCATGGGCAGCAGCCTGCTCAGCGACCGGCCGGAGTGGTCGGTGGCGCTGGCCGATTCCTCCCCGGTTCCGCCCGAGGGGGATTCCCGCCCCACCATCAGCAGAACCGGCGTGCTCACCGTGCCGATGCCCTCGCGCACCAACACATCGCAGACCTACACCTATGTGGTGACCGCGCAGCTCGAAAACGCGGTGAGCACCGCGACTTTCACCGTCAAGAGCGGGGTGAGCGCCACGCAGACGACTCGGTCAGTGGATATCTCGCCCGCTCTGGTGCAGGCCAAGAGTACCCAGCAGGTCGAGGCTCAGGCCACCCTGAGCGGTGCACCGGGCGGCGGGGTTGCATCCTGGTCGGTGGAACCGGGCGACTCGCTCGTCTCGATCGACCAGACCGGCAGGATCACAGTAGCCCCCTGGATCGACGGGGCGGAGACCGCCTACACCGTCAAGGCCACGCTCGCAGAGGGTGGCGAGACCGTCCAGGCGGGTTTCACGGTAAACGAACCGGTGTCGGCCGCAGGCTATCTGGTGGAAAGCCCGCTGATGAATTTTGCGACGGTGCTGTCCGGCGGGAACCCCATTGCGGAGGAGCCCGATCCCCAGCCGAGCCCTGAGCCCGGGCCGCCCGTGCGGGAGGAGTCCGAGGAGCAGCCGTATACGACGGACTCATTCGCCCAGGTATACGGCGAGCCGCTCCCCGCCGCGGAGGGGACGGCCTCTCTGCCGGATATCCCTGCGGAGGATGTTCTCTACAACGGCAACGTTTGGGTCACGGCCGAGGGCCGGGCGCCCAAGTCGCTGGTCGTGTTTCGGAATATCCCGCAGAACACCAATTATCACTACTTAATTTTGGATGAGGGAACTCCGCCTTACGGGATGGAATACGGGCAGGAGGAGCTGAGCGGTACCCTACAAATGGTGGCCTCGGGGGGCGACGGCATCACCCCGGTGGGCGAGGTGTACGACCCCAGCCAGCCGGTTGAGGTGGTCGGCGACTGTTCCCTAGCGGTTTGCGCCAAGGAGACCGGCGCGGATGCGATCAACATCGAGCACAGCAATACGCAGATATACAACATTGTTTTGGGCGAATCCGGGCTGTCCATCGTGTTGGACGAGCAGCGCAGCCAGCCGGCCAACGCGCGGGCGGACGTGACCCGGCACACCTACGCCGGTATGCTCAGCGACGGAATGTTCACCCAGTCGCCCGACGGGTCCTATTCCACCAGCCTGAATGCCCTGCGCCGCAAGGTGAGCGGCGACAGCTGGTATGAGGTCGGCGATGCCCTCAAACAGCGCGACCGCAAGCTCGCCGAGGCGGAGAGCGTCACCGTGACTGCCACAGTGGACGGCGACTACCAGTTTAACGACGCGGGCAGCGACAGCTCGTCGGTGGGCAGCCGCATCCCGCTGCCGGTCATCAGCCCGTCGCCCAGCGGGGTGGTGGGCCCGGAGGGTATCACCATCACCTGCGGGCGCGAGAATACCACCATCTACTACACCATTACCGACAGCACCACCGTGGCGATCCCCGATCTGAACGCGGTGTCTGTCCCGACCGGCGACATCTTCCAGGACCTCAACAAGACGTTTGTCTACGACCCGCAGGCGGGTATCCCGTTCTATGAGTCGCTCGCGGTGATGACGGTCACCGCCATCGCGGCGGAGACCGGGGATATCACCAACACCAGCAGTACGGTCGCGTCGGCCAGCTACACCGTGGCCAACCGCCCCGTGCCCAGCGGGCCCGTCCTGCTGCTGGGCGCCTCGCGCGAGGAGGCCCAGGAATATTCGAGCACGAGGTACTACAGCGCCACAGGGCTCAAGGTGTTCTTCCAGCATGAGGACCTCGAGAAAGACGGGGCCGTCATCTACTACACCGCGGGCAGCGGCAACGAGGAGCCCACCCGGCTGTCGCAGCAGTACAATCCCAACGATACCGGGGGCATCGCACTGCCCGACCTCAATACCCTGAGCGCACTGGTGGTGCGCGCGCTGTTCACCCGTCCCAACTACCCGGATGTTGAGGTGGCCTACACTATCCAGTTTACCGGCAGCTACACAGTTCCCACCGTGTACAGCGTGCAGGGAATCGACGAGGACGGCTTCCCCATCAAGGGCGCGGCGATCAGCAACGGGGCGAGCATCCGCAGCGGCGCGCAGATCATGCTGGAGCTCGCGCTGGCCGATATCCCCGAGGATATGCTCAGCTCGGCCAAGCCGTACGTCGAGGTCAACCCCGACGGCACCATCACAACCGACACCTCCCGCACCGAGGAGCGCGTCGATCTCAAAGACCGCAGTTACAGCGTGCCGCAGATACGGTACGGCGTCGGCAGCGATGCGGCGGTCGATCAGATCTACCGGCAGAGCGCCCCGATCGTGCTCAGAGAGGTCACCCGGACGGACGGTTCGGTGACCTACACCAAGACAGCCGCCACCGCGGCCGCGGTCATCACCCTGCCCGAAGGGGAGGTGGGCGACCCGATCGTGTTGCGGGTGCAGGTGCTGGGGTCGGACCCCACCAAGACGATGGATACCCCGATCGACCTCACCTACAAGGTGCGGGCCAGCCTGCCCGTGCCGAGGATCACGGTCAACATGGTGGAGGGTACCGAAGACCAGGTGGAGGTAAATACCCCCATCAGCCTGGATTGCGAGGCTACCGGCTACCAAATCTATTACACCACAGAAAATGAAGAGATCACCGAGGAGGCCATCCGGGCGAGCCAAGCCTGGGAGGAGGCCTACACCCAATGGCTGATCGTCAAGCTCAACCTCGTGGACCGCGAACCCACCGCGGCTGAGCGCGCGGAGTACCGGGCCGAATACATCAGGACCAACGAAGTCCGCGAACTGTCTGTGCGCCGGTACGACGTGCCGTTTTTGGTTGAGCGCAATGCCCAGATGGCCTTCTGGGTGCGGGCTGTCGCGGTTTCAGTGAACGATACGCTCGGCAACAGCCCCCAGTTCAAGCAGTATTTCCGCATCAAAGAGCTGGAGAAGGCGCAGCCGGTCACCGCATCGCCCGCCACCGACGACGCCAACCAGACCGGCCTCAAGCGCGGGGCAACCATCACCCTGAGCACTGAGACGGTCAACCCGATGATCTACTACACCATCGATAACACCCCACCGGACCCCGACGAATACCTGCGCTACCTCAAATATGACCAGGAGCATATCGACGAGTGCCCCACCAAGCGCATTTTGTCGGGCGGCAAGATCGAGATGATCCCGGATGAGGACGGCACGTTTATCGTCCGCGCGGTCGCGCGCGAAAACTCCGAGCCGTCCATCCTGGCCGATAGCCCCGAGGCCCGCTTCACCTACCAGCTCGCCAAGGCGAGCGCGCCCACTATCTCGCCGTCCACCAGCGACGAGGAGGTGGCCAAGCTGGCCGAGGGTTCGCAGATCAAGCTGCTCACCAAGGAAACCGGCGTGGAGGTCTACTACACCACCGACGGAACCTCGCCTGTGGTGCCCGCCGGCGGGTCGCCCAGCGGCTCCACCAAGCGGTACGACCCCGCAGCCGGGATTACCATGCCCCTTGTGGACACCTTCTTTATCATCACAGCGGTGGTGCACGACCCGTCGGGCGTCTACGCCGACAGCGAGCCGGTCACCTTCTACTACCAGTCGCCCGCGCCGGTGCAGGCGGTCTACGCCGTGCCAGCGCCCACCGCCCCAGTGGTGAAGGGCGCCGCAGTCCAGCTGCGCTGCAGCACCGACGGCGCGAACATCTTTTATGAGGTCGCCTACGGCGCGGCCCCGCCCAACGACCCGGCGCCCTACCAGAGCCAGTCGTACAGCGCGGACAACCCGATCGTCGTCGATCAGGAGATGACGGTCAAGGCGCTCGCAGAGAAGGATGGGGTTCGCAGCAAGATCGCCACCTACCACTACACGGTGGCGCCCCAGCTCGCCTCGCCCGGCGCTTCGATCGACAGCGGCTCGATCGTCTACCACGGGATCAAGCTGCACCTCTCCGCCGCGCAGGGCGCGACGGTGATCTACACCAAGGATGGCAGCGACCCCACCGACGTGACCAACACCAAACGGCTGTACGGCCGCGACCTGGTGCTCGACGGCAAGGAGGGCGAGAGCATGACCATCCGCGCCTATGCGGTCCAGTCGCAGCACACGCCCAGCGAGGTGGAGACCTTCACCTACTCGATCTGCAAGGAGGAGGATATCCTCCGCGTCACGCCGCCCTCGGGCGCTGTGGTGGGCCAGGGCACGGTCATCAGCATGTCGTCGGCCGTGAGCGATTCGGTGATCTACTACACCGTCAACGGCAGAGATCCGTCGGTGAGCGGGCACAGGGGCAGCACGGTCACCCTGCGCGGCGAGCCGGGCGAGATGATCACCCTGAAGGCGTCGGTTGTGCTGCGCGACAACGACTATGACGACGAAGATTACGAAGACGACGAGGACTACTACGACGACCGGCGGTACAGCGAGGGTTCGGCCCCGGCGGTGTTCACCTTTACCCTGATGGGCCAGACCCAGAGCCCCACCGCCTCGATCCCGTCGGGCGCGGTCACCCTGGACGGCGCATCGGTGGTGCTCTCGGTCAAGGAGGGCGCGATCTACTACACCACCGACGGCAGCGACCCCACCGCCTCAAGCATCCTGTACACCGAACCGGTCGAGGTCTCTGGATCGATGGTGCTCAAGGCCATCGCGATCGCCGACAATATGGCCCCCAGCGCGATCGTCACCTATGTCTACACCCGGGCGGGCGACGTGGCCGCCCCGGTGGCCAGCCTCTCGAGCGGCGAGATCGAGTCGGGTACGCAGGTGGGGCTCACCACCGCGACCGAGGGCGCAACCATCTACTATTCCACCAACGGCATGACGCCCGGCGACGATGTGCGCGAGGAGCTGTTCGAGTACACCGCCCCCATCACCATCACCCGGCCGGTGACGCTGAAGATGTACGCCTACAAAGACGGGATGCACTCCAGCCAGGTGAATGCGGTCACCTACACCGTCTACGACCCGCCCGAGCCGGAACCCGAGCCCGAGCCCGAAGGGGGCCTGCGGAACACCTCGACCGACCGTCTCACCAGCCGCCGCACCTTCGACGCGGAGGTGGCCGGGCCGTCATATGAAGACATCCGGCTCTACGACCGGCAGTATTCCGCCGTGGTTTCGGCCAACGAGGGCGCGATCCCCAGGGACGCGCAGCTCTCGGTCAAGGAGGTGGCCGCCTCGTCCGATGACAGAAAGGCGGTCCAGGCGGCCCAGGAATCGTTCGATATCGTCAACCTGTACGACGTCACCCTGCTTGAGAGCGGGGAGGAGGTGCAGCCCAGCGCCACGATCGAGATCGGGCTGCCCATCCCGGCGGATTACCAGAACGGCATCGTGCTGATCTGCCGCATGAACAACGACGGATCGGCCGAGTTCATCCCGACTCGCCGCGCGGGCGGCGTGGCCTACGCGAAGGTAGATCACCTGAGCCGCTACGCGCTCGCCGCACCCGAACGGGAAGGCGCCGGCGCGGTTGACGACATCCCGCTGGGGCTGGCCGGGGCCGGGGCCGCCGCGGTAGCGGCGGTGACGGCCGGCGCGTTGGCGATCGCGCGCAGGAAACGGCGCTGAGAGGGGACCCTCTCGACTGAATCTTACATAGAAAGCGGGCTGCTGCAATGCTGAATCGAAAATATTTCCCCTTTGAACGCAACAGTTACTACTTCGGCAAGCTCTTGACCGCCAAGGACTTCGAGGCGGAACAGCGCTATTTCAACGACAAGCGCCGGTTTCTCAACCGGCTCACCGGGGCGGACGGCATCCTGTCCGGCCTGGGGGTGATCCGGGCGGACGACGCCTCGGTGGTGATCCAGGCGGGGTGCGCCCTGGACGCCTCGGGGCGGGAGATCGTGGCGCCCGAGACGCGGGTGGTCAAGCTCTCCACCATCGAGGGCTTTGCGCAGCTCACATCCTCCTGCGCCTATCTGGGAATCAGCTACCAGGAGACGCCTGCCGACCGGGTTTACGCCGTGATGGCCCAGGAGGGCGCGGGCGAAGACAGCTACAACCGGGTGCGCGAGGGCTATAAGCTCACCCTGCTCGACGAGGCGCTGGTCGCGCGGGTGCCGCAGCCGATCGACGAATTTATCGACCGGCAGGTGATCTACTCCGACGGCGACATCGAGGTGGCGCAGTATCTACCGCGCTACCTGCCGCTGGGCAGCAGCATCAACCTGCGGGTGGAGCTGCGCAAAATCGGGCCGGGCGCGGAGGAATACTCGTTCTGTTACGAGCTGGCCGCCCCCAACTTTGAGGACGCCGAGGGCAACCGAAGCATTCAGGTGGGGTTGGATCATGTCAAGCTGGCCTGCGGGGACTGCAAGGTGCTCAACTACATCCTCACGCCCGAGCCGCACGTCTGGAGCGGCGGAGGCAGCGTGGCGGTCACCATCACGGATTTTGCCGTGCAGCGCAGCGGCGAGGTGTTCAACCTCAACCAGAACATCGAACTGCTCATCAAGCCGGTGAACTCCGGCTTGGAGGAGTTCTGCCTCGCCCACCTCTACAGCAAGTCGATGGACAAGCTGCTTGAGGAGAGCTACGACGAGCGGCTGTGGATCGCCAAGATCGACCTGATCCGCCAGGACGAGCAGGTCATCATCGACAGCGTCGCCCCGCCGCCCTTCGGCCAGTATACCTACAACGCCCAACAGCTCATGCTGCTGCGGCGGCTGGAACAATATTACCCGGATAGCGCCGCGCCTCGGACATACGGCGCGCCCGCGCCTGCGCAGCCGCCCGAGAGCTACCAGCCTGAGGCCCAGGCCGCGGTGCGCGACACCGCCTGCGGGGTGTTCGAGCTGGGTATCGGCCTGGGGCACGACCAGAAGGAGACGATCTTCTCCGACGAAATTATGCACGGGTTGGGCAAGGGCCCGGTGTATGTGCAGGTGGGAGTCGAATACATCAGCAGCGCCGGGCCGGGCGAGGAGGTCAGCGAGATTCTGCTGGGGGATGTGGACCTCTTCGCGGATGCGGACGGAAACGCGCGCGACGAGCGGGTGTACAACCTCTCCGCCGCGATCAAGGTCCTGCCCGAGCGCGGCACCTTCATCGTGGGCCTGCGGCTGCACGAGACCACCGGTCTCATCAGCCTGCGCATCCGCTGGTATGCCTTCCGCCTGGGCGAGATCGACAAGCAGCTCAAGCCGGCGCACGGCGGCGAGCGGTATATCCTCATCAACCCGGACACCATCGTGCTGCCGCCCAAGGGCACCGCGCACATCTCGCCGGTGTTCATCAATATGCCCACCGAGGCGTGCAACTTCCGCCTGGTGGACGCCGAGGGCGGCCACATCGACCAGAGCGGCGTGTACACCGCGCCCGCCAAGGAGGGCGTGTACGAAATCCGCGTCGAGGCGATCAGCGATCCGTCGATCTATACGCATGCGTTTGCCATCGTATCCCAGAAGAAAAAAGAGGAGTAAGGGGCCTGCCTACCGGCGGGCGGGGGGTGTGAGATGTTTCAGGTTTTGAATATGAACCTCCATACGATGAGGACGGTCTTAAAAAACGCGGTCAACGAGGTGATTGTATGCACCGACCTCAAGCGCGACAGCGGCGTGTTTTACACGGTGGTTTCGATTGCGGACAGCCAGGTGCGCAGGGAGGTCGCGCGGCAGGTCACGGGTGAGGGCTTGTTCTCGGCCAACCGGGATTTTGTGGGCTCGTTTGCCTACCGCGACCGGTTTTGCCTGGTGTTTCGCTACCAGCCGGAGGTGCGCTTGTGCAACCGGGAGATGATCCAGGCAGAGACGTTTGCCGACCGCAAAAGGCTGGCCGCCGCCTTTCTGGTGGCCTGCGCCGAGATCGAAGCGGGCGGAGAGGTGGGGGAGCTGCTCCTGCGCGAGCGCAATATCAACCTCGCCCCGGACGGACGGGTCTACTTCAACTACTTCATCGACTTCGGCGAGCTGGCGGGCCGCGGCCGGCCGGCGGACTTCTACTATGCGGCGGCCACCTGCGCCTTTGACATCCTCGCGCGGGAATACAGCGAGCGGTACGAACGCCAGGTGGACCTCTATCCCCGCGAACTCCAGGCATTTTTCAAAAAGAAGGAGAGCCGGGGCTTTAGCAGCTTCAATCAGATTTTAACGGCTGTCAAGGCGATACCCGACGAGCCCGACGAGCTGCACTTCGGGGTGCGGAGGTTGCTCGACCGGATCATCGGCTTCAAAAAATTTTTAACGCGCAATTCTATGACGATCTTTTTGGCCGTACTGGTCGCGGCAACGGTGATCTATGCGGCCTATCAGATCGTTTTGCGGGTGGCCTGGCGGCAGAATGAAAAGGTGAACACCAGCTATATCGGGATGAACAGCATCGGGGAAGTATACCTGGGCGACGAGGACGTCTGACCCCGGCCCCGTGCAACAAAGGATTAAGGTGGGTAGGAGACATGTCAATGCGGAGCAGAGTGCTGCGGATACTCTTCATTGTGCTGGCGGTGATCGCCTCTCTGGTACAGAATATTGTGTTATCCCCCGGCAAGCTCGACAACATCGTCGGGATTGCGGCGGCCGCTGGCGGGGACACCCTGGTAGCCCAGGTGGAGGGCGGCGACTTGGTGTTTCGCATGGCGGATAAGCGGGGTGTCTACCGCCAGACGATGAAAATCCGGCAGACCAGCGGGGGCGAGACTTCGTCGGTGGCCGATTTTGCGGTGGACGACAGCGCGCGGGTCTATCTGATTCGCGATTACGCCGACGCCCTCACCCAGGAATATCTGCGGCAGGATCTGGAGGTTTACGACCTCAGCCGCTGGTTTTCCAAGCGGGTGGCGGTGCATCCGCTCGAAAATGAGGCGGGGGTGCGCTACAAGTGGCTGTCCCTCTCCAGCGTGGCGGTGCTGATGGGGGTCAACGGGGACGCAAGCGAGCTCACCCGCGCGGCTTTCGATCCGGCCGACCTCGCCAAAAAGGGGACGCCCGCCTCCAAGGGCACCCGCACCTACTCCATCGACCCCGCTGAAGGCATCTATAGGGCGGTGCCCGCGTCCTCGCAGGTGGCCTACGCCACCATGTCCGGCAAGGTGTACCTCGCCGCAGAGGGCGCGGCCGCAACCGAAATCTACCCCGCGCGCGAGCTGCGGGAGCTGATGTATCCGATGTTTATCGCCCCGTATGATGGGGAGTATGTGCTCATCGGGGAGCAGGAGAGCGGCGATATCTCGCTGCTGAACCTCGCGGACGGCAGCACCTCGGTGCTGCAGGGCGGCTCGGAGCGCTTCACCGGCGTCAGCAACTACGCGCCGTCGGATATCCTCACCGCATCGGTGCGCGACGGCGAGAACTACACGGCGGTGGTGCGCAACAACTCCACGGGGTTTTATGAGCTGATCGTCAGCGAGGCGGGCAGCTACTCGGTCGTCGGCCGCCTCACCTCGGGGCTGCTCTTTAAGGTGCTGTCGATGCTGGGCGGCACGGCGCTCTACTTTGTGGGGCTGCTGTTGCTGTACGCCTTTGCGGTGGCGGTGGCGAGCCAGGTGCGCGGCAGCCGTACCATCCTGCTCAAGCTCGCGTTTTCCGCCCTGCCGCTGTTGGCGGTGGCTCTGGTGCTGTTCGGGGTGTTCAGTTACAACGCCTACAGCGATTCGATCAGCGGCAGCTTTCAAAAGCAGGTGGAGGACGAGGGCAACCTGCTGACCGCGCTGTTCGGCACCGAGAGCTTCAACGAGATCGAATACCCCTACGACTACACCACCGAGGGCTACCGCTACCTCGACCAGCAGATGCGCACCCGCGCGGTGTACACCCGCACCGCCTACTACGAAGGCGGCAGGCTGTACACTGGCGTGGACCGCGACCTGCCCTGCTTCTACCCGTTTGAACTGGTGCTGAACAGCGAGGAGATCAGGATGCACCGGGAGGCGGCCTTCACCGGCGAGACCCAGACCGGCGAGATCTCCGACCGGATGGGGCGCAGGGTGATCTGCGTCACCCCGATCGGCGGCGTGGAGGGCGACACCGTCTACCTGCTCGAAACCAGCATCCCGTCGGCCAATATGGACCGCTACACCGGCGCGTACCTGCGCAACTATATCATCATCGCCGCGGTATTCCTGCTGGTGATCGGCGCGCTGCTGCTCGTGGTCTTTATGCGGGTGCTCGGCCCTCTGGTGCGCATCAAGGACGGCCTCGAGGAATTCTCAGAGGGCAACCGCCGCATCCGGCTGGAGAGCGACACCCGCGACGAGCTCTCGGATATCGCGCGGGTGTTCAACAAGATGGCCGGCGACATCGATGTGCAGCTTTACAACCTCAGGGGGGTCAGCGACACCTACTTCCGGTTTGTGCCGCAGCGCATCTTCCGCCTGCTCGGCAAGGATAACCTCGGGGATTTGCAGCCCGGCAGCCATGTGCAGGGCGATTACAACGTGCTGTGCGTCAACCTCTGGCTGAGCTCCGACAAGATGCCGCTGCGCGCCGAGCAGGAGCTCATCAACCGTTTTTTCAATATCATCAACGAAATATCCGATCAATACGACGCCACGCTGGTGGTGGACAGCGTCAACCTGTGCAGCCTCAAGGTGATCTGCCCCAAAGACGGCGAGGACGGGGTCTCGATCGCGCTGGCCGCATTGGCCCAGATCGACGGCCATAACGCTTCGGCCGCGCTGCACAGCCGCCTGGACGTCACCTTCCTGCTGCACCGCGCCGAGCTGTACTACGGCATCTGCGGCGACGAGCAGCGCTACATCCCCGCGATGATCTCGCAGGGGTTGGAGGCGATGACCCAGAGGCTGCCGTTGATCCGTCAGCTCTCCAGCCGCCTGGTCGTGACGCAGGACGCCTACGCCACGCTGGACAGCGAGCGGTACTACAACCGCTTCATCGGCTTTTTGGGCGACCGCGGCCAGCAGAGCAGGGGGCTCTACGACTTCTACGACGGCAGCTCCCCCGAGATCATCCGGCTGATTAACGACACCCGCCTCACCTTCGACAAGGCGATGCAGCTCTACCAGCAGAAGCGCTACTACGACGCGAAAAACCTGTTTGCTGTGGTGCTGCGCGAAAACCAATACGACAACGTGGCGCGCCACTATATCTTCCAGTGTGAAAAGAAGCTCTAAATAACCCCGGAGCTGGACAAAGGAGGTGCCTAGTACGGACCTGTTCAAACTTCTGCTTTCGGCCTTTAAGCGGCTGACCACCGCGATCACCGGGCCGTTCCGAATGATGATTGTCCGCGTACAGCGGATGTTCAACGTCAACATCATCACGGCCAAGCTGATCGCGCCGCTCACCAAAAAGGTAAAATCCCTGATTACCCTGCGGCCGCAGAGCCGCGCGGATTACTACTCGATCGGCCGGTACTGGGTCTATAAAAAGCTCTTTCTGACACTGATCTTGGCGCTCTGCGCCGGAGTATTCCTCTACTTTATCATGTTTGCCCCCAAGCTCCCCGCGCAGCCGGCGCAGCCCGCCGCGGTGCGCACCAGCGTGACCTTTGCCTACGACGACATGAAGCTCAGCGACTTCACCGGCGTGGCCAACATCCAGGCCGCCGACGGCAGAACCGTCTTCACCGGCGAGATCGACGGCGGCGTGTGCAGCGGCAGCGGCGTGCTCTACACCAGGGACGGCAAGCTGCTCTACGAGGGCGAGTTCGACCGCAACCAGTACAACGGCAAGGGCGTCCAATACTACGCGGACGGGGCTGTCCGCTATGAGGGCGAGTTTGCCGATAACCTCTACAGCGGCGCGGGTAAGCTCTACGACGGCAGGGGCGCGATCATCTACGACGGCACGTTTCGGGCCGGCCTCTACGACGGCGAAGGCAAGCTGTACGGCGAAAGCGGCCTGCTGCTCTACGAAGGGGCGTTTGTCAAGGGCGAATATCACGGCGCGGGCGTCAGCTACTACAGCGACGGCGTCGTGCGGTACAAGGGGGAATTTTTCGGCGGAAAGCCCCAGGGGACTGGCACCCTCTACAGCGCAGCCGGCAAGGAGCTCTACACCGGCCCGATGCACGGCGGTGAGATCAACTACCGGGCGCTGATAAACGCCACCCTTGCCGAAGTGGAGGAGGCGTTCACCGAGACGCCGAAGGTTTATTACGACGACCGCGACAGCTGCTTTGTGTTCGAGCAGGCGGGGGTGATCCTCTCCACCGACTGCCGGGTCAGGGTGGATGTCTGGGAGAAACCACGGTCTGTGGAGGAGCAGGCCTCGGAGTACTACTATTTGCCGGACGGTACAGTCTACCAGCCGCCGCTTGTCCAGGAGGGAATCCAGGGGATGAGCGCGGGCCGCCCAGCGACCCCGGCGAAGCTGTCGGGCGGGAGCGCGCTGTTCTCGCCGATGGCGTGGTTCGTGCCGGACGATGCGCCGTCCTCCTCCTCTTCGCGGGATGAAGACGCCACGATGGAGGACCTGATGAACGACCTGATCGAGCGGATGGATGAGCTTGCAAACGCGGCGGGCAACCCGCCCGAGAGCAGCGCCTCCGAGGACGAACCGCCCGCAGCGGATGTCCCGCAGCAGCCGGACGGAGAAACGGGGATGCCCGACTTTGTGGAGAAGAACATCTCGCTCTATTTTGAAATCGACAAGGATGTCTGGCAGTCGGAGGCCGAGCTCGACAAGAGCAAGGTGCTGGTCAACAAGGTGACGGTGATGCGCCCCGGCGAGCCCATCGAAGAGGTGGAACCCTACGACGACAGCCTGCCCCCCAGCATCGAGGATTGCGTGGCGATCGATTTTGCCCGCCAGCAGCAGCCCACCGTATTCAGCAACATCCTGTTTGAAATGGACAAGCAAAACAAGCTGTTTGTCCGCCTGAAAAACATCAGCTACGCGGAACGGATCGTGCGCCGGTGCTACGACTGGGACGGCATGACCTACCGCTACTGCTATCAGCTCGATAACCGCGATGCGGTTATGTACTATTCCATCGAATCGTAAGGGAGAGATGCCAATGGCCGATTACACCGTCATCGCAGACATGAGCGCCGCCCTGCTGCGGGTGCTGCGCACAAACCTATGCCCGGAACCGATCCAATCGTCGGAGGCGATCGCGCTGGCATCGCCCAGCGATAAAAACGGGGATTTTCAGCTGGGCGTCTTTCTCTACGACATCCGGGAGCTGAATGAATACCGCGTGTCCGCCCCGGTGCGCGGCGCGGACAACACCCGCACCTACCCCGATAAGCCGCTCACCCTGCACTATATGTTGTTTGTCAACAGCCGCGCGCAGATGGCCACCGGCGCCGAAACCGAGCAGCGCATCTTCGGCCGGGCGGTGCAGGCGATGATGGACAACCCGTCCATCGACCTGTCGTCGGCGCAGCCGTACGCCCAGCCCTCTGAGGAAGCGGCAGCGGTCTCGCTGCTCAACCTCAGTTACGAGGAGAAAAACAGAATCTGGTCCGGGCTCAACCTGCCGTATCAGATGGGGCTGTATCTCTCGATCTCCCCGGTGATGATCTCTTCGCGCCACAGCGAGCGGTTTATCCGCGTGGTCGAGGCGCAGTTCGAGGCGCAGCAGATACGCGCCGGCGACGCGCGCGGAAGGGGGAGATCGTAATCTTCATCAAAAAGACGCAATTTGTCCTGCTCTTGTACGACGATTTCAGCGGCAGCTGCATCAAGGGCGGCGGGCACCTGTTCACTGTGAACGGCCGCCCGACGGCGCCGCTGCGAAAGCCCGAGGGGTTCTATGTGTTCACCGGGTTGGAGGGCTCCGTCTTCGCTGTGGAGGTCTCCGGCGGGAGCTACTGCCCTGAGCGCGTCCAGGTGGATACCCGGGCGCTCGACCCGCGCCTCCCGGTGGTGGAGCTGCGCCTGCTGCGCAGGCGCGGGGCCGCCTTCTCCGACTGCGAGTTTGTCGAGGGGATCCACCGCCCGGGCGAGATGGTATACGCCCTGCGCCAGGGCGGCGGAGTCAAGCTGCTGTCGGTTTCGGACGGCGAAGAGGGCACGGCGGCGGCGTTCTCCGGATACTTCATCCGTCCCCCGGTGCGCACCCGGTTTTTTGTCGGTACGGGCGGCAGGCGCGAGGTGTTTGTCACCGGCGACTGCGGCCCGGATGGCGCCTATCTGGTTCCGGCGGGGTTTGTGCATCCGCACAAGCCGGGCGAGCCGGTTGTGCGGGCATATGCCGCCCGCTGCGACGGCGACGGCCGGTTTTCTATCCCCGTGGAGCCGGGCCAGGGGGAGCTGATTACCCAAATCGAGTATTACAACAAGGAGGGAAAGCGATGGGTATGCTCGTCTGCAACGGGGCCCAGCTGATGTGCAGCTTTGGCATGGCGCCGTCGACGCTGGTGGTGACGCCGCAGAACAAGACCCTGTGCGGCACGCCCGCGGCGAACATCATGGATATGAAGCCGATGGTCAACATCATGCCGTTCGGCATGTGCTCCTCCCTGGCGAACCCGACAGTGGCGTCGGCGACCGCGGCCGCGCTGGGCGTGCTCACGCCGATGCCCTGTATCCCCTCGATCACCGGCCCGTGGGCGCCGGGCTCCAGCAAGACCCTGTTGGCGGGGATGCCCGCCCTCAACAACACCTGCAAATGTATGTGTGCATATGCGGGCGTGATACAAATTATCAATCCAGGACAGGTCAAAACCATGGTGGGCAACTGAATTCCCGCCAAATAAAGCAAAAGGAGGAGTGGCCACAAAACGACCGTGGCCCAAGAGTAACATGGCAGAGTATTTATCTCCAGGAGTCTATGTGGAAGAATTTGAATCCGGAATGAGGGCGATGGAGGGCGTCAGCACCAGCACCGCCGGATTTATCGGCATGGCGGAGAAGGGCGAGACCGTCGGCACGCCGGAGTTTATCACCAGCTTTGCGGAATATCAGCGCAAGTTCGGCGGCTACCTCTCGGAGAATGCGTTCGGCGGCAACCGTTTCCTCCCCTACGCGGTGGAGCAGTTCTTCAACAACGGCGGCGCACGCTGCTACATCATGCGCGTGGCCCCTGCGGACGCCAAGGCGGCCAGCGCGGTCATGAGCTCGATCGTGGCCACGGCCAAAAGCGTGGGCCGGTGGGGCAACAACATCCGCATCGTGGCCGGCACCGCCTCCAAGGCGAAGTCGCAGGCGCTCGCAGCTGATGCGGATATGACCGCCCTGGGCAAGACCTTCCAGCTCAAAAACGCGTCCGGCTTTACAGTGGGCGACGTGGTGGCGCTGGTGGATAACGGCGCGCCGGTGGGCTACAACCGCATCGTCAAAATCCAAGACGACACCGTCACCTTTGAAACCGAGTTCGAGCAGGATATCGTCGATACCGCGATGCTGCCCAAAAAGGTGATCGAGAGCTGCGAGGTCTCGATTGAAATCTCCTGCGGCGGCGAGGTCGAGACCTATGAGACCGTTTCGTTCAACTCCCAGAGCGCGGATTTCATCGAAAACCGCCTGTCCCGTTCCAACCTGATTTCGATTCAGTACAACGCCATCGACGAGATATTCCCGCCCATGCTCGCCCTTTCAGGCGACGCCCTGGCCACCAAGAGCGTGTTCACCCTCTCGGGCGGTTCCGACGGCAGCTGCAAAAAGGCCGACGATTCGATCTACATTGGCGGCGGCGACGCGCCGGGTAAGCGCACCGGTTTGGAGGCGTTCAAGGAGATCACCAACGTGAGCATCATGGCGATCCCTGGAATCACCTCCCCGGCGGTGCAGCTCGCGCTGGTCTCCCACTGCCAGAACCTCGCGAGCCGCTTTGCCGTGCTGGATATGCCCGGCGCGCTGACCAAACCGCAGAACCTGCTCGAGCACCGCGCGATCGTCGATTCCGACTACGCCGCGATGTACCACCCCTGGCTCCAGGTCTACGATATGGCCGCTAAGAAACCCGCCTACATCCCGCCGTCCGGCGCGATCTGCGGCATTTATGCCCGCAGCGATGTCGCCCGCGGCGTGCATAAGGCCCCAGCCAACGAGGTGGTCAACAACTGCCTGGGTCTCTCCTGCCTGTATAACCGCGGCGAACAGGACCTGCTCAACCCAGCGGGCGTCAACCTGATCCGCGCGCTGCCCGGCCAGGGCATCCGCGTGTGGGGTGGCCGCACCTGCTCGAGCAACAGCCTGTGGAAATACATCAACGTGCGCCGTCTCTTCATCTATCTGGAGGAGACGATCAAGGCGCAGACCAACTGGGCGGTGTTTGAGCCCAACGACGAGGTGCTCTGGGCCAGAGTCGGCATGACGATCCGCTCGTTCCTGCGGGATATGTACCGCAGCGGCGCGCTGGTGGGCGCTACCGAGAGCGAGGCGTTCTTTGTCAACATCGGGCCGGATACCATGACCCAGCAGGATATCCTCAACGGCAAGCTGATCTGCGTGATCGGCGTCGCGCCCAGCCGTCCCGCCGAGTTCGTCATCTTCCGCATCACCCAGAACATGAAGGAGTGATCGTCCCCGCGCAGCCCTCCAGGGGCGCATTCAAACGATGAAAGGATGAATTGAGAATGGCAATCAACGTATATCCATACAAAAAATATAACTACCGGGTCGAGATCGACAGTATCGACGTGGCGGCTTTTTCTGAGGTGAGCGGCTTCGACGCGAGCGTGGACGTCATCGAGTACCGCGAGGGCACCGAGCCGATCAACTCGCCGCGCAAGATGCCCGGCCTCACCAAATACGGCAACGTCACCCTGAAATGGGGCATGACCGAAAATATGTCCTTCTTCGAGTGGGTCGCGGGTATCTCCAACGGTTCAAAGGGCACCGCGGAGGACCGCGTGCAGGATATCACCATCTACCTCCAGGACGACGCGCACAACGACATCGCCAACTGGACGCTGGTGAACGCCTGGCCCTGCAAGTATACCGCGCCCGACTTCAACGCCAGCGCCAGCGAGATCGCCTTTGAAAGTGTCGAGCTCGCCTTTGAGGAGATGCGCCGCAACCTGTAATGAACTGACCAGATCGCGGGCGGCGGGCCACCGGCCCGCCCGCGCCGCAGGAGGAGTGTAGCGATATGGAACTCGATTTTTCAACCGAATACGAATTTGATCTGCCCAAAGGCTATGTGGACAGCGCCGGGGTGCTGCATAAGCACGGCGTGATGCGCCTGGCCACCGCGGCGGATGAGATATTGCCGCTGCGCGACCCGCGCGTGGTGCAAAACCCAGGCTATCTGACGATCATCCTGCTTTCGCGTGTAATCACCTCGCTGGGCACGGTGCCCAAGATCGACCCGCGCGTGGTGGAGAAGTTCTATTCCTCCGACCTCGCCTTTTTGCAGGATATGTACCAGAAGATCAACGCGATCGAGCCGGTGATGGATCAGTGCGTCTGCCCCGAGTGCGGGCATAAGTTCGAGCAGCCGGTAAATTTTACGTCGGCGGAGTGACCGTCTACCCCGAAGCCCAGCTCTATAAAGAGGTCAGCTTTCTCTCGTACTACTACCACTGGAGCTTCGAGACGGTTATGACGCTGGATCACAAAACCAGGCGGCGCTTTTGCGAAGAGATTTCGGCGATTCACAAGGAGCTCAACAACGAGCCCAAAAACATTTTTGAGGTATAGCGATGGCGGATGCAAACAAGTGGATCACCCACTGGGAGGCAAAACCTTCCGATCAGCTCCCGAGAAACCCTTTGCCCGGGTACAAATTTAAAGTGTACATCCAGGGGGTGGAGATGGGTTTTTCTAAGATCACCAATATGGAGACCCTGGTGGAGACCGAGCCGCTCGCAGAGGGCGGCGTGAACGACTACGTGCACTCGCTGCGCAAGCCCGTCACCACAGAGCGCACCTTGACGCTCGAGCGCGGCATGATCGGCGTGAGCGATATGAAGGCGCTCACCCAGATTTTAATGGCCCGGTTTTCGGTGGGCCAACGGCTGCCCATCGATATGGTCATCACCATCTCGGGGCGGAGCGGAAAGCTGGAGAGGATCTACTTTGTGCACGGAGCGGTCGTCAAAAAGTGGCAGTGTTCGCCGCTGGATGCGATGAGCGGCAGCTTTTTGGTCGAGAGCTTTGAGCTCGCCTATGAGACGCTCGAGGACCAGACGGCGATCGCGATGGCCGCCTCCGCCTTCGGCATCAGCGGGATCTAACAGGGAAAGGGGGATGGACACAGATGATGCAGACGGTGATCGACGCCGGTTTCGCCGCGTCCATCCTCTCGCGGTACGCGGGCGCGCTGCCCGCCCCGGTGCTGCCCGCGCGGCTGGTGTTCCTCCAGCCGGACGGCGCGCCGGAGGCTGAGAGCGCCGCGCCGCGCTACGAGACCTATATCCAGAATATCACCAATATCGCGCGCTATGCGCAGGAGAATGTGGTTGTCAACCTGCATCTCAATTTTCATTTTCTCAACCGATTGATGATGCAGAACGTCCGGCTGTATGCGCGGGGCCAGGCGGCTCCGTCTACAAGCGGCACAGCCGGGCGGATTGCCGGAGAAATTTCTGTGCGGGGCGGGCTCAGCGCGGGCGGAGGGGGCGCCGCCGCCCGCGGCGAGGCTATCCTGCGCGAAACGGTGCGGTTTTTGCAGGCGGCGGGAGCGCCGGAGATGATCCAGCGCCTCGCTGCACCCGCTGGAGAGCCGCGGCAGGAGAACGGGATATCTCACGCGGGACATACCCGTGCGGCGGCCGTACAGCGCGTGCCGGCAGGGCGGCCCGATACGGCTATCTCCGCCCCTGCGGAAGATGCCACCCGCCATGCCGCGCCGTCCGCATTGCGGGTGGCCAGCCGAGAAGAGAGGATTCCCCACCCGGCGGCCTCTTCGGACGCCGCGCCAAGGGCCATAGAGCGCACGGCGGGCCCGCAGCGGCCGGTCACGTTCACCCACCCCGAGGCGGCCCGGCAAGCGGCCCACGATTTGGGCGAGCGGAGCCGCGAAAGGGCCGCCGTGGTCAACCGCAGCCGACCGGGGGAGCCGCCAGCGGCTAACCGCACAGCGGCACCGGCGCCCGCCGCACAGAAGCGCGCAGTCCCGGAACGGGGGCGCATGAGCGGCCAACCCGTGTTGGGGCCCAGTTGGTCAGCCGCGCCGGGGGAGCCCGCCGCTGCAACCGGCCGGATACTTTCCCCGGCCGCGCAGACCGGGAATTCGATCCAGATGCAGTATACCGCGGCGATTCTTTCGGCCGCACAGACTGCCGGTGCGGCCGATACAGCCGCCCGAATGATGGCGCTTTCCTCCCCGGCCAAACTCCTCCTGCGGTCTGCGACAGCACGGGGGGCCGAAGCCGGTCAGCGGGGGCTATCCGCCGCCCCGGCGCCCCCCGCCGCCGGGGCGGCGCGGCCCGCTGGAAGAGAAGACGGGGGACATTTGACAGCGGGCAAAGCGCAAATGCAGAGGGGCAATACAGCGTGGGGGCCTGCGCACGCAGCCACTGTGGCTGGCCCCGCCATTTGGCCGGTCACGCACAGCTTGCATCTGGCGGCTGCACAAGCGGCTGCGCCGCTGACCACACTTTTGCTGGGACAGCAGCAGCCCGCCGGTGCGGCGGAATCTTCCCGCAGGGCGACCCGGCAGGCCGGCACAATGTGGGGGGCGGCTGTCAACGCATCGATGGGCGCGCCGTCAGCGATCGGGGCAGTCTCGCCTGGGCTTGCCGCACGGGTATCCGGTGAAGCGGTTCGGCACCCGGCCAGCCTGCGGCTGTATCCGGCGGACGGATCGCCG
Organism: Ligaoa zhengdingensis; assembly: GCF_014384885.1. Lineage (GTDB taxonomy): Bacteria > Bacillota > Clostridia > Oscillospirales > Ruminococcaceae > Ligaoa > Ligaoa zhengdingensis. The sequence continues at coordinate 35,068 of NZ_JACRST010000007.1, forward strand.
GGGATAAACCAGCGGCAAGCTGCTGGGTTGCCGGCAACATCAGGGGCGGCGGGCCATGTTGATTTATCCGGCGGCCATCCCGGCACGGCGCAGGGCTCCCCAACAGTTGGACGCTCATCCCCCGCCGCGATGACCCACCGTCAGGCGGGGCCCCAGCGGGGGGCGGAGGCGCCGCAAACCATGTCTGAGGCAACAGCGCGCACAGCGTCCGGCGCTGGGGTGCAGACAGCGCCGGTCATACCGCCGTCGATCGTACACCGCCGCCAGGCCGTGCAGGACGGCGCGCCGGAGCAGCCCGCCGACATCCAGACGATACGCCGGGTGGTCAAGCAGGAGAGCCGGACGGTGGAAACCAGGAAACAAACCGAAAAAAATATCGCGATCAACGCGCCGCCGCCGCTCACAGCGCCGGTGGCGGAACAGAAGCAGAGCGGCCAGGTGCCCATCAACCAGCTGGCCGACCAGGTTTATCAGGTCATTGAAAAACGGCTGCGGTCGGAACGGCTGCGCAGAGGAGGGTTTTAAATGTTGGATGCGCTCACACAGGGCGGGAACGGAAAGCTGGCCAAAGCGAGCCTTCTGGTGTTCGACGGCGGGGAGGGCGCGCCGCCCACCTCGCTCGACGTGCAGTTTAACCCCTCGGAATACACCATCACGCGCGGGGTCAACCTCAGCGAAAAGACCGGCGACGGCCAGCAGGCCAACCCGCAGGACGTCCAGGTGACCTCGGGCGCGCTGTCCACCTTGTCGGTGACGCTCTATTTCGATGCGTTCACCGACCTCAAGAGCCTCGGGGTGATGGATGTGGTCGGGGCGGTGTCCAACGTGGCGTCCAACCCGATGGAGCTGCTGAAGACGCTGGGGCAGGTGGTGATGCCCGACCTTCACGCCGAGGTCAACGATCTGTGCAACAGGGTGGCCACCACCATCCGCTATGTGTCCAGCCTGCACCAGCCGCCGGTTGTGCGGTTTGTCTGGGGGCAGGGGATACAATTCGAGGGCATTGTGCAGAGCAGCACGATCAACTACACAATGTTTGCGCCCAACGGTACGCCGGTGCGCATGAAGATGGTGCTCAAGATCGTGGGCGAAGAGCTGGAGCTGATCCAGGGGGACGCGTCCGCGCCGTTTGAGTCGCCCGACCGCACCAAAGAGCGCTTTTTGCCCTACGGCGATCAGCTTTGGATGGTCGCCGCGGATGAATACGGCGATCCCAACGAGTGGAAGGTGATCGCACAGGCCAACGGGATACTCAACCCGCGCGCCATCGGGCGTGCGGTCCGGCTGAAGGTACCGGCCATCCGGTGACCTGCGGCCATACAAAGAAAGGGGGAGCGGCGGATGGACTTGATGAAGGGGAGCACCACCTTTGCGGGTCTCAAGCGGAAATACCAGGGTATGAGCGCGCCGACCTTCCGGGTTGTGGTGGACGGCGTGGAGCTGACCGAAAAGCTCAAGTGCTCCATCTCCGGCCTCGCGGTCGATTTGACCAGCGGGTACGAGGCGTCCGGCTGCAGCTTTTTGGTGCTCAGCCAATACGACTACGAAAAGACCCGGTTCGACACAGGGGGCGCCTATAAATACCTGCAAATAGGGGCGCAGGTGGAGATCAAGCTGGGCTATATCAGCACCGAATCGGTGTTCAGCGGGCATATCGTCGAGGTGGAATACCTCTTCGACCCCGAGCAGGGCGCGCCGGAAATCAGGGTGGACTGCGCGGACGCCAAATGCCTGCTGATGAAGACACAACGGATGGAGATTCTCAGCGAAAAGAAGCTGACCCAGGCGGTGAACACGCTGCTGGGGGAAAAACCGGTCTCCGCCTATCTCAAGGGCAAACAGGTGGATACGTTGCCGTTAGAGGGCGAGATGATCCACTTCCCGATGGAAAGCGACTACGATTTTCTCGTGCGGTATGCCAAATATACCGGCTGCGAGTTTTTTATCATACAGGGCAAGGCCTACTTCCGCAAGCCGCCCGTATCTGCAAGCCCGATCATGACCCTACAGCTGAAGGGTGGGCTGCTCGCGGCCCGCGCGGGGATGCGGGGGGAAAAGCTGGTGAAGGAGGTTCAGGTCTCGGGTATCAACCCGGAGAACGGCGAGGCGGTCACCGGCAAGGCGGCGTCCAAGGGGAAATTTTCCACCGGGTCGTCGGCCGCCAAATCGATCGATTCCACCGTGCGCTCGTTTTTCGACGAGCGGGTGGCCAGCGCGCAGGAGGCCGGGGACCGCGCAAAAATCCTGATGGCCGAGCTCCAGCAGGACTTTATGGTGGTGCGGTGCACCTGCCTGGGAATCCCCGAGCTGGTGCCCGGCCGGTTTGTCAAGCTCAAGGGGCTGGACCCGGCGCTCGACCGCAGCTGGTACATCTGCGGGGTGCGCCACACGGTGGACGAGCGGGGCTTTGTCACAAATTTTGAAGCGAGGACTGATAGCCTGTGAATAGTTCGATAGCAGACCTGCTGCGGGAGGGCCGCCAGGGGGTGGGGCTCTCGGGGCAGATCGGCAGCTTTGTGCAGGGGATTGTCACCGAGAACAACGACAAAAACTTCCCGGCCATGGTCAAGGTGGAGTTCACCTCCTGGCTGTCGGGTAAAAACATCTGCGAGTGGATACCGCTGCTGCACCCTTACGCGGGCGCTGCCTACGGGCGCTACCTGCTGCCCGAGATCGGCGACGTGGTGCTGGTGGGCTTTTTGGGCGCGGCGCAGACCAAGCCGTTTGTGCTCGGCTGCTTTTACCCGGCGGGCGCAAAAATTTTGAGCGAATCATTTGACGAGAAGAACCTCAAAAAGCGGTTTATCACCAAGGGCGGCGTGGAATGCACGGTCAGCGACGAGAAGGATAAGCAGTCGGTGCTGCTGACCACCCCCAAAGGGCTCAAGTTCACCATTGAGGACGAAACTGAGCAGGTCGCCGTCAGCGACAAGGACGGCAAAAATCTCATCCGGTTGGACTGCAAGAACGGCGCGATTGAAATCACGGCGGACAAGACCATCGCCCTCAAGGCGGGGAAATGTGAAATCACCCTGGACGGGCAGGGCGGTGCGATCGCTATCAAGGGCGATAAGCTCGCGCTGGAGGCGGCCCAGACCGCCAAGCTGGCGGGCAATCAGTCGCTCACGCTGGAGGGCGGGATGCTCAAGGCGGAGGGCAAACAGACGGCCACGCTCAAGGGCGGCACGATGACCGAGATATCTGGGCAGATGCTCAAGCTCAACTAGGCGCGCGCCGCCGGAAAGGCAGGAGACGATGGAAGATACAAGGGCATTTTTGGGGCGGGGGTTTTCGTTTCCGCCGCGGCTGGATCAGACGACTGGGCGCTTTGTGATGTGCAGCGCCGAGGAGGACATCCGCCAGTCGATCTATTTGATTGTGATGACCCGCAGGCGCGAGCGCGCGATGCTGCCCGACTTCGGCTGCGACGTGCACAACTATGTGTTCGGCCTGCCCGACGACGCGAGCCTCTCGATGGTGCGCAGCGAGATTGTGGACGCGCTCACCCGCTGGGAGCCGCGCATCATCAACGTGGGCGTGCAGGTGGATATGAGCGGCCTGAGCGAGGGCAAGGTGGTGTTTTCCATCAGCTACACGGTGCGCGCCACCAACAACCCGAACAACCTCGTGTTCCCGTATTATCTCTACGAGGGCGTCGGTCTGGAATAGGGGGAAGAGCATGAAATACAGCGAGGATAGATCTTTGGAGGAGAAGCTGCGGGAGCTCGCGGCCTCCTATACGCCCGAGTGGCGCTTTTCCGCCGACGATCCGGACCCCGGTTCGGTGGTGGAGCTGCTGTGCTGCGGCATGATTGAAGAGAGCCAAAAACGCTTCGGGCGCATCCTACACAAGCACAAGGTGCAGTATCTCAACCTGTTCGACCGGCTCAAAGAGGAGCCGGTGGAGGCCGCCCGCACCTATGTGAAGTTTTACCCGGTGGCGGGCCTGGATGAGCCGGTCTACATCCCCAAGGGCACGCAGATGCTCGCCGAGACCGGCGACAGCGACCAGCGCATCATCTTCGAGACGGTGTACGGCATCACCGCCACCAACGCCGAGCTGGAGGCGGTCTACGCCACCGACGGGGCGAGCGACCGCATCGTCGCGCTGATGGCGCGCGGGCAGAACGCCGAGACCGCCCGTTTCACCGCGTTCGACCTGACGGCCGAAAACCGCAGCGAGCACCTGCTGCTGCTGGGATACGACCGCCTGTTCGACGGGTTGGGCGCGCTCGACCTCACCCTGCGCCTGTCCGCGCTCACCCCCGAGGGGGCGGAGCAGGCGGCGGCCACCCTCTGTTCGGGCGCGGTGCGGTTCGGGCTTCTACAGGGGGAGGAGATCGAGCCGTTCGACAGCGTCGCGCCCGAGGGGGGCAGTGTCCGCCTGGTCAAACACAGCTACACGCCGGTGAAGACCGAGCTGGGCGGCGCGGAGCGCTACCTGCTGGCGGCGCGGGCCGAACAGCTGTGCGACCTCGAAATCACAGGAATCGAGCTCTCGTTCGGGCGCTCGGACATCCCGGCCGACGAGATATTCTGCAACGGCGTTTTGCAGAATACCGAGCACTTTTTGCCGTTCGGGCGGCCGATGGAGATCTACGCGGAGTGCGGCATCGAGTGCCGTGAGGTGCTCGCGCGCCGCGGCGCGCGGGTGGAGATGTCGTTCGACCTCGACTTTGAGGAGTTCGAGCAGCTTCTGCCCGAATACGAGACGGACGAGGAATATAAAGTCATTATGAAGCGCCCGCGCACCCCGCCGCACCCGGCGATGATGGAGGTCAAGCCGGACTATGTGCTGCTGGAATATTACGGCCAAAACGGCTGGCGCAGGCTGCTGCGGGAGGAGCACGCCGCCCTGCTTTTCAACGGCTCAGCCGAGGGTTCGCTGCGCATCTCCTTCACGGTGCCCAACGACATGGCGGGGGCGGAGGACTTCCCCGGCGACTACCGGCTGCGGCTGCGGCTGCTGCGCGCCGACTCCCTTTACCAGCTGCCGGCGCGGCAGTTTTGCCCGGTGATCGACCGGCTGCGCTTCTCTTACAGCTACGGCGCGGCCCCGCAGCTTCCCGATTACGCCTGCACCCGCAACAACTTCGAGGTGCGCGATGTCACGGCGCTGCTGCACCGCCGGCGGGTCGTCCGCCCGTTTTACAACAGCGAGCTGGAAAAACCCGCGATGTACCTGGGATTTGGGCAGGCGCCGTGGGGTACCCCCGTGAGCCTCTACTTCGACATTGAAAACAACGAGGACCGGCCGGTGGACTTCACCGCCGAGTACCTCTCGCCCGAGGGGTTCGCGCCCCTCAAGGTGGTGGACAACACCGCGGGGATGCTCTACTCCGAGACGATGCTCGCCGTGATCCCCAAGGATATCCGGCGGGGCTCGCTGTTCGGCCAGGACCTCTATTGGGTTCGGCTGATCAACCACAACGATCCCGCGGAGCAGGGAAGCCTGCCGGTCATCCGCGGCATCCACCGGAATATGGCGCAGGCGCGCAACCTGTGCACGCGGGTGGAGACCTTCTATGTGGACGACATCGACACCGCCGTGACGCTTCAGCTCGCCGAACGAAACATCCTGCACGCCGCCGTCTGGATCAACGAGCGGGACGGCGACCCGCCGGAGGGCGAAAACTGGGTGCGCTGGCAGAGGGGCGCCTTTGCGGCCGGCCGGGGGCGGGCCTACCGCTTCGACCCGGCGGCCGGACAGATCGGCTTTGAAAAGAATATCTTCTCCACCTTCCCGCTGCGGGACGGCGGCCCGGCCGTCAAGGTGGAATACCAGAGCTACCAGGGCGCGGACGCCAACGTGCCCGCGGGGAGCATCCGCACCCTCAACCGGTCGATCCGCTATGTCAGCCGCGTGGAAAACCCGATCGCGGCCTACGGCGGGTACGATGGCTACAACGAGCGGACTTCGGCGGCCGTGATCTCCAACATGCTGCGCACCAGGGGGCGCGCGGTCAGCCGCGACGACTACTTCGATCTGATCGCGCAGGTATCCTACGGCGTGCGGCGGATCAAATGCTGCACCGGCGTGGATCAATACGGCGCGCCGCAGGAGGACGCCATCACCATCGCCGTGCTGATTGAGGAGTACGAAAAGGGCAGCCACATCTTTTCGGCCGTCAAAGAGCAGATCAGGGAGAAGCTGCTGGGCAGCAGCGGCGTCCTGCCGCTGGGCAAGTCGCTCATCCTTGCGCAGCCGTACTTTGTCCGGCTGTCGGTGCGGCTCTGGTTGGAATGCGGCAGGATGGAGCACGCCTACGACCTGCAAAAGGAGATCGCCGGCCTGATCGCTACCTTCATCGACCCGCTGGAGGGCGGCTTTGAGGGCCGCGGGTGGGAGATCGGCGAACTGCCCACCATGCAGCAGATTTTGGCGTTTCTCAAGATACGCAGCCCCGAAGCGGTGGTCACCCGCACGGTGCTCACCGCCCAGTTTGGGCGCAACGAATACGCGGTCAACGACGACATCTACCGGCACATCCGCAACCCGTTCGCCATGGCGGTCAACGGGGAACATACCGTATATGTGGACCTCGCCCTGGACGGCAGGCGGGCCACCTGATAAGGGGGAGAGAACATGTTGAGCGTACCTCAGCTCGACGACCTGAGCTTCGACAAGCTGTTTGAGCGGGCGCGCAGCCGCATACCCACCCTCACCGGAGAGTGGACCGACTTCAACGCCCACGACCCCGGCATCACCACGCTGCAAACCTTCGCCTGGCTCACCGATACGCTGAACTACTACATGAACGCCACCGGCGAGGTCCACCGGCTCAAATACCTCAAGCTGCTGGGGCTGGAGCCGCAGCAGGCGGCCGCCCGCTGCCGCGTGGCGGTCGAACCCGAACACGACGAATTCCTGCTGCCGCGCGGGGCCAAGCTCGCGGCGGGCAGCACTGTCTTTGAGGTGAGCGAGACCTGCGGCGGGCGGCGCAACCGGGTGGCCGCGCTCTACAGCGTTGTGGACGGCGTGCCGCGGGAGATCACCCGCATCGCCGGGGTGGACGGCGGCTTTGCCGAGCTGTTTGCCTACGGCGCGGGGGAGCGGGAGCTCTACCTGGGGTTCGAGGCCCCGCTGGATGCGGGCCCGCTGCGCCTGTTTCTTGAGGTGCAGGGGGACGCGCGGCGCAACCCGTTTGACGGGCCGTTCTCATTGGCGGAATTGGAATGGTCCTGCTGCGACGGGCAGCGGTGGCTCCCCGTCCATGTGGCGGAGGACAGCACCGGCGGGTTTCTGCGCAGCGGCTTTGTCGCGCTGGAGCTCCCACAGGGGACAGGGCGGCTGGAAAGCCCGCTGTTCGCGCCCGCCCACTACCTGCGCTGCACCCTGCGCGAAAACGGCTACGACCTACTGCCGCGCCTCGGCCGCGTGACGGTCAACTGCGCCGAGGCGGTGCAGACCGACACCTGCGCCCAAGCGCTGGAGCTCACCTATCAAGGCGGCGAGCTCGCAATCGACTACTGCATCCGGGAGGACGACCTCATCACGGTGGCGGTCGAGTCACCGGACGGCTACGTCACCTGGTATGAGCATACCCCCGGCGAAGGCGCGCTGTGCGAGATCCTGCCCGGCCGGTACCCCTGGCAGCGGGTGATCCGGTTCGACGAAGAACGGTTTGGCCGCGCCCCCGCAGTGGGGCGGAAGGTGCTGGTGCTGATCGCCGGCCAGGCAGTCTATCCGCAGACGGTGGCCGGGGTCACCCTGGGGTGCGCCGGCGAGCGGCTCGACTTCGATTGGCCGGGCCTGTTGGAGCTGCGCCTCGCGCTGACGCGCCGGGCGGGCGGCCGGGTCTGCTACGAGCTGTGGGAGCCGTGCGCCGACCTGAGCGAAGCGGGCTACGCCGACCGGGTGTTCTCCTACGACAGCGCGGCCGGGCAGATCGTGTTCGGCGACGGGAAAAATGGCCTGCAGCCGGACGGCGGGGCCACGGTGGTGGCCGTCACGGTCAAGACCTCCGCATTCGAGGGGGGCAACGTGCTGGCGGGCCGGGTCAACCGGCTGGCGGACGGCCGCCTGGGGCCGCTTACAGTGGTCAACATCGAGGACGCCCGGGGCGGAAAGCACCGGGAGAGCGCGCAGGAGCTGGAAGCCCGGCTGGAAGAAAAATTCCGGGAGGTGACCCGCGCGGTTACGGCGGAGGATTATATCGAAATCGTCAAGCGCACACCCGGGCTGATGATCGACTATGTCAACGTCATCACCATGCGGCAGTTCAGCGACTGTTACAGCGCGCCCTACCGCCCCAATACGGTGCTGCTGGCGGTCAAGCCCTACGCGCACGACCCCCACGCCACCCTCAGCGACCGCTATCAGCGGGCAATTCTGGCGCATCTCGAGCAGCACCGCCTGCTTACCACCCGGCTGCTGGTGATCCCGCCGCAATATGTGGGGGTGAACGTATTTGGCCGGATCGCGCTGGAGGACAAGAGCCAGGCAGCCCGGCAGCGGGTGCAGGACCTGCTGCTTGAGCTGATCGACTTCACCAAGACGGGTGGATTCGGCCGCAATGTGGTGTACGGCAGGGTATTTTCCGCGCTGGAGATGCTCGACTGCGTGCGCGGGGTGCGGCAGCTCGCCTTTGAGGCGGTCGGCAGCGGCGCGGTGCGCAACGAGCGGGGGGACATCGAGGTCTATCCCGACAGCCTGGCCTATCTGCGCACGGTGGAAATCGAGTTTATATAAGGAGCGGGAACCATGAAGCAGCAACTTAAGACCGTCAATTTTTATAAATGCGCGCTCCAGAAAGGGGTTCGCCACGGCTTTGTGCTGACGGACGATCTGACCCTACGGATGGAAAGCCCGACGGCTCCCTGCGCCTACATCACCCGCGTGTTCGATACGGGCGACGCCGAGATGACCTTCAACCGCCTGTACATCGAGGGAGAGTTCCACGACGTCAAGCTGGAGGTGATCGCGGCGGCCTCCGCCGCGCTGGCCGGCCCGGGGGCGGGCAGTCCGGCGCTCGACGCACTGCTGGCTGCGCCCGAGGTTTCCCCCGCCCAGAAGGAATCCGCACTTTATTCGATGGCGCATGTGCGCAGCGTCAACAACCGGGATATCCTGCTGCACGGCCTCACCGGGCGGTATGTGTGGGTCTACCTGGCGGCCTATCCGCTGTCCGCAGAAAGCCGGTGCGAGATCGAGGGGTTCCGGCTGGAGTTCCCCAAATACAGCTTTACAGAATATTTCCCCGAAATCTACCAGGGGGATGCGTTTTTCGACCGCTACATCGCCGTGCTGCAATCGATCTTTCTGGATGAGGAGCGGCGGGTGGACGAGATCCCGCGCCTGCTCGACTACGAGGCCACGCCCGACGAGACGGTCGAGGTGCTGGCCGGGTGGCTGGGCGTCGACAACCGGGACGGCGTCTTTTCGCCCGGTCAGCTGCGGCAGATCATCCGCCATATCGATCTCTACCAGGGGCTCAAGGGCACCAAGCGCGCGCTCGAGCAGGTGGTGGCGCTCGCAACGGGCGTCCGGCCGCGGATTGTCGAGTCGTTCCAATGGGACGCCGCGGGGGTGACGGCGTCCCAGCGCCAGACCTACCACAGGCTGTACGGCGAGACCAGCAACGACTTTTGCGTGATCCTCGACCTGAGCGGCAGGCAAAGCGCGCTGCCCATATCGGAGGAAAAGCTCGAGCGGCTGATCGAGTCGTACAGCATGGTGGGCGCGCGGTTCAAGGTCGTGACGCTGCGGCGGTGCTCCCATACCGATACCCACTGCTACCTGGATGTGAACAGCGCGCTCTCCACGCCCGAGGTTGCCAGCGTGGACCAGGCGGCGCTGGGGTCGCATATCACGGTGGGCTGACAGCGAGATTTTAGAAAGGGGTGGCCGCAATGGCATCGTTTTACAGCAGGTTCCAGAAAAAGCGGGAGGATCGGGACGATCAGGTGCGCAGGATGTACAACGCGCCCGAAACCCACTGGCGCGACGCGGACTACAGCCGCGAGTTCTGGCGGGATAAGGTCGGGGATAAGCTCAAGCTGGTGAAAAATATCGTCGTCCGCTCCACCCCACAGTTTATGTTTAAAAACAGCAAGACCAACGACATCATGGTGATGGAGAGCGCGCAGAAGATCATGGATCAGATCGCGGTGGACCTCAAGCTCAAGAACATCTTCAGCCCCGAAAACGCGGTCATCAACGGCGTCACCAACGCGCTCGCCCAACAGGCGGGCGCGGGCAACCCCGGGGCGGCGGCCCAGCTCGGCGAGGTGTCGCAGGCGGTGGAAAGCGCCGTCCAGCAGGGTACGCCCGCGTCCGGCGAGGAGGCGGAGGCGGAGCGCAGCCTCGGCGAAGATCTGGCCGCGATGTTCGATACCAGTGCGTTTGAATCGAATGATGTGACGGATGGCGAACTGCGGAACCACTACAAGGTGGATAGCCATGAGCTTGCAAAAAAGAAATACGCAGGGTATACCGCGCGCGACCGCCGCGACGCGAGCGCCATCCGGCACGAGCAGCGGGAAAAGAGTAATCTCACCGCACAGGATATTCTGGGATACGGCGACCTCTTTACGGGGTTGGGGGGCACTGCGGTGGGCGTCGGTATCCCCACCCTAACCGATATGGCGCTGGGGGAAGCCACCGACGCGGCGAAGAATTGGCGGGTCGGTGCGGGCAGCACGGGCGCAGGGCTGAACCTTGCGGCGGACCTGATGGCCGTCACCAAGCGGGGTCTCGACACAGCCGATAACTGGGCCGGCCAGGATAAGCGCGACCGCCTGGAGTCGCTGGCCGGGTTCGCGACCGACGCGGGCAGGTTCACCGGCCACTCGATGACGATGGCCTCTGCGATAAAACAGGACCCGGAGCTCAAAACCTGGGGTTTTGTGGCCAGCAACGCCGGCGAGGCCCTCAGCAACACCACCGGCATATTCACCAACCAGAGCCATGTCAACGAGCTGCGCGAGCACGAAAAGGCCACCAAGGCCACCAAGACCTTCCACAAGAAGGAGGGGCAGACCTCGATACAGGCGGCCCAGTCCGCCCAAAAGATGAAGGGCGCCGAGGCGTTTCAAAGGTACCTCGCCAGCAACCCTGGGGATGTGGAGGGCGCGAAAAGGGCGGCGGACGACGCGATTGCGAGCGAGGGCAAGACGCAGGCCCAATATGTCCGCAAGCGCAACAGCGAGCATATGGCAAAGAGTATGCGCACCGACAAGCGCAACCGCGCCGCTATCGGGCTGGCCGGCAACCTCCTGGCCGGGGGCACCTATGCGCTCAGCGCGTTGCTTGGCCCCAAGACGCTGGGCGGTAAGATCGCCGGCTATGTGGCGATGGGCCTGGGTACAGGCACCAAGCTGATCGGCGGACTGGTGGCTGGCATCCTCCGGGGCAAGTCGCAAGTCAAGACGGTCGACAACGAGATCCGGGCGATCAAGCTGAACGGCGGCGAGATGGCCACGGCCCTGGCCGATATCGAAAATTACGACGACCTCAAGAAGCGGTTCAAATTTGAATACGCCAAGCGCACCAAAAACGAATCCCCCCGCGTCCGCAACATCTCCGACGCGGACTTTAAAACCCTGATGAGCAACGCGCTTTCCGGCCAGTCGGGCGGCAAGGCGGGCATTGCAAACGCAATCGCGATGGGCCGCGCCAAAGAGATGGCTGACGGCGGCGAGGCCGACGAGGGGCTGCTCAGCGGCATGGGGGTGCGCAGGCAGGAAGATGGTCGGCTGCCCAGCAGGGAATTTTTGGCGCAGCGCCTGGGCAAGGTCGGCTCGGGGTACGGCCAGTACACATCGCACCAGTTTGCGCCGGGCGTTTAACCGCGCAGCCAGCCGCCCGGTGGGCGGCGGAAGGGAGATAGAATGCAGAGGGATTACAATAGGGAGCCCGCAGCGGCGACCGGCCGGTTTGAAGCCCAGGACGAAGAACTCCTGATGGATTTGTTGGAGGAGCACGCCCGGCTGGCGGGCTGGGAGACCGCATGGGTCGCCTACGGCCAGACCGAACAGCCGGTTCTGCAGGTCGGCATATCCAATCTGGGCAAGATCAAGGCGGCCGTGACGGCCGAGCTCTCGTTTTTGCACCCGGAGGGGGCGGAGGGGAGCTTCACCACGGCGCAGTTCGCGGCTGTGGTGTTTAGCGAGGTCCCGGAGGAGAATCTGCCGGAGGTGATGCACGCCTGCATGCGGGCCAACCAGTATGCGCTGGTGGGCGGGTTCGGCGTGATGGGGCGGACCCTCTACTACCGGCACAACCTGCTTCTGCGGCCCGACTACCCCTTTATCGTCTGCGGGCAGATGCTGGTGGACGCGCTGATCTCGCTGCGCCAGACGCTCGATATCACTGTGGATGGCCTTGCGCTGATCGCACGCGGTGTGAACACGCTCGACGAAGTGATCGGGCAGGGATTTCTCGACTGAACCGGATAACAAAAAGAGGAGCGGACCCGCGGGTCCGCTCCTTGTCGTCTGTCTCTTCGCTTTTGGCGAGAAAGTCTCGGCTGATCTGTGATGTGGAATGCTCGATTCATCCGGTGTAATGCTGAAAATAGCGCGGTTCCGGCTTGCCCGCCTTGCCCAGTTCGATGCGCACCGCGCGCACGATCTGGCGCATCCCGATGGCGCAGCCCTCGTCCGCGGCGAAATAGGCCGCCTGAAGCGCGGCCGACTTGATGACGCTGCCCGAAATCTCCAGGCTGCCTGCGAGCATCTCGAAGTCGATCTCGCTGTCGAGCGGCGCATCCTGTGGGAAGGCGCTGCGCCAGAGCTGGAGGCGCTGCGCCTCGCTGGGCATGTGGATGTTGATCATGTAGTTGATGCGGCGGCGGAACGCGTCGTCGAAGTTGTTGGCGAGGTTGGTCGCCAGGATGCTGATGCCTGAGAACTCCTCGATCTTTTGCAGCAGGTAGGAGGTCTCGGAGTTGGAGTACCGGTCGTTGGCGTTCTGCACGTCGGTGCGCTTGGCGAACAGTGCGTCGGCCTCGTCGAAGAAGAGGATGACGTTGCTGTTGCGGGCCTCGTTGAAGATGGCGTCGAGGTTTTTCGCGGTCTCGCCGATGTATTTGCTGATAATCTGCGCCAGGTTGATGCGGTAGAGCGGCAGCCACAGTTCCCCAGCGAGCACCTGCGCGCTCATCGTCTTGCCGGTGCCGGGCGGGCCGTAGAGCAGCACCGAGATGCCGTTGCCGTAGGCCGATTTGCTGCGGAAGCCCCACTGTTCCTCGACCTGGAACTTGTACTTGATCCGGTTGCAGACCTCGCGCAGCATCCCCTTGGACGTGTCGTCCAAAACCAGGTCGTCCCAGGTGTAAAACAGGTCAATGCGGTCGGCCAGCTCGCTCAAGCGGCTGGTGTTGGCCCGCAGAATCGCGCCGCGCAGAGTCACGCCGTCGATCGGGCCGCCCGCGGCCTCCAGGGCGGCGTCGCGCAGCGCGCCCTTCATCTGGCCGGGCGAAAGCGAAAACCGCCCGGAGATCGCCCGCCAATCCAGCTCGGGGGCCACCGGATAATCTGCGGCGAACTGCGTCCAGAGCCGTACCGCCTGCCCCTGGTCGGGCAGCGGGTAGTCGATGCGGCGGCAGAGGTAGCCGTCGGGACAGAAGTTGCGGCGCAGGCGCTCGGTGAGCAGAAACACCCCCGCGCGGTGCGGGGCGAGCGCCCGGAGAAGCCGCTCGAGGCGGGCGCGCTGTTCGGCGCTGTCCAGGTCCGCTCCGTCCAGGCAGATCAGGCAGCCGTCCAGCAGGACGTACCGCAGCAGGTCGGAGGTCGCAGGCTCCTCGTCGGGGAGCTCCTCCGCGGGGATCAGCAGCAGCCTGCGCCCCAAACGCCCCGCGAGGCGGCGCACGGTCAGCTTTTTCCCGCTGCCGCGGGGTCCGCACAGGATGCCAAGACAGCTTTGACCGCCCTCGTTCAGCCGGGCGGTCAAAGCCTCTGCGGCGCGGTACTGCCCGTCGCAGAACAGGGGCTCGTCCGTCCGGTCGATCGAATCCGGTTGAAAGCGGCCGCGGTATTCGCACCCGCACAGGTAGGCCGTGAGGTGCGGATGGAGCGCCACCGGCCAGAGCGCCAGGGTGGCGGGCTGCTGAGGCACAAACAGCAGCGCTGAGAGCGCGCCGGGGTCGCAGAAGCTGGGCACGCCCGGCGCGGGATGGATCAGCCCGTACAGCGAGCGAAGCACCCCCACCGTGGGGTGCGCGAGCGCATCCTGCCCGTGCAGCAGGGCGAAAGCGGACTCAAAGCCCCGGTCTAGCCCGGCGCACAGGCTGCACACCAGGCAGAACAGGGCGAAGTCGTCGAGGGCAAAGGTGTGCGCCACCCGGCACAGGCGGAAATTTTGCCCGCCCTCCAGGGTGAGCGCGAGGCGCCGGGCGATCATCCGCTCGGCGCGGATGAACAGCAGGATAACCTCCTCGGGGGTATCAAAACCCGCCTGCGGAAAGGCCGAGAGGTAGCGCAAGGTCTCGGCCGGGCCGAAGCTGGCGCCCGCGAGCCCGACCGCCCCGCCTGGGCCGGCGCTCTCCCTTTGGATCGCGCAGCCCAGGCAGAGGTAGCCGGATACCAGCGCCATCCAGTCGTCCAGCAGGGCCGATTCGTCTGGATAGGGCTGGTTTTCCCGTTCAAAGTGGAACCGGTGGAAAAGTGCGATTTCAAACTGTTCTGCCAACCAAGGTGTCCCCCTTTTATCATGGTAGAGAGGCGTGCCCCGCGCGCGTAAGGTCGCCGGCGATTGCCGCCGCCGGGCGGGTCAATAGCCGGTGATCTCCTCGAGGGATTCGTCGTTGATTACCCAATCCTCCACATTGATGACGCGGTAGTGGTCGAGGTCGTCGCGCACAATCACGGTGGAGATGCCCGCGTTGATAATCATGCGCTTGCACATGGCGCAGGGGTTGGCGTTTGCCACATACTCGCCGGAGTCGTACTCCCGCCCAACCAGGTAGAGGGTGGACCCGATCATATCCGAGCGCTCCGCGTGGATGATGGCGTTGGCCTCGGCGTGGACCGAGCGGCACAGCTCGTAGCGGGTGCCGCGCGGCACCTGAAGCCGCTGCCGGGTGCAGAACCCGAGGTCGGTGCAGTTTTTGCGCCCGCGGGGCGCGCCCACATAACCGGTGGAGATAATCTGGTCGTTCTTGACGATGATCGCCCCGAAGTTGCGGCGCATACAGGTGCCGCGCGTCAGCACCGTCTGCGCGATATCGAGATAATAGTTGATCTTGTCCCGCCTTGTCATTCAAAACACCCTTTCCATACAGATGATTTTAATTCCTATTATAAGGGAAAAATCCCGCCGCGGCAAGGCGTGGTTTTTCCCATCTCCCTGTGGTATGATAAAGGGGATTACGGCGGCGCTTTCCGCCGCCCAACGACAGTCAGGAGGACCCTTATGCAGAACCTTTCCAACATCGGCACCATCCGGGAGCTGCTCACCCGGCACGGTTTCACCTTTTCCAAGGCGCTGGGGCAGAACTTCATCGTCAACCCCACCGTCTGCCCGCGCATTGCGGAACTGGGCGGCGCGCGCCACGGCGTGGGGGTCATCGAGATCGGCGCGGGCATCGGCGTGCTCACCCAGGAGCTGGCCCGCCGCGCGGACAAGGTGGTGGTGATCGAGCTGGACAGCCGGTTGCTTCCCATTTTGGATGAGACGCTGGACGGCTTTACCAACATCGAGATCATCAACGAGGACGTGCTCAAGGTGGACCTCGCCGCGCTGATCGCCCGGGCGTTCGCGGGCATGGAGGTGGTGGTGTGCGCCAACCTCCCGTACTACATCACATCCCCCATCCTGATGGGCTTGCTGGAATCCCGCCTGCCCATCTCCGCAGTGACGGTGATGGTGCAGAAGGAGGCGGCCCAGCGCATCTGCGCCCCGGAGGGCTCGCGCGAGACCGGTGCGATCAGCCTGGCGGTGCGGTACTACAGCGAGCCGCAGGTGCTGTTTCAGGTGTCGCGCGGCAGTTTCCTGCCCGCGCCCGACGTCGATTCCACCGTCATCCGGCTGGATATCCGCCCGGAGCCGCCAGTCGAGGTGGAGGATGAAGCGGCGCTGTTCCGCGTCATCCGGGGCGCATTTTCCCAGCGGCGCAAGACGGCCGCCAACTCGATTTCGTCCGCGCTGGGGCGGCCCAAGGGCGAAGTGGCCGCCGCGCTGGAGCGAGCGGGCCTGCCCGCCGCCGCCCGCCCCGAACAGCTCACCCTGGAGCAATTTGCCGCCCTGACGCGCGAACTGTAGTTTTTTGTCGTTTTTCATCGGTTTTTGGTTGTGAGATTCCGAATGTCATGGTACAATTCATGTAGAAATTCGGCGAAAACAATCAAAAAAACCGACATCAGGGAGAACGACTGGATATGAAATCGATTGCTGCACATCTTTGTGCCGTGCTTTGCGGCGTAGTGCTGCTCTGCCCGGTGAAGGCTTATGCCGCGGTGCTCATCGACGACTTTGCGGACGCGCGGGGCGACGACTGGCACAGCTATCAAAATTTGGGGTCCCCATCGCTCACGGTCGGTGCGGAGATGGGCTGGCCGGGCGCGCCCGACGCCAGCGCCATGCCGCTTTCCGGGGCGGGCGGGACTGCGAGCGCCCTCTACGCGGTTTCGGGCACGCAGACGGTGGAGGTCGCTTTGTATAGCGCCTTTTCCACGCTGGCGCTGCGGCGTGCGGACCGCTACGAGCTGGGCCTGTTTTCCGATTCCGACCGGAGCTCCGCGCTCAAGCCGCTCATCTCGGAGGACGGCCGGGCACTCTATCTCAGCACCCCGGACGCGGGTTGGAGGGAGCTGCGCTGCACGGCCGACTACCGCTATGCGTTTGTCGAGCCCGCAGGCGCGCCTTCGCGGGCGTATCCTTACGGGTTATCGGTCTACGCTTCGTCCGACGGCAAGAGCTTTTCGCAGGTTTCCTGCCCTGCGGCCGGGCTGCGCAGCGCGCTGCTCGAAGGCGGGGATTACGCCTATTATTACGAGACCTACCGCTGCGCCGTCCCGTCCGGCACGCGCTTTTTGCGGCTGGACCTGCGGGAGGTGCGGTCGTTTTCGCTGGAGGGCGGCGGCACGCAGGGCAACCTGACGCCGGGCAGCCTCCGCTTTGCGCAGGCCCGCTTCGAGGGGGATAGCGTGCAGAAGGGCAGCTTTTCCGCCCTGCCCGATGAGAGCAGCTCCTCGGGTTCCAGCACAGGCGGCGGCTCAGACCCGGACGTGCAGCGCCCGGGCGGCTCTGCGGAAGAGGACGAACCGTCTGAGGAGCGGAGCGCGTCCTCCTCCAAGGCTGCATCCTCCTCGCGCTCGTCGCCGCCTCCGTCCGCGTCCAAATCCGCGCCGAAATCCTCCTCGTCCGCCAGTTCCGAGCCGTCCGTGCAGGAAAAGGTTTCCGCTGCCGAGCGCTCCGCATCCAGCACAGCGCCGGGCGGAGCGATCGAGCTGGAGCCGGTCGCCGGCACAGCGCAGACCAAAAAGGCCGTGGCGGGCGGTGTTTACATCGTCGCGGCCCTGATCTTATTGGCATTCGCGGCCCGCAAAAAGTAGACGGTTCCCGACCAAAATTCTTCCATCCCCGCTCATAGTTTATTTACATTTGTATTGTATACTAAACTTAAGCGGGAGATGACTGCCCCGCTGCAATAAATCGAAGGGGTATGCCTTTATGAATCTGGCTGAAACCAGCTACAGTAATCCCACCCAGGAGATCATCCTGAATTCCACCGTGGTGTGCGTCACCGACCAGCGGCGCTGCGAGCGTCTGATCAAGGCCGGCCGTGTGATCGCGGATATCTCCAAAACCAACCTCACTGTCATCAGCGTGATGAACCCCCAACGCATCAATAAGGACACCGACGCACTGGAATACCTGTTCGGGGTATCCAAGCAGAACAATGCGGTGATGTCCATTCAATATTCCACCGATCCGCTCGCACGCATCACCGATTTTATCCGTGAGAACAAGGCTGTCAATGTGGTCACCGGTATGCGCGAGGGACAGAATTCCATCCTGCCCAACCTGTGGAAACGCTTTGAGAACACCAGCTTTTTCACCGTCACCCTGGATGGCGAGGTGCTTCCCGGCCGCACTGAGCCGGTGGCGGCCAAGGTAGAATAGAAGGAGGCGCGCCATGGGATACAACACAGAGACCCTCCGTTACCCCAGCGCCAACGGGTCCAGCATGGTGTCCGCCAAGCTGTTTCTCCCGGTGGATACCGATATCCGGGCGATTGTGCAAATCTCGCACGGGATGTGTGAATATATCGACCGCTACCGCGAGTTCGCCGAGTTTTTGTGTGCCAAGGGGATTATGGCCTGCGGCAACGACCACATCGGCCACCGCTATTCGGTGGCCGAGCCGTCCCAGCTCGGCTTTTTTGCCGGACAGAAGGGGGACGAGGCCCTCGTCGAAGATGTGCACGCATTGACCCTGCTGATGAAGGAGCGCTATCCCGGCGTGTCATACTTTATATTGGGCCATTCGATGGGCTCGATGATCGCGCGGTGTGTGCTGGCCGAATACGGCGCGGACTACGACGGCGCGATCATCAGCGGTACGGCCGGCCCGGAACCCGGCGTCAATGCATCGGTGGCCCTGGCCGAGCTGATGTGCCGGCTCAAGGGCCCGCGCGCGCCCGGCCGGATGCTCGACCGCATGGCGTTTGCGCATTACAACGAGCGGTTCGAGGGCCGCACCGACAAGGACTGGCTCAGCCGCGACCGCGCAGTGGTGGATGCCTACCGGGCCGACCCCTACTGCATGTTCCTGTTCACCAACGCGGCGTTCCGCGATTTGGCTGTGCTCAGGCAGCGCTGCAACCGCCCGGATTGGGCCGCAAAGCTGCCGCGCGACCTGCCCATCCTGTTGTTTTCCGGCACGGAGGACCCGGTAGGCGGATACGGCGAAGGGGTGAAAAAGGTCTACGCGATGGTGAAACAGGCGGGGGTGTTCGACGCGACCCTGAAGCTTTACAAAGGCGGGCGGCACGAGATGCTCAATGAGACCAACCGCGCCGAAGTGTACCGGGATGTTTACGACTGGCTACAGCGTAAAATTGTATAAAACCATTTCATCGGGAAGGGCCGTTCGCGCGGTGCTTCCCGTTCCTTTTATCCGGCCTGATTCATAATCGCCGCCCTGTCGTGGTAAACTGGTAGGAGAAGAAAGGGCGGGATCGGCGTGAAAAAGGCGAGAAAACTGCTGATCGGGCGGGTGAGCGCCATCGCGGCGCTGATCGCGCTGCAGCTTGCGCTGGTGGTCGCGATCATCGCCGGGCTGAGCGGGATGTGGACCTACCTCTACTGGGTGTTGCAGGCGGCGAGCATTGCAGCGGTGCTGTGGATTCTCAGCAAGCCCGATAACCCCTCCTACAAGTTGGCCTGGTGCATCCCCATCGCGCTGTTCCCGGTGTTCGGCGGCCTGTTTTATCTGATGTTTGGCAACCGCTGTCTCAACCGCAGGCTGCGGCCTCGCCCCCAAATAAAGCCGGAGGGGAGCCCCGCGATAGACGAACTGGCAGGGGAGAGCCCGCTGCTCGCCCGCCAGGCGGCCTATGTGGCCCGCGTCTCGGGCTTTCCGCTCTACCACGGCGGGGCGGCTGAGTACTTCCCGCTGGGTGAGGACCAATGGGCCTCGCTGCTGGACGAGCTGGCGAAGGCCGAGCGGTTCATCCTGATGGAGTATTTCATCATCCAGCCGGGCCGCATGTGGGACGCGGTGCTGGAGGTGCTGCGCCGCAAGGCGGCGGAGGGGGTGGAGGTCAAGCTGATGTACGACGACCTCGGTTCGATCCGGACCCTGCCCGCGGGCTACAGCCGGCAGCTTGCTGAAATGGGCATCGAGGCGGCGGTGTTCAACCCCTGTCGGCCGCGGCTTTCCAGCGTGATGAACTACCGCGACCACCGCAAGATCACGGTGATCGACGGCAGGGTGGGCTACTGCGGCGGGATCAACCTGGCGGACGAATACATCAACGCCTACCCCAAGCACGGCCATTGGAAGGATACGGCGGTGCTGATCCGGGGGGAGGCTGTGGCGAGCCTGACGCGGATGTTTCTCTCCCTGTGGGAGTTTGCAAGCGGCGTGCGGCTCGACCCCGCCCATTACCGGGCGGAGGCTGCACCGGCCGCCGGGATGGACGGCTTTGTGCAGCCGTTTGGGGACGCGCCGCTGGACGGGTGCAACCTGTCGGAGAACGTCTATATGCAGATGGTCAACTGTGCGCGGCGCTATGTGTATATCACCACCCCTTATCTCATCCTGGACAACGAGATGATCACAGCGCTCTCGGTGGCGGCCCAGAGCGGGGTGGATGTGCGCATCGTCACCCCGCATGTGGCGGATAAGTGGTTTGTGCACATGGTGACACAGGCCAACTACGCGCAGCTGACGGCGGCCGGGGTGCGCATCTACGAGTACACGCCCGGTTTCATCCACGCCAAGATGCTGGTTTGCGACGATGAGGTGTGCATGGTGGGCACCGCGAACCTGGACTACCGCAGTTTCTACCTGCACTTCGAGTGCGGGGTGCTGTTCTACCGCTCTTCGATGGCGCAGCGGGTGCGGCGGGATGTGGAGGCGGTGCTGGCGGTTTCGGAGGAGATTTTGCCGGAGAAGGCGCGGGAGATTTCCCGCCACCGGCTGCTGCTGCGGGCGCTGCTGCGGGCGTTTGCGCCGCTGATGTGATATTTCTGCGCCGGGTGGGAGGCGCTTCCTGCAACCGGGCTTCCTTTTTAACGAGGGGAGCTCGGTTTTTTTACTTTTTTTGCAGGGAACATTTACTTCCCCGTCAGAACGACGAAATTTTCCGTAGAAATGTGCGATCTGTGATGAAATAGATAAAATGTGAAATATTTATGAAATTTCTTCTTGTACCACCCCGCAAATTATGCTATTATGATACCAGTTATCCTTTGCCCGCGGACAGGCTTCGGCCTTCTGCGCCGCTGGTTGCGGCGCTGTCGGGGACAAATACAACAAGAAGGAGAGGTCTATTTCTCATGGAAGCAATTCAAGTCGGCTTTTTATCCCTGTTGCCGCCGATCATCGCCATCAGCCTGGCGCTGATCACCAAGGAGGTCATCTCATCCCTGATGATCGGCATCCTTTCGGGCACACTCATCTATGCGCTGAACACGGGGCTCAACCCCATTGTGGGAACGGTGGAAACCACCTTCCAGTTGATGGCCAACCGTTTCGATTTCAATATCATCCTGTTCCTGGCGCTGCTGGGTGCCTTGGTGGCGGTGGTCACCATGGCGGGCGGCTCGCGCGCTTACGGCCGCTGGGCCAGCTCCAAGCTGAAAACCAAGCGCTCCTCGCTGCTGGCGACCTCTGCGCTGGGCGCGCTGATCTTCATCGACGACTATTTCAACTGCCTCACCGTGGGCACCGTCATGAAGCCGGTCACCGATAAACACAACATCTCGCGCGCCAAGCTGGCTTACATCATCGACGCCACGGCGGCGCCCATCTGCATCATCGCCCCCATCTCAAGCTGGGCGGCTGCGGTCGGCTCCAACCTGGCCGCCACCGGCGCGTTTGAAAGCGACCTGGCGGCGTTTGTGTCCACTATCCCGTACAACCTGTACGCGCTGCTTTCTATCGTCATGGTGGTCGCGCTGTGCGTGGTCGACCTCGACTTCGGCCCGATGGAGCGTGCCGAGATCAAGGCGCAGGCCGGCAACCTGGGCGCGGTGGATGCCGAGGTGCAGGAGCACTACAAGGCGTCTGAGAAGGGCCGCGTGTTCGATATGCTCATCCCCATCGGCGCGCTCATCATCTTCTCGATCCTCGCCATGCTGCACAACGGCGGCTTCTGGGGCGACGATCCGGCCATCGCGGGCAACATCGCCGCGGCGTTCGGCAACTGCGAGGCGTCCCCAGCGCTGGTCGTGGGCGGCTTTGCGGCGCTGGTTGTGGCGTTCGTCCTGTTCGTACCCCGCAAGCTGGTCGGCTTCCGTGAGTTCATGGGCGGCATCACCGAGGGCGCCAAATCCATGGTTCCGGCCGATATCATCCTGATCCTCGCGTGGACCATCTCCGGCGTCTGCCGCGACCTGCTGTCCACCGGCGAATATGTCAAAGGCATTGTGGAGGGCAGCGCGATGCCCGCGTTCCTCATCCCGGCGCTGATCTTTGCGATCGCCGCGTTCCTGTCCTTTGCGATGGGCACCGCCTGGGGCACCTTCGGTATCCTCATCCCGATCATTGTCCCTGTGTGCGAGGGCATTGCGCCCGAGCTGCTGGTGGTTGCGCTCTCCGCGACGCTGGCCGGTTCGGTGTTCGGCGACCACTGCTCGCCCATCTCCGATACCACCATCCTCTCCTCCACGGGCGCGGGGTGCGACCATATCCAGCATGTGTCCACACAGATGCCCTACGCCATCACGGTGGCTGCCTGCTGCTTCGTGGGTTACATTGTGGCTGGCCTGACCAAGGGCCTGCCTACTGCGGCGAACATCGGCGTCACTCTGGGTACTTCGGTTGTCCTGCTGCTGGTTGTGCTGGTGGTTCTGCACAAGTTTTCCCTCAAAAAGGTGAAAGCGGCGGAGGCCTGAGCTGCGGCTTAAGGTGAAAATCTTGCCCCTCGTCCCTGCGGACGGGGGGTTTTTGATGCCCCTACCCCTTGACAAGAAGCAGCGGTTGCCGTAAAATCAAGTGGATAGCGAAATATGCGAAGATAAGACGAGCCGGGGCGCATGAGCACCCACAGAGAGAGGGCTGCACCGCTGAAAGGCCCTCGTTGCCCGCATCTGGCAGCCATCTTGGAGCACCGCGCAGCACGCGGCGTTTTCCCGGCGTTAACGGGTCAAAGTGGCACAGCGATGTGCAATTTGGGTGGTACCACGGAGTCACAAGACCTTCGTCCCTTGCGGATGGGGGTCTTTTCTGTTTTACCATAAACGCTGCGGCGTAATATCAGTAAATTATACAAAGAGGAGAGTAGGATTATTATGAGATGGATGGGACTCAACGAAATCCGCGAGAAATTCCTCGCGTTTTTTGAGAGCAAGGGGCACACGAGGCTGCCCAGCTTCCCGCTGATCCCGATTGACGACAACAGCCTGTTGCTCATCAACTCGGGCATGGCGCCGATGAAAAAATTCTTTCTGGGCCAGGCGGTGCCGCCGAACACCCGCGTGACCACCTGCCAGAAGTGCATCCGCACGCCGGATATCGAGAACGTGGGCAAGACCGCCCGCCACGGCACCTTCTTCGAGATGCTGGGCAACTTCTCGTTCGGCGACTACTTTAAAGTGGAGGCGACCGCCTGGGCGTGGGAGTTCCTCACCACGGTGATGGAGATGCCCGAGGACCGGCTGTGGGTGTCGATCTACGAGGAGGACGACGAGGCGTTCGAGATCTGGACCAAAAACGTGGGTATCCCGCCGGAAAAGATCGTGCGCATGGGCAAGGACGACAACTTCTGGGAGATCGGCTCGGGCCCCTGCGGCCCCTGCTCGGAGATCTACTGGGACCGCGGCCCGGAATACGGCTGCGGCAAGCCCGACTGCAAGGTGGGCTGCGATTGCGACCGCTACATGGAGATCTGGAACTTGGTGTTCTCGCAGTTCGATGGCGACGGCAACGGCCACTATGAGCGCCTGGCCCACCCCAACATCGACACCGGCATGGGCTTGGAGCGCCTGGCGTGCGTGATGCAGAACGTCGGCAACCTGTTTGAAGTGGACACCGTGCAGAACATCATGAAGCACATCCGCGAGATTGCGGGTGTGGAATACGGCAAGGACTACAAGACCGACGTGTCGCTGCGCGTCATCACCGACCACATCCGCAGCACCACGTTTATGATCGCGGACGGGGTCATCCCCTCCAACGAGGGCCGCGGCTACGTGCTGCGCAGGCTGCTGCGCCGCGCCGCGCGCCACGGCCGCCTGCTGGGTATCAACGAGCCGTTCCTGTACAAGGTGTGCGAGACGGTCGCGGGGGAGAACGCCACCGCTTACCCAGAGCTCACCGAAAAGCTGGATTATATCCAGAAGGTGGTGCAGGTCGAGGAGGAGCGGTTCGCCAAGACGATCGATATGGGCATCGAGCTGCTCACCGGCCTGATGGACAAACTCTCGGCCAACGAGATCAACAGCGGCCGCCGTCTGTCGGGCGAGGATGCGTTCAAGCTGTACGACACCTTCGGCTTCCCGATCGATCTCACCAAGGAGATCATCGCGGAGAAGGGCATTGAGGTGGACGAGGACGAATTCATGCGCCTGATGAACGACCAGCGCACCCGCGCGAGGGAGGCGCGCCTGGCGGGCAACGTCATCAGCTGGGCTGACGACATCTTTGCGGATCTCAAGGACCGCCATGTGGAGTTCACCGGCTACTCGAAGTATGCCGACGAGGGCAACATCATCGCCCTGGTCAAGGACGGAGAGATGACCGACAGCCTGCATGCGGGCGACAAGGGCACTGTGGTGCTGGACGAAACCCCCTTCTATGCGGAGAGCGGCGGCCAGATCGGCGATACCGGTATCCTCACGCTGGGCGATGCGGTGTTCCACGTCTATGAGACCAAAAAGACCCAGACCGGCCTGTTCCTGCACAACGGCGAGATGGTCAACGGCATGTTCACCAGCGGCGCCAAGGTGCGCGCGGAGATCGACAGCGAGCGCCGCCGCGCCATCATGCGCAATCACACCGCGGCGCACCTGCTGCAAAAGGCGCTGATCGATGTGCTGGGCAACCACGTGAAGCAGGCGGGCCAGAGCGTGGACGAGCACCGCGTGCGCTTCGACTTCACCCACTTCTCGGCCATGACGGCTGCGGAGCTGCTCCGGGTGGAGGCGATTGTCAACAAGATGATTATGAGCGCCTACGACGTGTGCATCAAGGAGATGCCGATTGCCGAGGCCAAGGCGTTGGGCGCGATGGCCCTGTTCGGCGAGAAGTACGGCGATGTGGTGCGGGTGGTCAACGTGTCCGGCGAGAGCATCGAGCTGTGCGGCGGCACTCATGTCGCGAACACCAGCCGGATCGGCCTGTTCAAGATTATCTCCGAGTCGTCGGTGGCGGCGGGCGTGCGCCGCATCGAGGCGGCCACCGGCCTCAACGTGCTGGCCCTGATGGGTGAACAGCACGACCTGATGGTCAAGACGGCCGAGAACCTCAAGGCGGGTAGCCCGTCCGAGATCGCGGCCAAATCCGCGCAGGTGATGGCGGAGCTCAAGGAGCGCACCCACGAGTTGGAGACGATCAATGCCAAGATCGCGGAGATCCGCTCCAACGAGCTGTTCGGACAGGCAAAGGAGGTCTGCGGCGTCAAATACATCTGTGCGTCGTTCACCGGCACCAAGCCGGAGGCGGTGCGCGCGATGTGCGATAGAATCAAGGCTGAAGCGCCGGAGATGATCGGGGTGATCTCCACCATCTTCGACGGCAAGGCGTCTATTTTTGCGGCCTGCGGAAAGAATACCATCGAAAAGGGAATGCACGCGGGCAAGCTGGTCAAGGCGATCTGCGAGATGGTCGGCGGCAAGGGCGGCGGCCGGCCGGACAGCGCCCAGGGCGGCGCGGCCGAGCTGTTCCAGATCGACGAGGCGTTCGCGCAGGTGCCCTCGCTGATCGAGCAGATGGTGAAAAAGGGCTAAAAAGAAAAGGAGGCGGTCAACAGTGGATTGCTTGTTCTGCAAAATTGCGGCCGGGGAAATCCCCTCCAAAAAGCTGTACGAGGACGACCAGGTGCTGGCGTTTTACGATATCGATCCCCAGGCGCCGGTGCACTTCCTGGTGATCCCCAAGCAGCACATCCCCAGCGCCGACGCGCTCACCGGGGAAAACAGCGCGGTGGTCGCGCATGTGTTCGAGGTGGTGGCAAAGCTCGCGGCCGAGCTGGGGCTCAAAAACGGGTACCGCGTGGTGAACAACTGCGGGGCCGACGGCGGCCAGACGGTGGGCCACCTGCACTTCCACGTGCTGGGCGGCGTGGCCATGGGCTGGCCTCCCTTCCCCCAGAACGACCCGAAGGATTGATTCTATAGAAGAAAGAGGGGCCAAACAGATGGCTGAATATTACAAATTGCAGGTGGCCGGGCTGGAACGCGACCTCAAGCTCTGCCCGGTCGGTGAACACCTTGACATTGCAGCGTTTATCATGTTTGGGGATGTCGAAATGACGGTGAAATGCGCCGAGGAGATTTTAAAGCGCTCCCCGGAGTTCGATGTGATCCTCACCGCCGAGGCAAAGAGCATCCCCCTGGCCTACGAGATGGCGCGCCAGTCGGGCAAGCTGTATATCCCGGTGCGCAAGGGCAAAAAGGCATATATGACCGATCCGGTCTGCGTCAGCGTCAAGTCGATTACCACCGCCAACACCCAGACCCTCTACCTCGATAAAAAGGATCTGGAGATCCTCAAGGGCAAGAAGGTGCTGATCGTGGACGACGTCATCAGCACCGGTATGTCCCTCAAGGCGCTCGAGGAGTTTGTCGAGAAGGCCGAGGGGATCATTGCGGCCAAGGCAGCCGTGCTCGCCGAGGGCGAGGCGGCCGACCGCACCGATATCATCTATCTGGCGAAGCTGCCGGTTTTTCCGCACTAGCCGATAGAACCAACCAGCCAAAGCGCGGCCCGGGGGAATTCCCCCGGGCCGCTTTTTTGCTTTTTTCGCCGAATTTGAGCCGTTCATCCTTACTTTTCAAAAGTTTCATACTATTCTGGCGCAGGCATCACGTTTTCAACACATTGCGGCGGTAAATTATGGTCAGTGGTTCACAAAGAACCACGAAATGCTTTTTTCTCCGTTTTACTCCTCTTTTTCGGTGTCGGTCTCCCTCTAGGCCGGCAGGGCGGCACTCTCTCCGCCCCGGAAGCGGATGTTCACCGCCATCCGTCTTCCAGGGGAACCGCACGTTTTTGTGCTGCACGTGCGGTTCCCCCCCGATTTCTCGGGGAAATACAAGATGGAATGAAACCCGTATCGGCCGGGCAGGGTTGCTGCCCCCGGCGCGGAATTTCCTCACCGATAACCGCTCTTTTTTAGCAGCGGTTTTATTTTGACCCATTTCGATGAAGGAGGTCCCCTTTTATGGATTCTATGACTACCCAACCGGCCGCAAATGAGGTGCTGCAGCCCAAGCGCAGGCGCAAACGTGGAATCGTATTCGGCATCATCGCGCTGGTGCTGGTGATCGCCTGTGTCGTTGTATTCCTGTTCCCAAGGGAGACACAGAGCACCATCTCCACCTATAAGGAAAGCCGCGTCACCCGCGGCGATATCACGGCGGGCATCAGCGAAACCGGGACTGTCTCAATCGACTATGAAACGGTGAAATATGAGATCAGCAACTCCAAGATGGACGATCTCGGGCTTTCGGTGAGCGTGCAGGAGGTCTATGTCAAGTCCGGCCAGAAGGTGGAGGCGGGCGACCCGTTGATCCTCATCTCCACCACCGATTTGCAGGAGCAGCTGGACAACGCTCAGCTCAGCTTGAAGCAGGCGCAGGCCAGCCTGACCCAGGCGCAGCTCGACCAGACCCTCAAAAAGCTGGACGCCGAATCCAACTATGAGACCAACAAAATTCTGGCTGAGAGTGCCGAGCAGACCTACGAGAACACCCTGAAATCGCTGGAAAACAGCATCACTCAGTATGAAAACGAGGTGCTCGACCTCAACAAACAGATCAAATACATCAAATCCTACTGTTACGGCGCGGGCGGCGGCGAATACAGCAGTAAGCACGAGAACCCCACCAAGTACACCGACGAACAGCTCGACGAGATGAGCGAGACGGCGATTAAAAACGTGCTGGAGGGCCTCAACGACGACCTGGATGTGGCCGAAACCGCACTGGAAAAGGCTCAGCTCGAGCTGGAGACCAAGCAGGCGCAGGCCAAGAACCAGCTCGATGCCGACACCTTTACCAGCGAGAACGCCAAGACCCTCTATGAAGTGGAGCTCTCACAGATCGAAAACAGCCTGTCGAGCGCTGAGCTCAAGGTGGAGAGCGCGCAGAACGATGTGGAGCAGTTCAGCGAATACCTGGCCAACAACGGCGTGATCACCTCGCCCATCTCGGGCACCATCATGACGCTGGGCTACTCCGCGGGGGATGAGCTGAGCAGCAACAACCCCATCGCCATCATCTCCAACCCGGCCGAGGCGTACATCTCGGTTTCGATCGTGCAGGAGGATATCACCACCCTGGAACTCGGCCAGGAGGCGTCGATCACCCTGGACGCCTTCCCCGACGATGTGTTCACCGGTACGCTGGACAGCATGTCGGTGCAGCCCTCGCGGTCAGGCGGTTCCACCGTGAGCTATACGGTCGATTCGCGCTTTGATAGCCCGAGCGACAAGTTCTTCGAGGGCATGACCGGCACCGTCACCTTCATCACCAACCAACTCAAGGATGTGCTGATGGTGACCAACCGCGCCATCACCAACAACAACGGGGTACAGACGGTCAAGGTGAAGCACGACGACGGCACAATTGAGGAGCGCGAAATCACCACCGGCTTTTCGGATGGGCGCAATGTGGAAGTGACCAGCGGCCTGGAGGAAGGCGAAGTCGTGCTGATCGAAAGCCAGGTGGTCAGCAGATGATCTTTTCAGAAATTCTGCGCCTGGTTTGGATCAATATCCTGGAAAATAAATTCAAGGTCCTGCTCACCTCACTCGGCGTGATTGTGGGCGCGGCCACCATCGTGATGGTCATTGCGATCGGTAAGGGCGGCCAGCAGGATGTGGCCGACCAGTTCAAAAACCTGAGCGCCGGTGCGATCGAGGTGGTTTCCAACAACTCCTCCAACAGCGGCTTCGGCGGCATGGGCGGCGGTTTCGGCGGTCCTCCCGGTATGGGCGGCGGAGGCGGCGGGATGCGCATGAGCGGCGGCGGTGGCTTTTCCGGCGGCGGTTTCCCCGGCGGCATGGGTGGCGGCATGATGATGGGCGGCTTCCCCGGCGGGATGCCCGGCTTGGAATCCACCCTGAACGTCACCTTTGACGAGGACGATATCGACGAGCTGGAACTGTTTGTGCCGGGGCTCTCCTCAATCAGCTTGTCAGTAAACGGCAAATACGACGTGCTCGGCGGCGATCTGGACGAAGCGGTCTCCACCACTGTGGCAGGGGTGCTGCCCAACTATCAGGAGGTGTCCAACCTCAGCGTGATGCTCGGCGAGTTCTTCACCGATGAGGATAACGAGAATAAGAACAAGGTCTGCGTGCTGGGCTACCAGGTTGCGAGCGATCTGTTCGACAACGTGGCGGAGGCCTACGACAGCGTCATCAACGTGGACGGCCGCAGCTACACGGTCATCGGCGTGCTCTCCGAGATGGGCTCGATGATGAGCGGTATCAGCCCGGACGAGGCGGTCTATCTGCCCTACCGCACCAGCCTCAAGTACATCTTTGGCACCAGCGCCAATCCGCAGATCACGGCGGTGGCGGCCGATGTGAACGACGTGCCCACCATCAAGGAGAATATCGAGACGGTGCTCACCACCACCTATCCGGGCGCGAGCTTCACCATCACCGACGCGGGCAGCAAGATGGAAGCCGCCAGCGAGAGCGCGGACACCCTGTCGATGCTGCTCATCGCGGTGGCCAGCATCGTGTTCGTGGTGGGCGGCATCGGCATTATGAACGTGTTGTTCGTCACCGTCAAGGAGCGCACCCGCGAGATCGGCATCCTCAAGGCGCTGGGCAGCTCCAAGGGCGATATCCTGTTGGAGTTCCTGCTGGAGGCGGCCTGCATCGGCGTGTTCGGCGGCGTGGTGGGCGTGGCCTTGGGCTTTGGCCTGATGCCGGTGGTCGGCAACTTCATGACTGTACTGCCCACCACGGCTTCGGCGATTCTCGCGCTGCTGTTCGCGGTGCTCACCGGCACCCTGTTCGGCTTTTATCCGGCGCTCAAGGCGTCCAAATTGGTGCCGATCGAGGCGCTCAACCAAGAGTAAGGGGGATTGCAGCATGAAAAAACGATGGTTGCCTGTGGCGGTCTCGTTGGCGCTTGTGCTGGGCGGGTGCGCCCGGTTTGGGGCGTCCTCCTCCTCGTCCTCGGCGAGCTCCCTGCCGGAAAACGCCGAGACGGTGTACGGCCGGGTTTCCTACGTGAGCGGCAACGATTTCACCCTGGCGCTGGGCACTTATGGCGCGGTGGGTCAGGGCGGCGCGTACAACGGGGGGGACGACAAAGAGGAGGACAACGGCCGCGGAGCGGGGGAATCCTCCCGCGGTCAGCGCGGCCAGCGGAGCGGCGGCTCCGGTTCCGGCCAAGCGGGCGGGTCCGGTGGCCAAGGGGACTTCAACGGGGGAGGCGAAATGCCTACCGATGGCGCACCGGCGGGTGATCTGCCCGCAGATATGCCAGACTTTGCCGGTGGGGAAGCCGGCGAGGCCGGGGGAGGCCAGGCCGCCCAGCGCTTCACCGAAACCGGCGAGGAGCTGGAGATCCGCATCCCGGTGGGCACGCCGATCTATTACGGCACCCTCAAGGTGGACTTTTCCCAGATCCAGATCGATTACGTCATCAGCGTATCCACCATACCGGACAGCGACGGCGAACCGGTGGTGATCGCAGCAGAAATACTTTCCACATAAAGGGGGATGCGCTGTGGAACATCTGATTACAATGCGCGGCATCAACAAATCCTATGCGATGGGGCAGGAACGCCTGTTGGTGCTCAAAGATATCAACCTGACGGTGGAAAAGGGCGAGTTTCTCGCCATCCTGGGGCCGTCTGGGTCGGGAAAATCCACGCTGATGAACATCATCGGCTGCATGGATAACTTCGACAGCGGCGAGTATATCCTGGACGGCAACGCCATCCAGACGATGAAGGATTCCCAGCTCACCAAGATCCGCAACCGCGAGATCGGCTTTATCTTTCAGCGGTACCAGCTTATCCCCAGCTACAATGTGCTGCAAAATGTGATGATCCCGCTGATTATCCGGGGGTACACCCGCCGCGAGGCGATGCCCATCTGCCGCGAGAGCCTGCGGTCGGTCGGGCTGGACGAACGGCGGCACCACAAGCCCAACGAGCTTTCGGGCGGCCAGCAGCAGCGCGTCGCCATCGCGCGCGCGCTCATCGGCAACCCGAACATCCTGCTGGCCGACGAACCCACCGGCGCGTTGGATACCGCCACAGGCAGCGAGGTGCTGGAGCTCTTCCAGCAGCTCAATGAGCAGGGCCACACCATCATCATGATTACCCACGACCTCAACGTGGCCAGCCACGCCAAACGGGTGGTGCGCATCGTGGACGGCCAGCTCTTCACTCAATAAAAAAGCGCCCCGCCCCGGCCAGAATTGCCGGGGCGGGGGCTGCTTTATAAAAAGAAAGGCCCGAAGATCATTCCTCTTCGACCACGACTTCGCCGTACTCCTCTTCGTATATCGCCATATAATTTTTTAAAATGAATTCAATTTCTTTATTGTAAGAGCGAATATTTTTATTTGCAAGATATTTGAGTTTTTTCGCCAAGGTATGTTCCAGCCGCAGCGGATAAGGGCTTTCTTGTTTTACCATCGCGGTCGCCTCCCCTTCTCAATTATATCATTGCGCTGCTTCTCAAATCAACGATAGAATAAGAGAGAAAAAGAATCTAAGCGGAAAGAGCGATGGGGAAGGCATTGACAGATAAAAAAATTATCACTATAATAAATATAAAGGGATACTGTCGACAGACGGTCAGCCCGAAAGAAAATAGCTAAAGAATAGCCGCTTCTTTTTGACTGGGAAGGCGGCTATTTTTTTGCTCTGAAACAGAGCAATCACGCCAATGATTACAAGACAAAAGCTGAAAAGAGCCTCATATGTAACCATCCGGCATCACCCCCTCTCGTGGGGAGTGGCTAACCGCCTGCCGTTTGCGACAGTATCCGTGCTTATAATAGCATAAAGGACAGATTGTTTCAATTTTTAACGCAAAAAAGGCGGGGCCCGCATGGAGCTCCGCCTTTTTATGAGGCAGACGCCAATATTAAAAAGTGGAGTCTTCTAATTCATAGCGATACAGAAGCTCCTCTCTTTTTTGTTTCAGATAGGATTCTTCGGGGGTAATATAGATGCAATCCTCACATGACCCACGTATATCTAACGTAATGCCATCCAAAGTACATTGATTTTGATTCCAGTAAATGCAAAATAAATTTTGACAAATCATAATATCACCTCGTATAAATTATAGTCCAAATTTGAACAATGTTCAATATGCGGACTATTCGGTAGACTGATAATAGGTGATAAAAATGATTATTTATGACCCTTTATGGAAAACGCTAAAGGATAAGGGAATCACAAAATATGCGTTAATTTATAAATATGGCTTTAGTAGCAACACGATCCATCGGCTGCGGCATAACGGCGGAATATCTACGGCACTAATCAATGATTTGTGTCTGTTGTTAAATTGCAGGGTTGAGGATATTCTGCTTTTTGTACCGGAAGAAAAAGAAAATCAAAAAGAATAAGCTGCTCAGTTCCAAAAGGAAACTGGGCAGCTTATTCTTTTTCTATCCTACAGCTTTTTCACACGCAGGGCGCGCATCGAGTTGAGAATTGCGATCACCGAAACGCCCACGTCGGCGAACACCGCCTCCCACATGGTGGAGAGGCCGAACGCCACCAGCACCAGCACCGCCACCTTGACGAGCAGCGCAAACACGATATTCTGCTTGACAATGCGCAGGGTGCGGCGGGAGATGCGCATCGCGGTTGCGATGCGGGAGGGTTCGTCGGTCATCAGCACCACGTCGGCGGCCTCGATGGCCGCGTCGGAGCCGAGCGCCCCCATGGCGATGCCGATGTCGGCCCGCGCCAGCACCGGCGCGTCGTTGATGCCGTCGCCCACAAAGGCGAGCTTGCCCTTGGCCGATTTGCCGTCCAGCAGCCGCTCCACCTGGTCCACCTTGTCGCCGGGCAGCAGCTCGGCGTGCGCCTCGTCCAGGCCGAGCTCGCGCGCAACCGCCTGGGCGACCGCGTCCGCGTCGCCGGTGAGCATCACCGTTTTTTTCACGCCCGCGGCCTTCAGGTCGGCGATCGCCCGTTTGGCGTCCGGCTTCACCCGGTCCGCGATCACGATCGCACCCAGATACCGGCCCTCCTCGGCCAGGTACACCACCGTGCCCGCTTCGGGGATTTCCGGCGCGTCGATCTTGTGCTCCGCCATCAGGCGGCGGTTGCCCGCGAGCACCAGCTTGCCGTCCACCTGGGCGGATACGCCGTGCCCGCCCGCCTCGGTCACATCGGTCACGCGGGTTTCATCCGGCTGTTTGCCGTAGGCCGCGCGGATCGATTGGGAGATGGGGTGGTTGGAATAGACCTCGGCGCAGGCTGCGCGTTCTAGCAGGGAAGCGGCGGCCGGGTCGTTCTGCGCGGGATCCAGCCGCCCGCCGCCGGCCGGATACACCGCGCTGACCGCGAATTTCCCCTCGGTGAGGGTGCCGGTCTTGTCGAATACCACGACCTCGGTGCGGGCCAGCGCCTCCAGATAGTTGCCGCCCTTGATGAGCACGCCCCGGCGGGACGCGCCGCCGATGCCGCCGAAGAACCCCAGCGGGATCGAGATGACCAGCGCGCAGGGGCAGGAGACCACCAGGAAGGAGAGCGCGCGGTAGACCCATTCGCCCCATGTGCCCAGGCCGGCGAGCGGGGGGATCACCGCCAGCAGCACCGCCAGACCCACCACGATGGGGGTGTAGTAGCGCGCGAACTTGGTGATGAAATTCTCGGCGCTGGCCTTTTTGCTGCCCGCGTTCTCCACCAGATCGAGAATTTTTGAGACGGTGGATTCGCCGAATTCGCGCGTGACGCGGATGTGCAGCAGGCCGGTGAGGTTGATACAACCGCTGAGCACCTCGTCCTGCTCCTTTACCTCGCGGGGCAGCGATTCCCCGGTGAGGGCCGAGGTGTCCACCGTGGAATTGCCCTCGATGACCACGCCGTCCAGCGGGATTTTTTCGCCCGCCTTGACCACCATCACGTCGCCGATCTCGACGTCCTCCGGCGCCCCGGTCACGATCTCGCCGTCCACCAGCACATTGGCATAATCAGGGCGGATGTCCATCAACCCGGCGATCGACCGGCGCGACCGGCTGACCGCGTAGTGCTGGAACAGCTCGCCGATCTGATAGAACAGCATGACCGCGACCCCTTCGGGATATTCGCCGATCACGAACGCGCCCGCCGTCGCGATGGACATCAGGAAGTTTTCGTCGAACACCTTGCCGCGGAAGATGCCGCGCAGGGCCTTCCACAGGATATCGTAGCCGATAAAGAGGTAGGCGATCAAATACATCAGCAGCTCGGAGAGAAAGGACATCTCGTCGCGCATGAACATGGCCGCCACCAGGATCACCGCGCACCCCACAATGCGGATGATCTGCTCCCGCAGGTAGGCCCTGTCGCGTTCGCCGCTGTCCGCGGGGGAGCTGCCGCCGCCTTCGCAGGCGCTGCATTCGTAGCACTCCTGGCAATCGCAGTGGTCGTGGTCGTGCGTATGCTGTTTGGCGCGGCGCTTGCCGTCCCCTGTTTCCTCGGTGAGCTCCACACCCGGTTCCAGCTCGGCGATGGTGGCGCGGGTGCGTTCCAGCACCGCTTCATACTGCTCTTCGGGGGCCTCCAACACCAGGCGCTTTGCCATAAAATTGATCGATGCGCTTGAAACCTGCTCCAGCCCACCGATTGCGCGCTCCAGCTCGGCCGCACAGTTGGCGCAGTCGAGCCCTTCCAGATGATAATACTTTTTCATATCCATTCTCCTGTCGATTGAATTGGATGGCACTTATTCGGTGACATGCTCCAGCCCCTGGTCGAGGATGGTCTTGATGTGATCGTCCGCCAGGGAATAGAAAACCGTCTTACCCTCACGCCGGTTTTTGACCAAACAGGACGCCTTGAGCACCCGGAGCTGATGGGAGATCGCGCTCTGGCTCATGCCCAGAAGCTGCGCGATATCACACACGCACATCTCCGATTCAAACAACACATACAAAATTTTGATGCGGGTGGAATCCGCGAAGATTTTAAAGAGATCCGCCAGGTCGTAGAGAATCTCCTCATCGGGCATACGGCTCTGCACGGCATCCACAATCTCCTGGTGCACAAACAAAAAATCGCACTGTTCAGCCAGCGGTTCGTTGTTGGCCATTGTCAATCACCCTTTCATATGAACAATTATTCATATAATTATAATAGCAACTGTCCACAGCATTGTCAAGAGGTTCGCATAAAAAAGCGAGGCGCGCACCCAATTTGGATGCGCGCCACACATTTTTTATGGTTCAGGTTTTCGAGCAGAGCGCAATTCCTGTGGCCGCCACCACCAACAGGAAGATACCCGCCCCGGCGACCGCCACCTCGGCGGGGGTGGGCCAGCCTAGGGTTCTGGAAGCGTCCTCCCCCGCCTGAGCCGCGGCGCGGGCCTCGCTGGGCGGGGGCGCAGCTGCCTTTTCGGTATGTACGGGGCGAGCCACCCCAGCGCTGGCCGCCAGCAGGATACCGGCGCACACGATCGCCCACAGTCCGCGCCTGTATTTGCGCATCTTTTCATCCATCCTTTCCCGCCCCGTTTCGGGCCTATCTGTAGCACCATCATAACGGCGACAGGGCGCAAAACACGTCTGTTCCAGGGGAAAAATATTTTTTCTCCCCTGGGCGACGATTTTATCTTGTTTTCACAAACTCCCCGCAGGTGATTGACAATTATTTCAAAAAGCAATAGAATAGATAAGAAAGTGGTTGTAATCGGTGACCGATATAAAAAAGGTCCGGTCCTCCGGATAACAGGCAACCTGACATCCCACACTGGAGATAGTGTGGGCTTTTTTTCGCTATATGAGAAGGAAATTTGGAAAAGAAAAGGAGTGTTATGATGGAAGCTTATTCGGAAAATAAGATGGGTACAGCCCCGATGCTGCCCCTGTTGCTGTCCATGGGTCTGCCCGCCATGTGTTCCATGCTGGTGCAGGCGTTTTACAACGTGGTGGACAGCTACTTTGTGGCCAAGCTGGGCCTCAACGCGCTGACCGCGGTCTCCCTCGCCTTTCCGGTGCAGAACCTGATGATCGCCGTCGCGGTGGGCACCGGCGTGGGCATCAACTCGCTGATCTCCCGCCGGTTGGGCGAGGGGCGACATGAGGAGGCCAACCAGGCCGCGACGCACGGCCTGCTGCTGGGGCTGATCAGCGGTTTGGCTGTGGCGTTGTGCGGCGTCATCGGCACCGATCTGTTCTTCAAGGCGTTCACCGACATCCCGGAGGTACACCAGATGGGATGCGACTACGTCTACGTGGTGACCATCTTCTCGTTCGGCATGTTCATGCAGGTCAACATGGAAAAGACCCTGCAATCCACCGGCAACATGATTATCCCCATGTTCTCCCAACTGATCGGCGCGATCATCAACATCGTCCTCGATCCGATTATGATCTTCGGCCTGCTCGGGTTCCCCGCGATGGGGGTCAAGGGCGCTGCGGTGGCAACGGTCACCGGCCAGATCATCGGTATGCTGTTTGTGGTGATCGTCGGTCTGGTGTGCGACCACGCGGTGAACATCTCGCTGCGCGGATTCCGCTGGAACGGGCGCATCGTGCGCGACATTTATGCGGTGGGCTTTCCGTCAATCATCATGCAGTCGATCGGTTCGGCCATGGTGATGGGCATGAACGCCATCCTGACCGGGCTCAACGACGCGGCAGTCGCGGTGTTCGGCATCTACTTCAAGCTCCAGTCGTTTGTGTTTATGCCGGTGTTCGGCATGACCCAGGGCATGATGCCGATCATCGGCTACAACTACGGCGCGCGCAACAAGCACCGGATGATGAGCGCGCTCAAAATCGGCAGTATCATCGCTTTGGTCATCATGGCGGCGGGCACCGTGCTGTTCCGTTTGGCCCCTGAGGCGCTGCTCGCAATCTTCGATGCGGACGCCGCCATGCTGGAGGTCGGCGTACCGGCGTTGAGCACCATCTCGCTGTGTTTTGTTCCGGCTGCGCTGGGCATCGCGTTTTCTACCCTGTTTCAAGCGGTCGGCATGGGTGCCAAGAGCCTGTTCATTTCTTTGCTGCGCCAGTTGATCCTCATTCTGCCGATGGCCTATTTCCTGTCCAAGCTGGGGATCTCCGCCGTCTGGTACGCGTTCCCGCTGGCCGAGACAATCTCGTTTATCGCGAGCCTGCTGATCTTCGTGTCGCTCTACCGCAAGCATATCAAAAACCTGACCCCGCTGACGGGCGGGAACCTGTCCGGGGAGGGCGGCGCGCTGAACTGATGCGCAACCTGAGCCAACACAAAAACCAATCCGAGCCCGCTTAGGGATTTTCCCCTGGCGGGCTCCTTTGCGCCCGATTTTTGCCAGCGGATGCAACACCACAAAAAAATACCATTTTTCCCGGTTGTTTTATAGCTTGAATCCGAGCGATTTGATATAGTGAGTGCAGAAAGAACGACTCGAGGTCAATAAAACAACAGGGAGGTATTTCAATGAAACGCAATATGAAACAATGGCTCAACGATATGATCGACGCACCTGTCAAAAAGGCGATGCCGGTCCTTTCCTTTCCGGCGATCCAGCTCATGGGTATCAGCGTGAAGGACCTGATCTCCAGCAGCGACGCGCAGGCCAAGGGGATGAAGCTGATTGCGGACCGCACCAACGCTGCGGCGTCGGTGAGCCTGATGGACCTGTCGCTGGAAGCGGAATGCTTCGGTTCCACCATCCGCTTCTCTGACGACGAGGTGCCCACTGTGATCGGCAGCATCGTCAGCAGCGAGGAAGAGGCTGAGCAGCTCGAGGTTCCCAAGGTTGGAGCGGGCCGAACCAAAATCTACATCGATGCGATCGAAAAAGCGGTGGCGGAGATCGACGACCGTCCGGTGTTGGCGGGGATCATCGGCCCGTTTTCGCTGGCGGGGCGCCTGATGGATGTCTCGGAGGCGATGATCTACTGCTATGAGGAACCGGATATGGTCCACATCCTGCTCAAAAAGGTGACGCAGTTCCTCATTGAATACTGCCTGGAATACAAGAGGGTAGGCGCCAACGGCGTCGTCATGGCGGAACCGCTGGCAGGGCTGCTTTCCCCTTCGCTGGCCGAGGAGTTTTCCGCCCCGTATGTCAAACAGATTGTGGACGCGGTGCAGGAAGATTCTTTTGTGGTCATCTACCACAACTGCGGCGACAGCACCATCCAGACGATCGATTCGATCCTCTCCACCGGATCGGCGGCCTACCATTTCGGCAACGCCATCGACATGGCTGAGATGATGCCCCACATCCCCAGCGGTACCGTCGCGATGGGCAATGTGGACCCCGCCGGGGAGCTCCGCAACGGCACCCCGGAGTCGGTCAGGGAGGCGACCCTGCGCGTGATGAACGCCTGCTGCAGCTATCCCAACTTCGTCATCTCCTCGGGTTGCGACATTCCACCCCTCTCCAAGTGGGAGAATATCGACGCATTTTTTGCGGCGGTGGAGGAATTCTATCGCGGCAAATGACCGGATCAATAGAGAAAAGGCCCGCCGGTGTGCTGAACGGATTGGGTTGAGCACACATTGAAAAAGTCCCCTATTTTGGAAGGTTTCATCGGAGTGGTACCGTTTTCGCTGCGCCACTCCGATTAAATTTGGTTTCCCGTTCCAGAGCACTTTTCTGCCACTGGTAATTCGTGCCCCTTGCCCGGTTCCCCGCGCTAGCGGTGCGCCAACTTTTATTTCCCAATCACAAGAACTCGCTCAGGCTTTTGCCTGAGCGAGTTCTTGTGATGAGTCGTTTCATTTTTCGGGGCAAGGTGTTATAATAGCCTTGCCGCTGGTTGATTTGTGGTTCGGTCGGTGGTATTTGCCCGCTGGAGGTTGCGTCCTTTGGCGGGTTTCTTTTATCCCTTCCCTGTAATTATAACATACTACCTTTAAATAGCATAGTCAATTGACAAATCTAACAAATATGATACTTATAAAATGTATATTATGCTACTTTAAAAATGTATGATTGAAGAGTATAATGTAAAATAGGAGGGGATTATATGCCGATGAAATACGACAAACTATTTGCCCTAATGAAAACGAAAGGTTTGACCACTTATAAGATTAGAAAGGAACAGATTATTACCGAAACCACATTGCAAAAACTTAGAGAGGGAAAAAATGTTACCACCGAATCTATCGCTAGGCTTTGTGAGGCGCTGAATTGCCAACCGGGAGACATCATGGAATATGTGCCTGATAAATAAAAATAGGCCCAAGAGACGGCATAACGCCATTCTCGGGCCTATTTTTTAAGCAAAAAGCCGGGGACTAATCTCCCCGGCTGAAAATGCATCCAAACAGCCCGCCTGCAAACACATAGACGGGGTTCGGATTTCGCTGGATTTGGTGAGCCACCGGGGATTCTACCCGCGGCAGAACCGGCCCGCCACCGGCGGCCCGGTTGCGCCCGCCCTTCGCCTTCGGCTCGGGGCGGGCTTGCTGCCTGTTCGCATCCTCCGGCTGCTTGCACAAAAAAGGGGGTGAATACCAGTTGGTATTCACCCCTTTTTGGTGAGCCACCGGGGATTCGAACCCCGGACCCTTTGATTAAAAGTCAAATGCTCTGCCAACTGAGCTAGTGGCTCAAAAGCAGCCTGCTTTCACAGGTACCTAATTAGTATATCAAAAACGATCGCTTTTTGTCAACCAATTTGTGGCTTTCAGGCGGTAATTTTTGCATTTTACCGCTCAGCGCAAAGTTTCTTCGATGAGATAGCGCGGACGGCGCTTGACCTCGCCGTAAATTTTACCGATATATTCGCCGATCACGCCGAGGCAGAGCAGCTGGATGCCGCCGATCATCCAGATCGAGCAGACCAGGGTGGTCCAGCCCTGCACGGTGCGGCCCATCAGCCAGATCGCCAGGAAGTAGAGCAGCATCAGCAGGCTGGCTGCAAAGATGATGATCCCCAACGCTGTGATCAGCCGGATGGGCTTGACCGAGAAGGAGGTGATTCCGTCGAATGCAAAGGAGAGCATCTTTTTAAGCGGGTATTTGCTCTCCCCGGCGAAGCGCTCGTGGCGGTCGTAGTAGACCACGGCGCTTGGGTAGCCGATGAGCGGCACGATTCCCCGCAGGAACAGGTTGACCTCGTCGAACTGCGCCAGGCCCTCCAGCGCGCGCTTGCTCATCAGGCGGTAGTCGGCGTGGTTCTGCACGATGTCCACCCCAAGGGCCTTCATAAAGCGGTAAAAGCCAACAGCGGTGGCGCGCTTGAAGGCGGTGTCGGTGTCACGCTTTTTGCGCACCCCATATACCACGTCGTGGCCCTTGTAATATTCCGCCACAAACTGGTCGATCACATCCACGTCGTCCTGCAGATCGGCATCGAGCGAGATGGCCATGTCGCACAGCGGCATGGCGGTCATCAGGCCGGCCAGCAGCGCGTTTTGATGCCCCTTATTGCGCGAGAGCTTCACCCCGCACACCATGGGGTTTTCTTCGTGCAGCGTGCGGATGATCTCCCAGGTGCGGTCGCGGCTGCCGTCGTTGACCAGCAGGATGCGGCTTTCCGGGCTGACCGCGCCGCCCTCGATCATGCCGCTGAGTTTTTCGGTCAGGCGCTTTGCAGTTTCAGGCAGCACCTGCTCCTCGTTGTAGCAGGGCACCACCAAATAGAGAATGTCGGCCATGCGCTCCCATCT
Source organism: Ligaoa zhengdingensis (assembly GCF_014384885.1). Classification (GTDB taxonomy): domain Bacteria; phylum Bacillota; class Clostridia; order Oscillospirales; family Ruminococcaceae; genus Ligaoa; species Ligaoa zhengdingensis. The sequence goes on from NZ_JACRST010000007.1 coordinate 75,657, forward strand.
CCTCGCTTGTTATTTCTTCGGCTGATCCTTCCCGGTTTCGTCTTCGCCGTCCTCAGGCGGGATCACCGGGCCGGGCGCACCGGTGAAATCCTCCGCTTCCCACCGGACCTCACTGGGGTCGGGCAGCTCGCCGGCAGGCGGATATAATTCTTCGGGCTCGGGCTCCTCCCCATCGTCGCTGAGGGGATGGTCGAGCGAAAAGCCGTCGGCCGGTTCGTCCTCGGCGGGGAAGAGCTGGTCGGGGTCGAACAGCTCGTAGGTGCGCGGCGGGTCGGCGGGCCGCCCGCGCCGCTTGGCGCTGCGGCTGCGGAAGAACAACCAATAGGCCAGCAGCACCAGAATGGCGCCGCCGCTGACGGCCAGGCCGGGCAGCAGGCCGGGGGTCATATAATCGAAGCGGATTTCGCACGCGCCCGCGGGCACGCGCACCGCCATAAAGCCGATATCCACCTTCTCCACCTGCGCCTCCTCGCCGTTCACCGTGGCGCTCCAGCCAGCCTCATAGGGCACGCTGAAGAACACCAGGCGCGGCTGATCGAAGTTGCAGGTCGCGGTGAAGCCGAGGTTGTCCCTCGTAAAGTCCGAGCAGGCCATCGAGCGGCGGGCGTCCACATCGTCGAGAAAATCGGTGTACGCCTCGGGCAGGTTGGTGTCCCCGATCTCCAGGTGCTCCAGCATCGGTCCGTAGGTCGCCGCCCGCTCCTCGTCCAGCACCAAGGCCCGCATCAAAACCTTGTGGCGCAGGTCGGTTGGGATCTCGTCGAACTCCTCCCGAGTGAGATAGGCGTCGAAGGCGAAGCCCATCGGCAGATAATTTTCGTTTTCATAGATGTTGAAATCGAGCTGCTGATCCACCAGGTGATAGCCCGGCATCGGGTCCTGTTCCTCCTTGCTTCTGTCAATAAACAGGTAGCGCACCGAAAATAGGCTGCGCAGCGCGAAATATTCGGGCTGCGGACGGGAGGAGACGTCCCGCTTGACCCCCACCTCGGGGTAAAACTCCATGATCGAGACCGGCACCACCGAATGGAACGCCTGGATGTTGGGCAGGTGCCAGTACATGCCGAAGTTTTCGCCGCTGTCGTAGATATCGGTGCGGTAGAATTCGTCGTCGGGGTCCACGGGCATAGTGAGGTTCGCGCGCCCGTGCACGCCGTTGTCGATGATATAGTTGTCCCGCTCCAGCGTCTGCTTGGACATCGCCAGATAGAGGGTGGTGTACCCGAAGGTGAAGCAGCAGAGCATCACCAATGCGATCCGCTGGAACCGGGCGGTTCTGCGGGCAAAGAACATCAGCAGGTAACACAGCGCCAGCGCGATGACCGCGAGCGCGACATACACCCAGAAGATGCGCATGTCCTTGGCCAGCCCGATCTGTTCGATCTCGCCGTCCTTGATCACCGGGGTGAACCCGATCGGGATGGCGATGGCGGCGGTGATCACGGCCGTCCAGCGGAATCCTCGCGCAAAGTCGATGCGCTCGTTTTCCAGCGTGGCGGCGGTGGCAAGGGCCATCAGGAGGATGAGCATGTAGAACCAGCGGGTGTAGTAGGAGTGGTTGAGGCCCACGAACAGGCTGTTGAGCCCGGGCACCATCGCCACCACAAAGCAGGCGATCAGCAGCTTGCGCAGCCAGTTTTTGCGCACGCTGATGAGGTAGGCGAGCACACCGCTCATGGAGAACAGCGGCAACCAGGCCGACAGGGAGGCCCACTTCGCGCCGTGGTCGGGGAACATGTTGGGGCGCGACGGGGTGTCCGGTGGGAAGAAGAAGCTCGCCACGATGCCCGGCTGGCGCTGCTCGTGGGTGTACAGCCAGAATTGCCAGCCGCTGAGCAGGTTTTCGGGGAAGGTGGTGCGCGGGTTGCCCATCACCGCGAGGGCCGAGGGCAGCAGCGCAAAGGCGGATATCAGCACCCCGAGCAGGCCTTCAAACGCCACCCAGAGGATCTTTTTGAACCCGCCCTTGAGGCCGGTGCAGCGGACGAAATAATAGAGGATGACGAACACCACCTCGCCCACAAAGAACCAGTAGTTGACCATGGCGTTGATCGCCACCGTGACGGCGAACGCGCCCTTGCGGTCGTTCACCAGCAGCTCCTCCAGCCCGATGAGCATGAGCGGGAAGAAGACGATCACCTCGTGGAAGTGGTTGAAGAAGATGTTGTATGCGGTGAAGCCCGAGAAGGCGTAGAGCAGTGCGCCGATCACCGCATAGTTCTTGTCGCGCACAAACCGCTGGATGTAGAAATAGGAGGTCAGGGCCGCGCAGGCGGTCTTGAGCACCAGCAGCGGCGCCATCAGGTAAGGCACTGCCGCGGTGGGGAAGAGCAGCGTCAGCCAGAAGAACGGGCTGAACAGCAGGTAAAAGCTGTAGGAGCCGATGAAGTTTGCGCCGAGGTCGGTGTACCAGTTCCAGAAGATGTCCCCGCTGCGCACCGCCTCGTGCGCCAGCTTGTAAAACGGGATCTGCTGGCAGTTAAAGTCGCCGATATAGACGAAGAGCCCCCGGTTGTAGATCACAAACGGGAGAAAAAAGGCCGCCGCGGTGGCCAGCGCCACCCAAAAGGTCAGCCAATGCTTGCTTTTTTGCGGTTGTCCCAACAGGCTGTTCAAAATCTCACCTCATACTGGGGGTTTCCCAGGAAAAATTTTCATCAACGGTTTTCATTATATCATAAAGCGCCGTTTTTGCCACCCATTCTTCCCGGCCGTCACAAAAATTTAACGAAGCGCGCCGTCGCGGTTTACAAGCCTGCGCGAAAACGGTATCATGGAAGAAAGGACGCGGCCTGCGCTCCCTGTTTAAAGGGTGCCGCGCGGGCCGCAAATTTATGCAGCATTTTTGGGATAATCAGGAGGAAGCGCTATGAAGAACAGCTTTTACGCCATGCTTTCACGCATGAAATATATCGCCCGCTGGGGCCTGATGCGCAACACCCGCGAGGAAAACCTCGCCGAGCACACCCTTGAGGTGGCGCAATTGGCCCACGCGCTGGCCGAGATCGGCAACCGGCGGCTGGGCCGCGGCTACGACCCGGGCAGGGTGGCGTTGGCCGCGCTCTACCACGACTGTGCCGAGATCATCACCGGAGACCTGCCCACCCCGGTGAAATACTACAACAGCCGCATCCGCGAGAGCTATCGCGACATCGAGCGCGGCGCGGAGGACACCCTGCTGGACCTGCTGCCCGACGACCTGCGCCCCGCCTACGAGGACCTGCTCGGCCCCGGCCGGGACGACCCGGAGACCGAGCGGCTGGTGAAGGCTGCGGACAAGCTGTCCGCCCTGCTCAAGTGCATCGAGGAGGAGAAGGCGGGCAACCGCGAATTCGCCCTGGCGCGGCGCTCCACCGAACAGGCGCTGGACGAGCTGGCCCTGCCCGAGGCGGAAATTTTCCGCCGGGAATTTTTAGAACCCTACGGTTTGACCCTTGATGAATTGCGGTGAGCGGTATATGATAGAGGGCGAAAGGGCGGGATTTTTAGCGCGAAAGAACTTCACACAATCCCCCGCGGGGCGATGCGCAAGTTGCGGCCCGCTTCCGCCCTTATGCGCAAAATCATCTTACCATTCCTCTGCTTCGCGTGGTAAGATGCCTGCTTGTATTTTAAATTTGTGCCGGCGCGAAGCGGCGGAATGGATGGTTTTTTATGAAACAACGGACATTATGGATCACACGGACGGCGGTGTTGCTGGCGTTGGTGCTGGTGGCGCAGTTTGTGGGCAAGCTGGTGCCCGCGGGGGCGGTCATCGCCGGCCCGTTCAGCGTCAGCCAGCTGATCACCGGCTCTCTGGTCAACCTGATGCTGGCCATTGCGGCGGGCGTCGTGGGGCTGGGCTCCGGCGTGACGGTCGGGGTGCTCTCGGCCATTCTCGCCACCCTGCTGGGCGTGGGGCCGATCTTTCCCCAGATCACGCCGCTCATCGCGCTGGGCAACGCCATCCTGGTGGCGGTCCTCTGGGGGACCTTCCGAGCGGCGGACCGGCTCCGCGGCGGCGCTGAACTGGCCGCGCGCTTAGGCGGCGTGGTGTTGGCCGCGGCGGTGAAATGCGCATTTTTGTGGCTGACGGTGCCCTGGATGCTGGGCCTCATCCCCGAGGTGAAGCCGCAGCAGGCGCAGATGCTGACGATCATGTTCTCCTGGCCGCAGGCGGTCACGGCGCTGACCGGCGGTCTGCTCGGCCTAGTGGTGATTCCGCCTCTCAAAAAGGCGCTCAAAACCGGGCGCACCTTCTGACCAGCGTAAACGGACAAACAAAAGCCCCGCTGCGAAGAACCATTTCGCGGCGGGGCTTTTGTTTGCGGCTGTGGGTCAGACGTCGATGTAGTTTGAGGAGGCGTAGCCGATTGTGCCGTTGTAGTTGACGACATACCACCCCTGCCACTCACCCAGCACGGTGATGGGGGCGCCGTCGTAGGCGCGGGCCAGGATGGGTGCGCCGGTGTTGGGGTATTGGCGGATGTTCAGGTTGGTGCCGTTGGTGTCCACGGTGCCGCGGCGGGCAGGCTGCGCATTGACGAACGGGATGCCGAAGTATTCGGTGAGGGAGCGCACCACGTTGATGGCGATTTCCTGGATGTGGTTTTTGATCCAGTTTGCGTCGTTGACATTGTCATGGTAGGCAAATTCGATGAGTACACTGGGCGCGCGGGTGAGGCGCACTTCGCCCAGGGCGGTGGTGGGCACCGCCCTCACCAGCGAGGGGATGGGGTAGATATCCCGCAGGTTGGCCGCGATGATCTGGGCGGCGCGCCGCCCGCGGGTGCTCGAGGGGTAGTAATACACGTCGGTGCCGCGCACCTCGCCATAGCGCCCCTCGGGCGCGGCGTTGGAGTGCAGCGCCAGATGCAGGTCGTAGTTCCCGGCGTTGGACTGCCGGATGGAGGACGCGGCGGTCATATCCGGGGTGTTGCGCACATAGCGGATGCCGCTGGAGCGCAGATAGGGCTCCATGGCGTCCGCGATGAGGTTCATGTAGTATTCCTCTGTGCCGCCGGTGACATAGAGGTTGTTCTCCTGCGTCGACGGGCTCAGGTAGATGGTTGGCATGGCGATTCCTCCAGACTGATTGATACGCTTCAGTATACGCAAAAAGTGCTCAAACGGTGCGGCAGGTTTAATCCTCTTCGACCGTCAAACCGGCGCACAGGCGGAACCGCTCGTCGGCCAGCTCCCAGTTGATCGTCTGCGCCCAGTTGTCGAAATATTCTGCGCGCCGGTTTTGATATTTGAGGTAGTAGGCATGTTCCCATACGTCCACCAGCAGGATGGGGCACCAGGGGAAGGGCACATCCTGGTTGGGGGTGCTGAAGATGCGCAGCGCCTGCTCCGATGACGCCGGGGTGCGGAAGGAGGGCTCGCGGCCGGGTTCACCCGTGGCGTTGCCCCACACCAGCCACGCCCAGCCCGAGCCGAACCGGTTCATGGCGGCGGCCTTGAGCTGTTCCAGGAAAAAGTCGGTGCTGCCGTACTGCTGTTCAATCTGCCGGGCCAGCGCGCCCACCGGTTTGCCGCCCGAGTTGGGGGTCATGCCGGCAAAATAGAGGTTGTGGTTGTATACCCCGCCGCCGTTGTTGCGCACCGCCGTCTGGATGGGGCGGGGCAGGCTGCCGAGGGAAAAGAGGAGCTTGGTCAGGCTCCAGTCGTGAAAGCGGGGATAGGGTGCGAGCGCCTTGTTGAGATTTTCCACATAGGCGCCCAGATGTTTGTTGTGGTGCAGGTACATGGTGGTCGCGTCGATGTTGGGTTCCAACGCGTCGTATTGGTACGGCAATGGCCGCAAGCTGAAGGGGTAATGCTCCGCCAAGATCGATCATCCTTTCCAAAGGGCGTTTTGCCGGCCGGTAAAAGGGAAAAAGCCCTGATATTCTGCTGATAGCAATATATGAAAAAGTGCGGAGATAGGTGATTGCATACAAAAAAGCCCCCTGCGCACAAGCACAGGGGGCGGCCGGTTGTAGGATTCAGTTGAGCAGGGCGATGGCGAGGTTGAGGTATCCCGCGAACAGTGTCCACAGCAGATACGGGATTTGTAGGTAGGCGGCCGCGGGGCTCACCCGGAAAAAGAGCACGATCATCCACACGATCAGCAGGAGCAGCAGCACCAGCCACCAGAACGCGGGCATCAGCAGACCCAGGCGGAAGAACAGCAGCGGCCACACAAAATTGACCGCCAGTTGAATGACGTAAATCCACAACGCGGCGCGCCGGCCGGGACTTTGCGCCTCATAGACGAGATAGGCCGAAATTCCCATCAAAACAAACAGCACCGTCCACACCACCGGGAACAACCACGCGGGCGGCGCGAGCGGCGGTTGCTGGTAATTTCCGTAGGCGTCCATACTGTTGCGGGTCAACAGCGCGGAGAGGCCGCCTGTCCCAAGGCTGATGAGCAGGCTGACCACCAGCGGCCACAGCCGTTTGGTAAAGGATGGTTTCATCAGCGTACACCTCTTTCGCAGCGTTTTACTTTAGAATATGCAGAATGCCGCTATTTATGCCTCGGCGGTGCGGGGCATAAATATTTATCGCAAAGCGATTTTCTTTTTTTCGGCAATATGCTACTATAATTGCAGCGATAGGCTCATTTGCTGCAATGAGGAGGAGAGATATGCGTTACTGTGAAAGATGCGGAAATTCTGTCGGCGAGGACGCAGGGTATTGTTCAAAATGTGGAGCGAGATTGAGGAGCGGGGCTGAGTGGGGGGATGGCCCCATGTACCGGCCCGTCCAGCCCCAATTTGTGAAGCCCCCGGCAGGTACGAATCCCGCCCCGATGGTTTTAGGGATTATCGGGGTCATTTTTGCTGTGCTGCTGCCGATGATAGCTTATCCCTGTCTCATTATTGGGCTTGTGCTGGCGAACAACGACATTCGCAACGGCCAGATCAGCACCGCCGGGCGGACTGTCAATATTGTCGGGCTGTGCATTGCGGTGTGCAATTCCATCCTGGGCGCGTGCATGAATTTGGTCCGTTATTGACCAGCGGCGTTTTTTGCTGTGGACGGCACAAGGCCCCTGCGTTCTCAGAACGCAGGGGCCTTGTGCCATTGTGAGGAGAATTTTTAGCTCAGGAGCGGAGGGCGCCGTCAATCCCTGCCGGAGACCGAAAAACCGGTGTCGGGCAGCTTCAGGCGTTCTTCGCTCTCATCGCTCGAATCAATGAGGTCGCGCGCGGCGTAGGATTGGCTGTTGCCGGCGTTGTCGGTCAGCCGCGCGCTCACCAGGTCGAAATACCCGGTGCGCTCGTTATCCGGCACGAGGATAGAGCCCTCATAAGCGCCGGTGGCGGGGTTGTAATCGCGCGCGGTCAGCGTCAGGCTGAGGGTGCGGCCGTTTTCTTCGTTGCGGAACCGCAGATGGATGCGCCGCACACCCGAGCTCGCGTCGTATGCCTTCACCGAGACGCCCAGCGCGCGCCCGGCGTCCGCACCGGCGGCGGAGTAACCGATGTCCTCCAGCTCCGGCGCGTCCGCGTCGGCTTTGGAGGGGATGTTGCTCACCGAGAAGGCAGGCTCCTCGGGCAGCAGCTCAAAGCCGTCCGCATGGTCGTTGCGTTCGCTCCAGGGGCAGTACTGGCTGCGGTTGCCCGCCTCGTCGGTGACGGTGACGCGGTAGATTTGATAATCCCCGGCGGGCTCGTACTGCGGAATCTCGATGACGGCGCAGTAGCGCCCGGTCGCTGGGTCGTAGGATTTATCCGCCAACATCGAGGCGTAGAGCACCCGGCCGTTCTGTTCGTTGCGGAACCGCACCGAGAGCTGCTTGACACCTGAGAGGTCGTCATCAGCGGCTGCCGACACGGTCACGCTCGTGCCCGCTGCTGCGGAGGCGCGATCCACCCACACGCCGGTCAATGTCGGCGCGGCGGTGTCCGGGGCGCTGTTTTTGATCCGGAAGGAGGGCTCCTGCGGCAGGGGGAGATAGGTCCACTTGCCGTCGTCTATGATCTCCTGCTGGGTGAGGTATTTCTGTTGTTGCTTCGCTCCGTCGATCACAGTGGCCTCAGTCAAAGCGAAGGTGCCGCCCGCCTCGAACTCGCCGATTTCCAGCCCGGCGCGGTAGACGCCCGGCCCGACGCGGTCGCCCTGGTGCAGCGCCAGGGTCAGCTCGCGGTCGTCAGCGCGGTTTGTAAAGGTGAGCAGGATGCGGCCGACCGCCGCGTCGGAATCGGTGGCGACGGTGACATTCACCGTCGCGCCGCCCGCGACCTCCGCCCGGTCGAGGGCGATGCCGGTGATGCGCGGCGTTTTGGCCGCTTTCTGGCTGGGCGTCACCGTGAAGCGGGTCGCCAGCCCCAGCGGCAGGTTGTCGTTTGCGGCAGAGATGCGGCCGCGCGCGGAATAGGTTTGCAGGTTTTTGGCCTCGTCGATGAGGGTGACGCTTTTGAGCTCATAGGTTCCGGCCGGTTCACCGGCGGGGATGGCGAGCTCCTTGCGGTAGAGCCCGGCGGATGCGTCGTAATCGCCGGGCAGCAGCGCAGCGCTCAGGATGCGCCCGTTTTCCTGGTTTTCAAACAAAACGGTGGCCTGTTTGATCCCCGAGAGGTCGTCGGTGGCCTTCACCGCGACGCTCACGCTGCCCGGCGCGGTCGCCGAGGACGCCCCGACGATCACGTCCTGTAGCTGCGGCGGGGTGCTGTCCGCCTGGGCGAACGTCGGCAGAGCGCCAGCAGTGAGCAGCGCGGCGAGAGCGGCCGCGGCTGGTCTGAAAAATCTGTTCATAAGGGTGTGCCTCCCATTTGATCGGATTACACATTTATTGTAGCCGTCAATTGTGAAAATGTCCCATACGCCCGATTAAACTTTCTTAATAATTGCGGCGTTCCATTTTTATGGGAAGCTGGTATAATAGGGCATAGGGAACAACCCGAGGGGGGACGGATGCACATGCAAAAAATCCTGATCGTGGATGATGACAGCGCGATTGCGGAGCTGATGTCGGACGCGCTGGAGGACGAGGGCTACGCCACACACATCTGCGGCGACGGCAAGGAGGCGCTGGATTTTCTGGTGCACGCGCCGGATGTGGCCCTCATCCTGTTGGACGTGATGATGCCGCGCATGGACGGGCTGGAGCTCTGCCGGCACATCCGCGACACGGTGAGCTGCCCGATCCTGTTTGTCACAGCGAAAAACCGCACGCTAGACACCCTGCTGGGGCTGGAGATGGGCGGCGACGACTATATCTTCAAGCCGTTTGTGGTGGAGGAGCTGGTGGCCCGGGTGCGGGCGCACCTACGGCGGGAGCGGCGCAGCGCGGCTACGGACGCGGGCGACCGCGTGCGGTTCGAGGGGATCGAGCTGCACAAGGACAGTTTGGAGGCCTACCGCGACGGCAAGCTGGTGGCGCTTTCCCCGCGCGAATTCCGCCTGCTCTATTACTTCATCAAAAACGCGGGCAAGGTGCTCACCCGCGAGCAGATCTTCAACGCGGTGTGGGGCGTGGATTACGGGGATATCGGCACGGTGGCGGTCAACATCAAGAACCTGCGCGCTAAAATCGACCCGCGCGGGGAATACATCAAGACGGTGTGGGGCGTGGGCTACAAGCTGGTGCGCCCCGAGGAGGCCGCGCGATGAGACGCAAACGGTTTCGTCCCAGCATCCGCCGCAAGCTCACCACGACGATTTTGGGGGTGTTTCTGGCTAACTTTCTCCTTTTGGGCGGCTACTACCTGCACCTGATTTCGGCGCGGCTGCCCGAGGCGCTCAGCGAGCTGCAAATCCGCATGGGGAACCAGATCTACCGCCGGATGCTGATTGCGGAGATTCTGCTGCTGGCTGTGGTGCTGCTGGTGGTCACCCTGGTGATCTATTGGGATGTGGTCCGGCCGGTCGAGGCGCTGGGCGGCGAGATGGACGCCTTCCGGCGCGGGGTGACGCCGCAGCCGACCGACCGCTCGGACGAGATCGGCGAGCTGCACAACCGGTTTGTCCAGCTCGCAAGCGACCTGGAGCGGGAGCGACAGACCCAAAATCGCATCATCGCCTCGATCTCGCACGACATCAAGACGCCGCTCACCTCGGTGATGGGGTACGCGGAGCGGCTGCAAAAGAACGGCCTCTCGCCCGAGCGCACCGAGCGATATCTGCGCACCATCTATGAGAAGTCGATGGACATCCGGGAGCTGATCGAGGAGTTCGACGATTACCTGAGCTGCAACCTGCAAAGCGCGCTCAAGCTCCAGTTTCTCACCTCGGATGAGCTGTGCGCCCTGTTTGAAGCGGACTGCCGCGACGAGCTGGAGCAGGAGGGCGTGCTTCTCACGGTACGCAACGAGTGCCCGGGGGAGAAGCTCTGCGCCGACCTCTCCAAGCTGCGGCGGGTGTTTGGCAACCTGATCGTCAACAGCCTCAAGCACTTCGATAAAGCGGAGCGCCGCATCGAGCTGGTGTGCCGCAGGCAGGAGGGCGGCGGCGTGCAGCTCCGGCTGTGCGACAACGGGTCGGGCGTGCCGGGGGACGACCTGGAGCGTATCTTCGAGCCGCTCTACACCTCCGATGCGGGGCGCAGCGTGGCCGGATTGGGGCTTGCCATCTGCCGCGAGATCATCGCGGTGCACGGCGGCCGTATCTGGGCTGAAAACCGGCCGGAGGGCGGGCTGTGCGTCTGCTTCACATTGGCCAAATTATCATGAAAAAACGGGGGCCGTAAGGCTCCCGTTTTATGCTTGCTTATTCCTGTTTTTCGTCCTCAGAAACCGCTGCCAGCGTTTCGCTGTCCTCATTGTCCTCGTCGTCCTCACTGGACGGGGACTCGAGCACTTCCAGTTCCGCCGCCTGCTGCGCGGCCGCCTCTTCGGCTTCCTTTTCGCGCTTGATGTCGCGCAGGGCGGAAATCAGAAACCAGCCGCCCGCCAGCACAAACAAGCCCGCGATCACGCCGATGAGCAATTTTTCGTTGCCCGGCACATCGCCCAGGTTTCGGAAGAGGTCGAAAGCCAAATAGAGGATAAAGATGGAAGCGACAACGCGGAACGCATTGTTCATGCCCTTGCGGGGCGGGGCGCCGTTTGCCATAGGGAAAGCCTCCTTACTTGCTTTGCAGCCAAATGCTCTCCGACTCGTGGCGGCGAGGGCGCCCCATCAGGTCGGAGATCGCTTTTTTAGGGGATTTATCCTGGTAGAGCACCTGATAGCACTCCTCCACGATCGGCATCTCCACGCCTACCTCGCGGGAGAGTTCGTAGGCGGTCTTGGTGGCGAGGTATCCCTCCACCGTCATGCCCACTTTCTCGAGCGCCTGCCGCGCGGTGTTGCCCTGGCCGATGAAGATGCCGGCGCGGCGGTTGCGGGAGTGCATACTGGTGCAGGTGACAATCAGGTCGCCCACGCCGGAAAGCCCGCCGAACGTTTCAAAGCTCGCGCCCATCGCCACGCCCAGGCGGGCGATTTCGGTGATGCCGCGGGTCATCAGGGCGGCCTTGCTGTTGTCGCCCAGCTTGAGGCCGTCGCACACGCCCGCAGCCAACGCGATCACATTTTTGAGCGCGCCGCCGTATTCCACGCCGGCCACGTCGTCGTTGACATAGATGCGCAGGGTGGGGTTCATCAGCAGATCCTGCACCGCCTCGGCCGCCGCGCGGTTCTGCGCCGCCGCCACCACCGTGGTGGGTACCCCGCGGGCGACCTCCTCGGCGTGCGACGGGCCGGAGATGACCACAGTTTGGCACCCGGGCAGTTCCTCGGCGATCACTTGGGAAAGCCGCTTGTAGCTTTTGGCCTCAAGACCCTTGGCCACTGTGGAAACCAGCGCGCCCTGGGACACATAGGGAGCCAGCTTGCGCGCGGTCTCGCGGATGGCAAAGGACGGCACCGCCAGGATAATCAGGTCGCTGCCCTGCACGTCCGCAATTTCGGTGGTGAGCCCGATCTCTTTGGGAATTTTGACCTTGGGCAGAAGCTGTAAATTCTGCCCGTCCCGGATAATCGCGGTGATTTCGGCGGGGAACGCGCTCCACATGGTAACCCGATGTCCCATCTTGTTGCACATCACCGAAAGGGCGATACCAAATCCGCCCGCGCCCAACACACCAATTTTCGCCAAGAAAATCCCCTCCTACTTTTTGTCGTTTTTGGGTTTTCCAAATTTATATTCTGTCCCGTTGATCAGCCGTTTGATGTTGACGCGGTGCATGTAGATCACCAGCAGCGCAATCACGATGGAGCAGATCATGTCGGGGAGGGAAAAATCCCCCATCAGCTTATGTACCATAACGTAGGTCGCCGGGTAGAGCACCGCGCCGCAGATCGACGCGAGCGAGACGATTTTGCAGCAGAGCAGGATGAGCAGCCCGACGCCCAACACGATCAGGAACACCCGCCAGTCGATCACCAGCATCATGCCCAGCGCGGTGAGCACCCCCTTGCCGCCCTTGAACCGGAAATAGATGGGGAACAGGTGCCCCAGGATGGTGAAGATGCCGGCCAGATAGCCGATGTCGAAGGGGAGCTGCCCAAACAGATGGGCAAACACCACGCGGCTCACCGCCACGGTGATGATGCTTTTGCTGAAGTCGCCCACCGTGACTGCGGCGGCCGCCTTTTTGCCGAACGTGCGCAGCATGTTGGTCATACCCGCATTGCCGCTGCCGAAGTTGCGCACATCCTTGTGGTAAAACAGGTTTGAGATGATGACCGACCAGTTGATGCTGCCCACCAGATAGGAACAGAGCGCCACCAGCACCGCCGCGAGGATGATTGTCGTCTGATTGGACATAGCTTACCCCTCCGAGCCTGGGACACCCCGCCGGTATGCCCCAGAAAATATACAAAAACATTCTAATATCATCATACCCTGAAGCGGGCGTGAATGCAAGAGAAAATGGAAAAAACCGGCGGTACAACTTTATGGATAGGAACGCCGCATAATAAAGGGAACAGGCGCCAACGGTCCGGTATTGGCCATTAGTCGCCGCGCTGGCGCACCACCATGCGCACCGGGGTGCCGGTGAGGCCGAAGGTCTCGCGGATCTGGTTTTCCAAATACCGCTGATAGGAGAAGTGGAACAGCTCGGCCTTGTTGACAAAGCAGACGAATGTCGGCGGGCGGGTGGACGCCTGGGTCATGTAGTAGATTTTGAGGCGCTTGCCCTTGTCCGTGGGCGGCTGCACCCGCGCGGTGGCGTAGGCAAGCACGTCGTTGAGTTTGCCGGTGGAGATGCGCATGGCGTTCTGCTCGTTCACCACGCGGATCATCTCATAGAGCTTCTCCAACCGCTGGCCGGTCTTGGCCGAGAGGAACAGGAACGGCGCGTAGGACATGAAGCTGAAATCCTGCTCGAGCTTTTTTTCGTACTCGCGCATGGTCTTGCCGTCCTTCTCCACCGCGTCCCATTTGTTCACCACGATGATGCTCGCCTTGCCCTGCTCGTGGGCGTAGCCGGCGATCTTGCTGTCCTGTTCGGTGAAGCCCTCCAATGCGTCGATCATGATGACGCATACGTCGCTGCGGTCCACCGCCATATAGGAGCGCAGCACCGAATAGCGCTCGATATTTTCGTCCACACGGCTCTTGCGGCGGATACCCGCGGTGTCGATGAACACGAACCGGCCGCGCTCGTCGTCGATCACCGTGTCGGTGGAGTCGCGGGTGGTGCCAGCGATGTCTGAAACGATCACTCGATCTTCGCCCGCAATTTTGTTGATCAGCGAGCTCTTGCCCACGTTGGGCTTGCCGATCACCGCAACCTTGATGAAATCCGGCTCGTACTCCTCCGGACGGTCGAAGTCGATGTGGCGGTAGCACTCGTCCAGCAGGTCGCCGGTTCCATGGCCGTGCACCGACGACACCGCGACCGGGTCGCCCAGGCCGAGGTTGTAAAATTCGTAGAAGTCGGCGGGCAGGCCGCCCGGGGCGTCGCACTTGTTGACGCACAGCACGATCGGCTTGCCGCTCTTTTGCAGCATCAGCGCGATGTCGTGGTCGGTTGCGGTCACGCCGGTTTTGAGGTCCACCACCATGATGATTACGTCCGCGCTGTCAATGGCGAGCTGCGCCTGCCGGCGCATCTGCGCCAGGATGATGTCGTCGGTTTTGGGCTCGATGCCGCCGGTGTCCACCAGCATGACCGTCTTGCCCAGCCATTCGCACTCCGCGTAGATGCGGTCGCGCGTTACGCCCGGGGTGTCCTCCACGATCGAGAGCCGCTTGCCGATCAGCTTGTTAAACAGGGTGGATTTGCCCACGTTGGGCCGCCCCACCACCGCGATAATCGGTTTCGACATTCAGTTGTTACCTCCTTGTTCCGGGCCGAAAACGTCCTCGCCGAGCAGGCTGCCCAGCAGTTCCCAGCCGTCGTTGTCCACCACTGTCACCCGCACCCCCAGCGCCTGTTCCACCTGCTCCACCGTGTAGTCGTCCAGGAATCGGTCCTGCTCGTGGCGCAGCATGGCCGAGGTGATGAGCACCTCCTCGCCCAGGTCGCGGCCGCGCAGTTGGGCGATCAGGTCGGTGGCGGTGATCAGCCCCGCCACGGTGATGGTCTCGCCGAAATACTCGTTGCGGATCACCTGCACCCGGCAGTCCAGGTTGGGGTAGCGGGGGCGCGCGGTGTCGATGATTCCCTGCAAAAACGGCCCCACGGCGGCTCCGGTCGCAACCGTCACCCGGCGCGCCTTGTCGCTCGGGCGCGCCTCCTCCAGCGCGTCCGCGAACTCCTGGCGCAGCAGTGCCAAGAGACCCACGCCGTTTTCCAGTTGGTCGAACCCGCCGTAGTACGCCTCCTGCGGGATCGGACGCCCGGCCAGCAGGAAGAACTCGTCGGACGGGTAGGCGATGCGGTCCCCATGCTGCTCGAGATACCGGTCGGAGTAGCGGTGGATGGTGTCGATCACCGCGTTTGCCTCCTCGGGCGTATAGGGCCGCAACGGGTACAGCCCGTCGCGGAATTTGGTCACCCCCACCGGCACGCAGGCGATGCTCTCCAGCGCGGGATAGAGCGCGGCGAGATCGCGGATGCTGCGCTCCAGCTCAGGGCCATCGTTGACGCCGGGGCAGAGCACCAGTTGGGTGTTGATTTTAATAGCATGCTCCGCCAGCCGCTTTAAATACCGCAGGGAGCTCGCGGCGGCGGGATTTTTCATCAGCTGTACCCGCAGCGCGGGGTTGGTGGTGTGCACCGACACGTTGATGGGGCTGATGTGCATCTTGATGATGCGGTCGATGTCCTCGTCGGTCAGGTTGGTGAGGGTGATGTAATTGCCGAACAGAAAGGACATGCGGGAGTCGTCGTCCTTGACGTACAGGGTGTCGCGCATATTCGGCGGCATCTGGTCCACAAAGCAGAAGACGCACTTGTTTTTACAGGTGTGCTGGCGGTCCATCAGGTAGGTGTCGAACTCCAACCCGAGGTCGTCATATTCCCCTTTGCGCACGGCCACATGCCGCCGCTTCCCCGCGATGTCCTCTACCTCCACGTCCAGCCGCTCCTCAGTCATATAAAAGCGGTAATCCAGTACGTCTACGATGCGGTTGCCGTTGATGGCGCACAGGGTCTCCCCGGCGGCGATGCCGGCTTTCTGTGCGGGGGAACGGCGCTGCACCTGCTTGATTTTTACCGGCAACGCGTCTGCACATCCCTTCAAACCCGGTCTGTCCGCAACGCCGCCGCTTGAAAACAGCGGGGGCTCGGTTTGCCAGCAGACCCAAATTGGTAAAAAAATAGAGAAGGTTGCCACCTTCTCTATCTCGTCTGAGAAGCAATTAAGCCTCTTTCTTGATAACCTCTCTGCCCTTGTAGAAACCACAGTTGGGGCAAACCCGGTGGGGCATTTTCAGCTCGCCGCACTGCGTGCATTTCGAGAAAGCGGGAGCCTCCAGCTTCCAAACATTGGAACGCCGCTTGTCTCTTCTGGTTCTGGATATTTTTCTCTTCGGTACTGCCATGCTCAGCACCTCCTTCTTTTACTCGATGCCGTCCTTTTTAATTCTCCAGCAATTTACTTAATATTTCAAGGCGCGGGTCAATCCGCTTCTGGGTGCATTCACATGATTGTTCGTTCCGGTTCGCGCCGCAAACCGGGCACAGACCCTTGCAATCCTCCTTGCACAACACCTTGCTGGGCAATTCAAGAATCACGTCGGACGACGCCAGCTCATCCAAGTCCAACACAAGGTTGGGCACCACAATGAGTTCATCATTGCTGTCGCGATTGACCTGTTTCACCAAAATGTGTTCAAAGCGATACACAACAGGGGTATCGACCGGGGCCAGGCACCTGTCGCACACAAAGTGCGCCACAGCCCGTGCGGTGTAGCTTAGGGATACCACGCCCGCGCGGTTCCGGATGACGCCATCCAGATGGACCGGCTCGGTGAAGGGGGTCGCATTTCCCAGCTGAAGCTCCGAAAGGTCGAGGTTGCAGTCGATCCTGACGCTCTCGCCTTCGATCTCAAACAGCTGTTTTAAATCAATCATCATATGGACACCTCAAATAACGCCACGCAGAATATTATATTATTCTCAGGTGGCTTTGTCAATAGCTTTTCCAGCTTTTTGTCGATTCATACGGGGGGAAACCGCTTCTTTTCCGGGGTTCCGCGCCCCACCTCAGACCAGGCCGCGGATAAGAGCCTCGCGGTCGCCCTCGAGCAGGTCGATCACCGGGACTTCGATGAGGGTGTAGGCCCCCGGCGCCTGGCGCAGGCTGGCGCGCGCGGCGCCCACCAGAATCTGCGCGGTGAGGGCGGGGTTGTTGATCTTCATATTGAACTCAAAGAGCTGATTTTGGGTGACGCCCGAGACCCCCTTGCGCACCAGGTTGACCCCGTGACCCATGTCCAGCAGCGCGTCCACGTCGTCCACTGCGATCACATGCGTCTCGTCGTGGGCGAAGTAGGGGTCGGCCTTCACCCTGGCGGTGACCTCCTCCAGCGTGTGGCCGCCCTCCAGCTCCACATACACCATGCGGCGGTGGATCGAGGTGCCCAGCGGGATGGTCATCGAGAGGGCTTTCTTCACCCCGTCGATCGCTTTGACCGCGACGGTGTGGCCCATGCTCATACCCGGTCCGAAATTGGTATAGGTGATGCCCTTGGGCGCGGCGGCCTGCAGCAGCGCGCGCACCACCGAGTCCGAGCCAGGGTCCCAACCGGCGGAGTGGATCGAGACCGCGCCGTGGGCCTTGGCCACCGGGTCGAGGGAGGACTTGAGCTCCCAGATGCCGGTGTGGATGTCGTAGCTGTCCACCGTGTTGATGCCGAGCTCCAGGCAGCGGCGGGCATAATCGGGCACCGAGCGGGTGGGCGTGCACAGGATCGCCACGTCGGGCTTCTGCGGCAGCGCGGCCAGGTCGGAAGCCACCGTCACACCCGCGAGTTCAGCCGGCACGTTTGCAGGGTCGCGGCGCACCACGCCGACCAGTTCCATGTCACCCGCGGCGCGCGCCGCCTCCAGCACGCTCCGCCCGATGTTGCCGTAGCCAACAATTGCAATTTTTGTCATCGTCGTTCCTCTCCCTATCATCAGCAAAAATTCTGCCTTTATCATACCGGGTGAAGGGGGGGAATGTCAATTGTTTTTGCAGGATGAATCTCTCTTTCTTGCAAAAAAGGAAAGCGCGGGGAAAAATCCACCCGTCGGGGCGGCGAAGGCGCGGGAGATCATCAAAAATCGTTTTGGTGAGATTGAACGAAATATCGGGCGGTAAATCGGTCAAGATGCGGAAAAGCGGGCCGATTTGGACCCGGAAGCGCCGAAAACGGCCGAAAATGGGCCGGAGAAAATTCGTACAAGTGTTACAATTTCCTTGACAGAAGGATGCACAAGAGATAAAATAACATTAGTGTACAAACATGTTGCATTTTTCATGCGGTTTTTGCCGCTTTTGGATAAGATTCAAACGCATTGTACTCCCCGTGCGCCCTTTTTGCGGAGGCTGCGCGCGGGGGTACCGTAACGAGAATATTGTTCACAAAAATGCCGCCTGTTTTCATACGGACGGCACATATTTTTGCCCAAAATCAAAAATACCTGTGCCGCTCCCGACACTACCAAATCACAATTTTGAATTTTGAGAAATTGCAAAAAGGAGGTTTCAGGAGCCAGTGATATCCATTATAACGTATGTTATCAGCGTCGTCGTCGCTCTGATATTGGGCGCGGTTGTGGCGTTTTTCCTCGGCGTGGCCTACCGCAAGCGCGTGGCGGAGGCGGAGCTCGGTTCGGCTGAGGATGAGGCGAAGCGCATCTTGAGCGACGCGATCAAGTCGGCCGAGGCCAAGAAGAAGGAAGCCATGGTCGAGGCCAAGGACGAGATTTACAAGATGCGCCAGGAGGCCGAAAAGGACGTGAAGGAGCGCCGCTCCGAGGTGCAGCGCCAGGAGCGCCGCCTGGTCCAGAAGGAAGAAAGCCTGGACCGCAAGCTGGAAAACCAGGAGAAAAAAGAAGAACTGCTGCAAGGCAAGATCAAGGACGCCGAAGAAAAGCTGGTGGAGGCCGAGGAGGTCAAAAAGCGCCAGTTTGAGATGCTTGAGCGCATTTCCGGCTTCACCACCGAGCAGGCCAAGGACTATCTGCTCACCCATCTGGAAAACGAGCTGACCCATGAAAAAGCCCTGAAGATCGCGCAGTTTGAGGCGCAGATGAAGGACGAGGCCGACCAGAAGGCGCGTGAGCTCATCACCACGGCGATTCAGCGCTGCGCGGCGGACCACGTGGCCGAGGCCACCGTATCGGTGGTGCCGCTGCCCAACGACGAGATGAAAGGCCGCATCATCGGTCGCGAGGGTCGCAACATCCGCACTCTCGAAACTGCGACCGGCGTGGACCTCATCATCGACGACACCCCCGAGGCGATCACCCTGTCCTCCTACGATCCCGTGCGCCGCGAGGTGGCGCGCATCGCCCTCGAGCGGCTGATCCAGGATGGACGCATCCATCCCGCGCGCATCGAGGAGATGGTGGAGAAGGCGCAGCGCGAGGTCGATCTCAAGATCAAGCAGGACGGCGAGCGCGCGATCATGGAGACCGGCGTGCACGCGATGCACCCCGAGCTCATCAAGCTGCTGGGCCGGATGCGCTACCGCACCAGCTACGGTCAGAACGTGCTCAACCATTCGATCGAGGTGGCCCATCTCGCCGGCATGATGGCGGCGGAGCTGGGCGCGGACGTGAACCAGGCCAAACGCGCCGGGCTCATCCACGATATCGGCAAGGCCCTCACCCACGAGATCGAGGGCTCGCATGTCGATATCGGCGTGGAGATCGCCAAAAAATATAAGGAAAACGACGTGATCGTCAACGCGATCCATGCGCATCACGGCGACGTGGAGCCCAAAACGATCGTGGCCTGCCTGGTGCAGGCGGCCGACGCCATTTCGGCGGCGCGGCCGGGCGCGCGCAGGGAGAACCTCGAGAACTACATCAAGCGCCTCGAAAAGCTGGAGGAGATCGCAAACTCGTTTGAGGGTGTGGAGAAGTGCTACGCCATCCAGGCGGGCCGCGAAATCCGCATCCTGGTCAAACCCGAGGTCGTTTCGGACGACAAGATGGTGCTGACCGCGCGCGAGATCGTCAAAAAGATCGAGAGCGAGCTGGATTATCCCGGACAGATCAAAGTGCACGTGGTGCGCGAAAGCCGCGCCATCGAGTACGCCAAATAATCGCAGCAGACCAGGGGCCACCCGCATGTGCGGGCGGCCCCTTTTTGCCGCGACTGGTCTGTGTTGACAAACCGCCGCGCGGCCACTAGAATGAAAGGGGAGCGGCTGTGCCGGACAATTTGTAGGGGACGGATGGGACGAACGAGGGGCGCGAATCGCGCGCATGTGACGGGATGGTACTGACAGAGATGGAGACGATTTTTTTTGTTGCCGAGGGCCGGATGGGGATGATCCGGGGCGGCGATGTTGTGATGCTGCCCGCGGAAGGCGGGCCGGAGGCCGAGGTGAAGGGCATCAGTGCGGCGGACGGGAAGCTGTACTATTCGCGTCTGGAGATGGAGACCGGGTGCGTCTACGCCAAACCGGCGGAGCGGCCGGCCGGACCGCCCGACGAGGCGGTGTTGCGCTGCCGCGAGATGCCGATCTACGAGATCGGCGGCCGGGAGGGCGCGATGGCGGCTGTGACCTCGCGCGGCGTGGATGGGGTGCGGCGGCAGATCGCGTTGTTCACCCTGCCGCGCGGCTACTACACCCTGATTGCAGACGGCGACGAGGTGGCCGAGAGCCCGAGCTGGGGGCGGGATGGTTCCCTGCTCTATTTTACCACGCGCGCCTGCCGGAGGGATGTCAACGGCCGCGTCACCGGCTATGAGCCGAGCGCGGTGATGGCCTACGACCCCGCGACCCACGAGTGCGTTCGGCTGTTCGCCTCGCCCGATTACGACTACTGCGCCCCTCGCGAGGGCCGGGCGGGGGCGTACTACTTTGTGCGTCGGCCCTACCGCGAGCTGGATAACCGCCTGAGCCGGCGTCTGGCCCGGCTGTTGGGATATTTGGCCGGGCGGCTGCGGGGCGGCAAAAGGGGGAAAGAGGCCCTGCCCGCACCCCCAAAGGGGCCCGTCGCCGCGCCGCAGGGGCGGGATGAGCCGCCTGAGGTTGCGCCGCGCAGTTGGGAGCTGATGCGCGCCAAGCGCTACAGCGCTCCGGCGGTGGTCAAAAAGGGCGTGTTGGCGTTCGATCTGTTGGAGGACGGCTGCATCGTCTATTCCGACGGCAGCCAGGTGCTCAAAATCCACCGGGACGGCAAGGAAAAGGTGTTGGCTGAGGTGCCGAAGGTCACGGCACTGTGCGCGGTGGATGCGGCGAATCCGGGATGAAACAGGCGCCCGGCGGGAAGATTCCCGCCGGGCGCGATGAATTCCGCGGAAAAAACGGGAAAAGCGGTTGTAAATTTCGCGTAGATTCTTTATAATAAAACAGGAGTGAAAAATGCCGGCGTCCGGGTGGCGCGGGGCTTTTTTTGTGTGGAAATCCAATGTTTGAGGGGTAACGGTATGAAAAAAATCGGATTCGACAACAACAAATATCTGGAACTTCAGTCGCAGCATATCCTGGAGCGCATCTCGCAGTCGAACAACAAGCTGTATCTGGAGTTCGGCGGCAAGCTGTTCGACGACTTTCACGCCTCGCGCGTGTTGCCCGGCTTTGCGCCGGACAGCAAGGTGAAGATGCTGCTGCAGCTCAAGGACAGTGCGGAGATCGTCATCGTCATCAATGCGGCTGATATCGAAAAGAACAAGGTGCGCGGCGACCTGGGCATCACCTACGACCTGGACGTGCTGCGCCTGATCGACGCGTTCCGCGGCATCGGGCTGTATGTGGGCAGCGTGGTGATCTCGCAGTATGCGGGCCAGGCCGCGGCGGACACCTTCAAAAAGCGGCTGGAGCACCTGGGGGTGCGGGTGTTCCTGCACTACCCCATCGCAGGCTACCCTTCCAACATCCCCCTGATCGTCAGCGACGACGGCTACGGCAAGAACGAATACATCGAAACCACCCGCCCATTGGTGGTGGTCACCGCGCCCGGCCCGGGCAGCGGCAAGATGGCCACCTGCCTTTCGCAGCTCTATCACGAGTTCAAGCGCGGGGTCAAGGCGGGCTATTCCAAGTTCGAGACCTTCCCGATCTGGAACCTGCCCCTCAAGCACCCGGTGAATCTCGCCTACGAGGCGGCTACTGCCGACCTCAACGACGTCAACATGATCGACCCGTTCCATCTGGAGACCTACGGCAGGACCACCGTCAATTACAACCGCGACGTGGAGATTTTCCCGGTGCTCAACGCCATCTTCCAGAAGATTTTCGGCGAAAGCCCGTACAAATCTCCCACCGATATGGGGGTGAACATGGCCGGCTTCTGCATCACCGACGACGAGGCGGTGTGCGAGGCCTCGCGCCAGGAGATCATCCGCCGTTACTACCATGTGCTGTGCGACCAGCGCACCGGCCGCGCCGAGTCGGATGCGGTGTACAAGCTGGAACTGCTGATGAATCAGGCGAACGTCGCCACCTCCGACCGCCCGGTGGCCGCCGCGGCCTGCGCGCGCGCCGAGGAGACGGGGATGCCCGCCGCGGCCATCGAGCTGCCAGACGGCGCCATCATCACCGGTAAGACATCCTCGCTGCTGGGCGCATCGTCGGCCGTGCTGCTCAACGCGCTCAAATATTTGGGCGGCATCAGCCACGACATGCATCTGATCTCCCCGATCATCATCGAGCCCATCCAGCACCTCAAGGTGGATCATCTGGGCAACCACAACCCCCGCCTGCACACCGACGAGACGCTCATCGCGCTTTCGATGAGCGCCGCGACCAACCCCACCGCCGAGCTCGCGATGAAACAGCTCGAAAAGCTGCGCGGCTGCGAGGCGCATTCTTCGGTCATCCTGTCACAGGTGGACAATTCGATGTTCAAAAAGCTGGGGATGAACCTCACCTGCGAGCCGCAGTATCAGACCAAAAAGCTCTACCACAAGTGAACAGGACGAGAAAGCGCCCCTGGACGGCTGTCCGGGGGCGCTGTTGTTTGTGTGCTCCGATCAGGAGTAGACATCCTTGGGCGAGGGGTTGGCCACCACTGTGACCGGGTCGGTATCCTTCTCGCTCGGGTGCAGCAGGCGGCCCATCACCACAAAGCGCTGGGCGCGGTTATTGAACCCGCCGTACTTATAGGTACAGGTGGACAGGGTGAGGATTTTATCGCTGCCCGTCACACTCACGTCAAAGTTGAACAAAGAGCGGCTCTTGGCCTCGTTCACGAGCTGGTTGAACTGCGCGTTGCTGGTGAAGTTGGTGCGGATGTAGTCGAAGTTGCGCCAGTCCGAGAGATAGAACACCGCGAACACCTTGAACACCATCTCATCCTCGGGGGTGGTCAGGTAGAGGTACGGGTGCTCGGTGGCGTATTCGATGTCGTCGTATTTGAGCAGCCGCGCGAAGCGCTCGCCCTGCTCGTCGTCGTCGTTGAGGTTGTGCCCATAGATGATGGTGTTTTTGCCCAGCGACGCGCGGTTTTTCACGGTGTTGCGGTAATCCGCGAAATAGCAGCCGGAGAGATTGAACTTGCCGTCGTTGTCCAGCCGCTCATATTTTTTGTTGCCGGTGGGGTCCTGGAACACCACATCGTCCATGGTGGTGTCGGGGATGCGGAACCAGGCGACCGCCTCGGGGTTTTTCTCCTGATATTCCTGGATCTTGTCCACAATATTGGTGTCGGGCTCCACCGGGGTGTCGTTGGTGATGCCCTCGGGCTCGGTCAGCGGGTTATAGAACGGGTATTCGCTCGCGCTGGATTGCGGTTCTTCCTCTTCCGGCGCGCTGGATTCCGGCTTCTGGGAGCAGGCGGCGAGCGTCATGGCCATGACTGCGGCCATCAAAAGGCTGAGAAGTCGCGTGCATTTGTTCATATGGGGTAACCTCCAAAGTGAAGAATTGCGCGTACAAAACATGCCGGGCCCGCCTCGGTCCCAACAGGAACCACACATGGCCCGTGGCCTCAGTGGGCCCCGAGCCTTTGTGTTTTACGCTGTCCGCTTTTGTCTGGTGCTCCGGCGGGGTTACGGGCGCTGGGCGCCCCCCGCGCAGACGATGCCTCTGCCGGCGTCGACTGTGACCGCGGTGCCGGATTTTAAAATGGCGGTGGCATGTTCCGCTCCAACAATCACCGGGATATCCAGTGTCATTCCCACGATAGCGGCGTGCGAGTTGAGCCCCGGCGCTTCGGTGATGATGCCGGAAGCCTTTTTGAGCAGCGGCAGAATATTGTTGGAGGTATGCGGCATTACCAATATATCACTATCCTGAAATTTGGTCAATGCTTCTTCCTCATTCTTTGCGACACAGATATTGCCAAACGCGCTGAGCTTGTTCGCGCCCGCGCCCGAAACCAGCACGTCGCCCACCAGATGCACCTTGAGCAGATTGGTGGTGCCTGGGATGCCCAGCGGCACGCCGGCGGTGATCACCACGATGTCGCCGCTCTTCACCAAGTTGGCGCCCTGGGCCATGTCCACCGCGTGCTGGAACAGCTTGTCGGTCGTCTCCTGCTCCTCAATCAGCAGCGGGGTGACACCCCACGAGAGGTTCATCTGGCGGTAGACCACCGGGTCGGGGGTGCCGCCGATGATCGGCACCGACGGGCGGTATTTGGAGATCATCTTGGCGGTGTTGCCCGATTTGGTCACCGTGATGATGGCGGCCGCACCCAGGTCGTAGGCGGTGGTGCAGGTGGCGTGGGAGATCGCGTTGGTCACGTCCTCGCGGACGTTGGCGCTGTCCCGCTTGATGAAGCGGCCGCGGTAGTCGATGTCATCCTCGGCGCGCTCCGCGATGCGCGCCATGGTGCGCACCGCTTCGATCGGGTAGAGCCCGGCGGCCGTTTCGCCCGAGAGCATGATCGCGCTGGTGCCGTCGTAGATGGCGTTGGCCACGTCGGTGGCCTCGGCGCGGGTGGGGCGGGGGTGCTTCATCATGCTGTCGAGCATCTGGGTGGCAGTGATCACCTGCTTGCCCGCCGAATAGGCCTTTTTGATGAGCATCTTCTGCACCACCGGCACATCCTCCAGCGGGATTTCAACCCCCATGTCGCCGCGCGCGATCATTACGCCATCGGAAACATGCAGGATGTCGTCGATGTTGGCCACCCCTTCGGCGTTTTCAATCTTGGCGATGATGCGGATGGTGTGGCAGTTCTTGCTGTCGAGGATTTTTCGCACCTCGAGGATGTCGTCGGCTGAGCGGGTGAAGGAGGCCGCGATGAAGTCAAAGCCCTGGTCGATGCCCCAAAGGATGTCGGAGCGGTCCTTGTCGCTGATATAAGGCAGCGAAAGGCGCACCCCCGGCACGTTGACCCCCTTGTTGTTGCTGATCGGGCCGCCGTTGACCACCTGGCAGATGATTTCGGTGCCGTTTTCCACACTGAGCACCCGCAGCTCAATCAGGCCGTCGTCCAGCAGGATACGGGACCCCGCGTCCACGTCGCCGGGCAGGCCGGCGAACGAGATGCTGGCCCTGGCGGAATCGCCCTCGATCTCCCGCGTGGTGAGGGTGAACACCTCGCCCGCGGTCAGCTCCGCCTTGCCGCCCTGGAACTTGCCCAGGCGGATCTCCGGCCCCTTGGTGTCCAGCAGGGAAGCGATCGGCAGGTGGAGTTCCTCGCGCAGGCTGCGCAGGATCTCCAGCTTCTTCAGGTGCTCCTCATAGCTTCCGTGGGAAAAATTGAAGCGCGCCACGTCCATACCGGCGAGGATCAGCTCGCGGATGCGCTCTTCGCAGTCGGTCGCAGGGCCCAGCGTGCAGATAATTTTTGTTTTTCTCATAGCAAACCACTCTTTCTTATTTGGCCTGGGGCAGCCGCCCCTGCGGGCGCTTCTTCGGCCCGCTGTTACCATCTGTTTCCATCATCTGTCCAGTATAAGGGGAAACGCTTCAAAATGCAATCAAAATCCTGTTAAAATTGCCCTCAAGCGTCCGCTTTTCCTTGTTAGTATGCCCGTTGCGCCGGGGAGTCCGGCGCGGTTTGTGAATTTTTTGCAAACTGGGTTGCATGGCAAGGAAAATTGTGCTATTGTATTGCTGTACTAGATGAGCTAATACAGATAATACACAAGAAGAAATGGTTAAACTGTTTTTATCGCAAGCATTTGTAAGGAGGTGACGGGCGTGTTTGTGTTGGACCTGCAAAGCCGGATCCCGATCTATGAGCAGATGAAGCAGAAGATCACCGAGCTGGTGATGCTCGGCGTGCTGCAAACGGGCGAGCAATTGCCCAGTGTGCGCAGCTTGGCGCGGGAACTGGGGGTCAACCCCAACACCGTGCAGAAGGCGTATCAGGAGCTGGAGCGGGAGGGTGTCGTCTATTCGGTCACCGGGCGGGGCAGCTTTGTGGCGGATGTGGAAAGCGGGGGCGGCGCGGTGCGCCGGCACGCGCAGGAGCAGCTGCTGGAAGCGCTGCGCGGCGCGCGCATGGCGGGGCTGGCCCGCTGCGACGCGGTACAATGCGTCGATGAGATTTACAGGGGGGACGGAACGAATGATTGAAGCAAACGGGCTCACCAAATATTTTGACGACATCGCCGCCCTGAAGGGGATGACAACCCGGATTCCGGCCGGTTCGATCTACGGGCTGGTGGGGAGCAACGGGGCGGGTAAATCGACCTTTTTGCGCCTGCTTGCGGGCGTGTACCGGCCGGATGAGGGCGCCATCGCGGTGGATGGCGCGGAGACCTACGAAAATCCGGCGGTGAAGGACCGCATCTTTTTCTTGGCCGACGAGCTCTACTTTTTCCAAAACGCCACCATGGATCAGATGGCGCGGTTTTACAGCGGCCTGTACGGAAGCTGGTCGCAGGAACGCTACCGGCAGATGTGCGTCACCTTCCCGATCCATGCGGAGCGGAAGATCAACACCTTTTCCAAGGGGATGCAGCGGCAGGCGGCGATCATATTGGCGCTGTCGGCTCAGCCGGATATCCTGCTGCTCGACGAGGCGTTCGACGGGCTCGACCCGGTCATCCGGGGCCTGGTGCGCAAAATCCTCGCGGAGGATGTCGCGCAGCGCGGGGCCACGGTAATTATCGCCTCACACAACCTGCGCGAGCTGGAGGACCTGTGCGACCAGGTCGGCGTGCTGCACGGCGGACGCATCCTGTTCCAGCGCGACATCGACGACCTGAAGCTGGGCTTCTTCAAGGTGCAGTGCGCGTTCCGCCCCGCCAAGGAGCGGGAGGACTTTGCGGGGCTCGACCTGCTGCAATTTGAAAGCCGGGGCAGCCTTATCAACCTGATTGCGCGCGGCGCGCGCGAGGAGATCCTCGGCAAGATCGAGGCGATGGGTCCGCTGTTCGTCGAAACGGTCCCCCTGACCCTCGAGGAGGTATTTATTCACGAAATGGAGGCGGTCGGCTATGACTACAGCAACATCCTGTTCTAGCAGCGGCAAGTTCCGGCATATGGTTGAAAACGCCTTCCGCCGCGCCGCGCCGTTGGGCATTTTCTATGGGGTGCTGATGTTCCTGCTGTTTCCGCTGATGTACCTCATCACCCTGTTTTCCGTCCCGCCGGCCGATTATGCCGCGGTCAACGGCGGTTTCCTGATGGGCAGTGTGCGTTTTTACGGCTATTCGGGCGCGTACACCGGCGGCTCGGGCGTGTTGCTTGCGCTCATCTGCGCGTTCATGCCGATCGTGTTCGGCTCCATCCTGTTCTCCTACCTGCACAACAAGCGCGCCACCGACGTGTACCACGCGCTGCCGATGCGGCGCGAAAGCCTGTTTGCAGCCAATTACCTCGCGGGCCTCACCCTGCTGTGGGCGCCGCTTGTGCTCTGCTTCGGCGTCATTCTGATGGCGGGCGGCTTTTGCACTGCGATCCTCGGCAACCTCTACCATCCGCTGGCCATTTTGGGCGACCTGGCTGGTTGGATGATCGTGACCGCGGCGATCTACACCATCACCTGTGCGGTGGCGGTGCTGGCGGGCAACACCTTCGACACGGTGATGTTTTCGCTCGCCTTCTGCGGCATGTATCCGGTCATCCTGTTTTTCGCCAAGCTGGTGGTGGAGGGGGAGCTGCTCGGCTTCAACGGCTGGAACGGGGGACTGATGGATGTCGGCAACATGATGGCGCTCTCCCCTTTCACGCTCATGGGCTACCGCCTGACCCGCAGCACGGCCAATGAAACCAACTTCTTCGAGATGATGAAGGTCGAGAGCTTCTCCTTCTACTTTTGGGCGGAGATCGCCTGGCTGCTGCTGACAATCGGCCTTTACTTCGGCGCGGTGTGGCTCTACAAGCGCCGCAAGAGCGAGAGGGCGGGGCGAACCACCGCTTCGTCGCTGCTCAACATCGTGGTCAAATATGTGGTCACTTTTGTGTTCGGCGTGGCGTTTGGCCTGCTGCTGCGCGCCACCTTCGACATGCGCTGGATGCTCACTGTCGGCACGGTGATCGGCGGTGCAATCGCCTACACCGTCTTTGAGGCGGTGGCGGCGCGCGGCTTCAAGACCTTCCCCCGCGCATTCGCGCAGATGGGGATTTCGGTGGGGCTCACGGTGGTCTTTGTCAGCGTGGTGTTGACCGGCTGCTTCGGCTTTGAAACCCGCGTCCCCGCGCTTGACGCGATCGAAAGCGTCACCGTCAACTACAACGGCCGCTATGGGATGCGCTACTTCTACGACGAGCTGGGCCGTTCCCGCTACGACCTGAACGACGAGCTGGCGTTGGCGCGCGGCAGCGTGGTGCTCACCTCTCCCGAATCGATCGCGGCGGTGCGCGAGCTGCACCTGAGCACCATCGACGACCTGCGCGGCCTGGGCGACCAGCTGTCGATCGAATGGGAAAGGAGCGCGAACTTCGGCCCTACCATCACCTACAAGCTGAAGAACGGCCGCACCCTCAGCCGCAACTACCGCCAATGCTCCCTCGAGACGGCGCAGGGGCTGGCCGCCCTGGAGAACGACGAGCAGTTTGAGCGCCAAACCAACCCGGCCTTCCTGCTGCATGCGGGCGAGCTGGAGGGGATCACGGTGACCAACCGGCTGTATCTCGGGGAATATTTCAAGGCGCTCGACACCGCGGGGCAGAAGGAGCTGCTGGAAGCCCTGCAACAGGATATTTTGGCCGAGCGGCTGGAGGACTCTGCCAGCGGGACATATGAAGCGGTGGGGTACCTGCGGCTGGAGGCCAAGCGCGATGCGCTTCAAGCCGAAACGATGGTGCCGGAGAACACCGACCTGCTGATCACCGCGCAGTATACCAACACCCTGGCGTTCCTGCAAGCCAACGGCCTGACCGACCGGATGGAGCTCGACCCTGAACAGATCACCCGTGCGGCGGTCTGCCGGTACAGCAAAAACTTTTCGGGCGTCGGCGACTACACAGGAGTCTACGCTTACGCCGATCCGTACGGCGGGGTGGTGCGCAGCTACGACATCATGCCCGACGAGGAGGATTCCTACTATGATGGCAAGTACCGGGGCGAATGGATGCTGGTGACCGACCCCGCGCAGGTCGGCGCCCTCTACCGCGCGGCGAAAAACATCGGCCCCATGGCGCTGGATGAGGAAGGCAAAAGCCAAACCTATCAGGTCTATTTTGAGTACGGCGACGAACAGAAGGCGCTGTGCCTCATCGTCGACCCGTCGCAGATGCCCGCTGGGCTCGCTGAGAGCTATGAACAGTGGATGGGCGAGAGCTGGGACGGCGAGGTCGTGACGGCACAGGCCGTGTATTGAATCGAGGTGTGTGCTATGAAGCGATGGAGCATTGTTTTAGCGGCGCTCGCATTGGCGCTGCTCACCGGGATAAGCGCCCCGGCCGGGGCTTCGGCCCAACATGGGCTGTCCGCCAAGGGGCCGGTCATTCTGATGACCAGTATGGAAGCGGGCGGCGCACAGCCCGCCTGACGATGAAAAGCGGGAGCCCGGCACATGCTGGGTCCCCGCTTTTTGGGCGTGATTGGCCCCTTATTTTCTGTTTTCTTCTGTAAAATAAATTGCAGTTTACATGCCCGCAGGCTTCGACAAAACCGCCTGTTTGCGCATAAGGTGGGCTGTCCGCTTCATATAGTGTAGCATCACAGATGAAACGAGAGTGATCTTGCATTGAAGCATTTGTGGAGCCGTTCGGTATTTACCCTGGCAATCCTGCTGGGGGTGTCGCTGACCTCACTGTTCTATACCGCGTCGCGCGTTCAACGCCAAATTCCGGTGCAGTCTGCCGACGCCAGCTTTTCAGAGGGCGCGTCCTCCCAGCCGGAACCGACGGAGGACACGGTGACGCTGCCGATCGCCATGTATCATCACATCCTCAAGGAGCAGTCGCGCCTCAACAAATACACCATTTCCCCGGATGAATTCCGCCAGGATATGGAATATCTCAAGAAAAACGGCTACACCCCCATCACCATGACCGAGTTGATCGCCTGGAGCAAGGGGGAGGGTATCCTGCCCGAAAAGCCGGCCATGATCACCTTCGACGATGGCTATGAAAGTTTTCACGAATACGCCTACCCCATCCTTCAGGAGTACGGGTTCAAGGCGGTGATCTCGGTGGTGGGCAAGTATACTGACCTGTACTCCGAGACGGATGACCACCACATCCGCTATTCCCACTGCACCTGGGAGCAGCTCAAAGAGATGCAGGACAGCGGGCTGGTGGAGGTGCAGAACCACACCTACAACCTGCACGTCAATGCAAACGGGCGGCACGGCTCGCACAAAAAATCGGGGGAGAGCGACGAGGCCTACCGCAAGGTGCTGTTAGAGGATGTGGGAAAGCTCCAGGAGGAATGCTACGAATACCTCGGGCGATACCCCAACACCTTCACCTACCCGTTCGGGCAGATCAGCAAGGAGGCGCTGCCCATCATCAAAGAGATGGGGTTTCAGGCGGCGCTCATTTGCCAGGAGAAGTTCAATCACCTCACCGGAGATCCCGAAGAGCTCTTCCACCTCAACCGGATCAACCGCCCACACGGCAGTTCGCTGCAATCCCTGTGGGAAAAGGCGCGGGCGGAGGAGCAGAAAAAGAAATAAAACTCCATACGCCTATATACACCACGAATTTGTCAAAAGTTGTGTATATGAAGTTTTTTGTGCATGTGTGCCGTCCCGTCAGAGACGGCACATAGCCGCGTCTCAACTGTTTTTCACGCATCTGGCCGCGCAGCGAAGGTATAAAAAAGACTGCCGCTCAGTTGAAACGGCAGTCTTTTCTCTTTTATATTAGGTATCAGTTCAGCGTGCGCGCAAATCCTTTGTAGCGGGTGCCTTGAAAGGTGAGCCGGCCTTGGTCGCCCTCGACCAACTGGCCATATTCCGCGCCAGACATCGAAAACTCCATCCGGTCCCCGCTTGGAACCTCAAAGGTGACATAATAGGTGGTCGAGGAGGTGGTGTGGTCCATCGCCATATTGTCCCCGTTGTGGTGATGATGGACGCTGACATCGGCGCGCTTGCTGCGCACCACCGCATCCACTGTGAGAACTGGGGAATGGTTGTTTTTGTTCCATTGGGCTGCGCCGCGCACAGCTGAAACCAGAATCATGCCAAAGACCAGCACAAAGCCGATGATAACGATGACGGGGATGATGGAAAACGCAGCGCCGAACGCGCCGCCGCCAAAGGGATCGTAGGGGGACATGGGATCGCCTCCTCTTTTTATAGTTCGCTCAGGTCGAACGGGGTATCCTGATAAACGAAGTAGTTGAGCCAGTTGCTGTAGAGCAGGTGCGCGTGGCTGCGCCACAGGTGCGGCACCGCGCGGGCCGGGTCATCCTGCGGGAAATAGTTGCGGGGCAGTTGGATGGACAGCCCCTTATCCACATCGCGCCGGTATTCGCCCGCCAGTGTGTCGCGGTCGTACTCCGAGTGGCCGGTCACAAAAATCTGGCGGTTGTCGCGGCTCGCGATCAGATAGGGGCCCGCCTGATCGGAGTAGGAGAGCAGCTCCAGCTGGGCATCCGCGAGGATGTCCTCCTGCCGGATACCCGTGTGCCGCGAATGCGGCGCGACGAACACCTCGTCGAACCCGCGCATTAGCTTGTGGCTGGGCGACAGATTGTAATGGGAGAAGATGCCGAACATCTTTTCCGGCAGCGGAATTTTGGGAATGCCGTAGTGGTAGTAGAGCCCCGCCTGCGCGCCCCAGCAGATGTGAAAGGTCGAGTAGACGTGGGTCTTGCTCCACTCCATGATGGAACACAGCTCCGGCCAGTAATCAACCTCTTCAAAGTCCATCTGTTCCACCGGCGCGCCGGTAATGATGAGGCCGTCAAAGCGATCGTCCTTGACATCCGCAAACGTCTTGTAGAATTTGAGCAGGTGCTCGGCCGGCGTGTTGCGCGAGGCGTGCGTCGCGGTGAGCAATAGCTCCACATCCACCTGCAGCGGCGTGTTGGAAAGCAGCCGCAAAAGCTGTGTCTCGGTCTCAATCTTTTTGGGCATCAGGTTCAGGATCGCGATGCGCAGCGGACGGATATCCTGGTGCGCCGCGCGGTCCTCGTTCATCACAAAGATGTTTTCCTGCTCCAATATCCGGCTGGCCGGCAGGGTGTCGGGGATGTTGATGGGCATGGAGCCGCCTCCTGTCGTTCAAAAAACTATTCTTATTATATCGGTGGCCCCCCTTTTTTTCAATAGAGATGTGTTTTTTTCGCGAAAGCTAAACTTTTTTGCCAAAAAAGGTATTGACAAAGGGGGAGGGGCGTGGTAATATAAATAAGCTGTCCGACGGGGTGAGCGAAAGCGAGCCAGAAGCATTGAAAAAAAGTGCTTGACAAACAGTAGGGCGGTGTGGTAAGATAAGAAAGTTCCACTCCTGACGGGGCGGGGCGCTTACCAGAACGGAACCTTGAAAATTGAACAACATTCGGTTTTGAA